>JALCLH010000004.1 GCA_022647765.1 Acidipropionibacterium sp.
ACGGCCCGATTCTCAGCACTCGAGGGATCCTGGCAACACTTGAGGATCGGTACGAACTCGTTGATGCTGTGGCTCTCATGCGAGGTGTCAAGTGACATCACACAGAGGTCTCGGACCGCATGGGACCCTCGACCCACCACAACGACGAGGCGCCCCTTCCGCGACGAGACGCCCCATCGAGCGGGCGTCTCGTCGCGGAAGGGGCGCCTCGTGGCCCGAAGACCCAAGAACCCCGGATCAGGAGAGCTTCTCCAGGATGATCTCGCGCACCCGCTTGGCGTCGGCCTGGCCGCGCATCGCCTTCATCACCTGGCCGATGAGCGCCCCGGCGGCCTGCACCTTGCCGCCCCGGATCTTCTCGGCGACGGCGGGATTGGCGGCGATCGCCTGGTCGACGGCCGCGCCCAGGGCGCCGTCGTCGGAGACCACGGCCAGCCCCCGGGCCGGCGACCACCTCATCGGGCTCCCCCTCACCGGCGATCACCCCGTCGATCACCTGGCGGGCGAGCTTGTCGGTCAGGGCCCCGTCATCCACCAGCTTCTGCACCGCGGCCACCTGGGCCGGCGTCATGCCGACCTCGGACAGATCGCAACCGGCCTCGTTGGCCCGCCGGGACAGCTCGGTGAGCCACCACTTTCGGGCCGCCTCGGGGCCGGCACCGGCGGCGACGGTCTGCTCCAGCAGGTCCAGCGCCCCGGCATTGATGACGGCGTCCATCTCGGTGGTCGAGAATGACCACTCGGCGGCCAGCCGGGCCCGCTTGGCGGCGGGCAGCTCCGGCAGGGTGGCGCGCAGCTCCTCGACCCACTCGCGGGAGGACTCGACCGGCACCAGGTCGGGTTCGGGGAAGTAGCGGTAGTCCTCGGCGTCGGACTTCTCGCGCCCCGGCGATGGTGTACTCGCCGGACTCCTGCCACATCCGGGTCTCCTGGCGCACCCGGCCGCCGGAGGCCAGCACGGCCCCCTGCCGCTGAATCTCGTAGGTCAGCGCCCCCTCGACCGAGCGCAGCGAGTTGACATTCTTGGTCTCGGTGCGGGTTCCGAGCTCATCGGAGCCCTTCGGCATCAGCGAGACGTTGGCGTCGCAGCGCAGATTGCCCTTCTCCATCCGGGCGTGGGACACCCCCAGCGCGATCATGATGTCGCGCAGGTGGGCCATATAGGCCCGGGCCACCTGTGGGGCCCTGGCGCCCAGCCCGCGGACCGGCTTGGTGACGATCTCGATGAGCGGCACCCCGGCGCGGTTGTAGTCCATCAGGGAGTAGGCGGCGCCCTGGATGCGGCCGTCGGACCCACCGACGTGCAGCGACTTGCCGGCGTCCTCCTCCATGTGCGCCCGTTCGATCTCCACCCGGTAGCTCTTCCCGTCGACCTCCAGGTCGACGTGGCCGTCGTGACAGATCGGCTCGTCGTACTGGGAGATCTGGTAATCCTTGGTCATGTCCGGGTAGAAGTAGTTCTTCCGGGCCATCCGGCACCACGGGGCGATCTCGCAGTTGAGCGCCAGCCCGATCCGGATCGCCGACTCCACCGCATGCCCGTTGATCGCCGGCAGCGAACCGGGCAGGCCCAGGCAGACCGGGCAGACGTGGGTGTTCGGCTCGGCGTCGGAGTCGGTGGAGCAGCCGCAGAACATCTTGGAGGCGGTCGACAGCTCGACGTGCACCTCCAGGCCCAGCACCGGGTCGTAGCGCTCCATCACCTCGTCGTAGTCGAGGAGTTCATCGGTGGTCCAGACGCTCATCGCAGGCCCTCCTTGGAAGACGCCGTCAGCGGCGGGATCCGGGACAGCAGCGGGGATCCCCATTCGTGCTCCATCTGAGCCTCCAGTGCCGCGCCGACCCGGTAGATCCGGTCATCGGCCAGCACCGGGGCCATCACCTGCAGCCCCACCGGCAGGCCGTCATCGGCGGCGAGCCCGGCAGGGAAGGAGCCGGCGCAGATCCCGGCCATATTCGCCGGAATGGTGCACAGGTCGGCCTGATACATCGCCAGCGGGTCGTCGAGGCGCTCGCCGATCCGGAAGGCGGTGGTCGGGGTGGTCGGGGAGATCAGCGCGTCGCAGGAGGCCCAGGCGTTCTCGAAGTCGCGGACGATGAGGGTGCGGACCTTCTGCGCCGAGCCGTAGTAGGCGTCGTAGTAGCCGCTGGACAGCGCGTAGGTGCCCAGGATGATCCGCCGCTTGGCCTCGGCGCCGAATCCGGCGCCGCGGCTGGCGATCATCACCTGCTCGGCCGAGTGCTCGCCGTCGTCGCCCAGACGCAGCCCGTAGCGCATCGCGTCATAGCGGGCCAGGTTGCTGGACACCTCGGCCGGCTGGATGAGGTAGTAGGCCCCCAGCGCGTACTTGAAGTGCGGACAGGAGATCTCGACGATCTCGGCGCCGGCGTCCTTGAGGGCGGCCACGGCCCGGGCGAAGCGATCGGTGACGCCGGGCGCGTAGCCCTCCCCGGACAGCTCGGTGACGACGCCGAGCCGCACCCCGGACAGGTCGGCGCTGCGGGCCGCCTGCCACACCGGGGGCACGTCCTGCGGGATGGAGGTCTGGTCCATCGGGTCGTGTCCGGCGATCACCCGGTGCAGCAGGGCGGTGTCGAGCACCGTGCGGCCGCAGGGGCCGGGCTGGTCCAGGGAGCTGGCCATGGCGATGACGCCGTAGCGCGAGGACCCGCCGTAGGTGGGTTTGACGCCGACCGTGCCGGTCACCGAGGCCGGCATCCGGATGGAGCCCCCGGTGTCGGTGCCCAGCGCCAGCGGGGCCTCGAAGGCCGCCAGGGCGGCGGCCGAGCCGCCTCCCGAGCCGCCCGGGATCCGGTCCAGCGCCCAGGGGTTGTGGGTCGGTCCGAAGGCCGAGGTCTCGGTGGAGGAGCCCATCGCGAACTCGTCGAGGTTCGTCTTGCCGAGGATCACCATTCCGGCGTCGACACAGCGCTGGACGACGGTGGAGGTGTAGGGCGGGACCCATCCCTCCAGGATCCTGGAGGCGGCGGTGGTGACCATGCCGCGGTAGCAGAACAGGTCCTTGACGGCCAGCGGCACCCCGGCCAGCGGCCCGAGGCTCTCCCCCGCGGCGCGCCTGGAGTCGATCCCGGCGGCCTGATCCAGAGCCCTCTCGGCGTCCACGGTGAGGAAGGCGTGGACCTGGTCGTCGACCGCCTCGATGCGATCCAGGCAGGCCCGGGTGATCTCCACCGAGCTGAGCCGGCCGGCCTCCATCGCGGCGACCAGCTCGGTCGCGCCGGCGGTGAGGATCTCGGCGTCGCCGGTGGTCACCGCGCCGGTGATCGCGCCATCGGTTGTCGGGCTGTCGGCCATCACCGCGCCTCCTCGTCGAGGATCCTCGGCACCCGGAAGCGGTTCTGCTCGGCCCGGGGGGCCATCGCCAGCGCCTCGGCGGCCGGCATCGACGGCTTCACCTCGTCGGCGCGGAACGCGTTGACCAGCGGCAGGGCGTGAGAGGTGGGCGGCACATCGGCGGTGGCGACCTGCGACACCGAGGCCACCGCGTCGAGGATGAGGTCGAGCTGGGGTGCCAGCGTCGACGTCTCCTCCGCGGTGAGCTCGATGCGTGCCAGACCGGCCAGGCGGACGACGTCATCCGGCGTGAGAGCCACGATGATCCTCCTGAGAATGAAAGCGGCGTGACGATACGTGCGGGCCAGAGTTCTCACGGCCCCAGGCTCACATCCTAGGACCTCGCGCCCCGCCGCCCGGCACCAGCGCATTTGGGAGCGCCCCTCGGCGGGGGGACAATGAAGCGTGCTCATGCTTCGTGTTCAGCTGCCAGACACCCCGGGATCCCTGGGGCTCGTCGCCACCGCTATGGGAACGGTCAACGCTGATATCGCCGCCGTCGAGATCGTCGAGAAGGGTCCCGGCTACGCCATCGACGACTTCATCCTCACACTGCCGCCGAGCACCCTGCCCGACACCCTGGTGTCCTCCTGCGACCTGCTCGACGGGGTGAAGGTGCTCTGGCTGTCGCGGTACCCGGAGAACTGGGGCATCGAGTCCGACATCGCGACTCTCAACCGGATGGCCGACGATCCCGCCCACGGCGCCGAGATCCTCACCGAGGCGACCCCGGTGGTCTTCCACTGCCAGTGGGCGGCGCTGTTCGGGGCCGACCTCTCGGTGCTCACCTCCACGGCTCTGGCCCCCGAGTTCACCCCGGACTCGGTGGACCTGCTGGAACCCCTGGACAGCACTCATTCCACGGAGCTGGAGGACGGCTGGATGCCCGGATGGGGAGACACCGTGGTGGCCGTTGCGCCGCTGACCGGCGGCCGGAGCCTGGTGCTGGGGCGCCAGGGAGGCCCCGAGTTCCTGGCCTCCGAGCTCAACCGGTTGCAGCACCTCGCAGCGCTGGCGAACTGAGCGGTTTGAACTCCAGATGATCGGCCTGGAGACGGCAGCCTGGATGACGGGGCGATTCTGGTACGAGATGGCGTCGGCCTTCGGATTCGGCATCGCCTCGAGCATCGTCCCGGTGCTCAACTCGGAGATCTTCCTGGTGGGGGCGCTGGCCACCGGCCTGGTGGGGCCGGTCTCGGTGTCGATCGGCCTGGCCCTGGGTCACGGCCTGGGCAAGTTCATCATCTTCGTGGCGATCCGCCGGGGCCGACAGCTGAAATGGTTCGCGCCCAAGGAGAAGAAGCCGCCGACGCCGGGATCCTGGCGCGAGCGGTGGCAGCGCTGGAACGCCCGCTCTGCTCTTCTGGTCGAGGATCCGCGCTGGGGGACGCCGATCCTGCTCATCTCGGCGTCCACCGGAGTGCCGCCCATCTACCTGGTCACCGTCTACGCCGCCACCACGAAGATGAAGCTCTGGTGGTTCTCGACCTGGGTGACCGTCGGATTCTTCCTGCGATGCCTGGCGCTGGCCCTGATCACCAGGTGGGGAGTCCATCTCGCCCGCTGACTCAGCCCTGCGGAATGAGGATCCGGTAGAAGTAGTAGAACAGCGCCGACAACCCGGCCAGCACCACCACGAAGGCGATCGGCGCGATGATCCGCTGGATCTTCTTGGCCCGGGTGGAGGGCACCCCGAGCGGTCCCCATTCGCCATTCCTGGGCTGGACGCGCACCGGTGTGCGGCCGTTGAGGTTGAGGTCGGTGAAGATGCCCACCCGGCCATGGTAGCCGCCGCCCGGACCGCCCCGTCGCGCCCTGGATGACCCCGTCATGCTCGGTACCGGCCCGCGATGCTCAGCCGAGCAGGGCCTCGTCGGCCAGTTCCGCCGCCCGGGCCAGCTGCCGGCACTGCCGCGCGGCGGCCGGGAGCGACCAGGTTGTCAGCCCGCAGGCCGGGGTGAGCAGCCCGCGCTCGACGATCAGACGCCGGTCCACCCCGATCCGGCGGGCGAACTCCACCACCCGGTCGACGATCCGGTCGGCGTCCAGAACCGTGTCGGGGACGCCGGTCGGCACCGCGCCGAGCCCGAGTCGGCCCTGCGGCCGGCCCTGGGGGCTCTCCGACTCCAGCCATTCGGCGCACCGGTCGAGATCGGCCGATCCGAGCGCCGAGAGGTCGACCAGGGCGTCGTCGATCCCGATCCGGCGCAGCAGCTCCCAGGGGATCTGCGGGGCACAGCTGTGCCAGGCGGTTCTTGCAGCCCCGGCCTCGCGCGCCGCCTCGACCGCCGGTGCGGCGACCCCGATGGCGACCGCCGGCTCCATCGGCCGGTAGCGGTGCAGCCCGGACTGGGTGGGCACGGCTCCGGCCAGCACCGACGGGGCGGCCGGCTCGTCGATCTGCCAGACCCAGCGCACCTGCGGCATCCGGCGTCCCAGCTCGGCCAGCAGGGAAGCGGTTCCGGCGGCCAGCGACTGGGCGACCTCGCGCAGTGCGCCCGGGTCGGCCAGCACCGCCTCGCCATGACGCAGGTGAAGCCCGGCGGCCAGGGTCAGCGGCCCGCAGACCGCGATCTTCACCGTCGCCGGCGCCCCGGCCAGGGTCTCCTCGAGATCATCGAGGTCGCGACGCCAGCAGGACCGCGCCGCCCGGGCGGCCGCATCGCCGGAGTCCGACAGCCGCCAGCCGCCCGGGCCCAGGTCCACCGGAAGCTCCTCCAGGACGCCGGTCGCCCTCCCGATGATGCCCGCCCCCGGTCCCCGGCCGGGCTGCTCGGGCATCGGCACCAGGTCGGGGAAGGTCTCGGCCATCTCCGCCACCGCCCCGCGGAAGTCCTCACCGGGCAGCGAGCCGATCGCGGTGGCCCTCATCGCGCTGTGTTTCCCGTGGCTTCTGAGCCGGCCAGGGCCGTCGCGATGTCGGTGCCGGCCCGCTCGGTGCCGCAGATGGTCGCCGAACCGATCACCAGATCGCCGTCGTAGAGCACCGCGGCCTGGCCGGGAGCGACCCCGCGCAACGGCGTCCCCGTCACGACCCGCACCCCGCCGTCGACCAGGCTCGCCTCGGCGTCCACCGGGGCGCCGTGGGCCCGGACCTGGACCTGGCCCGACCAGGACTCGGTCGCCGGCCGCTGCGAGCACCAGACCGGGCGGATGGCCTCCAGACGGTGCACCTCGAGATCCTGGGCGGGGCCGACGACGACCCTGTTGGAGACCGGCTCGATGTCCAGCACATAGCGCGGCCTCCCGTCGGGTGCGGGGGTGCCCAGGTGCAGCCCGCGCCGCTGACCGATGGTGAAGTGGTGATAGCCGTCGTGGTGGCCCACCACCTCACCCGACTCGTCGCGGATCTCTCCCGGCCGGTCGCCGAGCTGATCGGACAGCCACCCGGCGGTGTCTCCGTCGGGAATGAAGCAGATGTCATAGGAATCCGGCTTGTCGGCCACCGTCAGCCCCAGCCGGGCGGCCTCGGCCCGCACATCGGTCTTGAGGGAGTCGCCCAGCGGGAACAGGCAGTGGGACAGCTGCTCCTGATTGAGCACCCCCAGCACATAGGACTGGTCCTTGGCCGGGTCGACCGCGCGATACATCCTCGTGACGCCGTCGGTGGTCACCAGGCGGGCGTAGTGACCGGTGGCCACCGCGTCGAATCCCAGATCCAGACCGCGCTCCAGGACGGCGGCGAACTTGATCCGCTCATTGCAGCGCAGGCACGGATTGGGGGTGCGCCCTGCCCGGTACTCGTCGATGAAGGGGTGGATCACCTCCTCGGCGAAGCGCTCGGAGAAGTCCCACACGTAGAACGGGATGCCGAGCCGGTCGGCGGCCCGGCGGGCGTCGAAGGAGTCCTCCAGCGAGCAGCAGCCGCGCGACCCTTCCCGGTAGGCCAGCGGGGTGCGCGACAGCGCCAGGTGGACGCCGGTGACCTCGTGGCCCGCGGCCACCAGCCGGGCGGCGGCCACCGCCGAGTCCACCCCACCAGACATTGCAGCCAGTACTCTCACAGGGCTCCACTGTAATGGCGGTCACCGCACTGCGCGCGCCTGCGCGACGACCTCGGGGAGCACCGCCGTCAGCCGGTCGATCTGGGCCGCGGTCGTCTCGGGCCCGAAGGAGAACCGCAGGCAGGAGGACGCCTGCGCCGGCGTCCTGCCCATCGCCAGCATCACCTGACTGGGGGCCGCGACCCCGGCATGGCAGGCCGAACCGGTCGAGCAGTCGATGCCGCGGGCATCCAGCAGAAGCTGGAGATCCTCCCCCCGGGCGCCGTCGACGCTCAGATGGCAGATCGCCGGGCTCACCGCCGGTCCGCCATCGGCATGAACCCCGCCGATCGCCGCCACCGCCGCCATCAGCCGGTTGCGCAGCCCCGTCCAGACCTCGATACGCCGGTCCAGCTCACCGAGCGCCTCGACCAGGGCGGCGGCGAATCCCCGGGCCAGGGCCACCATCTGGGTGCCCGACCTGATCCCGGCCTCCTGGCCGCCGCCGGCGGTGATCGCCGGCACCGTGACGCCGCGGCGCACCCACAGCGCCCCGATCCCGACCGGCCCGCCGATCTTGTGGGCCGAGAAGGAGGCCAGATCCACATCCCACCCGGCCAGGTCCACGGGCTCGTGGCCCAGCGCCTGAACGGCGTCGGTGTGGAACAGGGCTCCCGCCCGGTGAGCGGCCTCGGCGCACCCGGCCACCGGCTGCACGACACCGGTCTCGTTGTTGACCGTCATCACACTCACCAGGCTCGGCCGGCTCAGAGCCCCGATCGCGGATGGATCGACCACCCCGTCGGCGTCGACCGGCAGCAGCCGCACCCGATCTGCCAGCAGGCCCGGGGCGGTGACCCCGGCCACCGCGGCGTGCTCCACCGCAGAGATCCCGACCGCGCCGGACCCCGAGGCTCCCAGCAGGGCCAGCGAGTCGGCCTCAGTGCCGCCGGAGGTGAAGACGATCTCCAAGGGGCGGACGCCGAGCAGGCCGGCGATCTGCTCGCGGGCGTCGTCCAGCATCGCCCGGGCCGCCCGGCCGGCCGAATGAACCGCCGCCGGATTGGCGATCGGGCCGGTGGAGGCGACGGCGGCCAGCGCCGCAGGCCTCAGCGGGCTGGTGGCCGCGTGGTCCAGATAGACCCTGCCCCCAGCCGGCGAGGATGGCGGCTCACCGATTGTGCGCATTTGACTCACCGCGGCACACTATCGCCGGTACCCATCAGCCGAACCGCGCGCTCCATTGCGCGGAACATTCCGCTCCACGGAATATCCCCCCGCGACCGGCCCGTGACAACCGCACGGGCGCTATTATCGGCTGTCGCCACAGGGGCGGTCATGCCACCAGGAGGTTCTCATACCAATGGTCCAGACTCTCACTGGGGCACCGCCGATCCTCTTCCCGACCGATTCCAGCGTGCTCGGGGCCCATCTGATGGACGGCGGGTGCCGGTTCGGGCTGTGGGCGCCGCGCGCCAGCCAGGTCGAGCTGGCCCTGGTCAACTCCGACCGGACCCAGCGCAATGTGGACATGTCGAAGGGCCCCGACGGGGTGTGGGTGGTCTTCGTCCCGGGAGTCGCCGCCCGTCAGCTCTACGGATTCCGGGTGCACGGGCCCTGGAACCCCGACGACGGCATGCGGTTCAACCCGGCGAAGTTGCTCATCGACCCCTACGCCCGGGCGATCACCGCCGGGGTCGACTACTCCGGCCCGATCCTGGACCACATCGACGAGTCCGACTACACCCCCGATACCCGGGACTCCGCGGCGTCGGTGCCGCTGTCGGTCGTCGTCGAGCGGACCCCGCCGCCCGAGCCGATCGCCCGGCGCCGCCCGATCGAGGAGTGCGTCATCTACGAGACGCACGTCAAGGGCTACACCCGGCTGCACCCCCAGGTGCCCGAGCACCTGCGCGGCTCCTACGCCGGGCTGGCCTATCCGGCGGTGATCGATCACCTCACCCGGATCGGCGTCAACACCATCGAGCTGCTGCCGATCCACTACTTCGTCTCCGAGCCCTTCGTCGTCGGAAAGGGTCTGAAGAACTACTGGGGCTACAACACCCTGGGCTTCTTCGCCCCGCACGGCGCCTACTGTTCGGTCGGCACGAGGGGCGAGCAGGTTCGCGAGTTCAAGGACATGGTGACCGCCTTCCACCGGGCCGGCATCGAGGTGATCCTCGACGTCGTCTACAACCACACCGGCGAGGGCGGCCACGAGGGCCCCACGCTGAGTTTCCGCGGCATCGATCACAGCACCTACTACCGGCTCACCAACGACAACCGCAACGACTACGACGTCACCGGCTGCGGGAACTCTGTCAACACCTCTCATCCCGGCGTCCTCACCATGGTGCTGGACTCGCTGCGCTACTGGGTCACCGAGATGGGGGTCGACGGCTTCCGCTACGACCTGGCCACCACGCTGATCCGCGACGAGCGTCACGGCGTCGACCAGAACCATCCGTTCAAGCAGGCGATCCGCGAGGACCCGGTGCTCAGCCAGATCAAGCACATCGCCGAGCCCTGGGACCTGGGCCCCTACGGCTACCAGGTCGGCCGGTGGGACGACGGCTGGAGCGAGTGGAACGATCGCTACCGCGGATTCACCCGGGACTTCTGGCGCGGGGCCACCCCCGGCGTCCGCGAGCTGGCGCTGCGGCTGTCCGGCTCCGACGACCTGTTCGACTTCCCGGGCGCCTCGGTGAACTTCGTGGACGCCCACGACGGGTTCACGATGCGCGATCTGGTCACCTACGACATGAAGCACAACCACCAGAACCGCGAGGACAATCACGACGGCTCCAACGACAACCGGTCGTGGAACTGCGGCTGGGAGGGGGAGACCGACGACCCGGGGATCAAGGCCCTGCGGCACCGTCAGATCCGCAACTTCCTGGCCACCCTGATGACCTCGGCGGGGGTGCCGATGATCGTCGCCGGCGACGAGCTCGGGCGCACCCAGCGGGGCAACAACAACGCCTACTGCCAGGACTCCCCCATCTCGTGGCTGGACTGGGAGGAGGCGAAGTCCTGGAACGACGTCACCGAGCTGATGGCCACCCTCACCCGGCTGCGGACCGCCCACCCCACGCTGCGTCCCGCCGATTACCTGCGCCACCAGGAGGTGATCGGCGCCGACGGCGAGCACACCGGGCGGATCGCGCTCACCTGGCTGTCGGGCTTCGGGGCCGAGATGACCACCGAGGACTGGCACGACCAGTCCCGCACGGTGCTCGGCAAGTACAGCTCCGATCCCGACGAGGCGGTGCTGGTCTGGTACAACCGCGGCGATCAGCCGGTGGACATCGTCCTGCCGCCGGCTGTCTGGAGCAGCTCCTGGACCGTCGCCGCGCACACCGCCGAGCCCGGCGAGGTGCCCGAGGGGCCGTTGGCCGCGAAGTCCACTCTGGAGCTGCCCGGCCGCAGCGTCATCATCCTCGAGGGCGATCTCACCCCCCTCCCGGAGCCGGCCGAGGCCTCGGAGACCGAGGACGGGACGACCCTCACCTCCGCCGAGATGGGCCCCGACTGGGCGGCGATCTCCCCGGCCACCGCCGAATAGGCCGCGGGCCACCCGGCCTGCCAGCCCCGCGCCTGGATGCCGAGAACGCAGTTCGGCCCCGCCACCGGATTGCGGTGGCGGGGCCGAACCCCCATCACAGGGCCGAGGGGTTTCAGACCCTCGGCTCCCAGGGCGTCACGCTCCCGGCGCGACCGCCGCCAGGCCCATCTCGACATCCCCGGACAGCAGCGGGTTCTTCGGGACGGCGCGCACCGTCCAGCCGAAGGAACCGGGATCCTTGACCTGAACGGTCGCCGAGAAGTGCGAGAGGCCCTCCTCATTGGTCTCGCCCAGGGTCATCGGCACGACCTCCAGGTTGTGCAGCCAGTCGTCGGCGTCCACCTCTCCGAGCACCACCTGCACACCGATGTCCTGGGGATCCAGGCCGTCCAGATCGACCCAGGCGCCGAAGGGCACCTGGGCGCCGGTGGCCACCCGCTTGCTCAGGCTGGACTCGACGCGGCGCACCTGGACCTTCGGCCAGGCCTCGCGCACCTTGTGCTTCCAGGCGGCCAGGTCGGCGGCGGCCGTGCCCTCCACCCGCCGGGAGGCCACCGCGGCCGGGGTGTACAGCTTCTCGACGTAGTCGCTCACCATCCGGGAGGCCAGGATCTTGGGTCCCAGGATCTGGATGGTGTCGCGCATCATCTTGAGCCAGCCGGCCGGCAGCCCGTGCGAGTCGCGGGTGTAGAACTTCGGCACGATCTCATTCTCGATGATCTCGTAGAGGAACTGCGCCTCCCGGGCGTCGCGAACCTCGGGATCCGAGATCCCCTCGGCCGAGGGGATCTCCCAGCCGAACCGCGGGTCGTACCACTCGTCCCACCAGCCGTCGCGCACCGACAGGTTCGCGGCCCCGTTGAGGGCGGCCTTCATGCCGGAGGTGCCGCAGGCCTCCAGGGGGCGCAGCGGATTGTTCATCCACACGTCGCAGCCGGGGTAGAGCGGGCGGGCCAGCGAGATGTCGTAGTCGGGCAGGAAGACGATCTTGCCCCGGACGTCCTCCTGGTCGGCGAACTGGACCATCTTCTGGATGAGTCCCTTGCCGATGTCGTCGGCGGGGTGGGCCTTGCCGGCGATCACGATCTGGATCGGGGTGGTCGGGTTGTTGAGCAGCCGCTTGAGCCGCTCGGGATCCGACAGCATCAGGGTCAGCCGCTTGTAGGAGGCGCCGCGCCGGGCGAACCCGAAGGTCAGCACATTCGGGTTCAGGGCGTCGTCCACCCAGTCCGAGGACATTCCGCGGACCCGGCAGCTGGCGTGCAGGCGTTCGCGCGCCATCTCGATCATGGCGGTGCGCATGTGGCGCTTGGCGCTCCACAGGGTCTGGTCGTCGACCCGGTTCAGCGCGGTCCAGTCGCAGCCGTCGTGGATCTGCGGGCCGGAGTCCCCGACCACCGGCTGCAGCAGGTTGAGCAGCTCCGGATGGATCCAGGTGAGGTGGTGGACGCCGTTGGTGACCGACCCGATCGGCACCTCGGCCGCGGCGAATCCCGGCCACAGGCCCCGGAACATCTCCCGGGAGACCTCTCCGTGCAGCTCCGAGACGCCGTTGGCCCGCTGGCCGGCGCGGAATCCCAGCACCGCCATGTTGTAGACGCCGGGATCCCCGCCCTCGTAGGTCTCGCGACCCAGGTCGAGCACCCGGTCGATCGGCAGTGGGCCGAAGCCGCTGAACTGCTCGCGGACCCTGTCCAGGGAGAACCGGTCGATGCCCGCCGGCACCGGGGTGTGGGTGGTGAACACGTTGCTGGCGCGGGTGCGCTCCAGAGCGGTCTCGAAGTCGTCACCGGCCTCCATGTACTCGCGGATCCGCTCCAGGCCGAGGAATCCGGCGTGGCCCTCGTTGGCGTGGTAGACCTCGGGCACCGGATGGCCGCTGATCCGGCAGAACTCGCGCAGCGCGCGCACCCCGCCGACTCCCAGCAGCACCTCCTGGGCGAGCCGATGGTCGGCGTTGCCGCCGTAGAGCTGGTCGGTGACCCCGCGCAGCTCGCCGGGGTTGGCGTCGATGTCGGTGTCCAGCATCAGCAGCGGCACGCGGCCGACCCGGACCACCCAGATCTGGGCCTTGACCTCGCGGCCGGCGATGTCGACCGAGATGAGCGCCGGCTCCTCGCCGTCGCGCAGCACGGTGACCGGCATCTCATTGGCGTCCAGCACCGGGTAGCGCTCCTGCTGCCAGCCGGAGGCGTTGAGGTACTGCCGGAAGTAGCCGTGACGGTAGAACAGGCCGACCCCGATGATCGGGACGCCGTTGTCGGAGGCCGCCTTGAGGTGGTCGCCGGCCAGGATGCCGAGGCCGCCGGAGTACTGGGGCAGCACCTTGGCGATGCCGAACTCGGCGGAGAAGTAGCCGATGGCGCGCGGCGCCTCGGGGTGATCCTTGGCCCAGTTCTGGAACCAGAGATCGCCGGTGAGGTACTCGTCGAGTTCGGCGACCGTCAGCTCCAGGCGTCTCAGGAAGCGCTTGTCGTTGGCGAGGATGTCGAGACGGTCGCTGGGGACTCGGGCCAGCAGCTTGAACGCGTCGTGGTGGACCTCCTCCCACAACGCGGGGTCGATGTCGCCGAACAGGGCTCGGGTGTCGAGATTCCAGCTCCACCTCAGATTGGTGGCCAGCTTGCTCAACGCCTTGAGCGGTTCGGGAAGCACGGGTTGGACGATGAAACGTCTGATTGCACGCACGGCCGCACTCTATACTGCCCGATTGTCGGGCGTGCGACGCGCGCGTGAACAACCACGCGTGAGCAGACGTGAACGGAACCGGAGAACCCGACTCGGTGGACCTGACAGCCTGTGGCTCTCCCGGTAGCGCAGATGGGTCCTGCGCGTTAGCGCACGTCGCAGGTCCTGCGCGGCAGCGCACGTAGCGGGCCGCATCCGGTAGCGTGAGTTCCGCATCGGGAAATCACCGTCGATTCGAGCCAGGAGCCTGTCATGGCCAAGAAGCGCCCCCCTCACCACACCTCTTCGCCCGTCCGGAGACCCGGCGTCCCCGAAGACGCAGAGGGTGTCGCTGCGGCCGATCCGCCGGCCTCCGCCCCCGAGGAGCTCGCGGTCGCCCCGGAGACGCAGCCGCAGACACAGCCTCAACCGCAACAGGCGGAGACGCCGGCCTCAAGCCCCGAGGACCAGCCGGCCAGTCCCGAGGAGATCGCCGCCCTGATGCGGCTGGCTGCCGGAGGCCGCGAACCGTACGACCCCGAGGCCATCGACGCGCCCGGGGAGGTGCCGCTGCGCGGCTTCGGCCGACTGCCGATCCGCAACGTCCAGCCGATGAACGAGGGGGGAGCGCTGCCCACCTACGCGGTGGCCGGCGAGGAGTTCGACGTCTGGGCCAATGTCTTCCGGGAGGGCCACGATCTGGTCGGCGCCTCGGTGGTGCTCACCAGCCCGCGCGGCAAGCGGGTGGTCACCGACATGCGGCAGATCGACCCGATGGGCCTGGACATCTGGACCGCCCGGGTGCACGCCTTCTGCGAGGGCGACTGGCTGATCCACGTCGAGGCCTGGTCGGACACCTGGGGCACCTGGCACCACAACGCCAAGGCCAAGCTGGAGGCCGGGGTCGACGTCGAGCTGGTGTGTGCCGAGGGCCGGGCCCTCTTCGATGCCGCCGCCGACCGGGCCGCGGCGGCGGGGCGCTCCGCGGCGGTCGAGGTGATCGGCCGGGCCACCGAGGCCCTCGATCCGGCTCATCCCACCGACCAGCTGCTGCGCGAGGCGGTCGACAATCCGGAGGTCGCGGCCGCGATGGTCGTCGACGGTCCCCGGGAGCTGGTCACCGCCAGCCGGCCCGCCCCGCTGCAGGTGGAACGGCGTCGCGCCCTCTACGGCTCCTGGTACGAATTCTTCCCGCGTTCCCAGGGGGCCCACCAGCGCGAGGACGGCTCTTGGGTCTCGGGGACCTTCGAGTCCAGCTACGAGAGGCTGGAGGCGGCCGCCAGGATGGGCTTCGACGTGGTCTATCTGCCGCCCATCCACCCGATCGGACAGGCCTACCGCAAGGGCGCCAACAACACCCTGGATCCCGGCCCCTTCGACCCCGGATCGCCCTGGGCGATCGGCTCGGCCGAGGGCGGCCACGACGCCGTCCACCCCGACCTGGGCACCCTTGAGGACTTCGACCGGTTCGTCGCCCGGGCCGGTGAGCTCGGTCTGGAGGTGGCCCTGGACTTCGCCCTGCAGGCCTCCCCCGACCATCCCTGGGCGTCCACCCATCCGGAGTGGTTCACCACCCGCGTCGACGGCACCATCGCCTATGCCGAGAACCCGCCGAAGAAGTACCAGGACATCTACCCGATCAACTTCGACAACGACCCGTCGGGGATCTACCACGAGTCGCTGCGACTGCTGGAGTTCTGGATCTCCCACGGGGTGCACATCTTCCGGGTCGACAATCCGCACACCAAGCCGGTGAACTTCTGGGCCTGGCTGATGGACCAGATGCACCGGCGTCACCCCGAGGTGATCTTCCTGGCCGAGGCCTTCACCCGTCCCGAGATGATGCAGGCCCTGGGCAAGGTCGGCTTCCAGCAGGGCTACTCCTACTTCGTGTGGCGCACCGAGAAGTGGGAGCTGGAGGAGTACCTCACCGAGGTCTCCCAACAGACCAGCGCCTGGTACCGGCCCAACTTCTTCACCAACACCCCCGACATCAACCCGTACTACCTGCAGGGGGGCGAGCCGGCCGGGTTCGCGATCCGCGCGGTGCTGGCCGCCACGATGAGCCCCTCCTGGGGGATGTACTCGGGCTTCGAGATCTGCGAGCACGCGGCACTGCCGGGCCGCGAGGAGTACCTCGACTCCGAGAAGTACCAGTACCGGCCGCGCGACTGGAACTCCCAGCCCAACATCATCGAGCTCATCACCCGGCTCAACTGGATCCGCCGGGAGCACCCGGCCCTCCAGCAGCTGCGCGACGTGACGATCCATCCGACCGATCACGAGAAGGTGATGTGCTTCTCCAAGCGGGCCGGCGACGACGTCGTCCTGGTGGTGGTCACGCTGGACCCGGTCACCGGCGCCGACGCCCACATCGACCTGGATCTGGGGGCCCTCGGGCTGGAGCCGGGCAGCACCTTCCAGCTGCACGACGAGCTCACCGGGGAGGACGCCACCTGGGGAGCCAACGACTGGGTCCAACTGTGGCCGGCCCAGCCCGCCCGCATCCTCACCATCCGTCACTAGAGCCGCAAGGCTCCACCCAGAGACCCAGATCCACCCGGAGGAGGTGCGAGGTGGCCGATGAGAAGGCGCTTCGCGCCCACGACGCGGACAGAGCCGTCCACGAGACGGTGCACGAAACCCTCAACAGACCCGGCCGGGTGGGCATACCGTTGGGGGCAATCACGGCGATGTGCCCAGGGCAGGCGAGGACGCCCGACCCGGACATCGCAGCACGGAAGGACCGTTGACATGGCTCATGACACCGCCGGAGGACTGACCGGCTGGGATCTCGAAGGATTCCACTCGGGCGGCGACACCGAGATGTGGAAGCGCCTCGGCTCTCACGTCATCACCATCGACGATGACGAGCGCGGGCCGATCACGGGCACCCGGTTCGCCGTCTGGGCCCCCAATGCCAAGGCCGTCCAGGTCTCGGCGGACTTCAACTGGTGGAACGGCGACGACCTCCACCTCATCCCCGGGTCGGGAGTGTGGGGCACCTTCGTCGAGGGGGTCGGGGTCGGCACCCGGTACAAGTACCGGATCCTCGACCAGTGGGGCAACTGGCACGAGAAGATCGATCCGGTCGCCCGGTACTCCGAGCAGGCCCCCGGCAACGCCTCGATCGTCTGGGAGTCCGACTACACCTGGGAGGACGACGAGTGGCTCGAGAAGCGCTCCCGCTCGAAGACCTACCAGGAGCCGGTGAGCATCTACGAGGTCCATCTGGGCGGCTGGCGCAAGGGCCTGAGCTATCGCGACCTCGCCGACGAGCTGGTCTCCTACGTGCAGTGGCAG
This sequence comes from Acidipropionibacterium sp., assembly GCA_022647765.1. Classification (GTDB taxonomy): domain Bacteria; phylum Actinomycetota; class Actinomycetes; order Propionibacteriales; family Propionibacteriaceae; genus Acidipropionibacterium. Next base: position 16,874 of record JALCLH010000004.1, read on the forward strand.
GGCTACACCCATGTGGAGATGCTGCCCCTGGCCGAGCATCCCTTCCTGCCCTCGTGGGGGTACCAGGTCACCGGGTACTACTCCCCCACCAGCCGCTACGGCACCCCCGACGATCTGCGCTACCTCATCGACAGGCTGCACCAGGCCGGCATCGGGGTCATCATGGACTGGGTGCCCGGCCATTTCCCCAAGGACGACTGGGCGCTGGGCCGGTTCGACGGCACCGCGCTTTACGAGCACGCCGATCCCCGCCAGGGGGAGCATCTGGACTGGGGCACCTACATCTTCAACTACGGCCGCAACGAGGTGAAGTCCTTCCTGGTCTCGAACGCGCTGTACTGGATCAGCGAGTTCCACATCGACGGGCTGAGGGTCGACGCCGTGGCATCCATGCTCTACCTGGACTACTCGCGGCCGGAGGGCCAGTGGGTGCCCAACAAGTACGGCGGCCGGGAGAACCTGGAGGCCATCGACTTCCTGCGCTATGTCAACACCCACCTGTACCGGCGTCACCCCGGCATCATGATGATCGCCGAGGAGTCGACCAGTTTCGCCGGCGTCACCAAGCCGACCGACGCCGGCGGTCTGGGGTTCGGGTTCAAGTGGAATATGGGCTGGATGAACGACGCCCTGGACTACGTGTCGCTCAACCCCTTCCACCGGCAGTACCACCACACCGATCTCACCTTCGCGATGATCTACCAGTACTCGGAGAACTTCGTGCTGCCGATCAGTCACGACGAGGTGGTGCACGGCAAGAACTCGATGATCGGCAAGATCCAGGGAGACGACTGGCAGCAGTTCGCCACCCTGCGCGCCTTCTACTCCTACATGTGGGCCTTCCCCGGCAAGCAGTTGATCTTCATGGGCTCGGAGTTCGGGCAGCGTCACGAGTTCGACGAGTCCTCCAGCCTGGAGTGGTTCGTCGCGGACCTGTGGGGCCATCGCGGGCTCAAGCGGCTGTTCCACGATCTCAACCACATCTACCGCAGCCATCCGCAGTTCTGGCAGCTCGACTCCGATCCGGCCGGGTTCCAGTGGCTGGACGCCGACGACGCCGCCGAGAACATGTTCTCCTGGCTGCGCAGGGACACCGATGGCCGGGTGATCGCGTGCTTCACGAACTTCTCCCCCAATCCCCAGGAGCGCCATCTCACCGGGCTGCCCGCGGCCGGCGTCTGGCATGAGATCCTCAACACCGACGCCGAGATCTACGACGGCACCGGGCAGTTCGGCAATCTCGGCCAGGTCGAGGCCACCGATGAGCCGTACCGGGACTTCCCGGCCAGCGCCAGGGTCGTCGTCCCGCCGCTCGGCTCGGTCTGGCTGGAGTACCGGCCCGAGCCGGATTCTCCGATCGAGAACTGAGGCTCGAGTCTGGGGAGTTGCTGGCCAACCCGGGGGTCGCGGACATTATGATTGGCCGCGGCTCCCCGGCCGGGGAGTCGCGAAGTTCCAAGTCCAAGGAAGGACTGCGACATGTCCTCACCAGCCTCCGAGATAGTGAAGGCGGTGGGTGGGCCTGACAACATTGCCAGTCTCACCCACTGCGCCACGCGGCTGAGGTTCCAGCTCGTCGACGGTTCAGTCGTCAGCACTCCAACCGTCGAACAGATCCCAGGCGTGATGGGAGCGGTGCCCCAGAGCGGCAACCGATATCAGGTGGTGATCGGCGGCGCCGTCACGACCGTCTACAACGACATCATGGCCCTGCCGGAGATCTCCAGCAGCAGTGCCGGCTCCAGTTCCGGTTCCGGTTCTGCCCAGCAGAGCGACGCCGAGATCAAGGCGGCGGCCCGTTCCGGCGGCCCGCGCGGGAAGTTCAGCTGGCTCGACGGCTTCTTCGAGTTCCTGTCCGACTCCTTCCGCCCGCTCATCGGCGCCCTGCTCGGCGCCTCGCTGTTCATCACCTTCATGTCGCTGATGGCGACCACCGGAGTGATCGGCAACTGGGCCGACCCGACGGTGACCCTGTCCCCGTCGTGGCAGTTCGTGAACCTGACCTGGAAGACGGTCTTCTACTTCCTCCCGCTGATGGTGGCCTACAACGCCGCCAAGAAGGTGGGCGCCGACCCGTGGGTGGGCTTCTCGATCATGGCCATCGTGATGCTGCCCGGCTTCGCAGGCCTGGCCGATGCGGCCCACCAGGCGACGGTCGCCGGCTCGGTCGTCAAGATCGTCAACATCTTCGGCGCTCCGCTGACCATCTTCGACTACGGCTCGCAGGTCTTCCCGCCGCTGTTGATGGCCGCGGTGCTGGGACCGCTCTGGAAGGGTCTGAAGAAGATCGTCCCGGAGAATCTCCAGCTGATCTTCGTGCCCTTCCTGGCGATGCTCATCATGCTGCCGCTGACGGCCTTCCTGATCGGCCCGATCGGCGTCTACGCCGGTGCCTACCTGGCCAAGGGCCTCAGCGCGGTCAACACCACCTCGGCGTTCATCTTCGCCGTCATCGTCCCGCTGGTCTACCCGTTCATGGTGCCGCTGGGCCTGCACTGGCCGATCAACGCCATCATGCTGCTCAACATCCAGACCCTCGGCTACGACTACATCCAGGGGCCGATGGGCGCCTGGAACTTCGCCTGCTTCGGCGCCACCGCCGGAGTGCTGGTGCTGGCGGCCCGCGACAAGGACGCCACGATGAGACAGACGGCGACCGGAGCTCTGGTGGCCGGCCTGGTGGGCGGCATCTCAGAGCCGTCCCTGTACGGCATCCATCTGAGGTACAAGCGGGTCTACCCCTCCCTGCTGGTCGGCTGCCTGATCGGCGGTCTCATCATCGGTTTCGGCGGCGGCCTGCACACCAGCGCCTTCGTGTTCACCTCGCTGCTCACCATCCCGGCCTTCAACAAGATCCCGCTGTACTGCATCGCGATCGCGGCCGCCTTCTTCGCCTCGATGGCGATGGTGCTCATCCGCGACTACCGGACTCCCGAGCAGAAGGCCGAGGCGCTCGCCGCCAAGAATGCCGCCGAAGCCGCTGAGGCCGCTCCGGAGGCTTCGGCTCTTCCGGAGGCCACCACCGAGGCCTCGGCTCCGGCCAGCCCCGATGTCACCGCGATCAGCTCCTCCGCCGCCGCTCCGGCGGCTGCGGATGCGGCCGCCGGCGCCACCGCGAAGACGATGACCATCACCTCACCGCTGGTGGGCCGCGCGGTCCCGATCACCGAGATCCCCGATCCGGTCTTCTCCACCGGAGTGGTCGGTCAGGGGATCGCGATCGAGCCCTCCGAGGACACCGTCTACGCTCCGGCCGACGGCACCGTCATCACCGCTCCGGACTCCGGCCACGCCTTCGGGCTCAAGCTGGAGAACGGCGTCGAACTGCTCATCCACGTCGGGATCGACACCGTCGAGCTCGGTGGCAAGGGGTTCGACGTCAAGGTGAAGGCCGGCGACACCATCACCGCGGGCCAGCCCCTGGTGGTCTTCGACAAGAAGATCATCGCCGATGCCGGCTACTCCAACATCACGCCGGTCCTGGTGACCAACGGGTACGCCTTCGCCGAGGTCACCGGCATTCCGGCGGATCATGTGGACACCTCCACCGAGGTGATCACGGTGACCGCCAACTGATCACCCTGATCACCGCTAAGACGGCCTGAGACGGCCTGAGACGGCTGATGGCCGCGACCCCGACTCGGGGTCGCGGCCATCGGCCGTCTTTGCGTCCTGCTCTCAGGTCTCTCTCCGCTTTCAGGCCGAGTGCGGCTCGGCCAGGCTCTCCTCGCCGGGCTCCGGGGTGGGCTGGGCGGTCGACTCCGGCACCTCCGCGGTCACCAGGGAGCCGTCGGCCCGGCGCAGCCCGGCCACCGGGAAGGTGCCGTTGAGGCTCGGGCGGATCGGGCCCTGGTCGGCCAGCGGCACATGCACCGGCTCGGCCCCGACATGGACCTGCTCGCCGCGCACGGTGACGTCCAGATCCCGCCCGGTGACCAGCTGGAGGACGATCTCGTCGCGCAGCAGCCGGACCTCCAGCACCTTGCCCGACAGCACCAGGTGGAAGGCGATCGACTCCCAGTCGGCGGGCAGCCGCGGGTCGAAGCTCAGCCTGCCCTTGTAGTAGCGCATTCCGCCGAAGCCGTTGACCAGGCAGGCCCAGATCCCTCCGGTCGAGGCGACGTGGACGCCGTCCGAGGAGTTCCCGTGGGAGTCGGTGAGGTCGCAGTACAGCCCCTCGCGGAAGTACGCCATGGCCATGTCCTGGTGGCCCACCTCGGCGGCGATGACCGACTGCACCAGGGAGGACAGGCTGGAGTCCCCGGTGGTGATCGGGTCGTAGTACTCGAAGTCGGCCAGCTTGACCGCCTGGGTGAAGTCCTGGCCCTGGAGGAACATCGCCAGCACCACGTCGGCCTGCTTGAGCACCTGGAAGCGGTAGATCACCAGGGGGTGGTAGTGCAGCAGCAGGGGGCGCTTGGAGTCGGGGGTGTTGGCCAGATCCCACAGCTCCCGCTCCAGGAACTGGTCGTCCTGGGGATGGATGCCGAAGGTCTCGTCGAAGGGGATCACCATCCCCTGGGCGCACTCCTCCCAGTTGCCGATCTCCTCTGCGGTGACGTGCCGCTCGGCGCAGATGTGCTCGTACCACAGCGGGTCCTCCCGGGCCATCCGGCGCATCAGGGCGGCGGCGTCGAAGAGGTTCGCCCGGGCCATCACGTTGGTGTAGAAGTTGTTGTTCACCACCGTGGTGTACTCATCGGGTCCGGTGACGCCGTGGATGTGGAACTCCCGCTCCCCGTTGATCCGCCAGAAGCCCAGATCGGCCCACATCCGGGCGGTCTCGATCATCACCGGGGCGGCGTCGTGGAACAGGAAGTTCTTGTCCCTGGTCGCCCACGCATAGGTCATCATGGCGTGCGCGATGTCGGCGTTGATGTGGAACTGGGCGGTGCCGGCGGCGTAGTAGGCGGAGGCCTCCTCACCGGTGATGGTCCGCCAGGGGAACAGCGCCCCGTGCTCCGACAGCTCCGCGGCCCGGACCTGGGCCTGGGCCAGGGTGTTGACGCGGAACCGAAGGGCGTTCTCGGCCAGCCGGGGATGGGTGAAGGTGAGCATCGGGATGACGTAGACCTCGGTGTCCCAGAAGTAGTGGCCCTCGTAGCCCGAGCCGGTCACCCCCTTCGCCGGAATGCCGCGCTGATCGGCCCGCGCCGAGGCCTGGGCGATCTGGAAGAGGTTCCAGCGCACCGCCTGCTGGACGCCGGCCGGCGCCCCCTTGATCCGGACGTCGGCGGTCGACCAGTAGTCGTGCAGCCACTCCCGCTGCTTCTCGTAGTAGATCTCCGGCCCCTGATCGCGGACCCGGTCGAGGGTGCGGCGCACCCGGTCGAAGAGCTCACTGACCGGAACCCCGCGCGAGGTGTGGTAGGCGACCGCCTTCTGGATGATGATCGGCTTGCCCTGCTTGGCCTCGATCTGGTACACCCGCTTGCCCAGATCGGGCGAGGTGTCGATGATCTCGTCGTAGCAGTTCTCGGTCTCGATGGTGTGGTCGGCGCCGACCGCCAGGGTCATCTTGGACCGGGCGGTCCGGAAGCCGAGGATCATCCTGCGGTCGGAGTGCCAGTTCGCCTGCGGCTCCAGGACCCGGTCGCCGAGCTGCTGGGCCTTTCTGGGGTCGTTGTCGAGACCCTCGCCCAGAGAGGCGTCGGGCACGTGATACTCGTCCTGGCCGTCCTGCCGGTTGAGGATCTGGGAGCTGATCACCACCGGGGCGTCGCCCTCCAGCATGGTGACCTCGATGGCCAGCAGGGCCAGGTGGCGCTGGGTGAAGGAGACCATCCTGGAGGTGGCCACCCGGACCAGCTTGCCCGAGGGGGTCCGCCAGACCAGCTCGCGGCGCAGCACCCCCTCGCGGAAGTCCAGCCAGCGCTTGTAGGACTGGAGCTCGTTGATCGATAGCAGCAGCGGCTCGTCGTCGACGTAGAGCTTCATGAGCTTGGCGTCGGGCACATTGACGATGGTCTGGCCGGTGCGGGCGAAGCCGTAGGCGTTCTCCGCGTGGTGAATGTCCCAGGTCTCGTGGAAGCCGTTGATGAAGGTGCCGTGGGTGTGGGTGTCGCGGCCCTCCGACGGGTTTCCGCGCATCCCCAGGTAGCCGTTTCCGACCGAGAAGAGGGTCTCGGTCTTGCCGAGGTCCTCGGTGCTCGGCGTGGTCTCGACCAGCGCCCAGCGGTCGTCGGGGAACCGGAACCTGTCGATCGGATCGTCCTGGAACCCGAACCGTCCGGGCTTTCCGTCACGACGCGCGTCTTCGGGGCTCATCCGATGACCTCCTCAAGATCGTCCACCACGATGTCGGCTCCCGAGGCCAGCAGCCGGTCGCGGCCCACGCCGCGATCGACTCCGACCACCAGGCCGAAGTGCCCGGCCGCCCCGGCCGCTACCCCGGAGACGGCGTCCTCGAATACGACGCAACGGGCGGGCTCCAGACCGAGCAGCTCCGCGCCGCGCAGGTAGGTGTCGGGCGCGGGCTTGCCGGTCGAGTCCCTCCTCGGCGGCCAACAGCCCGTCGACGACGACGTCGAAGCGGCTGAGCAGCCCGGAGGCGCGCAGCACCGCCTCGGCGTTGCGCGAGGAGGACACGACGGCCATCTCCACCCGCCGGGCGGCCAAGGCGTCCACCAGATGCTGGGAGCCCTGGTACGGGCCGATTCCGTCACGGGCCAGAACCTGGACGAAGACCTCGTTCTTGCGGTTGCCCAGCCCGCAGACGGTGCGCGCATCGGGTGAGTCCTCGGGACTGCCCTCGGGCACCGCGATCCCGCGATCGGCCAGCAGCGAACGAACCCCGTCGTAGCGGGGTTTCCCGTCGACGAACTGGAAGTAGTCCTCGTCGGTGTAGGGCCTCACCCCGGGGTACTCCGCCAGCAGCGCGTTGAACATCTCGCTCCAGGCCTTCTGGTGGATCTCGGCGGTGGGGGTGAGGACGCCGTCAAGATCGAACAGTGCTGCCGAGTACTCGGTCCAGTCCATGGGCCCATGTTAGGGGTCTTGAGGGCTGCACTGCGACCAGGCCCTCACGCCGAGAGCAGATACGGAAGTGCCGTGGCCAGCGCCGGCAGAGTCTCCACCCACGGACCGGCGCATCGGGGAGGCAGCGAAGCGCGGAGGGGTCGCCCCCAATGCCGTTCGGTTAAGGATCGGTGGCCGGTGTCAAGACCGTAGCCCGTAACCGGGCAGGCCGAGTACGCAAGTCAACACCCCCAGCAGCGTGGTACTTCGACGTACCACGCTTCAGGACCCTGGGCCGAGTCCTGGGCCCCCGCCGCGGTAACAGATCATCGAGCACCGCCGCCCCGATCCGGCCCACCAGATCCACCCTCGCACCCGAGATCGCCCGGCAGGCCAGAACGATCTGGTCCTGAGCGGTGCGCACCGCGATCGTGAACGAGAGCCGATCAGCGCTCGCCTCGGGCCGGTCCAAGATCGCATCCGACATCGCGATCCGCAGGACCTGGTAGGCCGCCAACAGTCCCCACACCTCCTGGGCCACCGCGGCGGGATAGCGCCCGCGCAGGACCCGCCCGCCCAGGATCGTGGACTTCAGCTCGCAGTAGACCGTCTCAATCTGCCAACGCCGGTGATACAACCGGATCAACTCGCCGGCCCCGGCCTGGGCCGGGTCCAGCAGGCTGGTGATCAGGCGGTACCGGTGGATGGTGGCCTCACCGGGTATCGGGCGGCCCGCCCGATCGGTGGGCGTCACCTCGATCTCGGCGTCGATGACCCTCACCCTCACAGTCCCGGCCCGCGAGATCCACGAACCATCGCCCAGGCGCTCCAGCACCGGTAGTGTCAACGCCCGGGGCCCGGTCAGCCCGCGGATCAGGAAGTCCGCGCCGGCAGTGGTGATCGCGGTGTACAGGCCGATCGTGGCGAAACCCCGGTCGCCGAGGACCAGCATGCCCGGGCCCATCGCGGCGGCCAGGCGGGTGGTGTAGGCCTTCTCGGAGATGGTGTCGGGGCCCCACACGGCGTCGATGAGGTGGCGGGTGCCCACCGCGACCAGGGCGAGCATCCGGATCATCGGGTATCCGACGTGGGAGGCGCGTCCGGCTTTCTGACGGGGATACAGATCACCGTTGGCGGGGGTGTCGGGTATCGCGATCTGGGTGCCGTCGATCGCTGTGACGAGGCGTCCGGCGCAGCGGATCTGCTGGGTGGGCAGGCAGGCTCCGGGACCGGCCAGGAGGCGGAACAGGGCTTCCAGGGGTGCCGGGCCCAGGCGGCGCATGGCCTGGCTGATCGACGATTTCGCGGGGTGACGGATCGGGTGGGGAAGGCCTGCGGTCAGTCGGTTCCACACAGCAGTCCAGGCCTGGCCTGCGTACAGGGCGCCGGCGAGGATGAGGTAGACGACCAGGCGGGAGGGCAGGCGTCGCACGCGGTGTTGGGTGGTCGCGGTCTGGTCCAGGATGGCGTCGATCATCTCGGGTGGGACGGTGGTGGTGAGTTCGCCGAGGTGGGCGGGGGCGAACACGCCGTCGGGTTCGTGGCGGGCTGAGAGGGTGGCATGATTCGGCATGGCAGCTCTTGTCTGGGAGGACGTGTCTTGCAGGACGTGTCCCACTGTGACAAGGGCTGCTGCTTGCAGGGGGCTGCGCCACGCCGAGATGCCCACCTTCTTGACAGTCCTACCCCTGCCTTAACCGAACGGCATTGGGGTCGCCCCCTCCGTTGACAGATCAGAACAGCGCGGCGGCCAGCGCGCGCCGCGCCGGTGCCACCACCGCGTCATCCCCGACCATGTCGAACAGCTCCAGCAGCCTCAGCCGCGCCTTCTCACGGTCCTCGTCGTGGCTGGTCCGGATCACCGCGAGGATCCGGTTGAAGGCGGCCGTCGGGTCCCCGCCGATCAGCTCGACGTCGGCCGCCGCCAGTTGGGCGTCCACATCTGTGGGCGCCTTCTCGGCCGCGGCCAGCAGGGCCTCGTGGTCCGTGCCGTCCAGCCGCTGCAGGGTCGCGGCGCCGGCCCTCCCGGCGACCAGCACGGGGTCTCCGGGGGTCTTGGCGAGCAGCTCGTCGTAGCCGGCCACCGCCTCGGGGTAGCGGCCCTGGTCCAGCAGCGCCTCGATGGCGGCGGTGCGGGGATCCGGGCCCTGGGCCGTCTCGGCGGCGGGGGCCTGGGAGACCGGAGCGGCGTGGCCCGCGATGCCGTTGGCCACCGCGACCTGGGCGACCTGGTCGGTGAGCTGACGGATCTGGTCGGCCGCCAGGGTTCCCTGGATGGGCTGGGAGACGGGCTGGCCGCCGACCACCGGGAGCAGGGTCGGAAGGGCCTGGATGTGAAGCGCCTGGGCGATCTGGGGCGCCCTGTCGACGTCGACGCGCACCAGGATCCAGCGTCCGGCCGCCTCATTGGTGATCTGGTCCAGGTCGGCGTCCATGGCCTGCGAATGGGCCTGGGCGGAGGTGAACTCGATGAGCACCGGGTACTGGAGGGACTTCTGCACGTAGTCGTTGAAGGTCTGCTCGTCATCGACGGCCGCGACCCAGCTGGCGCCTCCCGGTCCGGCGGAAGCCGCCGAGGGGGTCGTGCTGCTGGCTTGGGCCTTGGCTGTCAGGTCTGACAGATCCACGGCTCCGGGACGATTGAATGACTGTGCTGACATATGAGCAATTCAAGCAGACCCCGGAAACCGCCGGGAACGGGCCGGGAGCAGGCTCCCGGAGGGGATCTCGCGTCCCTCCTCCCCGCGACGGCGGTCGCGGTGGCAGGATGTGGGCCATGGCTCATCCACGCGCTGGGCAGCCCGCCCAGGAACAAGATCTCATCAACGTCGACGCGGTCCTCTCGGCCTACTATGACATCAAGCCCGATCCCGACAATCCCGACCAGCAGGTCGTCTTCGGCACCTCCGGACACCGCGGCTCCTCATTGGACGGTGCGTTCAACGATGCGCACATCGCCGCGACCACCCAGGCGATCGTCGAGTACCGCGCTGGCCAGGGCATCACCGGTCCGCTGTTCATCGGCAAGGACACCCACGCCCTGTCCGGCCCCGCCTGGCGCACGGCGATCGAGGTGCTGCGCGCCAACGACGTCACCGTGATGGCCGAACGTGAGGACGAGTGGACCCCCACTCCCGCGGTGAGCAGGGCGATCATCGTCTACAACCGCGATCACGAGGGGCCTCGGGCCGACGGCATCGTCGTCACCCCCTCCCACAATCCGCCGCGCGACGGCGGCTTCAAGTACAACCCCCCGCACGGCGGACCCGCCGACACCGACGCCACCGGATGGATCGCCGCGCGTGCCAATGAGCTGCTGGCCGACCCGTCCGGCATCCGTCGCACGCCCTACGAGCAGGTCGAGGCCGGCGTCATCCGCCACGACTACCGCACCGCCTACTGCGAGGATCTGCGCCACGCTATCGACATCGAGGCGATCGCCCGGGCCGGGGTCCGGATCGGCGCCGACCCGCTGGGCGGGGCCTCGGTGCAGTACTGGCAGTACATCAGCGAGCACCTGGGCATCGATCTCACCGTCGTCAATCCGAAGGTCGACCCGGCCTGGGGGTTCATGACCCTCGACACCGACGGCAAGATCCGGATGGACTGCTCCTCCCCCAACGCGATGGCCTCGCTCATCGCCCACAAGGACGAGCACGACATCGCCACCGGCAATGACGCCGACTCCGACCGGCACGGCATCGTCACCCCGGACGCCGGGCTGATGAACCCGAACGCGTATCTGGCGGTCGCGATCCAGTACCTCTACTCGCACCGTCCCGGCTGGTCCCCGGACGCCGGGGTGGGCAAGACCCTGGTCTCCTCCTCGCTCATCGACCGGGTGGTCGGCGAACTCGGCCGGACCCTGGTCGAGGTCCCGGTGGGCTTCAAGTGGTTCGTGCCCGGTCTGATGACCGGCGACATCGGCTTCGGCGGCGAGGAGTCGGCGGGAGCCTCCTTCCTGGATCTGGAGGGCCGCACCTGGACCACCGACAAGGACGGCCTGCTGCTGGCCCTGCTGGCCAGCGAGATCAAGGCGGTCACCGGGCGGTCCCCGTCCGAGCACTACGCCGACATCGAGGCGAAGTTCGGCAAGTCCTACTACGCCCGGATCGATTCCGACGCCAGCCGCGAGCAGAAGGCCCGTCTCAAGGCCCTCTCCCCCTCCGATGTGACCGCGGATACGGTGGCCGGCGAGAAGGTCGAGAAGGTCCTCACCGAGGCACCCGGCAATGGTGCGGCGATCGGCGGCATCAAGGTGATCACCGAGCACGCCTGGTTCGCCGCCCGGCCGTCGGGCACCGAGAACAAGTACAAGATCTACGCCGAGTCCCTGCTCGGCGCCGATCATCTGGCGCAGGTGCAGGGTCAGGCCAAGGAGGTCGTCGACGCCGCGCTGAGCTGATCGGCTCGGCGGGATCGCTGGTGGGGCCCGACTCTCTCGACCGAGTGTCGGGCCCTTGCTGCGTTTGTGGTGGGTGCGCGCGCTTACCGGGGGTGCGCGAGGTTGGTCCGCAGACCGGCCATCTGGATCACCCGCTGAATGGTGAGGTCGCGATCCTCGGGCCTGCCGACGTAGCGGATCACGCGCAGACCCTGATCCTGAGCGGCCGATTCAAAAACGAAGTGGCCGTAACCGAGAATCCGGCCGAGGAATGGCTGTTCCACCGAGATGTCGAGGATTCGGGTCATCGGCATGGTGGCCAGATGCTGGTCGAGCACCCCGTGCACCCGGAACACCCTCATATTGGTGATGACGAAGCGGTCCATGTGGATCCGGAACATCCTCACCACGGCCCATATGTCGAGCACCAGGCCGAGAACCAGCAGGAGCCACCAGGCCGCACCGGCACCGATCATCATGATGTAGCAGATCACGCTGAGAACCAGGGCCAGCACCGGCAGCACCAGCGTCACCCAGTGCTTGATCACCTCGTCGATGATGAACTCGCCCTCGCTGGTGAGCAGGCGACGGTCCACATCCGGGTCGATGAATCGCCTCAGACTCCTCGGAAGGGACGCCACGGTGTCGCGGTCACCCGCCCAGAGCCTTGATGAAGCCGAATATCCCGCCGAAGAAGCCGCGCACGACGCCGGCCGTGCCCTGGGGGTCGGTGAAGACGTAATAAAGGGCGAAGGCGATGAGGAACACCGCGACGGTCGTCGTCAGGAACTTCTTCACGTCTTCTCCTCGGCTGGGGACCCCGGGTCCGGGATCTAGGCACTCCGGGATCAATCGTGACCCAGGCCGGTCCCCCGCACCAGCCGAAACGCCGTGCGGACCCGGATCGGCCGATGCGGGCCCTGCGTTCGCCGCCGGCCCCGTGGCGAGCACCCCCCTGCCATCTCGACGGTCCGTGGTGCAAGGATAAGAGCCATGGAGAACTTCAACAACGATCCCTTCGCATGTATTGACCACGTCGGCTACGCCGTTCCCGACATGGACGAGGCCATCAAGTACCACACCGAGGTGCTCGGATTCCACGTGCTGCTGCGTGAGACCAACCCCGGCCACGGCGTCGAGGAGGCGATGATCGCCACCGGCAAGCGCGGCGAGGAGAGCACCGTCGTCCAGCTGCTCGCTCCCTACGGCGAGAACAGCACGATCGCCAAGTACCTCTCGAAGAACCGCAACATGATCCAGCAGGTGTGCTACCGAACCTACGACATCGACAAGACGATCGCCATCCTCAAGGAGCGCGGCGCCAAGTTCACCTCCGAGGAGCCCTCCTTGGGCACCGCCGGGTCGCGGGTCATCTTCCTGCACCCCAAGTACACCGGCGGCCTGCTCATCGAGATCACCGAGCCCCCGGCCGGCGGCATGCCCTACAAGGACTGAGCCCCATAAGCTCAGCACGATTCGGCGTCGACCAGGATCGGTGACGACGCCGTTCCGCACTTCGGCGGAGGGCCTACGGGCCCTCCGCCGAAGTGCGTCGAGCGCGAACTCAGACGCAACGTCAGAGCCAACCGCCGCATCCGCTCCGGAACCGGGGCGACAGGACTGCGGCTCACCCGGCCGGTCCCTCCCCGGGGCCGCCGACGACGTTGGTAGCGTGGGGACGGTATCGATGGCATCGGAAGGAGCTCGTGGTGAGCGACCCAGTCACTCCTGGCAGTGAGGAGCCGGTCGACGAGGAGACCGGTCTGAACCTCTTCGACGACAGCGCGAGTGCGGCCGGCAGTTTCGCCCACGCCATGTGGGGCTACGACCGCACCAGCGTGGACAATTACGTCCGCGAGATCGAGCAGCAGGTCAGTACCCTCAAGCAGCTCACCCGCCACCTGCGGCATCAGGTCGCCGAGGCCGAGGAAGAGGCGGACAAGACAGATTTCTCACGGCTCGGCGCGCACGCGACCGGGATTCTGACCGCCGCCGAGACCCAGGCGAAGGATCTTGTCGCCAGGGCCGGCACCGAGGCCGAGCGGATCAAGGAGGAGGGACGCCGGGTCGCCGCCGATCTGCGCTCGGCGGCCCAGACCGAGGCCGATGACATCAGGGTGGCGGGGCTGGCCAACCAGCGCGAGCTGCGTGAGCAGGCCACCCAGGAGTCGCGGGCCTCGATCGATCAGGCGCGGACTCAGGCCGGCACCCTCATCGGTCAGGCCAGGACTCAGGTCGAGTCCCTGCTGAACGACGCCCGGGTCAGGGCGGAGGCCACTCAGCAGAACGCCGACGCTCAGGCCGCTCAGATCGTCGAGACCGCTCAGAAGGAGGCCACGGCGGTCTCCACCAAGGCCAAGCAGGAGGCCGAGTCCCTGCTGAACGGCGCCCATCAGCAGGCCGACAGTATTCTGTCGTCCGCCCGCCAGGAGGCCGGCAACACTCTGGAATCCGCCCGCCAGGAGAGTGCCAGGCTGACCGCGGAAGCCAAGGAGCAGGCGGCCGAGACCCTCACGAAGGCCCATCAGGAGGCCGACGCGACGATCGGCGGGGCCCGCGAGGAGTCCGAGCGGATCGCGGTCGCCGCCAAAGCCACTCACGACCAGGCCGTGGCCAAGATCGACGAGCTGCAGACCGAGGCCTCCGAGCACATGCAGGAGGCCGGCAAGACCCTCGAGGAGGCGACCGTCAAGGCCGAGAAGATCCGCGAGGAGGCTCTCGCCGAGGCGGAGAAGACGCGCGGACAGGCGGCTCGGGAGGCAGAGAACCGGATCGCCGTCGCCCACCGCCAGGCCGCCATGATGAAGGAGCGTCTGGAGGAGCAGTACGCCTGGCGCAAGGAGCAGCTCGAGCGCGAGGTGGCGGCCCTGCAGCAGCACCGGGCCGCGGTCGTCGCCCAGCTCCAGAACCTCAAGGAGCTGGCCACCGAGGCCGGCAAGGACTTTCCCGGCACCGATCCCTTCGGCGGCGTCGAGCCGGCCGAGCAGGGTGACGCCGAGAAGACGATGATCCGCCCCGCCAGTCAGCCTGCCGGCTCCGACGAGCCCACCACCGTACTGGACTAGAGGCCCGCGCGCACCCAGGTCCCCACCCGCAGACCGGCGCAACGGGGTTCCAAAGGGGTCGACCCCAAGCCGAGCAGAAAGAGGCCCGCGCGCACCCAGGTCCTCACCCGCAGACCGGCGCAACGGGGTTCCAAAGGGGTCGACCCCTTTGCTCAGAAGAGCCTGTCCTCGGGGTGGTCCATGCCTCTCAGGGCGTCATAGTCGACCGTGACGCAGCCGATCCCCCGGGTCTCGGCGAGCACCCGGGCCTGCGGCTTGATCTGCTGGGCGGCGAACACCCCGTGGACCTCGTCGCCCAGCAGATGGTCGCGGTTCATCAGATCGAGGTACCGGGTGAGCTGCTCCACACCGTTGATCTCCCCGCGGCGCTTCACCTCGACGGCCACATAGCAGCCCTCGGCGTCCCGGCAGAGCAGGTCCACCGGCCCGATCGGCGTCATGTACTCCCTCTGGACCACGGTCCAGCCGGGCCCGAAGGCCTGCGGATTCTCCGCCAGCAGCTCTTGCAGGTGGGCCTCCACGCCGTCCTTCTGGAGCCCGGGATCGACTCCCAGATCCTCGGTGACATCCAGATCCGGCTGCCCGAGCAGGATCTGCAGATGGTCGCCGCCGGCCGAGTCCACCTCCCAGACCTGGTCGATCCGGGGATCGATCCCGGCCACCGCGGCCGCCTCGTCGGTCACCGGCTCACGGACCCGCAGGGTGCACGGCGGGCTCATCCAGTTCAGCGGCTTGTACGCCCGGTCGTCGGCGTGGACGCTCACCGAGTTGTCGGCCTTGACGATGATGAGGCGCTTGGCCCATGGCAGATGGGCGGTCAGCCTGCCGCTGTAGTCCACCTGGCACTGAGCTATCACGAGTCGCACGGCGCCCCACTCTACTTGTGGCCCGGGATGGCCGAAAGCTCCCCGCTATCATCAGGTCCATGGGCCGCCACAAGAGTCACAGCAACAGACGCTCGCGCTCCGCCCGGCCCCTGAACCCCTCCTCGCACGCGCACAGCGAGGAGAAGCGAGACGGAGCCTATGTCGTCCGCAATGTCCCCGCCGATCGCGCGATGAAGGTCTACACCTGCCCCGGCTGCCTGCACCCGATCCTGCCCGGCACCCCGCACATCGTCGCCTGGCCGCACGAGCCCACCGGCTTCGGCCACGACTCCCCGGTCGCCGAACGCCGTCACTGGCACACCGGCTGCTGGCAGGCGCGACTGTGAGCCTCTACACCACTGTCATCGGCTCCGGCCGGCAGACCGTCGTCTGGTGCCACGGCGTCTTCGGCCAGGGCAAGAACTTCACCCGGGTGGCCAAGGACCTGGTGGCCGGCGATCCGGACCGCTGGCGATGCGTCCTGGTGGACCTGCCCAACCACGGACGCTCGCCGTGGACCGAGGAGGTCTCCTACCCGCAGATGGCGGCCGCTCTGGCAGAGCTCATCGAGCAGCTCTCCCCCGGCTCCCCGGTCCACCTGCTTGGCCACTCGATGGGCGGCAAGGTGGTGATGCGCACCGCCCTGGACTTCCCCGGCCTGCTGGCCAGTCTCGTGGTCGTCGACATGGCCCCGGTGGTCTCCCCGCTCAACCTCCGGTTCGACCCGCTGACCCGCGCCATGCAGGCGTTGGACCTGGGGTCGCTGGCCTCCCGGGCTCAGGCCGACGCCCAGCTGTCGATCGGGGTGCCCGATCCGGTCATCCGCCAGTTCCTGCTGCAGAATCTGCACCGCGACCTCGCGGCCGATCCCGGCGACCAGTGGTACTGGCAGATGAACCTGCAGCTGCTCGCCGCTCAGATGGACCGGGTGGCCGGCTGGCCCGACACCGGTGGCAGGAGCTGGCCGGGCCCGGTGCTGTGGATCAGCGGGGAGGATTCCGACTATGTCCGCCCCGAGCACCAGCAGGCGATGACGACGCTGTTCCCCAGGGTCCGGCGGGTCCGCGTCAAGAACTCGGGGCACTGGGTGCACGCCGATCAGCCGGAGATCTTCGTGCACGTCCTGCGGCAGTTCCTGGCCGGTGTGGACGCCGCCTCGTAGGCTGGGCGCCATGGTGACTCTTTCGCGCATCTATACCCGCACCGGCGACCACGGAAAGACCCGGCTGGTGGACAACTCGGTGGCCGCCAAGACCGATGCCCGGGTCGAGGCCTACGGCCTGGTCGACGCCGCCAACGCCGCGATCGGCCTGGCCCTCGCCCTGGACGACGGCACCGTCCTGTCCCCGAAGATCCGGTCGGCCCTCGGCGTCATCCAGAATGAGCTGTTCGACGTCGGCGCCGACCTGGCCAACCCGCTGGCCACCAACCCCGAGTGGGAGCCGCTGCGCACCGTCCAGCCCAGCATCGACCGGCTGGAGCAGTGGTGCGACGAGTTCGGCGACGAGCTGCCCACCCTGCGGTCCTTCATCCTGCCCGGGGGAAACCCGGTCGGCGCCCAGCTGCATGTCTGCCGGACGGCCGTCCGGACCGCGGAGCGGGCCGCATGGCGGGCGGTCGAGAGCTATGGCACGCAGGCCTCCGAGGATCCGAAGACCACCCCGGGCGGCGTCAACGAACTGGCTATCGGCTATCTCAACCGGCTCTCCGACCTGCTGTTCATCCTGTCCCGGGCGGCGAACCGGGCCGGGGACGAGGCCAGCGACGAGGTGCTGTGGGTGCCCGGCGGCGAACGCAACGCGGAGGCTCCGCAGCGCCACCACCGCTGAGGCGGATCCTCAACTGGACGGGGTGGGAGCCGGCGAGGTGCGCCGGAGCACAGACAAATGCTCCGGCGTCATCGCCGGAGCACGAAGTGCACGGGTCTCAACTGGTACGGGCCGTGAGATAGTTCGCCCCACCCGGTGGGGCCGCCTCGAGCCAGCTCATCATGCCGGTGAGGACTCCCCGGTCGACGACGAACTGACATCGCGACCACTTCCCGCCGCCCCTGATCGCCAGGGTGACGATCTCCTGGCCGCCCTGGAAGGGGCTGCGGTCGTCCGGGGTTGGCAGATGATGCTCGACCATCTCGAGGTCGCCGCGGTGCATCACCAGGCTGGGCGTGAACAGGGGATTGGTCGGCCGGTACCATTCGACGTCGCCGCCGCAATAGTGCGCGACCCCCAGCATCCATTTGCTGGTCCGCGTCTCATGCCCCTGCTCGGGGCCCAGCAGCCTCAGCGCGGACACGAAGCTGCACCGGCGTCTCAACAGCAGTTGATGACGGATCAGCAACCAGCTCATCGCGAGCATGACGAGGACGGCAGCGGCGAAGACGGCAACACTGAGATGCCACTGGATGGTCGACAGCTGAGCAACCATCAGGTGCGAACAAAATGGGCCCATGACTAAACGCTAGACCGAAACGCCGCGGCGTCCAAACGAGATCCCCGTCCGGACGCCGCGGCGTGATCGAATCGTGATCCGGCCCCGCGATTCGCTCACTGTCGGTGCTCAGTGCTGCTGCTCATCGATGTGCCTGGCCGCGAGCAGCTGGGCCTGGGCCAGGTGAAGCCGGTGCACGTCGTCCTCGGTGAACTCGTTGCGGTCCATCATGCGCGAGATCTCGTCCACATCGTGCTGGGCGCCCTCGCGCGAGATCTCGTCGGAGCGGGAGGCGTACTGGGCGAGGATGGAGACGCGCCCGGTGGCGTCGACGGCCACGTAGCCGCCGTCGACGGCGATCACCTCCTGCTTGCCGTCGTCGGTGATGATCCGGGCCGCGCAGGGCACCAGGTTGGCAAAGATCGGCATGTGACCCGGAAGGATTCCGATATCGCCCTCGGTGGTGCGGATGATGATGTTGACCGCGTCACCCTCCCAGACCTGGCGATCCGCGGCCACCACGTCCACGTGCATCGGTTCGGGGTCGGCCATCAGGCGCCCTTCTTCTGCATCTCGTCCCAGCGCTTCTGGACGTCCTCGATGCTGCCCACATTGAAGAAGGCCTGCTCGGGGATGTGGTCGACGTCGCCGCGGCAGATCATCTGGAACGACTCGATGGTCTCCTTGATCGGCACCGTCGATCCCGGCACCCCGGTGAACTTCGCGCCGGTGTAGGTGTTCTGCGAGAGGAACTGCTGGATCCGCCGGGCCCGCCCGACGATCACCTTGTCCTCCTCGGAGAGCTCCTCGACGCCGAGGATGGCGATGATGTCCTGGAGCTCCTTGTTGCGCTGCAGGATCTGCTTGACCTGGGTCGCGGTGTCGTAGTGCTCCTGGCCGACATACTGCGCATCGAGGATCCGCGAGGTCGAGGTGAGCGGGTCGACGGCCGGGTAGAGGCCGCGCGAGGCGATGTCGCGGGACAGCTCCGTGGTGGCGTCCAGGTGGGCGAAGGTGGTGGCCGGCGCCGGGTCGGTGTAGTCGTCGGCGGGCACGTAGATCGCCTGCATCGAGGTGATCGAATGCCCCTTGGTCGAGGTGATCCGCTCCTGGAGCTGGCCCATCTCGTCGGCCAGGTTGGGCTGGTAGCCCACCGCTGAGGGCATCCGGCCGAGCAGGGTGGAGATCTCCGAGCCCGCCTGGGTGAACCGGAAGATGTTGTCGATGAACAGCAGGACGTCCTGGTTCTCCACATCGCGGAAGTACTCGGCCATGGTGAGGCCGGACAGCGCGATCCGCAACCGGGTGCCCGGGGGCTCGTCCATCTGGCCGAACACCAGGGCGGTGTCCTTGAGCACCCCGGCCTCGTCCATCTCGTTGATGAGGTCGTTGCCCTCACGGGTCCGCTCGCCCACGCCGGCGAACACCGAGGTGCCGCCGAAGTTGTGGGCGATGCGGTAGATCATCTCCTGGATGAGGACCGTCTTACCGACGCCGGCGCCGCCGAACAGGCCGATCTTGCCGCCCTTGACATAGGGGGTCAGCAGGTCGAGCACCTTGATGCCGGTCTCCAGCATCTCGGTCTCCGGCTCGAGCTGGTCGAAGGCCGGCGGCTCGCGGTGGATCGGCCAGCGATCGGTGATCTCGATGGAGGCCGGGTCGGCGTTGAGCACATCCCCGATGACATTCCAGACGTGGCCCTTGGTGATGTCGCCCACCGGCACGCTGATCGGGGCGCCGGTGTCGATCACCTCGGCCCCGCGCCGCATGCCGTCGGTGGGCTTGAGCGAGATGGCCCGGACCGTGTTGTCGCCGATGTGGAGGGCCACCTCGAGGGTGATGGTCTGCGTGGTGTCCATCACCTGGGTGTCGACGTGAAGGGCGTTGAGGATGTCGGGCAGGTGTCCGGCGGGGAACTCGACGTCGACGACCGGGCCGATGACCCGGACGACCCGGCCGGTGACGCACTGCACGGCGTCCTCCTGGGTACTGGTCGCGGTAGCTGTCATGGCTTCTCTCTTCACTCCTCGGGGGTGGAATCTGTCAGGGCGGCCGAGCCGCCGACGATCTCTGTGATTTCCTGCGTGATGGCCGCCTGGCGGGCCTGGTTGGCCTGACGCGAGAGGGTCTCGATGAGCTGCTCGGCGTTGTCGGTGGCCGACTTCATGGCCCGCTGGCGGTTCGCCAGTTCCGAGGCCGCCGACTGCAGCAGCACGAAGTGGATGCGGTTGGCCACGTAGAGCGGCAGGAGATTGTCCAGCACCGAGGCCGCGTCGGGCTCGAACTGGTACTCGTGGAAGATCTCCTCGCCCTCCGAGGACTCGTCCTCGGGCGCGTCGACGACCTCCAGGGGGAGCAGCCGCACCACCTCCGGCTGCTGCACCAGCATCGAGTGGAAGTGGGTGTAGACGAGATGGATCTCGTCCAGCCCTCCCTGATCGGCGGGGGTGAGGAAGTCCGCGATCAGCCGGTCCGCGATCTCCCTGGCGTTCTGATAGCTGGGAGCATCGGAGAACCCGCTCCAGGTGTGCTCCACGGGACGCTCGCGGAACTCGTAGTACTGGATCCCCTTGCGACCGCACAGGTAGACCTTCACCTCCTGGCGATCCTTGAGGGAGGCGGTGAGCTGCTCGGCGGCCTTGATGGCGTTCGAGGAGTAGGCCCCGGCCAGCCCCCGGTCCGCGGTGATCACCAGCACCCCGGAGCGGACCGGATCGGTCACCGGTCGGGTGAGCGGGTGGTCCTCCGGGGAGTGGGTGGCGACCGCCGAGATGGCCCTCTTCAACTCGTCGGCGTAGGGGGCCGCCGATCGCACCTTGCGCTGGGCCTTCGGGACGCGCGAGGAGGCGATCAGCTCCATCGCCCGGGTGATCTTCTTCGTCGTGGTGACCGAGTCACGGCGATCCCGCAGCTGTCGCAGGTTGGAGGCCATCGCTCAGCTCCGCTTCGCCCGGACGATCCGAGCCTGGGTGATCTTCTCGGGATTCATCGGCTCGAAGTCCTCGTGGCCCGCCAGGTACTTGCCCTCGGAGGTCTTGAAGGTCTCCTTGACCTTCTCGATCGCCTCCTCGGCGGCCTTCTGGGCGTCGTCGGGGAAGGTTCCGCTCTCGCGGATCCCGGTGAGCACATCGGTCTGCTTGGCCAGATGGTCGAGCATGTCGTGCTCGAAGCGCAGCACGTCGTCGACCGGGACGTCGTCCAGCTTCCCGGTGGTCCCGGCCCAGATGCTGATCACCTGATTCTCGATCGGGTAGGGGGTGAACTGACCCTGCTTCAGCAGCTCCATCAGCCGCGCGCCGCGCTCCAGCTGGGATCGGGAGGTGTCGTCCAGGTCGGAGGCGAACATCGCGAAGGCCTGCATGTCGCGGTACTGGGCCAGATCGATCTTGAGGGTGCCCGAGACCTGCTTCATAGCCTTGATCTGCGCCGCGCCGCCGACCCGCGAGACCGAGATGCCGACGTCGACGGCCGGGCGCTGGTTGGCGTTGAACAGGTCCGACTGCAGGAAGATCTGGCCGTCGGTGATCGAGATCACGTTGGTCGGGATGAACGCGGAGACGTCGTTGGCCTTCGTCTCGATGATCGGCAGGCCGGTCATCGATCCGGCGCCCAGCTCGTCGGAGAGCTTGGCGCAGCGCTCCAGCAGCCGGGAGTGCAGGTAGAAGACGTCGCCGGGGTAGGCCTCGCGGCCCGGCGGACGACGCAGCAGAAGGGACATCGCTCGATACGCCTCGGCCTGCTTGGTGAGGTCGTCGAAGACGATCAGGACGTGCTTGCCCTGATACATCCAGTGCTGGCCGATCGCCGAGCCGGCATAGGGGGCGATGTACTTGAACCCGGCCGGGTCGGAGGCGGGGGCGTGGACGATGGTGGTGTACTCCATCGCGCCGGCCTTCTCCAGCGATCCCTTCACCTCGGCGACCGTGGAGCCCTTCTGGCCGATCGCCACGTAGATGCAGCGGACCTGCTTGTTCGGGTCGCCCGTCTCCCAGTTGGCCTTCTGGTTGATGATGGTGTCGATCGCGATCGCGGTCTTGCCGGTCTTGCGGTCGCCGATGATGAGCTGGCGCTGGCCGCGGCCGATCGGGATCATCGAGTCGATGGCCTTCAGGCCGGTCTGCAGGGGCTCGCGGACCTCCTGGCGATCCATCACGCCGGCGGCCTGAAGCTCCAGGGCGCGACGCCCCTCGATGCCGGTGATCTCGCCCATGCCGTCGATCGGGTTGCCCATCGCGTCGACCACCCGGCCGAGGTAGCCCTCTCCGACCGGCACCGACAGCACCTCCCCGGTGCCGCGCACGGTGGATCCCTCGTCGATGCCCTCGGACTCGCCGAGCACCACGACGCCGATCTCGCGCTCCTCCAGGTTCAGCGCGATGCCCATCCGGCCGTTCTCGAACTGGAGAAGCTCATTGGCCATCGCCGACGGAAGCCCGGCCACCCGTGCGATGCCGTCTCCGGAGGTGATGACCGTGCCGATCTCCTCACGGGCGGCCGCTTCCGGGGTGTAGTTCTGGACGAAGGTGTCCAGCGCGTCGCGGATCTCCTCCGGACGTATCGTCAGTTCCGCCATTGCTTCTCCTTCAGCATTGACTCGAGTCCTTCAGGATCGACTCGGGGGCCCGGCTCCAACCTGGCCACGGGTACAACATTCAGGGTCAGCCCAACGTCTGTCGGGCCTGGTCGAGGCGGCGCGCGATGGTGCCGTCGATGACCTCATCGGACAGTGTGATCCGGGCGCCGCCGAGCACCTCGGGATCGACGATCTCTCGCAGGTCCACCGGATGGCCGGTGATCCGCTCCAGCTGCCCGATCATCTCGGTGCGCTGGCCGGACGACAGTCCGCGCGCGGTGACGACGACCGCCAGTCCGCCGCCGTGCATGGCGGCCGACAGCTCCAGGTAGTCGGCCAGGGTCTCCTCGTAGCGGGCCCGGCCCCTGGTCGGCACCGCTCGCTCAGCGAGGATCCTGGTCTGAGCGACCGCCTTGTCGGCCAGCAGCCGGGAGACCAGCTCCCGCCGGTCCGACGCCGCCCGCTCCCGGTCCTCGATGGCCGCCGAGAGCTTGAGATCTCCCAGCACCGTCTGGCGGAGGCGGAACAGCTCCTCCTCCACCTGATCGGCCTCGCCCTCGCCGGCCGCGGTGAGCAGCACGGCGCGGACCGCCTGGCGCTCCAGCCCGGTGGACAGTCCGCCGGGAGTCGGCCACCGGATCGCGATCGCGGCGTCCACCACCTGCAGGGCGGCCTCGCCGACCTGTCCGTCCAGCAGCCGCGAGATCAGCCCTCGGCGGGCCTCCACCTCACTGCCCGGGTCGGTCAGTGCGCGGGCCAGTGCCGGGTGGGCCGCCAGCAGGTCGACGACCGCGAAGAGCTCGTCGCTGAGTTGCGCACTCACCGCGAGCCCGTCCAGCGCGGCGTCGAGGGTGGCGGTCCGCTGAGCGGCGACGCCCCAGTCTGAGCCGGTCGAGGTCATGCCTTGTCACCCACCCGGGTCGATCGTGCCGGCTGGGTGGCCAGTTCAGCGAGGAACCGGTCGACCGTGGCCTCGACCCGCGCGTCGTCGGCGAGGGACTCACCGACGATCCGGCCGGCCAGGCTGGTGGCCAGCCCGCCGATCTCGCCGCGCAGCTCACCGACCGCGAGGTCTCGCTGGGCGCGGATCTGGGCGGTGGCCCGTGCGGTGATCCGATCGGCCTCCGCCTGGGCGGTGGCCCGCATCTCCTCGACGATCTGAGCACCCTGGGTCTTGGCGTCCTCACGGATCTGCGCGGCCTCGTCGCGGGCTCCGGCCAGCTGCTCGCGGTACTGCTGCAGTGCCGCCTTGGCCTCGGCCTGTGCCTTCTCCGCGCGCTCGATCCCGCCCTGAATGGCCTCGGAACGCTCGTGGTACATGTTCTCGAAGCGCGGCACGATGAATTTCGAGCACGCCCAGGTGATCACGAGCACCAGGACGATGCCGAGAATGATCTCGATCGGGTGCTCGGGCAGCAGCGGCCCGAGATTCACCAGCAGGACTGTCAACGGCGCGGCCATGACAGTGCTCACGAGACGATGAATGCCAGCGCGAAGCCGAACAGAGCCAGCGCCTCGACCACGGCGAAGCCGATGAACGCGGTGCTCATCATGGCCGGCTTGGCCTCGGGCTGACGGGCCGTGCCGTTGATCACGGCGGCGAAGATCATGGCCACGCCGATGCCTGGGCCGATCGTGCCGATGCCGTATCCGATGGCGTTCAGAGAACCGCCGATAAGCATGGGAACCATGGAGTGTTTCCTTCCGGATAGTGCCCCTTGGGGGGCGTTTCTCATTTCGCGTCCCCGAGGGGCGAGGACGAAAATCTAGGTGCTGAGCGGGTGAGGATCAGTGCTCGCTGGATATCGATGTCGCCACGTACTGCGCCGACAGCACCGTGAAGACGTAGGCCTGCAGGAACCCGACGAACAGCTCCAGGCCGAACAGGGCGAAGCTGAAGAGGATCGAGATGCCACCGGTCACGTTGTACAGGGGGCTGCCGGAGTAGGTGAGCAGGTAACCGCCGCCGACCAGGAAGATCATGATGATCAGATGGCCGGCGAACATGTTGACGAACAGTCGCAGGGCCAGGGTGACCGGACGGGTGATGAAGTTCGACAGGAACTCCAGCGGAATGATGAGGATCCACAGCGGCCACGGGACGTCCGGCGGGAGGATCGAGTTCTTGAAGAACTTGAGAGGCCCCTTGGCCCGGATCCCGGCGACGATGTACACCACCCAGGACACCAGCGCCAGGCCGTACACATAGCCGACGTGGGAGAAGGTCGGGAACATGAAGATGAAGAACTCGCCGAACCAGTTGTTGACCAGGACGAAGCTGAACACGGCCAGAAGATAGGGCAGCCACTTGCGGAAGCCGGGGCCGATGATGTCTCGCACCAGGGTGTTGCGGACGAAGTCGTAGCAGTACTCGGCGAACACCTGGCGCTTGCCGGGAACCACCTTCATGGCGTGGCTGAGCCACAGCCACAGGCCGATCACCAGTACCGTCGCGATGATGATCTGCCAGAACGACTTGTCCATCCAGGAGACGCCGAAGGTTCCCGGGAACTTGAAGTCATCAAGCCCCGGGGTGTGGTACTCCAGCGGCACGAGCATCCCGTGGCTCACTACTTCTCCTCCTCGTTGTCGCCGGAGTGCGGGGCGTCGGTCCCGTACCTCTTCACGATGACATAGACGCTGATGGCCAGGCCGAGAATCATCCCGACCGGGAAGATCCAGCTCTGATGAAGCCGCCAACCGATGAACCAGCCGAGCCCGCCGTAGAGGAGCAGGCCTGCCAGAACATAGCTGAGCACGCCCATGGCGTCCTCGGATCCCGATCCACCAGACTGTTCGCCGGCTGACTTCCGCGACGACGCGTTACCGTTCATGACGAGTGGAACTGTATCAGCTGACGCGGGGGAGCCGGGAGTTTTCACCGCACCCTCGACACAGGCTCAGGGCTGAAAATCCGGATCGGCGTCATTGGTTCTCCCGATCCTGATAGATGCGCTGGTTCGGGTGCCGGCCCGCCACCACCACTCCCACCGTCCAGGCCAGCGCGATCACGACCGTCGAGCTGGCCATCGGCACCGGCCCGGTTCCCAGGCGGGCCAGCAGGTTGCCGCGCAGCACCGCCTCGCCCAGCATCGCGAGCACCGCGATCTGCATGAGGAACAGCATCATGGCCCCGGCGAAGGAGCCGCCGCCGACCAGCAGGTGGATCGACCGGCCGGTGTACAGATAGACCAGGGCCAGCGCCGAGCCCACCAGCGATCCGAGCAGATCGCCGACATGGTGAGGCCCCGCGGCCAGCCAGAACAGGCCGACGATCACCGCCGCCCCACACGCCCAGATCAGGGCGGCCCGCATCAGGGAGTTCACCTGCCGGTCGGCCAGGTCACCGCCCCTGCTGCGGTTGGGGCCGTTTCGGAGGGGATCAGTGTCCACAGCCAGCCTCGTGGTCATCACTGCCCATCCCGTACTTGTCCGTCCCCGTCGATCATCCGTGCCGATCATCTGTTGTCGCTGGTGCCGATCATACGGGAGTTGTCGTAGTCCTTGGCGATCACCCGCGCAGGGTTGCCCGCCACCAGGCAGCGATCGGGCACATCCTTGGACAGCACCGAACCGGCAGAGATGGTGACGCCGTCGCCGATCGTGATATCGCCGGTGATCACCGCGCCCGGCCCGATCCAGACATTGTCGCCCAGGGTGGGCATGCCGTGGTCTCCCCCGGCGACGCGCTGACCGATGGTGACGTTCTGGTGGATCACGCAGTTCCGGCCGATCACGGTGGGTCCGATGATGACGCCGTGCCGGTGCATCAGCAGCAGACCGGGGCCGATACTGGCCCCCGGTGCGATGTCGAGATGATCGATATGGGTGAGGACGCGGTTGGCCAGCCGGTGCGCCACCACGAGCGGCACGCCCAGTGGCGATCTCCGGCGTCTCAGATCGTTGGCTCGCCGCCCGAGGCGGTAGACGGCGACGCCGTGGAACTCCGAGTCTGTCAGGACGTACTGGAGACGGGCCCGTGGCGAGGGATCTGGCGGCAGCATGGCCGCCATGCCTCGCGCCATGTCCTTGGCGAGCGGTTCCATGGTCGGCTCCGGCGTCAGGTCTGCTTGCGGGAGAGATAGGCGACGACCCGGTCGACTCCGTCCAGATTCTCCGGAACCGTCTCGTTGTCGGCAACGCTTATGCCGAATGTCTCCTCGAGGAACTCGATGAGCTCCAGGATCCCGGTGGAATCAATGACACCGGAGTCCAGCAATGAGGCGTCATCGGTGGGCATGCGCTCGGTATCCCCGAGAAGCAGGTTGTCCAGGACAAAACCTCGCACCCGCTCACGCGGCGTGATGTCGTCGTTGTGCATGGCGCTGACCCTACTCGGCGGAGGGTCGGCAATGACCGGATTCACAGTCGTCTGGGCAATCGCGGCTATTGACCCGATCCGGTGGATAGTGTGTGCGCAATGAGCTCGGTGCACGACCGGTTCAGTACACGACCAGTATTGGCAAGCGGCCATTGACAGGCGGCGCGGTTCGGGGGCTGACGATGTGCGGTATCTGCGGTACTTACTCCCTCACGGGCCCAGCTGCGCCCGAACGGGTGATGACCATGATGGCCGCCCTCCATCATCGCGGTCCCGACGGGGCCGGATATTTCATTGATGACCGGGTGGCGCTCGGGCACACCAGGCTCGCCATCGTCGACACCGCGCACGGCGTCCAGCCGATGTGCAACGAGGAACTCCCAGGTCTGGGTGACCTTCAACGGGGAGATCTTCAACCACGTCGAGCTGCGGGCCCAGCTCACCGACCGGGGGCACTCCTTCCGCACCAGATGCGACACCGAGGTGATCGTGCACGCCTGGGAGGAGTGGGGGCCGGACGCCTTCCAGCGTTTCAACGGTCAATGGGCCCTGGCCATCTGGGACCGCCGCACCGGCGAGCTGATCCTCAGCCGCGACCGGTACGGCGTCCGTCCGCTCTATCTCACCCGCCAGGGTGGGGAGCTGCGCTTCGCCTCCGAGATGAAGGCGCTGTTCGCACTCTCCTCGACGACCCCGGAACTGGATCCGGCAGGGTTGGACCAGATCTTCACCTTCTGGGCCCCGGTGGCCCCGCGCACCCCATTTCTGGGCGTCAGCCAGGTGCCTCCGGGCAGTTACCTGCGCATCGTCGACGGCCGATCGACCGCTCACCCGTACTGGTCCCCCGAGTTCCCCGAAGCGGGACGGGAAGCGGCCGGGTCCGAGGAGGAGCACGCCGAGGAACTCCGCGAGCGGCTGATCGACGCGGTCCGGCTGCGTTTCGAGCGCAGCGACGTTCCGGTCGGCGCCTATCTGTCGGGGGGCATCGACTCCTCGGTGACCGCCTCTCTCATCGCCTCCTTCACCGATGTGGAGGTCGACACCTTCTCGCTGCGGTTCACCTCGGCCGAGCATGACGAGGGCCGATACCAGCAGCTTCTCGCCAGCAGGCTCGGGACCCGCCATCACGAGGTCGAGGTCGGCGAGCGCGATATCGCCGAGATCTTCCCGGAGGTGGTCTGGCATGCCGAGCACCCGCTGCTGCGGACCGCCCCGGCCCCGATGTTCCTGCTGTCACGGCTGGTGCGCAGTTCGGGTTACAAGGTGGTGGTGACCGGCGAGGGGGCCGATGAGGTGCTCGCCGGTTACGACATCTTCCTGGAGGCGAAGGTCCGGCAGCTCTACGCCGGCGACCCCGATCCGGATGCCCGGCAGCGCGCGGTGGCGCGGCTCTATCCGTGGATGGAGCGGTCCCCGGGCCGTACACCCGCCTTCGCGGCGGCCTTCTTCGCCAAGAACCTGAGCCTCGACGACCCGGCCATGTCGCACCGTCCTCGCTGGGACACCACCGCGACGCTGAAGTCGATGCTCGCCTCCGATCTTCGCGGCGACTCGGCCGCCGGTCACGACCTGGTGACCGCCATGCCCGAAGGCTCCGGCCGGTGGGAGATGCTGAGCCGCGCCCAGTGGTTGGAGATGACGACCCTGCTGCCCGGCTACATCCTCGCCTCCCAGGGGGACCGGATGCTGATGGCCAATTCTGTCGAGGGCCGCTTCCCGTTCCTGGACGTGGCAGTGGGCCGGTTCGCCAACTCCGTACCGGCCGAGCAGAAGATCAGGGGGTTCGACGAGAAGCACCTGCTCAAGCTGGCCTTCGCCGATCTGCTGCCGGCCGAGATCGTGCGCCGCCCCAAACAGCCCTACCGCTCCCCCGACGCCGCGAGCTTCTTCGCCGAGGGGACGCCGGACTGGGTGGACGGCGTCACCTGTCCCCAGGCCGTGGCGCGGGCCGGCGTGTTCCGCCCCCAGATGGTCGACGCCCTGATGGCCAAGGCGCGCAGGCGCCGTGGCCGGGGACTGAGCAATACCGACAACATGCGCCTGGTGGCCGTTCTGTCGACCCAGCTGCTGGTCGACCAGGTGCGCGCGGCGAAGCAGCCACTCCGATCCCCAGAAGACCCGACCGTTCTCGATTTCCGCACAAGGAGCACAGCATGACCGTATTTGGCCCGGCCAGTCTCACCATCGACGAGGCCGCGGAGACCGCCCGGATATCAGAGGGCATCCGCGGCTATCTGCAACGAGCCCGCCGCAAGGGCGCCGTCGTCGCCGTCTCCGGCGGGATCGACTCCAGCGTGGTGGCCGCTCTGTGCGTACGGGCCCTGGGCCCCGAGCGGGTCTTCGCCCTCCAGCTGCCGGAGTCCGAATCCTCCGACGAGACCCTCCCGATCAGTTCGGAACTCATCGACTCCCTGGGCGTGGACTCGGCCCACGAGGACATCTCCCCCATGCTCGAGGCCTTCGGCTGCTACCGCCGCCGCGACGACGCCATCCGCAAGGTCTTCCCCGAGTACGGTCCCGGCTATCGATCGAAGATCGTCCTGCCGAGCGTGGTGGACTCCGACCGCTACCGGATCTACTCGATCGTCATCCAGGCGCCGGACGGCAGCCAGGAGACCCGGCGGCTCACCACCGGGACCTATCTCGAGATCGTGGCGGCCACCAACTTCAAGCAGCGCACCCGCAAGACGCTGGAGTACTTCCACGCCGACCGGCTCAACTACGCGGTCGCCGGCACCCCGAACCGGCTCGAGTACGACCAGGGCTTCTTCGTGAAGCTCGGTGACGGGGCGGCCGATCTCAAGCCGATCGCCCACCTGTACAAGACCCAGGTCTACGCCCTGGCCGAGTATCTGGGCGTCCCCGAGACGATCCGCTCCCGCCCGCCGACCACCGACACCTACTCGATGCCGCAGTCTCAGGAGGAGTTCTACTTCAGCCTGCCCTACGACCGGATGGATCTGTGCCTGTTCGGCCACAACAACGGGGTGCCGCCCGCCGAGATCGCGGTCGCCACCGACCTCACCGAGGAAGCTGTGGGGAGGGTGATCCGCGACATCGAGCAGAAGCGCCGCACCACGGCCTATCTGCACGAGAGGCCGGTCCTGCTGGGAGACGTCCCAGAGGTGTGACCGGTCGGGTCAGGGTCGGCGGGCCCCGGTGCGTCACCGGGGCCCGCCGACCTCAGCCTCACCGACTGGGCTGCCCGGCGAGAATGTCGATGAACTCGGCGGCCGCGACCCGGGCGCCGAGCTCGTTGAGGTGGCCCGGATCGGCGGCGAGACCCTGGTTGAGCACGTAATAGGTCGTGCCGTCGTGAGATCGCTCGGTCGGCTCGGTGTCGGCGGTCGACTCGACGGCCGCGATGTCGAAGAGCCGGCCGGAATCGCCGTAGCGCTCCCGGATCAGCTCGTTGTAGCGCTGCCGGGCGACGTTGTCAGCGGGCCCCATCTGGTCGTCGCGCCCTATCCAGGACTTCACGGTCTGCTTCCAGCCGTGGTCGGTGGTGAGCGGGACGGTGGTGTAGATGAACTTCACGCCGGGGTGAGCGGCCTCCAGACGGGTCATCATCGCCGTGTACTTCTGGAATACGGCGTTGACGTCGGTGCCCGCGGTGATGTCCGCGTAGCACAGCTTGAGCACGGCCACGTCGACGGCGTCTCCCATCTTGCTGTTCATCACGGACTCGAAATCGACGATCTTGCCGTCCGGGTCGCCATTGACGCCCATCGGGGCGTGCGCCAGATATCCCCCGCTGCCCGGCGGATCGTCGCGCGTCTCGACGACGGTGAGCGTGGGCTTTCCGGGGCCGTTGTAGGTCGCCTCGAGACCGGTGATGATATTCGCACCGACGGACTGATGACCGAAGAAGATCTTCTGCTTGCTGAAGGACTCGAGATCGTCGGGATCCGCGGCCTTTTTCTCGACTGCCGCGGGCACCGAGGCTTCTTTTCCGTGGAGTGCCCAGGCCGAGCCTGCGACAAGCGCCGCGAGCACCCCGAGAAGAACGACGATAAGTGGTTTTCGTTTCATGGCGGTCTCTCTCAGGCTAGTTGGCCACCCCTTGGCCAATGCAAAGATCACGGATCGCTGGTTTGGAAATTTTACCGTTGCTGTTGAGGGGAATCAATGGAACCAGGTGCACCGACGCCGGCACCATATGTTTGGCGAGCCGGGCACGGCAGTGATCGATGACATCCTGGGCGGTCAGCCCCGAACCGTCGCGGCATACTGCGACCATCTCCACCCGCTCGCCGGCGGCATCGTCGGGCACCCCGACCACCGCCGCCTGGACCAGGTCGGTGAGCTGGAGCGCGACGGCCTCGATCTCCTGGCTGGAGATTCTCACTCCCCACGACTTGATGAAGTCCTCCCGACGATCGACGACGTAGATGTATCCGTCCTCGTCCACGGTGGCCAGGTCGCCGGTGCGCAACTCGCCACCGGGCATCCGGCGGGCGGTCTCCTCGGGGTCGTCGAGGTATCCGGGCGAGATGTTGCCGCCCCGGGCCCGGATCTCGCCAACCTGGCCTGCAGCCACCTCGGCGCCGTCCTGGCCGACGACCCGCAGGCTCACGCCCGGGATGCCCCGTCCGATGGAGCCCGGTCTGGTCTCGAGCTCTTCGGGTGGAAGGTAGGACAGCCTCGCCGTCGCCTCGGTCTGGCCGTACATCACGAACAGCTGGGCCTGAGGTTGTGCCGCCCGCAACTCCGCCACCATCGTGGAGGCCAGTTTTCCGCCGGCCTGCTGGATGAGATGAAGATCGGGGAGGGTATGGCCGGCGAATGTGCTGTTGCGCAGCAGGACGGCGAAGGTGGATGGGACGCCGGCGAACCCGGTGCAGTGCTCGGCGGCCATCCGTTCGACGATCTGCTGGGGGAAGGCGGCGTTCGTCTGCACCACGAGGGTGGCGCCGGCCCTCAGGTGGGTGTGCAGCAGGGAGGCCCCGAAGACGTAGCTGAACGGCAGGACGACGAGCGCCCGCTCACTGGCGCTCAGGGGCAGATAGTCGAGGATGGATTGAGTGTTGGCCTCCAGGTTGGCATGGGTCAGCCGCACCACCCGCGGACGGCCCGTGGTGCCGGAGGTGAAGGCGAGCACGGCGTCCGTGCCGGGAGCCACATCGACGAAGGGCAGCGGAGTGCTGGGCTCCTGAGCCGGGTGGCGGTCCCAGGCGAGCGGAAGAGCGGGACCGAGCCGGCCGGCGAGCCGGCGCGACTCCATCGGCCCGAGAAATGCGGCCCCGGCGCCGATCCATCCCGCCCGCGCGGCGATCTCCTCCGGCGTGAGGGTGTGGGCGATCGGTATGGCGACCATGCCCGCCGCGAGGATCGCCAGATAGGAGGCGGCCCAGCCGAATCCGTTGGCGCCGACGAGCGCGACCCGGTCCCCGGGGCGCAGGCCGAGATCCGCGAGGGCGCCGGTCCTGCGCAGCACCTCTGCCCGGAGCTGGCCGTAGCTGTGCGTGCCATCGCCGTCCACCAGGGCTTCGGCATGGCTGTCGGCGTGGCCGAGGAAGAACTCGCCGATGTTCATTGCCGCAGCCTAACTGCCGACAGGGCCACTGGCGCGCCGTTCGCGCTGCCATCCTGTGATGCAGACCTCGTGCCAGATCTCGAGGGAGAGCAGCGTCCAGATTCGGCTCTCCTCGCTGAATCGCCCGCTCTCGTGGCGGGTGAGCAGTCTCAGCACCGCCTCGCGGTCGAGGGCAGAGGCCACGAAGGAGTCCGGCCCGGTCAGCCTGTCCCAGGCGCTCTCGCGCAGACCGGCGCGGAACCACTCGTCGAGAGGCACCCGGAATCCGACCTTGCGCCGAGAGACGACCTCGTCGGGGAGATAGCGCTTCGCCACCTCTTTCAACAACCACTTAGAAACGCCGTCGCGGACCTTCATCTGAGAGGGAAGTCCGAAGGCGAACTCGACCACCCGGTGGTCCAGCAGCGGGGGGCGCAGTTCCAGCGACGCGGCCATCGTCATCCGATCGCCGCGTTCCAGCAGGTTGTCGGGAAGCCAGCTCTCCAGGTCGAAGCGCAGCATCCGGTCGATGTCGTCGACCCCCTCGGGAACGGCGCGCAGACGGTCCGGCGACGGATCGCCGCCGACAAGCTCTCGTCTCTCGGCCTCGGTGAACGGGGCGAACCATGTCGACAACTGACCGACCTCGGATCCGGCGGTCATCGCACGCAGGGCGATCCGAGACCGCGCGAGACGCC
The DNA here is from genome assembly GCA_022647765.1 of Acidipropionibacterium sp. GTDB lineage: Bacteria > Actinomycetota > Actinomycetes > Propionibacteriales > Propionibacteriaceae > Acidipropionibacterium. The sequence goes on from JALCLH010000004.1 coordinate 49,680, forward strand.
TCGGGAGGCGGGCCTCCACCAGTCGGCCCACCGCCGACCGCGGCCCGGCTGGAATCCGCCTGGCCAGCCCGCTCAACCCGGCGTACCGGTACTTGGGGTATCCGCCGAAGAGCTCGTCGCCGCCCTCTCCTGAGAGCACGACCGTGACGCGTTGCCGGGCCGCCTGGGCGAGTCGGTAGACCGCGATATCGGCCGGCTGCGACATCGGGGCGTCCCGATGCCAGGTCAGTCGTGGCCACAGATCGAGAAAATCCTCTGCCCGCACATCGACCTGGTGATGCCGGGTGCCGAGGCGGTCGCTGACCTTCTTCGCCCATGCCAGCTCGTCGTATCGGGGATTCCCGAATCCTGCAGCAAAGGTCTCGACCGGAGCCGATCCGCGCAGCTGCTTCATGATCGCGACGATGAGGCTGCTGTCGACCCCGCCGCTGAGGTAGGAGCCCACGGGGACGTCGGCGACCAGGGCGGCCCGCACGGCGTCCCTGATCGTGTGGTCCGCCTCATCGACCACACTGCCGAGCGCACTCATCGGCCGCGGCCGCATCGGCGGCGGGGACCAGTATCGGTGGACGGTCGGGTCGCCGGACTCCCCGACCTCGATCCGGTGCCCGGGCTCCAGCTTGGAGACGCCGGCGAACAGCGTGAACGGGGACGGTACCGATCCCCCCGTCAGGTAGGCGTCCAGGCTGTCGGGGTCGACGCTGGGCGGGCGGCCGGTGTAGGCGTGGATCGCCTTGACCTCGGATCCGAAGATCACGCCGCCGGCGTCGCGCCGGTAGTACAGCGGCAGGATGCCCAGCCGGTCCCGCACCAGGTGAAGGGTCCGGCTCGGGTGGTGGAAGGCCGCGACGGCGAACTGGCCGCGAAGCCGGTCGACGAACTCGATGCCGTGGCGAACCAGTCCGGCGAGGAGCACCTCGGTGTCTCCCTCGGTGCTGAAGGGATAGTCCAGATCCTTCCGCAGCTCGCGATAGTTGAAGATCTCGCCGTTGAACACCACGGACCAGGAGCCATCGACAGCGTGCATCGGCTGGTGGGATCCGGCCAGGTCGATGATGGAGAGCCGGGCATGGGCGAGCCCGAGGCCACCTTCGGTCCACACCGCCGATTCATCGGGACCTCGATGGCGCAGCGCGTCGGCCATCGCCTGCAGCCTGGGCGGCGACGCCGCCTGTCTGCCGAAGACTCCTGCGATGCCGCACATCAGCGTTCCCCCGCAATCTCGAGCAGTGCCTCGGCCCGTCCGGCCCAGGAGTACGGCCTCACGAACTGCGCCCGCTGATCGGGGGCTCCGGGATCGGCCAGGGCCGCCCGCAGCTCGTCGACGAAGGCCGACCGGTCTGCTGCGACCCGCACCTGACCGCGATAGGCCTCGACCTCCGGATAGTCCATGGTGACCACCGGAAGGCCGAGTGCCAGGTACTCCTTGATCTTGATCGGATTGGCGAAGCGGATCCACTCGTTGTCGAGCCACGGCATGATGGCCGCGTCGAATCCCCGCCCCAGGGAGGGGATCTCCCGATAGTCGCGGAATCCGAGCCAGTGGACGTTCGCCAACTCTGTCAGCTCGTCCATCGGGCAGGTGGCGTCGCCGATCAGCACCAGGCTCGCCTGCGGCAGCGCCCGGGCGGCCCCGGCCAGCAGTTTCATGTCGACGACGTAGTCGTCCAGACCACCGAAGAACCCGATCCGCGGGCGCGGGATCTCCTGGATGTCCGGATGGACCGGCCCGTCCTTCGAGAAGTGATCGAGATCGACGCCGTGGTCGATGAAGAATGACCTGGCCCCCACCAGGGGCTCGTCCCGGCGCATCAGCTCATGGCTCACGTAGAGCACGTGATCGGCATGGCTGAGGAACTGCCGTTCGAGATCGGCCACCCATTGTCCATCGGCCTCCGGAAAGGCGGACTGGAGGTCCGAGCGGTTGAAGATCAGCGCCGATCGGGCCATCTTCTCCACGACCGGCCAGGCGGTCGGGATGGTGGCGCCGACTGCGGGCGCCCTGGGCACCCCGGAAAGCCGGGCGGCCAGCCCGACCTGGCAGCGGATGAGCAGCGCGTTGAGCCGGTACAGCGGACCGTTGGAGCCGTAGACCGGAAGCATCAGCGGGGTGTAGACGTGGAAGTTGGGCAGTTCGGGGAGGGGGCGTCTGAGGAACCTGGTCATGCTGCGCAGCTTCCGCAGGATGCGCCGACCGGGGTTGGTGCTGATTCCGGGCCCCGGCCTCCGCAGGCCCAGGCTGTTGACCACCAGGACCGGGCGGCTGCGGGCGACCTCCTTCATCAGCTGGAAGTCCGAGTGCGCCTGGTTGTGGTACCACCAGTCCTGAGCCGCGAACCAGATGAATCCCCGCGCCGCACGGGATTCATGGGAGGAATCCAGATGGTGTCGCACCGACGCCCCGCTCATCGACGCTCCACGATGTAGCGGTTCAACTCGTCCTCGTCGTCCAGCGGTACGAGCCTGTTCCCCCACTCGTCATGGCTGCGGGCCGGAATCTCCGGGTAGGTGATCCCGGAGGGCCGCTCGATGCCCAGGAGCGAGTCATAGACGCCGATGTAGGCCTCGGCCTGGGGCCGCCAGTCCAGCTCCTCGGACACCCGGGTCCGGGCCGAGCGTCCCAGAATCCGCCTCAGTTCCTCCTCATCGGCGAGCCTCTCGACCGCATCGGCGAAGGCGGCGATGTCCTTCGACGGCACGATGAGGACGCTGTCTCCCCCGCTGACGAGGGTCTCGGCGAGGTCGAAGGAGACGCTGGGCAGGGCGAAGGCCATGTACTCCATCGTCTTGTTCATCGTCGACAGGTCGTTGAGGGGAGTCTTCAGATCGGGGCACAGGCCGATGTCGGCTCGGCTCAGGTTCTCCATGACCATCTGGCGGTCCGCCCGGCCGGTGAAGGTCACCCAGTCCTCCAGCCCGAGCCGCGCGGCCAGCCTCTTGAGATGCTGCAGCGAGTCCCCGAATCCCATCAGGGTGGCATGGAGATCGGTCCGGCCGCGCCGGTGCACGAGCTCGTCCATCACGTGGAGCACGTTCTCGACGCCGTCCTGGGGCCCCATGATGCCCAGGTAGACCAGTTCGACCGCATCCGAGGGCCGCGGATCGGGGGGATAGCACGGCCTCATCATCCGGGTGTCGGGACCGCTGCGCACCACCGTCACGCGATCCGGATCCACCCCGCCCCGGCCGATGGCCTTCTGGCGGTACGACTCATTCGTCGAGATCACCCGATGGGCCGTGCGATGGGTCATGTGCTCGAGCCAGGCCAACCCGTTGAACTCCATTCGCTGGACCAGTGTCCGGGGCGGCCCGAACCGAGAGATGAACAGCTCCGGGTTGAGATCATGATGGTCGAAGACGAAGGCGATCCCCCTGAGCCGGCATGCCAGACCGAGCAACCAGTAGGTGTCCGGCGGGTTGCAGGCCTGAATCACCCGGAACGGCCGTTCTCTGGCCACGACGGCCGACAGCGCGGCGGTGCGCAGCCAGGAGTAGCCGAACTCGACGGCGAATCCGAGCAGACCCTTCGCCTCGGGGGCAGGGCGGTATTTGTAGATGTGAATCCCGTCGATGTCCTCGCGTGGAGGATCACCCGGACCCTTCGGGCAGATGACGCTCACCTGATAGCCGTTCGCCCGCAGCGCCTGGCATTCGAGCCATACTCTCCGGTCGAATGGCACCGGGAGATTCTGCACAATGATCAGAATGTGACGGTCCCGGTGACGCGCCTTGCCAGTTGTTCTTCTGGCGGCTCGTCCGCGCTCTTTGCCGGCGACTCGTCCACGCTGTCGAAACATGATTTCCCCGACCTTCGATGGTGTCCTGAAACGGGCATCTCGTTCACACGAGGCTCACACTGACTGTCTCCGGTCACTGGAGTCCATGAAGCATCTCACGGGACCGGTTCACGAATCGGCCCGCGCCGAGGGCGTCTCGACCGGAACCTCCGGCCGACCTTCGCGCACCTGCTCTCCCTTCTCCTGGCGCGGTTCGGTCATGCGGTAGAGAGCAGCGCTCAGGCCGGTGAGCAGGAAGAGCAGACCCACCGACATCGGGAAGGAGAAGGCGTCGAAGAACGCGTAGAGGACTGCGAGGGTGAGCACCGAGGCCGCCAGCGCCGGTCCTATCTCGGCCGCCTGCGCCTGCCCTGTCCCCGCCGCCTCCCGGCGGTGCGAGCTTCGCGCGGCGGTGACGGCGCTCCACATGCCGGTGCCGAATATCCCCGCAAGCGCAACCGTGCCGGCGACTCCCAGCTCGACCAGGGTCAGCACCCACTGATTGTCGAAGATGTAGTAGCGAGGCAGAAAGGTGCCGAATCCGGCCCCCAGCACCGGGGACGCCGACAGGAACTCGGGGACCCTGGCCAGAGCCTCACTGCGCGACTGCGTACTGGGATCATCCGAGGCGCCGGTGAACATGGCGATCACCGTGGTGGCCATTCCAGGCACCAGCACCGCGACCGCGCCGGCCGCCAGCACTCCCCCCACCAGAACGATGCGCCTCTCCCTTTTCGCCATCGCCGGCAGACAGGCCAGGATCGCGACGACCAGGCCGATGATCGCCGAGCGGGAGACAGAGATGAGGCACACGACCATCGAGAGGCTTGCTGAGAGCCACCAGCGGATCTGGACCGGGCTTCCCCTGCGAAAGCCGTTGGACATGGCCGCGGCGATCGCCAGCGGGAGTATGCCGACAAGGACCGCCCCGAACTCCAGGGGATGGATCGATGTCCCGACCGCACGGGCGAAGACGCCGCGCGAGCCGACCTCCTCCTCCGTTGCGTACTGCAGGCCGGGAACCCGCCCACCCACTCCAGCAGCGACCGGCGCGAGACGAACTGCAGCAGGCCCAGCGTCGCGAGCAGGCCGCTCGCCACCACGAGACGCCGGACGATGCGCGCCACATCCTCGACGCCCTCGATGCCGTCCAGAGCGACCAGGAAGACCCCGCACCAGGACGCCAGCCGCACCAGGGCGGCGATCGCAGGGCTGATCTGATCGGGCGGCTGCCCCCGCATCATCGCCTGGGCGAAGCTCACGAGCACCACCACGATGAGGGCGACCACCGCGATCCTGGCAGGCTGATGACGCCGAGCCGTAGCCGTGGTGCCGCCCTCCAGGCGCCACAGCACCCACCATCCCAGCAGCAGCAGGCCCCAGAGCATCGACGGCCGGCCATAGCTGCCGAGCCCGGAGAGAGTGACGCCGGAGGGTACGGCCAGAAGCAGCACGATGTAGGCCGTCAGCATCCCCTCGGCACCGAGGGCCCGCGGGTGGGCCTTATCCGACAGGGGCTCGGTGGTCATGTTCCCCTCTTCCGGCTAGATCCACATCGCCGTCCGGCGGCGGAGACACCGGTGACGAGGGGGTAGCGGGCGAGGGTGACGTCTCCCCCGGATGGGCCGGAGATGACGACGTACCGTCGTCGGGCGTCGGGGATGTCTGCTGCGCCGCGTCACGCTTCGCCCGGCGGTTCCGGCTCACTCCCTCGACGAACGCGGCCACCAGCACGGTGAGCACGACGATCGCGATGCCCGCGGCGCCGGTGAACATCATCCGCGTCTTCTGACTGACCGTCCCCTCCGTGTCGAAGGAGACCGGCACCACAGATATCCGCCGCTTCTCCGGAATCTTCTCTTCGGCCTGGAGGCTGTCCAGCAGACTGGCGGTCCTGCGATCCATCGCGGCGAGCACCTGCTCCGCAGACGCATCACTCTCGGACTCGACGGTGATCACGATCACCGGCCCCGAGGTCGTGGGGTCGCGGACCACCTGCACAGAGCTGGCGGAATGCCCCTTGGTCGCCTGGCCGATGACATCGTTGGATGCCAGCCCTCTGACCAGGATGTCGGCAGTGGGAGCCAGGCCTCCGACGAACAGATACGGGTTGCTGCCGGTCGGGATACTCCCCTCCCCCGGCAGCAGAATCTGGGTGGAGGTGCGGGTATAGGTGGGCGGCACCCTGTTCCAGACGCTGACAGCCAGGCCCGCCGCGACCAGAAGTCCGGCCAGCAGGATGTACCAGCGGCGAAGCATGGAACGCACGGTCTGAGAGAGGTTCATGCGCTGGTCCTCCTGGAGTTGGAAGGCCCGTCGGGGCCACCCGGCAGGTCACTGACGGCCCTCGGGTGGCCGACCTTTCGATCCAGTATCACAGCTCCCGATCCACCCACGAGGAGAACAGCGAAAAGAAGTGCCGCGAAGGCCAGCATCTGGCTCGCTCGTCCCACGGAGACGTGCTGAACACCGGTTGTGAGGGGGATGACAGTGGCAGTGATGTAGGTCTGCGGGCTCGTGTATGCCGAACTCTGCCGGTGCTTCGAGACCTCGAACACCTTCTTGATGATCTCCTGCTGGGTGGCCTCGACCCATTCGCGGCTTCGCCCCACGATCTGGATCTCGATATCGGCCCTGGAGTACATCGCCGACCACTGCCCACCGAGATTCGGCATCGCGACCAGCACTCCCTGCCGCACCCCGACGCCGTACAGCGGAGCCTCATTCGAGGCGTAGGTGGCCGGCCTCCTGCCCTGGTTGATCTCCGTCGCGACAGCCCCGGCGAAGGCGATGACATTCTCATCGTTGCGACCGCTCTCGGGAAGCAGAGCCTCTCTCTTCGGAAGGGTGAAGCTCACCGTCGTCGCCGCGGAGTAACAGCCGGCGTCCTTCATCCAGTAGATCCCGAGGCAGCCCGCGCACAGCATCGCCACCACCACGACATACCACCGCCGCAGCATCGTCATCAGAACACTCTGAAAGCTCACATCGAGCCCCTCACGCGAGGATCCCGGCAATGCGGGCCCGGTACCGGACTCGTCGGAATCACGTTCCTCCGCCAATCAGGGAGCATCGACGACGGCACCTCGCGCATCAGCTGCGGAGGAGCTGTAGCGGAAGTTGTCCTTCCACTGCGTCCACCCCTTTCCGCCCTGGACATAGGCGGGCCCCCATCCTGTGCCGGTGAATCGATTGTCGATCGCGCGCAGATCGCTGTACGGATACTTCGTCTGGTTCAGCCCGAGCTGGTAGCCACCCCCCTCCAGGAGGTTCTTCTCGACGAGCACGTTCTTAATCGGCCCGGCGTAGGTCTGCACAAAGAGGGCGCCCGTCGGGAGCGGTGGAGTCGCAGTCGAACCGGTTGTTCCGCACGACCAGTGTGCGGCCCGGTCTCTTGCTGATATCGAAATCACGCACGGTGAAGGCGTCGGAGTGGGTGCCGTCCGCGGCGGCGTCCCCCCAGGCCACCAGGCCGGTGACGTAGTTGTGCTCGACGAGCGCATCGAATTCAGTGCCGGCGTTCATGATCCCGATCCCGCTGCCCAGGCGATGGATGTAGTTGCCGATCAGGTCGGCCACGCCGATGAAGCCGGTCGCCTGCGCCGCAGCCTTCTCATTGAGCAGGGATCCGTCGATCTCGCTGTTGCGGATGGTGACCTTGGCGGGTGTCGGCTTCCCAGAGTCGTAGTTCGTGGTGCCCAGAATCGGCATTCCCGGGGCCGCCTCGGTCGGCTGGATGCAGCTCTTCTCGAGGGTGATGCCGCCCGCCGACAGGTCCAGTCCGTGGGTGATGCGCTTCTGGGAGATCGTGGTGCCGGCCGGGACGGTGCGCGGCCCCCGGTACTCCGCCAACCCCTTGCAGGTCAGCCCCTCCGGACCGAGACCGACATTGGCCCTGGTGATGGTCCAGCCCGCCGCCGGCGCAGGCGCGGGGGTCTTCGATGGGGTGGGCGCCGAGCTCCCACCGGCACTGCCTCCTCCAGGGCTCGGCGGTGCCGGCCCCGATGCCGCACCGCACGCCGACAGTGCCGTCAGAGCCAGCCCCACTGTCAGCACCAGCCCGCAGACCCGCGCCACTCCTCGTCTACCGCACCGCATGATACTTCTCCTTGAGTCGTTCGAGTCCATCCTTGCCGAGTGCCGCGAGCAGAATGCCCTTCCCGGCAGCCCGGACCGCCTCACGCATCTGGCGGGCTGGCCGGGAGATCACCGCATCCCTGACGAGCTCGATGCGGCCGGGAGAGGCGATGTCGTCGAGGGCGCCGGGGAAGAGTTCCCGGTAGCCGGCAGGATCGGTGAGTCTCCCCCTCATCCGATTGCTCACATTCCGCTCGTGAATGACCTGCAGCCAACCCGGGGCACCGCTGATCGCGGTCACCGGCATGTGCCGACCCAGCAGGATGTGCCAGTCGCGCCAGGCGGTCTGGGGATCCTCCCAGGTCTCGATGACGTTGCAGAAGGCATTGTCGCGGTCGCGCCAGGCATAGCTCCGGTCTCCCGCCTTGACCAGGCCGTCGGTCAGGTAGACCGCCCCCCGGACGCCCTCCCGTGCGGCGGCCTGGACGCGGGAGACGAAGTCCACCGCGAGCGCGTCGTCGTTGTCCACGTTGGTCGTGATGAGCAGGTCTCCTCCGGCACCGGTCACCTCGCGGGCGTCCGCCGCAAGATCGGCCCAACTCACCTCCTCGCGGAACCGGGTCTCCAGAAGCCCCTCCCCGACCAGCGGGGCCAGCCGGTCGAGAAGCCACGCCGGGCTCTGCGGATCGAGGTACACCAGCCAGCGGACGCCGCCGCCGATCTGGGAGCGCACCGAGGGAACCGTGTAGCGCTCGAAGAGCCTGCACCCGGCTCAGCAGCCACCCGTCCTGGGCCCGGATCAAGCTCTCGGGACCGCGGGAGGGCAGATTGAACCGGGTGACGAGCAGGTGGTCGATCAGCGGGCCGGCCGGTGCGTGTGGCTGAGCGCGAGGAAGATCGGTCCCATCGCCTCCTGTCCAGAAGTGCGCGCAGTGCCACGCGATGCGTGGGATCGCGCCAGCGCCTCAGCTCGTGCGCCAGCAGGATGCAGCGGAGCGGACCCGCCGTGGACCGATGATGCTTCTCGGCATAGCGGATCGCATTGACGATGGTTAGCGCGACCAGTTCCGGTGATCGCCCAGAACCCGCCTCGGTGTGCGTGACGCGCGCCTCGGGCTCGAACCAGACCTCGTGGCCCAGGGCGCGGACCCGGTGGAGGAAATCTGTCTCCTCCGAGTAGAGGAAGAATCTCTCATCCCACTCCCCGACGTCGTCGGCCACCTGGCGATCAACCAGGAGGGCTGCCCCGGTGGCCCAGTCGATCCGGTGCGGGCGGGCATACGCCGCAGGCGAACGCACCACCTGCGACAGCATCCCGGGCCGCGAGGGCCAGCGACAGCCGAAGGCGGCATCGCCGGCGGCGGCGAGGAGGGTGGGCTCCCGCCTGACAGACAGGGTCGGCCGCCCGTCCCCGTCCAGAATGGCGGGCACCACGCAGCCCACCGCGGGCCGGCGAAGCCGTGCGTGCATCGCCTGCAGCGAGCCGGGATGCAGGAGCAGATCGGGATTGAGGATGAGGACGCTCCCCGCCTGACCGGCAGAACGCATTCCGAGATTGATACCTGCGGCATAGCCGATGTTCCCGCCGCCGTCCACGGCAATAACGTCCGCCATCCCCCGGACAAGGGCCAGGGTGCCGTCCGAGGACGCATTGTCGACAACAATGACCCGGAGCGAAAGACGATCAGCCGAGTCACGAAGAGACCGCAGCATTTTTCCGATCATCTGGGCGCTGTTGTAGGTCACGACGATGGCGGCCACATCGACCGGCCCGCCCGGGCCGGCGAAATGACGATCGGCACGCGGCTCGATGTCGGCTTTGTCCATCGCTCGTCCTGACCATGGTCGGCGGATAAGTTCACGAGAAGCATTGCACGGGACCGGCCCAGTTCGCGCCAGTGTAGAACAGTCCGCCAACTCGAGTTCGTCCGATGATCGCAGATATTCCTGGATCCATGAGCGCATAGGCACTCTCCATCAGGCGTTGTCGCCGGCACATCCATAGCTGGGTCCGTGACACCATTCGATGTGACTTAGCGCACTTTCACCGCCATGATGCAGATTTTGAAGAATCCTTATCTGTTTGTTAGCTTCATCTCAGCTAACCCGAACCGCGTTAGTTCCCAAGTCCTCCCATGAGAGGGTCTCCTTCGATGTCACACAATTCTTCTCGGCGGCATTCTCCCCGGCGACGGAGCGTGCTCTGGCGCAGCGGCCTCGCCCTGATCGCGACCTCAGTCGCAGTCGGCGCGGCTCTGGGCACTGCCTCGAGCCCGGCCCAGGCCGCCTCATCGACCGCGTTCGGCAACTCCACGCCGGCGAGCCTCAGGACGATCACCAAGGGCGCGCCCGCTGAACTCGGGCTCCGCTTCGTGCCGTCGACCGACGGCACAGTCACCAAGGTGCGCTTCTACAAGCCGGCCAAGAACGCCAGCACCACACCGGCATCCGTGTCCCTGTGGAGCGCCGACGGCGCCCGCCTCGCCAAGGCTCCGGTGAACAGGACATCCAGGACCGGTTGGATCAGCGTCACGCTCAAGACCCCTGTCAAGCTCTCGGCGAAGAAGGGCTACGTCGTCTCCACCTTCGCCAAGACCGGAGCCCACCCGGCGACGCGCAACTACTTCGCCCATGCCAGGGAAACCTCGCTGATCACCATGCCCAAGAATGCGGGCGTCTACTCCAAGGGCTGGACATCCCGCTTCCCGACTCACACATTCCGGGCCAGCAACTACTGGATCGACACGGAGTTCACCCCGAAGACCAAGCCCACGGCACCGGCGAAGACCCCGACTGCCAGGCCCACCGCCACGAAGACGGCAACGGCGGCCAAGCCGACTGCCACGACCTCCGCCACCGCGACCAGGCCCCCGGCCTCGACCGTCAGGCCCACAAGTCCGGCAACTACTGTGAGGCCGCCCGCCACCACGACGCCGTCCGCTCCCGCGACGAGTTCTCCCAGCACCTCTCTGATGGGCTGGCAGCTCAACGCCAACAATGTCGGTCTGGCGCCCTTCGGACTGAAGTGCTCGAGTCTGCCGCGATACACGGGGTCCCTGACGCCCGCAGCCGGCACGCACATCTCCGGCGTCCGGATCGTCGGCCACCTCGATCTGCGCAACGGCGGCATCGTCGTCGAGCGCTCCTGCATCCAGCCCGTGGTCGGAGCCCAAGGGTCCTCCGGTACCGAGTCGATCGTCTCGAACTTCGTCTGCGGCAGGGACTCCTGCCCGGTGATCTCCGACAGGACCATCATCATCCGCGACTCCGAGATCGACGCCACCGCGGCGCCCGCCTCTCAGATCGCCTCCGCCTGCGCGTTCCGCGGCGTTGGAACTCTTCAGCGCAACTATATGCACGGCATGGGCAGCGGAATCTGCTTCTACGGCACCGGGACCAGGCACGACGCGATCGCCGAACAGAACTACGTGACCGACCTGCGCTCCTACGGCTCCTCGCATAACGAGGCCGCCACCATCCGGGACCTCAGTCGCCAACAGAACCCGAACAGAGTGGCGAGGTTCACCGGGAACCGCCTCAGCATCGGGGGCAGCAATGTCACCGCAGGCCTGTTCATCCAGCCCACCAGCGAGAACATTGACACCATCCGGGTGGACGGCAATCTCATTGAGGGAGCCGGCTACAACCTCTTCCTCAATCAGCCGGGCTCGGGCGGGAAGTACTCCGACGCGCGAGCCACCAACAACCGCTTCGTCAGCACCGGCTGGGGTCCCTCAGCAGTCCAGGGCGGCTCTGGCTGGGTCCAGTGGAGCAACAACTACCGCTACAACGCAGCAGCTTCCGGTGCGAGGGGAACTGCCGTGAGCGCCGGCTGAGGCGCTGCGCGACACCCCCTCACACGGGTGGCGAGGCCTCTACCCGAGGCACTCGCCACCCGTCGTCGTCCCGACTCGGGGTCGTCATCGATTCCGACCGGGACTGAACTCCCTGCCGCTACAGTTCGAGGCGGGGCGACCCCCCACGACCCCGACGGCACATCCGGCGACGAGAGGGATCGAGACCGAATGACGGCGAGAGAGACCCTCCCCGAGGCCCCCGAGCCTGCGGGACTGGGCAGGAAGGCGGCCACGGGAGCCGCCTGGAGCGGCGTGAGCACGATCGTGCTGCGACTCGGAAGCGTGCTCGTCGGCATCGTCCTGGCAAGGATTCTCACCCCCGACCAGTTCGGGGTGTACGCCATCGCCCTCACCGTCCAGGGAATTCTGATGACCGTCGCCGATCTCGGTCTGTCCGCGGAACTTATCCGCTCCGACGATCCGGAGAGGATCGCGCCCACGGTGGCCACCTTCGGGCTGATCAGCGGAGCCGGCCTCACCGTCGATCACCACTGTCTTCAGCAACCAGTTGGCGGAACTGCTGGGAAACAGGGAGGCGAGCCAAGCGATCGCCGTGCTGTCACTGACGATGCTGCTGGCCTGGCGTCTCGATCGTGCCGTACGGCTTGATGATGCGCCGCTTCCAGCAGCGCGAGCTGTTCCTCATCAGCGTCGTCGACTTCGTCGTCTCCACTGCGGTGACCTTCGTTCTGATCGCCACCGGCCTCGGCGTGCTGTCCCTGGCGATTGGCCGCGTCGCCGCACAGGTGGTGTCCAGCACCCTGCAGTTCTTCGCCGCCCGGGTCAGACCGCGATTCGGCATCGATCGCGATTCATGGCGCGGTGTGCTCGCCTTCAGCCTGCCCATCGCCGGAGCGAACCTGTTCAACTGGATCCTGTTCAACGTCGACAACATCATCATCGCCAGGATCGCCGGGGCCACCGCACTCGGCTTCTACGTGCTCGGATTCAACATCGCGAACTGGCCGATGAGCGCTCTGTCGCAGATGGTCCGCTCGATCGCACTGCCCTACGTCTCACGGGTGCGCGACGGCGCCGGCGTCCTGCCGATGCTCACCGCCTTCATCTGGTCCCTGGCTCTGCCGGCCGGAGTCACGCTGGCGGCGCTGGCATCACCGCTGATTCATGTCATCTACGGCGCGAAGTGGGCCCCCTCGGTCCATGTGCTCGCCGCCCTGGGCATCTACGGGTCTCTCCGCGTGGTCTTCGAGTTGTTCGCCGGATACCTCTATGCGCGCGGCATCAGCCGGCCGGTGATGTACCTCCAGCTGCTGACTCTGGTGGCGCTGACCGGCAGCATGATCGCGATCACTCCCAGGTACGGCATCGTCGGCGCCGCATGGGTCCACGTCGCGGCATCCCTCGTGTTCGTCCTGCCCGGATATCTGGTGATCATCCGGCGCTCCGGGGTCCGGTTGACAGACCTGCTCGGAACCTGCCTGCGGCCGACCCTGGCCACCATCCCCGCCTGCGCCGCGGCTCTCATCGCCTCCCGCTGCATCCCCTCTCCGCTGGTGGCACTGCTCGTGGGCGGTGCCGGCGCGGTGGTCGTGTATCTGGTCGTGATGGGCGGGTGGCTCCTGGCCCGGCTGAGGACGATTCGCACGCCCGCAACCATCTGACACCGCCCGGCGTCACACCCCTCGGACCTCCTCCTCGAGGATCCGGACGATGTCGGACTGTGCCCTGGTCCAGCCGACCTGCCGCACCGAGACGGCGATCTTCGTCTCGTCACCGGCCGGCCTGCGGTAGGCGCGGCTGAGTGCTTCAGCGATGCCGCCGGGAGTCGGGAACGCCCATGCCACATTGTCGTTGTCGAGGTCGGCGCGGGAGTGGACGGAGTCGTTGACGACGGCGACGACGCCGGCGGCCAGCATCTCCTCGGCAACCAGCGAGATGTTGGTGAAAGACATCGCAAGCCCCGCCCGGCAGGAGTTGTAGAGGTCATTGAGCTGCTCGGGGGTCATCCGCCCGTGCTGGATCGCCGGAAAGGGCAGGTCCGCGACCGTCTCACCATAGAAATGGATATCGGCCTGCGGATGCATCTGGTGAAACCGTTCCAGCGCCATCCGGGCCAGCCAGTAGCCGCGACGCGGCACATCGGGCTTCGCGTAGAATACGACGCCGGTGCGGGGCCTGTCATCCAGCAACCGATAGACCGAGGTGTCACAGCCGAAGTCGGTGACGTCGGGTTCGATACCGATCTCGGAGCGCAGCAGCCGCCCGACCATTCCGCCCAGGGCGATGCACCGGAAGCCGAACCGGTATGTGTCCTCGGCCAGCGAGTACAGGGACCCACGAGGGTAGAAGTAGGGCTCGAAATCCTGGATGAAGTACAGCCTGCGCATCGGATCCGTGCCATGGGTCGCCAGGACGTGAGCGGACTCCCAGGAGGAGGCCACGCAGGCGTCCACGGCACTGATCCCATCGTGGACATCGCGGATGTCAGCGCGGATGTCCGGCCACCACTGCCGAATCACGGCCTCCTGCTTGGCGATATCGCCGCCGTACCTGTCATAGAGGAAGAGGGTGCATCGATGGCCGGCGTGTTCGACCGCCTCGACCATTCTGAGCAGAGTGGTGTGCCCGCCCGACCCGGCGGCCGGCGGCGTCGTGACCCAACCGACCCTGATCGGCCGGTCTCCTGGAGGCCGGGTCTGGGGCAGCGGCAGGTCGAGGCCGGTCGAGTCGGCGATGTCGGTGCTGAGCAGCGGCTCCTCCAGAGCGGCGGCGCCCAGCCTCTTGTAGGCGGCCCTCACGCCGCGCCGGGCGACCCCTCGGGGCCCCTCCCGGCGGAGCACCCTGGCGACCTTGCCGGCTCCTTCGACCACCTTTGCACCGATCTCGGGAATGACGGGTATCGATGTCATGGGTGTCATTCTTGCCTACGCCGGGGTCGCGTTCGCGAGAACCGGCGAACGGCCCAGGATCGGGCTCGGATCAGATCCGGTTCACGCCTGGCGGGACTCGGGGTGGTTGTTGGCCACTGTGAGCACGATGGCGATCGTCAGCGCGACCAGGAAGGCCACCACCGACCACAGGCTCCGCGCCAGGCCCATCGTCACCGCACCGAAGGAGATCACCGCCGACCAGAGATACATCAGCAGCACCGCCCTCACATGGGAGTGACCGCGAGCCAGCAGACGGTGGTGGATGTGCTTCTTGTCGGCGACGAAGAACCAGGTGCCGTGCAGGGTGCGCCGGACATAGCCCATCACCAGGTCCAGCAGCGGGATGCACAGGATCAGCAGGGGAAGCACGATCGGCAGATATGCGGGCACCAGGCCGCCGTCGCGGGCCACCAGCGCACTGGAGTCGACCTGGCCGGTCAGCGAGATCGTCGAGGAGGCCAGCAGCAGGCCGAGCAGCAGCGCCCCCGAGTCACCCATGAACATCCGGGCCGGATGCCAGTTGTGCGGCAGGAATCCCAGGCAGGCGCCGGCCGTCACCGCGGTGATGAGGGACGCCGTGGTGGCCACCACGAAGTCCTGTTCGTAGGCCAGCAGGTAGGTGTAGACGAAGAATGCGGCCGAGCCGATCGCCACCACCCCGGAGGCCAGGCCGTCCAGCCCGTCGACGAAGTTCACCGCGTTGGCGCACAGCACGATGATGAGCACGGTCACCAGGGTGGATGTCGCCGTGCCGAGGGCGATGATGGAGTTCGGCAGCGGTATCCAGAACAGCCTCACACCCCCGGTCACCACGATCCCGGCCGCCAGCACCTGGCCGGCCGCCTTGGCCAGGGCGGGAAGGTCGAGCAGGTCGTCCACCACCCCGACCCCGCAGATCACCAGACCGGCGATGCAGATGGTGAGGGCGTCGTTGCCGACCAGCGGATGGCGCCCCAGGAAGGGCAGATTGTCTGCCAGCAGGCAGGACAGCGCCACCCCGCCCAGCATCGCCACTCCCCCGAAGTACGGGATCGGCACGGTGTGCACATCGCGGGAGCGGACCTCCGCCACCGCTCCGACCCGCAGTGCCACCTGCCGGCAGAGCCCTGCCAGCAGGTAGGTGGTCATCGCCGAGACCAGCATGACCAGGAAGTACTCGCGCATCTAGTCGGCCGTGCTGGGATTCTCGTCGGTGGTGGAGGGTCCGTCGTCGGGTGCTCCGATGGTCTGGCCGACGGTCTCCTCGACCGTGTCGGGACCGGGCTGCGCAGCAGGCTCGGCGGGCGGCTCCTCGACCGGCTCATCCTCCTTCTCGTCCTCGGGGGCGGCCGGATCCTCCAGGCCCACCACCTCCGGGGCGATCCGATGGATCTCCTCCAGCGACAGGGCGCCCTGCCGCAGCACCTTGCCCCGGTCGTTGGAGACGAAGTCAATGATCGTCGAGGACTCCCCGATCGGCGACGGGCCGGCGGCCAGATAGAGGGCCACAGCGGTACCGAGCTGGTCGGCGGCGTCCTGAGCGCTCAGAGCGGCCGGCCGGCCGGACTTGTTGGCACTGCTGACCGCCAGCGGACCGGTGAGCCGCAGCAGATCGCGGACGGCGTCCTGATCGGGGACCCGCACCGCGATGGTGCCGTTGGTCTCGCCGAGGTCCATCCTGAGATCCTGCTGAGCGTGGAAGATGAGCGTGAGGCCGCCCGGCCAGTAGGCGTCGGCCAGGGCCTGTGCGGACGCCGGAACCTGGTCGCACAGCGCCGGCAGCACCGCGGCGTCGCCGATCAGGACCGGAGGAGGCATATCGCGACCGCGGCCCTTGGCCATCAGGAGCCGCTGGACCGCGATCGGATCGAGCGCGTCGGCGGCGATCCCGTAGACGGTGTCGGTCGGCAGCACGACGCACTCGCCCTCCTTGAGCAGGGATGCGGCCCGCTGCAGGGCTTCCGGATCGGTGATCTCGATGATCTCGGGGATCACCGTCGGATCGACCTCCTCGGCCGCTCCAACCTCCTCCGGCGCCTCGGCCGGCTCCGCCTCTGCGGTATCTCCCGGCACATCGACCTCCTCCGGCTCGGCCTCGGTGGGGCCGTCGCCGGTCTGCTCGCTCTCGTCCATGGCATTCATCCTTCCACCAGTTGGTCAATGCATCGATCCATGACATCTCGGCGCGCGGTGACGAATCGGGGGCGACCGGTCAGATCGTCGTGGTCGCGGACCTGGCACCAGTGCCCGTCGCGCTCCAGCAGATCGGGCAGGCTGCGATGCTGACTGGGGTCGTGCTCGACGACGAGCAGGCCGCCGGCTCTCAGCAGCTCCGCCGCTCGAGGGACGAGTTCGCGGATCAGATTCAGGCCGTCGGCTCCGGAGAACAGGGCCGCCTCCGGCTCGTTGTCCACCACCTCGGCGGTCACCTGGTCGCGCAGGGCCGCGGGCAGATAGGGCGGGTTGGTCATCACGACGTCGAGGCGACCATCCATTCCGCTCGGAACAGTCCGGGCATCGCCGGCATGCAGTGTCACCGCGGTTCCGGCCAGATTGCGCCCGGCCCACTCCAGAGCCCCGGGATCCAGCTCGACGGCGTGCACTTGCGCCTTCGGCACCTCGTCGGCCAGGGCAGCGGCCATCGCCCCCGAGCCGGTGCACAGGTCGATCACCACCGGGTCACGACCGGCGTCGACCTGCTGCGCGCAGGCCTGAATCGCGGCCTCGACGACCAACTCGGTCTCCGGCCGGGGGATGAAGACGCCGGGGCCGACCTCGATCCGCAGACCGCGGAACCACGCCTCCCCGATCAGGTACTGCGCGGGCCGACCGGCGGCGCAACCCTCTACGAGGTCGCGGTAGTGGTCGATCTGCTGCTGGCTGGGCGCCGGGCAGAGGATCAGACCCGACGGGGCGACGCCGAGTGCGTGGCACAGCAGCAGCCGCGCGGTCGCAGGGGCCGATTCGGCCCCCGCCCCGGCCAGACGCCGTGCGCCCAGCCCGAGCAGCTCCGCGACGGTGTGCCGACTGTTCACCCGCGCGCCCGATCCGCTCACCGGCCCACCCGGCCGGCCGCCGCGACCCGCCGGGAGACCTCATCGGCGTGCAGGGCGGTCTCCAGCTCCTCCAGATCGCCGCCGAGGATCTCCTCGAGGCGATGGGACTTGTAGCCGATCCGGTGATCGGTGATCCGGCTCTCCGGGAAGTTGTAGGTGCGGATGCGCGCCGACCGGTCCACCGAGCGGACCTGGTCGCGCCTCATCCTGGTGTTCTCGTCGGCGGCCTCCTCGGCCGCCAGAGCCATCAGATTGGCGCGCAGCATCCGCATCGCCTGCTCCTTGTTCTGGAGCTGGCTGCGCTCGTTCTGGCAGCTCACCACGATCCCGGTGGGGATGTGGGTGAGCCGGACCGCGGAGTCGGTGGTGTTGACCCCCTGGCCGCCCGGGCCCGACGACCGGAAGACGTCGACGCGGATGTCGGAGGGATCCAGATCGACCTGAGCGGCGTCCACATCGGGCATCACCAGGACGCCGACCGCCGAGGTGTGCACGCGGCCCTGGGACTCGGTGACCGGGATCCGCTGGACCCGGTGCACGCCGGCCTCGTACTTGAGGGTGCCGTAGGCGGGCCGCTCGGTGGTTCCCCGGACGCCGACGGTCACCGAGCGCAGGCCGCCCAGGTCGGTGGGCTGGGAGTCCAGCACCTCGACCCGCCAGCCCAGCGACTCCGCGTAGCGCTGATACATCCGCAGCAGGTCGGCGGCGAACAGGGCCGACTCCTCGCCGCCCTCGCCGGAGTGGATCTCCAGCAGGGCGTCCTCGTCGTCCAGCGGATCGGAGGGAGCCAGCAGTTCGGTGAGCTGGTCGCGTCCGCGGACGAGTTCGGCGGCGAGCCGGTCGTGCTCGGCGGCGAAGCTCTGGTCCTCGGCGGCCAGTTCGGCGGCGGCCTCGGTGTCCTCGGCCAGCGCGCTCACGGCGTCGGCATGGCTCAGCACGCGGGACAGCCGGGCCCGCTCCCGCGACAGCCGGCGCACCTGAGAGGGGTCGGCGAGTATCGCTGGGTCGACCAGCGCGGCGTCGATCTCGGTGCGCCGGGTGCGCATCTGCGCCACGATCGGGCCCTGTTCCAGGCCGCCGGCCTGATCGTGCCCGTCGTCCGGCTGAACCGACCCCGAATGCGCTGACCCTGGATGCACTGACAACGTAGGGACCTCCTGGGTCCGGCTGATGACATGACGCGACGCCGGGTCGATGACCCGGCGTCGCGAAACGGATATCGAAAGATGGCCGCCGTACGGCTGCGATCAGTCCTTCTTCGCGAGCTTGCCGTAGCGACGCTGGAAGCGGGCGACCCGGCCGCCGGTGTCCAGAATCTTCTGCTTGCCGGTGTAGAAGGGGTGGCACTTGGCGCAGACATCGGCGCTCAGCGTGCCGGTGGGGGCGGTGCTGCGCGTGGTGAAGGTGTTGCCACAGGTGCAGACCACGGTGGTCTCGTGGTAGTCGGGGTGAATACCCTGCTTCATGGAGTTTCTCCTTGGATCGATTCCGTGCCGGGTCGCCGAAGAGCGTGAACCGGCAGCGACGAGCTATTCTTCCCCATCCGGGTCAAATAATCAATCAGAACTCGGCGTGGTTTTTGCGATGGTGAAGAGGAACTCGGTGTTGGTCTGAGTCTTGCGGAGCTTGGAGAGCAGCATCTCCAGAGCCTGCGACCCGTCCAGCCCCGAGAGCACCCGGCGCAGCTTCCACATGATCGCGGTCTCCTCGCGGGACAGCAGCAGCTCCTCGCGGCGGGTGCCGGAGGAGTCCACGTCGATGGCCGGGAAGAGCCGCTTGTTGGCGAACTCGCGGCGCAGCCTCAGCTCGGAGTTGCCGGTGCCCTTGAACTCCTCGAAGATCACCTCGTCCATCTTGGATCCGGTCTCCACCAGGGCGGTGGCCAGAATGGTGAGGGAGCCGCCGTCCTCGATGTTGCGGGCGGCCCCGAAGAACCTCTTGGGCGGGTACAGCGCCGCGGAGTCGACGCCGCCGGACAGGATCCGACCGGAGGCCGGAGCGGCCAGGTTGTAGGCGCGACCCAGCCGGGTGATCCCGTCCAGCAGGATGACGACGTCGTGGCCCAGCTCCACCAGCCGCTTGGCGCGTTCGATGGCCAGCTCGGCGAGCTGGGTGTGGTCGTCGGCGGGGCGGTCGAAGGTGGAGGCGATCACCTCTCCGGAGACGGTGCGCTGGAAGTCGGTGACCTCCTCGGGACGCTCGTCGACGAGGACCACCATGAGGTGCACCTCGGGATTGTTGCGGGTGATCGAGTTCGCGATCGACTGCATCGTCATCGTCTTGCCGGCCTTCGGCGGGGAGACGATGAGGCCGCGCTGGCCCTTGCCGATCGGGCTGACCAGGTCGATGATCCGACCGGTCAGGTTCTTCGCATCGGTCTCCAGGCGCAGCCGCTCCTGGGGGTACAGCGGGGTGAGCCGGGAGAAGTCGGCGCGGTTGCGCATCTGCTCGGGGTCGGCGCCGTTGACGGTCTCCAGCCTCACCAGGGGGGCGAACTTCTCGCGTCGCTCCCCCTCCCGCTTGGCCCGCATCGCCCCGGTGATGACATCGCCCTTGCGCAGCCCCTGCTTGCGCACCAGGTTCATCGAGACATAGGCGTCGCCGGGGCCGGGCAGATAGCCCGCTGGTCCGCACGAAGGCGTACTGATCGCGAATGTCGAGAATGCCCGAGCAGGGCACCAGGACGTCGTCCTCGCGGACGTTGAGCTCCGGCTCGTTGCCACCCGAGGAGTCGCCGCCGCGCTTGTTGTTGCCGCGGCGGTTCTGCCGGTCGCGCTGGCGACGCCGGCGGGAGCGGCGTCCACCGCTGTAGTCGTCCTCATTCGGGGAGGACGCGCCCTGTATCTCATCGTTCTCGCGCCCGGCGGGGGCATGATGGCCGGAGTGCTGGGAGAGCGCCTCCAGGCGGGCCCCGACCTCGTCGCTCACCTGCTTGGCCGGCAGATCCAGGGTGTCCTGGCCGCCATACTGAGGGGCATTGCGCCTGCGCCGTGAGTGGTCCTGGTTCGCCTGGTCGTTCCGCCCGGAACGATCGCGGGAGGGCTGCCCCTGGGCCTGCCGGTTCTGATCGGTCTGATTGCGGGGCGAGCGGTTCTGCCCGGCCTGGTCCTGCGTCGGCCGGCTCTGCTCAGTCCGGTCCTGCTCGGACTGATTGCGCGGCTGGTTCTGCTGGTCACGGCCGCGAGATCGCCGTCCACTCTCGGGACGTTCCGCGGTTCGGCGCTCCGCGGTCGAGTCCGACGGCTCGTTCCGCTGGTTGCCTGAAGCCTCGCTCGACCGTCTGCTGGTCTGCTCCCCCCGCTGCTCCGGCGGCTGTGCCACCGAGGTCTTGGGGGCCACTGAGGTTCTGGGAGCCGCAGAGGACTTGGCGACCGCCGAGGATTTCGCGGTGGCGGCCACGAAGCCGCCGCTCTTGATCGCCGCGACCAGATCGGCCTTGCGCATCGAACGAGCGCCCTTGATGCCCATCTGGATTCCGATGGACCGCAGCTCCGGCAGGAGCTTGGTCGACAGATCGGTGGACGCCGAAGCTCCCGCGGAGCCTGCCTGGCGTGTGGGTTGTGTCACGTATTTCCCTTCGAACTGCCTTGGCCCGGGAACACGTGCCCGGAAGGCGGGAATATCTGATGGCGGGGGCATCTCACCTCGGGCCGAAACTGGACCGGGAGGGAGGCTGCCTGCCAGAAGGAACCCCGCTGATGGCGTGAGCACACTGCACTGAAACCTGCTACTGAGCAACCAGCAACCGAGCGCTTTGATCGCGCACATCATGTCAGGGGAAACGCGTCGATGACGCGCTGGAAACAGTATAGCAGTGGTTCTGGGAAAACCTACTCGAAGGGAGAACTCACTCGGACGCGGTCCCGGAGTCCGCGGGCAGCAGCCGCGCCCCGCCGGCCAGTTCGAGGTCTGAGACCAGGAATCCGGCGGCCTCCACCCGATCGGCCGCCGACAGCACCGACTCGGTGCCCAGGGCCAGCACGGTCGGTCCGGCCCCCGAGATCACCGCAGGCACCCCGACCTCTCTCAGCCGATCGATGAGATCTCCGGACTCGGGCATCAGGGGACGCCGGTAGGGCTGGTGGATCCAGTCCCGAGTGGCGGCCAGCAGGTGCTCCGGCGCGGTGCTGAGGGCGGTGACCAGCAGTGTCGAGGCGAGCACCTGGTGGACGGCGTCCGAACGCGGAATCGTCTCCGGCAGCACATGGCGGGCCAGTGCCGTGGGCACATGGCGGTCGGGCACGTAGACCCGGAAGCGGATTCCCGGGTGCACCTCCAGGCCGATGTGGTGAACCACCGCGTCCTGCATCCAGGCCACCTGAGCGCCGCCCAGGATGGCGGGCGCGGCATTGTCGGGATGGCCCTCGATGGTCGTCGCGGCGGTGAGCAGCAGATCGCGGTCCAGCGGCTCTCCCGGGCGGGCCAGTCCCCAGGCCAGGCACAGTCCGGAGACGATCGCGGCCGCCGAGGAGCCCAGGCCCCGGCTGTGCGGGGTGCGGTTGTGCGCCGACAGCTCCAGGCCGATGTCGGGGCGCGGATATCCCAGGTCGACCAGGCCCTGTCGCAGGGTCGCCACCACCAGGTGGGACTCGTCGTGGGGGACGGTGTCATGGCCCTCCCCGGCCACCCGGATGCTGAGTCCGGGGCGCTCGCGAGTGGTGACCGTGACGTGGTCCCACATGCTGAGGCTGACCCCCATGCAGTCGTATCCCGGCCCCAGGTTCGCCGAGGTCGCCGGGACCTCGACGGTGACCCTCTGCCCGGCGATCACCGCCATCTCACATCCCCTCCACCCGGATGAACCGGGGCTCGCCGTTGACGATCGGGGAGCCCGCGAGCTCCGCCAGGCAGGCCTCGAAGTCCGACTCGCGGGTCTCGTGGACCACCATCCGCAGGGTCGCCGACCAGCCGTCCTCCTTGCCGGCGCCCTCCAGAGCGGACTGCTGAACGGTCTGCAGGGAGACCCCGTGCTTGGCGAAGATCGAGGCGACCTGGGAGAGGATGCCCGGCCGGTCGCTCACCTGGATGCTGAGCTGGAAACGGGTGTGCACGGTGCCCATGGAGGCGACCGGGACGTCGCCGAAGATGGCCTGCGGCGGACCGGCGACGCCTCGCGCCCGGTTCCGGGCGACGGTGACCAGGTCTCCCATCACGGCCGAGGCGGTCGGCGAGCCGCCGGCCCCGGGTCCCATGAACATCAGGTGGCCGGCCTCCCGGGCCTCGACGAAGATGGCGTTGTTGGCGCCGCGGATGCCCGCGAGCGGATGCTCCTGGGGCACCAGGGCGGGGTGGACCCGCACCGAGACCCCTTCGGGCTCCATCTCGCAGATCGCCAGCAGCTTGATGACGCAGCCCATGCCCTGGGCCGCCTGGATGTCCTCGGGGGTGATGCCGGTGATCCCCTCCCGATGCACCTGGGTGCCGCGAACGCGGGTGTGGAAGGCCAGCGAGGCCAGAATCGCGGCCTTGGCGGCGGCGTCGTAGCCCTCCACGTCGGCGGTCGGATCCGACTCGGCGTAGCCCAGCCGCTGGGCCTCGGACAGGGCCCGGTCGAAGCTCACTCCCTCGGTGGTCATCTTGTCCAGGATGTAGTTCGTGGTGCCGTTGACGATGCCCATCACCCGCCGGATCTCGTCGCCCACCAGCGACTCCCGCAGCGGGCGGACGATCGGGATGGCCCCGGCGACCGCCGCTTCGTAGTAGACGTCGACACCGTGGGCATCTGCCGCGGCGTAGATCTCGTGGCCGTGGGCGGCCAGCAGCGCCTTGTTGGCGGTGACCACCGAAGAACCGTGCTCGATGGCGGTCATGATGAGCTCATAGGCCGGATCGATCCCGCCGATCACCTCGACGACGATGTCGATGTCATCGCGGGCAGCCAAGGCGTGGGCGTCGGCGGTGAACAGGTCCTGGGGAAGCCGGGCGCGAGGACGGTCGGGATGGGCCACCGCGATACCGGCCAGCTCGACCGGACGGCCCACCCTGGCCCGCACATCGTCGCTGCGCGACAGGATCATCCTGGCCACCTGCGAGCCGACGACGCCGCAGCCCAGCAGGCCGACCCGCAACGGGCCGGTGTGCTCAGCGGCAGTGCTCAACTGATCCGCCGACGCAACGGCGGGGGTGCGGGGCGAGGTGACGGTCATGGTGTCCTGATCCTTGAGATTACGAGTTGTCATCTGCGGCGCCGGGCCCTCACGGCCGGGTCCCGACGACGGGCCCGGCGTCGAGGGCGAGCAGGTCGTCCAGAGTCTCCCGGCGCAGCAGTGCGGTCCATTCTGCCTCACGGACGGCGACGACGGGCGGTCGCGGCACGTGGTTGTAGTTGCTGGCCATCGACCGCGAATAGGCGCCCGAGGTGGGCACCGCGACCAGATCCCCGGGATGGATGTCGGCGGGCAGATAGACGTCGCGAACCAGAATGTCGCCGCCCTCGCAGTGCTTGCCGACCACCCGGCACAGCGCGCCGGGCTCGGCCGAGGAGCGATTGGCGAGCACCGCGGAGTACTCGGCGCCGTACAGCGCCGGGCGGATGTTGTCGCTCATCCCGCCATCCACCGAGACGTAGACGCGCTGAGCACCGCCGTCCAGATCCACCGGCTTGACGGTGCCGACCCGGTAGACCGCCATCCCGGCCGGCCCGACGATCGCCCGGCCGGGCTCCAGGGAGACGTGCGGGGCGGGCATCTGATGGACCGCCGCCTCGGTCTCGACGATGTCGCGCAGGTCGGCGGCCAGATCCTCCGGGGTCGAGGGCGAGTCCTGGGTGGTGTAGGCGACGCCGAATCCGCCGCCCAGGTCGAGCTCGGGCAGCACGACGCCGGTCGCCTGGCGGAACTGCGAGAGCAGCTTCATGGTCCGCCGGGCGGCGACCTCGAAGCCGCCGGTGTCGAAGATCTGCGAGCCGATGTGGGAGTGGATGCCGAGCAGATCGAGCAGCGGGCTGGCGTGGCAGCGGACCATCGCGACCATCGCGGCGCCATTGGCGATCGAGAACCCGAACTTCTGATCCTCGTGGGCGGTGGCGATGTACTCGTGGGTGTGGGCCTCCACACCGGGGGTGACTCGCACCATGACCCTTGCCTTGAGATCGAGGCGCTGGCACAGCTCCTCGATCCGGTCGATCTCGTCGAGGGAGTCGACGATGATCCGCCCCACCCCGGCGCGCAGGGCCATCTCCAGCTCGTGGCCGGACTTGTTGTTGCCGTGCATGCCGATCCGGGCGGGATCGAAGCCGCCCTCCAGGGCGGTGCGCAGCTCCCCCTCGGTGCACACGTCGAGGAACAGGCCCTCCTGGTGCACCCATCCGGCGATGGTCCGGGTGATGAAGGCCTTGCCCGCGTAGTAGACGTCCCACCCGGCGAAAGCGGTCCGGAAGGCGCGTGCCCGCTCCCGGAAGTCCAGCTCGTCGATGATGTAGGCCGGGGTCCCGACCTGCTCGACGAGGGTCTTCAGATCGAGGCCGCCGACCTCCAGAACTCCGTCGGGACGCCGTCGCACCGTTGAGCTCCACAGGTCCGGGTCGAGGGTGTTGAGATCGCTGGGGACCGTGAGCCACTGGGGCCCGGCTGCGGCGACGTCGGCGTGGACCGAGCCCGCCACGTGCATATGGGTCATGGCGCTAAGCCTGCCATCCCGCTCCCCCGGCCGCACATCGCGTCGTTCCGTGGACCCGCTTGCAATCTCCCACAACTGTGTGAACGCAGTCGACGACCCATCGCGCAAGCGGCGGGATTATCGCTTTCGCGCCGAAGGCACTAGAGTCGGTGAACGGCCCGAAGGTCTGGGCCGAGCCCCCGTAGCTCAGGGGATAGAGCACCGCCCTCCGGAGGCGGGAGCGCGCGTTCGAATCGCGCCGGGGGCGCCGTCGAGTTCGTGACGGCCGGTACAGTGAGGCCCCGTGTCCGAACCCGAGGTGAGAAAATCCCGCAACCGCGCCCGTGCCGACTTCCTCACCGGCGCGGGTGTGACCGCCCTGTGGATTCTCACCCGCCTGCTGATGCTGAGGATCTTCACCCTTCCCAACGCCAGCTACATCACCGGTGACGTGAAGTACTACCACTTCTGGCTGACCACCCCGGGGCTGCCGGTCCAGCAGGTGCTGCGCGAGTACCCGGTGCCGGTGATCTGGGGGATGAAGGTGCTGGTGTGGGCCTCCGGCGGTGCCCAGGAGACCTACTTCATCGTCCTCTTCGCGGTCGCCATGCTCGTCCTGGACGCCATCATGACGCTGGCCCTGTGGCACTACGGCCACCGTTGCGGCACCGTCTGGTGGATTCTCTTCGTGCTGGCGATGGGACCATTGATGTGGTTCCGCTTCGACATGGTTCCCGCCGTCTGCATGGGTCTGGCGGCGCTGTGGTTCCGGCGTCATCCATCTGCCTGCGGAGCGGCGGTGGCGGTGGGAGCGGCCATCAAGCTGTGGCCCGCCCTGCTCATCCTGCCGATGATCGGTCGAGGCCGATCTGCCAGACGCCGACTGGTCGCCTTCGCGATCACCGGCGCCTCGCTGGCCCTGGCGTCCCTGCTCGCGGCCGGACTCACACGCACCGCCTCGCCGCTGACCTGGCAGTCCGACCGCGGCCTGCAGATCGAGTCCATCCCGGCGACCGTGCCGATGCTCCAGCACGCCCTCGACGGCGCCGGACGCTATCTGGTCGCGCTGTCCTCCTACAACGCCTACGAGATCAGCGGCCCGGGGGTCGACGCCTGGCTCGGCGTCTCCCAGGCCCTGATGATCGCCGCGATCGCCGCCGCAGCGGCCATCGGATGGATCACCTGGCGACGCGGCGGTCTGACCCACCGGTCTGCGGTGCTCGGCGCCGCCGTCATCATCGGCGCCCTGCTGGTGGCCAACAAGACCCTGTCCCCCCAGTACTTCGTCTGGTGGGGAGCCCCGGTGGCGGTGCTGATCGACCGGCTCGACGACGAGCCGCGCCGGCCGGGCCCCCATCTGGCCCGGGCCCGCTCGATCTGCCTGGCGATCGCCGGCTGTCTGTTCTGCACCGCCGTTCTCACCCAGTGCGTCTATCCGCTGAGCTACTCCCTCATCATCGCCCCGATCCCCTCGCCGTGGGGGATGGCGCTGCTGGCCAGCCGCAACCTGATGGCGGTCGGGAACTCTGGGACTGTGCGTCTGGGGGCTGGCGGAGTCGTTGCGCGCCACGATGCCGGCGAGGGTCTCCCGCCCATCGCGAATCACGCCGACCGAGAAAAGCGGGAGAGTCCGCGAATCCCGCTAGCATCATGGCCACACGGGCCTCGACATGAGGTGACGAGCAATGGCGCTGGGTAGGGCGAGCTGTACCCCGGCGCCGCGCAGAACCACGGAGGAGGGCGCAGAGGTGGCATCAGGAACCGTCGGACAGATGACTTCGAGCAGTGCAGATTCCCAGGCCAGTACGGATTTCGGGGCGAACGACTGGCTCATCGACGAGATGCGCGAGCAGTTCCGACAGGACCCGGCCTCGGTGGGCCCCGAATGGGTCACCTTCTTCCAGTCCGAGGGCTCCCAGGGCGTCCCGGCTGCACCGGCCTCGCCGAGTCCGGCCCCATCCAGCAGTCCTCGGACCCCCGAACCGGCCGCCGCGAAGGCTCCGCGCCCACCGGGACGCCGGCCCCGGTCACCACCACCCAGCCCGAGCAGCGCGCCCCCAAGCCCCCTTCCCCCAAGCCTTCCGCACCGGCCCCCGAACGGCGTCAACCGGTCTCGGCCGAGCTGCCGAAGACCCCGGCGAGTTTCACCGCCCCGCCCGAACCCCGCACCGAGCGGCTGCGCGGCGCCCCGATGCGCACCGCCAGGAACATGGAGTCCTCGCTGTCGATGCCGACCGCGACCTCGGTGCGCGAGATCCCGATGAAGCTGGTGATCGAGAACCGGCTGATGATCAACAAGTTCCTGCGCCAGAGCAAGGGCGGCAAGGTCTCCTTCACCCACATCCTCGGCTACGCGATGGTCCAGGCGCTCAGGTCGACCCCCGAGATGAACAACGCCTACGCCGAGATCGACGGCAAGCCCGCGATCATCGAGAACCCCTCGGTCAACCTCGGCCTGGCGATCGACGTCATCGGCTCCGACGGCTCCCGCAAGCTCGTCGTGCCGGTGATCAGGACCGCCGACCAGATGGACTTCAGCCAGTTCTGCGCGGCCTATGAGGAGATCGTGCGCAAGGGCCGCCACAACGAGCTCACCGTGGAGGACTTCAAGGGGGTCACCGCCTCCCTCACCAACCCCGGCGGCATCGGCACCAACCACTCGGTGCCCCGGCTGATGCCCGGCCAGGGGATGATTCTCGGCGTCGGGTCGATCGACTACCCCGCCGGCTGGCAGGGCGGCAGCCCCACCCGGCTCGCCGAACTGGGCATCTCCAAGGTGACCACCCTCACCTCCACCTACGACCACCGGATCATCCAGGGCGCCCAGTCCGGGGAGTTCCTCAAGCGGATCCATCAGCTGCTGCTGGGCGCCGACCGGTTCTACGAGCAGATCTTCGAGTCGATGCGGATCCCCTACGCGCCGGTGCAGTGGGCCCCCGACCGGATGGCCAATCGCCCCGACCAGGTGAGCAAGCAGGTCCGGGTCATCACCCTGATCGACGCCTGGCGCCATTTCGGCCATCTGTCGGCGGATCTGGACCCGCTGGAGTACCGGCCCCGCTATCACCACGACCTCATGCTCAACAGCCACGGGCTGACCCTGTGGGATCTCGACCGGTCCTTCCCGGTCAACAACTTCGGCGGTATGAAGCGGGCCAATCTGGAGCTGCGCGAGATCCTCGACATCCTGCGCGACTCCTACGCCTCCACGATGACCATCGAGTACATGCACATCACCGATCACCAGCAGCGCCGCTGGTTCCAGGACCGGTTCGAGCGCGCCCACACCCCGCTGTCGCGCGAGGTGCACCTCCAGATCCTCGACCAGCTCACCGACGCCGAGGTCTTCGAGACCTTCCTCCAGACCAAGTACGTGGGCCAGAAGAGGTTCTCCCTGGAGGGAGCCGAGTCGGCCATCGTGGCGCTGGCGGCGGTCTGCGACCAGGCTGCCGACCAGGGCCTGGCCGAGGTGTGCATCGGGATGCCGCACCGCGGCCGGCTCAATGTGCTCGCCAACATCATCGGCAAGTCCTACGGCCAGATCTTCCGGGAGTTCGAGGGCAATGCCGAGCCGTCGAACGCTCAGGGCTCCGGCGACGTCAAGTACCACCTGGGCGACGAGGGCACCTTCGTCTCCCGGTCGGGTCATCGCATCAAGGCGTCGGTGGCGGCCAACCCGAGCCATCTGGAGGCCGTCGACCCGGTCCTCGAGGGGATCTGCCGGGCCAAGCTCGACGTCCTGGCGAACTCCTCGGACTTCCCGGTGCTGCCGATCCTGATGCACGGAGACGCCGCCTTCGCCGGCCAGGGGGTCGTCTTCGAGACTCTCCAGATGAGCCAGCTGCGCGGATACAGCACCGGCGGCACGATCCACCTGGTGGTCAACAACCAGGTCGGCTTCACCACCGCCCCGAGCGACGGGCGCAGCTCGATCTACGCCACCGGAGTGGCCAAGTCGATCGCGGCGCCGGTGATCCACGTCAACGGGGACGACCCGGCGGCGGTGGCGCGCGCCGCCCACATCGCCTTCGCCTACCGCCAGACCTTCCACCGCGACGTCGTCGTCGACCTGGTCTGCTACCGGCGTCGCGGCCACAACGAGGGGGACGACCCGAGCTTCACCCAGCCCCACATGTACGACCTCATCGCCCAGAAGCGCTCGGTCCGGAAGGTCTACACCGAGAACCTCATCGGCCGCGGGGACATCACCCTGGAGGACGCCGACGCCGCGATGACCAGGTTCCGCAAGAAGCTGGAGGACGCCTTCGAGGAGGTCCGCGACGCCGGCTCGACGCCGCAGCCCTACGACTCGGTGCCCGACTACCCGCACAAGCAGCCCAGGGACCGGCCGACCGCCATCGACGCCGATCTGATGGACCGGGTGGCCGTCGCCCAGGCCGAACTGCCGGCCAGCTTCACCCCGCATCCCAAGATCGCCCCCCAGCTGGCGCGCCGGGCCGCGGCGCTGCGCGGCCAGGGTCCGATCGACTGGGCCTCGGCCGAGATGCTGGCCCTCGGCTCGCTGGTGAGCGAGGGGCTGCACGTCCGGCTCACCGGCCAGGACACCCGCCGGGGCACCTTCTCCCAGCGGTTCGGCGCCATCGTCGACCGGGTCACCAACACCTACTACGTGCCGGTGAACCACATCGAGGGCGCCAAGTCGAAGATGGACATCTACGACTCCCCGCTCAACGAGTACGCCTCGCTCGGCTTCGAGTACGGCTATTCGGTCGCCCGGCCGAACTCCCTGGTGCTGTGGGAGGCCCAGTTCGGCGACTTCGCCAATGTCGCCCAGCCCATCATCGACGAGTTCATCGCCTCCGCCGGCGCCAAGTGGGGCCAGAAGTCCGGGGTGGTGCTGCTGCTGCCGCACGGCTACGAGGGGCAGGGCCCCGATCACTCATCCGCGCGGCTGGAGCGCTTCCTGTCGCTGTGCAGCGAGGAGGCGATGGCCGTCTGCCAGCCCTCGACTGCCGCCAGCTACTTCCATCTGCTGCGATATCACGCCTTCCTCAATCTGCATCGCCCGGTGGTGATCGCCACCCCCAAGTCGATGCTGCGCAACAAGGCGGCCGCCTCCACGGTGGAGGACTTCACCCAGGGGCACTGGCGTCAGGTCATCGCCGACGAGTCGATCACCGACCCGTCCCGGGTGCGCCGGGTCATCCTGTGCTCGGGCAAGGTGCGCTGGGAACTGGTCCGGCGCCGCAGCCAGCTGCATCTGGACGGACAGGTGGCGATCGTCACCCTGGAACGGCTCTACCCGCTGCCCGCCCCGCAGCTGGTCGAGGCGCTGGCGGGCCTGGATCACGTCACCGATCTGCGCTGGGTCCAGGAGGAGCCGGAGAATCAGGGTCCCTGGCCGTTCATGCGGGCCCACCTCGCCAACGCCGTCTCCACTCTGAAGCCGGGGCTGCTCGACGGTCTGAAGGTGGTCGCACGGCCGGCCTCCGCGGCGGCGTCGGTCGGTCAGCACAGCGTCCACATGGCAGAGGAGGAGGCTCTGCTGGAGGCGGCCTTCGTCCAGTGATCGCGGGCCCTGGGCGGGCGATCAGTCGGTTCTCCGCCTGCCCAGGGTCAGCACCACCGCGGACACCAGCACGGCCGCGGCGATCAGCAGCAGGGCCAGGAACCAGATCGGCGCTCCGGAGCGCAGCAGGCTCACCACCACCGCGATGTGCAGCACCGAGCTGGCGATGAGCAGCCCGTCCGACCACGAGACGCCGCGATGGGCGGCCCATCCGACCAGGCCGAGCAGCGCGGCATAGATGAGCAGCATGACGCCGACCCCCAGGGCGAAGACGCCGTGCCCCCCGATCATGGAGGCCACCGCCACCGCGGCGATCACCAGCGCCGAGAGCCAGGTTCCCAAGCTGGCGATGCGCACCCACACGGTAGCCACTCGCAATCCTTTCCGAAGAACCCGCCAGATCCACTCCGCCCGCATATCATAGGGCCGTGTTCCGCTCCCGGCGGGCCCGCGAAGCGGTGCACATTTGCGCAGAGCTGACGATCGAGTGCCTGAATCTGCCAACAGGGTCTTGTCAAACGCCCTCATGGTTGCCAGACTTTCTTGGTCCGACCAGAACCTGCCGGGGTCGCCGCGATGGTCCTCATCATCGAAGCGTCGCGGATCGCTGCTGGAGACCGCACGACATCTTGTGTTTCTACCCACACCACGTGGGCACTGAAGGAGTGACATACGTATGGACTGGCGCCACAAGGCTGCCTGCCTCGACGAGGATCCGGAGCTGTTCTTCCCGATCGGCAATACCGGTCCCGCTCTGGCGCAGATCGCAGAGGCCAAGAGGGTGTGCGCCCGCTGCGAGGTCCGCACCGAGTGCCTGACCTGGGCCCTGGAGGCCGGCCAGGATCACGGCGTGTGGGGAGGCATGAGCGAGGACGAGCGCCGGGCCATCAAGCGGCGTCAGTCCCGTTCCCGCGTCCGTCGCTCCTGAAACCGTTTTCCGCTCCTGAAGCCGTTATCTCAGTACCTTCCTGGTCCGTCGTCGCGGGGTGCAGTGGACGGCACTGCACCCTTGCTGCGGCGTCCTAGCCGAGCCTGGCACTGATCGTGGCGCGGGTGCCCTCGTCCCCCGGGTTGTTCTCCAGGGTGAAGATGCCGCCGAGGTCCTGGACCAGGGTGGAGACGATCGACAGCCCCAACGATTTGCGGTGCTCCGACAGCTTGAACCCCTCCGGGAGGGGTTTGCCGTTGTTGGAGATCTCGACGAACAGGAATCCGTCCTTGCGGTAGGGGTGCACCACGACCTCCCCGGAGGAGGAGGCCAGGCTGTGCTCGATGGCGTTCTGGCACAGTTCGGTGGTGGCCAGGGACAGCGGGGTGGCGACGTCGGCCCGCACCTTCCCGAAGCTTCCCTCGCGCCTGGCGATCACCCTGCCCGAGGAGGCCGCGACGTCGCCCACCATCCGCAGGATGCGATCGACGACCTCGTCGAACTCCACCTCGTCGTCGAAGTTCTGGGACAGGATCTCGTGGACCACCGCGATGGCGCTGACCCTGGCCATCGCCTGCTTGAGGGCGAGCTTGGCGTCCTCATTGGTCATCCTGCGTGACTGCAGCCGCAGCAGCGCGGCCACCGTCTGGAGGTTGTTCTTCACCCGGTGGTGGATCTCCCGGATGGTGGCGTCCTTGGTGACCAGCTGCCGGTCCCTGGTGCGCAGCTCGGTGAGGTCGCGCACCAGGATCAGGGTGCCGGCGGGCACCTCGAAGTCGTCGAGCCAGGTGCGCAGCGGAATCACCCGCGCCCTCAGGATGGCCTCCGAGTTCTCGATGTCGGTCTCGCGCAACGACCGGCCCTCCAGGTCGATCCCGACCGTCTGGCCGACATCGCGCAGGTTCGGGCACAGCTCCCGCACCACCGGGATGAGATACTCCCCGTCCAGATCCCCCGACAGCCCGAGCTTGCGGAAGGACGACAGGGCGTTCGGACTGGCGTAGGTGACCATCCCGGTGGTGGCCACCCTCAGCACCCCGTCGGTGACGCCCGGGGCCAGCGCCCGGTCATGGCCGGGGAACAGCGGGAACTGCCCGTGATGGAGCATCTCGGAGAGCAGCCCGGCGATCTCCAGATAGTTGTCCTCGGTCGACCCGGGGGCGCGCACCCCCATCTGGTTGGTGTGTCTCTCGACCACCGCGATGACTGTGCCGTGGCGGATGATCGGGATCGCCCAGACGTCCACCGGGATCCCGGCCGACAGCTTGTTGCCGCTGGTCTCGCACATCTGGCCGCTCATGAAGGCCTCGGTGACCAGGCTCTCGTCGTCGTAGGCGATCGACTCGCCCACCACGTCGTCCTCCAGCGCGGTGGGCCCGGTGTCGGGCCGGATCTGGGCGGCCGCCCAGTAGACCGACGGGTCGTCGTCGGGAACCCACAGGATGAGGTCGGAGAAGGACATGTCGGCGAGGATCTGCCACTGCTCGACGACCTCCCCCAGCCAGTCGACGTCGTCAGGGTCGAGCTGGCTTCGAGTGGCCATGAATCGGTCCAGTGAGGGCATGCCCTCACTCTATGGCTAGCCCGGAATGCGGCCCGAAGCTCGCCGGCATTTGGCCGACGGCGCGGTCTGAGGCACAATTGATGGTCGTTGCCGCGCATTCCGCGGCCCCTCCCTGTGAGGGTGGACCGAGTTGAGGAGAGCGCCATGGGCAAGACCGGCCGTAAGCGTCGCGCGCGTCGCAAGAAGAACGCCAATCACGGCAAGCGTCCCAACGCTTGATCGGGCGCGCCGTCAGGCGCGCTGCTCCCGGCTCCGTGACCGGGAGAGCAGGAGGGCTCCCGTCCGAGGACGGGAGCCCTGTTCGCATCTATCGGGCCGGCTGCCGGCCCGCCGCAGTGGGTGGCGTCAGCTTTCGACGTGCAGGCGGACGATCCTCATTCTCAGCGTGGAGGACGCCCTCACCGTCATATTGCAGCGCTGCAGGGCCCGGCTCACCGCCGCCTCCAGGTCCGCCTCGTCCAGACAGGACTCGCAGGCGGCCAGGTGACGCCGGAAGGCGTCGGCCTGGTCCTCGGTGAGCTCGCCGTGCAGGAAGGCCTGGAGATGCTCCATCGCCCAGTCGCAGGCCTCCTCGGGGCCACAGGGAACATCGGCGTTCATGAGTGCACCTCCTGACCGAGCGTCTCCTCATCGACCTTGCCGGCCTTCGGGCCGATGCCGCGGGCCCCCGCCACGTCGACCAGCTGGCCGCGCAGCTGCTTGCGCGCCCGGTTCAGGCGCGACATCACAGGTGCCGATCGGAGTGCCCATGATCTCTGCGATCTCCTTGTACGAGAAGCCCTCGACGTCGGCCAGCAGTACGACCTGTCGGAAGTCGTCCGAGAGGTTCTCCAGGGCCGTGAGGACCTGCGCGTCGGGTATGGCGTCGAGCGCCTCGACCTCCGCCGAGCGCAGGCCGGTGGCCTGGTGCGAGGCGGCCCGGGCGATCTGCCAGTCCTCGACGTTCTCGTCGTCGGAGGTCTGGGGACGCCGTTGCGCCTTCCGGTAGGTGTTGATGTAGGTGTTCGTGAGGATCCGGAACAGCCAGGCCTTGAGATTGGTGCCAGGTTTGAACTGCTTGAACGAGGAGAAGGCCTTGGCGTAGCTCTCCTGGACGACGTCCTCGGCATCGGCCGGGTTGCGCGTCATTCTCAGGGCAGCACCGTAGAGCTGATCGAGGTAGCCCATGGCGTCGCGCTCGAAGCGCTCGGCCCGTTGCTCATCGGTCTCCTCGTTCAGGTCCGGGAACTCCCCGTCATCTACCGGTGCGTCAGGGATGGTCATCGGCTGTAAGCGTAGCCCACCACGGCGCGAACGACCGGAGGGTCCGCTCGGAGCCGCAGTCCGGGACCGGTGGGTCGCCGCGGTGCGCTCGCGGCACAGCATCGCAGTAGCCATACCTGATGAAACACCGTGGGCCGGCCAGTATTCCCGTGGCTGCCATCGGTTCAGCCCCTGCTGCAGGCCCATCGCCGGCCCCGGCCGGGAGCCTGGTCGAAGAAATGCGGTCCGATTTGCCCGGGTCTGCTTCCGCGAGTCGCTCTCGGACGGTAGGAATAGAGCATGAGCATCATTCGTGGCCTGGGCCGAACCCTGTTCGCAAGCTATTTCATCGTCAACGGGACCAACTCCGCGCTGAAGCCCGAGTCCTTCGTGGCCGATGCGGAGCCGGTCGCCGACCGTCTCCTGCCGCTGCTGCACAGATCCCTGCCGGCCGCACTCAGCGCGAAGGTGCCCGAGGACACCAAGACCCTGGTGCGTCTCACCGGGGCCGCACAGCTGGGCGGAGGCGTCGCGATGGCGACCGGTCTGCTGCGCCGGGTCGGCGCGGCGACGGTGGCCGTCACGATGGTCCCCCATGTGCTCGCCTCGGTCCCCGACCGGACCCTCGCCAAGGCCGATCGCGCCAAGGCCCGCCGGGTGCTGCTGCGCAATGTGGCGCTGCTCGGGGCCGCCATGATGGCCTCCCGCGACACTGCGGGGCGTCCGAGCCTCGGCTGGCGCGCCGAGCACCGCCGTCAGGAGATCGCCGGGGACGCCCGAGAGGTCCAGGCGAAGACCTCGAAGAAGGCCCGCAAGGCCGCTGCGAAGGCGCGGAAGCAGATCGGTGCCTGAGCTGTCCGGTTGGAGGGCGCCGACCGCCGGCGGTCCGGTGAGCGGCCGGATGGTGCTGCCGGGATCGAAGTCGCAGACCAACCGGGCACTGCTGCTGGCGGGTCTGGCCGATGGTCCCAGCATCCTGGACGGGGTGCTCACCAGCCGTGACACCGTCCTGATGCGAGACGGCCTGACCGCTCTTGGAGTGGTCTTCGAGGATCTGGCACCGGGCAGGGTGCGGGTGGTACCGCCACAGCGGCTGCACCGGGCGATGTCGCCCATCGACTGCGGACTGGCCGGCACCGTGATGCGCTTCCTTCCCGCGGCCGCCGCCCTAGCGCCCGGCATCACGAGGTTCGTCGGGGACCCGGCGGCCGCAGCCCGGCCGGTGGGACCGGTTCTGGACGGGTTGTGTCAGCTGGGAGTCAGCGTCTCCGGGGCGCGTATTCCGTTCTCCCTTGAAGTTCCTGAGGCCCTCACCGGGAACCGGGTGACCATCGACTCCTCGGGATCCAGCCAGTTCATCTCCGCACTGCTGCTGTCGGGGGCGCGCTACCCCGAGGGGATCGACCTGCGGCATGTCGGGCCGCCGGTGCCCTCGGCTCCGCACATCGGAATGACCTGTCAGATGCTGGCCGAGCGCGGCGTCCGGGTGGAGACGCCGGATCCCGACCACTGGCGGATCGCTCCCGGCCCGATCCACAGTCTGGACGCCACCGTGGAACCCGACCTCACCAATGCGGCGGTCTTCCTGGCGGCCGCGATGGCCACCGGCGGAACGGTGGGGGTGGCCGGATGGCCGGCCGAGTCGACCCAGCCGGGGGTGGTCTTCCTCGACATCGCGCGTGGGATGGGGGCCACCGTCGAGCATTCCGGCGGGGTGGTCGGCGTCACCGGGCCGGATGCTCTGCGGGGCACCACGGTGGACCTCCACGAGGCCTCCGAGCTCACCCCGGTGGTGGCCGCCCTGGGGGCGCTGGCCGAGGGGCGCACCGAGATCTCCGGGGTGGCGCACATCCGGGGCCACGAGACCGACCGGCTGGCGGCCCTGGAGGCCGAGCTGTCCGCACTGGGGGCCCGCGTCTGCCAGACTCCCGACGGACTGGTGATCGACGGACGAGGCCCGGACGGCCTGCACGGGGCGCCGGTGCGCAGCTACGCCGATCACCGGATGGCCCATGCCGAGGCGCTGCTCGGCCTGGTGGTCGACGGCGTCGTGCTGGACGACGTCGCCTGCACCTCGAAGACGATGCCCGACTTTCCGCAGATGTGGGCGGGCCTGGTGAGTGCCAGGTGAGCCCGCGCCGGCTGGAGTCCTCGGGGGTCGACACCTCCGACGAGGACGCCTACGACCGCCCGCGCCGCACCCGGCCGCGCACCAAGAACCGCCCCGACTACTCGAAGCTGCCGGTCGGCACCGTGCTGGGCATCGACCGCGGTCGCTACCGGGTGCGGCTGGAGGGCCACGACGTCACCGCCGCGAAGGCCCGCCGGCTGGGCCGCAAGGCGGTCATCGTCGGTGACCGGGTGCGGCTGGACGGGGACGTCTCCGGTACCGAGGGCAGCCTGGCGCGGATCGCCGAGACCGAGGCCCGCAGGACCGTGCTGCGGCGCACCGCCGACGACACCGATCCCTACGAGCGGCCGATCGTCGCCAATGCCGACCAGATCTTCATCGTCACCGCGCTGGCCGACCCGCCCCCGCGGGTCGGCATGATCGACCGGATTCTGGTGGCCGCCTACGAGGCTGGCGCCGATCCGGTGCTGTGCCTCACCAAGGCCGATCTTGCACCGGCCGCCGAGCTCACCGCGACCTATGAGCCGCTGGGGAGTGCCGGTGGTGACCCGCTCCCCCGGCTCGGACCTGGCCCCGTTGCAGGAGCTGCTGGCCGACCGGACCACCGTGCTGGTGGGCCACTCCGGGGTCGGCAAGTCGACCCTCATCAACGCCCTGATACCGGGGATCGACCGGCGCACCGGCGAGGTGAACGAGGTGACCGGCAGGGGTCGTCACACCTCCACCTCGGCGGTCGCGCTGGAGCTTCCCGGAGGGGGCTGGATCGTCGACACCCCGGGGGTGCGCTCCTTCGGCCTGTCCCACGTCACCTCAGAGGACGTGCTGGCGGCCTTCCCGGACCTGGACCGGTTCACCGTCGACTGCCCGCGGGGCTGCCCGCACACCGCCGGGTCGCAGGAGTGCGGCCTGGACGAGGCGGTGGGCAGGCACGAGGTCTCCTCGGCGCGGCTGGACTCCTTCCGGAGGCTGGACGCCGCCCGGACCGGGAGGTAGTCGCCCGATCAGGAGTGGTAGCGGGGATCGATGGTCCCGATCACTCCCGACACACCGCAAATCCGCACCTACCATGCCGGAACCCTCCCTATCGGGAGTGATTGGGACCTTTGTCAGCGCCGGAACCCGTCGAGGAAGGCGCAGATCTGGTCGGCCTCGGCGTCCCGGTCGGTGAGATAGGGCATGTGCCCGGTCTCGAAGAAGGCGTGCTCGATCCGGTCGAAGGCCGACTCCGGAAGGTGCAGGTGGTCGACCATGTCCTGGGCCGCGAAGTACGGCGTCGCCAGGTCGAAGCGGCCGTACTCGATGCGCACCCGCAGCCCCGGCTGGGCGCGCATCACCCGCTCCATCTTGTCGGTGACGTTGACCGGGCGGCCCTCGAACTCGTGGTAGTTCCAGGTCTTCCAGAGCTGCGAGGAGACCCGGTACTCGTTCTCCGCGGGGCTGGCGAGCTCGTGGCGCAGGTAGTGCTGGGTGGCGGCCGCGAAGGCGCCCAGGGTGGCGTCGTCGGAGGCGTCGGTGTCCATCGTCTCGTCGGTTCCGGAGCGCAGCGGCCCGGTGTAGCGACCGTCGATGCGTCCCACCACCTTGCCCTCGCTGCGCAGCAGCTCGGTGCAGAAGCGCATGTGCTCGATCCGCAGATCGGCGCGTTCGACGTAGTCGGGGGACAGTCCGGTGAGGTGTGCGAGCTCCTCGACGACCCCGGCCCGCTCAGCGGCGGGCAGCCGGCGTCCCTTGCCCAGGGCCAGCCGGTAGGGCCCGTCGGCGAACTCCTCCGCCTCAGCGAGCACCTCGTCAAGGGTGCGGCCCAGGTGCTGGCCGTGGTACCAGGCGATCGCCGCATAGCTGGGCAGGAAGTGGATGCAGGCCTCGTCCCAGCGCAGATTCTCGAAATCCTGAGAACCGAAGTCCAGCACACTGGAGATCAGCACGATCCCGGCCAGGTACATCCCGTAGGCGCTCTGCAGCCGCTCGGCGACGCTCACCGCGCGGATGGTGCCGTAGGACTCCCCCAGCAGGTAGATCGGGCTGGTCCAGCGATCGTTCCGGGTGCACCACAGCCGGATGAGCTCGGCGATCTGCTCGACGTCGGCCTTCCAGCCGTGCCAGCGGTCCGGTTTGGTGCCGTCGACCGCGCGGGAATAGCCGGTGGACATGGCGTCGATGACGACGATGTCGGTGGCGCGCAGCAGGGTGTGCGGGTTGTCGATGAGCCGGAAGGGCGGGACGGCGGGGTCGTCGGGGGTGCCGGCGTCGACGACCCGGGGACCGACCAGGCCCATGTGCAGCCACATCGAGGGGGATCCGGGCCCGCCGTTGAAGACGAAGGTGATCGGCCGGGACGCCGGGTCGGCATCGGTGCCGGTGTCGCCGTCGGTGCGAGTCAGGGCGTAGGCGGTGACGCCGATCCGCGCAGTGGGAGCACTGCCCTTGAGGACGCCGTCGGTGATCTCCTCGGTGCCGACCGCGATCCGTCCGGTGGTGGCGGTGTAGTCGAGCGTTCCGTCGGGGGTCTCGAGGCTGTGCTCGGTGGTCACCAGCTCATCGACGGGACGCGGGGATTCGGGGGTCTTCGGTGCATCAGCGGACAGCTCGGGCATGAACTCACTCTATTCACTAGCGTTGGGGTCATGACCGACTACACCGATGATCTCCGCCTGGCCCATGTGATGGCCGACGACGCCGACTCCATCACGATGGCGCGCTTCCAGGCCGCAGACCTGCACGTCAGCTCAAAGCCCGACCACACCGAGGTGAGCGATGCGGATCTGGCCGTCGAGGACTCGGTGCGCCGCACCCTTGCCAAGAGCCGTTCCAGGGACGCCTGTGCACGGCGAGGAGCGGGCCGACTCCGGTCAGGGCCCCCGGCGCTGGATCGTCGACCCGATCGACGGCACCGCCAACTATGTGCGCGGGGTGCCGGTCTGGGCGACCCTGATCGGGCTGGCGGTCGAGGACAAGGTGGTGGCCTCGGTGGTCTCGGCCCCGGCCCTTCGGCGTCGCTGGTGGGCGGCGGAGGGGGCCGGCGCATGGACCGGCACCTCCCTGCTCAAGGCCCGCCCGATCCATGTCTCGGGGGTGTCCCGCCTCGAGGACGCCTTCCTGTCCTACTCGTCACTGCACGGCTGGGTCGAGAGCGGTCGCGGGCACGGATTCGGAGAACTGATGCGCACCGTGTGGCGCACCAGGGCCTTCGGCGACTTCTGGTCCTACATGCTGGTGGCCGAGGGAGTCGTCGACCTGGCCTGCGAGCCGGATCTCAACCTGCACGACATGGCGGCCCTCGACGTCATCGTCCGGGAGGCCGGCGGCCGGTTCACCTCGCTGGACGGGGCCGACGGGCCGTGGGGGCCCAATGCGATGGCGAGCAACGGTCTGCTGCACGAGGAGGCCCTGGAGATGGTGCAGGAGAGCTGAGCCCAGGTTCTGTCGCCGTCCTGATCCGTCGTTGGGGGGCATCGGATTCTCGGTTGGTCCGGCAGAGCCGGCGATCCGTAGTGTCGCGTCGTCGAGCCCGGACGGGCGAGGGCGGACGAACGGCACGAACGGAAGAGGACTTGAGAATGAGTGACGAGAAGCGGGTACTGCTGGTGCTCACCAGCCACGACGACCTGGGCGGCGTGCGGAGGACGGGGTACTTCGTCGGCGAGGCGGCGCATCCATGGAAGGCGATCTCAGAGGCCGGCTACCGGGTGGATCTGGCGTCGATCGCGGGTGGAGCGCCGCCCGAGGACGGCCGCGACGAGTCGGACCCGGTGCAGGCGGCCTTCCTGGCCGATCCGGCGATTGAGGCGCAGTTGCAGGACACGCCCCGCCTGGCCGATGTGGATGCGAGCGACTACGACGCAGTGCTGTTCGTCGGCGGTCACGGCGCGATGTGGGACTTCCCGGCCAGCCCCGCCGTCGACCGGGTCGGGCGCGAGGTCTGGGAGCACGGGGGCGTGGTCTCCGCCGTCTGCCATGGCCCCGCGGCGCTGACCAATATCCGGCTGTCCGACGGGACGCCGTTGATCGCCGGCAGACGGGTGGCCGGATTCACGAATGACGAGGAGGCCGAGGTCGGGCTGACCGGCGTCGTCCCGTTCTCACTCGCCGATCGGCTGGAGGCGACCGGAGCGACGCATGTGCCGGCACCGAGCTGGTCGGATCAGGTGGTGACGGACGGCCGCCTGGTGACCGGTCAGAACCCGCAGTCGGCGGCGAGCGTCGGCCGCGCCATCCTCGAGGAGCTGGAGACGCGGGCATGAGCGCTGCCTGCTCGGCGGGTTGGTTCTGGATGGGAAATGGGAAGCTCAGCTCGCTGATCGAGCCGTGACGCCGGGGCCGGCCGCAACCGCCCGCCGCAGCCGCGTCACGAACCGGTCGAGGTCCGGCGCGGCTCCCCGGCGTTGGCCGCGGCGCGCCAGGTAGATGGTGTTGAGGGGAGAGATCTCCGGCGCCACCGGATCGATCAGACGACCGGCGGCGAGCCCCGACTCCGCCAGATACCGGGGAAGCACCGTCATGCCGATCCCCCGCTCCGCAAGCGTCGCGAGCACGCGAAGGTCCGGCACGATCGCTGCGGTGCGCAGGCGGGTCGGCGGACGATCGAAGACGCTGCGCCAGTACCGCCGGATGATGGGCAGCTCCTCCGAGTAGGACAGCACCGGGACGGCGTCCGGATCGTCGCGGAATCGCACTGCCATCGCGGGCGACATGACCAGCACGAACTCCTCGTCGTAGAGCGGTTGGAAGGAGATGCCCCGGCGCCGAGGCTGGACAGTGCTCACCACGAGGTCGAGGGCGCCCTCTCCCAGCCGGTCCAGGAGGTCCTCGGCCTCACCGAACTCCACCCGCAGCTCCGGGGCCTGCGCCTCCGGCTGCGCCGGTGTCGACGCGTCCGCTTCCTGCACGGCGAGCCCCGGCAGGGCCACGGCCGAGAGGAACTCCGCCGGACCGCCGAAGAAGATCACCCGGCGCTGCACTGC
Source organism: Acidipropionibacterium sp. (assembly GCA_022647765.1). Classification (GTDB taxonomy): domain Bacteria; phylum Actinomycetota; class Actinomycetes; order Propionibacteriales; family Propionibacteriaceae; genus Acidipropionibacterium. The sequence continues at coordinate 91,268 of JALCLH010000004.1, forward strand.
GGCACCGGCCCCCGGGAGAGCTGCGATCGCGGTATCGAGTGCAGGTTCGACCCTGGCCAGCAGGTCTCGCCCGCGTGCGGTCAGCAGGACGCCGCGCGGCGTCCGCTCGAACAGCCGGTAGCCGAGCTCCCGCTCGAGCCCTGCCAGTTGCGAGGACACCGTCGACTGCGTCGAACCGATCTCATCCGCGGCACCCGTCACCGATCCTGCGCGCGCGATCGCGACGAACACCGCCAACCCGTCAAGCGAGACCCGACCCATGCCGCCAAGCGTAGATGCGATCTCCCAGCTCTCCTGACAAGACACCGATCCGTGAGGCGATAACCGAGTGGAAACGAGTATCCCAATCGGCCTCGTGCACAAATGTCGGGTCGCTAAGAATACTTCCAGAAACTGGTTGTCCGCATTCTGAGATCAGCACTGTTCTGTCGCGGAAAACTGTCGGTGCTGCCTGCTTGAACTGATCCATAGTGTGGATGTCGGCTGCACCCGGGTGGGCGAATTCGTCGCCCTCGGAGTCGCCGCCGTCCTGGGAATCTCCGACCCCACAGCCTCGAAGCTCGGATGACATCGTCGACCTGCGCGCCCGGCACCCACTGATGTGGGCGGCTGTCCAGGACCTGAAGCTCGAGGTGTGGCAGGCCCGCAAAGTCGTCAGGACTTGGCATTTCCGGGTGAGAGTGATTCCGGTCATCGATCAGAACAGCGACCCGAGCGTGGATGCCTATCAGATCCCAAACCGGATGAGAATAGCCCTGCAACTGCGCGAGGAGACCTCGATGTTCCCGTACTCATCACGACGATCAACGGCCACACCCACCGACTCCCCGACATCCAGGAATCCGACCGAATGGAGACGCAGCGGGTCAACTGATGGCGGTGATTGCCGTGACCCCAGGAAGATCCCCGAACCGCGCTGCAGCGTCGCGGCTAACGATCGCGCGTCCACTCTGCAGCGCGTGGGCGGCGATGATGAGATCATGTGCCGCTCGGGGACGCCCGGACCGACGGACGTGGGCGATGAGACGCGCATGATGGGCAGCCGTCGCCTCGGTGTAGTCGAGGACTTCGACGGCGTCCATGATCACGGCCAGTGCCCGAGCCCGGGCGGCGGCGCGCTCCGCGGTGTCGGCCAACTCGATGCCGGTGCGGTATTCCGCCACTGTAATGGCCGCGATCGCGAGATCGTCGTCGTCCAGACTCGTACGATCGATCCTGTCCCGCTCGTAGTCGATGAGGACGTTCGTGTCCAGAATCAGTCGCCGTCCCACGGATCGGTGCCTTCCTGAGTGAGGCGGGAGATCGCGTCGGCAATGTCGTCGGCGAAGCGGTCATCCGGGGGAGTCAGGCCTGCCAGCGCGACTCGAAGATCCCGCCCCGTCCGCCGCGAAACGGGCCGAATCTCGGCTACGCGACGGCCCCCACGGGTGACGACGACCGACTCTCCGGCCTCTGCACCGTCGAGCAGATCGGAGAAGCGCCGAGATGCTTCGGTCGCGCTAATGGTTCGCATGAATCCATCATATCTGATAATCAGATTGTATCGAGCCGAACCGCCTCAGAGCACCCTGGCGCGGACGGTCCCTTCCAGATGGGCGACGTCGGCCAGCAGACCGCGATCGGTCTCGGCGATGTCGAGGACGGCGTATCCCAGATCCCCGCGGGTGGCCAGCGCCTGATAGGTGACATTGCCGCCGTGATCGGCGATCAACCGGTTGAGGTGGGCCATCACTCCGGGGATGTTCTGGTGCAGGTGCCCGATCCTGGTCCCGTTGACCGGGGCCGGGGTGATGTCGGGCAGGTTGACGCTCATACTAGTCGAGGCGTTCTCGCAGTAGTCGATGAGCTTGTTCGCGACATAACGGCCGATGTCGACCTGGGCCTCCTGGGTCGACCCGCCGACGTGCGGGGTGAGGATGACATTGTCCAGATGGGTGAGCGGAGAGACGAAGGGCTCGTCGCCGGACTTCGGCTCGGACGGGAAGACGTCGAGTCCGGCTCCGGCGATATGGCCGGAGCGCAGGTTCTCCGCCAGCGCGTCGATGTCGACGATCTTGCCGCGCGAGAGGTTGATGAGGATGGAGCGGGGGCGCATCATCTCGAACTCGTTCGGCCCGAACAGCCCGATGTTCTCCTTGCGTCCGTCGACGTGGATGCTCACCGTCTCGACGGTCTGGAGGAGCTCCTCCAGGGACTCGCACTTCTGGGCGTTGCCGAGCGGCAGCTTGTCGGCGATGTCATAGAACCACACCCGCATGCCCAGCGCCTCGGCGAGCACCGACAGCTGAGATCCGATATTGCCGTAGCCGACGATGCCCAGCTTCCGGCCACGGATCTCATGGGACCCCACCGCGGACTTGCGCCACACCCCGTTGTGCATCTGGGTGTTGCGGTCCCCCAGCCGCCGGGCCAGCGCGATGATCTCGGCAATCACCAGTTCGACTACCGACCGGGTGTTGGAATAAGGGGCGTTGAACGCCGCGATGCCGGCCTGGGCGAGAGCCGGCAGGTCCAGCTGATTGGTGCCGATGCAGAACGCCCCGACCGCAGTCAGGGTGTCCCCGCGCTCCTCGACCACCCGCCGGGTGACATTGGTCCGGGAGCGGACGCCGAGCAGGTCGACGCCGTCCAGGGCCTCGATGAGCTCGTCCTCCCCGAGAGCCTTGCTGAGCCGTTCCACCTCGTAACCCTGGGATCGCAGAGTCCTGACGGCCTCGTCATGGATGTTCTCGAGCAGGAGTGCCTTCATGGCTCCCCAGTCTAGGAAGCCGGAAGCGGCCGTCTCACACGCTGAAAGCGGCCGGCGAGCATGGTATATACGCCACTCTCAGACCCGGATCCGGGGCACTGCGGCCAGCAGATCCCGGGTCACCCGGTGCTGCGGGTCGGCGTAGACCTCGGCCAGCGGTCCGGCCTCCACAATCCTGCCGTGCGCCATCACAGCGACCTCGTCGCACAGGTGGCGCACCACCGCCAGATCGTGGGAGACGAAGACCATCGTGAGTCGCCGTGCCCCCACCAGCTCGGTGAGCAGGTTGAGCACCTGGGCGCGCACCGAGACGTCCAGGGCCGAGACCGGCTCGTCGGCCAGCAGCACCGCAGGCCGGGTCACCAGGGCCCGGGCGATCGCGATCCGCTGACGCTGCCCGCCGGAGAACTCGTGGGGGAAGCGCCGGAACATCTCCGGATCCAGCCCGACCTCGGCCATCACCTCGGTCAGCCGTGCCCTCACCTGCTCGGGTGCTCCCGCAGTCCTGCGCAGCAGCGGGGAGCGCAGCGGCTCGGTGATGGTGCGCCCGACATTCATCCGCGGGTCCAGGGAGGATCGCGGGTCCTGCAGCACCAGGGCGACATTGGCGCGCAGGTCCGCCAGCTCCCGGGGGCGACGCCCCAGGATCGATCGCCCGCGGAAGGCCACCTCTCCGCGGTCGGGGCGCTGCAGCCCGGCCAGCACCCGTAGCAGGGTGGACTTTCCCGAGCCGGACTCCCCCACCACTCCGACGCGACGCCCGGATCGCACCGTCAGCGACACGTCGTCGAGGGCCTGGACGCCGCCGCGGGCCGGTCCCAGGTGAAGGCTCACATGCTCGGCGGCGAGCTCGGGGACGGCGTCTGGAACCTGATCGCTCATTCGTCCTCCAGGAGGATCTGCCGGCCGGGCTCGACCAGGTCCAGCTGCGCGGCCCGCAGCAGCCGCCGGGTGTAGGGGTGCTGCGGGTGGCGCAGCAGCCGGTCGGTGGAGTTCCGCTCGACCAGCTCCCCGTCGCGCATCACCATGATGTCGCCGCACACCTGCGAGACCACCGCCAGGTCGTGGGAGATGAACAGGCAGGCCGCGCCGACGGCGTCCAGCACCTCGTCGAGGGTCTCCAGAACCCGGGCCTGAACGGTGACGTCGAGGGCCGTGGTGGGCTCGTCGCAGATCAGCAGGTCGGGGCTGTTGACCAGGGCCATCGCCATCAGGGCCCGCTGTCGCTGTCCGCCGGAGAGCTGATGCGGGTAGGAGTCGGCGATCCGCCGGGGTTCGGGCAGCCCGACCTGGTCCAGCATGTCGACCACAGTGCCGCGGGCCGACCCGCCGCGCGAGTGGTGCAGGCGCAGCGCCTCGGCCACCTGGCGTCCGACCTTCATGGTGGGATCCAGGGCGGTCATCGGCTCCTGGAAGACCATCGCGATCTGGTCCCCGCGCAGCAGGGACATCTCCTTGTCATCGAGGTCCAGCAGCTCGGTGCCGCGCCAGCGGATCGAGCCGGAGACCCGGGCAGTCTCGGGCAGCAGCCCCATCACCGCCAGGCCGGTGACCGACTTGCCGGAACCCGACTCCCCGATCAGGCCGAGTCGCTGGCCGGGGGCCACGGTGAAGTCGATGCCGGTGACGCCGCGGCGTCGCCGGCGGCCGAACTCGACGCGCAGCTGCTCCACCCGCAGCAGATCGTCGGTCATCGCAGCCTCCTCATTCCGGCTCCCTCATCTCAGTTCTCTCAGACGCGGGTCGAGGAAGTCGCGCAGACCGTCTCCGAGCAGGGTGAATCCCATCACCGCGGCGGCGATCGCCAGTCCGGGCCACAGGATCTGGGCCGGGCTGTTGAACAGGTAGGCCTGCCCGTCGCGCAGCATCCGGCCCCAGGTGGGCACGGTGGCCGGGGTGGCCAGACCCAGGTAGCTCAACGCCGCCTCGGCGAGGATCGCCATCGCATAGGAACACCGAGGCCTGGACGCCGATCAGCGGTGCGATATTGGGCAGCACATGGCTGCGGGCGATCGCCCCGGTGGTGATCCCCGATGAGCGGGCCGCCAGCACATAGTCCTGGCTCATCACCTGCCAGGTCGCCGCCCGGGTGATCCTGGCGAAGACCGGCACCGTGGAGACGCCGATCGCGATCATCCCGGTCAGCGTCGATCCGCCCACCGCCGCGGCCAGGATGATGGCCAGCAGCAGGGCGGGGAAGGCGTAGAGGAGGTCGGAGGCCCGCGAGGAGACCCGCGACCACGGGCGGTGCAGCATCGCCGAGGCCATTCCCCAGGGCACTCCCAGCCCGGCCCCGATCAACACCGAGACGACGCCGACCAACAGGCAGATCCGGGCGCCGACCAGCAGTCTGGAGAGAATGTCGGCGCCGAATGCGTCGGTGCCCAGCAGGTGGCGCGCCGAAGGTCCCTGGAGGCGCTGGGCGGGCACCACCGCCGACGGGTCGAAGGGCGTCCACACCAGTGAGACCAGGGCGGCGGCGAGGATGAGGCCGATCAGCACGGAGCCGATCACCAGTCCGGTGCGCTTCATGACTCCTCCCCCCGCTCGCCGGAGGAGACTCTCAGTCTCGGGTCGATGAGGATGACCAGGGCGTCCACCAGGAAGTTGATCAGCAGCACCAGGGCGACCAGCACCATCACCACATCGGCCACCACCACGAGATCGCGCAACGAGACGGCGTCCAGCAGGTAGGAGCCCAGCCCGGGGATCACGAAGACCTGCTCGACGACGATCGCGCCGACCAGCATGGTCGACAGCTGGAGGCCGACCACCGTCACCAGGCTGATCGAGGCGTTGCGCAGGCCGTGGCGGATCAGCGCCGGCCACAGCCGCCAGCCGATCGCCCGCGCGGTGCGCAGGTGATCGTCGGCCAGCACGTCGACGAAGGCGCTGCGACGTATCGCGACAGCACCGCCGACTGGACGATCGCCAGCGCCAGCACCGGCAGGATCAGGTGCCGGAACCACTGCCAGGGCCCGCTCAGCAGCGGCGAGTAGCCGCCGGCGGGCAGCCAGCCCAGGGTGACCGAGAACAGCAGGATCAGCAGGATTCCGGCCAGGAAGGCGGGCACGCTCATCAGGATCTGGGAGGCCGCCGAGACCGCCAGGCCGCGCGCCCTGCGGCGGTGCACCGCGGCGTAGATGCCGACCGGGACGCAGGCCAGGACGGCCACCTGCCATCGCGCCGCCGACCAGCCAGCCGGTGACCGCCAGCCGGGAGGCGATGTCCGGGCCGATCGGCTCGCCGGTGATCGCGGAGACTCCCAGGTCGCCGGTCAGCATCCGCGACAGCCAGTCCAGATAGCGCACCATGAACGGCCGGTCCAGGCCCAGCTGCCCGCGCAGCGCCGCGGCCGCCGATGGGCTCGCGTTGGTGCCGAGCATCACCTGGGCGACGTCGCCGGGCAGCAGGTTGAGCAGCGCGAAGACGATGAGGGAGGCGATCAGCAGGCTGACGACGAACTCGATGAGGGGGCGCGACAGACGCCGAAGCAGGGTCATCCGCCGACCTCCCGAGCCCGGTGAGATCGAAGCTGAGGGTAGCCGCGTTGCGCTGCAGGCCGGTGATCCCGGCCCTGGCCACGGTGATCTTCGGCATCAGGTAGAGGAAGTCGCTCGCGGCGTCGTCGGCCAGCAGGATCGAGGCCTGCCGCATCCTGGCCGTGGACTGGTCGGCCGGCCCGGTGAGGGCCTGGTCGACCAGTGCGGTGAAGGCCGGGTTGCGATAGCGCCAGTAGTAGTCGGGGCTGGCCCAGTTGACGATGTCGCGCGGCTCGACGTGGGCGATCACCGTCATGTCGTAGTCCGCCCGGGTGTAGACGACGTCGAGCCAGCGGGCCGGGAACTCCAGCTCGTCGGTGACCACGGTGATTCCGATCTTCGCCAGCATGGCGGTGATGACCCGGGTGGAGGCGGTGGCGTAGGGCAGGGTCGGCACCCGCAGTCTCAGGGTGAGGCCGTGGCCGTAGCCGGCCTCGCGCAGCAGTTGGCGGGCCCGGTCGGGGTTGTAGGGCCAGCGCCTCGACAGGTCGGTGTACCAGGGATCGGTGGGTGGCACCATCGATCCGATGAGGCTGCCCTGGCCGTTCGTGACGATGTCCATCAGCCCCTGACGGTCGATGGCCATCAGGATCGCCTCGCGGACCCGCCGGTCGGACAGTGCTGTGACGGAGTTGTTGAGGCCGAGCACCACCTCACCGTTGGTGGTGCCGCGCAGCACGGTGAACCGCTTCGGATCGGAGAATCGCGAGAGAGCCTGGGGTATGGCCAGGTCGGTGACGACGTCGAGATCTCCCGACAGCAGGGCCGCCGTCTCGGAGGTGGGGTCGGCGTAGTAGCTGAATCTGATGTGGTGGACCTGGGGGCGCTGGTGCCAGGCGGCCGGGGAGGCCTCCAGGTCGACCGACTCCCCCGGGGAGAAGCCGGTGACGCGATAAGGACCGGATCCGGCCGGGTGGATCGCCAGATCCTTCGTGTGGGCCAGATCGATGATGACGCCGGCGGTGCCGGCCAGGTTGTACAGCAGGAAGTTGTCGCGATGGGCCAGGGTGAGCACGACCCGGCCCTTCGTCGTCGGCGGTGATCGAGCGGATCGCCGAGAGCTGGGTCTGCAGCACCGCCCCGGCCTTCTTGGAGCGCAGCAGGTCCAGGGAGGCAGCGACGGCGTCCGCGTCGACCCTGGCTCCGGAGGCGAACCGGGCCTGGTCGTTGAGGGTGAAGGTGTAGCGCAGGCCGTCGGGGCTCTCGGTCCAGGAGGTGGCCAGCAGGGGCTTCAGCGCGCCGTCGTCATCGACCCGCAGCAGGGTCTCGTAGACGTTGTAGAGCAGCACCTGGGGGATCGCGGCTGCCGTGTTGGAGACCAGATCCAGGGTCGGCGGGGCGGCGGTGGCGCCGATCATCAAGGTGTCCTGCGACTTCTGCGCGCCGCATCCGGCCAGGGTCATCAGGAGCAGCGACAGGGCGCTGAGGGCGGCCAGAATTCGGCGGGGCAGACGCCGAGGCCGGCGAGGTCCGCGCATCGGCGTCCTCCTCCCGGTTCGACGTCTGGCGAGTCCGTCACGCCGGAAGGGCCGGTCATGACGGCTTGGAGTTTAGTGACGCCCGGTGGCGACGGCCCGACGGGAAGCCTCCGAGCTTCCCCGGCCGATTGTGGCCGGTCCGCACAACCGCTAGCCTCCCCGGCCGCCCAGTGCGGCTTCAGCGGGACCGACAGGCCGGTCCAGGCCCACCAGGTGCAGGCCAGCATCGGCATCGCGAGGAGCAGGATCCAGATCGACGCCGGAACCCGTGTGAGGCGGGCGAGGACGCCGGGATCCTGGCCGGCGTCGCCGTGGAGAGCGACGGCGATGAGGTGTCTCCAGGCCCCGATCAGCAGGATCGCGCCGAGCCAGACCACTGCTGCCGCCGACCACGGCGTCGTTCCACTCCACCACAGGAGTCCGTCGGCGGCGATGAGTGCCAGCACCCAGGCCGCGGTGAACAGCGAGCGGACCCGCACCAGCACGGCGATGAGGGCGAGCAGGACGCCGACCAGGACGATGCCGGCGCGCCCCTGCACGGCGGCCTGGATGGCCAGCGCCCCGATGAGGGCGGGCATCGGGTAGCCGGCAGCTGCGGTGAGAACGGTTCCCGGCCCGGCACGTCTGCCGACGGTGACGGTGTGTCCGGACATGTCGGGACTGATGACGAAGCCGGAGAACCGCCTGCCGCACAGCAGGCCGACGAGGCCGTGGCCCACCTCGTGGACCAGGGCGACCACCGGGCGCACCAGCCGCCACGCCGGCGGCGTCGCAACGGTGCCAACGGCAAGACCTACGGCGGCCAGCAACCACCGCCCGGTGACCGGGTCGACCGCAGTGAGGCTGGAGCCGAGCCGAGCGAGCAGCTCGTCGAGAATGCGTCGCCAGTCCACCTCCCCATCATGGCGCGGCCATCCTGGTGCGGCGGCGGCCACCCATGGCGCGGTAACTATCGCTTGACCCGGCCTCTCGCCGCAGATTTGCCTGTCTGGACCGTCTCAGGTAGTGTTTCCTCTTGCGACGCGGGGTGGAGCAGTTCGGTAGCTCGCTGGGCTCATAACCCAGAGGTCACAGGTTCAAATCCTGTCCCCGCTACGAGAAACCGCGTGGTGACGCGGTGAAACGGCCCCTCAGACATTGTTTGAGGGGCCGTTGTCGTGTCCAGGTCACACAAAAGGATCCACGACCTCGCCGTGGACCACGAGATGAAACTTGTCACTCTCGGACGTGATCGCGCGGGCTCCGAGGGTGGGTGAGGCCCTCCCAGAACACCGGTTCGGCAGCGTATTCATCAACGAGCACCGGCAAGATCCGCGCGAACCCACCACCACGGGCAACCGCATCATCGAGCGAGGCGACAACATCAAGCATGGACCGCGGCTCGAACTGACCGGCTGCGCGCTTGGCCTTCGTGCGCACATTGTGGGGTGTCGGCCCCGCATCGACAACCGAATGGTGCCACAGCCGGCTGTGGTGTGCGCACCGGTTCCGTAGGTACACCAGCGACCGGACCCGGTAGGAGAAACCGGCGCGTGCAAGTCCCAGGCTGGTCGCGACGGCATCGGCCAACTGCCCCTGTGCCCCCTGCTCGATGCACCTGGACAGAGTGCCGAATGACCATGCATCGACCGCTGACCAGATGGGAAGCTCCGTAAATGCGGGGCCGAGTGGCCCGGAGCTGGCGAAATGCAGGATATGCCGTTCCCTGCTCCGCTCGATGTCGCGCACGCACGCCTCGAGAGGCGATCCGTGGCTACCGGCATCGGTGTAGAAACCGTCGTCAAGGTAGGAGCACGGACCGAACTGCTGTGCGACGACGTAGGCAGTGTGGGCTCTCAGCAGGACTTCAGCATGCGCGAGCGAACCTGCCAGCGCAGAGCGCAACGCCGTATCAGCCTCATAGATCGTCCGGATCACATCGAACGTGGCTCCCGCGCGGAAACTGTCGTCGCCGAGGTGCGGCGCTTGCTGAAAGTAGCGCGCATAACCCGAGAACCGATAATAGTTCGTAGCTGCGAGGAACGCCCTGCACGCCATTACATCGGAGATCACGAGGCCCCGGCGCTGGAGGAGTGACACCTGCGCGTCCCACGACAGACTGGGCTTCACACGGCACCTCATAACAGAAAAGGCCCCTCCCATTTGAGCATCCTTGGAGAGGCTTGGGAGGGGGGCGATTAGCTACAGAGTAGCACACTCGTCCGCTCGGTTTGCCATCGTTGACCCGACCATGAGCATCAGTCGGAGGCTCGCCAGACGACCATGGCTCCGCTCCCCGACGCCGTGCCGTGTCCCGAAGCCCACCTTGAGACCACCACCGAGACGCTCACCACCAGCAGTGTCGCCGCGCTCATCGCACCCACCTGGAGCCACGGTCCCCGGGACAGCACCGTCGCGGCGTCCAGATCGAAGGACCGGGCGGCGGCGAGCATCGAGCCGACCGTGACGATGAGCCCGAGCAGGATCGCCGAGACGGTGTGAAAGACCCCTTCCAGCAGATCGATCGCGATCAGCTGCCCGTCTCTGGCACCCGCCGCCGTCAGCAGGGCGCCGTCACGCTGCCGCTGCTGTGCACCCATGGCCAGCACCGCGACGCCGCCCGCCCAGGCCACGAACAGTGCCGGACCGAGGAGGGCGAGGAAGCTGGACGGCGTCACCCCGGACGCGCCCGAGGCCCGCCATCCGAAGAACAGTCCCACCAGCCCGATAGCGATGGCGAACGGAAGGGTCGTCGCCGAGGAGCGTCGGGAGTCGACCGCGCAACTGCGCCCGGCGACATGCCAGACGACCGACCGGGAGCCGCCCAGCGACCCGAGCATCCTCTCGAAGACCGGAGTGAGCCACGGAGCCACGATGACGACGAGGGCGAAGAGCGCAAACCCGGCACCGACCGCCTTCAGCGCGGGCCCGTCCTGCCCGGTGGCCCGTACCAGCAGCGCGGCGACCAGGCCGCCCACCGCACCGAGTGCGAGCAGGACGCGCACCGCCGAGCCGAGTCGAACGGTCCGCGCCCGTGATCCGGGCCCCTCCCGCAGGGCCTGCGCCTCCGGCTCGACCGCGGCCCGCCGCACCACCCCCGCCGATCCAAGGCAGCAGACGCACGCCGTGATGAGAAGGCATCCCACTCCCCCGCCGACAGACCAGAGGGGCCGTGATCCAGGCAGCGCCATCTGCTCGCGGATGAGGAGCACGAGCAGAGCACGGCCGGCGGGCACGGCCAGCACCGATCCCGCGAGGCCGGCCACCGCGCCGACGAGGGCGACCTCGGCCAGCAGGACGCCGCCGGCGGTCGCCGGACGCATGCCGAGCGCCCGCCACAGGCCCAGATCCCTGCGCCGTCGCGAGATCACCAGCCCGCAGACCGACAGCAGCACCGACACCGCCGCCATCGCCACGAAGACCAGGCACAGCACCGCGGCCGTTGTCGCCGAGTCGGCGAGCTCCGGCTGGTGGTGGGCGCGCGCCGAGGCGACCGCGCCATTCACGGCGGCCAGCTCCCCGGAGACCGCCACTGCACAGGCCAGGGCCACCAGGAAGGTCCACGCCCAGTCCGAGAGATGCTGGGTGAGATCGCGAAGAACAAGACGCGTCATGCCGCCTCCCCCGCCCCGGCCGACCGCTGCGCCAGCACCGCCGCCGCGACGGCCCCGGGATCCCCGCCGGCCAGTTCCCCGGTGATCCGGCCAGCCTCCATCACCAGGATCCGGTCGGCACGGCTGGCGGCCTCCGCGTCGTGAGTGACCATGAGCACCGCCGATCCGGCCGCCGCGGCCTCCCGCAGCCAGCCGAGCACCCGATCCCCGGCCACCAGGTCCAACGACGCCGTCGGCTCGTCGGCGAAGATGAGGGGTGGCCGGGCCGCCAGCACCCTGGCCACCGCGACCCGAGACCGCTCCCCGCCCGACAGCTCCGCCGGCATCCGGCGGGCCTGGGCAGCCAGACCGACGCGCTCCAGAGCCGCGTCGACCTCCGCCCTGCGCAGCGGCGCCCCCCGCAGACGCCCCGGAAGGGCGACATTGTCGCGCACGGTGAGCGCCATCACCAGATTGTCGTTCTGGAAGACGAACCCCACACTGCCGGCCCGCAGCCTGGCCCGCCGTCCGCGCGACAGGCGTCCCAGCTCGGTGCCCATGACGGTCACCGTGCCCGATGTCGGCTCGTCCAGTCCGGCGGCGCACAGCATGAGGGTGGACTTGCCCGACCCGGAGGCCCCGACGATCGCGGTCATCGTCCCGGCGTCCAGGGTCAGACTCACCCCGCGCAACGCCTGTACCGGCGGGGCCGAGCGCCGCGGAGGGCGGAAGGTGCGGGTGAGGTCGCGGATGGTCAGCGGCGCGGGTTGTCGGGAGGGATTGGACGGGTGCGGGTGGGAGGGATTCTGAATGTCCATGCCTCCAGTAGACCGGTCCTCGCCCGCCGAATCAGTGGTGCTGGCCACCGTATCCAGGTGTACTGAACGCTACCCCGCGACGGTGACCGGATCGTTCCGGTTCCCGCCCGGTTCCGGCCTGTTGCCCCGGACGTGGAAGGGGAAGCATCGCTGACATGAGCACAGCATTGATCGTGGTGGACATGCAGGAGTCCTTCCGGCACTCGCCCGAGTGGGCGCAGATCTCGGACCCGAACGTCGTCGGGCGGGTGGGCACCCTGGTGTCCGCTGCGAGGAGCGGTGGGCATCAGGTGGTCTGGGTGCTGCACGCGAGTCCGGAGTCGGACGGCCCCTTCGATCCGGAGAGCGGGGAGGTCCGGCTGATGGAGGAGTTCTCCCCGGCCTTGGGCGAGCCGGTGCTCACCAAGACCTCGCGCAACGCGTTCACCACCACCCGGCTCGGGCAGCATCTCACCTCCTCGGGGGTGGACAAGGTGGTGATCTGCGGGATCCAGACCGAGCAGTGCTGCGAGACCACTGCGCGCCTCGCCGCCGATCTGGGCTACCGGGTGACCTTCGTCACCGAGGCGACGGCGACCTTCCCCATCCGTCGGCCGGACACCGGAGAGGTGCTGGACGCCGCGGCGGTCATCGAGCGGACGGAGTTCGCGCTGGCCGGGCGCTTCGCCCGGATCGCGAGGGTGGCCGCGGCCTTCTTCAGCTCCGGAGACGCGACCGTGCGTGAGCCAGAATGATCGCATGACGACGTCAGCTGCCGGCCGGGAAGGCCCTGACCGGGAAGGCGAATCCCACTCCCCGCGGGTGCTGTTCGTCCTGGCCCCGGGCGTGCAGCTGCTCGACCTCGCGGGGCCCGCGCAGGTTTTCGACACGGTCGGACAGGTCACCGGCGTCGCCTGGCCGCTCGTCTACCTCGCCGAGACTTCACAGGTCGAGAGCAGCCAGGGACTGCTGGTCTCCGCCCGCGCAGATTGGCCGGAACTGTCCGCCGACGACATGGTCGTCGTGCCGGGCTGGCGGGCCCGTGACGGCCGATCCGCTCCGCGCCTCACCGCGGAGACGCTGGAGCGGATCGCCCGCCACCACCAGAGGGGAGGGACGGTGATGAGCGTGTGCGCGGGTGCATTCGCCCTGGCAGCGGCCGGTCTGCTCGACGGACGCCGGGCGACCACCCACCACGAGCTGCAGGACGAACTCGCCCGCCGGTATCCCCGGGTGCAGGTCGTGCGCGATGTGCTCTATGTGGAGGACGGACGCGTGCTGACATCGGCGGGCATCGCCAGTGGCATCGATCTCGCGCTCCACCTTGTCGCCGAGCGTCTCGGCCCCCGGGTCGCGGCCCGCGTCGCGCGGGCGATGGTCGTCGCCTCCCGCCGCAATGGCGACGATCCGCAGGAGAGCGCGATGCTGCGCCACCGCAACCATCTCGACGATCTCGTCCATCGCGGCCAGGACCTCATCGACGCGCACTTCACCGAGCGCCTTCCGCTGGCCGGACTGGCGGCGAGCCTGGCTGTCAGCGAGCGCACCCTCTCCCGCGCCTTCGCGCGAACCATCGGGATGAGCCCGCTGCGCTATCAGCGGCTGCTGCGCCTGGAGCGGGCCCAGGCGCTCATCGACGCGGGCGCGACGGTTGAGTCCGCCGCCCACGCGGTCGGCTTCTGTGACGCCCGGATGCTTCGGCGCCTCCGCGCGAGCCGTAAGCGCGCATGAAGGCGTGGACGCCCTGGATCATGACCGTGCGCACACGATCCGGATCGACCGGCCCGAATCGGCCCGAACGGCGCCGGCAAGTCGACAACAATGCGCATGATCCTCGGCCTGGAGCGGCCCAGCAGCGGCACGGCGACGATCGAAGGGCGGCCCATCGACTCGCTGCCGGACCCGATGCGCGTCGTGGGGGCCCTGCTCGACGCCGGCGCCATCCACCCGCAGCGCACCGCCGCAGACCATCTGCTCGCCGTGGCCCGGGTCGGCGACATCCCCGAGGCCCGGGTGCACGAGGTCCTCGACCTCGTGGGACTCGCACACGCCGCACAGCGCCCGGCCGGGCAGTTCTCACTCGGCATGAAGCAACGCCTGGGCATCGCCACCGCACTGCTCGGCGACCCCGACATCCTCATCTTCGACGAGCCCCTCAACGGTCTCGACCCCGAAGGCATCCGCTGGGCCCGCACCCTCATGCGCGACCTCGCCGCCGAAGGACGCACCGTGCTGTTCTCCAGCCACCTCATGGGCGAAATGGAACTCACCGCCGACCGCCTCGTCGTCATCAACCATGGGCATCTGCTCGCCGACCAGACCGTCACGGAGTTCATCGACGAGCACACGACCACATCCACGCTCGTGCGCACCCCCGACCGCGACACGCTGACCCAGGCGCTGCGGGACACGGGGCTCGATCCGCAGCCCCACGGCGCGGACGGACTGCGCGTCACAAGGACCACGACCGACGCGGTCGGACGCATCGCGGCACACGCCGGCATCGGCCTGCTTGAACTCACGCATCACCGGGACGGCCTCGAAGACGCCTTCCTGCGCCTGACCCAGAACCACACAGCAAACACGAACACCCGCCCAAGTCCACAGAAGCAGTCTTCAGAGGAGGACGCATGACCGCGTCAACAACATCATTCTCGATCAACGCCTCGGCAGAGCCCGGCACAACCCCGGCTGGCGGCACCCGAGGCGAGAAGAGGCTCCGTCGGGCATCCATCCGCCGGCTGATCAGAGCCGAATGGGTCAAGCTGCGTTCGGTACGCGGTACCTGGCTGCTCGCGGGCGGCACGATTCTGTCGACGACCGTGTTCAGTGCGCTCTCCCTCTCCGGCTCGATTGCCGACTGGCAGCAGGGGCTTCCCCCTGGATGGAATGCGACCGGGAGCACGCTGCGCGGGACCATCATCGGCCAGGTCATCGTGGCGATGCTCGGGGCCAGTGCAATGAGCAGCGAGTACCGCACGGGAACGATCAGTACGACGCTGACGATCGCCCCGCAACGCGGCCGCGTGCTGCTCGCCAAGACCACCGTCACCGGACTCACCGTGCTCGCCACTGCCGCCGTGTCCGTGGCGCTCAGCTTCGGCGCAGGGCAGGCCATCCTCGCCGGTGCGGGACTGCCGACCGCCCTGCCGATCGGTGCCGGTGCGATCCGGGCCCTGGCGTCCTCCGTCGGCTACCTCCTCTGCAGCGGAATCCTCGGTCTCAGCTTCGCGACCATGTCACGCTCCTCCACCGGGGCCCTGGCCATCATGGTCGCGATCTCCCTCGTTGCGCCGTCCTCACTCAGCGCCCTCCCTGGCCGGCTCGGGGAGTTCCTCGCCAAATACTGGCCCATCAGCGCAGGCATGGATTCGTTCGCCCCGATCCGCGACACTCCGCTGCCGCCCGTCCTCGGCATCGGCATCATGGCCGGATTCACCCTGTGTTCGGCGCTCGCCTCGCACATCACCCTGCGAGTACGGGACATCTGAACACATAGGCAAACGGGCAGCAGCTCTCGTCAGCCGCGCCCATCTATCTCACTGAACCTCGGATTCTCCTGCTGTTGCGGGTGCGCCGCCGAGCGGGAGATATGTGCTGGGAGTCTGGCCGGTGATCCGTTTGAATGCGGCGATGAAGGCGCTGGGCTTGCGGTAGCCGACAGCCCTGGCGACGGCCCCCACGGGCATGCCGTTGCCGAGCAGGGGGATGGCTGCGCGGATGCGGATACTGGTGCGCCATGCGGCGAAGGTCAGGCCCGTTTCGGCGTGGAAGTGCCGCGAGAGCGTGCGCACGCTGGCATGGACGTTGTCGCCCCATGCGTCAAAGTCCCTCTGGTCGTCCGGGTGGGCGATGAGGTGCTCGGCGATCTGACGGGCCCGCGGATCGGCGGGCATCGTGATGTGCAGATGATGCGCGGGCAACGGGGTGAGCAGCTGGAACATGAGCGTCTCAGCCGCCGACCGCGTGGGGTCGCCGGGCGCGATGCGGTGCAGGTGGTTGATGAGCTCGCCGAGCAGCGGCCCGACGGTGAAGCACGTGGGCTCACTCCAGCCCAAGGGATTGCGTCCGGCGGCGAACGTGACGGTGACCATCCGCCCGGCATGCAGCACGCTGCCGGAGTGCTCGACGCCGCCGGGCACCCACAGGCCGTAGCCGGGCGGGATCAGCCAGTCTCGGCCCGCGACGCGTCCCAGCAGCGTGGCGGTCGAGCTCCAGGACAGCATCGGCTCGGGATGGGCATGCAGGTCGAGACGCTCGTGGTCCAGAGCGGTGTCGGGATAGACGTTGAGGATCGGCGACGCCGAGGTCTCGCCAGATTTGGCTGATTCAGGGTACTCCTTGTCCTCCATACGCATAACGGTCATTCTAGCCTCGACATGTTGCCATGGCCGATCGTAAAGGAGTGCGACCTTGATGGATGATTCACTGACCGGGACCGAGCCGGCCACACGATTCTCTGAGGCGCTGCGGCGGTCAATCTGGGTGCTGATGATCGGCGCGTCGCTCTCATTCCTCGACACGACGGTGGTCAACGTCGCCGTGCACAGCCTGTCGACCGACCTCCATGCCGGCCTGGACTCGGTGCAATGGGTGGTGACCGCCTACCTGCTCGGGCTGGCGGCCGTCATCCCCGCGACCGGCTGGCTCGCCCGCCGCTTCGGGGCCACGCGCGTGTACGTCGCTGCCCTGGCCCTGTTCACATTCGGCTCGGTGCTGTGCGCATGCTCACCCAGCCTTGGCATGCTCGTCGCGGCCCGGGCGCTGCAAGGCGTCGGCGGCGGGGCCATCATGCCCGTCGGCACGATCATCTGGACCGCCCAGGCGACCAAGAACCAAATGGGCAAGGTGATCGCGCTGATGTCGATCCCGATCATCCTCGCCCCCGCAATCGGCCCCGTCCTGGGCGGACTGCTGATCACCGAGATCGGCTGGCAGGCGATCTTCTGGCTCAACGTGCCCTTCGGCGTCCTGGGCATCGTGCTCGTCCTGTGGCTGCTGCCGACCGACGAGGGCGCAGATGCCGGGCGGTTCGATCTGCCCGGCCTGCTCCTGGCCTCGCTGGGCATCGTGGGCATCACGTACGGTCTGGCAGAGATCGGCGTCGCCGGCATGCTGGATCCGGCCGCCGGTATCGGATGCGGCATCGGGCTGGCCGCGATCGGCATCTTCATCGCGCACGCGCTGCGCATCAGGCGGCCGCTGCTGGACGTGCGGCTGTATCGCAGCAGGACGTACACCGCAGCGTCGATCGCCACGCTCGCGCTCGGCGCCGCGAACTACGGCGGCATGATCCTCATGCCGCTCTACCTGCAGACCGTGCGCGGCGAGGGCGTGATCATCGCCGGCCTCCTGGTTGCACCGACCGCAATCGGGGCGCTGCTCTCGGCGCCGTTCACCGACCACTGGGGCGCGGGAATCACCTCGTTCGCCGGCGCCGCCACACTGGCCATCGCGACCATCCCGTTCCTGTTCCTGACCACTGCTACGTCCTACTGGCTGCTGTGCATCGTGATGGTCGTGCGCGGCATCGGCTTCGGCCTGTCGATCATCCCCACGATGACCGCCGCCTATCAGGCGCTGCGACCCGAGCAGATTCCCGACGCCACGCCGCAGCTCAACGTCCTGCAGCGTGTCGGCGGGGCGATCGGCACCACCGTGCTCACCGTTGTACTCGCTGGCCAGCTGCGCCACCAGGCCACCCCGGCAGCGCAAGCCGCAGGATTCGACACCACATTCTGGTGCGTGCTGGCCATCACCATCATTGCCACCATCCCCACCGTGCTGCTCGCCCACGTAGAACGCCGCGCCCGCCCTATGACCAACCCGCCCACGCTCCGAGGAACCACCGATATGAGTCGCTGATCGGACTGAGCGAAGTCTCCCGAACTTGAGCCGGAAGTTCGTCAGCTTCCCGCCGCCCAAGATTGATCTATGTCATATAGCTATGGCCGCGAACACGACTTAAATCAGTGGTCACCGGACACGCCGAGAACGAGAACGCGGCAAAACTCAGCCTCACCCAGAAGAAGGACGTCGCCGACATACTGAAACGCCCACCCTCCGAATCCGTCATCACTGCCAACTTCTGGGACATCCCCGCCCTCCACGACGTCGTCGAAGCCAAATTCCGCGTCACCTACGAATCGGATGCCACCTACCGGCTGCTGATGCACTTCGCCGGCATGAGCTTCAAACTCCCCGATGCGTACGACAAGCGTCGTGACGAGGCCGCCATCACCGCACGCATGGCCAAAATCCGCACCCAGGTCGCCAAGCTGCTGAAGGGCGGCTACGAGGTCTACACGCTCGACGAGGTCAGGGTTGAGCACGAGTCCGAGACCCGCCGGATATGGCTGCCCCGCGGGGAACGCACCAAACTCTACGTCGACCGGAAGAGAGCGGCGCAGTCATTCTTCGGAGCGCTCAGTCTCACCACCAAGAGAATGAAGATCTACCCCATTGACGGCAAGCAGAACGCCGAGGCCATCATCCTCGCCATGACCCGGCTGCAACGCGAGACCACCGCCGACAAGATTGCGGTCGTTCTCGATAATGCAGGGCATGATCCTCGGCCTGGAGCGGCCCAGCAGCGGCACGGCTCCGTTGACCTGGGTGGAATGGAGACCGAGCCGGCCGTGCCTGGTGGCGATGGTGTCATCGAACTGCGTCGCCACCTTGAGATGCAGCGGAGCATCTTCGTCGACGCGGCATAGCTTCAATCGGTAGTCAATAGCGCGCTGTTGGTATGGATGCGCTCCAACACCTCATCGAAGGTCGGTGGCGTGTCGGTGCCGTAGTAGAGCCCCTCCATCGCTGCGTCGTGTTCTGCGCGTAGGCGTACCGCCAATGGACCCCCGCTATCGAACGCCGGGCTGGCGGCGAAGCCTCCGTCAGGCACGGGTAGGTCCGGCGTGAACGCTTGGGAGATCTCATAGCAACTCGCGAGCACCTCGACGACGGTTGCCTTGTCATGCAGGAACTCCAGCACCTCGTCGTTGCCGAGGAGTGCCCACAGGTCGTAGAACTGGCGACCGATTCGTGGCCAGCCATGTACGCCCTCTTGGGCGGTCGGGTCGCTGGCGAAGTTGTTCACCCGCAGCAGTTTCTCGATGAGGGTGCGTCCCGGATGGAGGACGGCCACGTCGAACGCGGCCAGGTCGCCCCACGTCGAGGTGTCGAAACCGGCGTCGGCGAGTTGGCGGGCCAGCAGCGAGGTGACCTGCCGGGCCTGGTGCGGGTTCGGCCCACCGGACTGGCCGAGTTCGACCAAGATTGCGCTTGCATCGGCGATCGCACCCGGCTCACCCGAGTGCTCCAGCACAGATGCGAGGTAGGCGCTGCGGTGAAAGCTGCCGGGTTTGCCGCCGCTGCGCCCGCCCGACGCCTCACCGCCGGTTGCACCGGCTGCCGCCTCGATCATCGACTTCAGTGCGCGTTCGGCAGCCCGGTTGGAGCCGTATTTGCCGACCACCAGCAAGTCGAGGTCTTCGGAGAAGCGCCGGATGATGCGGAGCTTTTCCAAGCTCGTGCCGCCCTTGAACACCACCTCGCCCGGATGGGCAACCGTGATGGCCCGCAGCGCCTCGCACGCCCAGTAGTCCTTCTCGACCGCCAATGGACGGACGCCAAGCTGCTGGGCAGCAGTCCCGACGACTTCGGCGAACCCGTCGGGGTCCGAAGCTCGCCAACTCGGCAACACAGTCATGCGGCACTCCTGAGGATCGCCAGAGCGCTGTCGGTGGTGCGATGGTCAGGCATCGGAATTTGCTCGGCGAGAGTGCGCTCACCGAGCGACTCCAAGAGCGCGCGCAACCGTGCCCTCACCTTGCCTGGCTCAGTCTGCGAGCCGCACGCCAGATGGGCGGCACGCAACTGCCCACTGCGGATCAGTTCACGGAACCGCTCCCACGCCTCGGCCGGAGGCACCTCGACTGTGCACTCCCACTGGTCGAGGGCTTCGAGCAACGCCACCTCACCCGAGCCAAGCTCAGCCTCCACGCGGGCGCGGCGCGCCGGTCGCGCATAGAAGACGATGTCGTAGGTGCCCTCTGGTGCGCGGTGCGGCACCGCGATGTGTGCCTTGCGGGGCACCTGAGTCGACACCCGGAGACGATTGGACGCATCCAAGCCTGTCGGCCCCACCCCCGGTCCGGGGGCGAGTTCCGCGATCACCAACTCTGTCCGGGGATAGCTCATCCCCAGCGGAGTCTTGTTCCCGCGCCAGTAGAGACCGCGACGGATACGGCGAAGCTCACCAGCCTCGACCAGGTCGGCCAGCAAGTGCAGCGTCGTTGAACCGGACGTCGCAAGATCCGAGGGCCGCCAGAACTCATCGCGCGAACGCACGATGCGGTCACGCTCCTGAGCCGCTGTGGCGCGGTCACGATTCATCGTGGGCATGGCGACCTCCTACCCGCAAGACGATACGGGAAACATCCCTATGGTCAGCGTACATCAAGATACGAGAAACATCCTTAGCGGCTGCGGAGCGCGGCCAGGCACTCATCGACGCGGGTGCGACTGTGGAGTCCGCCGCCCACGTGGTCGGCTTCTGTGACGCCCGGATGCTTCGGCGCCTCCGCGCGAGCCTGTAGCGCGAGCCGTAAGCGCGCATGAAGGCGTGGACGCCCTGGATCATGACTGTGCGCACGCGATCCGGATCGACCGGCCCGAAGTGGCGGGAATCGTAGGCGAGCAGGCTGCTCTGCGGTGTGCTGCGAACCGGGGGCATTCAGGCTCTACTCCTGCAAAGTGGTTGATGGTATCATGTGTGAGCAGGAGGTAGCAATGAGTGATACAGCGGCAACTCGAAACACGGCGAGCACGGTCCAGCTCGCTACCCGCATCGAGACATCTCAAGAACAACTGTTCCGTGAAACCGCACGCCGCTTGGGAACCACGCCCGCGGATGCGATACGAATCTTCGTGGCTGCATTCAATCAGCACCGGGGCTTCCCGTTCGACGTGCGGTTGGCTGCTGAGGTGGAGCCATTCGACACGGAAGACGACGCGACTGAGTTCGCCTCCCGGATGACCGGGAAGCTACTTGATGCAGCGCGGTGAAATCTGGACGCTCCGCGATGACCGATACGCATCCAAAGCACGTCCGGTCGTCGTCGTGCAAGGCGATCTTGAGCAGTTCGACTCAGTGGTGCTGTGCTTGCTCACCGTCGAGCAGATGCACGCCGTCTCCCGGCAACTGGTGCGGGTGCTCGCATTAACCAAGGACGATCTCCTCTGATCACGACGTTCTCACAGGAAGAAGGAACGGCCTTTCCGGGCCTCTGGTCTTCTGGTAGACCGCCATCGTGCGAACGGTGTTGAAGCCCAGCTCGGTGTAGAGACGCCCGGCGTCAGTCTCACTGGCAGAGTCGACATCCAGCTCCACCCTGTTCACTGCGCCATGGGCACCGTCTGCAGCGCGAAGCAGTTCAGACAGCACCGCGTGAGCCAGACCCTGTTTCCGGTGAGCCTTCCGCGTCCCCACCAGCAGAATATAGAGATCCCCGGGAACCCATTCCCCGATCAGGGCATACGACAGCACGCACCCGGATTCATCGACGGCGATGCGGGACGCAGCCGGGCGAGTGGTCCGTGATTCCATCAGCGTCGTCCACTCCGCAACGCTCATCGGAGAACTCCCCCAGTGAGCCCGGAACGCGTCATTGTGCGCCTCGCGAATCGCCTCGCCGTCCTCGGCAGAGACCGGGCGAATCGTGACGCCGCCCATCGGCGCGCTGCAATCGGGCAAACTCTGCCCACCGTCACCTGCGCCTCGACTCGGTCGATGCATCTCGTGGAAGGTTCGCACTTTCTCGAATCCATTCCGCGCCAGAACACGGAGAAGGGCCGGATCGTCGCTGCGATCGCCCAGCCGGACCACATAACGGCACCCCGGACACGCATCGGCCGCCAGGCGAGCCGCCACCCGTTCGGCGCGGCCGAGACTCTCCTCCTCGATTCCCATGCCGCGCCACTCCGGATGCACACCGAGTTCGATCGACACCTGACCCAGCCCGTCGAAACGCGGCTCCTCATTCGCACGAATGACTGCGTACGCCACCAGCGCCTCGTCGTTCCACACCGCGAGAGTCTGAGAAATGGAATCGAATCCGGATTCGCCGAGCTCCTCGGCAAGGTCCTCGGGCTCGTACACCTCTTCATGGTGATCGGCCTCCGCAATGATTCCGATCAGGGCAGACCAGTCATTCACGTCCCTGTGCGTCAGGGAACACCATTGAAGAGCTGATGATTCACTTCTGTTCGAGCAGTCATCCACGCCACACATAGGACCATCCTCTCAAGCAGAGAACTGCACATCCGGGGGACATACAATAGTGGGGCCCGCCATAAATGACGGGCCCCGCTATTTACAACACCATACCGAATATTCTCGAGTGGGCGATGCGGGTTTCGAACCCGCGACCTCTTCGGTGTGAACGAAGCGCGCTACCACTGCGCCAACCGCCCAGCGGGAGATGACTATGCCAGAGCACCCGCGTCTTGTCCAGCCGATCGAGCGTCCCACGAGCACGGGAGCCATCGGCCGGCCACACCACAAGGCCCACAAGCACCACGGCCGCTCCCCCGCAGATTTGCGGCCGAGACCCCGGTGAGCTACTCTTTCTTCCCGTCGCCGGGAGGGTTGCCGACCGGAAACATGCGGACGTGGCTCAGTTGGTAGAGCATCACCTTGCCAAGGTGAGGGTCGCGGGTTCGAGTCCCGTCGTCCGCTCGGAGAAGGTCTTTCGAGCTTCATCCAAGATGGTCCATCCGAGATGAGCATGGTGGAGTGGCCGAGAGGCGAGGCAGCGGACTGCAAATCCGTATACACGGGTTCAAATCCCGTCTCCACCTCGGGCGGTTGGCGCAGCGGTAGCGCGCTTCCCTGACACGGAAGAGGTCGCCAGTTCAAACCTGGCATCGCCCACAGCGGGACAGAGGGTTCGGTCGACACTCGTCGGCCGATCCCTCTTTCTGTCCCGGAAGAATCGAGTCCCGGTGGACGGGAGGGCCGCAGTGACAGCACCAGTGCTTGTCCTGGTCATGCCCCTGGGCCGCTCCGGACCCGCCACCATCTCGGCGCACCGGCTGCGCCAGCGTCTCGCCCGGTTCCACCCACACGTCGAGACGGCGATCGCCTTCGCCGGCGGTCCGCACTCCCCCGCCGTCCTCCCCGAGCCCAAACCCGGCTGGAGCGAGGTGGTGCTGGTACCGGTGGATCTCACCCATCTTCAGGAGGCCCCGGAGCCGCTGACCACACTGGCCGAGCAGCTGACGACCGCCCATCCCGATCTGTCCGTCAGGGTCTCTCGGCCGCTCGGCCCGGGCCCCGCCCTGCTCGGCGTCATCGACGCGCGGGTGTGGATGGCCACCCACCGCGCCCACACCCAGGAGATCGACGCCCTGGTGCTGTCGGCCCCCGACGCCGGGGACCGCCGCGGCGCCGCCATGCTCTCGCGGATGTCGCGGATGTGGTCCCAGCACCACCACATCCCGGTCCGGCTGGCCACCGGCGCCACCGGCTCGGGACAGGTGGCCGAGGTGGTCCATGCGCTGCGTCAGGAGGGACGCCGTCACGTCGCGGTCGGCAGCCTGTGGGTCAGCGCCGGCACCGAGTCCCACGAGCACGATCGCGCGGCCATCGAGGCCGGCGCCGAGGTCGTCTCGCAGCCGATCGGGGACGATCCGCTGCTGGCCGAGTGGGCCTTCGAGCGGTACTGCTCCGCAGCGATGGGCTCGGTCGCCGAGGATGCCCCCGAGGACTGACCGCGCAGCTCAGGACCGCTTCACCCGCTCGATCTCCCGGGCGACGTCGAAATCGGCCGGCGGCCAGCTCAACTGCATCGAGCGCATCGTCTCCAGCATGATCCGCGCCACCGCCCAGTTGCGGTACCACTTGTGGTCGGCGGGAATGACGTACCACGGCGCCTCGTCCGGGTTGCAGCGCTCCAGCACCTCGTTGTAGGCGACCATGTACTGATCCCAGTTCGCCCGCGTCTCCAGGTCCGAGGAGCTGTACTTCCAGTACTTGGCGGGACTCTCCAGACGCGCCATCAGCCGCTTCTTCTGTTCTTCTTTGGAGACATTGAGGAAGCACTTGACGACATGGGTGCCCGACGCCGCCAGCTCGGCCTCGAAGCGATTGATGAGATCGAACCGACCCTGCCACACCGGCTCCTCGACGAGCCGGTTGACCCGCACGGCCAGCACATCCTCGTAGTGGGAGCGGTCGAAGACGCCGATCATCCCCGGCCCGGGCAGGGCGCGGCGGATGCGCCACAGGAAGTCGTGCTCCAGTTCCTCGGGAGTGGGCGCCTTGAACGCCTGAAGGTGGATTCCCTGGGGATCCACCAGGCCGAAGGTGTGCCGCACCACCCCGCCCTTGCCCGCGGTGTCCAGACCCTGCAGGATGACCAGCATCCGGCGGGCGGTCGCCGGTTCGGCCCTGCCGCGGGCGAACAGTCTCTCCTGCAGCTCGGACATCTCGGCTCCCAGCTCCGCCATGTCCTGGAGGGTGCCCTTCTTGCCGGCCTCGGCTCCGGGAGTGGCACCGGCGTCGAATGAGGTGACGTCGATCGGGCCCTGGGGGCACCGCAGCAGGTCGCTGATGAGGGGAGTTTCGCGCGTGTCGGTCATGCCGACATCCTGCCGCGGATCCGAGCAGCCCGGGAACCCCACGGGAACACCGGGGAGGCCATCGGCGTTGACAGTACTTGACCTCCCGGCATCCCCTGGAGGACACGACCATCCGTTGAAGGAGGATCCGATGGGCACCACCGACCATGATTCCGCGCCCAGGATCGTGATGACTCCCGCCCAGTGGCGGGAGCGGCTCACCGACGAGGAGTTCAAGGTGCTGCGGCAGTCCGCCACCGAGGCCCCCTTCGTCGGCGAGTACACCGACACCACCACCGAAGGGGTCTACCGATGCCGGGCCTGCGGCGCCGAGCTGTTCCGCAGCACCGAGAAGTTCTCCTCCCACTGCGGCTGGCCGAGCTTCTTCTCCCCCCTGGCGGAGGACCGGGTGCGCTACATCACCGACACCTCGCTGCCCGGCATGCCCCGCACCGAGGTGCGCTGCGCGGCCTGCGACTCCCACCTCGGCCACGTCTTCGCCGGCGAGGGGTACGACACTCCGACCGATCTTCGGTACTGCATCAATTCGATCTGCCTCACCCTGGATCCCGGCAGTCTCGCCGAGTCCGAGTAGCCCGCACAGCGCGACTCACCCTCCAGCGGCGCGCCATACCGGCTTATGAACCCGCCGACGTTAGCCTCCTTGGTGTGAACAGCCACTCGCCGATCGATCTGCCCGGCGGTTTCGCCGCCGCCCGCAGGCGCATTCTCGACCATGTGTGGCGCGACGACTTCAGCGTGACCGAGATCCCCGCACCGACCCGGATCGCCCCCGACTCGATGGCCGTCGACGCCATCGTGAAGGACGCCGAACAGGCCGATCGGAGTGGCGGCCAGGGCGAGCATCCCCGCGATCTCGGTCAGGGGCGTCTCATCATCCTGCACGATCCGTCGGCCCCCGACTCCTGGCAGGGCACCACCCGCCTGGTCACCGTCGTCAGGGCCGATGTCGACGCCGAGATGGCCACCGATCCGCTCCTGGCCGAGGTCTCCCGCTCCTGGCTCACCGACGGCCTGGACAGCCTCCAGGCCCGCTACACCTGCCTGGCCGGGACCGCCACCTCGGTGGTGAGCAGACCCTTCGGCAACCTCAGTGACCAGCCGCAGGAGAACCGCATCGAACTGCGCGCCTCCTGGAGCCCGTTGATCGACGACGCCACCCAGCTCGACGACCACCTGGACGCCTGGCAGGATCTGCTGTGCCACATCTGCGGGCTGCCACCGATCATCGAGGGGGTCGTGACCTTGAAACCGCGTCACCGACGGGCGGCCGACCTATGAGCCACCCGGCACCCGTCCACTCCAAACCGATCGATTCCGAGCCTGTCGATCACAAACCCATTGGTCACAAGCCGTCCGAGGAACCCGACCTGCCGGTGCTCGACGCCCCGGCCGACGGCATCCCGCCGCTGGTCGAGACCCCCGAGGAGCTGCTGCGCACCGCGGAGAGGCTGTCGGCCGGAACCGGCCCGGTCGCCATCGACACCGAGCGCGCGCACGGCTACCGCTACAGCACCCGCGCCTACCTCATCCAGCTGCGCCGCGATGGGGCGGGAAGCCATCTCATCGACCCCGCGGCCCTCGACCCCGACGGCCCGGGTTCGGGTCTCGGCCCCCTCGTCGACGCCCTGTCGGGCACCGAGTGGATCCTGCACGCCGCCACCCAGGACATGCCTTGCCTGGCGATCGAGGGCCTGCGCCCCGCCCGGCTGTTCGACTCCGAACTGGCCGGACGCCTGCTGAACCTTCCGCGCGTCGGCCTGGGGCCGATGATCGAGCACTACTTCGGCGTCCACCTGCTCAAGGAGCACTCCGCGGCCGACTGGTCCACCCGGCCGCTGCCCGCCGACTGGATGCCCTACGCGGCCCTGGACGTCGAACTGCTCATCCCGCTGCGGGAGAGGCTCATCGCTGATCTGAAGGACGCCGGCAAGCTGGGCTGGGCGCAGGAGGAGTTCGAGCATCTGGTCCGGATCGGCTCCGAGCTACCCGATGAGCTGCCCGGACCCGCCCCGGATCGCTGGCGCCGCACCACCGGGCTGCACGATGTGCGCACCCGGGCCGGCCTGGAACTGGTCAAGGACCTGTGGTGGGCCCGAGACGGCGTGGCCCGGCGCACCGACATCGCACCCGGCCGGATCGTCAACGACCGGGCCCTCGCAGCCCTGGGCACCCATACCGGGGATCGCGTCACCCTCACCGCCAAGGAACTGCTGCGCTCCTCGGGATTCCGGCGCGGCCGCGCCAAGCGATACGCCGCGGACTGGGAGCAGGCCCTGGAGACGGCCGCCGGCACCAGGCCCCAGGACTATCCGCCGCGGCGCGCCGCACCCGACGGCCCCCCGCCGCCTCACGGCTGGGCGGCCCATCACCCAGAGGCGGCGGCCCGTTGGGAGCGGGTGCGTCCGGCGATGAACGACCGTGCGGCCGACCTCGACCTTCCCCCGGAGAACCTCATCTCCCCCGACTGGCTGCGCCGGCTGGCCTGGGACCCGCCGGCCGACCGGTCAGCGCGCGGCATCGACGCCTTCCTGGCCGATCTGGGGGCGCGGTCCTGGCAACGGAACCTGGTCTGCGGGGAGCTCAGCCGACTGCTCGGCTAGCCGCCGCGCATCGCCGAAGCCGTCCTCGCCGAGGCTGGTCATCAGGCCCCGGGTGCTCTCGGCGATGCCCTCGGCGTCCAGCCCCAACCGGTGCATCAGGCTGGACCGCGAGGCGTGCGGCAGGTACTGCGAGTCGATGCCCAGCTCGAGCACCGGTGTCCAGACCCCGGCCCGGTGCAGTTCCGTGCTCAGCCGCGATCCCAGCCCGCCGATCACCAGGCCGTCCTCCACGCTCACCACCGCCCGCGCGGAGGCGGCCATCGCCAGCAGATCCTGGTCGATCGGCAGGGACCAGCGGGGGCTCACCACGGTGATCCCGGCACCGTCCAGGCCGTGGTCGCCGCTCAGCAGCTCGGCGGCGGCCACCGTGTCGGCGCAGACCTGGCCGTGAGCCACCAGCAGCACGTCGATCGGATCGCGGTCGCCGCGGGTCTGGAACAGCACATCCAGCCCGCCGATGCTGCGCCGCACCGGCACCAATGCCGGCATGTGATCCTTCGAGTAGCGGATCACCGTCGGTCCGTCGTCGACCTCGACCGCCTGCCACAGCACGGATTCGAGGTGGCCGCGGTCGCGGGGACAGGACAGCCGGATTCCCGGCACGATGCCGCAGATCGAGGTGTCCCACATGCCGTTGTGGCTGGCCCCGTCGGAGCCGGTGACCCCGGCCCGGTCGAGCACCACGGTGACCCCGGCCCGGTGCAGGCCGGCATCCATCAGCAGCTGGTCGAAGGCGCGGTTGAGGAAGGTCGAGTAGAGCGCGACCACCGGGTGATAGCCCATCGCCGCCAGCCCGGCGGCCGAGGTGAGGGCGTGCTGCTCGGCGATCCCGACGTCGAAGATCCGGTCGGGGAACCGCGCGGCGAAGGAGGCCAGGCCGACCGGATGCAGCATCGCCGCGGTGATCGCGACGACGTCGGGCCGGGCATCCCCGATCTCCACCATCGTCGCGGAGAAGGCGGCGGTCCAGGACTCCCCCTTGCTGAGCCCGCGCGGCCGCCCGGTGAGCGGGTCCACCGCGCCGATGGTGTGGAAGTGATCCTCCTCGTCGTGCTCGGCCGCCGGATAGCCCTTGCCCTTGGAGGTGATGGCATGCACGATCACCGGCTGCCGGTAGCGCTTGGCCAGGCTCAGCACCCGTTCCAGGGCGTCCAGATCGTGGCCGTCGACCGGCCCCAGGTACTTGATGCCCAGGTCGGAGAAGATCCCCTGGTCACCGATCAGGGCGTCCTTCATACCGGTCTTGACGCCGTGCATCAGTCCGTAGACCTGGCGTCCCAGGGGTTTGTCGGTGACGAGCTGCTTGATCCGATCGAGGGTCTCCTCGTAGCGGGGATCGGTGCGGATCGTCGAGAGCCGGTTGGCCAGTCCGCCGACCGTCGGGTAGTAGGACCGGCCGTTGTCGTTGACGATGATCACAAGCCGCAGATCCTGCTGAGCGGCGATCGAGTCGAGGGCCTCCCAGGCCATCCCGCCGGTGAGCGCGCCGTCGCCGATGACCGCCACCACGGTGCGGTCCCGTCCGCTCAGCCGAATGCCCTCGGCCATCCCCTCGGCCCAGGACAGCGAGGTCGAGGCGTGGGAGTTCTCCACCCAGTCGTGCTCGGACTCGGCCCGCGAGGGGTAGCCGGACAGGCCGTCCTCCTGGCGCAGGGTCTCGAACTGGTCGGCCCGCCCGGTGATGATCTTGTGCACATAGCTCTGGTGGCCGGTGTCGAAGACGATCGGGTCCTGCGGGGAGCTGAACACCCGGTGGATCGCCAGGGTGAGCTCGACGACGCCGAGGTTGGGCCCCAGGTGGCCCCCGGTGCGGCTGACGTGCTCGATGAGGAACTGGCGGATCTCATCGGCGAGTTCCACCGTCTGCGCATCGGTCAGCCTGCGCAGATCTTCCGGACCGTGAATCGTGTCGAGCAGAGCCATGGCATCGATCCTATTGCCAGCCAGGAGCCATCCGGTGTGACGACGCCGATCCCAACCGGACCTGGCCCGGCGGGATCGGCGTCACAACTGTGCGGAATTGATCGGCGCAAGCGGCCCTCAGTGCTGCGCCATGTGGCGCAGCACGTACTGCAAGATGCCGCCGTTGAGGTAGTACTCGCGCTCCCCAGGGGTGTCGATGCGCACGGTCGCGTCGAACTCCACGGTGCTCCCGTCGGTCTTCGCCGCAGCGACATGGACGGTCTTGGGGATCTCCCGGTTGATGGCGTCGACGCCGGTCACCGCGAAGGTCTCGGTGCCGTCCAGACCCAGCGAGTCCGCGCTGGAGCCCTCCGGGAACTGCAACGGCAGAACGCCCATGCCGATCAGGTTGGACCGGTGGATCCGCTCGTAGGACTCGGTGATGACCGCCCGCACCCCGAGCAGCATCGTGCCCTTAGCGGCCCAGTCCCGAGAGGACCCCGAGCCGTACTCCTTGCCGCCGAGCACCACCAGCGGCACCCCGGCCGCCTGATAGTGCTGGGAGGCCTCGAAGACCGTGGTCACCGGCCCGTCCGGCAGCGTGAAGTCGCGGGTGAAGCCGCCCTCGGTGCCCGGGGCCAGCTGATTGCGCAGCCGGATGTTGGCGAAGGTGCCGCGCATCATCACCTCGTGGTTGCCGCGCCGGGAACCGTAGGAGTTGAAGTCCTTGCGGGCGATGCCCCGCTCGGCCAGCCAGCGGCCGGCCGGCGAGTCGGCCTTGATGGCCCCGGCCGGGGAGATGTGGTCGGTGGTCACCGAGTCCCCCAGCTTCAGCAGGGCCCGTGCTCCGGTGATATCGGCGACCGGGGCCGGGGTGGCGGGCATCCCGTCGAAGATCGGCAGCTTGCGCACATAGGTCGAGTCCGGATCCCAGGCGAAGGTCTTGCCCTCGGGGGTCTCCAGCGACTTCCACCGCTCACCGCCGTCGAAGACGTCGGCGTAGCGCCGAACGTACATGTCCGCGGAGATCGACGAGTCGACGATCCCGCCGATCTCCTCGGCCGACGGCCAGACATCCTTCATGTAGACGTCGGAGCCGTCGGAGGCGGTGCCGATCGGCTCGGTGGCCAGGTCGATGTCCATCGTCCCGGCCAGCGCGTAGACCACCACCAGGGGCGGCGAGGCCAGGTAGTTCATCTTGACGTCGGGGCTGATCCGGCCCTCGAAGTTGCGGTTGCCCGACAGCACCGCGGTGACGGCCATGTCGTTCTCGTTGACCGCCGCGGAGATCTCGGGGATCAGCGGCCCGGTGTTGCCGATGCAGGTGGTGCAGCCGTAGCCGACCAGGTCGAAGCCCAGGGCGTTGAGGTCCTCGGTCAGCCCGGAGCGGTCCAGGTAATCGGTGACCACCTGGGAGCCGGGGGCCAGGGAGGTCTTCACCCACGGCTTCGGGCTCAGCCCCAGGGCGCGGGCCTTGCGGGCGACCAGACCGGCGGAGATCATCACGCTCGGGTTGGAGGTGTTGGTGCACGAGGTGATCGCCGCGACGCTCACCGCCCCGTTGCGCAGGTCGAAGGAGCGGTCGTCCGACAGGGTCACCGGCACCGAGACATCGGGCTTCGAGGAGTAGTCCGGAACGGTCTTCTCGAAGGCCTGCTTCGCCGTGGCCAGCGGAATCCGGTCCTGGGGGCGCTTGGGGCCGGCCACCGAGGGCTCCACGGTGGACAGGTCGAGTTCCAGGTACTCGGAGTAACGCGGCTCGTGATCGGGATCGTGCCACATCCCCTGGGCCTTCGCGTAGGCCTCCACCAGGGCGATCTGGTGCTCGGGGCGACCGGTGAGGCGCAGATAGTCCAGGGTCACCTGATCGATCGGGAAGACCGCGATGGTCGAGCCGTACTCCGGGCTCATATTGCCCAGGGTGGCGCGATTGGCCAGCGGCACGGCCGCCACGCCGGGCCCGTAGAACTCGACGAACTTGCCGACCACCTTGTGCTCGCGCAGCATCTGGGTGATGGTGAGCACCAGGTCGGTGGCGGTGACCCCCTCGGCCAACGCCCCGTGGAGCTTGAAGCCGACCACCCGCGGCACCAGCATCGAGACCGGCTGGCCGAGCATCGCGGCCTCGGCCTCGATGCCGCCGACCCCCCAGCCGACCACGCCGAGGCCGTTGACCATCGTGGTGTGCGAGTCGGTGCCCACGCAGGTGTCCGGATAGGCGATCTTGCGGCCGTCCTCGTCGCGGACGAAGGTGACCCGGGCCAGGTGCTCGATGTTGACCTGGTGCACGATGCCGGTGCCCGGCGGGACGACGCGGAAGTTCTCGAAGGCGCTCTGCCCCCAGCGCAGGAACTGGTAGCGCTCGCGGTTGCGCTGGTACTCGATCTGCTGGTTGACGGCGAATGCCTTGGGGGTGCCGAAGCTCTCGACGATGACGGAGTGGTCGATGACCATCTCGGCCGGCGACAACGGATTGACCCGCTCCGGGTCGCCGCCCAGACCGGCCACCGCCTCGCGCATGGTGGCCAGATCAACGATGCAGGGGACGCCGGTGAAGTCCTGCATGATGACCCGCGCCGGGGTGAACTGGATCTCGTGGGAGGGCTGGGCGTCGGGGTCCCAGTGGCCCAGCGAGGAGATCTGCTCGGCGGTGATGTTGGCGCCGTCCTCGGTGCGCAACAGGTTCTCCAGCAGCACCTTGAGGCTGTACGGCAGGTCCGCCGACCCCTCAACGGCGTCGACACCGTATATCTCGTAGGGCTGGCCTTCGACGTCGAGGGTCTTTCTGGCACCGAAACTGTTGATGCTCATCGATTGAACTCCAAGGTGTGGCGGTCTGGAACGGTCCGGGACCCATCATGGCCCTCTTCGGTCCGGTCCTGCAGAGAACACATTTATCTTGACATCAAGATACCACACTGTGTCGTAGTCACCGCTGCCGCACGGAGTCGCGCCGCAGTGCACTCTCCCTCAGCTCCAGCACGGAGTCGCACAGGAACCCGGCCACACCCTGGTCATGGGTGACGACGAGCATGGCCAGTCCGCTGCGACGCAGCTCGGCGAGGGTCTCCAGCACCTCCCGCTGCACCGTCGGGTCCAGAGCCGAGGTCGACTCGTCGCAGATGAGCACGTCCGGGCGGTGAGCCAGGGCCCGGGCGATTGCGACCCGTTGGCTCTGCCCTCCCGACAGGCTCGGCGGGCGCTGATCGAGAACCATGGGCTCGAGACGGACCGCGTCCAGCACCTCCTCCAGCGCGTCCCGCATCGCGGCCCGATCCAGGCCTGGCCGGCAGCGCCGCAGGGCACGGCTCAGCTGCCGCCTCACGGTGAGCGCCGGGTTGAGCATCCTGGCCGGGTCCTGGGGCACGAGCTGGACGGCGAGCAGCTGCTCCCGGGTGCGATCCTGGTAGCGGGGCGCGAGGATCTCGCCACGCAGGGCGATCGTTCCGCGCCGAGCCGGGTTGAGGCCGACCACGGCGTTGACGAGAGTGGTCTTCCCCGTCCCGGAGGGGCCGACGATCGCAGTGGCGGCTCCGGCGGCCAACTCGAGGTCGATCCCGTCGGCGAGGACCGGGCCGCCGGGAATGCCAACCTGCAGTCCGGCCAGGCTCAGCAGCACCTCATCGCGTGGCGTCTCCAGCTCCGCTGCGGTCCCAGTTGCGTCCTCCACCGCGATGCACGCCGGTCTCGCTGGGGTGCTGCAGCGCCGCAGGTCGGCGGCCACCAGGGCCCGGGCCGCCGCCGACACCGGGGCGCCGAGAACCCGGGCGGCCGGACCGGTCTCGGCCACCCGGCCCGCCTCCAGCACCGTGATCTGGTCGGCGCAGCGCGCCGCCACAGACATGTCGTGGGTGATGAGGATCACCGTCGTGGTGGCCTCCCGCAGACCATCCAGCGTCGCCAGAACCTCGTCGACGGCTGCGGCGTCCAGACCGGAGGTCGGCTCGTCCAGGACCAGAATCCGGGGACGCCGGCTCATCGCACGGGCCAGGGCGACCCGCCTCCGCTGGCCCCCCGACAGCTGTCCGGGACGCCGGTCGAGCAGCTCTCCCGGCTCCCCGATCCCGGCCCGGGTCAACAGTTCGGCCAGCTCGGCGTCGTCGCTGCGCCGGCCGGCGGCCTCGGTGAGGATGGCGCGGATGGTGTGCCACGGGGTGAGGCTGAGCGCCGGGTCCTGGCCCACCCAGGCGATCTCATCGCGCCGGAAGGCCCGCAGCGCCGCGCCGCCCAGCGCGAACGGATCCTGCCCGGCGACCTTCACGCGCCCGGCCGTCCTGCGCAGCCCGGGCCGGATCCGGCCCAGCAGGGTGAGAGCGAGGGTGGTCTTCCCCGATCCCGACTCGCCGACCAGGGCGCACACGTGTCCCTGTCCGACGTGGAGGCGGACCCCGTCCAGGATCGGTCTGCCGGCCTCGGTGAGGATCTCCAGCTCGTCGATGTCGATCATCGGCTCCTCCTGCCCATCCAGCGATCGCTCAGCAGATTCGCCGAGACGGTGAGCAGCACGACCGCGACGGCCGGCGCCAGGCTGGCCCACGGGTTCATTCCCAGGCCGTCCATATTGGCCTGGATCATGGTCGCCCAGTCCGCGTCTCCGCCCAGCGGGTTGAATCCCAGGAAGCCGGCCGAGGCCACCAGATAGAGCGCGCCGACGAAACGGGCACCGGCGTCGGTCAACAGCGGTGCGACAAGGCGAGGAACGATCTCCCCGGCTGCGATGCGCACCCAGCCGTCCCCGGCCAGCCGGGCCGCGACGACGACGTCTCCGGCAAGCATCGGCACCACCAGCGAGCGCACATAGCGGGCGACGAAGGGGGTGGTGACGGCCGCGGTGATGAGGAACATGGTGGCCACTCCCCCGCCCAGGCCGAAGATGAGCACCAGCATGGTGAGGATCGAGGGAATGACCAGGACGACATCCAGCACCGCACCGCCGGCACGCGTCACCCGGGAGCGCGCCGCGAGCAGGATGCCGAGGACCAGTCCGAGCAGGATGGCGACGGCGGTGGCCCCCAGCGCGATGAGCACCAGCCCAGCGCCGCCGTGCAGCAGCCGGGCCAGGACATCGCGGCCCAGGCCGTCCGAGCCGAGCGGAAGACCGGCTCCCGGAGGCGTGTACGGGCGCCGCCATGGTGCGCGAGCCGTCGCGCGGACCAGCGGCCCGCAGAAGGAGAGAGTCAGCGCGAGGATGAGGACCAGCAGCGGGCCCAGCCCGCGGCGGGAGCGCGACCGGGGCAGCGCCCCGGCCGCCGGCAGTCACGGCATCCGCGCTCATACCCAGTTCCTCCGTCGCAGCGAGTCGGCGAACATGTATGCCATCAGGGTCAGTCCCACGATGATCAGCACGCAGGCCATCAGCAGATTCGGCTCCCGGTCGCTCACCGCTGCGACCAGCAGAGTGCCCAGCCCGGGAAAGGCGAAGACCCGTTCGACCACGACGCTGCCGCCCACCAGATACGGCACGATCGCCGAACAGGCCTGTGCGATCGGCACCGCGATCCCGGGCAGCAGGTGCGAGCGCAGCACCACGGATCCGGGCAGCCCGGCCAGACGCGCCGCCTCCACATGCGGCCGCTCGGCCTGCTGACAGACCAGCGCCCTCACCTGGCGCAGCAGCATCCCCGAGCCGACCATCACCAGGGTGATCACCGGCAGCACGAGCACCGCTGGCCGGCTCAGCATGGATCCGCCCAGCGGCACCAGGGAGACCGCCGGCAGCCAGCGCAGCCAGATGGCCAGCACCAGGACCAGGAATGTTCCGACCACGAACTCCGGCACGCAGATCATCGTCAGCGCCGCGCCGCTCAGCGCCCGGTCGGTGCGGGAGCCGGCGCGAGTTCCGGCGAGGACGCCGCCGCCCACCCCGCAGACCAGGATTCCGGCCAGCCCCAGTACCAGCAGAATGGCGCTGCGCCCCAGGGGTCCGGCGATCACCGCGGACACCGGTTCTCCGGTGGCCAGCATGGTTCCGAGATCCCCGTGCAGGACGCCGCCCAGCCAGCCGCCGAAGCGCAGCAGCACCGGCCTGTCCAGCCCCAGCACATGGCGTTCGCGGGCCAGGGAGCCGGCGGTGGCCTCGGCCCCGAGCTGCTGGCTGGCGACGTCTCCCGGCAGCACTGCGAGCAGCACGTAGACGACCAGGCAGACGATCGCCAGCGTGCCCGCCCAGGCGAGCACGCTGGCCAGGGGGCGGGCTGCTCTGCGGCCCGCCCCCTGGATCTGAGCCGTGCCTCGGCTCATCGGGTGAATGTGGCCTTGGCGAACAGCGGGACCGACTGCGTCGAGGTGATGCCCTTCAAGCCGTTGACGTGGGCCCCGAGGTTGGGCTGGTAGCCCCAGACGATGTCGCCGCCGTTGTCCCGCAGCAGCGTCTGAGCCCGAGTCAGCGCCTGGGCGCGAGCCGCGGGATCGGTGAGGGTCTGGCTCTCGGTCAGCGCTTTGGCATAGGCCGGGTCCTTCCACTGGCTGAAGTTGTACGGCGAGTCCGGGCTCTGGTAGATGGGCAGGGTCATCGCCGGCGGGCGGTTGGTGAAGAAGTTCGTGAACATCTGCGAGGCGTAGACCTTGTCCAGATTGCTCCACAGCGTGGTCGGATCCTGCTGGGTGATGGTCAGCGTCACGCCGAGATCGGCCAGTTGCTGCTTGAGCAGCTTGGTGGCGTCGGTGAGGCCGGGAGTCATCTCGGACACGATGATCCCGACGTTCTTGACGCCGTGGCGGGCGAAGACGGCCTTGGCCTTCTCGGGATCGTAGGCACGGGGAGGCAGGTCCTTCGGGTATCCGGGAAGGCCCTCGCCGATGAGGTCGTTGCCGACCTTGCCGGTGCCTGGCAGCACCACATTCACCAGCTGGGTGCGGTTCAGGCCGGTCTTCATGGCCTGGCGGACCTCGGGATCGTTGAAGGGCGCGATCGCGGTGTTCATGTGGAAGGTGAGTGCGACCGAGTCGGTGAATCCCGGATTGTCGACGACGACGCCGGCGCCGCTGCCCAGGGTCTTGGCCTGGGTGGCGGTGATCCCGGTGGTGATGTCGATCTGGCCGTCGCGCAGCGCAGAGACCCGGGCGGAGGCGTCCCGGATGGGAAGGATCTGAAGGTTCTTGATGGCGGGTCTGCCGCCCCAGTAGGAGTCGTTGCGCTCCAGACTGGCCCCCTTGTCGGCGGAGAAGCTCTTGACCTCGTAGGGGCCGCTGCCGATCGGGCGGGTGAAGTCGGTCGTCCCGGCCGGGAAGACGGCGCTCATCTGGGCCAGGATCGAGTCGACGAGGTCGGCCCTGGGTCGCTTCATGCGCAGCACCAGGGTCGAGTCGTCGGTGGCGGTGGAGCGGGCGAAGTCCACATCGGAGTAGAAACTCCCGAAGTTCTTCGACCTGGCGAAGTAGCCGAGGCTGTAGAGGGCGTCCTTCGCGGTGAGCGGTTTGCCGTTGCTGAACGTGACTCCCGGCCGGAGTGTGATGGTCCACTCGGTGGCGGTCGCGTTGGGGGTGATCGAGGTGGCCAGCTGCTTCTCGTAGCGTCCGTTGTTGAGCAGGACGAGGGAGTCGTAGGTGTTCAGCAGCACCGCGTAGGGCAGGTAGTCCCCGGCCTTGGTGATGTCGAGGGTGTCGCTGGGGCCGCCGAGCACGCCCAGCCGGACGGTGGTCTGGGGCGTCCCGGCCGAGCTGGAATCGGCCGGGTTGGCCGAGGAGCCGGCGCAGCCGGACAGGGCCAGGCCGCAGGCCAGCAGGGCGGCGGTGGCGCCGGTGAGCCGGCGCTGCCGGTGGTGAGTGGATCCTTCGATGGGTCTCATGGGTGTCAGTTCTCCTTCATCTGGGATGTCGTGCTCGTGGAGGTCACCTGCTGCGCCGCCGTGAGCCGCCATCCGGCGGCATCGACGCGCTCCGACCAGTAGCGGGCGTAGACGCCGCCGGCCGCGATGAGTTCGCGATGGGTGCCCTGCTCGGCGATGCCACCATGCTCGTCGAGCATGACGATCCGATCGGCGGTGGAGATGGTCTGGAGCCGGTGGGCGACGACGACCAGGGTGCGTCCGGTGCGCACGGCGTCGAAGGCCCCCTGGATGGCCCGTTCGTTGTCGATGTCGAGGGACGCCGTCGCCTCGTCGAGCAGGACGATCGGGGCGTTCTTGAGCAGGGCGCGTGCGATCGAGATGCGCTGGCGCTCCCCTCCCGACAGGTTCGTGCCGCCCTCGCCCACGTGGGCGTCCCAGCCCTCGGGCAGCCGGTCGGCGATCTCGTCGACCCGTGCCCGGCGTCCCGCCTCGAGAACCTCCTGGCGGCCGGCGCCGGGGTTGCCGAGCCAGATGTTGTCGAGGATCGTGCCGTCGAAGAGGTAGACGTCCTGGAAGACCGGGGCGACCGAGCGGAGCACCTCGGAGCTTCCCAGTTCGGGCAGCGGAACCCCGCCGATCGAGACGACGCCCTGCTCGGGGTCGTAGAAGCGCGCGATGAGACGGGTGATGGTCGTCTTGCCCGAGCCCGAGGGCCCGACGATGGCGGTCATGGAACCGTCGGGAACCTCGAAGCTGAGGTGGCGCAGCACCGGGGTGCCGCCGTAGCCGAAGGTGACGTCGTCGAAGCGGATGCCGTGGCCCTCGGGTGTGGCGGGCGTGGCCGGCTCGGGGAGCCCGGCCTCGTCGACGAGGGCCTGGATCTGATCGAGGGTGTTGGCCGCGATCGACATGCCGCCGCCGAGCGCCCCGGACTGCCAGATCGGCTCGGTGAAGCGGACCACGAGGATCAGCAGCGGGATGAGGCTGGCGACGCCGATCGCCTCGTGCAGGGCCAGCCAGGTGCCCAGAATGATGACGGCGATGATGGCGATGTGCACCACCAGTCCGAAGACTCCGATGCCGGCTCCCCCGCCGACGTGCATGCGCCGCTTCGCCCGGTCCTCGGCGTGCAGGGCGTCGTCGATGAGGCCTGCGGCGATCGAGCTGCTCCCGGCGACCCGCAGGGCGGGCTGCACCCGGGCGAACTCGATGACCCGGGAGGATGATTCCCCGACCGCGACGACCTGGTCCCGGTCGAACCGGGCCGTCATCACCTGCAACCAGCGGAAGACCCACCAGATGAGCGGTACCGAGACCGCCATCACCAGGGCGATCCGCCACTCCAGGAAGACGGCTCCCACCAGCACCGTCGCCGGGGTGATGAAGGCCGACAGGACGGGCCGCATGATCGCATAGGGAGCGCTGGCGGCGAAGACGGTGCCACGGGTGGCGATGTCAGCCATCTCACCGGAGCGATCCTTGGAGAACCAGGCGGCGGGCAGGTCCACCAACCGGTCCCCGAATCGGTCCAGCAGCGAGGAGAGCACCTCGGTGGCACTGCGCTGGCCGAGTTTGTTGGCGATCCAGAAGGACGCCGCATAGCAGACGCCGATGACAATCAGCACGATCAGCCAGCGATCGGCCGACGCCATGTCGCCGGTGATGAGCGCGCGGAGCCATGGCACCAGGGCCAGGAAGGCCAGGCCCTGCAGGATGGCGCCGGCCACGATCCAGCCGATGAGTCGGCGCAGCAGGCTCCGGCCCCGGGGGCTGGCGAGGGAGAGAAGTTTGCGGATCACTGGTGGGCCTCCGTCGTCGTGCTCGCAGTGGGACCGGTGGTGCGGGAGGCCTCGTAGGCCCGCCACATGTCGTGATAGAGCCCTCCCCGGGCGACCAGCTCGGCATGGGTTCCGCGCTCGACGATCCGTCCGCCGTCCAGCACGAGCAGCTGATCGGCGTTGGTGATGGTGTGCAGCCGGTGGGCGATGACGACCAGGGTGCGATCGGCGGCCAGCGCGGACAGGGCGCGCTGGATCGCGGCCTCGGAATCCGGGTCGGCGAAGGCGGTGGCCTCGTCGAGCACGAGGATCGGTGCGTCGGTGAGCAGGGCACGTGCGATGGTGAGTCGCTGCGCCTCGCCTCCCGACAGATGGGCGTCCTCGCCGATCACCGAGTCGTAGCCGCGCGGCAGGCGCAGGATCCGGTCGTGGATCTGGGCGGCCCGGGCCGCCTCCTCGATCTGCTGCCGATCGGCCTGCGGGCGGGTGAGCCGGATGTTGGCGCGCACCGTGGTGCGCAGCAGGTAGGAGTCCTGGAAGACGAATCCCACCTGGGAGTAGAGGGTCTCGGCGGCCATGTCGCGCACATCGACCTCGCCGATGCTCACCGCCCCGGAGCCGACGTCGTAGAACCGCGGGATGAGCCGGGCCAGGGTGGATTTGCCCGATCCGGAGGCGCCCACCAGAGCGGTGACGCTTCCGGGGGCGCATCGGGTGGTGATCTCGTGGAGGACGTCGTGCTCGCCGTCGTAGCTGAAGCCCACCCGGTCCATCGCAATGGTGTGGCCGCTGGGCTCCAGCGGGGCGTCGGGCTGCGGCGTCTCGGGCTCGGCGAAGAATGCGACGAGGGACTCGCGGGCCTGGACGGCATTGCGGATGAACTGCGCGGAGAAGCCGAGGTTCAGCAGCGGTGCGGTGAGCCCGATGCCGAGCAGCAGAGCGGGCAGGATGCCGGGCACCGTCGTCACGCCGGTGCTCACCAGCCAGCTGCCGATCGCGCAGAGGTAGACGAGGATCACGACGGGCGAGGTGACGATCTCGACGAGGCTCTGGGTGGTCGTCGTCTCGCGCATCCAGCCGCCGTAGAAGTCGACGAAGCGGCCGGTCTCGTCGCGGTAGCGCTGATGGCTGCGGCCGGTCTGGCCGAAGGTCTTCACCACCGCGATGCCGTGAACGTACTCGATGGTCGCGGCGTTGAGCCGAACGATGGAGGCGTCGTACTGGGCGTACTTCTCCTGCCCGCCCGACATCATGACGATGTAGAGGACGCCGGCGATCAGGATCGGCAGGATGCAGGCCAGCGCCATGTGCCACTCGGTGCCGAACAGGTAGGCGATCGAGATGATCGGCACCGTCACCGCCGTGATGACGTCGTTGATGGTGTGGGCGACGAGCTGATGGAGGGCCGAGACGTCGTTCTCGGTCGCCTTGCGGACCGCCCCCGAGGACCGGGAGTCGAACCAGCCCAGCGGCAGCCGCCGCAGATGCTCGATGATCCGGGAGCGCAGATCCAGCTGAAGATCGTCGTCGGCCAGGTGGCTGATCTCAGTCGAGATGCTGGAGGCGGCGAAGGTGACCACCAGGCTGACCGCGGAGAGGACTGCGACCAGCCAGGCGCGCCCGGCGACCACCGGGCCTCCGGACAGCGCCGGCCAGAGCGTCCTCGCCAGTTCGACGATCCCGATCAGCGGAAAGATCCTGGTGATCGCGCCGATGAGGCTGAACACCACGATGATGGCGAGTTTCCCGCGCACCGCGCGGAAGAACCCCTCGCCGGCGGATGTGGACCCCGTCGAGACCCCTGCGGATGATGCCATCGGCCACGCCTTCCACGCCCTGGCGAGGACGTCCGCCCCGCCCACCTCGATGAGAACGATTCTCGACTCTACATAGAACACTGTTCTACGTCAATCCCGGGAATTCCTGTCCTTCTAGGGGTTATTCCCCGCTAGCATCGACGGGTCGGCCGCCTCACGGTCCGAGGGACTGCGTCCGCGCCCGACGCCGAGA
Organism: Acidipropionibacterium sp.; assembly: GCA_022647765.1. Lineage (GTDB taxonomy): Bacteria > Actinomycetota > Actinomycetes > Propionibacteriales > Propionibacteriaceae > Acidipropionibacterium. Next base: position 132,110 of record JALCLH010000004.1, read on the forward strand.
GGAGCACGAGATGCCCGGAACACCGCCCGCACGAGCCGGTCTCACCCCGGAGAAAGTGGTGTCCGCGGCCGCCGATCTCACCCGTGAGAGCTATCTGCTGGCCTGGTCCATCCGTGACCTGGCCAAACGGCTCGCAGTCGTGCCGTCGGTCATCTACTACCACGTCGGCGGCAAGGATCTGCTGTGCCGCCATGTCGTTGAACTGTGCCTGGAGCCGCTGGAAGGTACCGGACCCGGAGCTGGACTGGAAGGACTGGTTCCGCACCCTCCTGCTGGATCTGGAGCCGCTGGTCACCGAGTACCCCGGGGTGGCTCACTGGCTCATCATGCACGGACCGACATTCGGTTCAGTGGTGAAGGTCATCGAGGGCGGCATGGCCGTGCTGGAGCGGGACGGCTTCGGTGAGACGGCGAGCTTCGCCTACACCCTGCTGCTCAACAGCACGATGATGACCATCGCCGCCGGCGACGATCGTCGCCAGCACGAGAACGACGGCCCGCGCGACCACGCGAAGATGATGGCGGACTTCCAGGCCGTCCTCGACGGCGAGCCGCACGCCCAGAAACTCGTCCACTCCATGGTCGGCCCCTTCGCCGCGGGGGGCCCGACGGCGGCCCGGGAGCGCTCGGACTATTACCGGTTCGTGGTGGAGACGAGCCTCGCGGGGCTGGAGAGGATGCTGGAGCCGGTGCCCACCAATGGCGTGGCGAAGAGCTGAGCGGCGGTCACCGCTCCTGGGCAGCGGGAGCCAGGATCGCCACGCACTCCACATGGTGGGTCATCGGGAACAGGTCGAAGGCGCGGATCGAGACCGGGCGGTAGCCCCCCTCGGCGAACAGCGACAGGTCCCTGGCCAGGGAGGCCGGGGTCGCAGGCCACATGGGCGACCGCCCTGGGACGCCGGCCCACCACGTCGGCCACCACCCGGCGTCCGGCCCCCTTGCGCGGGGGATCCAGCACGACGAGATCGGCGTGCCGGGCCAGCTGCCGCATCGTCCTCTCGGTGCGTCCAGCCACGAACCGTCCCTCGACATTGCGCCGGGCCAGACCGACGGCCCGCCGGGAGACCTCGACCCCCTCCACCCGGGCCCCCGCCCGGGCCAGCGAGGCGGCGAACAGGCCGACCCCGCAGTAGAGATCCAGGGCCTTGTCGCCGGGGCCGGGCTCCAGCCCGTCGAGAACCGCCCGGGTCAGCACCTGGGCGGCCTGGGGGTGCACCTGCCAGAACCCGTCGGCGTCGACCTTGAGGCCCAACGGGCCGACAGTCTCGGTGACGGTGGCCGGCCCCTCCACCAGAGCGCCGTCGGCGAGCACGCTGACCCGCGGCGTCCCGGCGTCGGTCCCGGTGCCCGAGACCGTCACCTGAAGGTCCTCGGGACCCTCGGCGGCGAAGCGCCCGGCCGCCGGGCGTCCGGCGGGATGGGCGATCGGGCAGCCCTCGTCCGGCACCGGCACCAGGTCGTGGGAGCGGAAGGCCCGCAGCGCGGGGACTCCGCCGGTGGTCCGGTAGTGCATCCGGGTCCGCCAGCCCAGACCGTCCTCGCCCTCGCGAGCCGGCTCGACGACGCCGTCCCAGTCGATCCCGGCGATCCGGTCCAGCTGCTCGGCGACCACACGTCGCTTGAGCTCGCGCTGGAAGCCGATCTCCACATGCTGGAAGTCGCATCCGCCGCACTCCCCGGCCACCGGGCAGACCGGATCGACCCGGTGCTCGTCGGCGTCCAGCACCTCGGTGGCTGTGGCGAACCAGTGGGAGGCCTTGGAGTCGTCGATCACCTGTGCGCGGACCCGCTCCCCCGGCAGTCCGCCGCGCACGAAGACCACTCGGCCCTCGGACCGGGCCACGCAGAACCCGCCGTGGGCGACCGGGCCGAGATCCAGCTCCAGGGTCGCCGTCGTCTGCTGCGTCATCAGGTCTCATTCCTCTCGGGGCCGTCCTGGCCATCCTTGTCCACCGCACCCGCAGGGCCGCCTGGAATCGCGCCAGGACCGCGGATCGTTGCGGCGCCAGCGTCGCTCGGCGTAGCGCGAGGAGCTGAGCTGGTAGGGCACCGTGGAGATCAGCACGCCGGGCATCAGGTGCAGCCGCGCCCGGATCACCACCCCGGTCTGGTTGTGCAGCAGCTGCTCCCACCAGTGCCCGACGACGTACTCGGGAATGAAGACCTCGACCATGTCGCGGGGATTCTCGCTGCGGATGCGCCGGATGTGCTCGATGAAGGGATTGGTGATCTCCCGGTAGGGCGAGGCGATGACCTTGATCGGGACGTCGACCTCTTCCTCCTGCCAGGTGGAGAGCACCTTCTCGGTGTCGTCGGGATCGACGTCGACGGTCACCGCCTCGAGGAAGGTCGGCACGGTCGCCTTCGCGAACTGCAGGGCGCGCATCGTGGGCTTGTTGAGGTCGGCGACCATCACCACCGCGTGCACCCGGGAGGGCAGCGCCCGGTCCGAGGCGTCGGAGAGCTCCAGCTCGGCGTGCACCTTGTGGTAGTGGCGGTGGATCGCCTTCATGAGCGCGAAGATGGCCGCCATCGCGAGCAGGGCCAGGTAGGCGCCGTGAACGAACTTCGAGATGAGGATGATGATGAGCACGACGCCGGTCATCACCAGGCCGATGCCGTTGATGACCCGGGACCGCTGCCAACTGCGGCGCTGCTCCCTGGGGGCCCGGACGTCCACCCTGAGTCTGCGGGTCCAGTGCCGCAGCATGCCGGTCTGGCTCACCGTGAAGGAGATGAAGACGCCGACCACGTAGAGCTGGATCAGCGCGGTGACCGAGGCGTTGAACACCAGCACCAGGACGGCGGCCCCGACGGCCAGCGTGATGATGCCGTTGGAGTAGGCCAGCCGGTCGCCGCGGGTGTGCAGCTGGCGGGGCAGGAAGCCGTCCTTGGCGAGGATGGAGCCGAGCACCGGGAAGCCGTTGAAGGCGGTGTTGGCGGCCAGGAAGAGGATCACCATGGTGCAGATGATCATGATGTAGAAGCCCGGCCGGAAGGTGTCGAAGAAGACCGTGCGGGCCAGCTGGCCGACCACCGTGGTCTGGCTGGTGAGCGGGTGGCCGTTGGGGCCGATGATCCGCGATCCGCCGCCCATCGAGTCGAACATCTGGACCCCGGTGACCCGGGACAGCACGATGATGCCCATCAGCATCGAGACCGCGATCCCGCCCAGCAGGGCCAGGGTGGCCGCCGCGTTGCGGGACTTGGGCTCGCGGAAGGAGGGGACGCCGTTGGAGATCGCCTCGACGCCGGTGAGGGCGGCGCAGCCCGAGGAGAAGGTGCGCGCCAGCAGCGCCACCATCGCCAGGCCCATCAGCGAGCTGTACTTCGGCTCCCCCTGGACCACCAGCCCTGCGGTGGGGGCGCGCAGGGGTTCGCCGAGCACGAAGATCCGGACCAGTCCCCAGATCACCATGGCGCCGACGCTCACCATGAAGGCGTAGACCGGAATCGCGAAGAAGGTCCCGGACTCCCGGGTGCCTCTCAGGTTGAGGCCGGTGAGCACGACGATGACGCCGGCCGCCGCCAGGCCCTCGTGGCCGTTGAGGGCGGGGATCATCGCCTCGGCGTTCTGGATCCCCGAGGACACCGAGACCGCCACCGTCAGCAGATAGTCGACCAGCAGGGCGCTGGCCACCACCAGGCCCGCATTGGGGCCGAGGTTGGCGGTGGCCACCTCGTAGTCCCCGCCGCCGGACGGATAGGCGTGCACCGTCTGGCGATACGACATCACCACGACCAGCATCACGCAGGCGACCGCGATGCCGATCTTCCAGGAGAAGGCGTAACCGGCCGCGCCGGCCAGGGACAGGGTGACGAGGATCTCGTCGGGGGCGTAGGCGACGCTGGACAGCGCGTCGGAGGCGAAGACGGGCAGAGCGATCCGCTTGGGGAGCAGCGTCTGGCCCAGCTTGCTGCTCTCGAGCTTGCGCCCGATGAGCAGTCGCTTGAGGCCCTGCGTGACATTCACGAGCGGCCACTCTACGTCCGAGCGAGCCGCTCAGAACACGGGCGGTGCGACAGCGCGGCGCCGACAGGGCAGAATGACCCGAGGAAGTGACGGGAGGGTCACGTGCACATCGTCATCATGGGATGCGGCCGAGTCGGTTCGAGCCTGGCCAGGTCTCTGGAGAAGCGCGGTCACAGCGTTGCTGTGATCGATCAGGAGGCCGAGGCGTTCCGCCGTCTCGGCCCGGAGTTCCGCGGCGTCACGGTGCTGGGGGTCGGATTCGACCGCACCGTGCTGGAGAAGGCCGATATCCGCAATGCGGACGGGTTCGCCGCGGTCTCCAGCGGCGACAACTCGAATGTGCTGGCCGCTCGGGTGGTGCACGAGGAGTTCGGCATCGAGAATGTGGTGGCCCGGATCTACGACCAGGGCCGCGCGGAGGTCTACGAGAGGCTCGGCATCCCGACGGTGGCGACCGTCCGGTGGGCGGCCGACCAGGTGCTGCGCAGCATGATGCCGGAGGGCTCCGAGCCGGCCTGGCGGGACCCCTCGGGGCAGGCCAGGCTGATCCGGGTCAACACCCACACCGGCTGGGTGGGGATGAAGATCAGCGCGATCCAGGATCAGATCCACACCCCGCTGCCCTTCCTGCAGCGTTTCGGCACCGGCATCGTGCCCTCCCCCTCGACCCTGCTGCAGGACGGCGACGTCGTCTACGCGGCGGTCGAGGTCGAGCGGGTTCCGGAGGTCGAGCGGCTGCTCGCCGCTCCCCCGGCCCGTCGTTGAGCCGGACCATTCTCTGAAAGGCATCTCCATTGCGCATCGCCATCGTCGGGGCCGGCAACGTCGGCCGTTCCATCGCCCGTGAGCTCATCGCGCACGGACACGAGATCCTGCTCATCGACAGGAATCCGCACGCCATGCAGCCCGACACCGTGCCCGAGGCCGAGTGGCTGTGCGCCGACGCCTGTGAGCTGGACTCCCTGGACGAGGCGCGGCTCGACCTGTGCGACGTGTCGATCTCGGCTACCGGTGACGACAAGGCCAATCTGGTGCACTCGCTGCTGGCCAAGACCGAGTTCGGGGTGCCGCGCACGGTGGCGCGGGTGAATCACCCGAGCAATGAGTGGATGTTCGACGAGGTGTGGGGGGTGGATGTCGCCGTCTCCACCCCGAGGCTGATGGCCGCGCTGGTGGAGGAGGCGGTGACCGTCGGCGATCTGGTGCGGCTGTTCACCTTCCAGAAGGGCCGGGCGAATCTGGTGGAGCTCACCCTGCCCGATGCCAGCCCGCGGGTCGGCGAGCGGGTCCGCGACATCCAGCTGCCCGGCGACGGGGTGCTGGTGGCGGTGATCCGGGACGGTCAGGGCCGGGTCCCCGAGCGGGACGCCGCCCTGGAGGCCGGCGACGAGCTGCTGTTCATCGTCTCACCGAACTACGAGTCGGATCTGGTCCAGCTCCTCGCGCCCAAGGAGTGACGCAACCGTTTGCCACCCCTTTTGCTGTTCAGTCACTCAACAGCTGATATTTCGGGTTGTAGATGACCCTCTGACCGTCGTTGACGGCGATCAGCCCGTCCACGGCCAGCCGGCGCCCGGCCCGCAGGCCCGGGATGCGGCGTCTGCCCATCCAGACCAGGTGCACCGACCCGGTGCCGTCGTTCAGCTCGGCCTCCAGCCACCGGTTGGTGCCCTTCGGGTTGAGGGTGAGCACCTCGATCCGGCCCTGGATGTGCACCCTGGTCCGCGACTGGGCGTCTGCGATGGTGCTGGCGCCGGCGTCCAGGGCCTCTTTGCGCAGCTCGTCGTCAGCGAGATCGTCGTTGGAGGCGGCGAACCGGTAGAGGACCCGGCGCAGCACACCCGGCCTGGGGCGGGAACCGCCGGTGCCCGGGGCCTTGCCGGAGGCGGCCATCAGGACTCCTCGCCCTGCTGCAGCTCGTCGGGGACCTTGAGCGGAATGACGTCGCCCGGCACCCGGGGCCGGTCGTCGCGGCGCACCACCAGGTTGCAGAAGAACTCCATCAGCAGCTGTCCGGTGGAGTCCAGGCTCTCGCCGACGGCGGCGTCCCCCATCAGGACGCCTCTCAGCAGCCAGCGCGGCCCCTGGGCGAGCCAGCTGCGCGAGACGTGGTAGCCGGGCTGATTGTCGGGGCCGTTCATCGGCACCACGCGGTGCAGCTCGGCTCCCAGCGGACCGTCGGTGACGGCGGCCTGACCGCCCTGGGCCGTGGTGCCCTCGATCATCTCCTGGTGGATCTGGCTGATCATCTCGCCGGTCGAGGGGGCGGCGAACAGCGCCACCTCCAGCGCGTTGTTGTCGCGGACCACCAGCAGGCTCTGGACCTCGCCGGTGTCCTGGTCGATCTGGATCTGCATCTGCATGTTCTCGAAGGGGGTGACGATCAGCGACCCGAAGTCGAGCCGGGTGACGTCGTCGGCGTCCAGATCCACCTCGTCGATGTCGAAGGGCCCGTCCTCGCGCTCCAGGTTGACGCGATAGGCGTCGTCGGAGTCGTCCTCGCCGGAGTCCTCGTCCTCCTCGACCGGCTCAGCATCCTCCGGGTCCTCGGTGGACTCGTCCTCCTCGAGCTCGATCTCCTCCTCGACGTCGTCGTCCGTCCTCTTCCTGCGACCGAAGATCACAACCGGGTCCTTCCATGTTTGGCGCAGCGGTGGAGCCGCCAGGGGGCGTCACCGCAGTCTATCCACGAGCCGTCAGGACGCCGCCACGCCGGTCGATCCGTAGCCGGCGTCTCCGCGCGAGGAGCCGGGGAGCTCCGGTACCGGGAGGAATCGCGCCCGCAGCACCGGCAGCACCACCAGCTGGGCGATCCGGTCCCCGGCGTCCAGATGGATGGCCTGCTCCCGGTCGGTGTTGATGAGCAGGATCTTCAGCTCGCCGCGGTATCCGGAGTCGATGGTGCCCGGGGTGTTGACGATGCTCAGTCCGGTCCGCGCGGCCATTCCGGAGCGCGGGTTGACCAGGCCGACACAGCCCGGCGGCAGTGCGATCCGCACCCCGGTGGGCACCAGGACCCGCTGGCCGGGCGCCAGATCGACCGGCACCGTGGTGGACAGGTCGGCGCCGGCGTCTCCGGGAAGGGCGTAGTGCGGGGCATGAGCCCCTTCATCGAGGACCATCGGGACGTCGATCGTCTCGTTCGTCTGGGTCATGGCGTCTCCTGGCTGGTGGATGTGTCGAGATGGCCGCGGACCACCGCGGCCAGCCGGTCGGGGTGCCGGCTGGAGATGATCCACGCCGGATGGGGGTCGGCCGGATCGGCCAGCCGGAGCACCACCCCGGTGGAGATCCATGGCCGGGTGACCAGGAAGGATCCGATCTGATGGCTGCTGTGCAGGCACGGTGGTCATGGTCTCGGCGTCGCAGCCGCGCACCCGGTCCAGCCAGCGCCACTCGATGCGGTTGCGCCCGACCTCCAGCGCCTCGGCGTCGGCGCGGATCCGGGTCCCGCCGACCGCCAGCCCGGCCCACAGCACCAGGCCGCAGAACACCAGGCAGATCCCGACGGCGGTCAGGGTCGGTATCCAGGCCAGGACGGCGACCACCAGCGAGAGGGCGAAGAGCCCGAGGATGAGCCACCACCACCAGGACATGTGCAGCCGCTCGACGTACTCATCGGTCGTCGCCGGCATATGTGGCGTCACAGGCGTATCTGGCATCGCAAGGGGGAAGGCCGGCTCCCCGCACCTCCTTCATGGTGACGCGCTCGTGGTGAAGTCCCAGCAGGAACCATAGGATGGTGGCCATGATCTCTGACAAGCTGTTCTGGAAGGTGTACGCCGGGATTGCCGGCGCCGTCGCCACATTGGCCGCTCAGAAGGCCGCCTCCCTGGTGTGGCGGATGGTGACCGACGACGATGCGCCGCCGATCTCCGATGATCTGGATGTCTCGACGGGCAAGGCCCTCAGCTGGGTGCTGGTCAGCGGGTTCGGCGTGGCCGCCAGCCAGCTGCTGGTCAGCCGGGCGATCGAGCGCCAGCACCTGGCGCGCAAGGCGGCGGCGAACTGACCGCGGCCGGCCGCGACGAGGCCGCGGACCGGGACGCCGGGCCGGCCTCAGACGCAGTCGACGCAGTAGGGCTTGCCGTCGCGGACCTCGGCCAGCTGGGAGCGTCCCTTCACCAGGAAACATGAGGCGCAGGTGAACTCCCCCGACTGGCGGGGCAGCACCCGGACGGTGAGCTCCTCGTGGGACAGGTCGGCACCGGGCAGCTCGAAGGACTCGGCCGCCTCGACCTCGTCCTCGTCGACCTTTCCGGAGTTCTTGTCGTTGCGGCGACTCTTGAGTTCCTCGATGGAATCCTCATTGGGATCATCGTCGGTCTTGCGTGGGGCGTCATAATCGGTCGCCATAGTTGCCCTCCCGTAGCGAGTGTCGTGCCATCTGACCGGTGCCGTGCAGCGCGGTGAAGGCGCCGTGGGGAAAAGAGCGCCGGTCAATGTTCGGCCCCATGTGTATCACACCGCCCAAGACTGCCCCCAACTGCCGTCGGAACGCCGAGAGCGAAGCCGAAATCGGCCGCCGGCCCCCAGATCCAATAGGCACGGATCGAAAAGGTGCCCCAGCACCGGCGCCCCGGTAAAGTGCCGGCAGGGCTCGACTCGACAAGCAGGTACCCCCGGGACACGGCTCCCCCGGGTGGGAAGGACTGATGATGGACAGTGCACTGAGCCCTCGGGAGATCCAGTCCAGGATCCGCTCCGGGGCCAGCCTGGACGACGTGGCCGCCGAGGCCGGCGTCCCGGTCGACCAGGTGGAGCCCTTCGCCGTGCCGGTGCTGGCCGAGCTCGAGCACATCGTGGAGACGGCCCTCGACTGCCCGGTCCGCCGGCACGCCGATCCCGGAGCGCATCGCAGCCTGCGGACGGTTGTCGGTCAGGTGTGCGGTTCCCACGGCATCGATGAGGCGGATCTCCACTGGCGCTGCTGGCGCCACCAGGATCGCAGCTGGGCGGTGCTGGCCACCTGGCAGGGTGAGCCGGGGCCCGGCGAGGGAGAGGCCACCTTCCGGTTCGATCCGCGGGGCCGCTACTCCAGCCCCCAGGACGCCGGCGCCCGCTGGCTGGTCGACGATCGCGGTCCGGTGTCAAGGCCGAAGGCCGGTCCGGCCAATCCCGATGAGGAGCCCACCATCGACCTGCACGACGAGCTGGCGATCGTGCGCGCGGTGGCCGATCGGCCGCAGCGCGGTGCGGGACGCGCGGGACGGCGTCCCGACACCGAACCACCGAGATCACAGCCGGATGACGCCCACCGTGCCGACGGCGCCGACCACCCGCTTCCCGCCCTGCCCGGGATGACCGAGACCAACGGCGTCTACGACTTCGCGCCGAGCACCGACCAGCAGATGGACACCCTGTACGAGATGCTGGCGGGTTCCAGGAGGATTCGGTCAACATCTATCAGGGCCTGGAGGATCCGCCGGTGGTTCCCCCGGCCCCAGATTCCGACCCTGGAGACGCCGATTCCGCGTCCGATCAGGCGCCGTCGGAGTCACCTGCCAAGGCCGACGCCGAGGACTCGCCGCAGACTCGGGGGGACGCCGACAAGGCCACTGCCTCCGGGCGGCGGCCCGAGGAGCCCCAGCTCGACCTCGAGGACACCCCGGACACCAAGTCCAGGCCGGGCGGACGGCGTCGCAAGAAGTCCAGCCGCGGCAAGCGGGCATCGGTGCCGAGTTGGGACGAGATCATGTTCGGCGGTCCCACCCCGCACGTCTGAGGCCCAGCCATCTGAGATTCGGGGCCTCACCAGACGGGTGCCCCGATGGTCTGCCAGCGCACCGGGATGGTCATCTCGGCGCGGGTGAGGGAGCCGTGCATCCCCACCAGGCCGAGTTCCTGGGGCACCTTCTGGGTCATCAGGGCCCAGTCGCCGCGCATCGCCACCAGCACGTCACCGAGCCGATTGCGCAGACCGGGGTCCCAGCTGCCGAACAGGCCCAGGTCGATCGCCCGCTCGGCGGTGAGCACCATCGCCCGTTCCCCGAGCCGCTCGGCCCAGCGCCGGGCCACCTCCTCGGGTCGGCTGGTGTACAACTGGCGGAACCGCGGCTCGCCGGCGATCTCGTCGAGGTCGGCCAGCAGGCCCGGCTCGTCCTCGATGAGGATCCGATGGTCGGTGGGCACGTCGATCATGCCGTGGTCGGCGGTGACGATCAGCACGGTGCCCGGCGCCAGCCCCTCGGACAGTGCCTGACCAGCTCGTCGACCCAGCCGAGCCTGCGGCGCCAGGCCGTCGAGCGGCAGCCGTGGCCGTGGCCGACATGGTCGAGGGAGCGCTCGTAGACGTAGCACAGGGAGGGCTCGCCGGCCTCCGAGCCCTGGCAGGCCAGGTCGACCCGCAGGTCGATGTCGTGCTCGTCGCGCACCCCGAGGAAGGCCGGCCCGCGCAGTGAGGCGCGGGTCAGTCCGGACTTCTCGAACCGTCTCGGGGCCGACGCTGCTGACCGCTACGCCGGCCCGCGACAGTTCCTCGAAGGCGGTGGGATGGGGTTGCACGATGCGGGGATCGTCGCCGTGCTGCCAGCTCAGCGCGTTCATCACGACCCCGCCCACCGGGGAGCGGAAGGTGTAGCCGAGGACGCCGTGGCGGCCGGGCAGGCAGCCGGTGCCCAGGCAGCTCAGCGAGGTGGCCGTGGTGGAGGGGACCGCACAGGTGACCGTCGCCTCGCAGCGCTGCATCCCGGACAGTTGCGGGGCCAGCCGCGAATTGGCGTCCAGCAGCTCCTCCCCCATGCCGTCGACCAGCAGCAGGACGTAGCGGCTCGCGTGGGGCAGGCCGAAGGGATCTCCGGATGCTGAGCCGCCGGTGAGGTGGGCCCCGATCGCCGGCACCAGCCGGGCCAGCGTCGCTCCCTCGCGGCGCGGGATCAGCAACTCGTCGGGCCAGTCGCCAGACCGTTGGACATCGGAGACGGGACCGCCGGTCGGCGCGGGTACTGGCACGGGATGCACTCCTTCTCGAGTTCGCTCGGACGCGGAACCACCCCGAAGCGTTGCGTGTCCGACAGATTATGCCAATCCGCTCGCTGAAGAGGCCGAGACAGCTGCTCACGCCACGGTCGCGGTGGCGCGAACCTCTCTCAGAACGGTGACGATCGCCTCGACCTGGCCTTCGGGGAAGAGGACTTCCGGGCCTGTGGGGGCGTCGTCGGTGAAGGGCGGCTCGAACAGCCGCCCGGGGTCCATCGCCCCGTTGGCGGTGAGTTCGTCGATGATCATGTCGACGAAGTGATGCTGCTCAACGGTCAGGGTGCGGTCCGCCAGCAGCCCGGCGAAGGGCTCCATCGCCGCCGCCCGGTCCAGCCCCACCAGCGACCGGATGAACAGTCCGAGGCCGCCGGGCTGCTCGCCGGCCCAGACGATATCGGCGCGACGCCCACCGGCGTCCTCCAGCAGTCGCTCCAATTCCGAGAGGTCCTGCGAGGTGATCTGCCGGTTCCTTCTCAGCTTCTGAAGCACCAAGTCGTCCTCGTGGCTGCGCAGATAGGCCTGCGTCTTGCGCCGGAACCGCGCGGGATCGATGCCCGGCGCTCCCCCGCGCAGGTCGATCGGCCTCGCCTCCCCGAGCGCGTCCTGAAAGTCGGTATAGACAGGCTTGCGGCGCGGCAGCTCCACCAGCCTGACGAGGTCGCGCATTCCCACCCGCGCCTCCTCCAGCATCGATGGGGCGACGCCGTCCCACCACGGCTCTCCGGCGACGGCGTCCAGCAGTTCCGCGTGATCGCGCACCACCGGGATGTTGCGCTTGTCCAGCAGCGCGGACGCCAGTCCTTGCATCGTCTCCTGCACCCGGGCGAGGGCGGTGGCGTCGTCTTCGAGGCGCGCCAGCTGGCCCTGCAGGACGAGGACGTCGAAACGCTTGGCCTGTTCCTCGGCGTGCCGCTCCCCAGCCGACGACGGCAGCCCGGCCAGGCCGAGCGCCTCCGCGATGTCCTCGGCGCTCGGGGACCGCCAGGCGGAACTCTGGGAGAACTTCTCCACGGCGCGCCGGTGCGGCCGGACCAGGATGTTGTCCAGCGTCATCCCGGACACATAGCCGTGCAGCCAGGACGCGGTCGCCGCGCGCAGCCGCGCCTCGGCGTCATCTGAATCATCAGAGTGCCCGGCATGGTCGAGGCTCTGCAGCAGGGCGAGCCGCAGCTCGAAAGGTCCGCTGACTCAGTGACTTCTGCGTCGATCCCTGGCTGCCCGGAAGGTCCTGGCTGAAGTACTCGAGGTTGCCGCACCAGTCGAAGACCAGGAAGTCGGTCTTGTCGCGTCCAGGGCCGTAGAGATCCTTGCAGAGCCGGGTCCCGCGGCCGAGCATCTGCCAGAACTTCGAGACGGAGTGCACCGGCTTGAACAGGACGAGATTGACCACCTCGGGGACGTCGATGCCGGTGTCGAGCATGTCCACGCTGATGGCGATCTGGGGGTCGCCGTCGGCCACCTCGAAGTTCTCGATGAGATTGTCGGCAAACCTCACCCGGTTCGTGATGATGCTCGCGAACCGGCCGCCGTAGCCCGGCCAGCCGTGGTCGAACCGGGACTTGATGAACTCGGCGTGGGCCTGGCTCTTGGCGAAGATGATCGTCTTGCCGAGGCGTTCCCCGCCGGCAACCTTGCGACCGTCGGACATCAGGCAGGCGAGCACCTTGTCGACGGTGTCCTCGTTGAACAGGAAGCGGTTGAGCTCCTCGGCTCCCACCTCGTCGGGGGTCGGCTCGTCTCCCCAGTCCAGGCCGTCCCACTGGGCCCGCTCGGGCTCCGACAGCTCGGCGTAGCGGATGCCGGTGCGCAGGAATCTGGTGCCGAGCGAGACCGCCGCCGGAGGCACCAGGTAGCCCTCGGCCACGGCGTCGTCCAGAGGATAGGAATCGGTGGGGACGCCGTCCTCCAGCTGGAACAGGCGGTAGGTGTTGTGGTCCACCTCGTCCTTCGGGGTGGCCGTCAACCCGACCAGCAGGGAGTCGAAGTAGTCGAAGATCGCGCCGTACTTGGCGTACACCGAGCGGTGCGCCTCGTCGATGATGACGAGGTCGAAGTAGCCGGGCCCGAAGGTGCGTCCGGTGTCGTCCACCGCGTTGATGAGGTTGAGCATGGTCGGGTAGGTGGAGACGTAGACCCGGCCCTCGGCATGGCGCTCGGTGACGAGATTCACCGGGGAGGATTCCGGCAGGTGATCCTTGAAGGCGTTGGCGGCCTGTTTCACCAGGGCTGTGCGGTCTGCGAGGAAGAGCGCCCGCTTCACCCATCCGGCCTTCATCAGCTGGTCGACCAGAGCGATGACGGTGCGGGTCTTGCCCGATCCGGTGGCCATCACCAGCAGGGCCCGGCGCTGCTTGGCCTCGAACACCTGGTCGACGGCCCGAATGGCGCGGATCTGGTAGTGCCTCTCGACGATCGTCTGGTCGATCGGCTGATTCTCCAGCGACCGCCTGGACTGGCGTCGCTGGATGGCCAGCTCCAGCTCGTCACGGGTGTAGAACCCCTGGACGTTGCGCGGCGGGTAGCCGGCGGCGTCGTCCCACAGCCAGTGCTGGTAGCCGTTGGTGAAGTAGATGACGGGACGCCGCCCGGTCTGGGCCTCGAGGCAGTCGGCATAGAGACGGGCCTGCTCCTGGCCCTCCAGCGGGCTGTGGCGGGTGCGCTTGGCCTCGACGACGGCCAGCGGGAGCCCGTCGGCTCCCCACAGGACGTAGTCGGCGCGGCCCTGCCCGGACGGCGTCGGCATCCCGTGCACCGGATACTCGCGCACGTTCGGGCCGTCGGGATCCCAGCCGGACTCGCGCAGCAGGGTGTCGATGAACAGGTCGCGGGTCTCGGCCTCGGTGCGGTCGGGCATCTCCCGGACGGTCTTGGCCTGCTGGGCGGCGCGGACCTGCTCGCGCAGCTCGGCAAGTTGCCGCTCCTGGTCAGCGATGACGTCGTCCCTGGCGGCCAGTTCGGCGCGATGGTGCTCGTCCTGAGCGCGGAACTTCTGAGCGAGCCGCGCCACCTCCTCGGCACTCAACGGGGCGGACGCCGCAGCCAGCCGCGGATCGAATCGCGCGCCGGTGGGCACCCGGTCCGGGGCGGTCGAGTAGGTGTAGGCGGCCCAGATGATGACCTGGAAGAGCACGGCCAGGACGTTGACGGCACCGGTCTGAGAAATCGGCGCGGAGCGGTGCACGGCGGCGTTGCCAGCCTTGCGGATCGCATTGATCTTGGCGGTCATCGGCGTGCCCGCCCGTGCGACGAACTGCGGCGCGTTCGTGAGGGCGGCCAGGTCGGTGGAATAGGGCTCGTCCAGATCCATCAGCTCGTAGAGGTGGCCGACCAGCAGTTCGACGGTGCGCCGGGCGTAGAAGCAGGCCGAGCGCGGATCGGAGGCGACGTAACTCTCAGCGCGATGGGCGGCGTCGTAGATGGCCGGCCACTCGTCCTTGATGAAGTCGAAATTCCCCATGTCGTCCGTCCTCGCCGCCCGTACTTCCGGAGCCTGGGGTCAATCTATCGGTCTGCGCCGACAGTTCCGCGAGGGGAAGGCGACGTGATCTCCGAGCCATCGCCATGCATACTGACGAGATGAGCATCCGATCCTGCCCCGAGGAGCTGTCGAGTGCAGCAGCCGCCGAGATCCTGAATGTATCGCGCCCGTTCCTGATCAGTCTGCTCGATGCCGGGCAGATCTCCTACCGCATGGTCGGCGCTCACCGTCGCGTGAAGGCGGCGTCTCTGGTGCGTTACCTGCGCGAGGACGACGCCCGCCGGATGGCGGCCGCCGACGAGCTGGCAGCGGAGGCCCACGCGCTTGGGCTGTCCTAGGACCGTACGTGTCGGCCACGATATGGAGCACATTGAGGAGTTCGACGACCTGGGCCAATGGGACCATGATCCCATCCGTGCTGAGTCATGGCGCGGCGACCTGACAGTCAGGGCAACGCAATTGTTCAGGTGGCGGTGGAGCCACAAGCGTGACGGATTGTGGTGCTCCGAGGTGCGCGTGGCGGCTGTCCCCACGCTCTCCTCGCCGGTCAGGCGGCGGGGAGGGCGTGGGTGTGTCCGTTGATGACGGCCCAGCGATGCCCGGTCCGATTCGTCCACAGATACAGTCCGGGGGCGGGCTGATCCAGCGTCCAGGCGCCGTGGGTCTTCGCCCGGTGCTCCCCGCGAGACAGGGGCCCCAGGTTCGAGGGCCGGGTCTGACCCGGCGGCGCCGGAACATCGGGTCGGGCGAACCGATAGGGCACCGTGTGATCCAGATCACACGACCTCGACCGGCGGCTCGAGTAAGGGAAAGACCGAGGAGTCCTCCCGCAACTGGAGTTGCATCCTTGTGCGGGTGGGGATCTCGTAGGCATCCACCGATGGGATCGCCGGCCATGTCGATGACCGGGATCACCCGGATCCGGTGATGACGCAGCAAGTTCGCGATCTGAGGCACCAGCACCGGACCCACATCCCCACCGGCCGCGATCACCCGCGCCACACCGGTGCCGACGCTGCCGGGGTCGAGGTCCTCGGCCCCGATATGGACCACCACATCGGCCAGCGGCAGGCGTGGCGCCGGATTCGCCGCCGGCGCGACACCGGCGGCCGAAGATGCGCCCTCAGTAGTCGGGGAAGCTGCCGTCGATCCCCGGAAGATAAGGTGCTGCCAACTCCTCCAGGGCCTGGACCTCCAACTCCGGCACCGGATCGATCGCACCCTCATCCACCAGTCTGCCGGTGATCCGCCGGATCGCATCCTGCAGGGCGAGCGCGGCACCGGTATCCATCCGGGCGCTCAGAAACGACGTGGAGTCCCCGTTGTGGGTGATCCGCACGAACCGCTCCGCCCGCGCCTTCCTCGCCTTCTCCAACGCCAGGGCCCTGTCGGCCTGCAGGACCAGGCCCTTCACCCTGCGCCAGACCTTTGGCCAGGTCGCGGTGCCCCACACCCCGGCGAGCTTCGCGTCGACCCATCCGGCGGCCTCGGCATCCAGCTCATCGCAGGCCCGGGCGACCTGACGGGCCCGCCACCCCTCCACCAGCCCAGGCCTTCGCAGCCTCCCACAGCCGGGGATGCCGGGCGACGCAGATTCGTGGTCTCGTGGACCAGAGTCCAGGCGATGGCCTCGCTGACGCCCAGCAGGGCGGCGACGTCGAGGGCGACGAAGCTCCCGACCCGGCCGGCACCGTCGGAGCCGGCGGCCACACGACTGCTCGGCGCCGGGCACGCTCAAGGGTTCGGGGGCGGGGTAGGCGTCGACCATCTCCAACACTGCTTCCAGGCGTGCGACCTCGGCCCGGCGCGCGGCGGCATCGGCGGCGGTGAGCCGCTGGCCTGCGTTGCGGTAGGTGTCGGTCGTTGCGTCCATGGGTCAATTCAAGCAGGTGGCACCGACACTTTTTCGGCGCAGAACCCGTCTGATCTCACGATGTGGACATCAATTTTGAGAGATTTTCCGGGGTCCTGGTTCTCGTGTGGATTTCACTCCAGACTCGCCGTCATCCAGCCCGGCTTGGGGACGGCGTGGCGGGAGTGATTTCCATCGGCCATCAGCGCAACCTGCCCCGACCCCGCGACGGGCTCAGTCTATTGACGTTGCCTCCTATTGACGTTGCCTCCTGACCTGACGTAGCGGCCGGAGCTCGATGACATCGGCAAGACCATCGACGTGGCGATCCATCGGCAACCCGGTCCACCGAGCGGCCTGCGAGTAGCTGATACCGACCTTGATCGCCACTTCACGCGCAGTCGTCGCGATACCGCGTTCAGTCGCCTGCTGCAGGAGCACTGGATGTTCCTCAGCGACCGGAACAGGCTCGTTCTTGCGCCATCCCGCGGACGACAGCTGGATGAACAAACTCCTCTTCCGCTGAGGAGAAATCACCTTGAGCGTAGAAGCTCGCATAATGAGGGCTGCCACACTGACACCATATTCTGCCTTGATCGGTAGGTAGCCCTCTAAGGTCAAGGACTCTGTAACACGACTCCGCACGACATCCGCAGGTATCAGCATGGCACCGGCGAACCGGAATGCGCGACGTTCTTCGGGTGAACGTGTGCCACGGAACGGTTCGTGCTTCTCACGGTCATAGATGACGTGGGCGAGCTCATGCATGACGGTCATCCGTACAACCGCTGGAGGCTGCCCCCCAACCGTGGCGATCAGCGGGCGGTCCACGTACGGATTGGGGCGAGATACTCCGGAATGGTCGCTGGAACCGTCCGGCAGGTCGACCAGATCTTTCACCACACCGACTCCGAGGCGCTCAACGGCTCGGGTCGCATTGAGCAGTGGTGCACCTTCCGATATTCCGAGGGCGCTTCTCACGTTCTGGGCCGTCACCTCCTCGTCATAGTCACGCAAATCAGCGAAGTCAGCGGCATGGTAGCCAGACGCCTCCGACGCGGCAGCGAACAACCGAGCAGCCTCATCGAAGACCGCCTCAACGCGATCACCCTCTCTAACCGTCGCCTTGGAGGACTTGCGGAAGGTTGCCATACCTTCCGAGGTGAGGCTGGGTGGCACGGAGAAGAACTCAATAGGCAGCCCGTACATGTCGGAGACCGTGCGAGCGAAATCGAGAGGAAGCGGCCTGATCCCATTTTCAATGTGCGAGATGAAGCCCTGTGTCACACCGACCTCGCGCGCCAGATCCGTCTGAGTGACACCTTGCATCTTTCGCAAGGTAATCAGGCGTGCTCCGCGCAACTCGGCATTACCGCCCCGAGGCCTCATCACCGTTGTCCTCCTCCTTGATGTCCGGGAACAGACTCTCGTCCTGTTCCTCACCAGGAAATTCGAGTTCCAGCTGCATCTCGCCATGGGAACTGATCTCATAACTGAGATCGATCGGAACTGCCGAACCGAAGTGCCCTGTACCGATCGTGTGCACTACCCGAGTCGAGATCCTCGGCCGTTCCTCCTCATCCATGGCAAAATCCCACAGGAGCAGGAAATCCACCGAGGGCATGAGTCCACTCGCTCCCACCGCCCCGGCACCACTGTTCATTCCCGGAAGCGGATCCTGCCACTCCTGCCGCTCCCACAGATCGCGCCGTGCGCGATTGTGCCCTGCCGTCGGCACCCCGCCCTTGTAGACCCGCGCGTTCTCCTTGAGGAGCCTCAGTCGCAGCCCGTTGTCTGGACTGCAGAGGATAGTCTGCCCCATGCGCTGTGGCTCACCGCCCACGCGCCAGCCAGTCGGCACCAGGCTCGTCTTCCATCCCTCACGCATGCTGACTCGCGCATGCATCGACAACAGGAAGCTGTAGTGACGCTCGAGAAGATACTTCCGTCGCCTTCCTACCTCCAGAGCATCGGCCAGGCCGGCAGCGACGCCCTCATAGATCGGAAGACTGATCGGACCGACGCCCCGCTCGACGAGCCCTCGAAGCCCCTCACTAGGCATATTAGTACCTTCCAAGTCTGGATGGTACTAATATTACCCATAATGTAATGCGGAGCGCATCTACTGAACCGCGCGGTCGGAGGTCAGTCCTCGAAGAAGTCCTCGTCGACCTTGTGGACCTTGTAGACCGTCTCGGTCTGGACGCCGACCTCGTACTTGATCATGAGGTCCGCGAGGCGCGCCCCGTCGATGAGGATGATCCGCGTCGGGACGCCGGAGGCGTAGCTACGGGCTCCCGTGCTGAACCGCCCGGTAGTGATGAAGACGCCGACATTCGCCTTGCCGCTCAGCGCCCCCACAAATCCCTGCACCTCGGGGCGCCCCACGGAATTGTCGCGGGCGTACCGCTTCGCCTGGATGTACACGCGGTTGAGACCGAGCGGATCCTGGTCGATGATGCCGTCGATCCCGCCGTCATTGGACTGCTGCGTCACCCTCGCTCTGCCATCGGCGCCGCCATATCCCATGGCGACCAGCAGATCGACCACGGCCTGCTCGAAGAAGGCCGGATCCTTTGTCGTGGAGTCGGGTGAGCAGATCCTCGGCCACCTCGGCATCCATCTCACCGATCGCCTCCTCGGCGCGCTCCTGGGGTGAGAGCTCTGCTGAAGCCTGACTCACTGACGCTTCCGTATCTGCGATGCCCGTGGTCGTCTTTGTCCAGGAGTCGACAGGACTGTAGCCGGGAATCTCCTCGAGATCGGCCTCGACAATGCCATTGGGGTGCCGAGCCAGGAGACCGCGCCCGGCATCGGTGATCCGGTACCTCCCCCGCGACACAGCCTCGATCGCCTTCGCATGTTTGAGGTACGAGACCTGCCCAGCCACTCCGGTTCAGATAACGCGCCTGCCCGGACGGGAGTGTCTCTGCACGCGCGCCGTGATCCAGCCCCAGATCATCTGCGGCGCCTCCCGGATGTCCCGCAGAACATGAACCTCACCATCGAGAAGCACACGCAGAACCGGTGCCATGTACTCGGGCCAAGTGGGCGACGCCATCACAGTTCCCCCTTGAATGCCCTGGACTGGAGAGATGTGAACAATAGATCAAAGCTCCTCAGTTGTTCCTCAACTAGGAGCTTATGGGATACGATAGAAGCTATCAATGACACAAATTTTCTCTGAGAGTCTATACTTGGAACCTTAACAGGAAGACTCTTCAGCTGGCGCATATTTATCGACGCGATTCCAGTCGTCTGCTTGGCAGACTTGAGAAAGTAGTCTTTGGCGGACCTACTCGAAAGATAAGCCTCCATGTACTCCGGCAACACACTCGAGTCATCATTGAGTCTAACTCGGAATATGTGGTTCTGATGGATGCACACAGGGATCTCTCCTCGCCACATTGCCCCACGACCCAACTTGTCCGGATCCCCACCCTCTGTGAGGATGAGATCTCCTTCACGGAGTGAATAGCGCTGAATCTCTGAACTGGTGGCTTCAATATGCTTAACTTCTGACAATTTTAGATGCCCTGCTTGAACATTTACCACAGCCAGATACGGAACGTCTTGTGTTGGCTCTGACGTTCGACGTCCCTTGGTGACGCCAGACACGATATCTGCCATGTCCGCGAGAGGAACCAAAGAATCGCCTGCACAAGTCTCAAACATGTCATGGAAGATGGACTGGCTTAGGGCATCGAGATGGTCGAGGACCTGCCGCCGCTTGGCACGAATGGAGTCTGCCTTGTCAAGGATCTTCGCGATCCGCTTCTGTTCCTCCAACGTTGGGAGCGGAACATGAGAAGCCTTGACAATTTTATCCGACACCGCTGGGTAACTCGCTCCAGTGGCCCGTTTGACCATTAGCGAAACAAACATTGCGGACCGCACCCAGTGATAGAGATACTTGGCATCAATTTTGCTGGACGGACGAAGTACGGTGAATCCCGTCGATGCCGTTGCACCGTCCAGAATCCTAGGAATCAGCGCAACCGCATTCAGGTTAGGCCTCACCGTCGACACAACAATATCGTCACATTTCACGATCTGGCGAGCACGACTTGGTGCCTCACATCCAAGGAACGTCGATGTGCCCTTGATCCTCTTCGTCTCATTGTCTACGGAACCTAGATCAATATACATAAAACTGGAGTCGGGAAAGGTTCGAGGCTTCCACGTCGAAATCGACTCAACCACATCGCCCAGCGCCACCATCTTCATCCCAGCATCGCCTTCAACTCAGCGACACCAGCGGCAATCTCGGCGTCCAGCTTCTCGATATCCGCGATGATCTCCAACGGAGGCCGGTACTCCACCTCGTCGTACTCGATCTCCTTGTAGCGGTTGAGGGACAGGTCGTACCCCTGCTCGACAATCTCGCTCTTGGGCACCGTGAACGACTGTTCGGTCCGCTTCCGCTCCTTCTCAGCACCCCGATTCCGCCACCGCTCCAGCACATCGGGCAGATCATTCGCCTCAACAGGATTCCGCTTGTCGTCCAGCGAGAACCCGTCGGCCCGCACGTCGTAGAACCAGACGTCCTCGGTCCCACCGGAATCGGTCTTGGTGAACAGCAGGATCGCCGTCGACACCCCGGCGTAGGGCCGGAACACCCCCGACGGGAGCTTCACCACGGCGTCCAGCTTCTGCTCCTCGACCAGCTCCCGCCGCAGCGCCCTGTGAGCCTTCGTCGATCCGAAGAGCACCCCGTCCGGCACGATCACCGCCGCCCGGCCGCCCGTCTTGAGCAACCTCAGAAACAGCGCCAGGAACAGCAGCTCCGTCTTCTTCGTCCGTGCCAGGGTCAGCAGGTCCTTGGCCGTCGTCTCATAGTCGAGAGACCCGGCGAAAGGCGGATTGGCGAGGATCAGCGAATACCGCCCGGCGTCCCCGACCGCCCCCTGGGACAGCGAGTCCCGATAGGCGATGTCGGGCGACTCGACGCCGTGCAGCAGCATGTTCATCGCGCCGATCCGCAGCATCGTGGAGTCGAAATCGAACCCGTGGAACATCCGATGGTGAAAGTGCTCCCGCAACCCCGGATCGGTCTGCGACTGCGGATACTCCTCACGGACATGCTCGGCCGCAGCGATGAGGAAGCCCGCGGTGCCGCAGGCCGGATCGCAGATGACATCCTGCGGCGTCGGGTCCATCATCTCCACCATCAGCCTGATGATGTGGCGCGGGGTCCGGAACTGCCCGTTGACGCCGGCCGTCGACAGCTTGGACAGCAGGTACTCGTAGAGATCGCCGTTGGTGTCGCGGTTGTCCATCGGCACGGCGTCCAGCATCCCGACCACCTTCGCCAGCAGGCCGGGGCTCGGGATCGTGAAGCGGGCGTCCTTCAGCTGCTCGGCATAGGCGGACCGCTCGCCGTCCTCCCCAGTGCCGAGCCTGCGCAGGAACGGGAAGACGGAGTTGGACATTTTCGTGAACATGGTGTCCGGGTCGTCGTTCTTCAGCACGCTCCAGCGCAACGGCTGCTGCGTGCTCGAGTAGACGGGATGCTCGATCGGCTCGCCGAGCACGTTCGCCCGGCGCTCGGCCAGAGTCTGAGCCTCGTCCAGACGTCGCAGGAACAGCAGATAGGTGATCTGCTGGATCACCTCCAGCGGGTTGGAGATGCCGCCCGACCAGAAGGCGTCCCAGACGCTGTCGATCCTGTTCCTGAGTTCACCGGTGATCACGGCCCACAATCTATCGGTGAGCAACGACATCCCGGGACGCCGCATGTCGGACGGATAGTGTCAATCGGCTTGTGCTGCTCTGCTCTCCTGAGAACCCGCCGCCCGCTGCACTAAGGTCAGCACCATGACAAACCGCCCCTTCATCGGTGCCCGGGTGGAGGAGGCGGTGATCCGTCGCCTCAACCGCCTCCTGGCCAGGCGCGGCTGGATCATCAAGGTCATTCCGTTCTACGGCTACGGCTCTCAGACCGGTATCCGGGTGCTGGCCAGGGTGGTGCTGGCCCCGCCGCTGGGCCGCACCATCCTGGGCCGGGTCGCCGACGACTTCCTCAGCCAGCGGGGCTGGCGCAACTTCCTTCAGCTGCCCGCCCCCGGCACCGAGGTCAGACTCGGCCTCAACGGCGAGCGGATGGCCCTGCACGCCGACCGGAACGGCTATCTCGACCTGCGGGTCGCCAATCCCGGGCTGGAACCGGGCTGGCACACCCTCACCCTGCAGGCCCCGGGTTCCCCCGAATCGTCGAGCGCCCTCAAGTCTTCAGGCAACCGTGCCGGCCCGGCCGAGGTGCTCCCCGTGGACGTCCTCGTGGTCGACCCGCAGGAGACCTTCGGGATCATCTCCGACATCGACGACACCGTGATCGCCACCTTCCTGCCGCGATCCCTGATCGCCGCCTGGAACTCCTTCGTGCGCACCGAACAGGCCCGCCAGTCGGTGCCGGGAATGGCCAGGATGTACCAACGACTGCTGGCCGACCACCCGGATGCTCCGGTGATCTACGTGTCGACCGGGGCCTGGAACACCTATCCCTTCCTCACCCGGTTCCTCAGCCGTCACGGCTATCCGAAAGGCCCTCTGCTGCTCACCGACTGGGGGCCCACCAACACCGGCTGGTTCCGCTCGGGCCCCGAGCACAAGCGGGCGGCCCTGCGCGAGCTCACCCGGGACTTCCCCCGGATCCGCTGGGTTCTGGTCGGCGACGACGGTCAGCACGACGTCGAGCTCTACACCGAGCTGGACGAGGGCCGGCCCGGACACGTCCGGGCCATCGCCATCCGCGAGCTCTCCCCCACCCAGCAGATCCTCGCCCATGGTGCGCCGACCATGCTCGAGAGAACTCCCCGACCGGGCTGGACGCACAGTTCGGCGCCGCTGGTGCGCGCCCCCGACGGGGACCGGCTCTATCCGAAACTGAAGTCGGCCCTGGCGCGCACCGAGACCGACGCTGAGACGCGCGACAAGGACATCCAGTAGCGTGGGCCGCCGGGGCCCGGTAGCCGCTGGGACGTGAGGAGCGCAGGAAATCGATGGCCAGGTCGACCGCGAACGACGACTTCACCGAGAACATCATCGACGTGGACGTCTCCAGCGAGATGGAGAACAGCTACCTGGAGTACGCCTACTCGGTGATCTACTCGCGCGCCCTGCCCGACGCCCGCGACGGTCTCAAACCGGTCCAGCGGCGGATCCTCTACAGCATGGACGACATGGGTGTGCGCCCGGACCGTCCGCACGTCAAGTCCGCCCGGGTGGTCGGCCAGGTGATGGGACAGCTGCACCCGCACGGCGACTCGGCGATCTACGACGCCCTGGTGCGGATGGCCCAGCCCTGGGCGATGCGGCTGCCGCTGGTCGACGGGCACGGCAACTTCGGCGCCCTTGACGCCGGTCCGGCGGCGATGCGCTACACCGAGTGCCGGATGGCCCCCTCGGCGCTGGCGATGACCCAGGGACTGGGCGAGGACACCGTCGACTTCGTGCCGAACTACGACGGCAAGGAGACCGAGCCCGGGGTGCTGCCGGCGGCCTTCCCGAACCTGCTGGTGAACGGGGCCTCGGGGATCGCGGTGGGGATGGCCACCAACATGCCGACCCACAACCTGGTCGAGGTGGTCGCGGCGCTGCGCCATCTGCTGGTGCATCCCGAGGCCGACCTGGACGCCATCATGCGCTTCATCCCCGGCCCCGACCTGCCCACCGGCGGCAGGATCATCGGGCTTGAGGGGGTCCACGACGCCTACGCCACCGGCCGGGGCACCTTCCGGACCCGCGCCACCGCGACCATCGAGCGGGTCTCCCCGCGTCGGATGGGCATCGTCGTCACCGAGCTGCCCTTCATGGTCGGCCCGGAGAAGATCATCGACCAGATCAAGACCCTGGTGCAGTCCAAACGCATCTCCGGGATCGCCGACGTCAAGGACCTCACCGATCTGGCGAACGGCACCCGCCTGGTCATCGAGATCAAGAACGGGATCAACCCCGAGGCGATGCTGGCCAGGCTCTACCGTCTCACCAAGCTCGAGGACACCTTCGCGGTCAACGCGGTCGCCCTGGTCCAGGGCCAGCCCCGCACCCTGGGACTGCTCGAGCTGCTGCAGATCTACCTGGAGCACCGGCTGGACGTCACTCTGAGGCGCACCAAGTTCCGGCTGCGCAAGGCCGACGACCGGCTCCATCTGGTCGAGGGGCTGCTCATCGCGATCGTCGACATCGACCAGGTGATCGCGATCATCCGCTCCTCCCAGGACGTCGCCGAGGCCCGCACCCGGCTGATGGCGGCCTTCGACCTCGACGAGGTGCAGACCAACTACATCCTCGACATGCAGCTGCGCCGGCTCACCCGCTACTCGACCATCGAGTTGGAGTCCGAGCGGGACGACCTGCTGGCCGAGATCGAGAAGCTCACGGTCATCGTCACCGACGACCGGCAGCTGCGCAAGCTGGTCTCCAAAGAGCTGGCGGAGGTCTCGAAGACCTTCGGGACGCCGCGCCGCACCGTCCTGCTCGATTCGGCCGGGTCGGCAGCACCCGCCAACGCGCCGCTGGAGGTCCCGGACTCCCCCAGCTGGGTGCTGCTCTCGGCCACCGGGCGGCTGGCCCGCGTCGACTCCGAGGAGGATCTGCCCTGGCAGGGCCCCCGCGCCGCCCATGACGCGATCGCCTCCTGGGCGCGCAGCACGACCCGCGGCGAGATCGGGGCGATCACCTCGGCCGGCCGGCTGGTGCGGTTGCGCACCATCGACCTGGTGAGCCTTCCGGCCACCGCCAGCGCGCCGTCCCTGGCGGGCGGGACGGCGGTCGGCGAGCTGGTCGACCTCGACCGCGGGGAGCGGGTGATCGCGCTCGCCAGCCTGTCCGGAGACGGACCGGCATTGGCCCTGGGCACCCGCGACGGCGTCGTCAAGCGGGTCAACCCTGAGCTGCCGGGAGCCGACTCCTGGGAGATCATCACCCTCAAGAAGGGCGATGAGGTGGTCGGCGCCGCGCAGTGCGAAGACCCGGACGCCGAGCTGTGCTTCATCACGGCCGACGCTCGGCTGCTGCATTTCCGGGCCGGCCTGGTCCGACCCCAGGGCCGCAAGGGGTCTGGGGTCGCCGGCATCAAGAACGACTCCCCGGTGATCTTCTTCGGCGCGGTGCCGGGCCGGACCAGCGAGGTGGTCACGGTGGCCGGCTCGGGCGAGGTGCTGCTGGGCGATCCCGACACCTCGGTGAAGATCACCGAGCTCTCGGAGTTCCCGGCCAAGGGACGCGCCACCGCGGGGGTGCGCTGCCACCGCTTCCTGTCCACCGAGACGACCCTGGTGCTGGCCTGGGCGGGGCCGGCCCCTGCGGTGGCCTGCGGCGCCGACGGGGCGCCGGTCGTCCTTCCCACCGAGCACGGACGCCGCGACGGGTCCGGTGACCGCACCGCCTCGCCGGTGGCGGCGGTCGGAGGACGACGGCTCGGCGCGGGCGACGGGTCCGGTGGCGAGGTGCCGCCCCGCCAGGGCAGTCCCGTCGGGTCTGATCGAGCCGATTCCGAGCCCGCAGGCTCGAGTACCGGAGCCTCCGGCACCTCGGAACCCGACTCCGACGCCACGCCGCCCGAGAGCGGCGGGAAGCAGCCCGGTCTGTTCGACTGACGGGGTCCGTTGACCGGTCCAGTCCAGGCACCGATAGGGTTCGGCCCATAGAATCTCGCTGATCTGCTCGACCGCGGGATTCATATACGACGTATGACATCGACACCGAGGCCATCGCCCCGGTGCACTGCTCAGAACAACCGGGGGAAAAGATGAATGACAACCAGGACCCGAATCCATGGGCCCCGAACGGCGGCCAACAGAGCTGGGGCGAGGGCGGCCAGCAAGGCTGGGGGCAGGGAAACCAGCCGCCCCAGCAGAACTGGGGGCAGGGAAACCAGCCGCCCCAGCAGAACTGGGGGCCGGGAAACCAGCCGCCGAATCAACCGCCCCAGCAGAATTGGGATCAGCCTCAACCTCCCTTCGACGGCTCGAGGACGACCTGGCAGCCCCCGGCCTCCGACCCCAACCAGCCCAATGCCGGCGGCTGGAACGGACAGCAGGCCTGGGCCGGTCAGGGCGGTCCTGGAGGCCCTGACAATCAGGGCGGCTCCGGCGGTCCCCGCAAGGGACTCATCATCGGCATCGTGGCGGCGGCACTGGTGGTCGCCGTCGGCGCGGCCTTCTTCCTGACCAACCGGAACAAGGGCGACGCCGCACAGGCCGGTTCGGGCGCATCGGCCTCCTCCACGGACAACTCGTCCGGACCGATCACGGTCATCGACGATCCCCAGGCCGCGCTCAAGGACTACTTCGACGCTGTCGTGAAGGGCGATCCCAAGCGCGCCCTGAGCTATGGGCGGAACAGCCCCTCAGGCTCCTCGAAGTACCTCACCGCCGAGATGATGAAGGCCGCCCAGAAGAAGAATCCGATCACCGATCTGCAGCTCGAGGCAGAGACGACCAGCGACTACAGCACCTCGGTCAATGTCAGCTACACCATCGGCACCGAGCCGGTGACCACCACCTACCGGATGTCCAGGCAGGACAAGGGGAGTCACTGGCAGATGATGCAGGCGGCCGGCAGCGCGAATCTCAGCCGTCTCAGCAGCGATGAGATCACCATCAACGGCATCAAGGTCGCGGCCACCGAGGTCGCCCTCTTCCCGGGCGGCTACACCTTCGACTCGGGCAACCCCTACATCCAGTACGGCACCGACGACTCGACCCTCTACGTCAAGGAGCCCACAAGTCTGGTCTCGACCTATGACATGTCACCGGCCCTCACCCAGAAGGGCGTGAACACATGGCGGTCCCTGGTCAAGCAGAGCCTCGACACCTGCCTGGCATCCCACAAGATCAAGCCGGCCGGATGCCCGTTCTACTCCCCGAGCACCACCACTTCGGGGGCCTCGATCGTCGAGGACTCCGTGAACTACACCAACAGCTCGTCGTCCAGCGTCGACGCCGTCACCCCGAGGATCATCGACGGGACGATGCAGGCCGCCGGCAGGGTGTACCCCTACATCAAGGCCACCGCCAAGGCGCGAACCTCCAGCGGCAGCATCCACTCGGCCGGCGGCACGGCCTCCGTCACCAACACTCGGGCGAGCGTGGACTTCAGCGCCGCCAAGCCCGCCGTCACCTGGCAGGCGTCCTGACAGAAAGCTGAGTGATCATCGCGGTGCCCCCGGAGTGATCTCCGAGGGCACCGTCATGCGGCGTCACGCCGACGGAGTCCGCTCGGCCGAGGATCACTCGGCGCCGGGGCGGGCGGGATCCTTCACCGGGATCATCGCCACAAGACCGCCGAGCAGCACCGCGACGATCCCGAGGATCCCCCAGTACTGGTTGGAGTCTCCGCCGTTGATCGCATGGCCGACCGTGATGAAGACGCCGAAGAGCAGCGGGGAGAGGAAGGACACCGCCTTGCCCGTCGTCGCGTAGAGGCCGAAGACCTCCCCCTCCATGCCCGGCGGGCAGACCCGCGCCAGATAGCTGCGGGAGGCCGACTGGGCCGGGCCGACGAAGGCGCACATCACCATGCCCACCACCCAGAACACCATCTGTCCTCCGGCGTGCAGCACGAACACCAGCGCTCCACAGACGATGAGCAGGACCAGCGACAGGTTGATGACCTTCCGCGGGCCGATCCGGTCGTCCAATAGGCCGAAGCCCATGGTGGCCACGCCGGCGATCAGGTTCGCGGCGATCCCGAAGATCAGCACTCCCGAGGAGGTGAATCCGAAGGTCTGCTTGGCGATCGCCCCTCCGAACTGGAAGACGCCGTTGAGGCCGTCGCGGAACAGCGCCGATGCGATGAGGAAGATGAGAATCGGGCGGTGGTGACGCCACATCCGGGCGATGGACCGGCCCAGTTCGGCGTAGCTGTGGCGCAGGCCGTGCGGGGCGTCGTCGTCCGGGCCGCCTCTTGCGAAGGCTGCGCGCGGCGGATCGCGCAGGATGATGAAGGTGGGCAGGGTCAGCAGCAGGATCCACACCGCGCAGAAGATCATCGAGACCCGGATGCTCATGCCGTTGGTGGAGGTGACGCCGAACCAGCCGATGGTCGGCTTGATCCAGCCGATGTAGATCACCAGCAGGGCGACGATCCCGCCGACATAGCCCAGACCCCAGCCGAGCCCGGAGATGCGTCCCACCGTGGAGGGTTCGGCGACGTCGTCCAGCAGCCCGTTGTAGAGGGCGCTGGCGACATCGCTGACGACGGTGCCGATTCCCAGCAGGATCAGCCCCAGGGCCAGGTACGAGGCCCTGGCCTGGACGAAGAAGAGGCTTCCGGCGAGCAGCGCCAGCGCCCAGGTGAGCCATTTCAGCGCCCCGATGCGGCGTCCCCGGCGGTCGGCCCACTGCCCCACCACCGGGGCGAGCAGGGCGATCAGCAGGCCGGCCAGGGCCATCGTCCAGGACAGTCCGGTGCTGGTGAGGTCGTTCGACCCGAAGGAGTCGCTGACGATGTAGACGCTGAAGACGAAGGTGGTGATCACCGAGGCGTAGGGCTGGGTGCCCGGGTCCCACATCGCCCAGCCGATCATCCGTCGACGTCTGGCCTTGTGCTGCTGGGGACTTTCGGCGGCCGGCGCTGGCGGCTCACCGGCCCGCAGGCCGGCGTCCCCGTGTTCAGAGCTCATGGACCCGCACGCTACTCGAGTTCACGGTGCCTTCCGGCACACCGACCACCGATCCGCAGCCCCCGTCCGCAATGTTCACCGGAAGTTCAACCAAACGGCCGAGCCGAGGGGTCTAGGCGTCGATCTGCTCCTGGTCGAGCCGGTAGGCCCCCTGGACGATGAACTCCTTGCGGGGGCCGACATCGCTTCCCATCAGTACCGTGAAGGTGTTCTCGGCCTCCTCCGCGTCGTCGATGGTGATCCGGCGCAGGGTCCGGTGCCGGGGATCCATCGTGGTCTCCTTGAGCTGCGAGGCGTCCATCTCCCCGAGCCCCTTGTAGCGCTGAGGCTCCTTGAACCGGACCCCCTTCTTGGTGAGGCTGGCCAGGGTGCGCTGATACTCCCCGTCAGAGTAGGTGTACAGGTATTTCGCCATCCCCCGCTTCGGGTTGATGAGCTCGAACCGGTGCAGCGGCGGCACCGCCGAGTACACCCGGCCGGCCTCGATCATCGGGCGCATGTACTTGAAGAACAGGGTCGCCAGCAGGGTCCGGATGTGCGCCCCGTCGGAATCGGCGTCGGCCATGAAGATCACCTTGCCGTAGCGCGCCTGATCGATGTCGAAGGACTTCCGGAGCCGGCGCCGACCACCTGGATGATGGAGGCGCACTCGGCATTGCGCAGCATCGCCCCCAGGTCGGCCTTCTGACGTTGAGGATCTTGCCGCGGATCGGCAGCAGGGCCTGATGCTCCGAGTTGCGGGCCACGTTCGCCGTGCCGAGGGCCGAATCCCCCTCCACGATGAACAACTCGGTGAAGTCGGGGTCCGAGGAGCGGCAGTCCTTGAGCTTCGGGGGCAGATGGGAGGACTCCAGGGCATTCTTGCGGCGCTGATTCTCCCGGTGGGCGCGCGCGGCGACCCGGGTGCGGGAGGCATTGACCACCTTCTCCAGCAGGGCGCGGGCCACCGGTTTGACCGTGGACTTGGTGGAGGTGAGGAACTCGGTCATCTCGGACTCCACGATCCGGGCGACCAGACGCCGCACCGGCGGGGTGCCCAGCACCTCCTTCGTCTGGCCCTCGAACTGCGGCTCGGCCAGCCGCACGGTGACCACGGCGGTGAGCCCCTCCAGGATGTCGTCCTTGGAGATCTCCTCGGAGGACTTCAGCAGCCTGGTGCCCTCCAGACCGGCGTTGAAGGCGTGCAGCAGGCCGTTCTCGAATCCCTGGACGTGGGTGCCGCCCTTCGGGGTGGAGATGATGTTGACAAACGACTTCTCGACGGTGTCGTAGCCCTCCCCCCAGCGCACCGCGATGTCGACCTCGAGACGCCGTTCGACGTCGGTGGGCACCATCGCGCCGGTCTCGTCCAGTTCCGGAACGGTCTCGGTGAAGGAGTCGTGGCCCTGCAGCCGCAGCACCTCGGTGACCGGCTGGCCGCTGGACAGGTAGTCGGCGAACTCGGAGATGCCGCCCTCGAAGCGCAGCGTCTCGGTCACCTCCTCGATCGGCTGCCCAGTGTCCGGGGAGATCTGGACGCCACGCCGGTCGGTGATCCGGATCTCCAGGCCCGGCACCAGGAAGGCCGTCTGCCGGGCGCGGTCGACGAGCTTGCGCCAGGACAGCTGCGCCTCGGGCAGGAAGATCTGGCGGTCGGGCCAGTAGCGGACCCGGGTGCCGGTGGCCCCGCGCTTGGCCTTCCGCAGCTTGTCCAGGCCGGAGCCGGGGGTGAACGGGGCGTCGGGGCCGTCCCCGTCGAAGCGTCCGGGCACCCCGCGCCGAAAGCTCATCCCCCAGGTGGTGCTCTTGCGGTCCACCTCGACGTCGAGCCTGCTGGACAGCGCGTTCACCACCGAGGCGCCGACGCCGTGCAGCCCGCCGGCGACCTTGTAGGCTCCGCCGCCGAACTTTCCGCCGGCGTGCAGCTTGGTGTAGACGACCTCGACCCCGGACAGGCCGGTGCGCGGCTCGGTGTCGACCGGGATGCCGCGGCCCTGGTCGGTGACGACGATGGACCCGTCGGCCTCCAGGGCGACCGTGATGAGCCGTCCGAATCCGGCCAGCGCCTCGTCCACCCCGTTGTCGAAGATCTCCCACAGGCAGTGCATCAGCCCGCGCGTGTCGGTCGAGCCGATGTACATCGCCGGCCTCTTGCGCACCGCCTCGAGCCCCTCGAGCACCAGGATGCTCTTCGCCCCGTACTCCTTGCCGGGGTCGGCGCGCGGCGCGGGGTCCAGCCCCCCGGTGGACTGCTGCTCGCTGCCGGATCGCGCCGTGGAGGAATGCTGCACTGTAGTCACGAGAGGGAGATTACCGGTCGGCACCGACAGTTCTGCGCACAGTGATGGCGTCCCGTTGACAACAATCTGGGTGTCGGTCGTTACGATGGAACACATCGGGCCACCAATGCGTTGGCACGGGTGGTTCGAGAGGTCGCTGTGGCGGTCTCACGACCAGGGCTTCCGACAGGGAGCCGCATCCAGTCAGGGGAGGTTGTCATGGGTACCACGATGATCGAGGACCGCGCATTGACCGCGGCTGATCGCTGCGACCGCTGCGGCGCGCAAGCGTACTTCCGAGTGACCCTCCACAACGGCGGAGAACTCCTGTTCTGCGCCCACCATGCCAAGGCCCACGAGGACAAGCTGAAACAGGTCGCGCTGTCGATCCACGACGAGACGGGCCGGTTGAGCTGATAGCTCAACTCCCGCACAGGACCCCCGGACGCCGAGCGTCCGGGGGTCTTGTCTATGGAGCCGCTCGGGAGCAACCGGGTTCGCCAGGGAAGCAGTCAGGGTCCCGGAGCGGCCAATGTCCGCGACGATCAGGCGGCTTCTCGCACCATGCGCTGCAGCATGACCCCGCCCAGCGAGTTGTCGGAGCTTCCCGGTTCGATCTCGAAGCCGTGGCGGCGCAGGAAGTGCTGGGCGCGAAGATTGTCCTTGAACACCCAGAAGTGGGCGGGGCTGTCTCCCAGGGCCGCGGTGATGAGCGCATCGGCGGCTCCGCAGGTCCTGGCCTGGGGCATCACATGAAGAGTGGACAGCTCCAGCGAGGTGGGAGCGTCCGGGTCGGTGGCGGCCTGGGTCAGCGCGACGCCGACGATCTTCAGGTCGAGCAGGTCGTCGATCACCCAGAAGGTGGCGCCGGAGTTCATCAGCTCGCGCCAGGAGTCCACGGTGTCGTGAAGAGTCTCGGGTCCGGTGAGTTCGTCGAGGGCCTCGGGCGGGATCACCCCCTCGCCGATCTCGCGCAGGCACAGCGCCTGGACCGAGGCGGCCTCGACCAGGTCGTCCTCGGTCGCCTGACGGACTGCGAACCGACCCGGACCCTGGTGGGTGCCCTCTGAAGCTTCTTTGCTGAGCGACCTTGCCATGGTGGAAGCCTACCGACCGAAGTCCCGCCGCGGGGGCCGATCGGCAACGCCCGGCGTCGTTCCTGCTCGGGTCACTCCTGCCAATCGACCCCCGGGGACCTGTGCCAGCTCAGTCCGCACTCGCTCCAGCCGCGGGCCCGTTCGGCGACCTGGCCGCGGAACTCCTCCCAGCGTCCGATCCCCGAGCCCTTGGCAGCCACCTCGGCGATCGCGGCCAGCCGGGGCAGCAGCATCGAGGTGAGATCCTCGCGGGTGCGCAACGTCTCGCTCCACAGGAATGCCTCGACGCCGATCACCGCGTCCGGGTCCAGGCCGGGGACGATCTGCCGGGGATCCCATTCCAGGGCGTCTCGCAGCTCGATGGTGCCGGCCCAGGTGAGTCCCAGGGCGGTGTCGGGCGCGTACTTCATGTCGAGATAGGCCCGGTTCCCCGGTGAGAGCAGCACTTTGACGCCGCGCCCGGCGGCGCCCAGCACTCCCTGGTAGCCGATTCTCGGGTCCCATACCTGGACGACGTCGCCGGCGTCCAGCAGATCCGCGGCCTCCTGCCAGGCGACCACCCTCGCACCGGCCCGGTGGGCGGCGTCGACTGCGCGACGCACCAGGATCCGGTACTGGTCGTGCGGGGTGGCCTTGGACTCGTCGCCGCCGATGTGGACCCAGCCCGTTCCCAGCGAGGCCAGCTGCGCGACGATCTCATCGATGTAGCGGTCGGTCAGCGGGGCGTCGGTGGACAGGGTGGAGAATCCCACTCCGATCCCGGTGTAGACCTCGGGGCAGACGCCGTCGGGATTGAGCCCGGGCAGGGCGTGCAGCGCGGCATTGGTATGACCGGGCAGGTCGGACTCCGCGATCACCCGGATCCCGTGGCGGGCGGCGTACTCGGTGATCTGCGACCAGTCGGCCAGGGTGTAGTGGCCTCCCGGGTCACCGTCCACAGCGGTGTCCGCGGAGTGCTCGGTGAGTTCCGGCCAGCCGGGAACCTCGATCCGCCAACCCTGGTCGTCGGAGATGTGCAGGTGCAGGACGTTGAGGTCCAGCTCCGCCATCAGATCGATCACCAGTTCGACGTCCTCGACGCCGAAGAAGTGCCGTGCGACATCCATTCCCAGACCCCGCCAGTCGTAACCTTTCGGCATTTTCCCGCCTCTTTCCGGCCCGCGACAGCGGACCCAACCATCCACCAAGCCCCCGCTACGAGGTTCCGAAGGGGTCGTCCCCGTCCCAGCCACACAGCAGAGTGGCCAGCGACAGCGGACCCAACCATCTACGAAGCCCCCGCTACGGGGTTCCGAAGGGGTCGTCCCCTTAGCTCAATCCAAATAGTCCCGAAGAACCTGGGAACGGGAGGGGTGACGCAGCTTCGACATCGTCTTGGACTCGATCTGTCGAATCCGCTCGCGGGTGACGCCGTAGACCCGGCCGATCTCGTCGAGGGTCTTCGGCTGGCCGTCGGTGAGCCCGAAGCGCATCGACACGACTCCGGCCTCCCGCTCGGAGAGGGTGTCCAGGACGTCGTGCAGCTGCTCCTGGAGCAGGGTGAAGTTCACCGCGTCGGCCGGCACGATGGCCTCCGAGTCCTCGATGAGATCACCGAACTCGGAGTCGCCGTCCTCGCCCAGCGGGGTGTGCAGGGAGATCGGCTCGCGACCGTACTTCTGCACCTCGACGACCTTCTCCGGGGTCATGTCGAGTTCCTTGGCGAGCTCCTCGGGAGTGGGCTCGCGACCCAGATCCTGCAGCATCTGCCGCTGGACACGGGCCAGCTTGTTGATGACCTCGACCATGTGCACCGGAATCCGGATGGTGCGCGCCTGGTCGGCCATCGCGCGGGTGATGGCCTGCTTGATCCACCAGGTGGCGTAGGTCGAGAACTTGTAGCCCTTGGTGTAGTCGAACTTCTCGACCGCGCGGATCAGGCCCAGGTTGCCCTCCTGGATGAGGTCCAGGAAGAGCATGCCACGGCCGGTGTAGCGCTTGGCCAGGCTCACCACCAGCCGCAGGTTGGCCTCCAGCAGGTGGTTCTTGGCGGCCTTGCCGTCCTCGGCGATCCACTCGTAGTCCTCGCGGTTCTTGGCGGGGACCTTGACATCGGGATCGGCCAGCTGCTCTCCGGCGAACAGGCCGGCCTCGATCCGCTTGGCCAGATCGACCTCCTGGGCGGCGTTGAGCAGTGCCACCTTGCCGATCTGCTTGAGGTAGTCCTTGACCGGGTCTGCGGTGGCGCCGGCCACCATGACCTGCTGCTCGGGCTCGTCGGCGTCGTCGGTGTCGGAGACGATGTAGCCCTCGGTCTCCTTGTTGATCTCGGCCTCGTCCTTGGCGGCCTCGTGCGGATCGTACTTGCTGTCGTCGACGTCGTCGAGGGATCGCTTCTTGCCCCCGACGGTGAGCACCACGTCGTCGCCGTCGCGCCTGACGTGGACGTCGACCTGGCCGGAGGCGGCCTCGGCGATGGTGGTCCGGGAGGTCTTGGCAGAACTCTTCTTCGCCGGCCTCTTCGTGGTGGAGCGCTTCTTCGCGGTGCTCTTCTTCGTGCCGCTCTTCTTCGCTGTGGTCTTCTTCGCCGTACTGGTCCTGGCAGTGCCGGACTTGGCGGCGCTGGTCGTCGCAGCGGACCGCTGTGCGGTACTGGGCTTCGCCTCCTCGTCGACAACAGTCATGTGTGTGGTGGACGTGGAACGAGTCGTCACGGGGATCCTCTCACCAAGGCAGAACCTTTGAAGGGCACAGAACAGCCGGGAGCCGTCAAGAGCCGAGTTCCATTGTGACACCGGGGCCGTCGGGAACCAAACGGGACTCGGGGTTCTCTTCCTCCACCGGGAGGACGCCGCGCGACCCGGGGTACGACCACAGTCTGATGGTGCCGATCGATCCCGCCACTACAGGGGTCAATACCGCGCCGGGGAATGACAACGGCGTCAAATGGCGTTGTCATAGATGAGTCGGCGTTGCACACCCACGGTGAAAGGCGGAGCACATGGATACCAAGTCTCGAGTTCGCACCACAGACGGCATCGATGGCAAGGACGCAGTCGGCCTGTACCTGGAAGGGATCGCGCGCACACCACTGCTCAACGCGGCCGAGGAGGTTGCGCTGGCCCGTCGCATCGAGGCCGGCGTCTTCGCCCAGGCGATTCTGGACGGCAAGGTCAAGACCAAGGTGCGGGCCAACCGCGCCGAGCTCGCGGAGATCGCCGAGGACGGCGAACAGGCGATGGCCCACTTCGTGCGGGCGAACCTCCGCCTGGTGGTCTCGGTGGCCCGCAAGTACGGACGCTCCCAGATGCCCCTGCTCGACCTGGTTCAGGAGGGCAATACCGGCCTGATCCGCGCGGTCGAGAAGTTCGACTACGCCAAGGGCTTCAAGTTCTCGACCTACGCCACCTGGTGGGTCCGCCAGGCGATCAGCCGCGGCATCGCCCAGCAGGGACGTATCGTCCGGCTTCCGGTCCATGTGGCCGAGCAGGTCAATCAGGTCTCGGCCGCCCGCCGCAACCTGGAGCGCCAGCTGGGTCGCGAGCCGGAGATCTTCGAGATCGCCGACGAGCTGGGCCTGCTCGAGGAGCGGGTCGTCGAGCTCATCCGGTTCGGTCGCGATCACGTCAGCCTGGACGCCCCGGTGGAGGACGACGGGGACACCAGCCTGGGCGACCTCATCGCCCGTGAGACGGCCCCCGGCCCCGACGACATCGTTCTGGACGCCGAGGATCGCAGCCGGCTCGAGAGCCTGCTGGACGATCTGGACGAGCGCTCGGCCGATGTGGTGCGCCGCCGCTACGGACTGGTCGACGGCCGTCAGGCCAAGCTGGCCGACATCGGCAAGGTCTGGGGGATCACCGCCGAGCGGGTCCGCCAGATCGAGAGGGCCGCGCTGACCTCGATGCGCGAGCGCAACCAGGCCGTGATGGCGGCCTGAGAGATCTGCGAGGGCCGTTCCTGACGGAATCTCCTCGCAGTAACTCCTGACAGCAGTTCACAGCACCCCGGGTCAGATCTGACCCGGGGTGCTGTGGCGTCAGAGCAAGAGGAAGAAGCTGGAGCAGGGGGCTCAGGCCTGGTCGGCGTCGATGAGCCGGAGCAGACCTTCCTGGGAGCAGGAGGCGACGAGTTTTCCGCCCTGCATGAGGCGTCCCATCGAGAAGCCGAGGGCATCGGAGGCGCTCGGCGAGACCTCGTCGTAGAACAGCCACTCGTCGGCCCGGGCGGGCCGGTGGAACCACATGCCGTGGTCCACCGAGGCCGGTGCGATGGACCGTCCGGCGCGCAGCGCCTGGCTGTGCGGCATCACCGCGACCGCCAGCAGGCTGATGTCCGAGAGGTAGGCCAGGATCGCCTGGTGCACCACCGGGGTCCATCGGCAGAGTGCCCGTGGTCCGCACCCACAGCCGCATGTGGGTGGCGTGGCTGGCGTGCCCGGTCGTCTCGTCCTGGCCGATGTAGCGCACGTCGAGGGCGTCGGCCCGCCAGATCGAGGGCAGCGAGGTGCCGACCATCCGTTCCAGGGCGTCGGTCAGCGGGGGGCAGGTCTCCGGATGCGGCAGATCGCGCGGCATCGGGTCGAAGTGGTCGAGCCCCTCCTCGGGGCTCTTGAAGGACAGGTTCGCGGTGAAGATCACCCGGCCGTGCTGACGCGCCCGCACCAGCCTGGTGCTGAAGGTGCGTCCGTCGCGCATCCGCTCCACGTCGTAGATGAGCGGGGCGTCGTTGCTGCCGGCGCGCAGGAAGGTCGCGTGCAGGGAGTGCAGGCGACGGCGTCCCTCCACTGTGCGGGAACCGGCGACCAGGGACTGGGCGAGGACCTGTCCGCCGAAGGTGCGCTGCCAGGTGGTCTTCGGCTGGGAGCCGCGGAACAGGTCCTGATCGAGGACCTCGAGGTCGAGCAGATTCAGCAACTCGCGAGTGGATACCGGCACTCCCCCAGTGTGCACCATCGCCCGTGCTCGCGCCCCAGGGTCAGCGCGACAGCCGGGCGATCGCGGTGCGGACCTTCTTGGTGGAGACCGGGATGTGGGTCTGCAGCCGCTGGGCGAACAGCTGGATGCGCAGCTCCTCGATGAGGAAGCCGATCTCCTCGACCTCGGGAGGCAGCGGGCCCGGCGGTTGCGCCGCACACAGGGCGTCGTAGGCCTCCAGCAGCGGGTCGAGGTCGGTCATCCCGCGGGCGTCCCGGCCGGGATTGGCGAGCAGACCCTCGGCGCGCACCTGAGCCGCCCGCATCCAACGGCCCATCCGCTGGTACCAGGGGTCGGGGGTGGCGGAGATGAAATTGAGGAAGACCAGATCGTTCAGCTGTCCGGTCATGTCGGCGCGGGCCGGGCTCTCCGGCAGCACCACGACCGCCTGGCGGGCGTCTCCCCATGCGGTGAGGATCTCGGCGGCCGTGGTGACCACCCGGGCCATGGTCTCGGCGGCCTCCTGGCGCACCGCCAGCGCCAGGGCCTCGAAGGCCGCCCGATCCCGCACGCTCGACAGGTCGCCGGCGTGACGCCTGGCCAGCGAGTCGACCGCCTTGCGCCGGGAGTCGGCCAATAATGCCGGCACGCTCGGGTAGGGGGAGCCGGCCAGCGCCAGTTTGGTGCGATTTGTCAGGTGGGCGACGGTCCAGGTGGTGGGGTCGGGTAGGTTGAGCAGCAGCAGCCGGACCACCCCGGCCCCGTGGCTTCTGGTCTGGGCGGCCACCGAGTCGCGCACCGCGGTGCCCACGGCGTCCCCCTCGTCGACCAGGCAGGGATAGCCGACGGCGTCCGCCCCGCTGCGTCGCAGCGAGACCTCGTGCTCGATCGGCCCGAAGGTCCAGCTGGTCGCGCCGTGCGCCTGATCGTCACCGGCCGCCCGGGTGAGCGACCGCGAAACCTTGGGCGCCAGCTCGACGCGCAGCGCGGAGAGGTCCTCGGAGTGGGCGATCTGGCGGGGCGGGGCGGTCTTCTTCCGCTTCTGCCGGTTCCTGGAACTCTTGTGTCCATCCTCGGCGGCCCGGCCGGTGAGACGCCCGTCGGCGTCGACGATGTCGAAGCCGACTCTCAGGTGGGCCGGAATGGCCTCGGGGCGCCAGTCGGCGTCGTCGATGGGGACGCCGGTCAGCCCGGTGAGGGCCCGGCCGAGCTCTGCGGTGAAGGGGGCGGTGTGGTCGCCCTTGGGCTGCCCGTCGCCGTCGGGGCTTTCCAGCCAGTCGAGGGCCTGCCGGGCGCGGTCGGGGGCGGGCACCAGCTGGGTGCGGATCGCCTTGGGCAGCGAGCGGATGAGCTCGGTGGCCAGGTCGGTGCGCAGCCCGGGGACCTGCCAGCTGAACGGGTCGGTGGGGACCTGGTTGAGCAGGGCCAGCGGGATGGTGACGGTGACGCCGTCGTGGCCGGATCCCGGGTCGAAGACGTAGCGCACCGGCAGCGAGAGCTCCCCGACCTGCCAGTGGTCGGGGAAATCGTCGCCAGCGACGGCATCGGGATCGACGAGATCGTCGAGGACTCAGGTCGAGCTGATGACGGTCCTCGACCTGGCGCCACCAGGCGTTGAAGTGGTTGGCCGAGACGATCTCGGAGGGGATCCGCCGATCGTAGAAGGCGAAGATGGCCTCGTCATCGGCCACCAGGCCGCGCTGTCGGGAGCGTTCCTCGAGGTCCTCGGCCTCCTGACGGACCCGGTCGTTGTGGACCAGGAATCCGTGCTGAGCGCGCCAGTCCCGCTCGACCAGCGCCGAGCGGATGAAGATCTCCCGGGAGACTACGGGGTCGATCCGGGCGTAGTTGACCAGCCGGTCGGCCCAGATCGGCACCCCGAACAGCGTAGCCCGCTCGGTGGCGACCACCGATGCGGTGGACTGCGCCCAGTGCGGCTCGGAGTACTGGCGCTTGAGCAGGTGGGCACCGACCTCCTCGACCCATTCGGGCTGGACGCCGGCGACGGTGCGCGCCCACAGCCGGCTGGTCTCCACCAGTTCGACGGCCATCACCAGCTCCGGCGGGTGCTTGGCCAGGGCCGATCCGGGGTTGATGGCGAACTTGGCACCCCGGGCACCGAGGTACTCGCGAGGCCCGGATCGCGAGCCGCGGCGTCCTCCCCCGTTGCGCCCTTTCTTCTTCTCGACGACCTCCGCCAGCCCGATGTGGGACAGCAGTCCGGACAGCAGGGCGACCAGCACCCGATCCGGCGGGGCGGCCGAGGTGTTGCGCTCGAGCTTGAGCTCCTTGCAGATCTGCTTGAGTTGGGAGTGCAGATCCTGCCACTCGCGCACCCGCAGGAAGTTGAGGAACTCGCGGTGGCACATCCTGCGGAAGGCCGATCCGCTCAGGGCCTTGCGCTGGTGGTGCAGGTAGCGCCAGAGCCGATGGATGGCCATGATGTCGCCGCCCTGGTCGGCCGGCCCGCCGACCTCGGGCTGATCGGCGGCCTCCGGGTGGATGGCTCGCTGCAGGCCGGTCTCGGTGAGGAACCGGTGGTGGTAGGCGTCGGCCTGTTCGCGCTTGTCGGCGGGGCGTTCCTTGACGTCGGGGATGGACAGCGCCGCGACGATGACGAGCACCTCGTCGAGGCTGTGCTGACGGGCGCCCTCCAGGATCATCCGGCCCAGTCTCGGATCGACCGGCATGGTGGCGAGCTGGTGGCCGATCCGGGTGAGCCGGGGCTCCTCGCGGTGGCCGGGTTTCAGGGCGCCGAGTTCGTCGAGCAGGCGGATGCCGTCGGCCACCTGGGAGTGGTCGGGGGCCTCGACGAAGGGGAAGTCGGTGATGGCGCCGAGCCGGGCCTGGGCCATCTGGAGGATGACCGCGGCGAGGTTGGTGCGCAGGATCTCCGGTTCGGTGAACTCGGGTCGGGAGTCGAAGTCGCGCTGGGAGTAGAGCCGGATGCAGATGCCGGGGGCGACGCGCCCGCAGCGACCGGCGCGCTGGTTGGCGGAGGCCTGGGAGACCGGTTCGATGGGCAGCCGCTGGACGCGGGTGCGCGCCGAGTAGCGCGAGATCCGGGCGGTGCCGGGGTCGATGACGTAACGGATCCCGGGAACCGTGAGGGAGGTCTCGGCGACATTGGTGGCCAGCACGATGCGGCGGCCCGGGTGGCGGGTGAAGACGCGGTGCTGCTCGGCGGCCGAGAGCCGGGCGAACAGCGGGAGGATCTCGGTGTCGCGCAGCTTGAGATCGGTCAGGGCGTCGGCGGCGTCGCGGATATCGCGCTCCCCGGCCAGGAAGACCAGGATGTCGCCGGGCCCCTCGCGGGTGAGCTCCTGGACCGCCCGGCATATCCCGGTGGTCTGATCAATCGGGTCGGCGGCGAGTGTGACGCCGTGATCGTCGTCGCCCTCTCCGGCGTCCGACTCGGCGTCGAGCTCCTCGGCGGGGTCCAGCGGCCGGTAGCGCATCTCCACGGGATAGCTGCGCCCGGAGACCTCAATGACCGGGGCGTCGTCGAAATGGGCGGAGAACCGGGCGGTGTCGATGGTGGCCGAGGTGATGATGATCTTGAGGTCGGGACGCCGGGGCAGCAGCTGCTTGAGATAGCCGAGCAGGAAGTCGATGTTGAGGCTGCGCTCGTGGGCCTCGTCGATGATGATGGTGTCGTGGGCGCGCAGCTCCCGGTCGTGGGAGATCTCGGCGAGCAGGACGCCGTCGGTCATCACGGTGAGGGCGGTCTCCCGGGTCGCCCGGCGGGTGAACCGGACCTGGAAGCCGACCTGGTTGCCGATCTCCACGCCCATCTCGTCGGCGATCCGGTCGGCGACGCTGCGCGCGGCGATCCGGCGGGGCTGGGTGTGGGCGATGTGACGGCGTCCCAGGGCCAGGCAGATCTTGGGCAGCTGGGTGGTCTTGCCCGATCCGGTCTCGCCGGCGACCACGACCACCTGATGGTGCTCGATGAGGCCGGCGATCTCGTCGGCGTGGGCCGCGATGGGGAGGTCGGTGTCGAAACTGATGGTGCCGCCCTCGGGCAGCTCGCCCTCCAGGGGTGACGGGTGTGCTGGCATGACCTGCCCAGCCTACCCGTCCGGCTCAATGCCTGTTGCGATCCCTGTGGCGATCCCGGTGTTCGGGATGATCGTAGTCGTGCTGGTCCCAGGGGCCGTGCTGGTCCCGGCGCCCGTCGGGGCCGGTGACGCTGATCCCGCCGAACAGCGCCACCCCGGTGAGCTCGAGGACCGGTCCGGTACGGGCCGGTCGCAGCCCCTCGGTGGCCGCCCCGCCGAAGATCGGCACCACGTGGTTGATCACCCGCACCCCCTCGGGCACCCTGATCTCGGCGCCGCCGAAGGCGATGAAGCAGTTCACCTCGATGTGCCCGCCGGCCGGCCAGACGCAGCGGCTCAGGTCGAGTTCGACCCCGCCGAAGACGGTGTAGAGGTTGGCTGTCGACGGGGCGATCCAGTCGGCGTCTCGATTGGCGCCGCCGAAGACCGCCACGATGTTCTCGTGGCTCGCCACGGCGTCGAGTTCTCCGACCCGGACCCGGGTGGCCGGGACCGCGGCGTCGTCATGGTCGTTGATGGCCAGTGCCTGTGGCAGATCGCCGGTGAGTGGTACCAGGTCGTCGCGGAAGCGGGCCGTGGTGGCTCGGCTGCTGCGCTCGTCGAACTCCTGCTGGTCGAGGTATCCGGCGGCATAGGCGTCCCCCAGCCGTGACAAGGTGGCGTCGCGGTCGGCGAAGCCGGCGCGGATCCGGGGCTCATCAGCTGTCATGGCGTCAAGCCTAGAGCCCCGGCCCGATCAGTGGACGATCGCCAGCGGCGAGCGGGAGTGAGCCATCACACCGCGGATCACGCCGCCGGCGGTCCAGCCGAGAATCGGGTGGCGCTTCATCCCGACCACCAGCAGGTCGACCGACTCCGAGAGTCTCACCAGCTCGTCGACGGCCTGCCCCAGCAGCACCGTGGTGGTGACCTTGACGTCGGGGAACTCGGCCTTCAGCGGATCGACGAATGTGTCGATGTGGCCCTGGTTGTCGGCGATGAAGTGCTCCTTGGCGTCGTGGGTGAGCTGGTAGCCGCCCGCGGCGCCGGCCGGAAGCGGCGGCGCGACGGTGACGACGATGAGCTCGGCCTTCTGACGGGAGGCCTCCTCGAAGCCGTAGCGAAGGGCTGCGGTGCCGGTGGTCTGGCGGCCGATGGCCACCGCCAGCTGGTGCTTGCCGCCGACGGGGTCGGGGGTGCTGGCCCTGGAGATGACGATCACCGGGCAGGCCGACATGCCGGCCACGGCCACCGATGTGGAGCCGACGAACATCCGCTCCAGTCCGCTGGCGGCGCGCCGGCCGACCACGATGACGTCGGCCTGACGACTGCGATCGGCCAGCACCGCGGCGGGATTGCCGAGCACCACCTGGCCCTGGGTGCGGCTCTCGTCGGCTCCGGCGTCGATCGCCTGGGCGCGGGCGTCGTCGACCACGACCTGGCCGGCCTGCTGGAGCGCGGTGGGGTCGTAGACGACCCCCCAGGCCCCGGCGACCGCGGCGTCGTCGACCGCGTGCAGGATCAGCAGATCGGCGTCCAGCTCCTCGGCCTGACCGGCCGCATATCTGGCGGCCCGAATTCCGTCGTCGGAGCCGTCGACCCCGGCGATCACCAATGGGGTGCGAGTGGGATCAGTGGACATGACCATCCTCCTCTTTCAGAAAGGTACCGGCGGGACGCCTCCGGTGGCGTCCCGTCATGGCTGTACGACCAGCCGTGCAGAACCTCGTCACCATTGTCCCACCTGACATCGCCCTGACATCGCGTTTCAGTCCTGGGATTCAAAGGTTGTGCGGCCGCGCAGTTTGCGGGCCAGCTCGTCGTCGATGCCGTCGGCCAGCTGGGACATGATGCGGACCGCCTGGTGAAGATGCTCGGCCACGAATGGCCGGCACATCAGCGACATGGTGACGAAGACCCGGTCCTGATGCAGGGCGAAGCGCCCGTAGCGGGAGGCGACGTTGATGTCGTTGAGCACCTCCACGGCCCGGGAGCGGCCCTCGATGTCGTGGACCAGGGCGGAGAACAGCAGCAGCTCCTCGGCGTCGGGGGTGCTGCGGATGAACACCATGGTCGAGCCGACCCGGATCGCGAAGTCGCCCTCGGAGTCGCGGATCGGAGGGTGGCCGAAGATCTCGGTGAGCTCGTGGGCGACCATCTCGTCGAGCTGATCTCTGCCGGCCGGCATCACCGCCGGGATGGTGACCGGGCCGGCGGGGGTCTCGTGCAGGTCCAGGGAGTCGGGCTGGAGGATCTCGGCGAGCTGGTCGGGGGCCAGGAAGACCGGGTGCTGCACCCCGAAGACGTCGCGCAGGGTGCGCACCGCGAGGTCCGCCAGCTCCTCGCTGTCGTCCTGGCGACGATCGACCCAGAAGTTGGCGCAGGGCCGGTCCCCGTCGGCGGCCGGGGGCTGCCAGCCCAGGCCGGCGAGCCTCTCCAGCTGGACTCCGGAGAGCTGGGAGGCCTCGCCGAGACTGGCGCTGCCGGAGGCCTCGGTCAGCACCATCGGCTCGCCGGAGGGGCCGTCGGGATCGTGCTGGGTGAATCGGATGAAGGGGGCCGGGTCCTCGCTGGTCGAGGGGGTCCCGATGGTGAGGCTGCCGCCGTCGTCGATGACGGAGACCACCTCGGCCAGACGCCGGCTGAACCCCGCCCAGGCCTGTTCCGTGCTGCGGTCCAGGTCGAAGTCGAAGTCAGCGGGCTCTTCCATGGGGCAAACCTAGCAGCCGGTGCTCAGCCGCCGGCCGGGCTCAGAAGGGGCTCCGGTAGAAGTTCTGCCAGGACCGGCTGGGGGTCGGCCCGCGCTGGCCCTGATACCGGTTGCTGGTGGCCGGATCCGAGCCGTAGGGATGCTCGGCCGGGCTGGACAGCGCGAAGAAGCACAGCTGGCCGATCTTCATGCCGGGCCACAGCGCGATCGGCAGGGTGGCGACGTTGGACAGCTCCAGGGTGACGTGGCCGCTGAAGCCGGGGTCGATGAACCCCGCGGTGGAGTGGGTGAGCAGCCCCAGCCGGCCCAGCGAGGACTTGCCCTCCAGACGCGCCGACAGATGATCGGGGACGGTGACCTTCTCCTTGGTGGAGGCCAGCACGAACTCCCCGGGGTGCAGCACGAAGGG
The DNA here is from genome assembly GCA_022647765.1 of Acidipropionibacterium sp. Classification (GTDB taxonomy): domain Bacteria; phylum Actinomycetota; class Actinomycetes; order Propionibacteriales; family Propionibacteriaceae; genus Acidipropionibacterium. The sequence continues at coordinate 176,431 of JALCLH010000004.1, forward strand.
CTCTTCGGGGGACTCCTCGACCAGGTGGGTGAGTTCGGGCTGGTTCTGCGCCGGGTCGATCATCGGGTACTTGTGGTTGTCGAACAGCCGGAAGTAGCGGTCCAGGCAGATGTCGATGCTGGAGGGCTGCACCAGGGCCGGATCGTAGGGCTCCAGGACGATGTGACCGGCCTCGATCTCACTGCGGATCTCACGGTCTGACAGAAGGCTCACGGCCCCGACCTTACGACACTTGGACGCCGAACGGATCGTGCCGGCCTGCGGCGCGCAGTCACGCCCCAGACCGGCACGAGCGGTTCCGACCCTCCCGGGGCCGGCTCGACCTCTTGGCCGCCGATCAGCTGCAGCCGCTGGTGGAGCCGCATCCCTCGCAGACGTAGCAGGAGCCCGAGGGCCGCATCTTGGTGCCGCAGGTCATGCACAGCGGGGCGTCGACCTCGCGGCCCAGCTTCTCCTCCATCAGCTCGGCGCTGGTGTGAGCGCCGCCGACGTGCTCGGGCGAGGGGGACGGGTCGAACAGGCCCGGCTGGGCCGCCCCGTCCTCGTGCACCCGGACCCGGTCGGCCGGGGTCTCCTTGAGGCTCTCGGAGTCGATGAGTTCGGCCTCGTCCTCCTCGGACAGGTAGGAGCCGGTCTCGACGTAGTGGGCCCGCTCGGCGGAGGTGTAGATGCCCAGCTCGGAGCGCTCGTCGAAGGACAGGTAGTCCAGGGCGAGACGCCGGAAGATGTAGTCGATGATCGACTGGGCGATCCGGATGTCGGAGTCGTCGGTCATCCCGGCCGGCTCGAACTTCATATTGGCGAACTTCTGGACGAAGCTCTCCAGCGGCACCCCGTACTGCAGGCCGATGGAGATCGCGATCGAGAAGGCGTCCATCGCACCGGCCAGGGTGGAGCCCTGCTTGCCGAGCTTGAGGAAGATCTCCCCGAGCCGGCCGTCCTGGTAGGAGCCGGTGGTGAGATAGCCGCCGGCCCCGGCGACCTGGAAGCTGGTCGTCCGGCCCGCCCGCGACTTCGGCAGACGCTGACGGCGCGGCCGGTACTCGATGCGAACCTCGGGCTCGGCCGCCTTCTTGTCCTCGTCGGTCTTCTCCACCGAGAGGGGCTGGCCCACCTTGCAGTTGTCGCGGTAGACGGCGACGGCCTTCAACCCGAGCTTCCAGCTCTGCATGTAGACATCGGCGATGTCCTCGACGGTGGCGCTCTCGGGCAGGTTGACCGTCTTGGAGATGGCTCCGGACAGGAAGGGCTGGACGGCGGCCATCATCCTCACATGGCCCATCGGGGCGATCGCCCGCTCCCCCATCGCGCAGTCGAAGACCTCGTAGTGGGCCTTGTCCAGATGCGGCGCGCCGACCACCGAACCGTGCTCGGCGATCCAGGCGACGATCTCATCGGAGTCGGTCTTGGAGTAGCCGAGGTTGGCCAGGGCGCGCGGCACGGTCTGGTTGACGATCTGCATCGAGGAGCCGTCGACCATCTTCTTGAACTTCACCAGGGAGAAGTCGGGCTCGATGCCGGTGGTGTCGCAGTCCATCATGAAGCCGATGGTCCCGGTGGGGGCCAGCACGGACGCCTGAGCGTTGCGGAAGCCGTTCTCGGCGCCCAGCTCGACGACCCGGTCCCACTCGGCCTTGGCCGCCTTGAGCACCTCGGTGTCGTTGGTGTGCAGCGGCTCGATGTCGCTGTTGGCGTCGCGGTGCTTGCGCATCACGGCCTGGTGGGGCTCCGCGTTGGCGGCGTAGCCGTTGTAGGGGCCGACCACGGCGGCCAGTTCGGCGCTGCGCCGGTAGGCGACGCCGGTCATCAGGGAGGTGATCGCGGCGGCCAGGTTGCGCCCGCCGTCGGTGTTGTAGCCCAGGCCCAGAGCCATCAGCAGGGCGCCGAGATTGGCGTAGCCGATGCCCAGCTGGCGGTAGTCCCGGGTGGTCTGGGCGATCGACGTCGTCGGGAAGTCGGCGAAGCAGATCGAGATGTCCATCGCGGTGATGACGATCTCGACGGCGCGGGTGAACCTCGCGACGTCGAAGACCTCGTCGGGGCCGACGAACTTGAGCAGGTTGAGGCTGGCCAGGTTGCACGAGGAGTTGTCCAGGCTCATGTACTCCGAGCAGGGGTTCGACGCGTTGATCCGCCCGGAGTTCGGGTCGGTGTGCCAGGAGTTGATGGTGTCGTCGTACTGCAGGCCCGGGTCGGCGCACTCCCATGCCGCCTTGGCGATCTTGCCGAAGAGCTGGCGGGCGTCGACCTCGTCGATGACCTTTCCGGGCTCGACCCGGGAGGTGAGACCGAATTTCTCGCCCTTCTCGACGGCCTGCATGAACCTGTCGGAGACCCGCACCGAGTTGTTGGCGTTCTGGTACTGGACCGAGGCCATGTCGCGGCCGCCGATCTCCATGTCGAAGCCGGCGTCGCGCAGCGCACGGATCTTCTCCTCCTCGCGCGCCTTGGTCTCGATGAACTCCTCGATGTCGGGGTGGTCGACGTCCAGGACGACCATCTTGGCGGCCCTGCGGGTGGCCCCGCCGGATTTGATGGTGCCGGCCGAGGCGTCCGCCCCGCGCATGAAGGAGACCGGCCCGGAGGCGGTGCCGCCCGAGGAGAGCAGCTCCTTGGAGGAGCGGATCCGGGAGATGTTGACCCCGGCCCCGGAGCCGCCCTTGAAGATGAATCCCTCCTCGGTGTACCAGTTCAGGATCGACTCCATCGAGTCGTCGACCGACAGGATGAAGCAGGCGCTGACCTGCTGGGGGCTGCTGGTGCCGACGTTGAACCAGACCGGGGAGTTGAAGCTGAAGTACTGGTGGATCAGCAGCCAGGTGAGCTCCTCCCGGTAGACCTTCGCGTCCTTTACGGTGGCGAAGTAGCCGTTCTCCTGGCCCGCCTTGACATAGGTTGTGACGACCCGGTCGACCAGGGTCTTGAGGCTGTCCTCGCGCTGCGGGGTGCCCAGGGCTCCGCGGAAGTACTTGTTGGTGACGATGGTCGAGGCGTTCGCGCTCCAGAAGTCGGGGAACTCGACGCCGCGCTGCTCGAAGACCACCTCTCCGGTGCGCCAGTTCTTCTGGACGACGTCGCGACGCTGCCAGGTGACCTCGTCATAGGGGTGCACCCCCTCGGTGCTGAACACCCTGCGGACGTGCAGGCCCGAGGAGGCCGGTGTCGTGGTTCGCGACGCCGTCTTGGTCTCAGTCATGAGCTTTCCCTCATCTCGTCAACCGACGATCAGTTGTTGGACATTCATTGGAATGGGACCGGGGTCCCACTCCTGGCTTGCAGTGGCAGGGGCTCGCCCGCCCCGTCGCCCCGATCCCCGGGGATCAGAACAACGGCTGGCTGGCCGGATCTCTTCCGGCCATGGCGCCGTGCGCCACGGGTGGCCCTCCGGGGCTCTCGGCCTTCAATCGTTCGATCTCCAGGATGAAATCGTCGATCGTCTCGTAGTGCCGGTAGACCGAGGCGAACCGCAGGTAGGCGATCGGGTCGAGCTCTCGCAGGGGAGGCAGGATCGCCAGCCCGACCTGCTCGCTGGCGATCTCCGAGGCGCCCGAGGCGCGCAGGGCGTCCTCGACTCGCTGGCCCAGCATCGCCAGATCGGCGTCGCTGACCGGGCGCCCCTTGCAGGCCTTGCGGACCCCGGCGATGACCTTGTCCCGGCTGAACGGCTCCTCGGAGCCGTCCTTCTTGCGGATCACCAGCTGCATCCGCTCGATGGTCGTGAACCGCCGCCCGCACACCGGGCACTGCCGGCGCCGGCGGATGGCCAGACCGTCCTCGCACACCCGGGAGTCGAGCACGCGGGAATCGTCGTGCTGACAGAACGGACACCGCATCTCGATCCCTCCCATCCTCGATCCACGCCTGCACGTCCCTCGTGCGTGAAGGAACACTACCGCGAAATTCCACTAGGTCTAGTCTCGGCGTGTCGCGCCTGGCACTAGATCTAGTGTTGCAGGAATGATCCGACACACAAGTCGCTGTGCCGCGACGTGCGGGGCGTCATCCGGCCAGGCCGCCGGAGATCAGGAAGAGCCGCCACAGGCCGACCCCGGCGCACAGAGCCATCAGCACCAGCGCCCCCGCCATCACCACATTCCACACCAAATCGGGGTCTGTCCGCCCGCCGCGAACGGCCTCGCCACTGGCGGAGACGGAGGCCGGACCGGCCGCGGCCAGCTCGCGCCGGTCGATCATCACCGCCGGCTCGGACTCCTCGAGGATCTCCTCGATGCCCGGCCAGGGCCCCACGATGACCTGTCCGGCCCGCCGGTCGTCCCCGTCCTGCTCCCACACGCGCTCCTGAACGCTCATCGGTGGCTCCTTCGTCAGGTCCTCGGCCATCCGCCGAGGACATGACTTCATCAAAGCCGGAGGCACCGACAGTTTTTAACCGAGTCTCTTGAGCGCTCCGATCGCGACCTCGCGGTCGGTGGTGGTCCAGAACCCGGGCATCGAGGCGCGCAGGAAGGAGCCGTAGCGGGCCGTCACCAGGCGCGGGTCGAGCACCGCCACCACTCCCCGGTCGGTGGCGCTGCGGATCAGGCGTCCCGATCCCTGGGCGAGCAGCAGGGCGGCGTGTCCGGCCGAGACGGTCATGAAGCCATTGCCGCCAGCCTCCTGGACGGCCTGACTGCGAGCCTGCATGAGGGGATCGTCGGGCCGGGGGAAGGGGATCTTGTCGATCACCACCAGCCGGCAGGTGTCGCCGGGCACGTCCACCCCCTGCCACAGCGACAGGGTGCCGAACAGGCAGGTCCGCGGGTCCTCGATGAACTGCCGGGTGAGTCCGGCCAGGTGCCCCTCGCCCTGGCACAGCACCGGGATCTTCGGCAGGGAGCGGCGCAGCTGCTCGGCGGCTCGCACGGCATTGCGGTGGGAGGCGAACAGTCCGAGGGTGCGACCGCCGGCGGCCCAGACGAGTTCGGCCAGATCCTCCATGGCCTCCTCGCCGATGCCGTCGCGGCGCGGCCTGGGGAGACTGCGTCCGACGTAGAGGATGCCCTGGGAGTGGTAGTCGAAGGGGGAGCCGACGTCGATGCCGCGCCAGGCCATTTCGGTGTTGAGGATCTCGGGCGTGTCGTCGACCCGTTCGGAGGGTTGCAGGCCGACATCGCGGGCGGCGGAGGTGAACTCCCCGCCGATCTTGAGGGTGGCGGAGGTGAGGATGGTCGTCGTCTCCTTCAGAATGCTGGATCTCAGCAGTCCGGCCACCTTGAGCGGGGCGACCTGGGCGGCGCGGCCGGCGTACTCCGACTCGCTGATCCACACCACGTCGGCGGCGGCCAGTGCGGCGATCCGCTCGGCCACCTCGAAGATCTCGCGCATCGCCCCCTGGGCCTGGGTGCGTTCCGGGTCGCCGCCCTTCTCCTCCCCCTCGTCGCGTTTCCCCAGCGCCGAGACCGCGGCCCGGGACAGGTCGCGCAGACTCTGGGCGGCCACGATGAGGGAGGCCTCGGGGTCGGTGACCCGGCCGGGCTCGGTGGTCTCCAGGGCCTCGCGGAGCAGCTCGGCCTGGTCGAGCAGATCGCCGCCCAGATCGTCGTCCAGCCAGCGCGCCGCTCGTTTGGCGACGCCGGTGATCAGGGCGGGGGTCAGCATCGCCGAGGCGGCTCCGGTGAACCGGTCGACGACCTCGTGGGCCTCGTCGATGATGACGACGTCGTGCTCGGGCAGCACATTGCCGTCGGTGAGGGCGTCGATGGCCAGCAGGGCGTGGTTGGTGACGACGAGGTCGGCCTGCCTGGCCCGTTCCCGGGCGGCCTCGAAGAGGCACTCCGCGGCGTACTTGCAGCGGGTTCCCAGGCACTCGCGGGCCGGGACGGAGACCTGCGCCCAGGCCTTCGGGGAGTGATCGGGGGCGTCGTCGCGGTCTCCCAGCAGGTTGCGTTCGGCCTGGTCCTCGGCCCATTCGCGCAGCATCAGCACCTCGGCGCCGAGCCGGGAGTCCGGGTCGGCATTGCCACCGGCGGGGGCAGCGGCCAGTTCGCCGCCGGTGAGCAGGGCGTCCTGGTCGGGCCGGACGCCGCCCCTGATCCGGTACAGGCAGGCGTGGTTGGAGCGTCCTTTGAGCACCGCCGTGCGCGGGGTGCGCGGCAGGACCTTCTCGGCGGCCTTCACCGCGGCGGGAATGTCCTTGTGGGCCAGCTGGGCCTGGAGGGCGAGGGTGGCGGTCGCCACCACCACCGTGATCTTCTCGCGGACGGCGCGGGCCAGGGCGGGGGCCAGGTAGCCCAGGGACTTGCCGGTGCCGGTACCGGCCTGGACCAGCAGGTGGATCTTCTCCTCCATCGCCCGGTTCACCGCGTCGGCCATCTCCAGCTGCCCCTGCCGGGGGCTGCCGCCGATCTCCTCGATCGCGGCGGCCAGCACCCGGCGATGGTCCGGGAGGGCCGACTCGCCGGCCGGCGCTGCTGCCGACTCCCGGCTCGGCGTCGGTACCGCCTCCTCGGACAGCCCGGGGCCCGTCCTCCCCACTTCCGCGCTCATCGGCCCGAGCTGGCGGCGCTGCGCACCTCGGCGGCCAGACCCGGGTGCAGATGGGCGACGACGTGGGTCCCCTCCCCGGTGTGCTCCAGCTCCACGATGGTGCCGAGCCGGTGGATCCGGTCGACCAGGTCGCCGCGCTGATAGGGCAGCACGACGTTCACGGTCTCCTCCGGGACGGGCAGCGACTCCTCGATCCGGGCGACCAGCGCGTCGATCCCCTCCCCCTGGTGGGCGGAGACCAGCAGGGCCGCGGGGAAGGTCGCGCGCAGCGCCATCTCGTCCTCGGGAGTCAGCAGATCGGCCTTGTTGAGCACCAGGATCTCGGGCACCGTGCCGGCGTCGATACTCGAGAGCACCTCGTGCACCGCGGCGATCTGGCCCGCCGGATCGGGGGCGGCGGCGTCCACGACATGGACCAGCAGGTCCGCCCGGGCGGTCTCCTCCAAGGTGGAGGCGAAGGCCTCGACCAGGTGGAGGGGGAGGTGACGGACGAATCCGACGGTGTCGGTGAGGGTGTAGACGCGGCCGTCCTCGGTGGTGGCGCGCCGCGTCGTCGGGTCCAGGGTGGCGAACAGGGCGTCCTCGACCAGCACCCCGGCCCGGGTGAGCCGGTTGAGCAGGGAGGACTTGCCGGCGTTGGTGTATCCGACGATGGCGACCGAGGGGATGGCGTTGCGGGTCCGATCGGCGCGCTTCTCCTGGCGGGTGGACTCCATCGCGCGCAGCTTGCGGCGCAGCCGGGAGATCCGGGTGTTGATGCGACGCCGGTCGGTCTCGATCTTGGTCTCGCCAGGCCCGCGGCCGCCGATCCCGGCGCCTCCGGCGGCCCGTCCGCCGGCCTGCCGGGAGAGGCTGTGGCCCCACCCTCTCAGGCGCTGCTTCATGTACTGCAGCTGCGCCAGCTCGACCTGGGTCTTGCCCTCGACGCTGCTGGCGTGCTGGGCGAAGATGTCGAGGATGAGGATGGTGCGGTCCACCACCTTGACGCCGACCCGGTCCTCGAGGTTTCGCAGCTGGGCGCCGTCCAGCTCCCCGTCGCAGATGACGGTGTCGGCGCCGGTGGCCAGCACCACCTCCTTGAGCTCCTGGACCTTGCCGGATCCGATGTAGGTGGCCGGGTCGGGGCTGGGGCGGCGCTGGATGAGGGCGTCCAGGACCTGGCAGCCGGCCGTCTCGGCCAGCAGCTTGAGCTCGGTCATGGCGTTCTGGGCGTCGTCGTTGGTCCCCTCGGTCCACACCGAGGCGAGCACCACCCGCTCCAGGCGCAGCTGCCGGTACTCGACCTCGGTGATGTCCGACAGGTCGGTGGACATGCCGGGAACCCGGGTCAGTGCCAGCCGCGCGTCGAGGTCGAACTGGTCGCCGTCCCAGTCCTGGTCGTCATCGACCTCAACGTCGGAAGGGCGCCGTTCGGGAGCGCTGCCGGGGAGCTGCTCGGGAGTGCTGGTGGGGAAATCGTCATCGAGGGGAATCATCATTCCCAGCTTTCCACGACTGGCCCGCCCCACCAACCTCGGGCCGGTGCACCTATCACTCGCCCAAGCCCCGGATCCGGCAGAATGCCGCGGGGCCCGGGCCTTCGGCGAGTGATTTATTCCACGTCCAGCTGGGGCTCGATGACCTCTCCTTGGATCTGGATCACGGCGGGCCCGATGAGCCGGTAGTGGTCCCCGGACTGCTCGACGTGGATCCGGCCCCCCGGCACATCGACCGTCCACCGGCCGCGATGCCCGGTGAGGGCGCTCATCGCCGCCGCGACCGCCACGGTTCCCGTCCCGCAGGACAGCGTCTCCCCCACTCCCCGCTCGTGCACCCGCATCCTGACGTGGCCTGGATCCAGCTGCTCGACGAACTCGACATTGACGCCGTGGGGGAAGACCGACTCCGGTTCCCAGGCGGGCGGCGTCTGCACGGGCAGCGAGTCGAGCTCGCCGGCCTCCAGCAGCACCACCGCGTGCGGGTTGCCGACGTCGACCGGGGTGGCCGGCCAGCGCCGCCCGGCACAGCTGACGATCAGGTCCGATGCTTCTCCCTCAGACCCCACGTGCGCGGCGCCGACATCGGCGGTGACCATCCCGTTGCCGTGGGCGATGACGTGCTTGGCCCCGGCGCGGGTGGCGATATCGGCCTCATTGCCGGTGATGAGCCCCTCCTCGCGCAGGAACTCCGTGAAGACCCTCAGCCCGTTCCCGCACATCTCCGCGATCGACCCGTCGGCGTTGCGGTAGTCCATGAACCACTGGTCGGGGTCCCCGTCCCACTCCGGAATGGTGCCGGCCCTGGTGGCGCGCAGCAGGCCGTCCCCGCCGATCCCGAACCGGCGATCGCACAGCCACTGCACGCGGGCCTGCGACAGATGGATCATTCCGGGCCGGTCGAGGAGGATGACGAAGTCGTTGCCAGTTCCCTGACCCTTCCAGAACTGTGTGGTCCGCATGGGCCCATGCTCACCCCGATTCCGTCCTCCCGTCAACAGGAATCCCCGCCGGCAGGGGCCTCACCGCACGCGCGCAGCGCGTCCATCACCTGGTCGGCCAGGTCGGGGGCCAGCGCATCGAACCAGCGGATCCGGGGATCTCTCCGGTACCACATGAGCTGTTTGCGGGCGAATCTGCGGGTGCGCACGACGGTGTCGGTGCGAGCCCCGGACTCGTCGATGAGGCCGTCGAGCATCGCCAGCACCTGGCGGTAGCCGAGCGCACGGGACGCCGTTCTCCCTTGCCGCAGGCCCTTCTCGGATAGCTCTCTGACTTCGTCGACCAATCCTTGAGCCCACATCTGGTCGACCCGTCGTTCGATCCGCTCGTCCAGCTCGGCGCGCGAGAGGCCGAGCCCGATCTCCATCGTGTGCGGGTAGTGGAACTGTCCGTCCGGCATCGTCGCGGAGAAGGATCCGGTGAGTTCGACCACCTCGAGGGCCCGCACGATGCGCCGGCCGTTGCCCGGCAGAATCGCGGCAGCCGCCCCGGGATCGCGTTCGGCGAGCCGGCGGTGCATCTCCTGGGGGCCGATGCGCTCGAGCTCGGCCTCCAGGCGGGCCCGCACCTCGGGGTCGGTGGGCGGGATCTCGAGCTCGTCGAGAACCGCCCGGCTGTAGAGCGCGGAACCGCCCACCACCAGGGGGAGGACGCCGCGCGCCAGGCAGTCCTCGATGGCCCGGCGAGCGAGCGACTGGACCAAGACGATCGAGGAGCTCTGGGTGACGTCCAGCACGTCGACGAGATGGTGCGGCACCCGCGCTAGCTCGTCGGAGCCGGGTTTCGCGGTGCCGATGTCCATGCCGCGGTAGACCAGCATCGAGTCGGCGTTGACGATCTCGGCCGGGGTCCCGGAGAGTCCGAGTCTGATGGCGATCTCGATCGCCAGTGCAGACTTACCGCTGGCGGTCGGCCCGAGGACCGCGACGACTGCGGGCAATCCCATCCAGATCCTCCTGCTCCCCGGCCGGCTCCACCCGTCTCATATTCTGAGAATCTTCGGCCCGGGCTCTTGCTCTTCGGACCGGGCGTGACGACACTGTACTCAATCCGAGGGAGGGGCTGGTCCCCTCCGGGAAGGAGGGGCCTATGGGACTCTTTGACAAGGCGAAGGACGCCGTGATCAACAATCAGGACAAGATCAAGGACGCCGTCAACAGCCACGAGGAGCAGATCGACGGGGCCGTGGACGCGGCCGGTGACAAGTTCGACGAAGCCACCGGAGGCAAGTTCGCGAGCCAGGTCGATACGGCCCAGGACGCTGTCAAGGAGAGGACGGGAAACCTCTGAGGTTCCCTTCTCCGATGATGGCCCACTGATCTTGATGAGGTGTCACCCGGCGGTTCCGCCCCGGCGGAGGCCCGCCCGGTGACACGACGGAGGGGTGACAGCGCATGGCTGTCGCCCCTTCGTCATGCTTGGAGCAGTCCGGCCCGAGGGACTCAGTGCACAGGCGCGCCGATGGTGGGCATTCCCAGCGGGACACCGACGACGGTCGCCGGATCGGGCGCCTCGTTGCGAGCCTGCCAGGCGTCGCCTCCCCGGGTGCGGCGCAGCTCGAGCAGACCGGCGTCGGCGATGAGATGGTGCGGAGCGGCCCGCCCGATGCGCACCGTCGCGATGTCGCCGGGGCGCGGGCGCTGATCGTCGGGGGACAGCCGGACGTGGACCAGTCGGTTGTCCCGGGAGCGCCCGGTGATCCGGTGGGTCTCCTCGTCCTTGCGGCCCTCCCCGGCCGAGAACATCACCTCGGCGGTGCTGCCCTCCAGCCGGCGGTTCTCCTGCCAGGCGATGTCGTCGACCAAGGCGAGCAGCCGTTCGTAGCGCTCCTGAACGACGGCCTTGGGCACCTGATTGGTCATCTCGCCGGCCGGGGTGCCGGGCCGGATGGAGTACTGGAAGGTGAAGGCGGCCGAGAACCGTGCCCGCTCGACGACCCTCATGGTCTCCTCGAAGTCCTCGTCGGTCTCCCCGGGGAAGCCGACGATGATGTCGGTGGTGATGGCGGCGTCCGGAATGGCGTCGCGCACCCGGTCCAGGATGCCGAGGAACTTGTGGCTGCGGTAGGAGCGCCGCATCTCGCGCAGCACCCGGTCGGAGCCCGACTGCAGGGGCATGTGGAGGCTCGGCATTACATTGGAGGTCTCGGCCATCGCCTCGATGACGTCGTCGGTGAAGGCGGCCGGGTGCGGGGAGGTGAACCTCACCCGTTCCAGGCCGTCGATCTCACCGCAGGCGCGCAGCAGCTTCGCGAATGCGGCGCGATCACCGAACTGGACGCCGTAGGAGTTGACGTTCTGGCCCAGCAGGGTGATCTCCTGGACTCCCTCGTCGACCAGGGCGCGGATCTCGGCGAGGATGTCTCCGGGACGCCGGTCGGTCTCCTTGCCGCGCAGCTGCGGGACGATGCAGAAGGTGCAGGTGTTGTTGCAGCCCACCGAGATCGACACCCAGGCGGAGTAGGCGGACTCGCGATGGGTGGGCAGGTTGCTGGGGAAGGTCTGGAGGGCCTCCTTGATCTCGACCTGGGCCTCCTGCAGGGAGCGGGAGCGCTCCAGCAGGGTGGGCAGGGAGCCGAGATTGTGGGTGCCGAAGACGACGTCCACCCAGGGCGCCCGGTCGACGACGACCTGCTTGTCCTTCTGCGCCATGCAGCCGCCGACGGCCAGTTGCATGCCGGGATGGGCGGCCTTCACCGAGGCCATCTGGCCCAGGGTGCCGTAGAGCCGGTTGTCGGCGTTCTCACGGACCGCGCAGGTGTTGAAGACGACGACGTCGGCCGGATCAAGGCTGCCGGTGCGCGGATCGGGGACGTAGCCCGCCGACTCGAGCAGGCCGGCGATGCGCTCGGAGTCGTGGACGTTCATCTGGCACCCGTAGGTGACGACCCGGTAGGTCGGTGAGTCTGTCTGGATCATGGCCCGGCCACTGTACTTCCCATCGGCGTCAAATCCCATCTGGAAGGCCCCGCTCTCGTCCGAAACACTCAGTCCCATCTAGAGTTGCCGCCATGGACTCAATGACCGAATCCGTGACCCAGCCTGTGGCGGGCACCGTGCTGCCCACCGGGCGCCAGTACGAGATCTCCGCCGCCGGATACCGGGTCGTCGTCTGCGAGCTGGGCGCGACGATCCGCAGCCTCAGCCACGACGGCGACGAGCTGCTGCTGACCTTCTCCGACGACCAGATCCCGGCCGGTTCCCAGGGGATGCATCTGCTGCCCTGGCCGAACCGGATCCGCGACGGCCACTACGTCTTCGACGGCGTCGCCCAGCAGTTGCCGATCAACGAGATCCCCTTCAACAACGCCATTCACGGCCTGACCCGGTGGCAGGCCTGGACGCTGGAGGAGCTGACCGACGACCGGGTGTCGCAGTCCCTCCTGCTGCTGGCCCAGAAGGGCTGGCCGGGCTGCCTCCGGCTCACCCTCACCCACCGGGTGTCGGCCGACGGGCTGACGGTCGAGGTGGGGGCGGTCAACATCGGGCCCACCGCGGTGCCCTTCGGCTATGCGGCCCATCCCTATCTCACCGCGGGCGATCTACCGGTCGACCAGTGGTCGGTGACGGCTCCCTTCGGCTCCTTCCTGGAGGTCGACGACCGGTTGCTGCCGGTGGCGCTGCACCCGGTGGACGGACGTCCCGAGGACCTTCGCGGCGGCGGCCCTCTTGGCGACCGGGTCCTCGACACCGCATTCACGGGCGCCTCGGACCGAGCCGGCTGGCGGATCGAGGTGCAGGCCGGGGACCGTCACCGCGCAATGTGGGGCGGGCCCGGCCTGGACTGGGCGCAGATCTACACCCCGGGCGGCCGGGCCTCCCTGGCGGTGGAGCCGATGAGCTGCGGCCCGGACGCCTTCAACGAGGGCCCGACCCACGACTCGATGCTGCGACTGGAGCCCGGCGACGAGGTCCATCTCGAGTGGGGGCTCAGTATCTAGCGAGCAGATTTCACAGGCCAGCGCGGCGGACCCTAACCACCTGCAAAGCCCCCGCCACGAGGGGGTGCAGGGGGAGGCGTCTCCCCCGCCGGCGGCACAGTTCAGTCTCTGGGACCCGACTGGCCGGCCACCTCCACGGCTCTGGTCTCCCGGATGACGGTGACCCGCACCTGGCCCGGCACCATCACCCGCACGCCGATCTCCTGGGCGATCTCCCGGGCCAGTGTCCGGGTGGTGGAGTCGTCGATCTGGTCGGGCTCCACCATCACCCGCAGGTCCCGGCCGGCCTGGACGGCGAATGCCCGCTCCACCCCGGGGTGGGCGGTGGCCAGCTGCTCGAGCTCCTCGAGCCGCTGGACGTGCGACTCCAGGGACTCGCGCCTGGCCCCGGGTCGCGAGGCCGAGATGGCGTCGGCGGCCTGGGTGAGGACGTCGACGATGCCGTCCGCCTCGATCTCGTCGTGGTGCGCGGCGATGGCGTGCACGACCTGCTCGGACTCCCCGTAGCGGCGGGCAAGTTCGGCGCCGACCGCGGCGTGCGACCCCTCCACCCGTGGGGTCAGCGACTTGCCGATGTCGTGCAGCAGGCCGGCTCTCCGGCAGGTGTCGACGTCGGCCCCGATCTCGGCGGCGATCAGGCCGGCCAGCCGGCCGCACTCGACGCTGTGGGCCAGCACGTCCTGTCCGTAGGAGGTCCGGAATCTCAGCGATCCGAGGATGGGTCGCAGGCCCTCCGACATGTCGGTGATGGACAGCTGGTGAAGGGCGTCGTCGGCCGCCTCCAGGCAGAGCTCCTCGATCCGGGAGACCGCCTTGGCATGGGCCGCCTCGATCCGCGCCGGGTGAATCCGGCCGTCCTGCACCAGGTCGATCAGCATGCGCCGGGCCACCTCGCGGCGGACCGGATCGAAACAGCTCACCAGCACGATCCCGGGCGTGTCGTCGACGATGACGGTGGTGCCGGTGACCTGTTCGATGGTGCGGATGTTGCGACCCTCCCGGCCGATGATCCTGCCCTTCATCTCATTGGAGGGAAGATCCACCGCGGCCACCACGGAGTCGGCGGTGACATCCCCGGCGTGGCGCTGGATGGCGGTGACCAGCACCCGCCGGGCGCGCTCGTCGGCCTGCTGGCGGGCGTCCTCCTCGATCCTTCTGGCCAGCGCCTCCGCCTCGGTACGGGAGTCCGCCTCGGCCTTCTCCAGGACCGTCTGGCGGGCCTCCTCGGCGGTGAGTCCGGCGATCCGGGCGAGCTCGGCGCCGACCTGCTCGCGGTCCTGGGCCACCGCCTCCTCTCGGACCTCCACGGCGTGGGCCTGCTGCCGGCCGGCCTCCTCCAGGGCGCTGCTGCGACGCCGGTAGTCGGCCTCCAAGGTCTCGCGACGCTCATCGAGGCCGGCCTCGAGATCTCCTCGACGCCGTTCCAGCTCCTTCTCCAGGCGGCTGCGGTCGCGGGCCAGATCGCGCCGCGAGGCGCTGAGCAGCGTGCCGGAGCGACGCCGGGAGATCATGTCTCCGATCACCACGACGATCAGCACGACCGCCAGCACCACCGAGGCGATCGGCCACGCAGATATCAGAACCAGCTGTGGCGCGATGGCCACCAGCCCGAGGGATTCTGTCATTGAACGCCCCTCATCCCCCTGAGTACCGCCGGGACCCTGCGCCTCGGTTGCCGACCAGCCTGCCACACCTGCACCTGCGGGGACCGTCAGGTCCATCCCCGCAGGGATCAGACCCAGTACCCGTCGGGCCTCTGCACGGCGTCCGGATCCTCCTCGAGCAGCCCTTCGGCGAGCAACTGATCGGCCCGATGCAGCGCCTCCCAGCAGACGTCGGGCCCGTACCCCTTGCGGGCCAGGGCCGACAGCACCCGACGCTCAAGCCGGGTTCGTTCGACCCCCGATCCGGCCCGCAGCCGGGCGAGGGCGAGCCCGGTCGCCGCCGACAGCTCATCCTCGTCGGAAACCTCCCCGACCGCTTGCGAGATGATCTCCTGGTCGACCCCCTTGAGACTCAGCTCCTGGCTGAGAGCGCGCCGCGACAGCCCGCGGGAGCCGTGCCGGGACCGCACCCACTGCTCGGCGAAGTCGGCGTCGTCGATCAGGCCGAGCTCCTCGAACCGGTCCAGCACCGCGGCGCGGACCTCCTCGGGAACCTCCTTGTCGCGCAGGGCGCCGGCCAGCTCGCTGCGGGTCCGGGCGCGCACGTCGAGGCGACGCAGTACGACCTCGCGGGCGAAGACGTACCACTGCTCGCCGGTGCGCTCGACCGGCTCCCGGCTCGTGCGCCGGTTCAGAACATCACCTCCCCGGTCTTCGGGTCGACGTCGGCGGGCACCTCGTCCTCCTCGGAGGGGTCGAGGCCGGTCTCGCGGCGGATCGTCGCCTCGATCTCGTTGGCGATCTCCGAGTTCTCCTTGAGGAACTTCCGGACGTTCTCCTTGCCCTGGCCGAGCTGCTCGGACTCCTTGTAGGTGAACCAGGAGCCGTTCTTGCGGATGATGTTGAGATCCACCCCCATGTCGATGAGGCTGCCCTCCCGGGAGATCCCCTCGCCGTAGATGATGTCGAACTCGGCCTGCTTGAAGGGCGGGGCGACCTTGTTCTTGGCCACCTTGACGCGGGTCCGGTTGCCGACCACCACGTCGCCGTCCTTGAGGGCCTGGATGCGCCGGATATCCAGCCGGACCGAGGCGTAGAACTTCAGCGCCCGGCCACCGGTGGTGGTCTCCGGGCTGCCGAACATCACTCCGATCTTCTCGCGGAGCTGATTGATGAAGATGGCGGTGGTGCCGGCGGCGTTGAGCGCGCCGGTCATCTTGCGCAGGGCCTGGCTCATCAGCCGGGCCTGCAGGCCGACGTGCGAGTCGCCCATCTCTCCCTCGATCTCGGCCTTGGGGGTGAGGGCGGCCACCGAGTCGACCACGATGAGCTCGAGGGCTCCCGAGCGCACCAGCGTGTCGGCGATCTCGAGGGCCTGCTCGCCGTTGTCGGGCTGGCTGATGAGCAGGTTGTCGGTGTCGACGCCGAGGTTCTTGGCGTACTCGGGATCCATGGCGTGCTCGGCGTCGATGAAGGCGCAGACGCCGCCCTCGGCCTGGGCACTGGCGATGGCGTGCAGGGCCAGCGTCGTCTTGCCGCTGGACTCGGGCCGTAGATCTCCACGATCCTTCCCCGCGGCAGGCCGCCGACCCCCAGGGCGACGTCCAGGGCCACCGACCCGGTCGGGATGGCGGGGATCTTGACGGTCTCGCGCTCCCCCAGGCGCATGATCGATCCCTTGCCGTACTGCTTGTCGATCTGCTCGATGGCGGCCGAAAGGGCCTTTTCACGATCTTTCACGGGCATGGCTGCGGTCTCCTCATCCATGGGCCCTGCTCCAGTCCTATTGGCCGGGCTCCGCTGGTCCCGGCCGGTCGGCCGGGTCTGTCATGGTGAACTGTAGGGGCGAGCACCGACACTTTTCAGATCGCGTTCACCGGCTGTGGACAACCAGCCCGGCAATCTCGGCCCGCCTGTGGACAACTTCGGGGTCCGGACGCCTCAGCGCAACCGGTCGGGCAGCTCCAGGACGGCCCAGCAGGCGCGCCAGATCGCCTTGATCTCGAGCCCGTCGGCCAGCGCCTCCTGGACGGTGCGCCCGCCCAGCTCCGCCATCACCTGGGAACTCGCCCAGGAACGGACGTAGTCCGGGCCCAGTTCGGCCTCCAGTCGTCGCCACAGTTCCGTCTCACGCACCCGGCCAGCATATGGGCCCCGCAAAGCAGGACCGGCAACGGCCGGACCAACACGGCCCCAGCCGGGATCGCGCATCCTCGGAGCCGAGTGAGTGAGCGAATGAGTCCGCAATGGTGCCTGCATCATGAGCATGGTGATCAACTATCATCATTGAGGCTGAGTGAGCGCTCACAATATTGAGCGCGGCTGAGCGCCCAGAGAGGAGCAGCGAGATGTCCTTTCCCACCACGGAGACGGCCACGCCGTCTCGGCGCAATGACCGGATGGTGGCCCTGCTGGCCATTCTCCGCGATCGCGAGGAGATTCAGCTCCGGGAGCTGGCGGAGCTGCTGGGCGCCAGTGCGGCCACCATCAGGCGGGATGTCGCGGCCCTGGCCGATCAAGGACTGCTGATCCGGACCCATGGCGGGGCGCGCAGCGCCGGGGTGGGGGCCGAGCTGCCGGTCAACCTGCGTGACGGCCGTCACCGGCCGGCGAAGGCGGCGATCGCGCGGGCTGCGGTGAGCGAACTGCCGCTGGGCAAGCACGCGATCGCGCTGACCGGGGGCACGACCACGGCCGAGGTGCTGCGGGCTCTGCACCACCGTCACGACCTCACCATCGTCACCAACTCGGTCGGCATCGCCCTGGAGGCGGCCAATCAGGGTCAGCAGCGGGTCCTCATCGCCGGCGGCATTCTGCGCCCAAGCTCGCTGGAGCTGGTCGGCTCACTGGCCGAGGCGACCTTCAAGCAGATCAATGTCGGCACCGCGATCGTCGGCTGCGACGGCCTGTCGGTCAGCGGCGGGCTCACCACCCACGACGACATCGAGGCCGGCCACCAATCACGCGATGCTCGAACGGGCCTCGCGGATCATCGCCGTGGTGGACGGCTCGAAGATCGGCAAGGTCACTCTGGCCAAACTCGCGGACATCTCCGACATCGACCTCGTGGTCACCGACGAGAGCGCCGATGCCGAAGAGGTCGGAAGGATCAGGGCGGCCGGCGTTCCGGTCAAGATCGTGCAGGCTCACGAGAACTGACTCGCGAGCCGGCCGATCCCGCCCGGACTGACGGACGCCCGATGATCTCAGGCGGCGACGGTGACCTGACGCTCGGCCTTCGTCTCGGCCTTGAGCAGTTTGGCGCTCACCATCCGCATCAACTCCGACTGCGGCAGCTCGAGAGCGGTGCAGATCGCCAGAATCAGCTCGCTGGAGGCCTCCTTCTGGCCTCGCTCAACCTCTGAGAGGTATCCGAGCGAGACTCTCGCTCCAGACGACACCTCGCGCAGTGTCCTCCCCTGGCTGAATCTCTGCTCGCGCAGCGCCTCGCCAAGCATTTCCCGAAGCAGGGCAGCCTTCATGATGTCTCCTCGTCGTCGATCTCGGAGGTGACAACACGGGTCTCGGCCCATTCATTCCCGCTGAACGCGAAAAGAGCCACATTCTGTGGAGGACCATACCAACCGGCCCACGGGAGTGATCGGGGCACCCCCCGTTTTAGAGCCCCGGACCCTCTCTCAGGAGCGCGCGCGGACCAGCTCGAGACCGGCCTCGAGCAGTGATCGCACGGTCTGACGGCGGATCTCCTGGCGTCCGCCCGACAGCGCCAGCCGCGCCGGAACCGCACCCCAGGAGGCCCACGCGCACACATACACCGTGCCGACCGGCTCGCCGTCCTGCGGTTCCGGACCGGCGACGCCGGTGCAGGCCAGTCCGATCGACGCCGAGCAGGCCCGCGCACAGCCCTGGGCCATCATCTGCGCGGTCTCGGCGTTGATCACCCCGTGGCTGGCGATCCACTCGGCGTCCACCCCGGCCAGGCTCGCCTTGAGGTCGGAGGCGTAGGTGACCAGGCCTCCGCGGTAGGCAGCCGATGCCCCCGGCACCCCGGTGAGGGTGGCCCCCACCAGTCCCCCGGTCAGCGACTCGCAGGTGGCGGCGGTGAGCCCGCCGTCAATCAGCGCCCCGATGAGCCTGGCGGCCAGCGGATCAGGACTCATCGTCATCCGTGCCGCGGGCCGCCGTTTCCGGCCAGCGCATCGCGCCGGATCCGCAGGGCGTCGACGACGTACATCGCCCCGGTGACCACGGTGAGCCCGAAGGCGACGATCATCGCCGCCCAGGCGATGACGTCGACCCACGTCGGCGTCCGCCACAGGCCGATGCAGAACAGCACGATGGCCAGGGACTGCATCGCGGTCTTGAGCTTGCCGCCCTTGTTGGCCGCCATCACCTCGTACTTGAGCATGAAGACCCGCATCACCGTGATGCCCCACTCGCGGACCAGGATGAGGATGGTCATCCACCACGGCAGTTCGCCGATGATCGACAGGCCGATGAAGGCCATCCCGGTGAGCCCCTTGTCAGGCCACCGAGTCCCAGATCTTGCCGAAATCGGTGATGAGGTTGTACCGGCGCGCGATCCGCCCATCGAGGAAGTCGGTGAAGATGGCCAGGGCGAAGACCACCGTGGTCCAGGTGCGCCAGGTGCCGTCGAGAGGGTGGGACAGCAGCATCCAGCCGAAGACCGGTACCGCGATGAGCCGGAGCACGGTGAGCGCGTTCGGCACGTTGATGTTGCTCGGACGATCACTCATCCTGCAGCTCCTGACGACATGACCAGGTCCCTGTTGACATGGTCTGTGCCCAGTATCCCGGTCCCGCGGCGCGCCGTCATCTCAACTCGCCCAGCAGGTCGGCGCCCTCGGATCCGATGAACCGGACATCGACCATCTGGCCGACGCCGGCTCCGCACCCGGCGGGCAGCAGCACGGTCCCGTCCACCTCGGGCCCCTGGTGCGGGGCCCGGCCGACCACCGCGTCGGGTCCCACCTCCTCGACGAGCACCCCGGCCTGCTCACCGATCCGCTCCTCGGCGCGCTGGCTCACCAGCTCATCGACGAGGTCGGCGAGCCTCTCCCGGCGCTCGGCGATGACGTCCTCGTCGAGGTGGCCGTCCAGGCCGGCTCCCTCGGTGCCCTCCTCATCGGAGTAGGCGAAGATCCCGGCGACGTCGAGCCGGGCACGCTGCAGGAAGTCGCTGAGGATCTCGACGTCCTCCTCGGTCTCACCGGGGAAGCCGGTGATGAAGTTCGACCGGAACCCGGCGGCCGGGCAGCGGTCGCGAATGCCGTCGATGATGCCGAGGAAGGACTCGGCGTCCCCGAACCGGCGCATCCGGCGCAGCAGCGGACCGGAGGCGTGCTGGAAGGACAGGTCGAAGTAGGGCACCACCTTGTCGGTGGCCAGCATGGCGTCGACCAGGGAGGGCCTCAGCTCGGCGGGCTGGAGGTAGGAGATCCGGATCCACTCCAGGCCGTCGATCCGGTCGAGCTCGCCCAGCAGTTTCTCCATGTGGCGCAGGTCGCCCAGGTCCTTGCCGTAGGAGGAGGAGTTCTCCGAGACCAGGAACAGCTCCTTGACGCCGTGGCCGACCAGCCAGCGGCCCTCCTCGACGATCTCCTCGATGGGTCGCGAGAGGTAGGACCCGCGGAAGCTCGGGATGGCGCAGAATGCGCAGCGCCGGTCGCAGCCCGAGGCGATCTTGAGCGGGGCGCTGGGGCTCGAGGAGAGTCTTCGCCGGGTGGCGGCCCGGGGCCCCGAGGAGGGCGTGATGCCGACGGGCAGGTCGGGGGCGGTGTGGATGCCCGGCACCGAGACTCCTGCGGCGGCGCCGGGACGATCCACCGGCGACAGGGGCAGCAGGGCGCGCCGGTCATGGGGCACGTGGGCCTCGATCGATCCACCGGCGAGAATGGTCTGGAGTCGCCCGGAGATGTCCTGATAGTCGTCGAAGCCGAGCACCGCATCGGCCTCGGGCAGGGCGTCTGCCAACTGATTGCCGTAGCGCTCGGCCATGCATCCCACGGCGACCACCGACTTCGTGGTGCCGCCGGACTTGAGGTCGGCGGCGGCCAGCAGGGTGTCGACCGAGTCCTTCTTGGCCTGCTCGATGAATCCGCAGGTGTTGACCACCACCGTCTCGGCCTGCTCGGCGTCGTCCACCAGCTGGAATCCGCCGGCCTCCAGACGCGCCGCGAGCTCCTCGGAGTCGACCTCGTTGCGGGCGCATCCCATCGAGACGAGGTGGACGGTCATGAGGTGGTCTGTCATGAATCTCCTGTTGATGAACCAAACTGCGTTCGGGCCGGTGCTGTGGTGCTGTACGGAAAGTTCGGTGCGGGCGGCCGATCGCGCCAAGTCTACGGTGGGTGGCATGGATGTCTTCAGAAAGTCCGACCACCGTCCCGGCCGCATCCTCTACGAGGTCGCCGGGCTGGCCTGGCTCGCCGACGCCGGCGAGGAGGCCGCCCCGGTGGTTCGCGTCAGCGCCCACGGCGAGGACTGGCTGGAGGAGCCCAGACTCCCCGAGACCCGGCCCACCGCGGCTGCGGCCGAGGAGTTCGGGCGGCGGCTGGCCCACACACATGCCGCCGGCGCCTCCCACCTGGGCGCTCCCCCGCCGGCCAACCGCGGCCAGGGCTGGATGGGAATGGCGAGACTGCCGCTGGCCGCGACTCCGGCGGAGTCGACGGCGTCGTGGGGGGACTTCTACGCCCGCTACCGGCTGGCACCCTATCTGGACGCGCCGGCGTTCACCCGCGACGACCGGGCCCTGCTGGGCAGACTGCTCGACAAGCTGTCCTCGGGGGTCTACGACCACGACCAGCCCCGGCTGGTGCGCGAGTCCGGCCCGGCCGGCGACACGAACTGGGCCGCGCGCACCCACGGTGACATGTGGAACGGCAACATCCTCTGGACGCCGTCGGGGGCCACCCTCATCGATCCGGCGGCCCAGGGCGGCCATGCCGAGGAGGATCTGGCGGCCCTGGCGGTCTTCGGCGCCCCGCAGATGGAGCGGATCTGGGCGGCCTACGACGAGGAGTCGCCGCTGGTCGACGGCTGGCGGGACCGGATCGAGCTGCACCAGCTGCACATGCTGATGGTGCACTGCCAGCTGTTCGGGCGCAGCTACGTGCCCGGGACCATCGCGATCGCGCGACGCTGGGTGTGAGCCTTCGAGGAAGCCTTGTCGGACCGTCCGACGTCGATCGCTGGTCGTGAACAAATCACTCGCCCAAGAGCCGCTTCCCGGGAGTTCGCCCCGGATCGGGCTCTTAGACGAGTGAAAGTGTCACCGGAAACCGGTCGGCAACCCCTCAGTGGGCGTCCGACCAGGCCTGGGGGTCGGCCGACCAGGTGGCCAGGGCCTCCTGCTGAGAGGCGGTGATCTGGCCGGAAGCGGCGGCCACCTCGATCAACGTCGGGTAGTTCGACAGGGTGTAGAGCGGCAGACCAGCCTTCTCGAAGGCCCGGTGACCCTTCTCCAGCTCGTAGGAGAAGATCGCCAGCACCCCGAGCACATGGCCCCCCTCGCGCTCGACCGCGGCGGCGGCGTCCAGCACCGAACCGCCGGTGGAGATGAGATCCTCGACCATCACCACCGAGGAACCCGGCGCCAGCCGGCCCTCGATCTGGTTGCCCTTGCCGTGATCCTTCGGCTTGGAGCGGACGTAGACCATCGGCCGGCCGAGCCGGTCGGCGGCCAGCGCGGCGTGGGCGATGCCGGCCGTGGCGGTGCCGGCCACCACCTCGGCCTGCGGGAAGTTCTCGGAGACCAGGGTGGCCAGTCCGCCGGCGATGAGCGACCTCACCGCGGGATCGGAGAGGGTGACCCGGTTGTCGCAGTAGATCGGCGAGTGCATCCCCGAGGCCCAGGTGAACGGGTCGTCGGGCGACAGCGAGACGGCGCCGACCGACAGCAGGCCCTGCGCGATGCTGCGGGCCAGGGTGGGATTCGAGATCGTCATATGTGCTCCTTGAAAGAGGTGCGGGGCGCCCGACGACGGGATGCCGTGGAGACGCCGGGGAAAGGACCGGAGGGAAGAGGTCAGCTCTGGAGGCCGGAGTTCCAGGCCTGCTTGATGGCGTGATACGCCGCCACCGGGTCGTCGGCCTGGGTGATCGGGCGGCCCACCACGATCGCGCTGGAACCCATCGAGGAGGCCTTCTCGGGAGTGGCGACGCGCGCCTGGTCACCGACCGCCGCGCCGGCGGGGCGGATTCCCGGGGTCACCCGCAGGAAGGACCCATCGGTGGCCTCGGAGATCCGGCCGGCCTCCCAGGCCGAGCAGACCACCCCGGCGAGTCCGGCGGACTGGGCGAGCTGCGCGTAGTGGACCACCGACTCCGCCAGCGGCGCCTCGATGAGCTGCTCGGCGTGCATCGCCTCCTCGGAGGTCGAGGTGAGCTGGGTGATCGCCACCACCGCGGGGTCGTTGGACGCCGCCGACAGCCCCTCCAGAGCTGCCTCCATCATGGCCTTTCCGCCGGCGGCGTGCACGGTGAGCAGGTCGGCGCCGAGCCCGGCCAGGCTGGCGGCGGCGCGCTTGACGGTGTTGGGGATGTCGTGGAGCTTGAGGTCGCAGAAGACGTCGTGGCCGGCCTCCTTGAGACTGGTGACGATGCCGGGCCCGGCGGCGTAGAACAGCTCCATCCCGACCTTGACGAACAGCGGTTCGTCGCCGAACCGGGCGACCAGGGCGAGGGCCCGGTCGGCGGTGGGCAGGTCGAGGGCGATGATCGGGCGGGTGGTGTCCATCGGTTCCTTCTTCTCGGGGTCAGGCCGCGGGGCGGTGGTCGGAGCGCACCTCGGCGCGCAGCTGTTCCAGACTGGGGATGCCCACCTGGTCCATCAGCGGCTCCAGACCGTCGATGATCCTGGGGCAGGCCAGCGGGTCGGTGAAGTTCGCGGTGCCGACGGCGACCGCCGAGGCTCCGGCCATCATCATCTCGATGGCGTCGCGGGCGGTGGAGACGCCGCCCATGCCGATCACCGGGATGTCGACGGCGCGGGTGACGGCGTCCACCATCCGCAGCGCGATCGGCAGCACCGCGGGCCCGGACAGCCCGCCGGTGCCGTTGGCGATGATGGGACGCCGCCGACGCAGGTCGAGGCGCATCCCGGTGAGGGTGTTGATTAGGGTGAGCCCGTCGGCGCCGGCCCCGGCGACCGCCCGGGCGATCTCGGCGATGTCGGTGACATTGGGCGACAGCTTCACGTAGACCGGCACCTGGGAGACCGCGACGATGGCCGAGGTGAGGTCGGCGGCGACCTCGGGCCTGGTGCCGAAGGTGATGCCGCCGTGTTTGACGTTGGGGCAGGAGATGTTGATCTCCAGGGCGGCCACATTCGGCGCGGTGGAGATCACCCGGGAGACCTCGACGTAGTCCTCGGTGAGGGTGCCGGCCACATTGGCGATGATCGGCAGATCCGGGAAGTGCTCGGCCAGCCAGGGCAGCTTCTGCGCCATCACGGCGTCCAGCCCCGGATTCTGCAGGCCGATGGCGTTGAGCATTCCCGACGGGGTCTCAGCGACCCGGACCACCGGGTTGCCGCGGCGCGGCTCCAGGGTGGCGGCCTTGATCATGATCGATCCGAGCACCGAGAGGTCGTAGTACTCGGCGTACTCGGCGCCGAAGCCGAAGCAGCCCGAGGCCGGCATGATCGGGTTGGCCAGCTCCAGCCCGGGCAGGGACACCGCCAGACGAGGATTCGTCGGACGAGGATTCTCAGAACTCGGATTCTCGGCCGCGGACATCACAGCACCACCTCCTGGGCGTCGAAGACCGGCCCGTCCCAGCAGATCCGGTGCTGGTGGTCCGGGTCGCCGGCGTCGGGGACCACGCAGGCGTAGCAAGCGCCGACCCCGCAGGCCATCCGCTCCTCCAGGGAGAGCTGGGTGCGCACCTGGGCGCCGAAGGCCGCCTGCACGTAGCGCAGCATCGGCAGCGGCCCGCAGGCGAAGACGCCGTCGGGGACGAAGGCGCGAGCGCCCGGCTGGGAGGCCAGGTCGGCCACGGTGCCGCCCACCCCGGCCGAACCGTCGTCGGTGGAGATGAGCACCTCCCCGAGCCGGGCGAACTCCTCGGCGTAGAAGACGTCCGAGGCGTCCCGGAAGCCGAGCCTCATCTGCACCGACACTCCCCTGTCGACCAAGCGGCGGGCCAGCAGGTACAGCGGGGGGACGCCGACCCCGCCGCCCACCAGCAGGGCCCGGCCGCCGACCTCCACGGCGTCCAGGTCAAAGCCGTGGCCCA
Organism: Acidipropionibacterium sp.; assembly: GCA_022647765.1. GTDB lineage: Bacteria > Actinomycetota > Actinomycetes > Propionibacteriales > Propionibacteriaceae > Acidipropionibacterium. The sequence goes on from JALCLH010000004.1 coordinate 201,159, forward strand.
GCGGCCCCAGTGCGTCGACCGGGGAGCCGATGGTCTGGCCGACCAGGGCCGCCGTGCCGGCGCCGACCACCCGCAGGATGACGGTGAGGTCGCGGCCGTCGGCCGAGCAGTCCGCGATCGAGATCGGCCGGCGCAGCACCGCCGCGCCGCCGGCGACCGCGGGGATCTGCGGCAGCAGGTCGAGGAAGGTGCCCGGCGCGGGGGCCTGTTCGGGCTCGGACCGGCGCAGCACCAGGGAGAAGACGCCGCGGGCGATCTCGGTGCTGGCGACCAGCTCGAGCTGCTGCGGGCCGGGGCGCAGTGGGCGCCCGGAGGTGGGAACTGTCATGGCTGCGCCTCAGATCACCTCGGTGGAGAAGGCCCGCGACTCCATCACCCGGCAGATCGCCGAGGCGGTGTCCAGGGAGGTGAACAGCGGGATGCCCCGCCCGATCGCCGCCCTGCGGATCTGCTTGCCGTCGATGATGGTCTCCTGCCCGTTGGTCATCACGTTGATGACGGCGTCGCACCCGTTGCGCCCGATGAGGTCGAGCACCGACTCGGTGGAGCCGTCGGCGGTCGATCCGATCTTATGGGCGACGTCGATGTTGAGGCCGGCGTCGCGGAAGTACTGGGCGGTGCCCTTGGTGCCGACCAGCTGGAAGCCGATCCGGTCGAACCGGCGGGCCAGCTCCAGGGCCTCGGCCTTGGCGTCGTCGGCCACCGTGAAGAGCACCTTGCCGTAGTCGGGCACATGCAGCCCGGCCGCCTCGAAGGCCTTGTAGAGGGCCTTGGCGACGGTGTCGTCGGAGCCCATCACCTCGCCGGTGGACTTCATCTCCGGGCCGAGGTGGGAGTCGACCAGGTCCAGCTTGGAGAAGCTGAACACCGGGGACTTCACATGGATCCGCGTCGACTCGGGCATCAGGCCGGGTTCCAGGCCGAGGCCGGCGAGGGTCTCGCCCAGAATCACCCGGGTGGCGATCTCGGCCATCGAGGCCCCGGTCACCTTGGACAGGAAGGGCACCGTGCGCGAGGCCCGCGGGTTGGCCTCGATGACGTAGACCACCTCGTCCAGGACGACGAACTGGATGTTGAGAATGCCCTTCGTGTTGAGCCCCAGAGCCAGTTTCGTCGTCACCTCGACGATCCGCTGCTTGACCTGATCGCTCATCCGCTGGGGAGGGTAGACGGCCATCGAGTCGCCCGAGTGCACCCCGGCGCGCTCGATGTGCTCCATCACCCCGGGAATGAGGACCTGCTCGCCGTCGCAGATGGCGTCGACCTCGCATTCCAGGCCCTGTAGGTAGCGGTCGATGAGGATGGGCCGGTCCGGGCTGACGTGGACCGCCTCGCGCATGTACTTCTCCAGCTCATGGGGGGCGTTGACGATGGCCATCGCCCTCCCGCCGATGACATAGGAGGGGCGCACCAGGACCGGGTAGCCGAGGGTGCCGGCCACCTCGAGGGCCTCGGCCGGATTGTGGGCCATGCCGCCGGGGGCCTGCGGAATGTCGAGGGTCTGCAGCAGCCCCTCGAATCCCTCGCGGTCCTCGGCGCGGTCCAGATCCTCCAGCTGGGTGCCGAGGATCGGCACTCCGTGAGCGGCCAGCGGGCCGGCCAGGTTGATCGCGGTCTGGCCGCCGAACTGGACGATGACCCCCTCGGGCTGCTCGAGCTCGACGACGTCCAGGACGTCCTCGACGGTGAGCGGCTGGAAGTACAGCTTGTCGGAGATCGAGAAATCGGTGGAGACCGTCTCCGGGTTGGAGTTCATGATGATGGCCTCGTAGCCGGCCTGCTGAATGGCCTGCACCGAGTGCACGGTGGCGTAGTCGAACTCGATGCCCTGGCCGATCCGGATCGGCCCCGAGCCCAGCACCAGGATGCTGGGGACGGTCCGAGCGCACCGACTCGTTCTCCTGCTCGTAGGAGGAGTAGAAGTACGGGGTCTCGGAGGCGAACTCGCCGGCGCAGGTGTCGACCATCTTGTAGACCGGCCGGAAGCCGGCGTCCTGACGGGCCTGGCGCACGGCGTCGGGGGTGCGACCCCACAGCCGGGCGATCGCGGAGTCGGAGAAACCGTTGCGCTTGGCGATCCACAGCGACTCGGTGTCGCCGGGGGTCACCCGCAGCCGGTCCTCGATTTCCAGGATGTGGGCGATCTTGTCGAGGAAGAACAGGTCGATCCCGGTCTGCTCGTGCAGTTCGGCGATGGTGCGCCCGCGCCGGATCGCCTCGGCCAGGCAGAACAGCCGGTCGTCGCGGGCGTGCAGCAGGCGCTCCTCCAGGATGTCGTCGGGCAGATTCGCCACCGAGGCGTCAAAGATGTGATCGGTCCCGATCTCCAGGGAGCGCACCGCCTTGAGCAGCGACTCCTCGATGCTGCGCCCGATCGACATCACCTCTCCGGTGGCCTTCATCTGGGTGCCCAGACGGCGGTCGGCCCGGGCGAACTTGTCGAAGGGCCAGCGCGGGATCTTGGCGACGACGTAGTCGAGCATCGGCTCGAACATCGACCAAGTCGTGCCGGTGACGGGGTTGCGGATCTCGTCGAGAGTGAGTCCCACGGCGATCTTCGCGGCGATCTTGGCGATCGGGTAGCCGGTCGCCTTGGAGGCCAGCGCCGAGGAGCGCGAGACCCTCGGATTGACCTCGATGACGTAGTAGCCGAAGGAGTTGGGGTCCAGGGCGAGCTGGACGTTGCAGCCGCCCTCGATGCCCAGCGCCCGCACGATCGTGATGGAGGCGTCGCGCAGCATCTCGTGCTCGCGGTCGGTGAGGGTCTGGGTGGGGGCGAAGACGATGGAGTCGCCGGTGTGGACGCCGACCGGGTCGAAGTTCTCCATATTGCACACCACCATGGTGTTGTCGGCGGAGTCGCGCATCATCTCGTACTCGATCTCCTTGTACCCGGCGATCGACTGCTCGACCAGGCACTCGGTGATCGGGGACAGCTCCAGCCCCTTGCCGACGACGCGGACCAGTTCGGCCTCGTTGGCGCAGATGCCGCCGCCGGTGCCGCCCAGGGTGTAGGCGGGGCGCACGATGAGCGGGTAGCCGATCCGGGCGCCGACCTCGACCGCCTCGACCACGGTGTGGACGATGTCGGAGTCGGGCACCGGCTGGCCGAGTTCGGCCATCAACTGCTTGAACAGGTCGCGATCCTCGGCCTTCTGGATGGCGTCCAGCCCGGTGCCGAGCAGTTCGATGCCGAGCTCGTCGAGGATCCCGGAGCGGGCCAGCTGGGCGGCCATGTTGAGGCCGGTCTGCCCGCCGAGGGTGGGCACGATGGCGTCGGGGCGCTCCCGGCGCAGGATCTGGGAGACGAACTCCAGGGTGATCGGCTCGATGTAGACCCGGTCTGCGATCTCCCGGTCGGTCATGATGGTGGCCGGATTGGAGTTGACCAGGACGACCTCGTAGCCCTCCTCCTTGAGCGCCAGGCAGGCCTGGGTGCCGGCGTAGTCGAACTCGGCCGCCTGGCCGATGATGATCGGCCCCGATCCGATGACGAGGATGCGGTGCAGATCGCTGCGGCGTGGCATCAGTTGTTCCCTTCAGTGGCTGACAGTTCGAGGGCTGACTTGTCGAGGGCTGACTGGTCCGGCGCGGGCATCAGGGCCGGGGTCACGGCGCCGCGCGCAAGCACCGGCTGGGACAGGTCGCGCTGCGCCGGCCGGGCGGCTCGCGCGGCGTCCATCAGAGCGATGAAGTCGTCGAAGATGTGCGCCGCATCGTGCGGCCCGGCGGCGGCGTCGGGGTGATACTGCACCGACATGGCGGGCAGCCGTTTGTGCACGATCCCCTCGACGGTGCCGTCGTTGAGCTCGATCTGGGTGATCTCCAGCTCGGTGCCGGGGATCGACTTCGGGTCCACCGCGTAGCCGTGGTTCTGGCTGGTGAAGTCGATCCGGCCCGAGCGCAGATCCTTGACCGGGTGGTTGAAGCCGCGATGGCCGAAGGGCAGCTTGTAGGTGTCGGCGCCGTTGGCCAGGCAGAGCAGCTGGTGGCCCAGGCAGATGCCGAAGACGGGATACTCCTCCTCAAGCTCGGCGATCACCTCGCCGACGCCGTTCAGGCTCTTCGGGTCGCCGGGGCCGTTGGAGAGCATGATCCCGTCGGGGGCCAGGGCGCGCACCCGCTCGGCGGTGATGTCGTAGGGGACGACGGTGACCGCGCAGCCGCGCTTGGCCAGTTCCCGCAGGATCGAGTGCTTGAGGCCGAAGTCGAACAGCACCACCGAGTAGCCGCCGAGCGGGCTGGGGTAGGCGGTCCGGGTGGACACCTGGGCGACCTGGTCGGTGGGCAGCTCGGCGGCCCGCAGCTTGTCCAGCTCGGCGTCCAGATCGGCGTCGGGGCCCAGCAGCGCCCCTTTCATGACCCCTTCGGTGCGAAGCCTGCGGACCAGGGCGCGGGTGTCGATGCCGGCCAGGCCGGGGATGTGATGGAGGCGCAGGAAGGCGTCCAGGCTGGTCCGGTTGCGCCAGTTGGAGGCCAGCCGCGGGATCTCCCGACAGATCACCCCGGAGGTGGTCGGGAAGAGGCTCTCCATGTCGTCCCGGTTGATGCCGGTGTTGCCGATCAGCGGGTAGCTGAAGGCGACGATCTGCCCGTTGTAGGACTGGTCGGTGAGGGTCTCCTGGTAGCCGGTCATGCCGGTGGTGAACACCACCTCGGCGGTCACCTCCGCCTCCCCGCCGAAGGCCTCGCCGGCATATCTGGTGCCGTCGGCCAGCAGCAGTGTTCGAGTGGTCATGCCCGGTCCTTCCGATCACAGGTGAGATCTGTGGGTTCTGGGGTGGTGAATCTGTGGACGACGGCGCCGTCCACCATGGTGAAGACGCAGTCGCCGAGCACCCGGCGTCCCGCGAAGGGGGTGTTGCGCCCCTTGCCGGAGAACCGGTCGGGGTCGATGGCGACCTCGCGGGTGAGGTCGAAGGCGGCCAGGTCGGCGGGCCCGCCGACCCGGATGCGGCCGGCGTCTCCCAGTTGGTAGGCGTCCGACGGGCCCTCGGTGAGCCAGTGGACCAGTTGGTCGAGGCGGAATCGCCCGGCCAGCACGAAGGAGGTGTAGAGCAGCGCGAAGGTGTGCTCGTTGGTGATGACGCCGAAGGCCGCGTCGCGGAAGGAGCAGTCCTTCTCGGCGGCGGTGTGCGGGGCGTTGTCGGTGGCGATGGCGCACAGGGTTCCGTCGCGCAGCCCCTCGACAATGGCCTCGACGTCGCAGCGGGCGCGCAGCGGCGGGTTCATCTTGTAGAACCCGTCGTCGGCAGGGATGTCGGCGTCGGCCAGCAGGAGGTGGTGCGGGGAGGCCTCGGCTGTGGCGCGGACGCCGTCGGCCTGAGCCCGGCGCAGCGCCCGGATGGACTGCCGGGTGGAGGCGTGGCACAGGTGGTAGTGGGCGCCGGTGACCTCGGCGATCGCCAGGTCGCGGACCACCTGGACGGTCTCGGCGAGCCCCGTGATGCCGGGCAGGTCGAGTTCGCGGGCCTTCGGGCCGTCATTGATCACCCCGCCGCGCACCAGCGAGTTGTCCTCGGCGTGGGCGGCGACCGGTCGTCCGTGGTGGGCGGCGGCGCGCATCGCGTCGTACATCACTCCGGCGCTCTGGACGCCCTTCCCGTCGTTGGAGAAGGCCACCGCCCCGGCGTCGACCATCGCCTCGGGGTCGACCGGCTCCTCACTGGTGAGCCCGACCGTGATCGGGGAGTAGGGCAGCACCTTGACCTTCGCCGAGGAGGCGATCCGCTGCAACAGCCGGGCCATCAGCTCCGGGTTGTGCGGATCGGGATCGGTGTTCGGCATCGCGCAGACGGTGGTCCAGCCGCCCCGGGCCGCCGCGGCGGTGCCGGTCGCGATGGTCTCCTTCTCCTCCTGACCGGGCTCGCGCAGATGATCGTGCAGATCGACCAGGCCGGGGGTGAGCAGCGCCCCGCCGAGGTCGATCCGGGTGGCCTGGACGCCGTCCAGAGCGCTACTGCGCCCGCGCGAGATCGCCTCGACCCGGCCGTCGGCCACCAGCAGCTGGGAGGGCACCGGGGTGCCGCTCTCCAGCATCGTCAGGTTGCTGAGGAGGATGCGTTCGCTCATCGGCCTACCGCCTTTCTGATGGCCACCTCGTCGCGGCCGTCGACCTCGGTGACCCGCACGAGGACCTGTTCCTCGAGCGAGGTGGGGAGATTCTTGCCGACGAAGTCGGCCCGGATGGGGAGTTCCCGGTGGCCGCGGTCCACCAGGACGGCCAGCTGGACGGCGGCGGGGCGTCCCACCGCCATCACCGCGTCGATCGCGGCCCGGGTGGTGCGGCCGGTGTACAGGACGTCGTCGACGATGATGACGGTCAGCCCGGACAGGTCCTCGGGAAGGTCGGGATTCGGGGCGGCGAACCGGGCCTCGTAGCGGTCCGGGGCCAGATCGTCGCGGTAGGCCCGCACGTCCAGGTCCACCGCCGGCACCGCGACCTTCTCCACCTCGGCGAGCCGGGCCGCCATCCGGGCGGCGAGCTGGGCTCCCCTGGTGCGAACCCCGGCCAGCAGCAGATTCTCGGCTCCCCGGTTGCGCTCGACGATCTCGTAGCAGATCCGGGTGAGAGCCCTGCGCATCGCATCGGCGTCCATGACGAGCACGGCATCATCACGCTGCTGACCGGCCATCGGGCTCCTTCCCGGCGCATGAAAAAGGCCTCCCACCGCGGGTGGAAGGCGGAGCGTCGAGGTGGACCGAACCCGAGGGTTCCGATTCCTGCTGAGCTGGCGACCTTGCCGACCTCACGGGATCGACCTTAAAGGGCGTTGCCCGCACCCTAGCACGTCGTCGCGCCCCGGAGCCGCTGGGCTTCAGTCTTCCTCATACTCACTCGGGGCGGTTCAAGGCATGGCCACCATCATGCTGGACCCGGACATGGCCACAGACGGGCCGAGCCCTGGAATATCCGGTCCGCGGTCGCCATGTGGCCATTTCCAGGAGAACCTCAGACAGGCCTTCACTGAAATCGGCCATACACGGCCCGACCTGTGGATTATCCAGAGGGCGGCCAGTATGTGGCCGATTCCATCACCATGGGGCCCGGGCCGAGAGACCCGAGCACCGGAATCTGGACCCTCACAACGACGAGGCGCCCCTTCCGCCACGAGACGCCTCATCTAGCGGGCGTCTCGTCGACGAGGAGGCGCCTCGTGGTCTGGAGACGGGACTCCCCGGATGGGGTGAGCGCTCGCTGGAGGACGCCGTCAGCTCAGCGCGGCGCGCACCAGCTTCGCGGTCTCGCCGCCGTCGAAACGGCCCTTGGTGCGGGCCTGGACGGCCTTCATCACCTTGCCCATCAGCTTCATGGTGGGCTTGGCGTCCCCGGCCGCGGCGGCCACCTCCTCGTCGACGATGGCGGTGACCTCCTCGGCGCTCAGACCCTTGGGCAGGTACTTCTCCAGAACGGCGATCTCGGCCTCCTCGGAGGCGGCGAGCTCCTCGCGGCCCCCTTCCCGGTAGGCCGCCGCGGAGTCCTTGCGGCTGCTGACCTGCTTGGCCAGTACGGCAAGCTCCTCGTCAGCGCTGAGATCGCGGGCCTCCTCACCGGCGACCTCTTCCGACTGAATCGCCGAGATGGCCATCCGAATAGTGGACTTGCCCACCTCGTCGTGGGCCTTCATGGCCGCGACCAGGTCGGACTTCAACTGGGTCTTGATGGCTCCCATGGGGGATACCTCCTGAAATGGTGGGATGTGTGGTGTCAGCGGCGCTCGGCCAGAACGGTCTCGATGCGGACGAGCTCCTCCTCGGTGAAGGGGTTCGTGTTGAGCGCGTCGATGTCGGAGTCCAGCTGGGTGATCGAGGATGCGCCCACCAGGACGCTGGTGATCATGGGATTGCGCAGGATCCAGGCCAGCGCCATCTGAGCGAGGGTCTGGTCGCGATCCTTGGCGATCTCGGTGAGCGCGGCGACCGTCTCCAGGGTCGACCGGTCGATCTGCTCGGGGGCCAGCGAGCGCGACCCCATCCCGGCCCGCGATCCCGCCGGGATCCCGTTGAGGTACTTGGTGGTGAGCAGCCCCTGGGCCAGCGGGGAGAAGCAGATGATGCCCATCCCCTCCTGCTCGCAGGTGTCGACCAGGCCGTCCTCGATCCAGCGGTCGAACATGTTGTAGCGGGGCTGGTGGATGAGGATCGGGGTGCCCAGGTCCCGGGCGATCTCGGCCGCCCGGGCGGTCTGCTCGGGATCGTAGGAGGAGATGCCGGCGTACAGCGCACGCCCGGACCTCACGATCCGATCCAGCGCCCCCATCGTCTCCTCCAGCGGAGTGTCCGGGTCGAACCGGTGGGAGTAGAAGATGTCGACGTAGTCCAGTCCCATCCTCTTCAACGACTGGTCGCAGGAGGCGATGAGGTACTTCCGCGATCCGCCGCCCTGGCCGTAGGGCCCGGGCCACATGTCGTAGCCGGCCTTCGAGGAGATGATGAGCTCATCCCGGTAGGGCTTGAAATCGGCGGCGAAGATCCGGCCGAAGTTGAGCTCGGCCTGTCCGTACGGCGGGCCGTAGTTGTTGGCGAGGTCGAAATGGGTGACGCCGCGGTCGAAGGCCTCGCGCAGGATGGCTCGCTGAGTACCTCCCGGATGCAGATCCCCGAAGTTCTGCCACAGCCCCAGCGACACCTCCGGCAGCATCAGTCCCGAGGAGCCGCACCGCCGGTACTTCATCTGGTCGTATCGGTCGGGAGCGGCGAGATAGGAGGTACAGACAGGCATATGTGTAGTCTAGTGGTCAGCGCCTGGCGCCCTTGGGCCGAACCACCTTGTGGGCCTGCCAGTCCTCGGAGACGTTGTGGGTGGAGGTGAGCACCATCCCGGCGGTCTCGGCCCCCTCGGACAGGTCCGAGGCGTCCACCGTGCCCGAGCGCCCCACCTTGGGGGTGAGCAGCACGACGAAGCCGTCCTCGGACAGGTCGCGGATGGCGTCGACCAGCCCGTCGGCCACATCCCCGTCGTCGGCGCGCAGCCACAGCCAGACGACGTCCACGGCGTCATCGGCGTCCTCAATGAGGTCGCCGTCGACGACCTCCATCACCTTCTGGCGCAGGTCCTCGTCGGCATCGTCATCCCAGCCGAGCTCCTGGACGACCTGACCGCGATGCAACCCGATCTTCTCGAAGTCAGTAGCGGTTTCCACGAGTGTTCCAGCTCCCCAATCTCCTTGCCACCGCACCAACGGCAGCACTGTGATCCTCAGCCTGCCAGATCATGACCCCCGGGGCCAACGTGGGGCGGCCGAATCCCGGCATCGAACACCGCGACCGGCCGCCCCACCGACAACTCGCCACCAACTCACGGACGACGATCAGACGAGGGCCGGACAGCAATCAGGCGTCTCCCCCGGCATTGCCGGAGGCGCCCGCGTTGACGTTGAGCAGGTCGTACTTCTGCGCGGCCTGCAGCGCCCACTCGCCGGGCACCTCTCCCCTGGCGGCCAGCATCTGGAGCACCCGCACCGCGATCGAGGGGCCGTCGATGTGGAAGAACCGGCGCGCCGCCGCCCGGGTGTCCGAGAAGCCGAAGCCGTCGGCCCCCAGCGAGGCGTAGTCGCCGGGCACCCACTGGGCGATCTGGTCGGGCACCTGCCGCATGTAGTCGCTCACCGCGACCACCGGACCGGGCGCGTCGGCCAGCCGGGAGACCAGATAGGGGGTGCGGCGGGCTTCCTCGGGGTGCAGGAAGGCCTGCTCGTCGGCGTCCATCGCATCGCGGCGCAGCTCGGTCCAGGAGGTGACGCTCCACACATCGGCGACGATCCCGAAATCGGACTTGAGCAGCTCCTGGGCCTCCAGCGCCCACGGCACAGGCGACTCCCGAGGCGAGGATCTGGGCCCGCCTGGCGTCCTCGTTGACCCCCTCGAAGGATCCCGGGTGGACCAGGTGCATGCCTTTGACGATGCCCTCGGCGTCGACCCCCTCGGGCTCCTTGGGCTGGACGATCGGCTCGTTGTAGACGGTGAGGTAGTACATCACCGACTCGTCGGCCGGGCCGTACATCCGCTGCAGCCCGGACTCGACGATGTGGGCGATCTCGTAGGCGTAGGCGGGGTCGTAGCTCACCACGGCCGGGTTGGTGGAGGCCAGCAGCGGCGACTGGCCGTCCATGTGCTGGGTGCCCTCGCCGGTCAGGGTGGTGCGTCCGGCGGTGCCGCCCAGGATGAACCCGCGGGTCATCTGGTCGGCGGCGGCCCAGAAGGAGTCGCCGGTGCGCTGGAAGCCGAACATCGAGTAGAAAATGTAGACCGGCACCATCGCGACGCCCTGGGTCGAGTACGCCGTCCCGGCCGCGATGAAGGCCGCCGTGGAGCCGGCCTCGTTGATCCCGGTGTGCAGGATCTGACCGTTGCGGGCCTCCCGGTAGCTGAGCATCAGCTCATGGTCGACCGGGGTGTAGTTCTGGCCGTGCGGGTTGTAGATCTTGATGGTCGGGAAGAAGGAGTCCATCCCGAAGGTGCGCGCCTCGTCGGGGATGATCGGCACCACCCGCGGGGCGAAGCTCTTGTCGCGCATCAGATCCTTGAGCAGCCGCACGAAGGCCATCGTGGTGGCCACCTGCTGCTTGCCCGATCCCCGCTTGACGCCGTCGTAGTGGCTCGCATCCGGCAGCGCCAGCGCCTTGTGGGCGGTGCGCCGCTCGGGGACGAAGCCGCCGAGGGTGCGACGCCGCTCCAGCAGGTACTCGATCCTCTCGTCGCCGGGCCCGGGGTTGTAGTAGGGCGCCCGGTACGGATCGGCCTCCAGCACGGCGTCCGAGATCGGGATGCCGAGCCGGTCCCGGAAGGCCTTGAGATCCTCCAGGTTCAGCTTCTTCATCTGGTGGGTGGCGTTGCGCCCGGCGAAGTGGGAACCCAGGTCGTAGCCCTTGATGGTGCAGGCGAGCACCACGGTGGGGGCGCCCTTGGTGTCGACGGCGGCCTTGTAGGCGGTGTACATCTTGCGGTAGTCGTGACCGCCGCGGCGCAGCGCCCAGATCTGATCGTCGCTCCACCCCTCGACCATCGCCAGGGTGCGCGGGTCGCGGCCGAAGAACTCGCGTCGGACATAGCCGCCGTCGTTGGCCTTGAAGGTCTGGTAGTCGCCGTCGCGGGTGTTGTTCATCAGGTCGACCAGGGCGCCGTCCTGGTCGGCGGCCAGCAGCGGATCCCAGCCCGAACCCCAGATCACCTTGATGACGTTCCAGCCGGCGCCGCGGAAGGTCGACTCCAGCTCCTGGACGATCTTGCCGTTGCCGCGCACCGGCCCGTCGAGACGCTGCAGATTGCAGTTGATGACGAAGGTGAGGTTGTCCAGCTCCTCGTTCGCGGCGACCTGCAGGAATCCGCGGGACTCCGGCTCGTCCATCTCGCCGTCGCCGAGGAAGGCCCAGACGTGCTGGTCGGAGCAGTCCTTGACGCCGCGATTGGTGAGATACTTGTCGAAGGACGCCTGGTAGATCGCGTCCATCGGCCCCAGGCCCATCGAGACCGTCGGGAACTGCCAGAACTTCGGCAGCATCCGCGGGTGGGGGTAGGAGGGCAGGCCGTGCGGGGCGGCTGACTTCTCCTGACGGAAACCGTCCAGATCGGCCTCGCTCATCCTCCCCTCGAGGAAGGCGCGGGCGTACATGCCGGGAGCGGCGTGGCCCTGGAAGAACACCTGGTCGCCGCCTCCGGGGGCGTCCTGACCGCGCCAGAAGTGGTTCATGCCGACTTCGTAGAGGGTCACCGCCGAGGCATAGGTGGAGATGTGCCCGCCGACGCCGACTCCCGGGCGCTGCGCCCGCTGCACGGTGATCGCGGCGTTCCAGCGCAGCAGCCGGCGGATGTCGTGCTCCAGCTGCTCGTCTCCCGGATAGGGGGCCTCGTCGTCCGCCGAGATGGTGTTGATGTAATCGGTGGAGGTCAGCGCGGCCACGTCGAGCTTGCTGCGGCTGCGGGCGTGCTCCAGCAGCCTCAGCAGCACCGTGCGCGCCCGGCCCTCGCCATCGGCCCGGACCATCGCGTCGAGCGACTGGAGCCACTCGCGGGTCTCCTCGGGATCGACGTCTGGCAGGGTGGTCGGGCAGGCCGTTCAGGACGGGTCCGAGTTCTTCGCGTGGGATCACGCCGGGTCCTTTCTCATCGACGGTGACGCGGGACCTGGGTCTCCGGTCGGCATGACACAAGACATTGTGGACCCGCACGCCACAAAAATCACGGCTCCCCGGCGGATGTTCTCGCTAGGCTCGAAGCCGACATCCAGAGGGGAGACGCCCGTGGCATCCAGGAGTTCCCAGGCCAACGAGGAGGCGCGCCGGGCAGGCATGTCCAGCACCGGCCGCACCATCGTCTCCTCCGACCGTACCCGAAGAGCGATGGCCAAACGGCTCGCTTCGCGCACCTCGACCATGACGACGGCGACGCTGGCCGAGATGTCGGCCCGGCACTCCTGGTTCCGCGAGCTGTCGGCCGACGACCGGTCGTGGATCTCGATCGTGGCCCGCAGCGGCATCGACGGGTTCGTCCGCTGGTTCGCCGACGACGAGGCCGAGCCGTACTCCCCCACCGACGTCTTCGACGTCGCTCCGCGCTCGATGACCCGCAAGATCTCGCTGCACCAGACCGTCGACCTGGTGCGCACCACCATCGACGTCGTGGAGGACCAGATCTCCAAGATGCCGCGCGGGGACCGCCAGGTGCTGGCCGAGGCGATCGTGCACTACTCCCGGGAGGTGGCCTTCGCCGCCGCCGAGGTCTACGCCCGGGCCGCCGAGCAGCGCGGCACCTGGGACGAGCGGCTCGAGTCCCTGGTGGTCGACGCCATCGTGCGCGCCGACACCGACGCCGACCAGCTGGTCTCCCGCGCCTCCACCCTGGGCTGGCGGCGCGGCAACAGCCTGTGCGTGCTGGTCGGCCCCTGCCGCCGGAGCCAGACCCTGTCCGGGCTGCGGCACGCCGGCGAGCGGATGGGGCTCAGCGTGCTGGCGGCGGTGCAGAGCGACAAGGTGGTGGCGGTGCTGTCTGGGGAGGCGGTGGCCGACGACGCCGCGGCCCTGGCGACCGCGACCGCCCTGGCCGAGCATCTCGGCGAGGGACCGGTGGTGATCGGCCCGGTGGTCCAGGACATGGTGGACGCCCCCGCCTCCGCCCGCGCGGCGCTGTCGGGAGCCGGGGTGGCGGCCGGCTGGCCGGAGGGCCCCCGGGTGCTGTCGAGCCTGGACCTGCTGCCCGAGCGGGCCCTGTCGGGGGATCGGGAGGCGGTCGCCTGGCTGGTCGAGCAGGTCTACCGGCCGCTGGCCGAGTCCACCGGGGACCTGCTGGACACCACGGTCTCCTTCCTGGACCACGGCTGCTCGGTGGAGGGCACCGGACGCGCGATGTACATCCACCCCAACACGGTCCGGTACCGCCTCAAGCGGATCCAGGACGTCTCCGGGTACTCGCCGTCGGCCCCGCGGGAGGCCTATCTGCTCCACCTGGCGATCACCCTGGGCCGGCTGGCCGGTCAGGGGGCGTGAGACCGCCGCGACGCCATAGGGTGGCGCCATGAACCTGATGATCCCGGTGCGCCCGGACGGAACAGTTGAGCCGCGGTTCGGCAAGGCGCCGATGGTGGCGGTCGCCACGGTCGGTGAGGACGGCTCGATCCAGCAGTGGGACACCTTCCAGGTGGGCTGGGACGAGCTCCACGATCTGGGCACCGAGGGGTCCCATCACGCCCGGATCGTCACCTTCCTGCGCGAGCACGAGGTGGACGCCGTCGTGGCGACCCATGTCGGGCCGGGGATGCAGCGCACCCTCACCTCGATGGGGCTGCCGATGCTGCTGGCCACTCTCCCGGACGCCAAGGCCTCGGTGAGCGCCGCGGTGACCCGGGCGGGCGGCCGCTGATGCGCATCGCGGTGATCGGGGCCGGGGCGATCGGCGGGTTCTACGGGGCCCGGTTGGCGGCGTCCGGCCAGGACGTCGTCTTCCTGGCCCGCGGCGCCACCCTGGCGGCGCTGCGCGCCAACGGGCTGCGGCTGACCGGCGCCGAGCAGCTCAGCCTGCCGGTGCGCGCCACCGACGATGCGGGCGAGGTGGGCCCGGTCGACGTCGTGCTGGTCTGCACCAAGACCTTCCAGGTGGCCGGGGCCGCCGCCGACTACCTGCCCGGCCTGATGGGCCCCGAGACCCTCGTGGTCTCCACCCAGAACGGCGTCCAGGCCCCCTACGTGCTGGCCGATGCGGTCGGCCGCGAGCACGTCGTCCCCCGGCGTCTGCCGGGTCTGGACCAGGATCTCCGAACCGGGGGTGATCGACCTCATGGGAGGCCCGCAGAGCCTCATCGTCGGCACCTGGACCGACGCCGTCACCCCCACCCTGAGCGCCCTGCGGCAGGCCCTGCGCGACGCCGGGGTGCGCACCACCGACTGCTCCGACATCTGGACCGAGCTGTGGACCAAGGTGATCCACGTCGTGCCCCAGGGGGCGGTCGGCGCCCTGCTGGACGCCCCTCTGGGCGATCTGCTGGACCGGCACCTGCCGATCTACCGGCGGTGCATGGAGGAGACGGCGGCGGTGGCCCGGGCCCACGGCGCGCGGCTTCCCGACGACATCGTCGAGCAGACCCTGGCCTTCCTGTCCACCCAGGATCCGGCGTCCACCACCTCCTTCCAGCGCGACATCGCCGCCGGGCGGCCCAGCGAGCTGGAGGCCCAGGTGGGGGCGATCCCGGCGCTGGGCGACGAGGCCGGCGTCGACACCCCGTTCTGCGACCTCATCACCGAGACCCTGCGAACGCGCGCCGAACGACGCTAGCGCGCCCCCTTCCGTCCAGGATCGACAACCATTTGGGCCCGGAGGCCGTCTGCGGCCCTACCCCGTTGTCGACTTCCCACAACGGGCGTCACGGGTATTTCGTACCTGCGCACATCGCACGGCGTCCCGGGATGGGGAAGGGTGGAACCATGCTTGCAATCGTCGCGCCAGGTCAGGGTGCCCAGAAACCCGGACTCCTCACCGCCTGGCTGAAGGATCCCGCATTCGCGGCCCATCTGGCCTGGTTGTCCGCTGTCGCCGACATCGACCTGTCGGCCCACGGCACCGTCTCCGACGAGGCGACCATCAAGGACACCGCGGTGGCCCAGCCCCTGCTGGTGGCCTCCGCCCTGGCCACCGGCTGGGCGGTCTCCGAGGACCTGTTCTCCCGCGCCGACCTGCTGGCCGGTCACTCGGTCGGTGAGATCGCCGCCGGCGCCGCCGCCGGGGCCTTCTCCCCGGAGGCCGCGATGGTGCTGGTGCGTGAGCGCGGACGCGCGATGGCCGAGGCCGCCGCAGCCTCCGAGACGTCGATGACCGCCGTGATCGGCGGCCAGCCCGAGGAGGTACTGGCGGGGATCGACGCCGCCGGCCTCACCCCGGCCAACTACAACGGCAAGGGCCAGATCGTGGCCGGCGGCACGGTCGAGCAGCTGGCCGCCTTCGCGGAGAACCCGCCGGCCCGCACCCGGCTGTTCCCGCTGGCCGTGGCGGGCGCCTTCCACACCGTGCACATGGAGCCGGCGGTCCGGCACCTGGGCGAGGTGGCCGCGGCGATGCCGACCGGGACGCCGGGCACCGCCCTGCTGTCGAACCTGGACGGCGCCGTGGTCGATGACGGCCGCGCCTTCGCCGACCGCCTGGTGCGCCAGGTGGCCCACCCGGTGCGCTGGGACCTGTGCATGGACACGATGGCCGAGCGGGGCGTCACCGGGCTGATGGAGCTCACCCCGGCCGGGACCCTCACCGGTATCGCCAAGCGCAATCTCAAGGGCGTGGAGTTGTTCAACCTCAACACGCCCGACCAGCTCGACGACGCCCGCGCGTTCGTCGAGAAGCATTCCAGCAAGACCGCGGAGGTCTGATGTCGTTGTCCACCCGTCCCCAGATCGTTCAGGCGCAGGGATCGCCCAGCTCGCGCATCCTGGCCACCGGCCATGTGCGCGGCTCGCGCGTCGTCTCCAACGAGGAGATGTGCACGATGATCGACTCCACCCCGGAGTGGATCGAGCAGCGCACCGGCATCAAGGAGCGCCGCTGGGCGACCGAGGAGGAGACGCCGCGCTCGATGGCCGTCGAGGCCGGCCGCAAGGCCCTGGCCAAGCTCGGGCTGAGCGGGTCCGATGTGGACGCGGTCATCTGCGCCACGGTCTCCCACCACCGGCCCTCCCCCTCGCTGGCCACCTATGTGGCCCACGACCTGGGCGCCTTCACCGCGGCCGCCTTCGACACCAACGCCGCCTGCGCCGGGTTCTGCTACTCGCTGAACCTGGCCGACGCGATGATCCGCAACGGCTCCGCCGCCACCGTCCTGGTGATCGGCGTCGAGAAGCTGTCGGAGATGATCAACATCGCAGACCGCGGCACCGCCTTCCTGTTCTCGGACGGCGCCGGCGCCGCCGTCGTCGGCCGCTCGGAGTCCGTCGGGGTCGGTCCCGCGGTCTGGGGCACTGCCTCCGACCAGGTCGAGACCATCGAGATCGAGGACTGGAGCCAGGTCGCCGGCCACCCCGAGCAGAATCATCCGCTCATCGCGATGGACGGCCGCGCGGTGTACAAGTGGGCGATGACCACGGTGACGGCGAAGGCCGCCGAGGCGATCGAGAAGGCCGGGATCACCCCCGCCGATCTGGACGTGTTCATCCCCCACCAGGCCAACGACCGCATCACCGATGCCCTGCTGCGCCACCTCAAGCTGCCCGAGTCGGTGACCGTGTGTCACGACATCGCCGACATGGGCAACACCTCGGCGGCCTCGATCCCGATCGCCATCGACCGGATGCTGGAGCGCGGCCAGGCCCACAGCGGCGACCTCGCCCTCATCATCGGATTCGGCGCCGGGCTGGTGTACGCCGGCCAGGTGATCGTGCTTCCCTGAGACACATTCCGGCCGGACCGTCTATTCTCCTTCAGGCTGCTTCATCCAGCAGACCTGCTTTCCCATCAAGCCGCACCACACAACCAGTTCGCTGAACAGCTCACTACATAAAGGAACATCAATCATGGCTGACAATGCTCAGATCCTCTCCGACATCGCCGACATCGTCAACGACATCACCGGCGTCGACCAGGCCGAGGTGACCCCCGAGAAGTCCTTCATCGACGACCTGGACGTCGACTCGCTGTCGATGGTCGAGATCGTCTACGCCTGCGAGGAGAAGTTCGGCATCGAGATCCCCGACGACAAGTCCAAGGACCTCAAGACCGTCGGCGACGCGATCAACTTCGTCACCGCCGCCAAGGCCTGAGTTCTTCGGCTCGGTCGCACCATCAGTTTCCGCACCATCAGTATTTCGGCGCAATCAATCCATCAGGAGAGACCCATGAGTGACGTCGTCATCACCGGCTTCGGAGCCACCACCCCGCTTGGGGGCGACGCCCCGAGCACCTGGGAAGGGCTGGTGGCCGGCCGCAACGGCGTCCACACCCTCACCGAGGACTGGGTCGAGGGCCTTCCGGTGCGGTTCGCCGCACAGGTCGTCGACGAGCCGACAAACCACATCCCGCACCCCAAGGCCCGCCGGATGGATCGCAGCTCCCAGCTGGCGATGGTGGCCGCCCAGGAGGCCTGGGCGGACGCCGGTCTGGAACTTCCGCACGACGCCGACGGCGATCTTGTCGACAACGGGATCGATCCGGAGCGCCTGGTGGTGTGCTGCGCCACCGGTATCGGCGGCCTGCACTCCCTGCTGGGGCAGTGGGACATCCAGAAGGATCGCGGTTTCCGGCGGGTGAGCCCGTTCACCATCCCGATGCTGATGGCCAACGCTCCGGCCGCCAATATCGGGCTGCTGGTCAACGCCAAGGCCGGGGTGCACACCCCCGTGTCGGCCTGCGCCTCGTCGTCGGAGGCCATCTCGCTGGGGCTGGACCAGATCAATCTGGGCCGGGCCGATATCGCGGTGGTGGGCGGCACCGAGGCGGTCATCCATCCGCTGCCGCTGGCGGCCTTCTCCCAGATGCAGGCGCTGTCGAAGCGCAATGACGATCCGGAGCATGCGTCGCGGCCGTGGGACACCGACCGGGACGGCTTCGTGCTGGGCGAGGGCGCTGCGGTGATGGTCATCGAGACTCTCGAGCACGCCCGGGCGCGCGGCGCGAAGATCTACGGCACGCTGGCCGGGGGCCGGCATCTCGGCGGACTCCCACGACCTCGTCCAGCCCGACCCGACCGGTGCCGGGCAGGCGTCCGCGATGCGCAAGGCGCTGGTGGCCGCCGGCCTGTCGCCGGCCGACATCAATCACGTCAATGCCCATGCCACCTCGACCCCGCAGGGCGACATCGCTGAGGCCCACTCGATCCGCAGCACCCTTGGGGACGCCGCCGATCAGGTCCTGGTCAACGGCACCAAGTCGATGACCGGACACCTGCTGGGCGGTGCGGGGGCGTTGGAGTCCTACGCGTCGGTGATGGCCCTGCTCACGCGCAAGGTGCCCGGCACGATCAATGTGGAGCACCTGGAGGAGGACCTTCCGGTCAACGTGGTCCGCCAGACCACCGAGTTGCCGGCCGGTGACCTGGCGGCCCTCAACAACTCCTTCGGCTTCGGCGGCCACAATGTGACCCTGGCGTTCACCAACGCCAACTCGACCCGCTGATTGTCCGTCGCACGCGCAGGTGCCCCCGTCCGATGGGACGGGGGCACCTGCGCGTGTGCGCGCCTTGAAGAGTCGGGTAGCTGCGCGACTGGTTCTCCCGGGCGACGCTGCATCACAATTCCATCACGATCGCCACAACGGCGGCCGTGACCGTACGCACAGGTTAGTCTCAACCTATAAAGGACACCATGACATCGACGGATGCCATCAGCAAGGGACTGTCATGACCGCACACTCATTTAGCCGTCGCAGCCTGCTCTACGGCGTGGCCCTTGCCGCATTGGCCGGATGCGCTGGTAAGGGGGAGGGCGACCGATCAGCCAGTACCAGCGCAACCTCCGATAGTTCTGGTAGCAGTCACTCGGGCCCCACATACGACTCGGTAGACAGCATAGGGGCGGTTAGCAACTCTGTTATTGTTGGTCGATTCACAACCTTTGACAAGGCAGTCGACGACGGCGGAGATCCCAACGGGGACGTCAAGCTTCCAATGCGAATCGGCACATTCAAGGTTGATCAGTCTGGCTCCGAGTTGCCCCCGGAAGTTCAAGTGGCCCTTCCTGTCTCAGGAGAAGGAGATGAGGACGATCCTCTTCTCGGAAAACTCAACGGAGTCAAGACTGGTACTACTTATCTATTCTTCGGCGAGAAGGTAGCAAAGAGCGAGAGAGGAGGCCTCCAACAATACGGGGATCTCTACAATATCGTGGGCCACGCCGATGGTATTTTTGAAGTTGATGGCGAGAAGGCAACTCCCGTTGGCCCCGGCATCCCTCGCACATCAGCACAGGTGAATACCAAGACCGCCACAAATTCAACCAAGTCTCAGACGTATTTGTTGGATGATCTTCTGAGGATCAAGACTAAGTCTTGACGCAGATCGGCGATCTCAGCCCGCAGATTGATCCCCTCGCGGCAGGCCTCGGCTCATTCTCGTCACACAGCGCTCTGATGTCCCCGTCCCTGTGAGGACGGGGACACAAGGATCATTGAGCATCAACGGTTGGTGGGATCTATGAGTTATCGGTCGTAGACCTCGCGACGATGGCCGAGAGTCCACCACGACGACAAGCAGCCTGCTGTCTTCGACGGTATAGATCACCCAGTAATTGCCGACACGGATTCGAAGCCCATCACGACCTTTCAGAGCTTTCGCTCCCGGCGGCTGAGGGTCGACCGCGAGAAGGGTGATGGCGCCGTGGATGCGGGCCTGGTCCTGACGGTCGATCTTCTTCAGCGCGCGCAGGGCGGCGGGGCGTACCTCGATGTCATATGACATGGTCCGGTTCACCAGCCCAGGTCTGCCTTGACCTGATCCCATGGAATGTTCGGGTCTTCCTCCGCCATAGCGGCGTCAAAGGCGGCGATATCGTCTACTTCTTCTGCCGCCTCCACGAGACGGTTGTACTCAGCCGCAGAAATGACGACCGCCTGAGCCTCCCCGCGGCGCTCGATGATGACCGGCTCACGCTGGGCGGGCTGGATGACGGCAGCGAAGCTCTTGCGGGCTTCGGAAGCGGTGACCGTAGACATGCTTGAATTGCACAAGATTGAGGCAGGACTGTACATCAGACGACCTCCCGTTCGTCAGATCAGATCGAGATGCATGTCGTAGTTGGGGAGGTTCTGACCCCGTATCCAGTTCTGTTCGTTCACTCGGTCGACCACAAAACCGAGCCTCTCGAACACCGGCCGGGCGGTTCTACTCGCGTGCGTGTGCACGCGGCTGAGACCCAGATCTTCGGCTTGAGCGATCACCCGCTGCACCAGAAGGCGGGCCGCTCCACGGCATCCCCAATCGGGATGGACGAACAACATGTCGAGCAATCCCTCATCAGTGACGTCGACGAACCCCACTACGACTTCGTTCTCGACGGCGACGAAGGTGTGGGAACCGAGCCGCCGCCGTCGCCATTCCGTGAGATTGATCGAATCGGGAGCCCATGCGACAACCTGTTCAGGAGAGTAGTCCGCCACCGCCGTCTCGCGTACTGCAGCGTAGAACACATTCCATGTCGCGAGCGTGTCCCGAGCACCGAATCGGCGCACCACAATAGCAGCTGACTGACTACTCATCGTCATCTTCTTGCCCGTCTCGTGGTGATCGAGATTGCATCACGACATGGGTGGCGGTCTCGCCAACCGGGCTGAAGCCTTGGCGTTCGTACAGCGCCCGTGCGCGAAGGTTGGCCTTGTGCACCTGGAGTGTCACCGGCAGGTCTGCTTTCGCTGATTCAGCGACGGTCCATTCGATGGCGGCCGATCCAGCTCCTTGCCCCTGGTGGTCCGGGTGTATTTCGAGGCTCTCGATGAAGACGCCGTCCGGCCGACGTTCAAGGTAGATGGCGCCCACATCGGTACCATCCTCGCTGATGATGTGCACATCGATGGGGTGGGCCGTGCGCGCGGTGAAGAAACCTCTCTCCCACGCTGCTGCGCGCTCGTCGTAGAGTTCGCCGCTCAGCACTGCATAGGCGGCCTTGTGAAGGTCACGGAGCCAGTCACGATCCGGGCTCGTGGCCGGGCGCACACCGAATGGCGGAACCGCTGCGGTGATGTCCATGACGAGTTGC
Organism: Acidipropionibacterium sp.; assembly: GCA_022647765.1. Taxonomy (GTDB): domain Bacteria; phylum Actinomycetota; class Actinomycetes; order Propionibacteriales; family Propionibacteriaceae; genus Acidipropionibacterium. Next base: position 222,314 of record JALCLH010000004.1, read on the forward strand.
TCTCCCCTCTGGGTATGCGCATGTGTCCGATCACATCGAAGGTTATCGGCGCTGAAGCGCGACCGTGAGGGCGACGGCGATGATGAGCGCCCCGATACTGGCGATGAGCGCCCACCCCGGGAGAACGGTCGCGTGCGCGTTGGCGTGGAGGATGAGAGTTCCGGCGGCCGATCCGACAGCGGAGCCGATGTACATGGCCGCCATCAGCCAGGCGACGATCTCAACCGATCGGCCGGGCCGCACGCTGGTGAACGCCGCCTTGCCCGATGGCCACCGACGCCCAGCCCGCCGCGCCCCAGACGAGCGCCGCCACGATCCACAGCACCGGATTGCGGGTGAGCCAGAGCAGCAGGAACGCGACCGTGAGCAGAGCGGGCGCGACCAGCAGCAGGCGTCCGCCATCGACCCGATTGAGGACCTTGCCCGCGCTCCAGGAGCCGAGCACCCCGCCGATGCCCCACGCCCACACCAGAGCGAACCCGAGGCCATGAGTGCCCGGCATCGGCGGCAATAGGCATCAGGTAGGTGTACAGGCCCAGGGACCCGATGCCGAGCAGGAACGCCAGCACCACCCCGCCCGCCAGCACCCGCGTCGCATGTCCTGTCGCAGCGCTGTCGGCGGCGGCCTGCGGCGCGGCGGCCAGGGGCGGGATCATCGCGCCGCGGGCGGCGATCGCCGCCAGGCCGATCAGCGCGAGCACCACGATGAGGCCGATGGTGGCGCGCCATCCGATGCGCCCGGCGATGAGCATGCCGATGGGCACCCCGGCCACGGTTCCCAAAGACAGCCCGAACGTGACCATCGCCATGGCCGCTCCACGCCTGCCGGGCAGCATGACGCCGGCGGCCCCGGTCGCCAGCGCGGTGAGCGCCCCGGCTCCGGCGCCGGCAACTGCGCGGGCGGCGAGGAACACGCCCAGCGACGGGCTGGCGGCAGTGATCGCGCTACCGACGGTGAACACGGCCAGGGCGATGAGCAGGGCGCGGCGGGTGGTGCCGGTGCGGGTCAGGACGCCGGGCAGCCACGGTGCGCTCAGGGCGTAGGCCGCGGTGAACGTGGCGACGCCCAGTCCGACGGAGCCCTGGCTGACGTGCAGCGAGGACGCGATGTCGGGCAGGATGCCCGCGATGACGTATGAGTTGATTCCCAGTGCCGTGGCGGACAGCACCAGAGGCCACAACTTCTTGAACAACATGCTTTCCAATTCTCGGTATTCAGTTGCTGTTCCCGCACCGTTCACCGGTGTGGACATGACCAACTGTTGTCGCTCATGCGCGTCTGAGCGAGATCCAAACCACGAAGACAGTGATCGTTCATCACGATCAGTACAGTGTGGTGATGAGCGAGATAAGGAGACAGGATGGCTGATTTCGAGTTGCGGCAGGTGCGCATCTTCGTCACCGTCGCCGAGGAGCTGCACTTCCGCCGGGCGGCCGAGCGCCTGTACCTGCCGCAGTCAGTGGTCAGCGAACAGGTCAAACGGCTGGAGCACGTGCTCGGCGTCGAACTGTTCGACCGCACCCGCAGGAACGTCGCCCTCACCCCGGCCGGAGCGAGCCTCCTGCCGCGCGCCCGCACCATCCTCAATGACGCGGCCGCATTCAGCGCCGCGGCCAGCCAGTACCGGCCCGAGCCGGTGCTGCGACTGGGGACCGGGTGCGAGATGGGCCGACGGCTCCCGCTGGTCCTCAAGGAACTCGCCCGCCAAGGCTATGCCGCGCGCGCCGATGAACTGCCGCCGAAGCAACGAGCGACTGCTCTTGTGGACGGCGCGCTGGACGCCGCATTCTTCCGAGGCCGCGTCCAGAACTCGATGCTGCGCGGCGAGCACGTGTGGGACGAGCGGCTCATCGCCGCCATGCCGGAGAACCATCCGCTCGCCAGCCGAAATCGGCGTCGATCGAGGAACTCGCCGAATGGCCGGTGGCGCTTGCACCCTATGACGCCAATCCCGCGCTCAACGATCTGATGCGCAAGGCCTACGAGAACCACGGGCTGAAACTGGACGTGAGCATGCCGTTCACCACCGTCGAGGCCACATTCGCCGTGCTGGCCGCGAGCCCGACGCCGGCGTGGACGCCGGTCTACGACACCTACGAGGCCGAACACCAGTACGAAGGAATCCGAGTCATCGGAATTGAGCCGGCCATCACAATCCCCACCTTCCTGGCGGCCGCGCCCACGATCCAGGACCGTTGGTACAACGATCTCGAAGACGCATGCCAGGCGATCGCCCCCTGGTGATGCTTGGTAGTTGCTATGCGGCTCTGTGCACTTGTAGCGCACGCGAATCCGCTCTAGATGGCGCTATCAGCGGGTTTCAGACCGATCTGGTCCCGCCACAAATGCACAGAGCCACATAGGCACTCTGCCCATGAGTTTCTCAAGACAGCGCAGCCAGGAATACGCGACCGCGCAGACACAGACGACAGAGACTGAAGGCAGGGGCCTCAACCCACCTGACTGGACAGCCAGCTGACGTCCAGCTCAGGAACACCAACGCGACCCGCTGAGCGAGTTCGCCTCTCGGCTCCTTCTCAGCTCGTCGCGCGGCAACTCGCCAGGCCACGAGGCGCCCCTTCGTCGACGAGACGCCCGCTAGATGAGGCGTCTCGTCGCGGAAGAGGCGCCTCGTCGTTGGGGTGGGTCGAGATTCCGGTGCTCGGGGCCGTCGACCCAGGTCCCGTGGTGATGGAATCGGCCACATGGCGGTCGCGGACCGGATATTCCAGGCCCTGCCCCACCACTGGCCATTTCCGGCATCCAGCACGATGGTGGCCATGTCTGCCGGGGTGTGGTGCTCACCGGACGCCGACCACCAATGGCCCCCCTGGAATCACTCATCTAGTCATTAGCGGGTCCTGGACCCTCGAAGGGCGGCGGCGCAAACCATCCATACTCTTCGCCCGGTTGATGCCAGGACGGCACGTCGGGGGATGGACTAGCTTCCGGGGAGAGTCCGTCAGAATCACGGTGCTCGTCGATGATGTCGCATTGCGGCGCCGCTATCCGCAGCAGCTGGATCAGCTGAGTCCCCTCCCGATCCGACCAGTCGAGTGCCTCCTGCGTATCCCAGTCGCCAAAGTCGGGATGATGCACCTCCCAGTGGCTCTCCCACGCCTTCAGTCGGTCAGCCAACTCATCATCGTCACAAAGCCCCAACTCATCGGGATACGCCTCCCCCATCTCGCCCCACAACGGCCACGGATGACTCCAGTCCGCGAAGAACCGGAACCTCTGCCTGCGCTCTGCCATGGGTCGCGCACCCTCAGCCCACCTGACTCGACAGCCAGCTCACGTCCAGCTCGGGATCGCGGGCGCGGTATGCCTCCAGCTCGACATCCCAGGGCTCCCCCAGCAGATCTGCGAGATCGGCCTGCAGATCGGTGCCCTCCCGGCGGGCCTGGAGCATCGCCAGCCGCAGCCGGTTCTCGTCCACGAGCACGTCGCCGGCCGCACTGGTGGTGGCGGAGAAGACGCCGAGGGATGGCGTCACGCTCCAGCGGTGCCCCAACCCGTCGCAGCCCTCGGCGCCGGCGTCCACGGTGAGTTCGAACCGAAGCCGACCCCAGCCGGCCAGCGTGGACACCAGCCCGGCGGCCTGCTGCTGACTGCCCTGCCATGCGACCTCGCAGCACCAGCTGCCCGGCTCCACCGGCTGGCGATCCCACTGCATGGGCGAAGACATACTGACGGCGGCGGTGGCTGACCACTCGATGTGGCTGCGCAGCGCCGTCGGTGCCGAGTGGATGAAGAGCATCCCACTCGCATCGTGTGCGTAATTGTTCACGGCCGTCCTCCCCTTGGTCCACGCATCTTCCCCAACACGTGGCGTCCGGAAGGACGAACAACGCCCAGTCTGCCCCGTCGCAGGTGCGGGCTTCAACCCCGCCCGGCGAGTCGGCGTCAAGAATTTACGAGTAGTCCCTGGCGCCGAAGATCGCGGTGCCCACTCTCACCACCGTCGCGCCGTGGCTGATGGCCTCCTCGAAGTCCCCCGACATCCCCATCGACAGCTCATCCCACGAGCTGGTCTTCGGCGCCTCCTCGCGCAACCGGGCCTGCAGATCCTGCATCCGCTGGAAACAGGCCGCCACCCGGGAGCGGTCCGGGGAGTTGATCGCCACCGTCATCAGGCCCTTGACATTGAGGGCGTCGAAGGCGGCCAGCTCGCGGGCCAGTGCCGGGGCGTCCTCGGGTGCGATGCCGGACTTCTGCGGCTCCCCCGAGGAGTTCACCTCCACCAGCACATCCAGCTGCCGTCCCTCACGTTCCAGCCGCTTGGCGAGCTCGCGGGCGAGTTTCAGCGAGTCGAGGCTGGACACCTCGGTGGCGAAGCGCGCGGCGTCGCGGGCCTTGTTGGTCTGAAGGTGACCGATGATCACCCATTCGATCCCGGGGTGGGTCTCGCGCAGCTCACGCCACTTGCCGATCGCCTCCTGCACCCGGTTCTCCCCGAACCGCGTGCAGCCGGCCTCGATGGCGTCCAGCACCGCGGCGACCGGGTGAGTCTTGCTGACCGGTAGCAGGCTCACTTCGGAGGGATCGCGTCCGGCCTGCAGGCAGGCGGCGTCGATCCGGGCTCGTACGGTGGCCAGGTTGTCAGCGATGGAGGTCATGCCCCCGACTCAACCACACCCCACGGCCGGCCGCGCATCAGGGCCATCTGGCGGCCAGCGAGACGACGCCCAGTCCGGCCAGCACCGCCAGCAGCAGGGCGTAGCCGACGTAGCGGTCGGTGACCTCGGTGTAGACCTTCTCCTGGCCGACGGCCCTGGCGATCGACTTGTAGACGTCGGTGAGCTGTCCCAGGGACTCCGCGGAGAACTTCTCCCCGCCGGAGGCCTTGGCGACCGCCGCCAGTTCGTGGTGGTTGACCGGGACGGGCTGACGGCGTCCCTCCTCGTAGACGTATCCGCCCGCGGTGCCGTAGGCGATCGTGTAGATCGGGACGCCCTGCCGCTTCGACTGCTGGGCAGCGGCGAGCGAGGGCCGGCCGACATTCGTCGCCCCGTCCGAGAGCAGCACGATCGCAGCGGGCGGCTTGGTGCCGGGGTGGCCGGGATCCTCGGGGGCCAGCTTGAGGGCGTCCAGCGAGGCGTAGATGCCTTCCCCGATGGCGGTGGAGGGCAGCACTTGAAGATTCTCAATGGCAGAGGAGACGGCAGCCCGGTCAGTGGTCGGCGGCACCACCAGCTGGGCGCTGGCGGCGAACTTCACCAGCGCCACGTTGAACCGGTCGGGCAGCTCGTTGAGAAACGACTTCGCCGCCGATTTCGCGGCCGAGAGTCTGGAGGGTTCCACATCGGTGGCGATCATCGAGCGCGAGACGTCCATCGTGATGACGACGGTCGCACGGTCGCGGGGCACCTCGCGGTAGGCCTGCGGCTGGGCGAAGGCCAGCACCAGTGACGCCATCGAGGCCACCGAGCAGAGCACCGCCAGGTGCCTCTTCCAGGCCTTGTCGCGGGGCACCAGGCGGCGCAGGTCGACCCGGCTGACCGCTCCGGCGGGCGCGCGCCGGGCGGACAGGCCGATATAGCCCAGGGCCACCGCCAGCGGGACCAGCAGCCACCAGAGCCGGCCGGGGCGCTGGACGTGGATGAACAGGACCGGGTCGGCGAGCAGGGCGGCCGCGGCGTTTCCAAGGACTGTCATCACGGCCACCTCGTCGCCATCGAGACCACTCCCAGGCCCGCCACGATCGCGAATCCCAGGGCGTAGAAGGCCCAGCGGGCGGTGACCTCCTTCTTGACCTCTTCATAGCCCACCGACCTGTGAACATCCTGATAGACGTCCTTGAGGTCTCCGGCGGACTCGGCGGTCCACGACTTGGCCCTGGTGCGCTCGGCGATCTGGGAGAGCAGCTTCGTGTCGGGGGCCACCCTCTCGCGGGCACCGTCGACGTCGACATAGCCGGTCTGGGTGCCGAAGGCGATGGTGTACACGGGGACCTTCGCCGCAGCCGCAGCATTGGCCGCGTTCATCGGGTCGGAGCCGTCGGTGTTGCCGCCGTCGGACAGCAGCACGATGGCGGCCGGCACCGGCTCCTTCGAGCCACCGGCGGGGGCCTGCTTGATGGCTTGCAGACTGACCGTGATGGCATTGCCGATGGCGGTGCCGTCCTCGGTCTCGATGGCGTCGATGGCCCTCTTGGTGGTGGCCCGGTCGGTGGAGGCCGGCATCACGACGCGGGGGTTGGCGGACACCGTGACCACCGCGACGTTGAATCCGGCGGGCAGGCTGTCGATGAAGGTAGTCGCCTGGGTCTTGGCGGCGGCCAGCCGGTTGGGTTCGACATCGGTGGCGCTCATCGACAGCGAGTTGTCGATCGCCACCACGATGGTGGCCCGTTCCCGGGGCACCTTCTCGATGCCCATCGGGCGGGCCCAGGCGAAGCTCACCGCGGCCAGCGAGCACAGCGCCATGGCGACCGCGACGTGGCGCTTCCACTGCGACTGCGATCGCACCACGGCGCCGAGGACGCCGGTGTTGGTGAACCGGATCCCGGTGCGGCTGCGGTGGCGCAGGGCCAGCAGGTAGAGCGCCAGCAGGGCGGGGATCGCCAGCAGGGCCCAGAGCCGGGCCGGATCCTTGACCTGCGGCAGGCCCAGGACCAGGACTGTGAGGACGCCGTTCACTTGGCCACCCCCTGGGGCGGCTGGTGCAGCATCGAGGCGACCCGGCGGTAGCCGAGCACGAAGCGGGCGATGTCGGTGACCCAGTCGGAGTCGGTGCGCAGCCGGATGTGGCCGGCCCCGGCCCGCCGGATCGCGGTGGCCACCCGGGCGCGCTGGGCCGCGGAGGCGGCGTCCATCCGCTGCTTGGCCGCCGGATCGGAGGTGTTGACGTAGCGGGCGAAGTTCGTCTCGGGGTCGCGGATGAGGATCTCGCCCATGTCCGGGAAGTCGGTCTCGGCGGCGTCGATCACCTCGATGCACAGCACCTGGTTGCGCACCGACAGCCGCCGCAGCGACCGTTCCCACTCCGGGGGCACCGAGGCGTCGAGCTCGTGGTCGCCGGGGGTGAGGAAGTCGGAGACGACGACCCTCATCCCGCGACGCCGTTCGGTGCGGTTGAGCTGCTCGATGCCGCGGGCCAGGGTCATCTCGCCGGTGGCGTGGTCGGGGACGATCGGCTCGGTGAGCATGCTGCGCAGCAGCCCGTAGAGGGCGGTGCGCCCGCTGCGGGCCGGTATCCGGCGGATCGAGTCCTGGCGCATCACCAGGCCGCCGAAGCGGTCGCCCATCCGCTGGGTGAGGAAGCCGATGGTGGCGATCCCGGCGATTCCCAGGTCGCGCTTGGTCATCCCCTGGGTGCCCCAGTTCATCGACGGGGTGACGTCGAGCAGGGCCCAGACCTCCAGCTCGCGATCCGCGATGGTGTCGCGGACGTGCGGCTCGGTGGTGCGGGCGGTGACCGCCCAGTCCATCCGGCGCACGTCGTCCTGCCCGGGCTGGTAGGGCCTGGCGTCGTTGATGTCGGAGCCGGCGCCGGGCAGCAGGCCGATGTGGTCGCCATGCAGGAATCCCTCCAGGCGGCGCACCACGGTCAGCTCAAGACGCCGCAGCGCCGCCTCGGGGGCCAGCTGGCTCAGCGGCAGGGTGGCTCCGGTGGGTGGGTGCAGGACGGTCTCGGCCACTCCGAGGCCCGAGGGCGCATTCTGGGCGGACGGCGTCCACGCGGGTTGCGGGGGGCCGAAGCTGGGAGGAAAGGACATCCGCGCCCTCAGTTGCGGTACTCGGGCTGGTGGCGGTGAGACTCGTGGGCCTCGGAGCGCTGCTGGGCGTTCCACACCGGGGTGGGCGGCGGCACCATCGCGAGGATCCGCTCGATGACCTGGGAGGGCTCGACATTGTCGGCGATGGCGTCGAAGCCGAGCACCATGCGGTGGCACATCACGTCCTTGGCCACGGCCTGCACGTCGGTGGGAAGCACGTAGTCGCGGCCGTGGATGAGGGCGAGTGCCCGCGCAGCGGCCACCAGACCGAGGGTGGCGCGGGGCGAGCAGCCGATCTGGATCACCGGCTCCAGGTCGGGCATGCCGAAGTCGGCCGGGGTGCGGGTGGCCAGCACCAGCCGGACCACGTACTCGGCGACCAGATTGTGCACGAAGACGTTGGAGGCCATCTCCTGCAGCTGGATGACCTTCTCAGGGTCGAGGACCCGCTCGGGCTGCGGGGTGCGCACGCTCATCCGGCGCAGGATCTCGAACTCCTCGTTGCCGCGCGGGTAGGGCACGTCGATCTTGAGCAGGAAGCGGTCGCGCTGGGCCTCGGGCAGGGGGTAGACGCCCTCGGACTCCACCGGGTTCTGGGTGGCGAAGACGCTGAACGGGGCCTTGGCGGGGAAGGTCTGGCCCGCGATGGAGACCTGGCGCTCGGCCATCAGCTCCAGCATCGCCGACTGGACCTTCGCGGGGGCTCGGTTGATCTCGTCGGCCAGCACGAAGTTGACGAAGACCGGGCCGAGCTCGATGTCAAATGTCTCCTTGGAGGCCGAGTAGATGCGGGTCCCGACGATATCGGAGGGCACCAGGTCGGGGGTGAACTGCACCCGGGCGAAATCGCCGCCCAGCACGGTGGCGAAGGAGCGGACGGCCAGGGTCTTGGCGACGCCGGGGACGCCCTCCAGCAGGATGTGGCCCTTGGCGAGGACGCCGACCATCATCTGCTCGACCATGTGCTCCTGGCCGACGATGACGTGCTGCACCTGGCCGATGGCCTCGCCGATGATGATGGCGGCCTGCTCGTTGCTCAGCGGGGAGTCGGCGTTGCCGGTGCCGATGTTCTGTCCCCCGGACAGCGGGGGCTGATTCTGGGGATCTGCGGCCTGCCGGTCCTGGGCCTGGGGACTCTGCGTCTGAGGATTCTGCGGAGCCTCGGCCCGATGGGCCGGCGCCGACGGCCACTGGGCCGGGGGCTGCTGGGCCGCTTGCGGGAGGCCGCGCTGTGGCGCCTGCTGAGGGCGCCCCTGGGGCGGTGGCCAGGACCCTGGCTGGCCCGATGGCTGCTGGGCGCCCGGCTGCATGCCTGCTGTGCTCACTCGTTGCTCCTGCCTTGGCCCGGATCACGGGCCTCTCCGCGGTGCTGGCCACGATACCGTGCACCAGCATGGGTGAGCTGTGCGACGGCGGCGATGAGCTGTGCGACACCGTACGGCGCTATGTGGTTGCTGTGTAATCTCTGTGTGATCCGGAGTCGTGGTGGCGGACCGGCGACGGGTTCTACCGGCGATGTGGTGAGATGGTGGCGATGTCAGACTCCCAGTCCCCCAGTGATCCGCCGCTCAGCGGCGATGGCGCGCCCGCGCTGTCTCCCCTATTGGCCTCCGATCCGCCGAAGATCGGGGATTTCTGGCTTGACGCCCGGATGCTGGCGGCCCCCGCCGGGGTGACCTTCATCGGTCATGACGACGCCGACACCCCGGTGCTGCTCATCCTGCTGTCCGAGGGGGCCGCGGCCGATGCGGCGGCCAGGGACCGGTTGAGCGGAGAGGTGAATCACCTGCACGCCGAGACCGTGGTGGCCCGCGGCGGGCAGGGGCAGGACGAGGGGCGTCTGGGATATCTGTTCCGCAGCGAGGACGACGACCCGGAAGGGCCTGATCAACTCCCGCTGGCGCCCTGGGTGGCACTCGTCAACGACGGGACGCCGTCGGCCAGGGCGGAGGCGCTGCGGATCCTGCAGGCGATCGACCTGTCGATGACCAACCCGGTCGGGGACCCCTCGGGTCCGGGCTATCGGCTGCACTGGGCCGATCGCAGCGGCACCGGGACCTCGCGGACCTGGCCGTTGCCCTGGCCCGGCCGTGGTGACCGGGCGGGCTGGTCGAGTGTCGGCATCGCCTGGTTGCTCATCCTGCTGATCGCCGCCCTCGGCCTGCTCATCGCGGTGCTTCTGTTCCAGAATGTTCCGCCCAGCCCTCCCCCGCCGCCGGTGCCGACCTCGGCGTCCGGCTCCGGTGGCGGATCGGGCTCGCCCAGTTCTCCTTCTTCCGGTTCTGGATCTGGATCTGGTTCGCCGTCGTCCGGCTCACCATCCTCGGGTTCCCCGGCGTCTCCCTCGTCGGGATCGGGCTCGCCGCAGTCGGCGTCCGCCACGCCCTCGGGATCCGGGGAGCCTCGTGATCGGCCTCCCAGCACTCCGCCGACGATGCGCTCTCCCGGCGGCTCCGGGTCCAGCGGCAGTGCCACCCCCACGCCCACGACGAATACGAAGCTGTGATCATGGCGCCTTTAGAACTCATCGCGTCCGATCTGGACCAGACCTTCCTGGGCGACGACAAGGAGCCGTCGGCGGAGAACATCGCGGCCGTGATGGACGCCGCGGCTGCCGGTGTGCGGATCGTCTTCGCCACCGGACGTCCCTACCGGTGGCTGGATGTGCTGGGGCAGCTGGCTCCCGCCGACCCGACCGTCATCGCTTTCAACGGGGCGGTGAGCGTCGACGCGCGGACCGGTGAGGTGATCCACCAGCAAAGCATCGACCCCGGGATTCTCGCCGATATCGTCACCGACGTGAGACGGGTGGTGCCGGAGGCCCTGTTCTGCGCCGAGGAGGCTCAGCACTGGGGAATCGAGGCCGGCTTCGAGAGGTCCTCGGAGAAGGGCGAACCCGATCTGGTGGCTCCGGTGGAGGAGCTGGTCGGCGTGGACCATCGCGTCGTGAAGTTCCTGATTCGCGCCTGGGGCATTCCCAGCGAGGAGCTGTGCCGGGTGGTGGCGCCGGTGATCGGAGAGAGGGGCACCACGACCTTCTCGTTCAGCGGGCCGGACGGGATTCTGGAGGTCAGTGCGGCCGGGGTCTCGAAAGGCGCGGCGCTGGCCCAGGTGTGCTCCGATCTGGGTGTTGATCCGGCCCGAGCGGCCGCCTTCGGGGACATGCCCAATGACATCTCGATGCTCGATCTGGTCGGGCGGCCGTTCGCCGTGGCCAATGCCCACCCCGATGTGCTGGCGCGCGGGTATCCGGTGATCGGCGATCACGACGACAGTGCGGTCGGGCGCACCATCACCGCGCTGCTGGCCGGGCGTCCGGGGGTCCAGGGCGAGCCGACGCCGTTCAGCGGGAGCCGCTGACTTCCCGATAGAGTGCATCCCGCGACGCCATCGGTGCCGCAAGGGGCGTTAGCTCAGCCGGTCAGAGCAGGGGACTCATAATCCCTGGGTCGTGGGTTCGAGCCCCACACGCCCCACCCGTCGACGAGGCTGTGATTGGCCTTGTCAAACGCAAGTTCTGCCCATCCCGAGTAGTGCCGGGATGGGCCGGGGTGGTTGATTTCAGGTTGGGGAGTGAGGCTCCGACCGGCGCAGGTGCGTCAGACACTCCTGCACCAGCGCGACTCGGGATCAGGTGGGTTGAGAAATGAGTCCTGCCAGACCGGCAATCACCCGAGCTAGCCCGAACTCCCATGCCTGCGCGGCATCATAGGGAGCGTTCATTGCCTCACCAGCGACCCCTCCGACTCTTTGAGCGAGCGGGAAATCATCCGCCAGATACTTCGCCAATCGGTGAGCTGATTGTTCCCAAAAGGCACCGAAATCCGGGACCGATGACGGCGTCCTGACAATCCTGCCGGCTGAGGACCGCACGAAGTCAAGCAGGAACGTCAATGCAGCGTCGCGGTGAAGGTCGTTGAGGGTCGTGCCGTCGAAAATACGGAGCTCATGGTCGTACTTGGCGATGGTGCCTGGGCCGAGCGCTGTCCGTGGGTCGTCGATGTCGAGCAGCCAGGCATGAGCGGAGAGAAGGGCGAGGTTGTCCTCGGCGACACGGCGCGCACGCGTGTGCCAGGCTGAGCGTCCGAACGATGCCTTGGGCATCTGCGCATACGCATGGTCAGCCATCAACACGAGCAGGTCATCGCGGCTGTTGACGTGGGTGTACACCGACATCGCCGTCATATCGAGGGCCTGAGCGAGCCCCCGGACGGTGACCGCGGCGAGGCCGCCCGCATCTGCAATGTCGATGGCCTTGCTGACGATGTCGCCGGTCGAGTAGCGGGCCTTGGGGCCACGACGGCCACCGCCTGGCGCGCCCGGGCTGTCTCGCCACATCAGGTCAATCAGCGGTCTCGGCACTTCTGAACCTTCTCGCGGCTACTATTACAATGTACACTGTACATAGTTTAGCATAAGGAGCCTCCCGTGAACATCACTCAGACCGCCATCTCTCTCAACGTCTCCGACATTGATGCATCGGCGTCGTTCGCCAAGACGCACTTCGGCTACGAGGAGGCAATGGCGACAGACGGATTCGTGTCGCTCCAGCACGCCACGGCTGGCCCCAACCTCATCTTCTTGGCGACCGGCCTGGCTACCTTCAAGCCGAGCGAGATCGCCGGACCGGCTGGCCAGGGCCTGCTGCTCGTTTTCGTGGTGGACGATCTCGACGAGCAGTTCAAGCGCATCGAGAAGACTGGAGCCCGCGTTGTGACACCGCCGGAGACCGAGCCATGGGGTGAGCGTTACTGCCAGTTCGCGGACCCGAACGGGCTCATCTGGCAGCTCGTGCAGTGGGTCAACTGACGTGCCCCGACTAGCGATCCCATCGCCAGGCTCGATATCAATGACAGCTGTACCGGCACTTGCCAGGTCTTCTCACGTCGCAGCGGGAGGGGCTATGCGCCCTCGTCGCTGGATGGGCGAGCAGGATCGGTGGTGCTGTCCTGTCGGTGTGATACTTCCAGCTCTTTGGCCCATTCCTCGACCCGCTTGACGCTCTCCTCTTCACTGAGGTCTTCGACACGCGTCATGATCGACCAACGCACTCCGAAGGGGTCGCGGATCGAGGCGTAGCGGTCGCCGGAGACGAAGGTGCTGAGTGGTTCACGGATTGTCGCGCCAGCGCGCTCCGCCCGCTCCACGACAGCGTCAGCGTCTTCGCAGTACAAGCCGATCGAGTAGCAATCGCCGTCACCTTCAGGGGCTGGCACGACGCCGAATGCGGCATTCGGTTCTCCGATCTGGAGCCGCCCGTCACCGAAGTCGAGTTCCGCGTCGATGACGACGCCCTCAACTTCGGTCACGCTCAGGATGCGGGCGCCGAAGACTGACTGGTAAAACTCAATCGCCTGCGCCGCCCGAGGAACAGCCAGGAAGGGTGTCAGGCTTGTGAACCCGTGTGGCACTCCGGCGGTCGTGTGGTCACCTGTGACGCCTACCTGGCGCGAGCTATCGTCGTTCATAGGCTCCAAGCTATTGCTGGGCTGGGCGTACTGTCTTGAAGATTCGCGACCAGTTCAAAGGGAGGACAGATGCCCCACCCCATTCACGGCAGAGGCATTCTCTACCCGACCAGGCTCCCGACGTTCCAGCGAGTCGCCGCACCCGCCGAGCTGGCCGACCTGATCCGATGGTTCTGGATACCCCGTTGGGACATACCGCCGGGGCGTTCTTCTCGGCAACACGTGCTGGCTTTCCCGGCGTCCAATCTCGTCATCGAAAGCCATGGCGTAACCCTTGCTGGTCCAACTACAAAGAGTTCTTATCGGGATTTGCGTGGTACTGGATGGGCTGTTGGTGCATTGCTTCGGCCAGCCGCGATTGAGTCGTTGTGCGACGACCCGAGCGCCATCCGGGACACCGCGATCGCATTCGAAGCGCCCGACCTCCATCGCACCTGTCTTCGCGGCCATGGAAGACGACGACAAGGAGACTACTATCGGGCGCGCAACTGCTGCATATGCGACCTGGGTTCAGTCGCGATTGACGCCGCCGGATGAGCGGGGCATACTCGCTAATGCGATTGAGGACTTGATCGCTTCCGATCCAGGGATTATGCGAATCGGCCAGTTAGCCGAACGCTTCCACATCACTGCTCGCCACGTTCAACGTCTGATGCATCGCTACGTGGGACTCTCACCAGTGGCCACCATCCGCCGCTACCGTCTTCAAGAAGCTATTGAGCGGCTGCGGGAGGATAGCTCGCTCACGATAGCTCAGATCGCGGCCGAACTCGGGTACGCCGATCATGCGCACCTGACTCGGGACTTCCGTCAAGCTCTTGGTCTTGCTCCGGTCAACTACCGACGCGACTCCCGCGCCGATGCCCCGGACTGAGACGATACAGGTAGGTGTGCCGCTATCGATGCCACACCACCAGCCCGTCGACCACCGTGCTTGCGTGTCGGCGTCGACTCCGTCGGAAATCACCTTTCCAACGACGCCCACGCTCCCAATCTCGGCACCCAGTCCATCAGCCGGAGCAACCTGAAGAGCCTAGTCCCTTCGCAATCTTCGCAGTCTTATACGTCCTCCGACGCCGGCCCGACATCGTCGTCGAGTACTTCGGGATGCCGACGGCCAAAGCCTTCTGCCTTCCGTTCAAGCTCGACACACCACTGGTTCCTGCGGCCGACGCTGTTGCCGTGCGAGAGGCCTTAGCCCGTACCCCCGAAGTCGCCACCGACGCCCAGGCCCTCTTCGACCAAGCGGCCGGGACAGAGAATTCTCCGCAGGCTTTGGAGCTCGTGGAGGCCGGGCAAACGAAACTCCGCGATGCCGGATTCGGCCCCCACGCGGCACAGCACAACAAAGACCGCTACCGACTCCTGGCGGCCGTGGGCCGTGCAGATGAGGCAGCACGCGATGTCCTGGCGCAGTTCTGGACCGCATTGGACCAGGGCCTATCCACCACCGCACAACTCACCCAGACCCAATTCACAGAGCTAGCCAAAGTCGCCGCGACTAATGAGACAACTGATGCCGAAGATCACGCGAGCGTCAGCGAACGGATCAAGCTGTGCCAACGCTTCGCCGAAACTGCGACCGCGCTGTATTCCAACCCGCTGGCCCAGCTTCCCCATATCGAGACACTGCGGATCGGGGAGCCCCTCGACCAGATCCGACTCTTTCTGCTTCGCCGGCGAAGCAGCTCTCGCCAACGACGCCCGCGAATGGCTGATCAGCGCTGTCCCCGCCCTCACCGAACTCGCGGGAGCCTCCTCGGCAGACCCGGTACTGCACACCCGGTTACGACTCCTGCTGGCCGAGACAACCGCAGAATGGGCAGACCTGCTGGCTGACGTACGACAAGTCAACCTCGGCTACGCCCTCCTCGGACTGGTCACCGCTCGTTACGCGCGCGACCTCGCCCTCCACCAACGATTCAGCGAAGCCGACCTCGCCTGGGACGAAGCATCCGCCGCTGCCTCACTCGCACGGCAGTGGCGCGAAGCATCGACCCGGGTCCTGAGCCGTCGCGCCTTCCGATCGCATTGGAACCCGTTCACTAGCAACGACCTTCTCCCCATGCAAACCGCGCTGCAGCAAATGGGAACCTCCACGCCGCTCATTCCCAATGCCGAGCACGCCTACGAAGACGCGCTGGCCGACCTGAGCGATCAGAAGCTGCGATCGGCCGCGATATCGGCGCAACGCGCGCTACGCGACGCCATCACGATCAGCGACTGGGCCGGGGAGGACCGTGCACGCCGTGCGCTTGCCGCGATCCTTATCGAGTCCGACGAGCCAGTCCGGGCCGCCCACCACCTAGCCCGCGCCGGAGCCGCCAAAGCGATCGAAGCCTTGGGCGCATCTCATCCGCTCGAGTTCGTCAACATCGTCGAGGACCTTGACTCGCCCAACTACTGGACCGTCGGCACGACCTACCGGCTCCTGGCCGTCCAAGCCGATCTCATCCCCGACGACCTCATCGGCGCTCTCACCACTCACCTCGTCGGCGAACTGACTGCGGCCGAGACTGGTACCAGGCCGGACCTACGTTCCTTCGCAACCTCCCGCTACAACAACGCCATCAAACTCCTGGCTGGCATCGCCGACCGCCTCCAAGCGTTGGCCGCCGACGAGGTGCTCTGTCATTTCGAGAAACAACCGCCGGTCGAGCCGAACCACTACCGCTACCACGACGAAGACGAAGCCACCACCGTGGCCAAGATCGCAAACACTCACCCCCAACTGGCCACCCGAGCCATTGCACACCTCGTGGCCCTGCTCAGTCGCTCGCAGCCCGCACGCACTTCCACCGCCATCGACGCTGTCGAGCGCAACCACCCCATCGCTCATGACGCGTTAGCCGCGCTCGCAGCCACAGACGACCGATGGGCACAGGAGATGCTCGCATTCCATGACACCCGCGAGGTCGACCCCATGGCGGCCACTGCAGCGCTAAGCTGGCTAGCCACCCCACTCCACCACGTCGATGGTGTCTACTCCGTCGGCACCGGCACGGTCGGTGACTCCCTACTCGTTCGGCACCTTCCCGCCACGGACGTCGACGCTGCCGTGACCGAACTCCTCCAACGCGCCGACGATCCCCACGTCGGCTCCGGTGATCGCGGGCAGTACCTCATCGCCGCCAACAACCTCGCGCGCCACATCACGCCAACCAAGCGCGCCGACTATTTCGCCACTGCAGCGCGTCTAGCCACCTCGCCGACACCCTCGGACCACGACAAGCTCGACGAACAGTTCACCCACAAACTCGGCGCCGTCCGCATCAACGGCACCCCCCACGACGCTCGCGGCGAAGCAACCACATTGGCCGCCGCTCTCGCCGCCGACGATGCACAACGTAGCGAAGCCCGACGCCTGGCCTACTCACTGCTCGGCACAGACTCCGACTACTGGCCCACCAGAGCATTGCACCAACTCGGCGACACCCTCAACGACGACCTCGCGTTCCTCGCCACCCAAGGCTGGGCCATTCGCAGCCTCGCAGCCAGCCTCTGGCCCGAGCACGGCCAGCCGGCCCATCTCGGAGCACGACTGGCGGCTGATCCCGACGTCCGAGTCCGGGGCGCCCTCGCTCGCGCGCTCTCGGAGCAGTCGGGTTCAACGCACCCGGCGGTGCGCGAACAACTTGCCAATGACCCAGCCCACAGTGTCCGCGAAGCCGTCAGCAAGACGTCATCCTCTCCCTTCGCCGAGACCGCGACACAACCTTCGACCCACTCCCAAGCGCCAGCTCACTAGGAGCCGACTTAGCATCCGAGCCCCTTGAGCGCCGGTAGATCGGGGCCGAGACACGGCTACGACTCACGAAAATCCCTCCCGTGCAAGACCGTCACCGGCGCGCCCTCGTCCCGGCGTCAATGCGCCACTGCCCACCGGCGATGTCCTTCAGGCGGCGACAAGGCAATCCCGAGGGCGATCTTCCTTGCAGGTCCTCTACTCGGGCTCTCCGATCCTCCGTGGTCTCCTTCCGCACGGACGAAGACTGCCACCGGCAGCAACAACGGCCGTGCTCACTCCTTTCCATGCGGGTCAAGCTGATTGAGGCTGGCGACGACCTGGTCGTAGTCACCGCGGATCTCGCCGTAGCGGAGGAACTTGACGCGCTCGACTTGGATCTCCTTGGCGGCTGGCTGGGTTTCGATCAAGCCGACGACCTCGCTGACGAAGTCATCGAGGGGCATCGCGAAGCTGCTGTCGCGCTGCCCTGGCATTAGGTCGGTGGCGACCGATGGCGGTTCCAGCTCCAGCACCTTCACGTTCGTGTCGGCGAGTTGGAGGCGAAGAGATTCGCTTAGCATGTGGACCGCTGCCTTGGTCGCGTTATAGCTGGGTGTAACGGCCAGCGGCGCGAACGCCAGCCCGGAGGAGACAGTCAGGATCGTGGCATCCGGCCGGGAACGCAGATGTTCGATGTAGGCCGCGATCAGGCGGATCGGGCCGAGGAGATTGGTCGTGACGGTGGCCTCGGCATGGGCGAGGAAGCCGTCGGAGGTTGTCCAGTCCTCAACGCCCATGATCCCCGCCATCGTCACCAGTACATTCAGATCCGGGTGCGCGGCGAGCACCTTAGTAGCAGTCTCCCGGATGCTCTCAGGGTCGGTGGTATCGATCCGGACCGCGTCGATACCGGGGTGGTCGGCGGCGATTTGTTCCAACAGCTCGGTGCGCCGGCCGCCCACGACGACCGTGTTGCCCTTCTCCCGAAGCCGGAGCGCGAGAGCGAGCCCGATGCCGCTGGTGGCACCAGGAATGAAGATGGTGTTCCCTGTGATGTTCATGGTTGAAGTATTCGGCGCTCAAGAGGTCAGTTCCAGGGAGCGGTTATAGGGGGATCACCGCTCCCTCTCTCACATCTCGGCGAACGACGATACTGGGAGAATGGATCGTGACGCGCTAGCCGACTTCCTCCGCCATCAGCGCGAGGGCCTGCAACCGGCCGACATCGGCCTGAGCGTCGGGCCGCGCAGACGAACCAGCGGGCTACGCCGGGAAGAGGTCGCCCAGCTGGCGGCGATGTCGACGGACTACTACACCCGGTTGGAACAGCGCCGCGGCCCACAACCAAGCGTGCAAATGGTCGCATCCCTCGCCCGCGCCCTACGATTGAGTCCGGAGGAGCGCGACTACCTATATCAGGTCTCCGGTTACAGCGCTCCCGACCGCGTCACCAGCGGGGACTACATTCCCCCAGGGCTCTTGCGCGTGCTTGACCGCCTCACCGAAACCCCCGCACTGATCATCTCGGCCATCGGAGAGACCCTCGTGCAGAACGAACCCGCGAAGGCACTGTTCGGCGACGTCAGCCAGCTGACCGGCATGGAACGCAGCAGCATTTACCGCTGGTTCATCCACCCCAAGCAGGAACGCTGGCGCTACCCGGAAAGTGACCGTGACCGGCAGAGTCGAGCCCAAGTTGCCTCGCTGCGCGCCGCGCTGGGTGCCATGGGAAAAGACTCGCGCGCCGGCGCGCTTGCCAGAGAACTGACCCAGCGGAGTACCGAGTTCGCGACCCTCTGGGCCGCACACGAGGTGAGCCGCCGATTCGAAGACCACAAGACCCTCATCCACCCAGAAATCGGAGAAATCGAGGTAGATTGCCAAGCCCTATTCACCGAGGACGAGACCCAGGTCCTGCTCATCCTCACCGCACCGCCCAGAACTGAGGCCGCAAGCAAGCTCGACCTCCTCGCAACCCTCGGCACCCAGCAGTTCCAAGGCAACCGACAATCAGACAACACATCCTCCACCCCTCCCAAGTAGGACTCACACGCAACTGCCCAGACGACCTGGCGCGTTCTGCGGTCACTTCCGACGTGTCGACGGCGACGGCATCAAACGCAGGCCGTCGATGAGCAATGCGATCATCCGGCGAGCTTGGTCGCGCTGCTCCGGTTCTCCGGCCATATAAGCGATTCCCCCTAGCTGAGCCAATACGTCTGACGCAGCCACGTCGGATCGGAAACGGCCACTGCCGATGCCAGCAGCGATGAGCGTTTGCGTTGCGCTGATGAGTCTGCCGAGCGTCTCGTTGTACAGAGGAGAGCCAGTCGTCATCATCGCTTGCAATGTGTCGACCATCCCATGCTTCGTGGTCATGTACTCAAGAAAGCGCTCCATCCACGACGCCATCGCCTCATCGGCGGACAACTCAGCGGACAGTTCGGGAGCGGCATCGCAGAGCCGAGCCAACTCATTTCTGAAAGTGGCCTCGATAAGTGCTTCACGGGTGGGAAAATGGCGGAACAAAGTGGCTATGCCCACGCCTGCCTCGCGGGCGATTCCGTTCAATGAGGTCTGAACCCCGTCACGGGCGAACACCTTTGCCGCCGCCGTCAACAGCCTCTGCTGGTTGCGCCTCGCATCCGCCCGCCGGTTCGGCTGCGTCTTGTCAACCATCTCTCCATCCTCACATCTGCTTGCAAACGGAACGCACTCCGATTATTCTGTAACCGGAGGCTGCTCCGATTGAGTCTACTCGTTTGGAGAAGCCAGACGACACGGCAGAGAGGACACAGATTGACCACGCCGGAGACCAAGCACGGATTTGAGACCGGGCCGACGAGCGTCAGCGAAGATCAGGTGGCTGACAGACTCTCAATCCGCACGCTCATCGACGCCTATGCCCACTACGCGGATTCTCGCGAGCCCGAACTCCAGTACGGACTGTATACTCCGGACGGTCGGACCCTCGTCTATCGTGAATCCGGCGAAAGCGAGCCGGTTCAGGTGCTCAC
This sequence comes from Acidipropionibacterium sp., assembly GCA_022647765.1. GTDB lineage: Bacteria > Actinomycetota > Actinomycetes > Propionibacteriales > Propionibacteriaceae > Acidipropionibacterium. Next base: position 242,247 of record JALCLH010000004.1, read on the forward strand.
CACTCACGATCAACATGTAGAAGGATTCGCGGCACTTTCTCAATACATCGCGACAACACACTTCAACGGGCAATCGGTGATCACATCACTGACTTCCAGTACTGCCACAGTCGAGAGCTATTGCTTCGCCCATCACGTCCTCGCAAACGACGATGGACGCACCCTCATCGTCATGTCGATTCGCTACGAGGACTCGCTCGTCAAGACTACGAGAGGGTGGCGGTTCGCCGAGCGCAAACTCGTGATCGTGTGGACCGACAATCGCCCATTGCGACCGTGAACCCCGAACTGGACTGAATTTTGATGCTGACATGATGCGATTCAACTTGATTCTCGAAATTGTGATTTTCTCCAAGAGTCTGGAACGCTTCACTCAGTCCATAGCTCAATCGCAACGCGAATGTAGTGCCCGGAACCGTACGGTCGTGTAGGCGATTTCATGCTGAACGGCTGTAGCGTTGACGGGCGGCTTCGCCGCTGGTGCCGATCGCCTCACCCACCTCGCGCCAGGACAGGCTCTGCTCGCGCGCAGCGCGCACGGCCTCGGCCAGTTCTTTCTCGGCGGTATCGCGCCGCCAGGCGGCGAGCTTGACCGCCATCGTGGGTGGAAGGGGTGCGTCCTGGTCGCCAGGCTTCGGGTCGTAGTTCTCGAAGGCATCGGCGAACTCGTCGGCACGAGCCTTGATGTCTTCAATGGAGCGTCGAGTCATGGTGGTTCACCTCAGATACTTGGTTCGGGCCGGGCGCATGGCATGAGCGATGGCGCCGTGATTCGGTGAGCCCCGAAATGACGCGCCAGCGTGTTCACGCTCGCGGCCCGAGCCTGGTCTGTTCGCATCGCGTCCACTTCCTCCTCAGCCAGCCATTCAATCCCAGGAGTATCCGAGGAACTTGCCATCGAACTCGATATGGACGCGGTCACCGTGGGGATCCTCGCGCCGGGAAAATGAGACGTTGAAAGCGATGGCACTCATGATTCCGTCGCCGAATTCCTCGTGGATGAGTTCCTTCAGTGCGGGACCATAGACCTGAATCGCCTCGTAGAGCCGATAGACCGTGGGGTCAGAGGGCGGCGCCGACGGATCAAAACTACCCCGCCACGGGACACGGACGAGCTGCGGGAGCAGGCCCTCGTCAAGATCGAGCAATGTGATCAGATGGTGCGCGGTCTCCTCATCGAAGGGCTGTTGGCCCAACAATGCCGAGGTCATCCAGACAAGCGGCTTGTCCAGCGCCTCCGCAACGTCTGCGTAGGTGAGACCTTTCGCGGTTCTCGCAGCAAGCAGCGTTGTGGCGACTTCAGTGGCTGTGCGCGGATCTTCGGGAACTCCAGACATGACCCTTGTCCCTTCCTTCCTTGAGGCGGTCTTGGGGATGACCCCGGAGACAGACCTCCCGGGGGGCTTCGAGATACAAGATATCGCAGGAGGCGCTGCAACGGTCGCTGACGATCTGCCCCAGCTTGTCCTCGGCCGCCCAACTCAGCAATGAGCATCAATCGGGACTACCGAACTGCCCGGCATACCCATTCTGACAGCGCTAGAGTCGGCATATGCGAAATTGGCGGGCCGATCGCGTCGGATCAGCATTGCGCGGGCACAATCCGACAGTCATCGCCCACCTGTCTGCCTCCTTCGCAGCCATCGGAGACGTGCAGTTCCTGCCCGGCTATTGCATCGCACTGACCGACCAGCTCGGCATCCACGGCCTCAGCGACCTTTCGTCTACCCGACGCCTGGAGTTCCTGGCAGACATGGAGCTGCTGGGCCGGGCCGTCGAACAAGTCTGCCGGGCCAGGGATCCCGCGTTCCGCAGGATCAACCTGGAGATTCTGGGCAACACCGATCCCACTCTGCATGCCCATGTCTGGCCCCGCTACGACTGGGAGCCACCAGATCTGGTCGGCATGCCAGTGTGGCTATATCCGCAGGATCGTTGGACCGATCCCAAGTGGCGCCTCTCACCAGCACACGACGACATCCGAAGCCAGATCGCAGCAGCCCTCAACGACCTTCGGCACCACTAGAACCGCTCCGGGACAGCCGAGAAAATCGCTCAGTGCATCATGAATAGTCTCTTCGACGTTCGACGAGGCGTCGGAGGACCCATTCGGAGAATACGTACTGGCAGGCGTGGATGGGCCAGTCGCGCGCTTGGCGACGAATGTCCTGGCGGATGTGCTGGGGCGTGGGCCGCGGCTGGCTCATGCTGCGGCCGCCGGATTCGGAGTATCGACAAAGGGCAGGGCATCACGGGTGGCGTCAGGTCCGAGGAGACCAGCGACCCGGTCGAGAGACCAGTGACGCTCAGTGACGAGAAACCGGACCCAGCGGGCGAGATGCTCGCCGTCGATGCCCACCGCACCGAGATCTCGGGTCGTGCGCTCCAGAGTGGTGACAGGCAGACCGTTGATCCAGGTGATGTCTCCCGGTTCCAAAGACGCGACGTGCTGGATGCCCCACGGGGTGTCACGGGGAACGGCGACACTCCAATGCCCGTCGGTGGGCATGTCACTCACACCATGAAGCCATGCGGCGTCTCCATGGCTGATAACACCGTCACGAACGAGCGAGCCTGGCCGGGCGCGCTCGGCCAGGAACTCACGCGGATTGAGAATCCACCACGCCACGCGCTGCTCCAGAAAAGAGTCAAACAGCGGCGGGACGCCGTAGATGCCTCGGTCCAGACGCACGAGCCCATCCTCGTCGAGGGTCATCCGATGCAGGGACGAAGCCGTGATCGACAAGCGGAGGATCTGCGCCCGGGTGACGACGCCATGCTGAGGCGCTGCGGCGGTAAGAACCCGAACATAGTCCTGATAGGTGGTCATGGTGCCATTGTCGCATGAATGGTTCATATATGAACCTTTCATGCACTGGAGGTCACCCCCTCCGCCGCTCCCCGGCTGCGTCAGTCGTCGGCGGCGGACCAGGCAGAGCCCCCGCTCGCCGTTGCGGAACCGGCGTGCTCGGCGTCATCCGAAGACTCAGCCCCACCCCGGCCCGGATGAGCAACGGCGTACTCCCCGGCAGCCTCGGATTCCGCGGCGGCAATCTCCTTGGCCCGGAGCGCGGCCTCCTGCTCATCGGTGTCGTAGATGGTGGTCCGCAGCGGCTTGTTCCTGATGAACAGGGTCAGGACGATCGCGAGCACGATGAACGGGACGGCGGTCCAGAACACCGAGTGCATCGAGTCAGCCATACCGTCGCGCACGGCGGTCAGCATGATCTCCGGCAGCTTCGCCACCTTGGAGGTGTCCAGCGCCGAGCCGGCGTCGATCGACGCGCCGGACGCGGCGATCTTGGCCTGAGCGGCGGCCGGGAGATGGCTCATGATGTTGCCCTGCAGCGAGGAGCTCATCACGGTGCCGAGAATCGCGGTGCCCACGGTCGCGCCGAGGTTGCGGAAGAACTGCACGGCGGACGTCGCGATGCCCATCTCGGAGCGCTTCGCGTTGTTCTGCACCACCAGGGTGAAGACCTGGAGGGACATGCCGATCCCCAGGCCGATGACGACCAGCAGGCCGGACAGCGCCAGCTTGGAGGACTCGGCGGTCAGCCGGGTGAGTCCCAGATAGCCGATCAGCACGACCGCCAGACCGCCGATCATGAAGCCCTTGTAGCGACCGGTCCTGGTGATGAGCAGGCCGACGATGATCGAGGTGATGATCAGCGCGACGCTCAGCGGCATCAGGATGATGCCGGAGTTCGTGGCGGAGGAGCCGAGCACCACCTGGGCGAAGACCGGGATGTAGATGACGGCGCCGAACATGGCCACCGACAGCATGAAGGAGGCGAGCACCGACATGGTGAAGATGTTCTGGCTGAACAGCCGAAGCGGCAGCAGCGGGTTCGGGGCCTTGAACTCGGCCCAGACGAAAAGCCCGATCAGCACCGCACCGGCGATGTACATGCCGATGATGGTCGGAGAGCCCCACGCATAGCTGGTGCCGCCCCAGGTGGTGGCCAGCAGGATCACGACCAGGGCCGGGACCAGGCTCAGCGCACCCCACAGATCGAAGCTGTTCTGCGAGGCGGTGTGCGGGATGTGCAGGAACCGGAACACGAAGTACAGCGCGATAAGACCGACGGGCACCGGCAGGAAGAACAGCCAGCGCCAGTTCATGTTGTCGGTGATCCAGCCGCCCGCAAGCGGGCCGAGCACCGAGGTGACGCCGAATACGGCGCCCATGATGCCCTGGTACTTGCCACGGTGACGGGCCGGGATGATATCGCCGATGATGGTCTGCGAGAGCGGCTGCAGGACGCCCATGCCGAGCCCCTGGACGGCGCGGGCGCCGACCAGGAACCAGAAGCTGTTGGCGAATCCCGACAGGATCGAGCCGATCATGAAGACCACCAGCCCGGCGATGTAGAAGCCGCGCCGGCCGTACATGTCGGACAGCTTCCCGACGATCGGGACGACGACCGCCGAGGCCAGCATGGCGGCAGTGGCGATCCACGAGTAGTGCGCCATGCCACCGAGCTCGGCCACGATCCTCGGCATCGCCGGGCCGACGATGGTCTGGCTGATCGAGCTGACCAGCATGCCCAGGACCAGGCCGAGAAAGACATTGCGCTGCGCCGGCGTCATCTTGAAGTCCCCGGCGTCTCCCCGGGACCTCACTGCCTCTCCCCGCGATGGGCGCGCACTGACTGCACTGCTCACGTGTTTCCTCCACAAAGACAAGCGCCACGGACGTTCGTCCGCAGCGACGTAGAATGACTATACTCGAACTTGCAGTTGATGCAAGATTGCGCTTGATGAAAATTTGGAGGTTCCTCACAGCATGGCCGACAGCTCCGGCGTCACCCAGTCCGCACCCACGAAGGAGGCCCGGCCCGGGTCGGGACCGGAGCCGCGGTGCGGCCTGCGGGAGCAGAAGAAGCGCCAGACCCGGCACGACATCCATCGCGCCGCGCTGGAGCTGGTGCTGGCCGACGGAATGGAGAGTCTCACCATCGAGAAGATCGCCGAGCGGGCCGGAGTTTCCCAGCGCACCTTCTTCAACTACTTCCCGAGCAAGGACGCCGCGGTCCTCGGGCTGCCTCCGGACCTGGGGCAGCGCATCGCCGAGTCCTTCGCCTCCCGGCCCGCCGACGAGCAGGCCTGGGACACCGTGGTGGAGCTGGTCCGGGAGAACCTCAATCGCGATCCCGTCGAGCACCAGCTGCGCCGGCAGGTGGGGATGGCCTACCCGGAGTTGCTGCGCGGCGTCATCACGGCGATGTCCGAGATGCAGGCCTCCGGCCAGGACGCCCTTGCCGAGAGGCTGAGGGCTCAGGGAGTCGACGAGGTCGATGCGCGGCGCCTCGCCATCGTCTACTTCAACCTCTCCGGCGTCCTCACCCTCACCACCGCCCAGATCGCCCACCGGGAGTCGATCAGCTCCGACGAGGCGCTCAACGTCGTCCTGGGCATCCTGGCGGTCACCGGCTGAGTTCACAGCGGGCGGTAGCCCTGCGGTACCGGCCCGCGCAGACCGCCTGATGCCAGAGGGGGCAGACGCCACTCGGGCCACCGGCGTCACCCGAAGGCCCGGTACCAGTCGACGGCGATCTGAACCCGGTCGCGCAGATGCAGTTTGGCGAGAATGCGGCTCACATTGCGCCTCACGGACGCCGGTTCGAGAACGAGTCTCTCGGCGATCTCGGCATTGGAGAATCCCTGGGCGATGAGCCGGACGATGTCGTCCTCGCGGGGGCTGAGTGTCTCGAAGCGCTCCCGGATGCGCCGTCTTCCGGCATCGGGCAGCAGCCTGGGAATGCCGCGCCGAATCACCTCACCGGTGATGCGCGGGGTGAGAACGGCGTCTCCCTCAGCAATCGCATGAATGGCATCGACGAGCTGAGACGCGCGGACGTCCTTGAGCAGGAAGCCGGACGCACCGGCCTGGAGCCCGCCGAACGCGTAGTCGTCCTCGTCATAGGTGGTGAGGATGAGCACCTTGACGCTCGGCCAGCGCCGGGTGATCGTCCGGGTGGCGTCTATCCCGTCGAGGACGGGCATCCGCACGTCCATCAGGACGACGTCCGGGCACGCGCCGGCCTCTGCCAGACCGGCGATGGCGTCGATCGCCTCCTGCCCGTCCCCGGCCTCGGCGGCGACGCGGAGGGCCGGGTCCTTGCGGATCATGAGCGCGAAGCCGGCCCGGGCATACCGCTGGTCGTCGACCAGGACGACCGCGATCCGGTCTCCGGAAGCGGAGTCGCGTTGCGCGGAAGGCACGGTCATCGGATCTCCTGACGGTCGCGGTCCGACGCCGGGAGAACGGCGGTGACGACCCAGCCCTGATCGACGCCGGGCCCCCATTCGAGGATTCCGCCGGCGGCCTCGACCCGAGCCCGGAGGCGCATCAGCCCGGTGCCGGCCTCCCGCCCCCTCGGCGACATCCTCGTCACCCTCGTCAACGGGAGCGCCGTCGTTGCGGATGGCGGCGGCCAGGGAGCCGTCGCAGCGATGATCCCAGGAGACGACGACGGAGGTGAGCCCGCGGGTGTGCCGGACCGCATTGGTGAGGGCCTCCCGGGTGAGGGTGAAGCACAGGTCGGCCTGGACGGGGTCGCCGGGGCGATGCCCGGTCTCGGTGAGCGCGGCGGTCACCCCCAGCGCCCGGACATGGGCCAGCACACCGGAGATCTCGGCCCATCCGTGCCCCTCGCCGCCGGTGCCATGGGCGTCTCCGGCCAGGGCCCGGACCGCCCGGCGGGTGTCGGCCAGACTCTCCCGGGCGACCTGGTTGATCCCGGCCAGGGCGTCGTCGATCTGGGGATCGCCGGTGGCATCGGCCAGCCCCTCGGTGAGAGCGATGATGGTGGTGAGACCGTGTCCCACCGAGTCGTGGAGCTCGGCGGCGATCTGGGAGCGGAAGACCGCGCGATCGCGCTCGGCGCCGAGGCGGCGACTGCGCTCCTGCTCCTGGTCGGCGCGACGACGGGCAAGACGCCATCCGCGGACACTGCGGGCGGCGATCGCCACCGCCGTCGCGGCGACAGCCGTCACCAGCTGTCCGGCGAACTCGATCGCGAATCCTCCGGCCGGACTCACCAGGACGGCACTCGCGGTCATCACCGCCACGACCGCCGCCAGTCCGGACAGCAGCCGTCGGAAGTCGGCCCGGGACACGCAGCCGTACAGGGCGAACAGCAGCGGGAACACCAGGGAGTTGTTGCTCTGCATCGCCGATGCGGCGGCGTACAGCCCGCACTCCACGAGCAGCACCATCAGCGGCCGGCGAGGCGACCAGAGCAGCAGGAACGCCGCGCCGATCAGCACCACGACGAGCGAGACGCTCCCCCACCATGTCTGCGGGACCGCGCCGACCGGGGCGTCGGAGAGGAAGATGCTCGCCACGAGAAAGGTCTGATAGCTGGCACAGATCGCCACGGCCACCGATGAACCGACGGTGGGCCGGGCGGCGGGGGCCGACTGCCGCAACCACTCCGCCAGCACTCGGCGGACGCCGGTCGGAGTCATGTCGGTCCTCTCAGTCCAGCGGCGGGCTCGCGGCGCAGCGCCGGTCGCAGTTGCACCCATTGTGCGGCGAAGAGCACCGCCCAGCAGAGGAGTCCGGCGGCGCCGATCCCGATCCAGGGGGCGTCGACTACGGCATGCCCGCGGCCCGGCATCGGCCAGAGCGCGATGGTGGTCGAGGCGACCGCGACGGGAACCAGGCCGAGGATCACGGCGCAGATCGCGAGCAGGCCGCTCTGCCAGCCGCACCAGCTCGTCGCCTGGCGGGGAGTCATGCCGGCGACGCGCAGCAGCGCCTGCTCGCGGGCCGCGCCGCCGCGCGACAGCACGATCACCGAGACGCTGGTGAGCAGTGCGACCACCGCGAGCAACCCGGACATCACGAGCGTGTCGGAGTAGTTGAGACCCGGGGACGCCACTCCCGCCGCGACGAGGGTGGCCGCGGCGCTGCGCACCGGCGTCAGCACGGCCGCGGTCAGTCCGATGGCGGCGGCGAGCGGGGCGATGGTGTTCGCGTTCGCACCGATGCCCGCCCGCGCCGACCGGGCAGCCAGCACACCGAGCCGGATGCGGCCGAGCCGCAGAAGAGCCCGCGCTCCGCCGAGCACGACCGGCACCAGCTGCGGTCCCAGCACATACACGCCGATCGCCGTCGTGAGGCCGCCGTTCATCGCGACATCGACCATCGCCCTCATATCCGCGCCCGCCCCGCGAGACGCCGATGCCGCAACGCCCCCGGCGACTGGACGACGGCGAGAGCAACGAGGAGCCCGCCGACGAGCCACCGCATCCAGGCGCCGCGTCGCTCTCCCGGGGCCGGCTCGCGCAGGGCCTCGACGGCCTCGACTCTGGATGCCCGCCACGCCGGGATCAGCGCCCCGGCAAGGCAGGTCGCCGCTCCGAGGAGGAGCGCCCCGGCCCAGGCGAGCAGCGACGGGCGGAATGCCGGAGGGGTGAATGTGCCCAGTCCGCCGGGGAAGCTCTCGCCGGCCATCCGGTTGAACAGCGGGACGGCGGCGGCACTCACCGGCAGCGACATCAGCGATCCCGGCAGGGCCCCGCCCAGACTCGCCAGCCCGACGATGGCCCACAGACAGCGCCGCACCTGTGCCGGGCTCGCCCCGGCCAGCCGCCACCGGGCGAAGGTGTCCCGGGTGCGCTCCACCGCGGCCGATCCGACCACGGTCAGCGAGAAGAACGCCAGCAGCGCGATGAATGCGTAGATCGTCACCGACACGATCCGGAACTCGGCCGGGTCGAGCCCCGGCAGTCCGGGCGGCGGCCACGAATGGCGCGCTGTTCGTGTAGACGTACTGGTTGAGGCAGGCCCCGATGAGAGCACTCACCACCGCGACCACGACGATCATCGGCGTCCAGCCGCCCCGGTCGTGGCGCAGGATGCGCAGCGCGTGCCTCACCACGACGGGCCTCCCCCGGTCGTCGCTGCGGCGCCGGGTGTCCGCATCGCGGCGAGGATCGCCGCGCCCTTCATCGGACCGGAGACGCCGGTGATCGCTCCGTCGCGCATGAACACCACCCGATCGGCGAGCGATGCCGCGTCCACGTCGTGGGTGACGACGACCACCGTCGTCCCGGAGCCGGCGAGGTCGCGCAGCACGCCCAGCACCATCCGCGAGTTCGCGGTGTCGAGGGCCCCGGTCGGCTCGTCGGCGAACACGACCGCCGGGTGCAGCAGCATCGCCCGGCACAGCGCCACCCGCTGCTGCTCCCCGCCGGACAACGCCGACGCCGGCGTGCTGCGCTTGTCAGCCAGACCGAACCGGGCGAGCAGCCTGTCGACGGCGTCGCGCGGCACCCGTCGCCCCGCCAGCTCCTCGGGCAGCAGCACGTTCTCGGCCACCGTGAGATAGGGAATGAGGTTGTACTGCTGGAAGACGAACCCGACCCGGGTGCGCAGGAACCGGGCCCGCCGCTCGCGGCCGAGACCGTACACGTCTGTGCCGTCGACGATGACCCGGCCCTCATCGGGGCGGTCCAATCCGCTCAGGCAGTACAGCAGCGATGTCTTGCCGGCCCCGCTCGGCCCGACGATCGCCGTGAGCCCGCCGGCGGGAATGCCGAGCGAGCACTGCCGCAGGATCTGAAGACCCGGACCTCGTCCATTGTCCGCCCGTCGGCTCACACTCTGTGCACGCACCATGGGCACGGCGTCCGTCACCATTCTGATTCCTCCCGGAGAGAAACTGGGTGCCGGCCGATCCGGCCCCACCTCCCCAGCGAAGCCGATTGCGGCGTCTGCCCGCCCGCCGAACCGCCCGATTGCCATCGCGTGATGACAACGCTGTCAAGGGGTTCTATCGGGCCGTTGTGACGGCGTCATGCTCCGACAGTGGACCACCTGTGTACTCGAGATGCCCCTTGGGCTATTCTCGGACGACGGCGTATTTCGACGCAGCCGAACGGTGAACCAACAATGCGGTGGTTCCCCTTGTGACGATGTCGATCCGGTGCCGGCCCAGGTCCAAAGGAGGACACGTTTCTCATGAGTCAACACGCAACCGCCACCCCCGACCTCTCCGGCGGCGATGCCAAGGGAGTCGTCCGGATCGCCTCGGTCGCCGCTCTCGGCGGCCTGCTCTTCGGCTATGACTCCGCCGTCATCAACGGCGCGGTCTCGGCCATCGGTGAGGTCTGGCACATCGGCGCAGGAGCCCTCGGCTTCGCGGTGGCCGCGGCGCTCATCGGCGCTGCGATCGGCGCGATGACCGCCGGGCGCGTCGCCGACCGGGTCGGCCGCCTGATGGTGATGAAGATCGCAGCCCTGCTCTTCATCCTCAGTGCCATCGGCTGCGTGCTGGCCCCCGAGACCACCGCCGGACTCGTGATGTTCATCCTCTTCCGCATCGTCGGCGGGGCCGGCGTCGGCTTCGCATCGGTCATCGCCCCCGCCTACATCGCAGAGGTCTCGCCGCCACGGATCCGCGGCCGGCTCGGCTCCCTGCAGCAGCTGGCCATCGTCACCGGGATCTTCCTCTCCCTGCTGGTCGACGCCCTGCTGGTCCACGCCACCTCGACCGGTCAGCCCGACGGCATGCTCTGGTTCGGGCTGGAGGCCTGGCGCTGGATGTTCCTGGTGCTCGCCATCCCGGCGATCATCTACGGCGCTCTGGCCTTCACGATCCCCGAATCGCCGCGCTATCTGGTGGCCGCCCACCGCATTCCGGAGGCCCGCAAGGTGCTCACCCTGCTGCTCGGCGAGAAGAACCTCGAGATCACCATCGACCGCATCCAGGGCAGCCTCGCCGGCGAGACCAAACCCTCCTGGCGGGATCTGAAGAACTCGCGCACCGGCAAGATCTACCCGATCGTGTGGATCGGCCTCATCGCCTCGATGCTGCAGCAGTTCGTCGGTATCAATGTCATCTTCTACTACTCGAACACCCTGTGGATGGCGGTCGGCTTCGACACCTCGTCGGCGTTCACCATCTCGGTCATCACCTCGATCGTCAACATCGCGACGACCATTGTGGCGATCCTGCTGGTCGACCGGATCGGCCGCAAGCTCCTGCTCATCATCGGCTCGGTCGGCATGACGGTCTCACTGGCCGCGCTGGCGATCTGCTTCGGCACCGCTGCCATGGTTCCCGACGCCACCGGCCAGCTCGCCCCGGTCCTCAACGGCGCCGCCGGCCCGATCGCCCTGGTCGCCGCCAACGTCTTCGTGATCGCCTTCGGCATGTCCTGGGGCCCGGTGATCTGGGTGCTGCTCGGCGAGATGTTCCCGAACCGGATCCGCGGCGCCGCGCTGTCCCTGGCGGCCGCCGGGCAGTGGGTGGCGAACTGGATCGTGACCGTCACCTTCCCCGGCCTCAAGGACAGTCTCCCTCGGGCTCGCCTACGGCATCTACACCGGTTTCGCGCTCATCTCGCTGCTCTTCGTGGCGAAGTTCCTCACCGAGACCAAGGGCCGCACCCTGGAGGACATGGACGACGCCCTCGGCGAGGACAGGCCGGCAGGACCCGAGGTTGCGGAGGCGTCCTGACCTGACGCAGTCTCACTTCCCGGTGAGGATCTGGCTGATGCCCTGCCGATAGCTGGTGACCGCGAAATCGGGGAACCGGCCCGCGAACTTCGACGCGTCGAAGATGTTGTCCTGCCGGTAGCGCGGCATCAGCTCGCCGGCCTCCTTGAGCTCCTTGTTGAGCCGTCCGCCGACGCTGAATGCCCACTCGGGAACCGTGACGTAGCCGATCTTGTGTCCGAGGACCTGGGCGGCGATGTTGATCATCTCGTGGTAGCTGAGCCGGTCGGGGTCGACGGGCAGATGCCAGGTCTGCCCGAAGGCGTCTGGAGAATTGCCGATGAGCGCCATTCCCCGGCTGGCGTCCGGGGTCCAGATCAGGGTGCGCCGGGCGCGATCGTTGATCGGCACGATGGCCCGCTTGCCCTGCTTGATGCGGTTGAAGACGGTCGAGTTGGTGAGACTCTGCGTCTTGCCGGGGCCGTAGAACTCGGGGGCGCGGCAGATCGCCGCCTCGATCGTGCCGGCGTCCATCTCGGTCAGCAGCATCGTGGCCATCCGGGCGCGCACGGTGGCCTTGCGCCCGATCGGCTCGAACGCGGTCTCCTCGGTCTGGGGGGTGGAGGTGCGCGGGTACATGTAGGTGTTGTCGAAGAAGACGAGCTTGCTGCCATGCTTCTGACAAGCGGCGATGGTATTGGCCATCATGGTCGGGAAGCGCTGCTCCCACAGTTCGGAGTTCATCGGCAGGCCGACGGTGAGGTAGACGATGTCGCTCCCCGAGACTGCGGCATCGGTGGCCTCGGCGTCCATCAGATCGGCGGAGACCAGCTGATCGCTCTCGTGAACCTTGCGCGGATGCCGGCTCACCAGGCGGATGTCGTCGGTGAAGTTCCGGCGCAACTCGCGGGTGAGCTCCTCGGCGATCTGTCCGCCCGATCCGAGCACTGTCTGCATATGTCCTGTCCTTCGAGTGGGAGTGAGTGGGGGCGTCCCGGCGTCACAGCAGCGCGGCGAGCCTGGTCGCGGTCTCCTTGGCCGATCCGGGGTTCTGCCCGGTGACGAGGTTGCCGTCGACGACGGCGTTGGAGACGAAGGGCAGCAGCGCCTTCGTGTAGCGCGCGCCGCGTTCCTGGATCCGCTCCTCGATGTTGAACGGGACGAGCTTGTCGACCCGGGCGAGGATCTCCTCGCGCCAGGAGAAGCCGGTGAGACGCCGTCCGGCGACCAGATAGCTGCCATCGGACAGGGTGGTGTTCAGCCAGGGTCCCGGAAAAGTCGTTTCTCCTTCCTGTGGTCGAGCTGTGATCAGAGTGTGAGGACCAGGTCACAGGTCGCCAACGGGTCCCAGGCCGCACGCCGGATCGCCCGCGCGATGTTCGCCTCACCCCTCATCCGGTGAATACCGATCGCCACACTGCGCAGGGTGGCCATCACCTGAGGCGCCGACCCAGTCCTGGCCTGGTGCCTGTCCTCGTCGAAGGTCACATCACGGACCCAGTGCAACCGGTTCTCCACACCCCAATGACCGCGCACCCACGCCGCGAGCCGGGCCGGTGGTGCATCGGGCAGACCGGCCGAGGTGATGAGGTAGACCACCTCCGTGGTCTTCTTCTGGCCCCGGGTGGCGACCCGGCGCAACTGGGCGACCTGCACCGCCCCCTCAAACCCCAGATCCGCGGGTGCCTGGACGACCTTCAGAGTCCGCCGGACCCTGCGCCCATGAGACTTCTCCACCTCGACGTGTCCTGCCGGAACCCGTGACCACGGCAGGCCCTTCAATCGCTTGTGCAGTCCCGGCTGGTTAGCCTTGACCGTGAACACATAGTCCGCACCGGCGGCCAGGATCGCGGTCGCGGTCGCGGTCTGGGTATGGAGGGCGTCGGCGGTGATCACCGCACCGGCAGCCCGTTCGCCCAACGCGGTGATGAGGTCGGGCAGGGCCGGGATCTCGTTGGACTTCGCGTCGACGGCCTGCTGGGCGACCACGGTGCCGCTGGCGTGGTCGAGGGCTGCGACCAGGTGCCGGGCCTTTTCGGTTGCCGATCGGGAGCCGCGCAGGGTTTTCCCGTCCACGGCGATGACACGGCGCCCGTCGATGGTGGTGGTGCGGGTCCAGGCGTACAGGCACAGTTCAGCGTCCAGTGCGGCGGCATCCAGACGTGAGAACAGCTTGCGCAGGTTCGATTCTCCGGGGGCCGCGCGCAGCCCGAACCCGGCCAGGGAGTGGCCGGTGAGGGCGTGGGCCCATTCTCCGATCGCGGTGAAGCCCCGGCATCCGGCCAGGGTCGCCGAGATCGCCAGGAGGAGCAGGCCTGTCAGCGGGTACCGGGTGCCTCTGGGTTTGCGGGGGTCGGGGACCCGGGCCAGGTGATCGACCAGCCGGACATTCGGTGCGGGCGTGTCAGAGGTGCGGACGGCGGGCGCGGTGGGAGAGGATGGCATCGCGGGCGAGGTTCCTTGCGGCGGTGGTTTGTAGGGGTACTTCCATCCAAACCGTGCGGGGCCTCGCCCGCCTGTATGACACGCCGAGAGGGGCTCAACCCCTAGTCACAGACGACACCCCGGACTTTTCCGTCACCCTGGGTGTTCAGCAGCCCGGCGTATCCGTGGCAGACGGCGCCGACGACTCCCCCGCGCTCGAAGATCTCGCGGGTGATCCTCTGCAGGCCCTTGCTGCCCGGGAAGTCGAACATCACGGCGTGCCCGCCGGTGAAGAAGATCGCGTCGTAGTCGGCCGAGTCGATCTGGTCGGGACTTGCGGTGCTCTGAAGCAGCGCCATCCGCGCCGGGTCCTCATGCCAGGCCTTGGCGGACTTGTCATAGTTCGGGAATTTCAGCGACCGCGGCTCCAACGGCGACTCGCCCCCGGCCGGGCTCACGATGGTCTGCTCGAAGCCGCGCTCGGCGAAGACGTCGTAGGCATGGGTCAGCTCGGACAGCCACAGTCCGGTGGGATGGGACGGATCGGCGCCGTAGTGGTCGACATTGGTGACAACGACCAGGATGCGGGTGCTCATGGGAATCCTCAATTCTGGCCGGGACGACGCTGATGAACCTGCCGCCACTGTAGAGGCCCGGTCAAACCACGGACTTAGAAGGGCGTGGGCTCGTCGTCGACCGGCTTCGGCAGATCGCGCGAGCCCCCGATCCGGTGGTACATCACCAGATCCACGATGACGGCCACCATGATCGTCAGCACGGCTCCGACGAAGGTGAAGCCCATCCGCTCCCCATCGAGGAGCACCGTGCTCATTCCCGCGGAGTTCACCAGCACGACCGTCATGCTGAGGAAGATGACGTACTGCCAGTACGGCTTCTTCGTGACGAAGAAGTACAGAAGCGCCCACAGAGTCACCATGCCGAGCATCAGCAGCACCGAGTCGGGCACCCCGATCAGGACCAGGATCGTCACGATGGCGAATCCGGCCGAATGTGCCCCCCACACGCTCCCACATCCTCCGCCAGTTCAGCGGCTCATTCGGATTCGCCAGCACATAGAGCGTCAATGTCACCCACACCCAGTGCGAGTTCGGAAGGTACAGCATGAACAGCACGACGACCGCTGCGGAGACGAGTCCGAGAAGTGCTCCATAGAGGATGGGGGCCTTCCGGTCAGCAACCTCCTGCACCACGAGCTTGCGATCCCCCTCGACCCTGGTGGCGACGAACAGCGTCCACAGGCCGGCAAGAATAACGATCGCAATCACCGCAAGGAGATAGGCGGCACTGATGCGCGGTGCGTCCTTGGTGAAGAGCGCTGGCGGATTCGCCATGAAGTAGGGCACCAGGATGGGCAGCTGCATCACCGCCCGGCGAACACCGCGGCTGGCCGCATAGCCGTATCCCAGGCCCAGGAGGAACACGAGCAGGGCCTGCAACCAGAGGTGGTTGTGGCACAGGATGCCGAGGGCGCCGAGCACCGCGAGCGCGACAGTAATGATGATGCTCACCTTCGGGCCACCGGCCATCCACGCGAAGGTGGAGACCAGCACTCCGTACAGCGCCACACCGACGAACCCGGGCCACAGGAAGCTGAAGGGCAGGATCGGTATGGCAATGATGATGATGAGCAGCGCAATCTGAACGCCGAGAGGGAGACGTCTCACGGACATAGACTATCGAATTCGACGCTCGTCTTGACGAGGCCCGATCAGGCAGACCGCACCGCTGACGCCGGGATCGCCGGCATCAGAAGTGGATGAAGCCGTCGAAGCCGCTCGAACCACCGCTGTTCCAGTTGACGTAGCTGCGGGTGTCGTAGCCTTCGCGCACCAGGAAGTTGTACTCCGCGACGTCGATGGTGCCGTTCGCGTGAACAGCGGTGACGTAGGCCACGTGCCCAGCCGAACCGCTCGACCGCCATGCCACCGATCCGACCGTCGGCGTGTTGTTCACGGTGATGCCCAGGCTCCGGGCCGCCGAGGCCCAGTTATTGGCATTGCCGAAGTGAACCCCGTTGTAGATGTTCTGAAAGCTGGAGTGCGAGGTATTGCTGCGCACCTGCCAGGCGACATAGGAGACGCACTGGCCCCAGTAGAACCCCCAGGGATCGACGCCGCCATAGCTGGGCACCGAAGAGTAGCTGCGCGGCGTGCTCGAGATGACGGTACCCGAGGAGCTGCTGGTCTTCTGGGCCGTGATCTTCGGCTTGGTCGATGACAGCAGGGACGACTTGATCCACCCCGGCTTCCCATCAAGCGACACCGGCGTCCACCCATTCACCGCCGCACCACGAGTCCCCACATACGCACCCTGAACCAACCGCCCCACCTTCCGGTACCCCGTACCGGCACCAGAACGCACATTCACATTCACAGTGGCATACACAATCCGGCTCGATGACCCAGAGGAGCTACTGCTAGGCGCAGTCACCTTCGGCTTGGTCGACGACAGCAGCGACGACTTGATCCACCCCGGCTTCCCATCAAGCGACACCGGCGTCCACCCATTCACCGCCGCACCACGAGTCCCCACATACGCGCCCTGAACCAACCGCCCCACCTTCTGATACCCCGTACCAGCACCAGAACGCACATTCACATTCACCGACGCGTACACAATCGCATTCCCCGCGTCTCCAGAGGAGTCCGAATCGGAGGAACTCGCGGGGTCGGCCGGGGTCTTGGGGGTTGTGCCGTCCGCTGTGGTCTGCTTCGGGTCCGCGTTCTCAGTGGTCTTCTGCGGGCGTTCCGTGCTCGCGACCGGCGGTCTCAGGCGCGCCGCCACCACCGTCTCCGGCTTGGTGGTGGATAGGAACTCCGACTTCACCCAGCCGGACGCCCCGGCAGCGGTCACCGGCGTCCAGCCGTCCTTCCCGGGGCCGCGCAGCATCAGCTGGCTGTCGACCGGAAGCACGCCCAGCGACTTCTGATCGGTCCCGGCTGCGGTGCGGAGGTTGACATTGGCGGTGAGGTAGGCGCCGTGAACGGCTGGTGTGGAGCTGACGCTCGAGGCGCTGGCCGCCGGTGAAGGCGTTCCAGCCGAGGACGGAGCCTCTGCCGACGGCGATGAGCTGGCCGGGCTCGTTTCGGATGATGGCTTCGAGACGGGGCTCTCCGAGGGACGGTCGGTGGTGAGGTACTTCGCCTGGACCCAGCCGGTACGTCCGTCCAGCACGATCTGCTGGTAGTTGTTGGCGCTGCGGCTGGTCCGTTCCACCTGCTGCCCCGGCTTGAGAGTGGTGAGTTTCGGCAGAGATGCCGACGGGCCGCTGCGCACGTTCAGGTAGTCGGTGACCCACACCGTGTCCTGGGACTCGGACGATGTCTCGCCTTCCTCCGGCTTCGACGCGGTCGCGGTGGGGTGCAGTTCCTTGGTCTCCAGCTGGGGCTTGGCGGTGGAGCTGGCAGACGCCGAGCTCGTCGGGGTCGACGAGACGCTCGGTGTCGGGCTCGGAGTCTTGGTAGAAGTCTCGGCGGGCGTAGCCGTCCGAGTGGGAGTCACCGCCTCGGACGGCGTCTGGGACGGAGTCGGCGTCGCAGACTGAGTAGGCGTTGGCGTCTGAGACGGGGTGGGCGTTGGCATCTGAGTAGGCGAAGGGGTCGCGGTCCGAGTGGACGTGGGTGACGCCGAGCTGGCGTCCGGGGAAGGTGTGGGGGTCCCCGTCTCGGTCGGCGTCGCAGTCACGGAAGGCGTCGCGCTCTCGGAAGGCGTGGCCGTCTGAGTGGCAGCCGGCGTCTCGTCCTCCGACTCATCGTTCTGGTCGGCCGACGCCACCTCCTGGGAGTCGGCCTCGGACTGAGAATCCTCAGTGTCCTGCGAAGATGCCTCAACCGCCGGGTCGACCGCCCCGGCGTCGTCCGGTTGAGAGGCGCCCTGCTGAGCGGGAACATCCGCCCCGGCGTCCCCGGTGGGAGCTGCCGCCGTCGACGGCGACTGCGTCGCGGTGGCTGTGGCCACGGAGTTCGACGGCGTCGACGCGGCAGGCTTGGAGGGCGTGACCGTCGTCGACGGCATCGCCCCCCTCGGCTCGGTGAGCTGTCGCAGGGCGTCGCTCTGCTTGCGAGCGGTCGCACCCTCGTCGGTGCGGCGGTTCTCCTGACTGCTCGTTCCCTGGCTACCGCTCAAGGGAGCGCAGCCGGCAATGAGTCCCGCCGAGGCGATAGCCGCGACGCTGATCCGCAGCGCATGTGCCGATGCCATCAGTCATACTTCCTTTCGCCGGGCGACCCTTGTACGACAACGGGAAATGTACGTGACGAAGGCGCCCTCTGACCACCCCGACCAACCCCTCGGACACCTCCGAGAATTCGACACGCCACCTGCGGGGTAAGAAGAACATAGGTGTAATTCAGAATCCTGTGAATTTCCTGTCCCCATCATCTACAGGGCTGTGACAAGGAGTTTTACTGCCGAAGAAGGTCATTTTGGCAACCTCTCGACGCGAGACCCGGCAGCTGTCGATGAATCTGAGAAGTCCTCAGATCCCTCAAGTAATACTTGAGGGGTGGTTCATTGTCGGAATTCCCGATCGAGATCGCAGTCAGAAACCTGTGATTTCCGGTCTCTCCCCGGATGCGGGAGATGCGGGAGGTACGGCTCTGGTCCCCTGGTCGGTCCACACCCCAGAACTCCCGCGGCGCCACGAGCCCACCAGGTGGGTGTCGACGATGCCGACCGCCTCCATCAGGGCGTACATAGTGGTCGGGCCGACGAATCTGAACCCCCGGGCGCGAAGCTCCTTGGCCAGCGCCCTGGACTCCGGCGAGACGGTCGGAATCTCCGCCGCAGTGCGCGGAGCGGGCGTGGTCTCCGGCTGGAACGACCAGATGAGGTCTGCCAGACCACCGTCGGCCCGCAGCGCGATCGTGGCCCGCGCATTCTGGATGGTCGCGTCGATCTTGAGCCTGTTGCGCACGATCGACGTGTCGTTCATCAGGCGCTCGACGTCGTCGGCGGCGAACCGCGAAACGACCTCCGGCCGGAAGTCACGGAAGGCGCGACGAAACCCCTCGCGCTTGCGCAGAATGGTCAACCAGGAGAGGCCGGACTGGAAGGCCTCCAGGCTGAGCCTCTCGAACAGTCCACGCTCATCGCGGACCGGCATGCCCCACTCACGGTCGTAGTACTCGCACAGCAACGGGTCCGACATGGCCCAGGCTGGCCGAGCCAACCCGTCCCGACCCACAACAAGGTCCCTTCCCACGAGGCACACATTACTGGTCGGTCCCTCGAGCGCTAGTCTTCACCGCATGAGGGAGATCCTCGCGTCACAGCCGACACAGGCGCCGGAACATCGCATGATGCCACGGTGGGCGCTGTTGTGCGCCGCACTCCTGGCCATCACCTCGATGGTGGCGGCGGCGATCGGCTGGAGCCTGTCCTCCTGGCTCCACACCCAGGGAGGCCCGACTCCCATGACGGTCCCCGAGCTCAGCGGGCTCGCGACCACCTGGGGGGCTCTGCTGATCGTCCCGTGGGCGGGACTCATCGGGGCGGTGTCCACCACCGGCCTGTGGCCCCGCTGGCAGAAGGTGGCGTTCTGCCTGGCTCCCCTGCAGATCATCATGGTGGCCGCCGTGCTGTCCTTCCTGCCCACCCTGGCACTGCTGGTCTGCAGCGCCGCCGCCCTTGCGCTCCTGGCCTGGATGCTCCGCTCCGGAGTGGCACGGGCGAGGGTGTCGGCGGCTCAGCGCAGCTGAGCACCGGCGGCGTCCAGGACGGCGCGGGTCAGCCGGTCCAGCCTCGCGGTGTGCACCGACCAGCACTGCCAGTACAGCTCGACATCTCGCCATCGGGGGTTCAGCCGGATCAGGGTGCCGTCGTCGAGATGCGAGAGGGCCTGCGCCTCGGGCACCAGCCCCCATCCCATCCCGGCCAGCACCGCCGCCAGAAAGGCCTCCGAGGAGGGCAGTCGGTGACAACGGACCGATTCGGTCGGCTTGAGCCCTTGGACGCCGGCGCTGCCGAGGAACCGGCTCTGCATCACATCCTTGGCGTTGAACTCGATGACCGGCAGCCGCGCCAGGTCCGGTGGCGGCGTCCTCCCCGCCAACAGGGCCGGGGCGGCGACCGGCAGGTAGCGCATCACGCCGAGCCGCCGCGAGCGGCAGCCGGACGCGGCCTGGCGAGAAGTGGTCACCGCCGCCATCGCCTCACCGCGCTGCAGGACCGCCCGGGTGTACTCCTCGTCCTCGACCTGGATCCGCAGCTCGGTGTCGGTCCATCTCGCGGCCTCGGGCAGGACGCCGCGAAACCAGGTCGCCAACGAGTCGGCGTTCACCACGATGTCGAGGGGCCGGGCCATCTCCGCCTCCAGAGCGGCGTCCGCCTCGGCCTCGATCTCCTCGAACTGGCGGGCCATCCGGGCGAGCACCTCCCCCGACGCAGTGGGGGTGCAGGGCCGGCCGCGGACGACGAGGATCTGGCCGGTGTCGGCCTCCAGAGCCTTGATCCGCTGGCTCACCGCCGACGGTGTGAGGTGCAGCCGGTCGGCGGCAGCGCCGAAGCCTCCCTCGTCCAGGACGGCGGCCAGGGTGCGCAGATACTCGCGGTTCATGAAGGAATCCTAATCGCCATGAAGAATATTTCGCTGTACTTCATGATGTGTCGCTCATAGCCTGTCCGACGTGACCACCTATCTCGCGGGCCTGGCGACCGGACTCGGCCTCATCATCGCGATCGGAGCGCAGAACGCCTTCGTCATCCGTCAGGGGCTCCGGCGCGACCAGGTGGCGGCCGTGGTGGCCATCTGCTTCCTCAGCGATGTCATGTTCATCTGCGCCGGGACGGCCGGAATCGGCGCCCTGATGGCCCATGCCGACTGGTTGCTGGTGGGGCTGCGATGGGTCGGGGCGGCCTATCTGGCGTGGTTCGGGGTGAGCAGCCTGAGACAGGCGGCGCATCCGGGGGCGTTGGAGGCCCGTGGACCGGCCGGTGACCGCCGCGCGGTGCTTCTGGGCTGCCTGGCGGTCACCTGGCTCAACCCGCACGTCTATCTGGACACCGTCGTGATGCTGGGCACGATCGCCAATCAGCACGGGCATCCCGGCCGTTGGATCTTCGCCGCCGGGGCGATCACCGGGAGCCTGACCTGGTTCTCGGCACTCGGCTTCGGGGCCCGCGCCCTGGCCGGGCCGCTGTCCAGCCCCCGGGTGTGGCGGGGGCTGGACCTGGCGATCGGCCTGATGATGCTCTACCTGGCGGTGCGGCTGCTGCTGGGCTGAACACTGCTGGGCCGAGCACCCCGCCAGGAGTCCACCCAGGCCCGGTGCAGCCGGACGTCGTCGGTCTGCTCGGGGTGGAACGCGTAGCCGGTGATCGCACCCTGCCGCACCCCGACGATCCGGCCATCGTCCAGCCTGCTGATCACCCGGGCCTCCGGTCCCACCTCGACCACCACCGGGGCCCGGATGAAGGTGGCGGGCACCGGATCGGCCACCCCGTCGACACTCAGCCGGGTCTCGAAGGAGTCGAGCTGGCTGCCGAAGGCGTTGCGCGCCACCGTCGCGTCGAGCAGCCCGAGGGTCTGCTGGCCCGGGGCGGCGTCGACGATGCGGTCGGCCAGGTAGATGAGCCCGGCGCAGGTCGCCAGAGTGGGCAGGCCCGCCGCGATGGCGGCCCTGAGCGGATCGGCCAGCCCGAAGATCCGGGCCAGCTTGTCGAAGACGGTGGACTCCCCGCCGGGCAGGACGATGGCGTCCAGTCCGTCGAGGTCCGCCGGCCTGCGCACCAGCGCGGTCTCGACGCCGATCCGGTGCAGGGCCGCGACGTGCTCGGCCACCCCTCCCTGCAGGGCCAGGACGCCGACCCTGACCGGCTGTTTCCTTGGCTGGTTCCCCGGCTGTGCCGCCGTCAGGGCGCTCACCAGCCGCGCTCGGCGAGGCGGTGCGGGGCGGGCACGTCGGCGACGTTGATGCCGACCATCGCCTCGCCCAGGTTCCGGGAGACCTCGGCGATGGTGGCCGGGTCGTCGTAGGCGGCAGTGGCCTTGACGATGGCGGCGGCGCGCTTGGCCGGATCGCCGGACTTGAAGATCCCCGATCCGACGAAGACCCCCTCGGCGCCCATCTGCATCACCAGGGCCGCATCGGCCGGGGTGGCGACGCCGCCGGCCACGAACAGCACCACCGGCAGCTTCCCGTTCTGGGCCACCTCGCGCACCAGGTCGTAGGGTGCCTGAAGCTCCTTGGCGGCGACGTAGAGCTGGTCGGCGTCCATGCTGCGCAGGTTGTTGATCTGGCTGCGGATGGTCCGCAGATGCTTGACCGCCTCGGAGACGTCGCCGGTGCCGGCCTCTCCCTTGGAGCGGATCATCGCAGCCCCCTCGGTGATCCGGCGCAGCGCCTCGCCCAGGTTGGTGGCGCCACAGACGAAGGGGACGTCGAAGGCCCACTTGTCGATGTGGTTGGCGTAGTCGGCGGGGCTGAGCACCTCGGACTCGTCGATGTAGTCGACCTTGAGGGCGGACAGCACCTGGGCCTCGACGAAGTGGCCGATCCGGGCCTTGGCCATCACTGGGATGGAGACCGCGTCGATGATCCCCTCGATGAGGTCGGGATCGCTCATCCGCGCCACTCCGCCCTGAGCGCGGATATCGGCGGGGACCCGCTCCAGGGCCATCACCGCCACGGCTCCGGCGTCCTCGGCGATCCGGGCCTGCTCGGGGGTGACGACGTCCATGATGACGCCACCCTTGAGCATGTCGGCAAGGCCCCTCTTGACCCGCGTGGTGCCCGTGGCGGGCGTTGCCTGTGTGCTGGTTCCTACAGTGCTGTCATTTGCCATGGTTTCCATCCAAGCCCTGATAAGTGGCCTATTCCAAGATCCAAATCAGACCAGTTGCACTGGTCCACATTCGCGCGCAGACTGGGCGGGTGCGACGAGATCTGGTCATTCCCCTGCCGCTCGAGGTCGATCGCGAGGACCCTCGGCGGTTGCCGGTGCAGCTGGCCGATCAGATCCGCGCGCTCATCACCTCGGGGCGCCTGCGGCCCGGAGACCATCTGCCGAGCAGCCGCCAGGTGGCGGGCCGGCTGGGGCTGTCCCGCGGGTCGGTGACCGCTGCCTTCGATCAGCTTCAGGCCGAGGGGTACCTGGTCGCCGCCCACGGTTCGGGGACCTCGGTCAACCGTCGGCTGGACGGGCTGCACCCGGTGACGCCGATGCCCTCTCCGCCGCCTCGACGGCATGGGAGGCCGCCCCTGGTGGATCTGAGCCCGGGGCTCCCGGACGTCTCCTCGCTGGCCGACTCGGTGTGGCGGGGGGCCTGGCGGGAAGCCGCCGCCCGGCCCCCGGACGCGCCCGAGGACCCGCTGGGGATGCCCTCCCTGCGCGCCCAGATCGCCGAGCATCTGCGTCAGATGCGCGGTCTGGTCGCGGCACCGGAGCGGATCGCGGTGACCTCGGGGGCGCGCCAGGGGCTCGGAGAACTGCTGGGGTTGTGGTCGCGCACCGCAGGCGCGCCGCTGAGCGTCGGGGTGGAGTCGCCCGGATATCCCAGCCTGCGCCGGGTGCCGTCGGCACTGGGGCACCGCACCGTCGACCTGGCTACCGACGGCCGGGGACTGCGTCCCGACTCGCTGCCGGCCGGCGGCGGGGTCGACGCCGTCCTGGTGACGCCGAGCCACCAGTATCCCTATGGCGGATCGTTGAGTGCCGAACGGCGTCTGGCTCTCACGACATGGGCGGGCGGTCACGGCTGCTGGCTGGTGGAGGACGACTTCGACTCGGAGCTGCGCCATGTCGGGAATCCGCTGCCCGCACTGGCCGCCACCGCTCCCGGGGTCACGGTGCTGCTGGGGACCTTCTCCTCGGTGCTGAGCCCCTCGGTGGCCTGCGGATATCTGGTCCTGCCGCCGGAGCTGGTGACGCCTATGGCCGATCGGCGCGAGGCGATGGGCCAGCCGGTCGCCCCATTGGTCCAGGGCGCGCTGGCCCGCTACCTGGCCAGTGGTGCGCTGCGCCGCCGGACCCAGCGGATGAGGCAGGTCTATCGGCGGCGCCGGCGGATGGTGGTGGAGGCGCTGGACGGGCTGCCCGGCGCGCGGCTGCATCCGATCGACGGCGGCCTGGCCGCGGTGCTGGTCTGCCGGGCCGATGAGCGGGAGCTGGTGGCCGGATGCGCCGGGGCGGGGATCGGCGTCACTCCCCTGTCCTCCTACTGGGGCGGGCAGGGAACCGAGCACGGGCTGGTGCTCGGCTTCGGAGCGCACGACGACGCCACCCTGGCAGAAGCTCTGCGCAGGGTGGCGTCGGTTGTAAGTGAGCTCAGTCCAAGTAACCCTTGAACAGGTCGGTGGACTCGTAGCGCTCGGCGGTGTCGGCGATCACCGTGACGATGGTCTTGCCGGCATTCTCGGGACGGGAGGCGAGCTGATATGCAGCCTGGAGAGCGCCGCCACCGGAGATTCCGGTGATGATGCCCTCTTCGGCGGCGGCCCGGCGGGCCAGCTCGACGGCCTCGTCACCGGGGACCAGCAGGATCTCGTCGACGATGGACTTGTCGAGGTTCTCCGGAACGAAGCCGGGGCCCCAGCCCTGGATCTTGTGCGGGGCCTTCTGGCCCTTGGTGATCACCGGGGACTCGGCCGGCTCGGCGCCGATGGCCTTGATCTCCGGGTTCTTCTCCTTGAGGTACTTGCCGGCGCCGGAGATGGTGCCGCCGGTGCCGATGCCGGCGACCAGGATGTCGACCTTGCCGTCGGTGTCCTCCCAGATCTCGGCGCCGGTGGTGTCGTGGTGGATCTCCGGGTTGGCGGGGTTGTCGAACTGGCTGGCGAGAATGGCCCCGGGGGTCTCCTTGACGATCTCGGCGGCTTTCTTGTTGGCACCGGGAACGCCGTCGGCGCCCGGGGTCAGGATCAGCTCGGCGCCGAGCAGGCGCAGCAGGGAGCGGCGCTCCTTGGACATGGTCTCGGGGAGGGTGATGATCACCTTGTAGCCGCGCGCCGCGCCGACCAGGGCCAGGCCGATGCCGGTGTTGCCCGAGGTGGCCTCGACGATGGTGCCGCCGGGCTTGAGAGCGCCGGACTTCTCGGCGGCGTCGACGATCGACTTGGCGATGCGGTCCTTGACGCTGGAGGCCGGGTTGAAGTACTCGAGCTTGGCCAGAATGGTGGCCTTGGAGTCGGGGAAGAGCTTGTTGATCTTGACGAGCGGGGTGCCACCGATCAGCTCGGTGACATCATTGGCGATCTTGGCCATAGTGATTGGTGTCCTTTGCGATAGCGGGTTCCCGGAGTTTCCGGGAACTCTGTGAAAAATGGGTTCTGCCGTGCTGGAGATAGGGCTGTCCGGACTGACGTGCGGGAATTTCTCGCACTCTCACATGATGGGTGGTTGAGGCCAGGAGTCGGTGTGCACTTGCGCGCGCCGAACTGATGGATCGAGCTGGTGGGATCCAGCCGCCGGGAACCTCGGGAGAGCCAATCAGGGCCGTCCCTGCCTCATCAATGAGAAGCTCGGGTCAGCGACAACAGCACTGGCCGGGAACCATCGAGCGGCAGGTCGACATCGACATCATGGCGACGCGGTCAACGTGAGCCATGCATGCGGTGTGCCCGATATCCACCAGATGTCCCTTCAATAAAAGCGTCTGCCCGGCATCAGCAACTTTATCGTCCTGAATCACTGCCGTTCAGCTCCATGAGCAAGATAACCACAGCTCCGCCCGAAGTGCCAAAACCGACCACAAAATGTCCCACATAGTGAGATGGCGTCTCGTTGCCTGAGATACAGATACGAGCGAGCAGTCCCCTCCCACTCCCACACCCAGCCGCACTGAGATGGATGCCGGCATGCGGGTCGAGCCAGAGGTTGCACCCGCATCGACACTATTGATAATAATTCTCATCATGACCCATGAGGACACGGTGCCCTCCTCCCCGCACGCCGCGGGATCGGAGCCCCGCCGCCCACCCGTGATCACCCTCCGCCATGCTCGCGTGCGCAGCGAAGATGCCCTCGAGAGCGAGCGCGCGCTCCTCGACATCGAGCAGCTCGACCTCTATCCCGGCGATCGGGTCGTCGTCACCGGACCCTCCGGCGCCGGGAAGTCGATGCTGCTGTCGACACTCACCGGCAGGTGGGCGGTCGGCCTGCGGTTCACCGGCGAGCGGATCCCGCACTTCTCCCGGATCGGCTTCATCCCGCAGCGCGGGCTCGACGCCCTGCATCCGCTCGTTCCGCTCGGCGGTCAACTCGGAAGGGTCACCGGCCAGTCGACGGGACGAGTCGCCGAGGTGCTCGACGCGGTTGGACTCACCGATCCCGCGGTGCGCCGACGGCGTCCCACCGAGATCTCCGGCGGCCAGGCCCAGCGCGCCGCGGTGGCCCTCGCAGTGCTCACCAGAGCTCCGCTGATCCTCGCCGACGAGCCCACCAGCGCCCTCGACCACACCACCAGAGACCAGACCCTCGCCCTGCTCGATCGGGTCATCGAGCCCAGTCAGACCCTGGTCGTGGTGACCCACGACCCGGCCGTCGCCGACGCGCTGGCGACCCGCCGCCTCGCCATCGACTCCGGCCGGATCACCGAGATCGGGCCGGCACCGCGGACGGCCGCAGCATGACTGCCCCCGGGAGCGCCCTGGAGGTCAGCGGGATCACGGCGGCACACGGGCACGGTTCGCGTCTGCGCCAGACACTGGCGGAGACGAGTTTCGAGGTGGCGGCGGGAGAGTCCCTCGCCGTGGTCGGCGTCTCCGGGGCCGGGAAGTCGACCCTGGCCGACGTCGTACTCGGGCTGCGTCCCCCCACCGCGGGATGGGTGCGAGTGCAGGGCACCGGCTGGGCGACGCCGGGGCAGCGCCCGGCCCGGAAACGGCGTCACCTGGTGCAGGGGGTGCCGCAGGACCCAGCGGCGGCCTTCGTGCCCAGCTGGACCATTCGGCGCTCCATCCGAAAGGCGGCGCGTCTGCTGTGCCCCGGCCAGGATGCCGAGGACCTGATCGGCCGCGCCGCCGGTCTGGCCCATCTTGATCCGGAGCTGCTCGATCGGCGTCCCCTGGAGATGTCCGGCGGACAGGCCCAGCGGGCCGCCATCGCCCGCGCGCTGGCGGTGCGGCCGGCAGTCCTGGTGGCCGACGAGCCCACCAGCGCTCTCGACCCCGGCACAGCGCAGTCGGTGGCCACCGCGCTTCTGTCCTGCGCCTCGCAGTCCGGCACCGCATTGCTGCTGGTGACCCACGACCCGGCACTCGCTGGGCGCTGCGACCGCACCATCACCATCGTCGCGGCCGAAGCCGCGCTCTGAGCCCCAGACCCCTTTCTCGACACAGAGAAACCGACACAAGAATAGAAAAGGACACCTCTCCCATGACTCGTTCACGGCCCAGGTCCCTCGCCCTCATCGGGCTGCCGCTCGCCGCGCTGCTCGCCGTCTCCGGATGCTTCTCCGGCACGGCGGCCTCATCGGAGGGCAGCACCACCGGCGACCGGATAGCGGTCGCCCACATGCAGCCTCCTCGCTCAGGGCTCAGTCCACTCAGCGACGACGCCTTCAAGCTGTCGCGCTGGTCGACCTCGGAGACCCTCGTCACCCTCAACGCCGCCGGCGACGCCGAGCCGGGCCTGGCGACCGAGTGGAAGCGGGTGAATCCCCGCAGCTGGCACTTCACCCTGCGCGACAAGGTCACCTTCCACAATGGTCAGCCCCTCACCTCCGCCTCGGTCGTCAACTCCCTGGAGCACGCGATCAAGGCCAAGCCGGTGCCGCGCATTCTGGACGGCGTCGACCTCACGGTTGCCGCCGATGGCGACCACGCGGTGACGATGACCACCGGCGCCCCCGATCCGCTGCTCCCCCAGCGACTCTCCAGCCCCCAGCTGGCGATCTTCGACAAGTCCGCCTACACCACCAAGGGCGTCAACCCGGTCGGCACCGGCACCGGTCCGTTCAAGATCGTCAAGGTCGACGGCATCACCGGCGCCACTCTCGACCGGTACGACGGGTACTGGGGGGACAAGGCGAAGGCCGCCGGTATCGATGTGAAGTACGTGCCCGACGGCACCGCTCGCGCCGCGGCCCTGCGCACCGGCACGGCCAACGTCGTCGAGGCCATTCCGGCCGGCCAGGCCGCCTCGGTCGACCAGAAGCTGCTCACCGAGGTGCCGATGCCGCGCACCAACACCCTGTACCTGAATACGGAGAAGGGGCCGTTCAAGGATCCGGCGGTGCGCGCAGCGGCCCGGGAGGCGATCAACCCGGAGGCCATCGTCAAGTCGGTCTACGAGGGCCGGGCCGACGTGGCCTCGGGGTTGCTGGGCCCGGCACTGCCCTATGCCGCCGACTATCGGAAGGACGCCGACTACCAGAAGCTGCTGAATGCCCGCGCGACGCCGAAGAAGGTCAACGGGGTCAAGATCACGCTGGGCACCTTCACCGACCGGGCCGAACTGCCCGAGGTGGCCGTGATGATCGAGCAGCAGCTCAAGGCCGCCGGCTTCATCGTCAAGCAGGACGTCCGGGAGTACCAGTACATCGAGGCCGACGCTCTCGCCGGCAAGTTCGACGCCTTCATCCTCTCGCGGGCCACGGTGCTCGACTCGGGCGACCCGGTGGCCTATCTGGCCTCCGACTTCACCTGCAAGGGCGGGTTCTCGATCTCACAGCTGTGCGCCAAGCAGGTCGACCAGGCGATCGACACCGCCTCGCAGACCGACGCCGGCAAGGATCGCCAGCACGCCATCATGCTTGCCGAGGCGCAGGTGCTGGGCACCGACGCCGCCATCCCGCTGCTGCACGAGCGGGTGATCCAAGGGGAGACCGCCAACGTCAAGGACGCCGCCCGCGACCCGCGCGAGCGCATGCTCGTCACGGCCGACACGACCCTGACCGGAAAGTAGAGGAGTATCCGTGCGGCACAGTAATGCGCTGGGTCTGGCGTCCCGGATCCTCAGCGGGATTCTTCTGCTGCTGGTCGCCGGGGCGCTGCCCTGGCTCAGTCGCAATGACCCGGCCGCGGCGGTGCTGCGCGCCCGCTACGCCGAGCTCGAACCCACCCCGCAGGCGCTCGCCTCGGTCCGTGAGGAGCTTGGCCTGGAGGGCGGGCCGCTGGCCACCAGCCTGCGCTGGTGGTCGGGCGTGCTGCACGGGGATCTGGGCACCTCCTGGGTCAGCGGCGCCGACATCGGGCCCGGCGTCTGGAGAGCCCTGGGCGTCTCCGCGACCCTCACCGTGTTCGCCGTCGTGGTGGCGCTCGCCATCGCGGCCGCGCTGGTGGTCCCGGCCTCGCTGCGAGTGCTGCGCGACCAGCCGCAGCGCGGCTCCGGGCCGGTGGGCGTCGCGCTCACCGCGCTGCCCGAGTTCCTGCTCGCCAGCGCCCTCCTGGTGATCGTCGCGGTGCAACTGCAGTGGCTTCCGCCCTACGGCTGGACGGGGCTGAACACCGCGATTCTGCCCGCCCTGTCGCTCGGCATCCCGGCGGGCGGCCTGTTGGGCCGGCTGCTCTCCGACGCGATCTCCGGGGTGGCCGAGGAGCGCTGGGTCAATGTGTGGCGGCTGGCCGACGCTCCGGGTCGCATCATCTTGTCCGGGGTGTTCCGGAGGGCCGCGGCCGCCGTCATCGACCAGCTCGGCCTGGTGTTCATCGGGCTGCTCGGCGGTGCGGTCGCGGTCGAGCAGGTGTTCGCCATCCCGGGCCTGGGCCGCTATCTGCTGGGGTCTGCGAATGCCCAGGACATTCCGGCTCTCCAGGCAGGCGTCCTGCTCATGGCGCTGGCCGCCGTCCTCGTCGGCGTGCTCACCACTGCCGCCCGGCGCCTGCTGCGCGGCGGGCCGCTGGCCCCCGGATCGCTGCCTCCCCCGCCCGAGGCCAGGGGCGACGGCCGGGTGGCGCGGTGGACGGCGATCATCACCTCCGCCGCGCTGCTGGCGATCCTGGCCTTCGGGCTGCCCCGCGACCCCTACACCATCGCCCATCCGCGTCTCGCCCCTCCCGGACCGGGCCTGCCCTTCGGCGCCGACTCGAGCGGCCGCGACCTGCTGGCCCGGGTCGCCCACGGCACCATCGGCACCCTCGCCCCGGCCTTCGGCATCGTGGCCTGCGCGATCATCGTCGGGCTGTTGCTCGCGGTGCTCGGCGAGGTGTCGCGAGGCCCGGCCGAGATCGCGAACGCCACCCCTCCGATCCTGGCCGGCGTCATCATCGCGGCCCTGATGGGACCCTCGGTCAGCGGAGCCGCGCTGGCGGTGCTGTGGGTCACCTGGCCGCCGCTGACCAGCCATGCGGCCGCGCTGATCGACGAGGCGCGGGCGATGCCTCACATTCGCTGGCTGCCGCTGGCCGGACTGTCGGAGTTCGAGATCTGGACCCGGCATGTGCTGCCTGCCACCATCGCTCCCCTGCTGCGGCACGGCATGCTGCGGCTGCCGGGAGTGGCGCTGGCGCTCGCCGCGCTGGGATTCCTCGGCCTCGGCGCGCAACCGCCGCAGCCGGAATGGGGTCTGCTGCTGTCGGAGGGAATCGGATATGTCGAGCGCGCCCCGTGGACGACGATCGCCCCCGCGACCGCGCTGATCCTCACCTCGGTGCTGGCCGTCTCGATGGCCGGGCTGCGACGGCGGCGTCGCCCTCAGCCCCGCACCCCGTCCAGGGACGATGCCCGGGAGCACGGACTCACCGAGCACGAGGACGCCGAGGTGAGCATTCCGGCCTCGGCGGTGTGACTCGGCCGGGGATCAGACTCCGCCACAGCTCAGATCTCCGGCTGCTCCCAGAAACTGCTACCTGCGTTCCAGGTGCACCTTTCGGCGCGCTCGTCGAGAACCGGGTCGGCTAAGGCGATGCAGGCGTCCAACAGCTCTGCGAAGCGTTCGGGGGTAGCGGCCTCAAGCCGCTGCCGCCGTCGCCAGGCAGCCCATCGTGGCTGTGCCAGGTCCGGCATGTGCTGCAGCAGAGGAGCGAGCTGGCGGAGGTGGACGTCCCTGTACTGGGCGACCGTCTCGATTGCGCCGCGCAGATCCGCATAGCGAATGGTACGGGTCGTGGCGAGCATCGCGATGTCGACGAAGTCGCGCCAGCGAGTGTTCTGGTCGCCCCGGTCGATGGCGGTGACAATCTTCTCTGCGAGCACCATATGGTCTGGATACCCAGACAGTTCAAGCGTTCCACCCAGAAGCAGCGGTAGTTTGGCCATTGTGGGGGCCGGCCAGATCGGGTCGCCGAAGTTGACGTCGACATGAATCGCGATTCTCGCGGTTGCGAGGCGGGCCGTGAGCTTCACCCGGACACCCACGTAGTCGGCATCGTCGCGTATATGTTCACCAGAGACAGACAGCGGATCGAATGTCAGACCATCATCACAATGTTCGATGACGATGGTGCGCACTCGATCCACGACAGCAGGGATGTCGTTGGTCATGCCCGCCGCCGCCAAGTCGATATCGCGAGTGGGACGCCGGGCTGCAAATGCCGCCATCAGCACGCCGCCCTTGAGGACGAAGTCCCCGGCATGTTCCGAGGCGGCGAGCCGGGCGAGAAAGCCCTCCAGCACATAGAGGACAAAGAACTCCGCCGGGTCCCTTCCCTGACGCTGAGCCAGGTTGCGCAGGTCGTTGTACGCCCGGCCCGCCGCCGTACCTCGTGGTGGTGTCGGACTCATAGCAGTACCTCCAGGGCCTGTCGTAGTCGAGGTTCAGCCTTCGGGAACAGGTTCGCGAGTTGCAGAAGCACTGACGGTGAGCTGCCACGACGACGTAGCCAGCGGCGCAGCGCCTCATACGCCAAGTCGCTGCCTTCGAGGTGCATGAGCCGAAAGCAGTCGACGATGGTTCGTTCGGCGGAATAGACCGCGATATCGGTATCTGGGACGAGGGTGAGCTTCTCACGGCCCTCGAAGAACGTCTTCCGGTCGAAACTGTGCCACGCCACGTTCGCGAACCCAGCGGGATGGCGGAGATCGCGAGGCAGTGCCACGTCGGTTCCGAATGGGATCTCATCGGTGAGTTCGTGGTATGCCAAGGCGCTGATCAGACACATCGTCGCCTCTGACCGGGCGGCTGTGGCAGCTGCCAATGCCGCGAACTGCGGGTCGATCGCGTCCGCCCGCAGGTAGACGCCTCGGCCGACCCTCTCGATCCGACCTGAAGCAAGCAGCTCGTACACCTGATCCTTGCGCAGGCCCGAGGCCCGCGCATCCGCAAGGGTAAACGCGGGAGCCAGATCGGCCGCCTCCATATCCCCTCCTAACTGTCTACACATATAGGGTACCTGATGACATATAGGAAGGGGAATTCTCTTCGCGGTTCTCAAAGAGGGAGCGGCGCAGCCAACGCCGTGCCTGCGATCACCGGCCAGACACAGTCACAGTCGCGGATCGACCGGTTCGGACTCCAGGGCCAGGACGCCGAAGACGGCTTCGTGGATGCGCCACAGCGGATCCCCGGCCACCAGGCGGTCGACCGCCTCCAGCCCCAGCGCGTACTCCCTCATCGCCAGGGAGCGCTTCCGGCCAGTGTTCCGGTCGCGCAGCCGGTCCAGGTTCTCGGGTTCGGTGTAGTCGGGTCCGTAGATGATCCGCAGATACTCGCGTCCCCGGACCTTCAGGCCCGGCTGGGGACGGCGCCCCCTTCCGGCCGACACCAGATTGCCGAACGGCTTGACCACCATGCCCTCTCCCCCGGCCCCGGTCAGCTCCTCCCACCAGGAGACGCCGGCCGCACGGGAGCCCTCGTCCGCCGTGTCGACGATCAGCCTGCGGGTGCTGCGGAACAGGACCGGATCGGCATCGACGAGCCGATCGGCCAGGCCGAGGTGCCAGCCGTGGTCGCGGTCGGCGAATGCGGCCCCCTGGGCGGCCAGCACCTGGAACACCGCGAGCTGGACGCCGTCCAGCCCCTCGGTCGGCCACGCGTAGCGCCGCCAGGCATCGTCATATCCCCGGGCGTTCTCCAGACGCGCCCGTGTCCGCTCCAGCAGCGATCCGACGTCGGCGCCACGGCTCCGAGCCGCGGTGAGCGCCTCGACCGCCGACGGCAGGGCCATCAGCGCCGCAGCCCCGACCGGCGCGTAGTGCTCGCGCAGCAGCGGTCCGGCCTTGGCCGACCAGGGCAGCAGCTCGGCGTCCAGCAGCAGCCAGTCGGAGCCGAGCTCGGCGTCGATACCGGCCCGCCTCACCGCGGCCCGCACCCGGTCGAGCAGGGCGGCGGTCAGCTCGGCGCCGAAGAAGGAGCGGCCGGTGCGGGTGTAGACCGAGCCCCCATCGGGCCTCAGATAGATCACCGCGCGCGATCCCATGTGCTTCTCCTCGCACACCACCTGGCGCACCCCCCAGTCGGCGAACGCGGTGAAGGCCTCGTCGGGGTGCTCCAGATATCCGTCGCGGTGGGAGACGGCGGCCGGCGACATGGTGGGCGGCAGGTACGGCACCAACCGCGGATGGAGGGCGAAGCGGCTCATCACCTCCAGAGCGCCGGCGGAGTTCTCGGCGGAGACGCTCACCCGTCCCATCACGGAGGTCTCGATCGACCGCCGCCCGACGACGTCCTCCAGACGCAGTTCCTCCTCCCCGCGTCCGGCCGGCGCCCCGGTCAGCGGCTTCACCGGTTCGCAGTGGACGGCGTCGGCGTCCACCTGGACGGTCTCGCGCTCCGGGTAGCGCAGCGCCGACAGCCGTCCCCCGAAGACGCAGCCCGGTGTCGAGGCACAGCGTGTTGTTGATCCACTCCAGGGTCGGGGTCGGCGTGTGGCCGTAGACCACCAGGGCCCGGCCGCGGTACTCCTCGGCCCATGGCAGGCGCACCGGAAGGCCGTACTCGTCGGTCTCACCGGTGGTGTCCCCGTAGAGGGCGAAGGAGCGGACCCGAGCGGAGGCCCGTCCCTGATAGGCCTCCTTGAGGCCCGCGTGGGCGACCACCAGCCGCCCGTCGTCGAGGACCAGGTGCGAGACGAGCCCGCGGCACCACTCGCGCACCCGGGTTCGGAACTCCGGCGGTTCGGCGGCGAGCTCGGCCAGGGTGGTCTCCAGGCCGTGGCCGATCTGGACCTTGCGGCCATCGAGGGCGCGGACGAGTTTGGCCTCGTGGTTGCCGGGAACCGCCAGCGCGTGACCGGCGTCGGTCATCCCCATCGCCAGTCGGAGGACTCCGGCCGAGGAGGGGCCGCGGTCGACGAGGTCGCCGAGCAGGACGGCGCGCCGGCCGTCCGGGTGCGTGGCGTCGACGGGGCGTCCGTGCTCATCGCGGACGACGGCGTAGCCGAGCCGATCGAGCAGGGTCAGCAGCTCGTTGAGGCAACCGTGGACGTCACCGATGATGTCGAAGGGCCCGTGCTGGTCGCTGTGGTCGGTGAGCAGCCGGTCGCGGACGACGGTCGCGGCGTCGACCTCCTCCGGGCTCGACAGCACGTGGACGGCGCGGAAAGCCCTCCCGCCCCAGACCGCGGATCGACTTGCGCAGCTGGCCGGCCTGCCGGCGGACCGGACCGGGCCCGAAGGACCTGTCGGGACGGCTCGCGTTGCGCCTCACGGCGATCTCGGTGGGGACGTCCAGGACGATCGCGACCGGCAGGACGTCGTGCTCCCGGGCGAGCTTGACCAGTCCGGCGCGCGACTCCTTCGACACGCTGGTCGCGTCGACGACGGTGAGGAGGCCGCGGTCCAGCCGCTTGCCGACGATGTGATGGAGGACGTCGAAGGCGTCGGCGGAGGCCGACTGGTCGTTCTCATTCCCGCTGACCAGGGCCCGGCAGAAGTCGGAGCTCACCACCTCGAAGGGGCCGAAGGCGCGCTCGGCGAAGGTGGACTTCCCCGAGCCGGAGACGCCGACCAGGACGACCAGGCTCAGGGCCGGGATGTGGAGCTCGCTCATCGGCTGTCCTCTCGGGTGAACAGACCCAGCTGGGTCGGCGGGCCGGCCTCGGCGTCGACATCCCCGACCGGACGGAACTCCACCCGATAGCCGTGCCGTCCGGCGACCGCGCGAGCCCAGTCCTGGAACTGCGCTCGGGTCCATTCAAAGCGGTGGTCGGGGTGGCGCAGTTGCCCCTCGGGGAGACCGTAGAGCCGGTTGTGGTCGCGATTCGGCGTCGTCATCACGACGTGTGCCGGACGCGCCGCGCCGAAGATGTTCTCCTCCAGGGAGGGGATCCGGTCCGGGTCGAGGTGCTCGATCACCTCGATCAGCAGGATCGCGTCGAACCCGGCCAGCAACTTGTCCCGATAGGTGACCGACGACTGCCGCAGGGTCAGTTTCGCCCGCTGGTGGTCCGGGAGCCGATCCAGGTGCAGACGCCGCTCCGCCCTCTCCAGAGCGCGCGGGGAGACGTCGACCCCGACCAGCTCGGTGATCGTCGGGTCGGCGATGAGAGCGCTGAGATAGAAGCCCTCCCCGCAGCCGAGGTCGACCACCCGGTGAGCGCCGATCTCGCCGACGACGTCCATCACGGTGTCGCGTCTCAGGATCTTCAGCGGCGCGGGGAATGTCCTCCTCGACGTCTTCGAGATCGTCGGGGACCGTGCCGTCGAGCGCCTGGAGCCGGGCGGTGGCGTCCTCGACGTAGTCGCGGCGGGAGACGAGATACCGCCTGACGATGAGGTCGCGCTGCGGATGGGAGGCCAGCCACCCCTCGCCCCGCCGCACGAGCTTGTCCACCTCGTCCGAGCTGACCCAGTAGTGCTTCGCGTTGTCCAGGACGGGCAGCAGGACGTACAGGTGCGCCAGCGCGTCGGCCAGTCGCAGGGTGCCGGTGAGGCTGAGGTCCACATAGGGGGCGGGAGCCCCAGCTCCCGTCGGGAAGGAGGGGGCGCTCAGGTGATCGACGCCGACCAGCCGAGCGGCTCGAACAGCGCCCGCACGAGCTCGGGGCCCGGCCAGCCGGTCCCGGCCGGAGCCGGGGCGCACCGGGCACCGGCGGGCAGCCGGATCTCCAGGGGCAGCGCGGTCGCGGCCAGCTCGGGATGGGAGTCGCAGCGACCGTTGAGGGCGGTGCTGAAGACCCGTCCGAGGGCCACCGCCAGCATCGAGGACGCCGCATAGGGGCGGTCTGTGACGTAGTCGGTCAACGACCGGCCGTGCTGGGAGCGCAGCCGACGCTTCACCATCCCGATCGGGTCCACCTCGAGCAGCAGCGCCGCCGTCGCCCTCTCGGGCCTCGACTCCGGGTAGAAGACCGTCGCCCTGCCCACCGGCAGCTCGAAGGTCTGGACACGGTCGGGGTGCTTGTACAGCAGGAAGCCCAGGGCTGGGGCGTCGGGCCCGGTCAATGTCACTGTCAGCAGCACTCCGTCATTGTGTCAGTCGAAGTTGTGCAGGACGGCCTGAATAGGCCCTATTGATAACGTGGCGGAAGAGTCACCGCAGATCACGACCTGAGGGGGAGGACATGTCCGAGACCGTCCAGGAGAAGGCGAGCTTCATCGTTGTCGCCAACCGACTGCCAGTGGATCGGGTGATCAGCGAGGACGGGGAGGAGTCCTGGCGGACCTCGCCGGGAGGCCTGGTCACCGCGCTGGAACCGGTGATGCAGAATCGCGGAGGGGCGTGGATCGGCTGGCACGGAGCCGCCGATGAGAAGGTCGAGCCGTTCCACCACGACGGCTACGACATCATTCCGGTACCGCTGTCGAGCCTGGACGTGGAGCGCTTCTACGAAGGGTTCTCCAACGGCACGCTGTGGCCGCTGTTCCACGACTGCATCGCTGAGCCGGTCTTCCACCGCGAGTGGTGGGACTCCTTCCGCGAGGTCAACCGGCGGTTCGCCCAGGCCGCCGCCGACCATGCCGAGCAGGGGGCCACGGTGTGGGTGCAGGACTACCAGCTGCACCTGGTTCCCAAGATGCTGCGCGAGATGCGTCCTGACCTGCGGATCGGCTTCTTCCTGCACATTCCCTTCCCGCCTCCGGAGCTGTTCGCCCGGCTGCCCTGGCGCACCGAGCTCGTCGAGGGCGTGCTCGGCTCGGATCTCATCGGCTTCCAGTTCCCCGGCTGCGTGTCGAACTTCATCCGGATGGCCAAGCGACTGCCCGGCGTGGAGGGCGCCCGCGGCCGGGTTCACCTGCCCGACGGCCGGATGGTCGCCATCAAGTCCTTCCCGATCTCCATCGACGCGGTCGGGATGCGGAACCTGGCGACCTCCCCGCAGGTGCTCGCCGAGGCGGAGAATCTGCGCCACGAGCTGGGCGATCCCTCGACCATCCTGTTCGGGGTGGACCGGCTGGACTACAGCAAGGGCCTGGCGAGCCGGGTGCGGGCCATCGGCGAGCTCTTCGAGAGCCGCGAGCTCGACCCCGAGCACGTCGTCTTCCTCCAACTGGCGACGCCGTCGCGGGAGCGGGTGGCGGAGTACCGGGCGCTGCGCGACGAGATCGACCTGCTGGTCGGCAGGATCAACTCCAAGAGCACCTCGCTCGCCCGCAGCCCGATCGCCTACCGCTACACCTCGGTGCCCCGCCAGACCCTGGCCGCGATGTACCAGATCGCCGACCTGATGGTGGTCACCCCGCTGCGCGACGGGATGAACCTGGTGGCCAAGGAGTATGTGGCCTGTCGCTCCCGCAACGACTCCGCACTGGTGCTCTCCGAGTTCGCCGGAGCCGCGCTGGAGCTCAAGCAGGCATACATGGTCAACCCGTATGACATCGACGGCATGAAGGCCACGATCATGCAGGCCCTGCGCGAGTCGCCGCGGGTCAAGGCCCGCAAGATGCGGGCGATGCGCAAGCAGGTCTTCGACCATGACATCGACCTGTGGGCCGGGACCTTCCTCTCTGAGCTCGAGGGTGACTGACGCCGCGGCTTGAGGGCGACTGACGTCGGGGAGCCCTCACAGCATCGCGGAGCGCCCGACCGGGCGGTCCTCGATCCTGGTGCCCTCGTCCGAACGGCTCAGCGACCACGCCCGGTCGACCCCCAGCCGCTCGGACAGCGAGGCGTCGTGGCTGACGATCATCAGCGCGCCCTGATAGTCCGCCAGCGCCTCGACCAGATGGTCGGTCGAGGACATGTCGAGGTTGTTGGTGGGCTCGTCGAGGACCAGCAGCTGCGGGGCGGGTTCGGCGAACAGCATCCGGGCCAGCGCCACCCGGAACCGCTCCCCTCCCGACAGCGCGCCGATCGGCCGATCGACCATCGACGCCCCCACCAGGACGGTGGCGAGCACGGCGCGGGCCTGGTTCACCGTGCTGGCCGGGCAGGCGTCGCGGACCGCATCCAACGGCGTCGCGAAGGCGTTCAGATCGTCGCGCTGACTGATGACGCCGACCGGAACCCGGGGAGCCCACAGGCTCGTTACAGGTTCGGCGAACAGGGCGGCCGCACGGTCGGTCAGCTGCGGATCGGCTGCTCCCAGCGCGATCCTGATCAGCGTCGACTTGCCGACGCCGTTGGGTCCCTCGATCCTGATCCGCTCCGGACCGTCCAGGCGCAGGGTGCGCTCGGCCACGCTCAGGGCGAGCACCTGCCGGTCCGGCGCCAGCCTGGTCGCCGGCAGGCCGATGCGGATCCGGTCGGGACGGCGGGCCGCGGCGTCGGCGAGATCGCGGGCGGCGGCCGCCTCGGCGGCCTGCTCACCGCGGGCCCGGCCGGTGGCGGCGGCGTTCTTCTCGGCCCGGTTGGCGAAGAAGTGCTCGGCCCCCTTGCCCATCCCGGAGGTGGCGGCGTCTCGTCTGCCGGCCCGGTCGCGCTGGGCCCGGTGCTGCTGGTCGGCGGCAGCCTGACGCTTGATCCTGCGCACCTCGGCGTCGGCCTCGCGCAGCTTCTGGTCGGCGGTCTGCTGCTCGGCGCGACGGACCTCCTGATAGCCCGACAGGGTGCCGGTGAAGTTCCGGACGCCGCCGGGAACGGTCGGGTCGAGCTCGATGATGGTGTCCACATGCTCCAGCAGCTCGCGATCGTGGGAGACCACCAGCACCGAACCCGGCCACTGATCCAGCTGATCGTGAAGCCGGGCGCGCGAGTCGGCGTCCAGATTGTTGGTCGGCTCGTCGAGCAGGGTGACGCCGGCGCCGGCGAGTCTCACCCCGGCGAGTCCGGCCAGCGTCGCCTCCCCGCCGGACAGGCCGGCGACCGGACGGTCCAGAATCGACTCGTCGCCGGGTAGTCCGATGGCCGCCAGCTGGGCGACGGCCCGCGGTTCGATGTCCCAGTCATCTCCGATGGTCTGGTAGTCGTAGGGGTCGACCGAACCCGCCTCGATCGCTCGCAGCGCGCGGCGTATCGCGCTGATGCCCAGCAGGTCGGAGACGGTGCTGCCCGGGCGGGTGGCGACGTCCTGGGGCAGGAGCGCGATGTCGCCGGTCACCCGCACCATCCCCGACGACGGCGTGAGTTCGCCGGCGACCAGGCGCAGCAGGGTGGTCTTGCCGGTGCCGTTGTCACCGATGAGTCCGGTCCGCCCGACGGGGACGGTGCAGCTGAGATCGGTGAGGACGGGGGTTCCGTCCGCCCAGCTGAAGGAGATGTGGTCGACGACGACCGATGGATGTGAAGGCATGAGGAATCCTGAGAGCTCGCGGTGTGCGGGGGCTGTGTGGCAGCCGCGAAGCGGGTGCCGGTCCTCAGAGCTTCAACTGATCCTCCTGTGTCGGGGCGTCGACCACTGTACCTGCCGTTCAATGTCGCACTCCAATCGTCGTTCCGGCCGTCGTCCTGTCCGTCGTTGCGGTGCTCTCCGTCGTTGCAGCGGACGGGTAGGGTCGCTGTACCCGAGGAGATCGACGTCGACCCACGAGGAGCACCGATGAGCACCGATTCGCAGGTTCGTATCGTTCACCGTCCCGACCGCCACCGGTGGGAGGCGGTGCTGGATGACGACGTCGTCGGATACGCCGAATATGAGTTGTCCGACGGTTTGGCGACTTTCACTCACACCGTGGTGGAACCGGCCTACGAGGGCCGTGGAATCGCCTCCCAGCTGGCCCGGACGGCGCTGGACGAGGTCCGCCAGGAGGGTTCCCGGAAGGTCCGGCCGGTCTGCAGTTATATCGCCGGATGGATCGACCACCATCCGGACTATGCGGATCTGCTTGAGTCGTAGAACTGCCCCAGGGGATCCCCATTTTGGGGCTGTGACGGGTGTGGACAACTTTTTTGTTGTCCACAGATCTGTGCTCGTCCCTCGACGCCGCCCGCTCGGGCGGGTCACCCTTCCCGCATGGATTACAGAGCATTCATCAATCGGGGCAACATGCAGCGACTCTCCCCGCAGCAGGAGGGCGAGCTCTTCACCAGGATGGAGGCCGGCCTGGTGGCCCGCGCCGTGCTGGAGGGGCGTCACCATTCAGTTTCGGAGGCCAGCCGGGAAGAGCTCGAGTTGCTCGCGGAGCAGGGCGAGCGGGCGAGGGAACGGCTGTGGCAGTCCAGCCTGCCGCTGGCGCTCAAGATCTCCGGCGACATGGGACGGTCGTGGACCGGTGCCTCGGACGATCTCCTCCAGGCCGCCTGCGTCGGGCTCGCCGAGGCGCTGCTGCGCTACGACCTGCGACGAGGGCTGAAGTTCTCCACCTTCGCGTGGTCGTCCATCCGGCGTCGCGTCAGCGAGGAGGTGATGCGCCAGGGTTCAGCGCGGCCGGTGTGGCGCCGGCGCACGGAACGGGCCGTGGAGCGCAAGGAGCTGCTCCTCACCATCGAGCTGGGCCGGCAGGTCGAGGACGCCGACATCGCCTCGGCCCTCGACGTCGACGTGTCCTGGGTCAGGGAGCGCCGCGGTTGCAGCTCTGATCTGCCGGTCGGCGAGCTGTGGCTGTTGGAGGGGCTGATGTCCGGCGCCGGCGAGTCGGAACCGGACGTCGACTGGCTGGCCGAGGCGCGCGAGCACCTGCCGCGCCTCCAGCGGCTCATCATCGACTCCCACTTCGGCTTCGACGGGCAGATGACGCCGCGCCACGAGCTGGCCGCGGAACTGGGGCTCAGCGAGCGGGCGGTGCGCCGGATGGAGCGGAGCGCGCTGGACTCGTTGCGCACCTGGGCACAGGTGCACCGGGATGTGGCCTGAAGATTGCCTCCGGGGTGCGAGCGGAGTGAGTCGTGAAGGAGTCGGGAAACAAGCCGCCGGATCATTGGGCTGAAGATCGACCGCCATCCGCTGAGGAGCGCAACGCGCTTGCCACCACCGACGAGTGGAAGGCGCGGCTTGTCAAGACTGGAGTGAACCTCAACGGTGCGACCCCGACGTGCGCAGAAGCAGTATTCATTGAGCGTATGACAAGAGCTGGGGAGCACATCGAGTGGCTCCCCAAGGGGAAGCATGACGCCCACGGCTTCATCATGTCGTCGCTCGACTTCAAGTGGAATGGTGCGGACTGGGAGCTCAAGAGCCCCGGACCGACCAAACCACCGCGGGCCCTGGCGGGTCAGATCCGTAAGTGCCAGTGGAAGGCCAGGACCAACCACGGAATCACCAAGGACCATTTCATGATCGATCTCGGCGACACACTAATCACAAGCGCCTGGCTGCGCGTCATCGCTGACTACAACCTCAGCGCCGATATCCCAATCCGTGAACTGTGGGTCCACTCAAGAGGCTCACTCCACAAGATCCAGATGAGATGAATGAACCGGGAAGTCGATCCTCCGATGCTCAGAGGGACCTCCCGGCTCAAGCACGATCATAGCAGGACCAGACCGACACCGGCCCGAAGACCGATGAGCCCGGGCGGACACGTCCCCCATAGGATGGGGCGCTGTGTTCTCGACCTATGCGGATGTCCTCCGTGCCCATGGGGCCTGGCGATTCTCGATCCCCGGGTTCGTCATGCGCATGCCGATGTCTCTGGTCGGGATCGCGCTGATCCTGTCGATCCGTTCCGCGTACGGGAACTACTCGCTGGCCGGCGCTGTCGGTGCCGCGAACATCCTCACCAGCTGCGTCTGCGCGCCCCTGCTGGCGCGGCTGGTGGACTCACATGGACAGCGGAAGGTGATGGCGCCCTCCCTGCTGGTGGCAGCCATGACGATCTTCGCGATCGCGATGGCGATCGTGCTGCGGGCGCCGATCTGGATCGTGTTCGCGCTCGCGGTCGTCTGCGGCGCGACCTGGGGCTCGCCGGGCTCGCTGGTGAGATCCCGATGGGCGAAGATCGTCGACTCTCCGAAGCAGTTGCAGACGGCCTATGCCCTGGAGTCGGCCTTCGACGAGTTCGCATTCATCATCGGGCCCGTCCTGTCGACTCTTCTGGGGACGGCGATCCATCCGGTTGCCGGGTTGGTGCTCGCCACCCTGTGCTTCGTGGTCGGCGGCCTCGGCTTCTTCTCCCAGACCTCCTCAGAGCCCGATCCGGCTCCGCGGACTACTGGCGAGAAGCGCCGATCCGTCCTCACCAATCCGGTCATCCTGGTGCTGATGGCCACCTACATCGGGATGGGGGCCCTGTTCGGCGCGAATGACGTCTCGGTCGTCGCCTTCACCCAGGAGCACGGCGCCGCCGGGATGGCGGGAATCCTGCTGGCGTTCTTCTCCCTGGGCTCCTTCCTGTCTGCGCTGGTGTACGGGTCGAGGAGCTGGAGTCAGCCGCTGTGGAAGCTCTTCGCGATCGGCGTGCTGCTGCTGGCGGTGGGCACGTCGACCTTCCTGCTGGCGCACAGCCTGGTGGCGCTGGGGATTGCGATGCTGCTCACCGGCGTCACCTGTGCGCCGACAATGACCAACGTCAACACGATCGTCGCGCGCGTCGTATCTCCCGCTCAGCTCACCGAGGGTCTCACCTGGACCATCACGGCGATGAATGTCGGGGTCTCTATCGGGTCTCCGCTGGGTGGGACGGGCTCATCGACTCAGGTGGGCTCCCACGGCGGGCTTCCTGATCGTTGTGGGATCGGCCTGGGCGACTGTCGTGTTCATGCTGATCGGCCTGCGGCGTCTGCGCCGGGACACCAGCGAGGATGCCCCCGTGGTGACGCATGTGTGACGCCGTAGCGGCTTCGGAGGGCAGTGACCCTGTGAGCTGCGGTCGAGGGCCCGCGGCGTCAACTATGCCGTTCAGGCGGTCGCGAGCTCGCGAATCGTGGTGCCCTCATGTGCGATACGAACCTCGAGGACGCCGGCGCGTGCCAAGCGCTGGAGAGTCTCCAGCGACGGGAGCACGTCACCCCGCTCCAAGCGGGCCACCTGTGGCTGCTTGACGCCCAGCATCCGCCCGAACGCGGTCTGCGTGAGATCATGCTCGGCCCGGTAGGCAACGATCGCGACACTCACGGCGTCAGCCAGCGCCAACCTGTCAACCTCGGCGGCATACGCCGGGTCAGTGTCATATCGCTGTTGCGACACCTCGTCATAGGTCTCCAGCTCGGACAGCCTCATAATGCCCACCCCTCCTCGCACCTCACTCGATCCCGCTAGCACCACCAGCACCATCACAAGACCAGAGGACCTGAAGAACCGGGAAGTAATCCTCCGATGCTCAGAGGGCCCTCCCGGCTCATCGCCCACTTTACCGCCTGGCACCATCGAAGTGCCGGGCGGCTACACTGATTGATGAAGCGAGGTTCCCCCCGCACGAGTCGTGAAATAACCGGCCGTCAGAAAGCGCGGGATTGGGGCCTCGCTTCAATCACATTGGCGAGCCACTACGCTGGGTGGCGAGACGATGGGCCCTCGGACTGTCCGAGGATTACCCTCGTCTCGTTTCATTCAAGACTGGTAGTAGGCCCTGCCGCTCAGCCATGACCTCGCGGTGAGCGTCTCGATAGGTCTTCCATGTCTCCGGCGGGCATGCCGCCTTGAAGGCCGGCAGTGCTCGCGAGTCGATGTTCGGTGCCAGGCCGGGCTTCACCATGTCGATCCAATCTTGGATCGTCGTACCGCCGTGCTCGATCGCTTGCGCGTCCCACTCTGCGCGAGACATTTCTGGCGATGGACGCGTCACCGCGTCTATCTCTTCTATTGTCCACCCAGCCATCTCGCCTCGATCCATCGCACCCTGTGGCGTCTCATCGCATCGACGGCAGCATCCCAGCAAGGTAGGACAGGGAAGGTACGCAGATTGTGCGTGCCCCTGCCCTGCTCGCTGAAATCGGTGGTGTCGATGGCTCGCCGCTCCGCCTGGTCGGCTGCGAGGCAGGCCGCGTACAGGTCGGGCAGCTCACCGGCTGTGAAAATGGCTGGGTGTGCCGGTCGTGGTGTTGTTCCCATCGTTCGGGAACCACCTGGTGATGCTGTTCCGAGGGCCCTTGTCCCCTCACGTCCCCCCAACATCGGAAGATCGTGGCGTCAGGGCTTGCCGGAGCCACCCAAGTTGGCTCCCCCGACTGGACTCGAACCAGTAACCCTCTGATTAACAGTCAGATGCTCTGCCAATTGAGCTACAGGGGATCAGCGCCTTGACGCGAGATGAGACTCTAGCAGCGTCGAGGTGACAGCGCAAAACAGAGGAAGGTGAACCGGGAGTGCGTGTCCCAACCGGGCCGCGGCCTTCCACCGCTTGGAGTTCCGGACAGCACTCCTGCGATGTCGAACAGCGAGGGCCTGCCTCACCGACGGGCGGCAACGGGAGGGCGGCGACCTGACCACGAGGAGCATGGCGAACTGTGCGCGGGTGACGACAGTGCTACTCCCTCACGATCGACATGAACGACTCCGGCACCACTGCCACATCGCTCATACGACGGCAACAACCTCTCACCGTTTGCGAGTAGGTTTCGGTGGAACCCGAATGAGGTCAGTGTCGATACCTTCCCTGCGGGGGACGAACCACCAACCTTGACGGGTGCGAGGATCGTAGTGGATCACCAGGTTGTGCGCATCAAGATAGGCTTTCACCGAGTCGAGGTTCTGTTGGCGAACTTGCGACACCTTACGACCGGCACGGATGTTAGCCTGGGTATTTCATCGTTGAGTGCCCGGGCAATCGCCCAAAAGTAGATGAAAGTGCTCCTGACTTGGCAGGATAGGGCTTGTTGAGAGTCAGAATCCACCAAGATCAAGGAGCACCCTCAAGATGAAGACTACCGGCTCGTACCCCCGCCTCCACATCGACACCGCCAGCGTGCCTGCTGTCGGCCAGGCCGGCGG
Organism: Acidipropionibacterium sp.; assembly: GCA_022647765.1. Classification (GTDB taxonomy): domain Bacteria; phylum Actinomycetota; class Actinomycetes; order Propionibacteriales; family Propionibacteriaceae; genus Acidipropionibacterium. The sequence continues at coordinate 287,089 of JALCLH010000004.1, forward strand.
CATCCTGCTGACCGAGACCATCCGCGCCTCCGGTCTCGACCGGGAGCTCTCGGCGGCCCTGTCCCGGTGGGCGAAACCCTTGGCCACCCACGATCCGGGAAAGATCGTCTGCGACCTGGCCCTGTCTTTGGCTCTGGGCGGGGACTGCCTGTCCGACCTGTCGGAGGTCCGCGCCGAACCCGGCCTCTACGGGCCGGTGGCCTCCGACCCCACCGTCTCCCGACTCATCAGTCTGCTCGGTGACAACGCCGAGCGCGCGGAGAAGGCCATCGGCCGCGCCCGGAAGACTGCCCGGGCCCGCGTGTGGGCGCTGGCCGGTGATCATGCCCCGAACGCCGGGATCAGTGCGGCGGATCCTCTGATCATCGACGTGGACGCGACCCTGGTCACCGCCCACTCCGACAAGGAGCAGGCGGCCCCCACGTTCAAGAAGGGTTACGGGCACCATCCGTTGTGCGCGTTCATCGATCACGGCGCGGCCGGCTCCGGTGAGATGGCTGCGGTGATGTTGCGTCCGGGCAACGCCGGATCCAACACCGCCGCCGACCACACCACGGTGATCCGGGCGGCCCTGGACCAGGCCGGGGTGGGCTCGCGGCCAGGCCGTAAGGTCCTGGTCAGGATTGATGGGGCCGGGTGGACCCACGAGACGATGGACGAGTTGGTGCGCCGGCGGGTCTCCTACTCGGTGGGGTTCACGCTGCCGATGGACACACCGGAGTTGTACGAGAAGATCCCCGAAGAGGTGTGGACTCCGGCCTACACCAGCGACGGTGGGGTGCGTGAGGGGGCCGATGTGGCCCAGTATCACGGGGCTGCTGGACCTTTCGGGGTGGCCTGCGGGGATGCGGGTCATTGTGCGCCGGGAGTATCCCGATGCGGGGGCTGAGTTGCGGTTCGATGATGTGGACGGCTACCGCCTGACCGCGTTCGCCACGAATGCGACTCGTGGCCAGTTGCCGGATCTGGAGGTGCGGCACCGGCGGAGGGCCCGCTGTGAGGACCGGATTCGTAATGCGAAGGACACGGGGCTGGTGAACCTGCCGTTGTATGGGTTCGGGCCCAACCGTATCTGGTGCCAGATCGTGGCGATGGCCTGTGATCTGTTGGCGTGGATGGGACTGCTGGCCCACCCGCAGGAGGCGGTGCGCAGGTGGGAGCCGAAGAAGCTGCGGCACCGGCTGTTCTCGGTGCCGGCGACCATCGCCCGCAGTGGGCGCAGGGTGGTGCTGCACGTCTCGGATCGGCATCGCTGGGCGGCCACGGTCGTGGGGGCGGTGCTCGCGATGCGCGGGCTGCCGGGCCCGGCCGGCTAGGCCGCTGGCCTGGCTTCTGTTCGCCTTCGACCTGGAGACCCTCGGCCTGGACCGCCCGCCCTGCGCAGCGTGATGCGGCGGATCGTCATGCTCTTCTGGCAGAATCGGATACCGGACCGCCGGCACGGCCGTCGGGCAGCGACCGGCCCCCGAACGATGAAAGATCGAGGCTAACGGCGCAGTAAGGACGCAAATAACGGTCAGAAACCTGTGCCCCTTACTGGCACGAGCACTAAACCGCATGGCCAGCAAGCACGGGCGAACCGGTAGGGTTCACGGAAGATAGCACACTACACAACCGAACAGGAACCACCCATGGCACAGCAGCCCTGGCAGAGGCCACCCCAGCAACCCATCTACCAGCAGCAACCGCCACCACAGCAACCCAAGAGGCAGCGCGGATGCCTTCGCTCTGTCCTCTGGGCTCTAGGTATTATCGTTGCTGTCATTATCGTCATAGAGGGCTGTGACGCTATGCTCAGTGGCTCGAACGATAGCTCCAGCACAACCTCAACTACCACCACTACGACATCAGCATCGGCGTCTAGCGCTGCCAAAGCGTCTAGCGCTGGAGTGTCAGACGCTATTCGCGAAGGAACCTTCATCGTTGGCAAGGACATCAAGGCTGGAACCTACAAGACTGACGTTCCTGAGACTAGCACAGGATGTTATTGGGAGCGTGCTAAAGATAGTACTGGCAATGGCAGTTCCACTATTGCAAACGATAACCTCAGCGCTGGAGCGCATGGTACCGTCACCATCAAGAACGGTGAGACGTTCAAGACTGACGATTGTGGAACCTGGACACTTCACTCGTAGAAACGGCCTATAGAACGCAGAAAAGGACCCGAAGGGAAACCTCATACTAGAGGCAAGCCTTTGGGGTCTTCTTGTGCTTTTAGATCTATGCCAGATCCCCGACTGGACTTGACCCAGCAACCCTCTGATTAACAGTCACATGCACCGGTCAACCGGGGCTTGCGGGGTCAGCGCCACTCCTTCTTGAGTTCTGCGGTGCGCTCGAGCACCAGGCGCTCGGTCTCGGGGTCGGTGAGGTCGGCCTGCCCGTCGGCCATCGCGGTCCAGAGGATCTGACCGTCGTCCAGACTGCCGAGTCGGCGTCGACCGGCGACCACGGCCGTGCCGCCCTGAGTCTCGATCGGTTCGCGCACCACGATGGACGCCATCACCCGATCGTTGAAGACCTCCGGAAGGTCACCGGCCCGGTCCAGCCTCACGTCGTCGGACTCGCCGTCGAGAAACGACCACCACAGGGTCGACGTCTCAGCCCGCCAGCCGCCCTTCACCACCTCGTGCCATGCCACCGCCTCGGAACTCCCGTCGCCCGCGACCAGAGCCAAGCCTTCATCAACTGCAACCGCGGTGACCGGCCCGCCATGCCGCTGCCCGGTACCCCATGCCAGGACGTGCGGATCGGCCACCCCGATCACTGCCGCCACCCCGGCGAGAATCTCCGAGTCGGGATCGCCGTCCCCGGAGACGGCACGGACGAGACGACGCCAGAGTTCAGCCATAGGCCCATTCTCCCCCGGCGGAACGGTTCGCGGCCAGAACCGTGCACCGTGCTGGATGACTTGGTCCGGGAGGCCAGTTGTCGTGAGCGATGTCGGTGCCCGTCAACACCCTGGCATGCACCAACATCTATCCGCTCGTGCACGGATGTCGGGGCTGCTGAGAAAACATCCAGAAATTAGTGGTCCGGATCGGGTGTGTGGGGCCTGATTGTTGCCGAAAACTGTCGGTGCCGCCTGCTTGACTTGGTTCATGGAAGTAGAACCGATCCCCGATCCGATACGGCAGGCCAGACACGCGCTGGCCGACGCCGAACAGGCGCGACGTCGCGCCGACGTGAACAAGGCCCAAGCGGTCCTGACCATGATCGACACCTGGTCGATCCCCGATGCCCTCGATATCGACCATCCCGCCGCCGAGAAGCCCATGAATATCGGTGGCATCCGGGTGGGCGAGTTCGTCACCCTCGAAGTCGCTGCCGTCCTGGGAATCTCCGACCCCGCAGCCTCGGCGCTCGTCGACGACGTCGCCGGCCTGCGGTCCCGGCATCCCCTGATGTGGTCGGCGGTCCAGGAGTTGAAACTGGAGGTGTGGCAGGCCCGCAAAGTCGTCAGGACCTGCCACGAACTGTCTGTGGACGCCGTGTTGGCGGTGGATCGGAAGCTGGCCTCCGGGTGGGGTGTGCTGCCGTGGTCGAAGGTCTCCAAGAAACTGCCGAATCTCATCGCCGCCGCCGACACGGCCCTGGCCAGGGAGAAGGCCCGGGCTGCTCAGGATGAGCGGTACGTGTCGATCCGTCACAACGGGGACTCCACCTCCTGGCTGATCGCCAGACTGGACACCGGGGCGGCGCTGAACTTGCAGGCCAGCCTGGGCCGGTTGACCGATCACCTGATAGCCGACGGCGCCACCGAGCCCCTGCCCCTCCTGCGGGCCCAGGCGTTGGAGATCCTGGCCACCCCCTACAGCTCCGACGGCCCCGAGAATGCGGGAGCCAATCCGTCTCCGCAACTCCCGTTGGCCGATGTCGTGGTCCACATTCAGGCCGAAGACCTCGACCCCAACACCCAAGCCGGGAAGATCGCTCAGGTGGCGGCGCGGGGTGGTGATGTGGGTCCGGTGCTGCTGCCCGACATCGCCCGCCTACTGGGACATTTCCGAGTGAGGGTGATCCCGGTCATCGACCAGAACGGCGACCCGAGCGTAGACGCCTACCAGATCCCAAACCGGATGAGAATAGCCCTGCAACTGCGCGAGGAGACCTCGGTATTCCCGTACTCCTCACGACGGTCGTGGTCGTGCGACCTGGACCACACCGATCCGTTCCGGTCCGGCACCCCCGACAGCCCGAGGCCGCCGGGTCAGACGAGGATCTCGAACCTGGGACCCCTGTCACGTCGGGAGCACCGAGCCAAAACCGCCGGCCTCTGGAAAGTGAACCAGCCGGTGCAGGGGTTGTATGTGTGGACGTCGCCGACGGGTCAGCGGTTCGCGGTGGTCAACGGCCACACCCACCGACTCCCCGACCTCCAGAACTCCGACCGAGTGGAGACCGCAGCATAGAAAACCAACACAGACCGGCGCCACCGTGGAGCGCCATTTCACATACTCGCGTCGTGTCGCACACCCGCAATAAGGAGCACGCTCGCGCGCACATTGGTCGGATCGGCCCTCGACCTACCTGCACGCCCTCGGCCTGGGGGAACTGAAACACAGGGGGCCTTGATCGCGATGCCCAGGGACACCCGACTCAATCGTCTAGACCTCAATCGCCCCCGCGTCGGTGGCGATGAGTTCCTTGCGCAGCGCCTCCAACTCCACCAGATCGGTGAACATCGCGTTGTAGGCCGCCCGATCGGCGGTCGGATTGGTGCGCTGGAGCCGTGACTTGAGCTCGGCGATGTCATCGGTGACCGACAACAGCCTCACCCGTGCCGCATAAGCGGCGGCGTACCGCTCGTCCGGCTCCGCGGTGAGCACCGGCTCGACCAGCAGCGCCACCTCCAGCTGCTTGACCACCGGGTCCTCGGTGGCCTCGGCCACCGCCTGGGCCCATCCCTGCTCGGTGACCGGAACCCGGCCCACCGTTTCGAAGACCGCCCGGTAGGCGGGGTGGCGGAAGTCCTCGGGCTCCACCAGGTCCCAGTCGGCGTCGAACAGCCGGGGATACTGCAGCACCAGTTTTAGCAGCCCCCGCTCGGCGGCAAGACGCCGATCGGCCGGATCCGGCCAGGGCATCGAGGGCTTCGGCTCCCGCTGAGCAGAAGCAGGAACAGGGTCCGGGACGACGGTGAGATTCGGCCTGCCGTTCGTGCCACCAGCCGGCTTGCGCCTGGCCCGAGCGACCTCGCGGCGCACGTCGTCGATGTCCATCCCGACGATCTGGGAGAGCTCACGGATGTATCCGTCCACCAAGGAGGAGTCGCGAATGCTGGTCACCAGCGGAGCCGCCGCCCGCACCGCGGCGACCCGGCCGTCGGCGCGGTCCAGGTCGAAGCCGTGCACGACGTTGTCCATCACATAGCGGTAGAGCGGGATGCGCCGGGCGACCAGCTCGCGGACCGCCTCGGGGCCGTGGGCCAACCTCAGATCGCACGGGTCCAGACCGTTCGGCTCCACGGCGACATAGGTCTGGGAGACGAACTCGGAATCCCCCTGGTACACCTTCAAGGCGGCCTTCTGACCGGCGGCGTCGCCGTCGAAGGTGAACACCACCTCCCCCGACAGAGCGCCGTTGTTGCCCATCAGACGGGACAGCAGCCGGGCGTGGTCGGTGCCGAAAGCAGTGCCGCAGGCGGCGACCGCGGTGTCCACCCCGGACAGGTGCGCGGCCATCACGTCGGTGTAGCCCTCCATCACCACCGCCTGGCGCTTCTTGCCGATGTTGGAGCGCGACAGGTCCAGGCCGTAGAGCACATGCGACTTCTTGTAGACCGGCGTCTCGGGGGTGTTGATGTACTTGGCGGGAAGCCGGTCGTCGTCGTAGACCCGGCGTCCCCCGAATCCCAGCACCGACTTGCCCGAGTCCTTGATCGGCCACAGCACCCGGCCCTGGAAGAAGTCCCAGCCCTTCTCCCGCACCAGTCCGGCGCTCACCAGCGCCTTGGGACTGAACCCCTTGGACAGCAGGTGGTCCCTCAGCACGTGGCCGCCGCGCGGGGCGTAGCCGATGTGAAACATCTCGGCCGCCTGGCGGTCGAACCCGCGACCATCCATGAACTGGCGAGCGATAAGACCCTCGGGCGAGGTGACCTGCTTCTGGTAGAACTCCGCGGCGGCGTCGTTGGCCTCGAGGATCTGCATCCGCAGGCCCGGCTCGATACCGGGACGCCCGTCGTCGATGATGCGCAGCTGCACCCCCACCTTGTCGGCCAGCCGCTGGACGGCCTCCACGAAGGTGAGATTGTCGATCTTCTCGACGAAGGTGATGACGTCGCCGCCCTCGCCGCAGCCGAAGCAGTAGAACAGGCCGCGCGAGGGCGTCACCTGGAAGCTGGGAGTGCGCTCGTCGTGGAAAGGGCACAACCCCTTGAGGGAGCCCCCGCCGGCATTGCGCAGCTGGACGTACTCGCCCACCACCTCATCGATCCTGGCCCGCTCGCGGACCAGCGCGATGTCCTCCTCGTTGATCCGTCCGGCCATGGGTCCACATCCTAATGCGCTCTGCACTATCCACATGCCGCCCCGCCGCCGGCCGATTCCGGGGAAAGTGGGGGCCCGGAAGCGATCGCCATCGGCCCCGGTGCGATAAGACTGCCTGGTGACCATCAACCCGACCTGGCAGCTGGCCCTTGCTCTGGTCCTGCTGATGGCACTCACCGTGCTGGCCTCGAGGATCGGACGCCTGGGCATCGGGAAGGCCTCGGTGGCCGCGACGGTGCGCGCGGTGATCCAGCTAGCCGCCGTCTCGCTGATCCTCGCCTACGCCTTGCGGCACATGTGGGCGGCGGCAGCCTTCACGGTGCTGATGTTCGCGGTGGCGGTGCGCACCACCGCCAAGCGCACCGAGGTCGGGCGCGCCTGGCCGTGGACGGCGCTGGCGATGGCTGCCGGCATCCTTCCGGTGCTGATCGTCGTCTTCGCGACCGGCGCCGCACCCCTCACTCCGGCCTCTGTGATCCCGCTGGCGGGAATCATCATCGGCAATGTGATGAACGGCCATACCCTCAGCGGACGCCGGCTCTACCCCGAACTGCGCGAGAACATCGGAGCCTACGAGGCGGCCCTCTCGCTGGGGCTGACGCGCCCGGTGGCGATCCAGATGGTGACCGAGACCAGCCTCACCGAGGCGATCATCCCGACCGTCGACAACACCCGCACGGTCGGACTGGTGACCCTGCCCGGGGCCTTCGTCGGCGTCCTGCTGGGCGGCGGCTCCGCGCTTCAGGCCGGCGCCGCCCAGGTGCTCGTGCTGATCGGCATCCTCGCCGGGCAGGCGATCACCGTGGTGGTCGCGCACTACTTCGTCTGCCAGGCGAGGCTGCTGCCGGCCGACCTCCGGGAGAAGCTGCACCTCTAGAACCCCCGACCCCAGCTCCTCCTAGAACCCCCTCCCCAACCCCCGAGGCAGCCGCGCGCGATCCCAGCCGAGCAGCTGCTCGGCGCAGCTGAAGGCGAACTGGTCGGTCATCCCGGCGACATAGGCCACCACCTGGTGCACCCGGTCGGCATCGGTGGACAGAAACTCCTGCGGCACCAACTCCAGATGCTCCAGGTAGTAGCCGACCAGCCCGCGCAGCACCTCGACGACGACCGCGCCCTGGGCCTGGGACTCCGGTCGAGTGTAGATCCGCTCGTAGTTGAACCGGCGCATCCCGGCGAGTGCGTCGGCGGCCTCGGCGTCCATCGACACCTCGCCGGTGGCGCAGGTGGTGTCGATCACCGCGTCGATGAGGGTGGACAGCTGACTGCGGCGGGAGTCCCCGACGATCCTGCGCACCGATTCCGGCAGCTCCCCGATGGTGACGATGCCGGCCCGCTGGGCGTCCTCCAGGTCGTGGGCGCAGTAGGCGATCCGGTCGGCGAAGGAGACCACCTCCCCCTCCACCGTCATCGGCGCCGGTCGCGACCAGGAGTGGTTGCGGATCGCGTCGAGGGTCTCGGCGCACAGGTTGAGGGAGACCAGGGCGACGTCGGCCCCCCACACGGCATGGTCGAATCCTTCCGGCAGGAAGGCGTCGAAAGCCTCCTCGGAGGCGTGCCCACCGGGCCCGTGGCCGCAGTCGTGACCCAGCGCCATGGCATCGGCCAGGGTGACATTGGCGCCGATCCCGGCGGCGATCGACCGGGCCACCTGGGCGACCTCCAGGGCATGGGTGAGACGGGTGCGCTGATGGTCGGTGGGGTGGACGACGACCTGCGTCTTGCCGGCCAGCCTGCGGAAGGCGGTGGAGTGGACGATCCTGTCCCGGTCCCGCTCGAAACAGGTCCGTCTGGGATCGGGCGCCTCGGGGATGGCCCGGTTCCCGGCGCCATGGGCCAGTGCCGCTCCGGGGCGCAGGGTGGCGGCCTCGCGCTGCTCGCGGATCTCCCGGTCCACCGCCGGTCCGCACTCCAGATGCGCTGTCGCCGCCGAATGGCACCGGACGATCCCGCCATCATCGGTATGGCCGGTCATGGTGCTGGCCCAGGCGCGGGCTCGATATGAGGGTTCAGCCATGGACCCAGCATGCCAAAGACCCCACGGCGATGAGCCAGCCACTATCCTTGGAGAACTCTCCTCAGTCGGCACGAAGGGACGCTCATGTCGCAGGATCCGTGGGACCCCGGGGCTCACCAGTCTGATCCCCGCCGCTCCCAGGACCCCAGCTGGGACGAACCGACCTGACAGCTCGGCGCTCCCTATGAGCCGACCCTCCCCTATCCACCCGGCCCCTCGCAGCAACAGTGGTCCTCGCAGTCCCCCTACCAGCCCCAGCCCTTCGTCTATCAGGCATCGGCGCCCTCTCAGCCGCCCGAGGCGGGCTGGTCCTGGACGCCGCCCGAGGAGCGCTCCGCCAAGGGAACCGTCTCGCTGTGCCTGGCGATCATCGCCGTGGTGATCTCATCGATTCTCAGCTGGATCGGCGGAATGTCGATGGCCCGGCTCATCATGATGGACGACGGGTCCTGGGACCAGGATGTCGACTATGCGACCTTCGATCCGACCACCGAGGCCGAGTTCATGAGGTCGGTCTACACATTCCTGGGGCAACTCGTCCCGACCGGACTGGGCATCGCCGCCCTGGTGATCGGCATCCTGGCGTGCCAGCACCGCAGCTCGCGGGGAACGGGAATCGCCGCGATCATCATCTCGGTGATCGCCCCGATGCTCTCCTGCTTCGTGTTCATCGTGGCGATGGTGCCCATTCTGGAGGGGTGAGACGCCGTCCGTCCCGGCTCTGCGGAGGCCGGTCGACCTTCGGAGTATCAGCAGTATCAGCCCCCGGAGACGCCGAGCTCGGCGCCCGAGATGTCGGCGTCGTCCAGGGTGCGCCCGTCCAGCCATCCGGTCGGCATGACGACCTTGCGGCGCGGGCTGCCCTGGCGTCCGCGGGGGCGCCCCAGCTCCTTGACCGGGAACGGCGCGTCGGCGTCCAGGGTGGCCAGCAGGGCGTCCAGCTCCTCGAAGCTGGAGATCGTGCCCAGCGCATGGCGGGTCTCCCCGCCGACCGGGAATCCCTTGAGGTACCAGGCCATGTGCTTGCGCATGTCGACCAGCCCGTGCGGCCCCTCGTAGCGGACCAGCAGCTCGGCGTGACGCCGAATCATCGCCGCCACCTCTCCCAGGCTCGGCAGGGTGCGGGTCCGGCGGCCGGCGAAGGCGTCGGCCAGGTCGCGGAACAGCCAGGGCCGGCCCAGGCAGCCCCGCCCCACCTCGACCCCGGCGCACCCGGTGCGCCGCACCATCTCGAGGGCGTCGGAGGCCTCCCAGACATCGCCATTGCCGAGCACCGGGATGCCGACCGTCTCGACCAGCCGGGCGATGGCGTCCCAATGGGAGTGGCCGGCATAGGCCTCGGCCACCGTGCGACCGTGCAGGCACACGGCTGCGGCACCGGCGTCGGCGGCGATCCGCGCCGAGTCCAGGTAGGTGGTGTGGTCGTCGTCGATGCCGATCCGGGTCTTGACGGTCACCGGCACGCCGTGCCGGTCGGCGGCCTCCACGGCGGCGCGCACCACCTCGGCGAACCTGTCGCACTTCCAGGGCAGCACTCCCCCGCCGCCCTTGCGGGTCACCTTGGGCACCGGACAGCCGAAGTTGAGATCGACATGGTTGACGCCGAACCGCTCGCACAGGATCTCGGTGGCCTCACGGATCATGCCCGGATCCACCCCGTAGAGCTGCACCGAGCGGACCTTCTCGATGTCGGCGAAGCGCAGCATCTCCTCGGTCTTGTGATCCCCGTAGACCAGGCCGCGGGAGGTGATCATCTCGCAGACGTAGAGGCCCGCCCCCTGCTCGGCGCACAGCTGCCGGAAGGCGGCATTGGTGACGCCGGCCATCGGCGCGAGCGCCACCGGGGTGGCGGCGACGACCCGTCCGCCCGAGGGCGCGGTGAAGACAAGAGGGGGCACAACAGGCACCGCGCCATGATATCCGCGGCCTCAACCACAGAGGCGAACGGTCCCGATCACTCCCGACACACCGTGATCCTGCGCCCGCACTGCGCAAACAGGCCCTATCGGGAGTGATCGGGACCACCCGCCTCACATCAATCGTCCCTGCGTCCCCTGAAACCGGCGCGCAGCCGCTCCCGGTTGACCGCGGCCACCGCCGACAGCGGAATCCCGGCCGGGCAGACCTCGGCGCACTCGCCGTACAGCGAGCAGGGCCCGAAATGCTCGTCCAGGGCGTCGACCATCCGCCGGGCGCGGCGCCCGCGCTCCTGGCGGCCCTGGGGCATCATCGCCAGATGGGCCAGCTCGGCCCCGGCGAAGAGCATCGCGGCACCGTTCGGGCAGGCCGCCACGCAGGCCCCGCAGCCGATGCAGGCGGCGAAGTCGAGAGCGCGCTCGGCCACCTGATGGGGCTCGGGAATCGCGTCGGCGTCCGGGGCGGTTCCGGTCATCACGTCGACGGTGCCTCCGGCGCGGACCAGGGCGTCCAGTCCGGACCGGTCCACCGCCAGGTCGCGGATCACCGGGAAGGCGGCGGACCGGAAGGGTTCGAGCCGGAAGTGGGTGACGCCGGGAAAGGCCCGCAGGTGCTGCCGGCAGGCCGGAGTGTGCGGCACCGGGCCGTGCGGCGTCCCGTTGACGACGAAGCCGCAGGACCCGCAGACCCCCTCGCGGCAGTCGGACTCGAAGACCACCGGCTCGCCGCCCTGCTCGACGATCTGGTCGTTGAGCCGGTCCAGCAGCTCCAGCAGACTCATCTCCGCGGTGGCGTCCTCGACGGTGTGGCTCTCGAAGTGCCCGGTCGCGCGCGGTCCGTTCTGGCGCCAAATCTCCAGTGTGATCCTCATCGGTAGTCCCTCACCTGCAGCTTGATCAGCGAGAAGTCCAGCGGCTCGCTGTGGCGGACGTGGTCGCCGGCGGGGGTCGTCTGCCAGGCCGACACGAACCGCCAGTGGTCGTCGTCGCGCCGGGCCTCGCCCTCCTCGGTGGCGTACTCGGTGCGGAAGTGGGCCCCGGCGGACTCCTTGCGGTCCAGGGCGTCCAGGATCATCAGTTCGCCGAGTTCGATGAAGTCGGCCACCCGCCCGGCCCTCTCCAATTCCTGGTTGAGCCGGTCCCCCTCCCCGACCACCAGGACGTCGTCCCAGAACTCGGTGCGCAGCGCGCGGACCTTCTCCAGACCCTCGAGGAGCCCCTGCTCGTCGCGGCTGACCCCGCAGTGGTCGTAGAGAATGTCCCCCAGCTTGCGGTGGAACCACTCGGGACGGTGATGCCCGCCCACCGCCAGCAGCCGTTGGACCCGGCGTCTCACCTGACCGACGGCTTCGACCGCCTCCGGGGCGTCGGCGTCCAGGGGCAGCCGTGCCGACCAGCCCCGCCAGGTAGTTCGGCACGGACCGGGGCAGGGTGAACCAGCCGTCGACCGACGCCGAGAGCAGCGAGTTGGCGCCCAGCCGGTTCGCGCCGTGATAGTTGTTGGAGGCCTCGCCGCCGACGAAGAGCCCGGGAATGGTCGACATCTGGTCGTAGTCGACCCACAGCCCGCCCATGGTGAAGTGGGCTCCCGGCGCGATCCTCATCGGGACCGTGTAGGGGTCCTCCCCGGTGGCGTCCAGGTACATCTCGAACAGGTTCCCGTAGCGCTCGGCGATGGTGTCGCGCCCCAGCCGGGAAATGGCGTCCCGGAAATCGAGAAAGACCGAGTTGTGCAGCGGCCCGACGCCGTGCCCCGAGTCGATCTGGCTGCGGGCGTTGCGGGAGGCGATGTCGCGCGGGGTGAGGTTGCCGAAGGCCGGGTAGCGGCGCTCCAGGTAGTAGTCGCGCTCGGCCTCGGGGATGTCGTTGGCCTCACGGTCGTCGCCGGGGGCGCTGGGCACCCAGATCCGCCCGTCGTTGCGCAGCGACTCGCTCATCAGGGTGGTCTTGGACTGCCACCTCGAGCTCACCGGCAGCGCGGTGGGGTGGAACTGGACGTAGCACGGGCTGGCGAAGTAGGCGCCCCGACGGTGGGCCCGCCAGGTGGCGGTGGCATTGGAGTTCATCGCCAGGGTGGACCAGTGGTACACCGACCCGTAGCCGCCGGTGCACAGGATGACGGCGTGACCGGTCCAGGTGGCGATCTCGCCGCTCAGCAGGTCGCGGGTGACGATCCCCTGGGCGCGACCGCCGGCGACCACCAGGTCGAGCATCTCGGTGCGGGTGTGCATGGTGACGGTTCCGGCGTCGATCTGCTCCTGGAGGGCCTGGGCGCAGGCCACCTCGAGCTGCTGGCCGGTCTGGCCGCGGGTGTAGTAGGTGCGCGAGACCTGCACCCCGCCGAAGGAGCGGGTGGCGAGCTGGCCGCCGTACTCGCGGGCGAAGGGCGCGCCGATCGCGTACATGTGGTCGATGACGCGCACCGACTCGGTGCCCAGCCGCACCGCGTCGGCCTCCCGGCCCCGGTAGTCGCCGCCCTTGACGGTGTCCTTGACGAAGCGGATGAGAGAGTCCCCGTCGACCTTGCGGGCCCGGGCGGCGTTGATGCCTCCCTGGGCGGCCACCGAGTGGGCCCGGCGAGGCGAGTCGTGGAAGCTGAAGCAGTCGACGCGGTAGCCGAGCTGGCCGAGGCTGGCGGCGGCCCCCGCCCCGGCCAGCCCGGTGCCGACCACGATGATCCGCATCTTCCTCCGGTTGGCGGGATTGACCAGGCGGTACTCGTCCTGACGCCGGGACCAGGCGGTGAGCGGGTCTCCGGGCGGGACGCCGCCGTCCAGCTGGCCGCCGATCCGGTAGCCGGTCATGAGATCACCCCTGCGAGAATGAGGATCGGCAGCGCGCCGTTGCCGATGACGATGGCCAGTGCGACGAGCAGGCCGGCCACCAGCCAGATCCTGCGCAGCCGCGGTCCGGTGCCGCCGAAGTCGTTGACGACGTTCCAGATCCCCTGGGCCAGATGCACCCCGATGACCAGCATCATGAGGCTGTAGAAGATCGCCATCGGCGGCCGCGAAAGGCTGGCCACCAGGTTCTGGTAGGCGTAGACGTCGACCTCGTGGCCGCCGGTCCTCACCGGTTCTCGGTACTGGGACGACGCCACCCCGGCGCCCAGGGTGAGGTCGAGCAGGTGGACGATGACGAAGGCCAGCAGAAGGAATCCGGACAGCAGCATCGTCCGGGCGCCCCAGGTGAGACCCCGCATTCCCTGGCGGCGGAACCGGCCGCGGCTGCGGCGTCCCCGGATCCAGATGAGGGTGCCCGCCCAGACGTGGGCCGCCAGACAGGCCAGCAGGACCAGTCGCAGGATCCACAGCACCCCCTCGTAGGGGATCAGCGGATACAGCAGGGTGCGCAGGAAGGCGGCGTAGGAGTTGTAGTCCTCGGGGCCCATGAAGGCCTTGAGGTTGCCGATCATGTGCACCAGGACGAACAGCGCGAAGATCGTGCCGGTCGTCGCCATGACGACCTTGAGGGTGACATTCGAGGGACGCGCCCTGCGGCGTTGCGGGGCCGCGACGGCGTCCCCGTGCATCTCCGTCGTGCCATTGCCAACAGTTCCGCCGGGCATCCGGTCGGTGACGCTCATGGTTTCACTCCGTTCCGCGCCGGGTCCGACCAATTCTAGGGGACGCCGTGCGGCGCCGGGCGGGATCGGGCCGATCAGCGCCACCCGGCGGGTCTGCGCTGAAACTAGCGGCCCCTGGCGGGGCCGAGGACCGCGAAGGGATCGGTGACGCGGTAGGCGTCCTCGGTGAACCGCCAGGTGCTCGGCGGCCGGCCGCCCCGGGAGCCGGGCTCGGCACGGGTCCCGACCCGCTCGATCTGGCCGCGTCGGCGCAGCACCCGGGACAGATTGGTGACGTCGACCTCGTGGCCCAGAACCGCCCGGTAGATGTCGCGCAGGGCGGCCATGGTGAACTCGCCGGGGGCCAGGGCGAAGGCGATATTGGTGTAGGAGACCTTGCCGCGCAGCCGCTCGGCCCCCTGCTCGACCACCAGGTGGTGGTCGAAGGCCATCTCGGGCAGGTCTGCGAGGTCCAGCCAGCGCACTCCAGCGGCTCCGGGACTGCTATCAGAGCACGGCACCAGGCCCAGGTAGGCGGTCGCGATGGTCCGCTCGAAGGGGTCGCGTCCGGGGTCGGAGAAGGTGGCGAGCTGCTCGCGGTGGCGCAGCGATCCCAGTCCGAGCTGGGCCGACAGGTGCCGGGCCAGGGCCTCCTCCATCGACTCGGAGACCTCGACCGGGCCGCCGGGCAGCGCCCACATCCCGGCGAAGGGCTCATGGTCGCGGTTCCTGGCCAGCACCTGCAGCCGCGCGCCGCCCCCAAGGGCGCCCTGTGAACCACCGCCGCCGACCCGCAGCACGACGCCGAGCACCTCGTGGCGGTACTTGGCCACGCCCCGCTGGTCCCGGAAAGGTGCCCTCATCACGGGTCGCATGTTACAGTTCAGATGTTTTCGACTTAGCGTCGAAAACTTTCCGACCGACAGTCGGATACCGGTTCTTCCGCATCGGAGGTCAGATGACCACCATCACCCCACCGGCGATCCGCCCCCACGGCGCCCCGGACGCCGCCCGACCCGGCACCGCCGCAGACGACCGAGCGGGCTTCGAGGAATGGGCGGAGCAGGTGCGCGAAGCGGCCCGCGCCCAGGACGCCGTCATCCTCGCCCACAACTACCAGGACCCCGACATCCAGGACGTCGCGGACCACGTCGGAGACTCGCTGGCGCTGTCGAGGATCGCCGCCGAGGCCGACGCCTCGACCATCGTCTTCGCCGGCGTCCACTTCATGGCCGAGACCGCCAAGATCCTGTCCCCCGACAAGCGCGTCCTCATCCCCGACGCGCGGGCCGGCTGCTCGCTTGCCGACTGCATCACCGCCGACCAGCTGCGCGAGTGGAAGGCCGAGTACCCGGGCGCGGTGGTGGTGAGCTACGTCAACACCACGGCCGCCGTCAAGGCCGAGACCGATATCTGCTGCACCTCCTCCAACGCCCTGGAGGTGGTCCGCTCGATCCCCGCCGACACCGAGGTGCTGTTCTGCCCCGACCAGTTCCTCGGCGCCCATGTCCGGCGCACCCTGGGCCGCGACAACATCCACACCTGGATGGGCGAGTGCCACGTCCACGCCGACATCTCCCCCACCGACCTCATCGACCGGGTGCGCGCCAACCCCGACGCCGAGCTCTTCGTGCACCCCGAGTGCGGATGCACCACCAGCGCCCTGTGGCTGGCCGGCCGGGGCGAGCTGCCCGCCGAGCGCACCCATGTGCTGTCCACCGGCGGGATGCTCACCGCCGCCCGCGCCACCACCTCGCAGAAAGTGCTGGTGGCCACCGAGGTCGGGATGCTGCACCAGCTGCGCCACGCCAACCCGGGCGCCGACTTCCAGCCGGTCAATCCCGGGGCCATCTGCCCGTTCATGAAGATGACCACCCGCGAGAAGCTGCTGAGCTGCCTGCGCCAGGGCCACGACGAGGTGACCGTCGACCCGGCGATCGCGGAGAAGGCGAGACGGGCCGTCGAGCGAATGATCGCCATCGGCAACCCGGGAGGTGGGGAATGATGACCGGAACCCAGATCAAGACCCCTGTCGCGTCCTGGACGCGCAGCTGCGACGTCGTGGTGGTGGGCACCGGGGCGGCCGGGCTGTCGGCCGCGGTCGCCCTGCAGGCATCCGGCCTCGAGGTCGCCGTCATCACCCGTGCCGGCGTCTCCGACTCCTCCACCGACTGGGCCCAGGGCGGCCTGGCCGCGGTCTGGTCGCCCGCCGACAGCACCGAGCTCCACCTGTCCGACACACTGACCGCCGGCGCCGGGCTGTGCGATCGGGACGCCGTCGCAGATCTGGTGGCCAGCGCGCCGGACGCGCTGCGCCGGATCATCGGCATGGGCGGCCACTTCGACACCGACGCCGCCGGCGAGATCGACCTCCACCTGGAGGGCGGTCACCACGCCCGCCGCATCCTGCACGCCGGCGGGGACCAGTCCGGCCACGAGGTAGAGCGCACCCTGGCCGACGCCCTCACCGCGGCCCCGGGATCGACCGGCCCGCGTCGCTCCTCGAAGTCCGGGCGGCTTCAGGTGTTCACCGGGACCCGGCTGGTCGACGTCCTCACCGACGCCGCCGGCCGCGCCTGCGGGGTCACCGTTCTGGGCGGCGGCGGGGCCTGCGGACAGATCACCGCCCGCGCCGTGCTGCTGGCCACCGGCGGCATCGGCCAGCTGTGGCCGACCACCACCAACCCGCCAGTGGCCACCGGGGATGGCCTGGCCGCCGCGACGCGCGCCGGCGCGGTGATCCGGGACGCCGAGTTCATGCAGTTCCACCCGACCATCCTCGTGGTGCCCGAGCGCCACCGGATTCCCGGCGACCGCGGAGTGCTCATCTCCGAGGCGGTGCGCGGGGAGGGAGCCTTCCTCATCGACCATCGGGGACGCCGGGTGATGGCCGGCGTCCACCCATTGGCCGATCTCGCCCCGCGAGACGTCGTCTCGGCCGCCGAGCAGGCCCATATGACCGCCACCGGCGAGGACCACCTCTTCCTGGACGCCACGGCCTTCGGCGCGCAGCGCTGGGAGACCTCCTTCCCGTCGATCCTGGCGATGTGCCGCCAGCGAGGCGTCGACCCGGTGAGCGAGCCCATCCCGGTGCGCCCGGGAGCGCACTACCACTGCGGCGGGGTGGCGGCCACCATGACCGGCCGCACCTCGGTGCCCGGACTGTGGGCGGTCGGCGAGGCCGCCTGCACCGGCGTCCAGGGGGCCAACCGGCTGGCCTCCAACTCGCTCACCGAGGCCCTGGTGATGGGCGAGCGGGCCGCCCGGGAGCTGGCCTCCGGGCTCGGTTCGGCGCCCCGGCCGGGTACTGCGGTCGATCGGTCCGAGAGCGGTTTGATCGACGGCTCCGGGATCGAGGCCATCCGGCGCGCGATGTCGCGCCACGTCTCGGTGATGCGGGAGGCCTCCGGCCTGGCCGAGGCGCTCGGCGTCCTCGACCGGCTGGCCGGGACAGATCGTCTCGACGACGCCGCGCTGTCGGCCACCAATCTCGCCCTGGCGGGCCGTCTGGTGGCCGGGGCGGCGGCGATGCGCACCGAGTCGCGCGGCTGCCACCGGCGCAGCGACTTCCCCGAGCGGGACGCCGCCTGGCTGCTCCACATCGACGCGCGGACGGACTCCCGCGGCCGGATCATCCTCAGCCGCACCGATCAGGTGCGCCAGTCCCAGGAGGCCGCATGACCGCCACATCCCCCGATATCGCCTCGACTCCCACCGCCGCGGACCCTGCTGCGGTGCTTCCCGCCGACCTGCTCGACCGCCTCGCGCGGGCCGGGCTGGACGCCGATCTCGTCATCGACATCGCCGGGCGCACCCTGGACGAGGACCTGTCCTGGGGGCCCGACGTCACCACCGGCGCCCTCTTCGGAGCCGATGAGCGCGGCCGGGCGCGCGTCGTCTCCCGGGCCGCCGGATGCCTGGCCGGGATGCCGGTGGCCGCCGCCGTGGCGCACCTGTTGGGGTCCCGGAACGGGGACGGCGTCTCGACCGAGATCCTGATGAGCGACGGGCTGCGGGTCCGTCCCGGGGACGCCGTGCTGGAGGTCGAGGCGCCACTGCGCACCCTGCTGACCGCCGAGCGCACCATGCTCAACCTGGCCGGCCAGCTGTCGGGGGTGGCCACCGCGACCGCCGCCTGGGCCGACGCCCTGGCCGGATCGGGGACCCGGGTGCGCGACACCCGCAAGACCGTTCCCGGCCTGCGGGTGCTGCAGAAGTACGCGGTGCGCTGCGGCGGCGGGGTCAACCACCGGATGGGGCTGGGCGACGCCGCGCTCATCAAGGACAACCACATCGCGGCCGCCGGGTCGGTGACCGCGGCCCTGGCGGTGGTCCGGGCCCATGCCCCGGGCGTGACCTGCGAGGTCGAGTGCGACACCCTCGACCAGGTCCGCGAGGCGGTCGCCGCTGGGGCCCGGCTGGTCCTGCTGGACAATATGGAGCCCGAGCTCATGACCCGGGCGGTGGCGATCGCCCGGCCGGCCGGGGTGATGACCGAGGCCTCCGGCGGTCTGACCCTGGCCGACGCCTCCGCGGTCGCGGCGACCGGCGTCGACTATGTCGCGGTGGGGGCGCTCACCCACTCGGCCCCGGTGCTGGACCTGGGGCTGGACATGGTCTGAGTCACAGCCCCAGCAGTCCCAGCAGCCTCAGCAGCCGAGGAGGCGGGCTCCCAGGTAGGACTCCACCTGGTCGATGGCGACCCTCTCCTGAGCCATGGTGTCGCGGTCGCGCACCGTCACGGCGTCGTCATCGAGGGTGTCGAAGTCGACGGTGATGCAGTACGGCGTCCCGATCTCGTCCTGGCGGCGGTAGCGCTTGCCGATCGCCTGGGCGTCGTCGAAGTCGACGTTCCAGTGCGTGCGCAGGGTCGCGGCGAGATCCTTGGCCTTGGGCGTCAGGTCGGCGTTGCGGCTCAGCGGCAGCACGGCGGCCTTGACCGGGGCGAGTCGCTTGTCGAGCTTGAGCACGGTGCGCTTGTCCACCCCGCCCTTGGTGTTGGGCGCCTCGTCCTCGGTGTAGGCGTCGACCATGAAGGCCATCAGGGAGCGGGTGAGGCCGGCCGCCGGCTCGATGACGTAGGGCAGGTAGCGCTTGTTCTCCTTCTGATCGAAGTAGGACAGGTCCTTGCCGGAGTGCTCCGAGTGGGTCTTCAGGTCGAAGTCGGTGCGGTTGGCGATGCCCTCCAGCTCGCCCCAGTCGGAGCCGACGAAGCCGAACTTGTACTCGATGTCGACGGTGCGCTTGGAGTAGTGGGAGAGCTTCTCCTTGGGATGCTCGTAATGGCGCAGATTGTCACGCTCGATGCCGAGGCCGACGTACCAGTCCGTGCGGGTGTCGATCCAGTACTGGTGCCAGTCCTCGTCGGTGCCGGGCACCACGAAGAACTCCATCTCCATCTGCTCGAACTCGCGGGTGCGGAAGATGAAGTTGCCGGGGGTGATCTCGTTGCGGAAGGACTTCCCGGTCTGAGCGATGCCGAAGGGCGGCTTCTTGCGGGCGCTGGTCACCACGTTCTGGAAGTTGATGAAGATGCCCTGAGCGGTCTCGGGGCGCAGGTAGTGCAGTCCGGACTCGTCCTCGACCGGGCCGAGATAGGTCTTCAGCATCATGTTGAAGTCGCGGGGCTCGGTCCAGTTGCCGCGCTCGCCGGTCTCGGGGTCGGGCACCTCGTCCCAGCCCGAGGGCTCGCGGCCGTGCTTGGCCTCGAAGCCTCCCACAGGTGATCGGCGCGGTAGCGCTTGTGGGTCACCAGGGACTCGACCAGCGGATCGGTGAAGACGCCGACGTGGCCGGAGGCCACCCAGACCTGCCGGGGCAGGATGATCGAGGAGTCCAGGCCGACGATGTCGTCGCGGCTGGTCACCATGGACCGCCACCACTGGCGCTTGATGTTCTCCTTGAGCTCGACGCCGTAGGGGCCGTAGTCCCAGGCGGCGCGGGAGCCGCCGTAGATCTCGCCACAGGGGAAGACAAACCCCCGACGCTTACAGAGATTGATGACGTTGTCGAGCGTGCTGCTGGGGGGCAAGACCGTCCCTTTCTTCCAAGTCCTCATTGGAGTGGGCGCCAGGATGGCGTCCACGCAAGTTCCCACACTACCGTTCGGGGACGCCGGTCTCCCACCCCTGGCCTCCCACCGCCCCTCCTCCGCAGAGTGAAATTCTGGGACTGCGCGGCGCGAGCGCGCTACATTGACGGTGTTCTGAAGTAGTGACGTTGTTCCCGGTGTTCCGATTGAGGTGATGACCCGTGCCCAGCCCGGAGTCGAGTCCGGTGAAGCGCATCACCCGGCAGCGCATCGCGATCAACGAGCTGTTCGACGACGAGAGCGCCTTCCTCACCGCCCAGCAGGTGCACGACGAGCTGCGCGACCGCGGGGTGAAGGTCGGCCTGGCCACCGTCTACCGCAATCTTCAGGCGATGGGCGACGAGGGCCAGCTGGACGCCATCCGCGCCGAGGACGGCGAGATGGCCTACCGGCGCTGCTCGACCGACCACCACCACCATCTGGTGTGCCGCCAGTGCGGCAAGGTGGTCGAGATCGGCGAGGACAGGACGATCGAGAACTGGGCCGCTGCCGTGGCCGCGAAGCACGGATTCAGCCACACCGGTCACGAGCTGGAGCTGTTCGGCCTGTGCGCCGACTGCTCGGCGAAGAACTGAGGCCGCTTCAAGGGATCTGCCTCAACTCGGTACCGCTGATCGGGCACCAACACAGGCTGGGCGGAATTCTCCCCCGCCCTAGTCACGCCACCAGGACAGCTTGGGCAGAATCCTCCCCGGCCACTGCTCATCCCACAAGGAGCGCTTGGGCAGAGCTCTCCCCGGAACTCGGGGCCCCGGTTCGGGCGACCGTCACTCCGGTGATCTCCTCGGGCAGCTGGGAACAGGGCCAGAGCTGGAACTGAGCTGGGGTGGGGGATGGGATGAGGGATCGGATGGTCCCGATCACTCCCGATAGGGCGTGTTTCGGCCCAGGCGAGCGCAGGTCTGCGGCGTGTCGGGAGTAATCGGGACCGGCCACCTCACGCACAGCTCTGCATCACTACTGCTCACGCCACCAGGGCAGTTTGGGCGGAGTTCTCCCCGGGGCCTGGGTTCGCCATCCGGGCGGAGTCCTCTCCCAGGCTCACGGTGCCTGTTCTGCCAGCGGCTGGCTCGACCGAGGATTGTGGCAGGTGTTTCTTGAGTCGCTCCGGTGGGACCATCCGGGGTATTTTTGTGCCAGGATCGACGACGATCCGCCACTGGTCCCTCGAATGATATCTATCGGGTTCCACCAAGGCGTGGTGATGGCGGCACAGCAAGGCAAGATTTTCCAGAGAAGTCGGGCCTTCATCCCACCAGGGAATAATATGGTGGGCTTGGCACAAATTCGCCGGAACCGTGCAGTCAGGGAAGATGCAACCGCCGTCCCGCAATTCCAATGCTCGCCGAATCGCGCCGGTGACCAGGCGGCGTTCCTGGCCCATATCCATCACTTGGGATTCACCGCCCAGCACCACGGGGAGAATCCCGGCATCGCAGCACATCCGCCGCAGCGATCCGGCATCCACGGGAATCTCCCCGGTGGCACCATGAACGACACCAGCGGCGATCTTTCCCTCGAGCGCGTCGTGGAGGTCCTGGTAGTTCAGCGTGACGACGAGTCTCGGTGCCTGACCGCCCGCACTGGGAACCTTGTCGAGGCTGGCCAGTAGCCCGACCATGTCGATCAGGGCGTCGGCCATCCGCTGCGCCGTCGACCGGGCCTCCCGATTCTCCAACGCAAGGCGGGCGGTCAGGTACTGAGAGTCCGTGATGTCCCCCTCGGCACGCCGGGTTCTCAACGCTTGGGCCTCGTCGCGTTCGGCGCGGCGGCCTTTCTCCCCGAAGGCCTGCAGGGTGCCGATGACCTGTTGGGCTTCCAGGTCGGGCAGTTGTCCGGAGAACCAGGTGGAGCCCTCGCCGTCGGAACCCCACACCAGCCGTCGGCCTTTGACGGCACGGCTTCGTTGCGCGGCCAGCCGGGCGGCCTCATCACCGGGTGAAGGTGCCGCTTCCGGGGCGACCTCTTGGAGAATCTGCTGCGCGGCTTTGCGGAGTTGTCCGGGCGGTGTGTTCGCCGCCCGGTCCAGAAACAATCCGGCTGCCCGATCGACCTGCTCGCCGCTCAACTGTCCTTGGGGCAGTTTGCCCAACTCTTCACCGATGGCCGTCGCATGATCCGGGGACACATCTCCGGCCAGGGCTGCGTCGCGCACATCCGGGTGGTGGGCGAGTTTGGAGGCGCGTTTCACAACCCCGATTCCCTGACTCGGCGTCCGCCCCTCTGCGGCGGCCAGGAAATCACCGAGTGGCGTCCCGGTCGTGTGCTCGGTCGCATTCGCCCTGAAGGCCGCATCGGTGACCACCGCAGCCCCGGCGATCATGCGGTCGGAGATAGCGCGCATCTCCGTCATGGTGTCGACGATGTCCACATCGGACATGGCGGACAGGACTGTGTAGTCCAGGCCGTCGAGCTGTTCTCTGATGGCCTGGAGTCGTGTCCGGAATCCCGATACGGCGTCCATGTGAAAAGACTACGCGACGTGAGCACCGGATGCAAGGCTTCAACACAACTATTTTCTGCAAATTCACACCAGTGAACAGGATGAATATCCCGCTATTCCAGTCAACCGATCGACCCTAGCAGAAGGCACCGACAGTTCTGTGATCCCAGATATTCCCTGTGATTAGTCCGTGTGTTAACCGTGTCTTGCTTGTAAAGCATCTGAGCACCACTCGCCGGGTGCAACGGTCGAGAGTGCCGCCGGACGGTGGATGCGATCGGCTACCAGTCGGGCAGCTCACTCTGTCTACGTGGATGGCGTCGACTCAGTCCTGACGATCCATCAGGGGAAGAGAGCGCAGACCTCGCTCCATATGCCAGGAGACGAAAGCCGAGATGAGCCCGGCGGCCTCCCGGATCCGCACCGGCGGCACCGTTCTGGTGGTCTGCCAGTCCCCGGCCAGCAGCGCGGCCATGTACTCGATGGTCTCCGGGTTGGGGTGCGGGGTGCCCGGCGGCTGGCAGTTCGCGCAGACCACCCCGCCCAGACTCGGTGAGAACCCGGGATGGGGGCCCGGCGTCCCGCATTTGACGCAGTCGGCCAGATCGGGCGCGTAACCGGCCACCGACAAGGAGCGCAACAGATAGGAGTCCAGCACCATGGTGGCCGGCCGCGGACCGTCCGGCGTGCCCCTCCCCCAGGGTGCGCAGCGCCCCGGCGAGCAGCCGGTACTGGGTCGGGGCGGGCTCCTTCTCGATCGGAACCAGGTGGTCTGCGGTCTCCACCATCACCTCGGCGGCGGTGAACAGCGGATAGTTCAGCCTCAGCGGCGCCGAGTAGGAGCGCAGCGTCTCCACCTGGACCACGACGTCCAGGTTCCGGCCCTCCGCCAGCTGGATGTCCACCCGGTTGAACGGGTCGAGCCGGCCGCCGAACTTGCTGGACGTGCGCCGGATGCCGCGCGCCACCGCCCGCACCTTGCCGTGGTCGCGGGTCAGCATGCTGATGATCCGGTCGGCCTCACCGAGCTTGTAGGTCCGCAGCACGACGGCGCGGTCTCGGTAGGTGGGCATGCCCCCATTGTTGCTCAACTAGTAGCGTGACGGTCATGGCCGCCAGCACCCATCCACGCCCGCCGAAGCGGGGTCCGCGTCCGCATCCCTCCGGTGCCAGGCCTCCCCAGCTGCCCGCCGCGCTGCTCCCCCGCCATGTCGCCATCGTGATGGACGGCAACGGCCGCTGGGCCCGGCAGCGCGGTCTCAAGCGCACCGACGGCCACGAGCGCGGCGAGGCGGCGCTGATGGACGTCATCGAGGGCGCCGTCGAGATGGGCATCCCGTACCTGTCCGCCTACGCCTTCTCCACCGAGAACTGGCGGCGCTCCCCCCAGGAGGTGCGCTGGCTGATGGGATTCAACCGGGACGTCCTGCACCGGCGCCGCGACGAGCTCGACTCCCTGGGGGTCAAGGTCCGATGGGCGGGACGCCGTCCCAAATTGTGGCGCTCGGTGATCAAGGAGCTCGAGGAGATCGAGGACCAGAGCGCCGACAACACCGTCCTCACCCTGCAGTTCTGCGTCAACTACGGCGGCCGCGCCGAGATCGTCGATGCCGTCCGGGACATCGCCCACCAGGTCGCCGAGGGCCGGATGGATCCCGATCACATCACCGAGAAGACCTTCCGCACCCACCTCGACGAGCCCGAGGTCCCCGACGTCGACCTGTTCTGGCGCTCCTCGGGCGAGCAGCGCACCTCGAACTTCCTGATCTGGCAGTCCGCCTACGCCGAGATGGTGTTCTCAGACGTGCTGTGGCCCGACGTGGACCGGCGCGACTTCTGGGCCGCCGTGATGGAGTACGCCAAGCGCGATCGCCGGTTCGGCGGCGCGGTGGCCAGTGAGCCGGTCCCAGCTCCGGCCCGGCAGGAGCCCGATCCCGCGACGCCCGAGGCGGATCACGGGTAGCAGCATCGCGGGTAGGAGCATCACGGGTAGGAGCGCTGTGCGGCGAACTCCTGGTGACTGCGGGCCTTGTGGCCCCGACCGGCGCCACGGCGTCGTCGACAGGGCGAGGCTGCCGCGCTCGATCCTCAGCACGGTGCGCTGGCTGAGCAGTCTCCATTTCGGCGACTCGGGCCCCTGGGAGGAGATCCGCACCGAACGGCCCTCGGGCCCCTCGCCGGCCAGGAAGTGCAGGTCGTAGTAGCCCTCCGGACGGTCCGGAACCAGTTCCGGGAAAGCGAGGCTGAAGGCGTAGAAGGCCTCCTCGGTGCCAAGCATGCAGTCCAGCGCCCATACCCGCCCCTCCGGAACCAGCGCGAGGATGGTGCGCGCGGCGTCCAGAATGGCGTCCGACCAGGTCAGCCCGCGGTCGTGGTTGCGCAGTACCAGGGCGAAGTAGAGCTCGGAATCGGTGGTTCCGCGCGGCTGGTAGTCGCAGGTGGCGGCGACCTCCGAGAGGATCTCCGGCGTCTTGTCGAACTGCCCGTTGTGGGCGAAGCAGACGTTGCCCTCGATGAACGGGTGGCAGTTCTCCTCGCGGACCGCGAGTCCCTCGGTGGCCAGCCTCAGATGGAACAGGGCCTGATCGGTGTGCAGGGCGTCGGTGATCGGCCAGAACGACGCCGACTCCATCACCGGTTCAGGATCGTGATGCACTCGGGCCTTCTGGCCGTCCCAGGAGGCGATGCCCCATCCGTCGTGGTGAACCCGCCCCAGGTCGTGGAAGGTCCGCAGATCCTGGCCGGCGGCTGCCGACACGGATCGAGGACTGTCGGTCAGAAATCCGAACATTCGGCACATCGAACGGGTGATCCTCTCGCCGGAACGGGTGTGGTCTCACGGTGTCCTGTCCGATGATGGCACATCTGGACGCCGGACCCGAGCGAGTCTCAGGTCCGGCGCGCACCCCGGATCGACCGCAGACGCCGGATCGACCGCACGCCTCAGATCGACTGGGCCGAGGTCACCTTCTCCGGGCCGACTGTGACGCCGGACCGGTTGACGGCGCTGATGACCGCCTTGAGGGAGGCCGCGGTGATGTCGGAGTCGATGCCGACTCCCCACAGGATCTGGCTGGAGTCCCCGTCTCCGACCTCGCACTCGACATAGGCCACCGCCTTCGCGGTGCCCCCCGAGGTCATCGCGTGCTCGGAGTAGTCGAGCACCTGGACCGCCACGCCCAGCGAGTCGAGGGCGTCGACGAAGGCCGACACGGCGCCGTTCCCCTCGCCGGTGATGGTGCGCTCGACCCCGTCGACGCTGATCGTCGCGGTGAGCTCGTGGATCCCGGAGCGGGTGCTGAGGTCGCGGTCGACCAGCTCGATGCCGGAGGTGTGCAGGTACTGGCTGGAGAACAGCTCCCAGATCTCGTCGTGGCTGATCTCCCGGGCCTCCTCGTCGGTGAGGAACTGGACCGACTTGGAGAACTCGATCTGGAGACGCCGGGGCAGGTCGACCTGGTGCTCGGTCTTCATGACATAGGCCATGCCGCCCTTGCCGGACTGGCTGTTGACCCGGATGACGGCCTCGTAGGTGCGCCCGACGTCGTGCGGGTCGACGGCCAGGTAGGGGGCCACCCACGCGATCTCGCCCTCGTCGACGCCCTGCTCGTCGGCCTTGCGCTGGAGATCCTCCAGGCCCTTCTTGATGGCGTCCTGATGGGATCCGGAGAAGGCGGTGAAGACCAGGTCGCCGGAGTAGGGCTGGCGGGCCGGCACCGGCAGACCGGTGCAGTACTCGACGGTGCGGCGGATCCGCGGCATGTCGGAGAAGTCGATCTTGGGGTCGACGCCCTGGCTGAACAGGTTCATCCCCAAGGGTGACCAGGTCGACATTGCCGGTCCGCTCGCCATGGCCGAAGAGGCAGCCCTCGACACGGTCGGCGCCGGCCATCTGGGCGAACTCGGCTGCGGCGACGCCGGTGCCGCGGTCGTTGTGCGGGTGCACCGAGACGCAGACGTTCTGGCGGTCGCGGATGTGGCGGCAGAAGTACTCGATCTGGTCGCCGTAGGTGTTCGGGGTGCTCATCTCCACGGTGGCCGGCAGGTTGAGGATGATCTCGCGGCCCTCGGCGGGCTGCCAGACGTCCATCACCGAGTGGCACACCTCCAGGGCGAAGTCGGTGGGGGTCTGGGTGAAGATCTCCGGGGAGTACTCGTAGCCGAACTCGACGTCGTCGAGGTACTTCTCGGCGTACTTCACGACCCACTCGGTGCCCCGGTGCGCCAGGTCGATGCACTGCTTCTCGTCCATGTGGAAGACGACGCGGCGGAACAGTTCGGCGGTCGCGTTGTACATGTGGATGGTGGCGCGGTGGGCGCCGACCAGGCTCTGGGCGGTGCGATCGATGAGATCCTCGCGGGCCTGGGTCAGCACCGAGATGGTGACGTCATCGGGGATCAGGTCCTCCTCGATGAGCTTGCGCACGAAGTCGTACTCGGTCTGGGAGGCCGACGGGAAGCCGATCTCGATCTCCTTGTAGCCCATCGAGGTGAGCAGGCTGAACATCCGGAGCTTGCGGGAGACGGTCATCGGGTCGATGAGGGCCTGGTTGCCGTCGCGCAGGTCGGTGGACAGCCACCGGGGAGCCTTGTCCAGCTTCTTGTCGGGCCAGGTGCGATCGGGCAACGGACTGGGGGACGAAGGGCTTGTACCGGCCGACCGGCATCGGTGAGGTCAACTGGCAGGGAGCGGGCTGTGGGCGGGTCATTACGAGATCTCCTGAAAGGGCTGCTGGACATCAGATGGGCAGCCGAAGTACCCGCAGCGAGGGGGCTACCCGTCAACGGGCCCCGCTGCGGCACCTAAGCAGGAGAACATGCGCCACGAGCCGCATAATAGCACCGTGGCGATGCTTCTTCACCGGGCCAGACTGCTCGATCTGCGCACCGGACGGCCCGGCCCTCCCCTGCGACATTCTGCTGGATGGCGAGCGGATCGCCTCGGTGACGCCGTCTGGGCTTGACTTCTCCGCCCCATCTCGCGTGGACATGGTGGACCTCGACGGTCGTCTGGTGATCCCCGGACTGTGGGACGAGCATGTGCACGCCGAGCAGTGGGCGCTGGCCTCGCGGCGTCTGAAAGTCTCCCAGACCGCCAGCTCCCGAGGAGATTCTGGACGCCGTGGCCGCTCAGCTGGCCGGCATTCCCGTCGCTGCGAGCGAGGGGATCATCCAGGGTTTCGGGCCTGCGGGCCTCGCGCTGGCCGGCCAACCCGAGTGCCGCCGATCTGGACGCCGTCACCGCGGGGCGGCCGGTGGCGCTCGTCTCGGCCGATCTGCACTCCACCTGGTGCAATACCACCGCCCTGGAGAGGCTCGGAATGGCAGGCCAGGCCGGGCTTTCCTCACCGAGGCGGACTCCTTCGCCGCCCAGATCAAGCTGGCCCGGGTGCCAGCTCAGGCCCTCAACGGCTGGCTGGACGAGTGCTGCCGGCGGGCGGCGTCCCGCGGGGTGGTCGGAATCCGCGATATGGAGTTCTCCAGCAGCTATCGACGTGTGGCTGGCCCGGCAGCGGGCCGGGCGCTGCCCGATGCGGGTGCAGGTGGCGGTCTACCCGGACCGGCTCGAGGAGGCGATCGGGCGCGGTCTGGCCACCGGGGAGTGCGCGGAGCCGGGGTCCATGGTGGCGATGGGGCCGCTGAAGATCATCGTCGACGGGTCGATCTCGACCCGTTCGGCCTGGTGCCGCCGGCCCTATCCCGGCGCGTCCGGACCCGACGGAGCCGGGCGTGGACGTCGTCTCCCCCGAGGAACTGGTGGCGCTGATGGACCGCGCCCGAGACGCCGGGCTGCGCCCCGCGGTGCACGCCATCGGAGATCTGGCGGTGAGCACGGTGCTGGACGCGTTCGACCGCTGCGGAGCCGGCGGCAGCCTGGAGCACGCCCAGCTGGTCGACGACGCCGACCTGCCGAGGTTCGCCGCACTGGGCGTGACGGCCAGCATCCAACCCGCCCATCTGGTCGACGACCGGGACGCCACCGACGTCATCTGGGCCGACCGGGCGCAGCGCAGCTTCCGCTTCCGCGATCTGCTGGACGCCGGGGCGCGGCTGACGATGGGATCCGACGCCCCCGTCTCCCCGGTGGACCCGTGGCTGGCGATCAGGGTCGCGGTCGAGCGCACCGGCGACTGCGCGTCCCGGCTGGCACCTGGAGCAGGCGATCTCGATGTCGGAGGCGCTGTTGGCCTCCACCCACGGCGTCGAAGCCGTGCGCCCCGGCGGGCCGGCCGATCTGGTCGCCCTCGACGTCGACCCCTTCCAGATCCGCGGCGAAGAACTGGGCTCCATCGTCTCGGCGCTCACCATCGCCGGTGGAAAGGTGAGCCACACCAGCTTGTGAGGACATGCAAATCAGTTGACAGGTCAGATGGTGTGATGTAGCTCTATATGTAACAACAATTTGGAGGACATCATGCCGCTCGTACGCATCGATCTGAACAAGGGCCGCACCCCGGCCGCCGTCCGCGCGATCGCCGACGGGATCCACAGTGCGCTGGTCGGCGTCTACGGGATTCCCGAGCGCGACCGGTTCCAGATCATCACCCAGCACGAGGAGGGCGAGATCATCGCCCAGGACGCCGGGCTGGGATTCGAGCGCGACTCGGGCGTCGTGATGGTGCACATCTTCACCCAGCAGGGCCGCTCCGACGAGGAGAA
Organism: Acidipropionibacterium sp.; assembly: GCA_022647765.1. Taxonomy (GTDB): domain Bacteria; phylum Actinomycetota; class Actinomycetes; order Propionibacteriales; family Propionibacteriaceae; genus Acidipropionibacterium. Next base: position 316,272 of record JALCLH010000004.1, read on the forward strand.
GGAGGCGCTCTTCGCCAGGATCGCCGGCAACCTCGGTGAGGCCGGCGTCCCGCCCGAGGACGTGTTCATCGGGTATTTCGAGAACACTCATCACGACTGGAGCTTCGGATTCGGGCGTTCCCAGTATGTCAACGGGGAGCTGGCGGTGCCGAAGCCGGCTCAGCAAGAATCATGACGGTCGAAGGACGGTCGAAGCCGGTGTCCACGAGGCGCCTCCTTCTCCACGACACGCCTCATGCAGCTGGCGTTTGGTGGAGAGAGAGGCGCCTCGTGGACACTGAGCGTCTATCCCCGCCGCTCAGGACTGGAAACGGCCCTGCTTGTACTGAGCGGTCACGACCTTGCGGTGGGTGTAGAACTCCACCGAGTCCTTGCCATTGGCGTGCAGGTCCCCGAAGAAGGAGTCCTTCCAGCCGGAGAAGGAGAAGTAGGCCACCGGGGCGGGCACACCGAGGTTGACGCCGAGCATGCCGGCGTCGATGTTCTCGCGGAAGTAGCGGACCGAGGCCGCCGAATCGGTGAACAGGCAGGCCCCGTTGGCCAGGTGGTGCGCATTCGCGAAGGCAACGGCCTCCGGCAGATCCTTGACCCGGATGATGTCGACCACCGGGGCGAAGATCTCGTCGGCCCAAATGGACATGTCCTGGCTGACATGCTCGAAGATGGTCGGACGGACGAAGTAGCCCGTCCTCCGGCACCCCCTCGCGGCCGTCGAGAATCAGCTTGGCACCGGCCTTGACGCCGTCCTCGATGTACTTGAAGGTGCGCTGCTGGTTCTCCTTGCGGATGACCGGCCCGAGGTAGTAGTCCTCCTCGGTGGTGTCGCCCATCGTGATGGCCTCGGCGGCCTCGGTGAACTTGGCGATGAACTCGTCGGCGACGCCGTCCTCGACCAGGATCACCGAACCGGCCATGCAGCGCTCGCCGGCCGATCCGAAGCCACCGGACAGGGTCTTGGTGACGGTGTCGGCGATATCGGCGTCGCTGAGCACGATGGTGTGGTTCTTGGCGCCGGTGAGGGCCTGGACGCGCTTGAAGTTCGCGGTCCCGTGCTCGTACACGTAGCGGCCCACACCCTCGGAGCCGACGAAGGACACCGACTTGACCGTCGGGTTCTCCAGCAGCTCGTTGACGACGTCCTTGGCGCCCTGGACGATGTTGAGGACGCCGGCGGGCAGACCGGCCTCGACGACGAGGTCGACGATCTTGTTCATCAGGTTCGGGGTCTTCTCCGAGGGCTTGAGCACCATGGTGTTGCCACAGGCGATGGCCATCGGGAACATCCAGAACGGCACCATCATCGGGAAGTTGAACGGGCAGATGGCCGAGGTGACGCCGATCGGGTACCGGTAGTTGGTCACCTCGACGTCGGTGGCGACCGTCGACAGGGAGTCGCCCATCAGCAGGTTCGGGATGGACGCGGCATGCATCACGTTCTCGATGCCGCGGCCCACCTCGGCGACTGCCTCGTCGTGCGGCTTGCCGTTCTCGGCGGTGATGATGTCGCCGAGCTCGTCCTTGTCGCGTTCCAGCAACTGCTGGAGCGTGAACAGGATCTTGGCCCGCTTGATGACCGAGACCCTGCTCCAGGTCTTGAACGTCTCGGCGGCGTTGTCGATGGCGGCCGCGGTCTCCTCGCGGGTGGCCAGCGGCACCCGGGCGATGATGGTGCCATTGGAGGGGTTGGGGACGTCGATGAACTCGGTCGACGTCGACTCGACCCATTCACCCCCGATGAAGTTCTTGATCGTCGGGACGGTTGAGGCGTTAGCGCTACTCATGTCTGTTACCAGCTTCAATTGATGGGACAAATACTCTTGCGCGACCCCGACTGTACATGACAGCGGCGTCACATCGCCAGCCCCGGCCAGATGGTCAGCGAAGGAGGTGCGGAGAGTTCATGTATAGACATGTCATACCGATGGTGTCCTGCGTAGCCGGTCGGTGGCACCGGTAGCATCGTCAGGCATGGAGGGCGCGCAGGGGCGAACACCGAGAAAAGTCACCATCCGCGACGTCGCGAGGCTGGCGGGCACCTCCACCTCCACGGTCTCGGCGGCCCTCTCCGGCGGCGCCAAGGTGTCTGAGCCGACCCGCCGGAGGGTCATCGACGCGGCGGACCGGCTGGGCTGGCGGCCAGACCGCAGAGCATCGGGGCTGAGACGATTCCACTCGAGGTCGGTGGGAATGGTCTACGAGGTCGAGCAGTCCTTCCAGGCCCATCTGCTGGACGCGGTCTACGTGGAACTGGCGAAGGAGGGGCTGGAGATCGTGCTGGCCGGCGCCACCGCCCACCACACCGAGCAGATGTGCATCGCGGACCTGTTGCGGGAGGGCTGCGAGGCCCTGGTCCTCACCGGCTCCGGACTCAGCGGGCGGGAGATCGCAGACCTGGCACGACGACTGCCCACCCTCAGCCTGTGCCGTCAGGTGAGCCTGGGCGGGGTGGACGTCGTGGCCTGCGACTCCCCGCAGGGGGCCGGGATGGCCGTCGACGCGCTCGTCGCCCTCGGGCACCGTCGGATCGCCCATGTCAACGGAGCGGGGCAGCCGATGGCCGAGGCCCGCGAGCAGGGGTACGTCGAAGCGATGACCCGGCACGGACTGACCCGGAACATCCGTGTCCTGGCCGGCGGGTCGACCGTTGCGGCGGGTGTGCTGGCCGGGCACGCCCTGTGGGGGATGTCCTCGCCGCCCACCGCCGTCACCTGCTTCAACGACATGTGCGCCTCCGGTCTGGTGAGACAGCTGAGGCTGGCGGGGGTCCGCATCCCCGACGATCTCAGCGTCGTCGGTTTCGACGACGCGCCGGTGGCCTCCGACCCCACGACAGCCCTCACCACCGTCCAGCAGGACGTCACGGCACTCGCCCGTGAGGCGGCGCAGCTGCTGAGATTCCGTGTCGAGAGCGGCCGGCCGGTGCGGCCCGGGACCGAGCGGGTGGTGACATTGGCCTCGCAGATGGTGACCCGCACCACCACGGCCCCGCCGAAGTCGTAACGTTTCGACCCGAGGAGACATTCGGTCCGCCCTCCCGTGGTCGACAGGCTCGAATCGTTTTTCCATGTCTTTACGTTCGAGCTTTTGTCTATGACATATGCGACGATCATGCTGCTGACGCACTGGGGCGCCAGATGCACCCAATGATGGGTGCGGACCGAAGAGGAGTGTCATGACCGAGAAGAAGACCATCGGCGCAGGGATCGTCTCCCTGGGCTGGATGGGCCGTCTGCACGCCAGGGCCTACAGAGCCCTCGGGGAGAGATTCCCCGAGGTGGCAGCCGACATCCGGCTCGTCTCCTGTTGCGATGTCCTCGAGGAGAATCGACGGCAGGCGGTCGACGTGCTCGGCTTCGAGCGTGCCGTGGAGGACTACCACGAGCTCATCAACGATCCCGAGGTGGACGTCGTCGACATCTGCGCACCGAATTTCCTGCACCACGAGATCGCCATGGCCGCCATCGAGGCGGGCAAGCCGTTCTGGATCGAGAAGCCGATGGGGATCAGCGCCGAGCAGTCGGCCGACATCGCTCGCGGCGCGGAGGCCAAGGGACTGATCACCTCGGTGGGATTCAACTACCGCCATGTGCCGGCCGTCCAGTACGCCCGGCAGCTCATCGCCGAGGGGAGGCTCGGGCGCATCACCAATGCCCGGGTGTGGCTCATCGCCGACTACGCCTCCGACCCGAAGGGGCCGCTCACCTGGCGCTACGAGAAGGGGCGCGCCGGGGCCGGCGTCGTGCTGGACCTGATGGGCCACGGCGAGGACCTCGTCCAGTACCTGCTCAAGGACCGGATCACCGAGGTCACCGCCCTCACCGACACCTTCATCGACCAGCGGCCCAAGCCCCTCAAGGCCGGAATAGGGCACAGCGGATGGGTGGTCTCCGACGAGCTGGGCCCGGTCGAGAACGAGGACTACTGCGCCATCATCGCCCGCTTCTCCCGGGGCGCGGTGTGCACCATGGAATCCTCCCGGGTCAGCGTCGGGCCGCGAGCCGAGTACATCGTCGAGGTCTACGGCACCGAGGGGTCGATCCGTTGGAACTTCGAGGATCTCAACCACATCGAGGTCTGCCTGGGTCGCGACAACGGGGCGGTCCAGGGCTATGTCAAGGCGATGGCCGCGCCCGATTTCCCCGACTTCTCGCGCTTCCAGCCCGGAGCCGGCACGTCGATGGGATTCGACGACATGAAAGTCATCGAGGCCGCCAAGTTCATCAGCGGCGTCCTCGACCAGACGCAGTACGGCCCCTCGGCGGCGGATGGCTGGTCGGCCGCCGAGATCGACGACGCCGTCGTCGCCTCCGCATCCGATCACGCCTGGCACCAGGTGCGCCCCGTGACCGGCCCCACCACCTACGACAAGTGAGCGACCGATGACAATGGACATGACACGTCCCACGAACGGGATGACCGGCGAGGACATCGAGGAGCTGGTGGCGACGACGCCGCCATCGGGAAAGCACCGCGGAATCGTCGCGGTCGCAGCGGTGGCCACCCTCGGATCGCTGCTCTTCGGCTACGACACCGGCGTCATCTCCGGCGCCCTGCCCTACATGTACATGCCGCACGGCGCCGGCGGGCTGGCCCTCAATCCGATCGAGGAGGGCCTGATCGGCGGCGTCCTGCTCATCGGCGCAGCCGTCGGGGCGATCCTCGGCGGAACGATGTCGGACCGCTGGGGCCGGCGTCACAACATCACGATCCTCGCGATGCTGTTCCTGCTGGGCGCCCTGGGCACCACCTTCGCCCCGAACGTGCTGGTGATGTACCCGTTCCGCTTCATCCTGGGCTTCGCGGTCGGCGGTGCCTCGGCGACCGTGCCGGTCTACCTGGCCGAGACCGCGCCCAAACGCATCCGGGGCTCGATCGTCGCCATCGACCAGCTGATGATCGTCACCGGCCAGCTGCTCGCCTTCACGATGAATGCGATCATCAACGCGGCCCACGGCGGCCCGCAGATCACCGTGACCGCCAACCACAATGCCGTTCAGCACGGCATCGGCACCGGACAGCGCTCCTGGGACTCGATCCTGGCCCTGCAGGCCAGCAAGGGCGGACCGCTGGACGACGCCCAGTTCCACGCCTTCCTCAACAATCTGGTGATCACCGCAGGCAACGGGCCGGCCTGGCGGTGGATGCTGGTGCTGTGCACCATCCCGGCGATCGCACTGTGGATCGGCATCCGTCTGATGCCCGAGTCGGCCCGCTGGTACCTCGTCAAAGGGCAGATCCGCGAGGCGATCGGCTCCCTCAAGAGGGTTCGCAATCCTGCGAAGGACGGGCCGCTGGAGGCCGAGGTGGCCGGGATGGTGGCAGCTCGCCAGCATGAGCGCGAGGAGGCCGAGCAGAAGGGCAGCTTCGGGCTGGTCTGGCGGACGCCATGGCTGCGCAAGCTGCTGTTCATGGGCATCTTCCTGGCCATCATCAACCAGACCACCGGCGTCAACACGATCATGTACTACGCGCCGAAGGTGCTGGAGTACGCCGGGATGACCACGACCGCGTCGATCACGGCTCAGGTGGCCAACGGCGTGATGTCGGTGATCGGGTCGGCCCTGGGCCTGTGGCTCATCCTCAAGTTCCGGCGCCGCCAGATCCTCATCTTCGACATCTTCGGAGTCGCCGCCGCGCTGCTCGGCATCGCCGCCACCTTCCAGTTCACCATCGCGCCGCACATCGCCGACGGCACCCAGCCGCCGTCCTGGGCGCCCTTCCTGGTGCTGGGCATGATGGCGATCTTCATGCTCATCGTGCAGTCCACCAACGGCACCGTGGTGTGGACCATGCTCGGCGAGATGTTCCCCTCCAATGTCCGGGGCGTGATGAACGGCACGGCGATCTTCTTCATGTGGACCGTCAACGCGATCATCACCTTCACCTTCCCGTCGATGATGGCGGGGCTCGGCGGTGGGCTCACATACACCATCTACGGCGTGCTGAACCTCGTGATCGGGATTGTCCTCATCAAGATCATGCCCGAGACCTCCGGGAGGTCCCTGGAGGAGATCGAGACCTACATGGAGAAGCGGTACTCCTGAGCGTTGCGGGAGACGGTGATCGGCCCGCCCGAGGGGCGGGCCGATCACCAAATGTGTTAACATTTATGCCGGTGGCGGGGCCGCCGGAACTCCGACCAACGGTGGTCTGGAGCAGCATCAGAGCAGATGTCCTATGAGAGGTGTTCTCAGTCATGATCCGTATCGCTATCATCGGCGCCGGCCGTATCGGCCATGTCCATGCCCGCGCGGTGGCAGCCCATCCGCAGGCCGAGTTGGTGCTGGTCTGCGACCCGTTCGAGAAGAACGCGAGAGAGCTGTCTGCGCAGTACGGGGTCCGCTACTGTCTGGATCCCGCCGAGGTGTTCGCCGCCGGCGAGGTGGACGCGGTGATCATCGGCTCCCCGACGAGGTTCCACGTCGATCACATCCTGGCCGCGGTGCGGGCGGGCAAGAAGGTCATGAGCGAGAAGCCGATCGCTCTGGACCTGGAGTCCGCCAAGCGCTGTATTGATGAACTGGGAGACGCCGCAGACAACGTCATGATGGGCTTCAACCGCCGCTTCGATCCGAGCTTCGCGGAGATCCACCGGAGGGTGGCCGACGGCGAGATCGGCGATCTTCAGCAGCTCATCGTGATCTCCCGCGATCCCGCCGCCCCGCCCGCCGAGTACGTCGCCGGCTCCGGCGGCATCTTCAAGGACATGACGATCCACGATTTCGACACCGTGCGGTTCTTCCTCGGCGACATCGCCGAGGTGACGGCAGTCGGCACCAACGTCGACGAGGCGATCAAGGCCCAGGGCGACTTCGACCAGGTCCTGGTGACCCTGAAATCGGCGGACGGCAGGCTGGCCACCATCGTCAACTCCCGCAGTTGCGCCTTCGGCTACGACCAGCGCCTGGAGGCCTTCGGCGCCGACGGGATGCTGAGCGCCGACAATCTCACAGACACCTCGGTGCGCAAGGCGTCGGCCACCCAGACCGAGGCGAAGTCGGCGGTGATGGACTTCTTCCTGGCCCGCTACGAGGACGCCTACCGGATCGAACTGGGCCACTTCATCGAGGCCGCCACCGAGGGCGCCCCGGCGTCCCCATCGGTGCGCGACGGCTACGCCGCCCTCCAGCTGGCCGAGGCGGCCAGCATCTCCGCCAAGGAGGGTCGCGCCGTCACGCTCTGATCACACCCTCGACGACCAGACGCGAACCGATGCTGTGCGGGGCGGCTTGCCTCCGCCCCGCACAGCACATATAGTTCTCTATGTCAGGTCAAATGATCTGAGTCCTCCGAGTCGATCGGGGGAGCGCACGGGGCCGTGCCGAGCACGGCCCCAGCGGTCATGTCCGGCGCGCCTGTACTTCTTGAAAGGCACCACATGACCACCATCGCTCTCAACAGCACCTACGCCGCTCGCGCCGCCCACGAGGCCTCGGCCTCCTCGCCCATGGTCAACAGCCTGGTCGCCGGCGTGATGCTCGTCGTCTCCCTCGTTCTCGCCGTCACCGGCATCGCGATCTCCGCCCCGGCCGTCGTCATCACCTCGGGCTTCGTCGCCGTCGGCTCCGCCATCGCCCTGGCCTGGACCCGCGTCTTCGCCACCGAGAACTGATCCCCCGAGTTATTTGTAGCGACAACCTGTGCGCTCACAGCGCACCGCCGACCTCGGACTTTGATCCGTTCGGCCCCACCTCTTATAGTTTTCCTTGTCAGGTCATGGACCTGACCCTTCCCGAGATTCCGGGAAGCGCACGAAGCCGTGCTGAGCACGGCGACGAGCCGTGCCCAGCACACCGATCATGGAAGCAGGCACGCACATGACCACCCTTTCTGTCACCAAGCCCTTCGCCGTCAACCGCACGGCCGCCGCCCGAGTCCACGTCCCCACCCTGGCCGGAACACTCCTGGGAGTCTCACTGGTGCTCGCCATCGTGGGCATCGTGGTCTCCTCGAATGCGACCATCATCTTCGCCGGGCTGCTCGCAGTCGCCTCGGCGATCACCCTGGCCTGGTCGCTGGTGTTCGCAGCCGAGGACAAGGAGCTCGCGAAGAACTGACCCCGGTCGTGCCGACCAGCACGACCCACGGCAGAGGCGCAACGGAGAGTCTCACAGCCTGCGGCTCATAGAGCCGAGACGTATCCGTCACCCAGACAGGGCCCGTCCGATCATCCGATCGGGCGGGCCCTGTACTTTCTTGTGCGGGGGAGACGACTCCCCCAGCCCCCCTCGTAGCGGCCATTTCCTGCGAAGCCGCGATCCGCCCCGCAGGCCACATCGCTCTACACAAGGAGAGTCACGCCGGTGACGAGGGTGAGGACGACCACAAGGACGTTGAACACGGACTTGTCGATCCGCCCCGAGACCCAGCGTCCGACAGCCACCGTGGCGATCATGAACGGGACAGCGATGATCAGCGGCACCAGGAACCTGGTGGAGAGCATCCCCAAGCCGATCGCGAACGGAAGCTTCACCAGGTTGATCACCAGGTAGAACCACGCTCCGGTGCCCAGGAACAGCCGCACCGGAAAGCCCTCGCTCATGAAGTACATCGACGTGGCCGGCCCTCCGGCGTTGGCGACCATCGTCGTGAACCCCGCCAGGCCGCCGTACAGCGAGCGCTTCCACCGGGCACCGCGCGTCATCTGCGCCGTCGGCACCTCGGTTCCCGCCCCGGAACCGCCCCGACGCCGCAGCATGGCGATGACATTCCAGCTGACGAAGACCAGGATGATGGCGCCGATCACACGCCTGGTGGTGCCATCGTCGGCGATGAACAGGAACCCGGCGCCGAGCACGACGCCCCCGGCGACGTTGGGCAGAAGTCTGCCCAACGTCCTCCAGTCGACGTCGTGCCGGTACGCCCAGATCGTCATCCAGTCCCCGAGGATGCACATCGCCAGAGTGACCCCGGTGGCCTCCCTGGCCGGGATGAACTGCGCCAGGACGCCGACGCCGAGCATGGCGGCGCCGGGCACCAACGCCTTGTCCAGGGCGACGAGAATCGCCACCACGACGATCGCCGCCCAGAGCCAGTTCACCTCAGAAGAACCTGCGCTGCTTCTTGAGATCCTCCGCATACTGCGTGTACGCCGCCTGGGTGGACTCGAGCCGGGACTGCGAGGTCACCGGGACATCCCACCAGCCAGTGGCCGGCGGGTTCGGCCCGTACAGGTCGGTCTCGATGTGGATCATCGTGGCGCGATCGGAGGCGTGGGCCTTCTGATAGGCCTCCCGGAACTCCTCCATGGTGTGCACCTCGAGGACGTCCAGACCCCAGGACCGGGCATTGGCCGCGATGTCGACCGGCAGCCGCAGCGACGGATCGTCACCGCGCACATGGCCCTTGCCGTCGTCGTCGCGACGGTACTTGGTGCCGAAGCGCTGCGATCCGTGCGACTCCGAGAGGGCGCCGATCGAGGAGTAGCCGTAGTTCTGCAGCAGCACGAAGATGACCTTCTGGCCCTCCTGGACGATGGTGGCCAGCTCCATCGGCAGCATCTGGTAGGTGCCGTCGCCGACGATGGCCACCACCTCGGACTCCGGCCGGGCCATCTTGACTCCCAGCGAGGCCGGGATCTCGTAGCCCATGCAGGAGAAGGCGTACTCGACGTGGTACTGGATCGGTGTGCTTGCGCGCCACAGGCACTGCAGATCCCCCGGCATCGATCCGGCCGCATTGATCACGATGTCCTCGTCGCCCATCATCTCGTTGAGGGCGCCGAACACCTCGGTCTGGGCCGGCAGCGGGCCGTGGCCCAGGTGGTAGCAGGTGTCGGTGGCGCGCTGCCAGGCCTCGACCTCGGAGCGGATCTTCCCGGTCCAGGACTCCTCGACGCGATAGCCCTCCAGCTCCGCGGCGAGGGCCTTGAGGGCCTCCCGGGCGTCCGCGAGCACCATCTCGGCACCCTGCTTGACGGCGTCGAAGGCGGCCACGTTGATGTTGACGAAGCGGACCCCGGGATTGCCGAAGACCGTCTGGGAACCGGTGGTGAAGTCGGAGTAGCGGGTGCCGACGCCGATGATGAGATCGGCCTCGGCGGCCAGCGCATTGGCGGAGCCGGAGCCGGTGGCGCCCAGCCCGCCGACGGCGGCCGGGTGGTCCCAGTTGATGGCCCCCTTGCCGGCCTGGGTGTCGGCGACCGGAATACCGGTCCGGGTGGCCAGTGCCCGCAGTTCCTGCGAGGCCTGGGAGTAGATGGTGCCGCCGCCGGAGACGATGAGCGGCTTCTTCGCGGCTTTGATGGCCTCCACCGCCCTGGCCAGCGCCGAGGGGGCGGGGACCTGCCGGTCGATGTGCCAGACCTTCTTGGTGAAGAAGGACACCGGCCAGTCGTACACCTCGGCCTGGACATCCTCGGGCAGGCTGACCACGGCGGCGCCGGTCTCGATCGGGTCGGTGAGCACCCGCATGGCGCCGGGCAGGGAGACCATGAGCTGGTCGGGGCGGTTGACCCGGTCCCAGAACTTCGACACCGGCTTGAAGGCGTCATTGCAGCTGATATCGGGGTCGCGGGCGTCCTCCAACTGCTGGAGGACGGGGTTCGGCGCCCGGTTGGCGAAGATGTCGGAGGGGAACAGCAGCACCGGAATCCGGTTGGTGGTGGCCAGCGCGGCGCCGGTCACCATGTTGAGGGAGCCCGGCCCGATGGACGCCGTGGCGGCCAGCGTCTGAAGGCGGTCCTTGGTGCGGGCGTAGGCGGTGGCGGCGTGCACCATGCCCTGCTCGTTGCGGGCGTGCCAGTACTCGAGGCGCTCCTCCCCCTCGGCGGGGTTGACCTCGTTCTGCAGCAGGGCCTGCCCCAGACCGGCGACATTGCCGTGGCCGAAGATGCCGAAGACACCGGGGATGAAGCGCTGCTCGACGCCGTCCCGCTCGCTGTATTGCTGGGTGAGGTAGCGGACGATCGCCTGCCCGACGCTCAGCCGGATGGTGGGTTCAGCCATCTCTCAGGCCTCCTTCTTCTTGTCAACCTGTGTCGTCTCAACCGGGGTCTTGTCAACCTGGTAGGGAAGGCGGGGATCCATCTTCCCGTCCTTGAAGGTGTCGCGGAGCCAGCCGTACTGCGGATCGTCGACCGACTTCCACTCCGCTCCTCCCGGGCCCGCCATCACATTGAGGTAGTAGAGGTCGTAGCCGGGAGCGGCCGCGCACGGTCCGTGCCAGCCGTGGGGCACCAGGGCGACGTCGCCGGTGCCGATCTTTGCGGCCACGCTGATCGGGCGATCGGCGGTGCCGTAGGTGGCGTGCAGGGCCATCCCGGGGCCGTACTCGTTGCCCTTGATCTGGAAGTAGTAGATCTCCTCCAGCTCGTGCTCGTCAGGCCCCTCCTCGTCGTGCTTGTGCGGCGGGTAGGAGGACCAGCAGCCGCCGGGGGTGATGACCTCCACCACCAGCAGCCGGGAGGTGTGCAGGGCATTGCCGACCGAGTAGTTCGAGGCCTGACGGCACAGGTAGTCGGCCCCGCGCAGCTCCACGGTGACCTCGTCGACCGGGCAGTACCGGGGCTCCAGATCCTCCGACGCCAGGCGCATAGGGCAGCGCGACCCGCCCGCCGCCGACCGCGGTGACGACGGCGCTGGCGCCCCTCGGCAGGAAGAAGTAGTCGGTGACCTCGCCCCAGATGGTGTCGCGGCCGGCGAGCTCGGTGCGCTGTCCGTTCACCTCGACCGTGTACGAGCCCTCCAGGGGCAGTACCAGGTACTCGTACTCGCCGGTCTCCACGGTGGTCGAGGCGCCGGCCTTCAGCTCGGCGACCCTGATCCCCGAGTAGGTCAGCCCGACCTCCTTCGGCGCGATGTCGACCTCGAACTCGTCATGGCCCGCGGTGCCCGCGGGGAACACGTACTTGCTCATCTTCAGACCTCCAGTAGTGTGACGGCATTGTCCACGGCGGAGGCGACGTCGCCGTCCGCCGGGTAGAGCATCGAGCGGCCCAGCACCAGCCCCTGGACGGTGGAGGGGGCGAGCGCCTGGGCCCACATCCTGCGGGTCGCCTCGGCGTCGGCCGAGACCTCGCCGCCCAGCAGCAGGATCGGCATCGAGGAGGCCCGGGCCACATCCTCCATGCCCTCCACGGCCGGCAGCTTGAGCCAGGTCCAGGTCGAGTCGGCGCCCAGGCCGGCGGTCATGGCGACCGACTTCACGACGGCCTCCGTCGACAGATCGTTGACGACCCTGCCGGCATCGTCCCGGGCCGAGATGAAGGGCTCCACCATCGCGATCCGGCCGGCCCTGGCCAGCCCGTCGATGCCGGCCGCGCAGGTCGCCACGGTCTCGGCGGTCGAGTCGTCCTCGAAGTCGTAGCGCATCAGCATCTTGCCGCCGGCCAGATCCTGGGCGATGATCCCCTCGACGTCGTAGCCGGTCATCCGGTCGTCGATCTCGAAGGAGGCCCCGGCGAAGCCGCCGCGGTTCATCGAGCCGAAGACGACCTTGCCGTCCAGGGCGCCGAGGTTGGCGAGATCCTGCACCATGTCGCTGGTGCCGAGGAAGCCGTTGACGCCGGGGCGCGACAGCGCGGTGACGCAGCGCTCCAGCAGGTTCTCGCGATCGGCCATCGCGTACTGGTCGGAGCCGACCTTGAGAGCTCCTCGGGCGGGATGGTCGGCGGCGATGACCATCAGCGGCTCGCCGCCCTTCCAGTCGGGACGGGGGCGCTCGACGACCCGGGCGTAGAACCCGCGGGGGTCTTTCACCCGGCGCTCGACCAGGCTGTCGATCAACGGTGTGGGAATTGGCGGCGTGGCGCTCATCGGTGCTCCTCCGTCGCAGTACCGGTTCTGCGCGACTCCGTCGCGACGATGTCCGCATGCTTGCTCATCATCGAGAACAGCTCGGGCTCGCTCGGCATCGCGGTGGAGCACTCCAGGCGGGTGGCGACCAGCGCCCCGGCGTTGGAGGCTGCGCGGATGGTGTCGGCCAGCGACCAGCCCTCCAGCAGGCCGTGGCACAGGCTGCCGCCGAAGGCGTCGCCGGCGCCGAGGCCGTTGGTGACGCTGATCGGGGTGGGCGGCACCTCGACCCGCTCATCCCTGGTCATCGCCAGGGTGCCCTTCGGGCCCTGCTTCACCACGGCGAGCTGGACGCCGGCGTCCAGCAGGGCGAGGGCGGCCCGCTCGGGCTCGGTCTCCCCGACCGCGACCTCGCACTCCTCCTTGTTGCCGACCGCGACGGTCACCTTCGGCAGGATCTCGGCGACGGCCTCATGGGCCTCCTCGCGGGAGTTCCAGAAGCTGTCGCGGAAGTCGAGATCGAGGATGGTGTGCTCCTTGCGCTCACGGATGTCGAGGGCGCGGCGGTGGGCCGACCGGCTCGGCTCCTGACACAGCCCGGTGACCGTCAGCCAGAGGATCCTGGCGTCCTCGACGGCCTGCTCGGGAATGTCCTCGGGGGTGATCTTGAGATCGGGGGCGCTCGGGAACCGGTAGAAGTACAGCGGGAAGTCGTCCGGCGGGAAGATCTCGCAGAAGGCCACCGGGGTCGGGATGTCCGCGACGGTCTTGACGTAGGTGGAGAAGACGCCGAGGCGTCCCATCTCCTGGCGGCAGAAGTTCCCGAAGGGGTCCTCCCCCACGGCCGTGATGACCGCGACGCATGGCGCATCCGGGCCGCCGCCACGGCGACGTTGGTGGGGCTTCCGCCGAGGAACTTCCCGAAGGAGGTCACCTCCTCCAGGCCCACGCCGTACTGCAATGGGTAGATGTCGACGCCGATCCGGCCCATGGTGAGGACGTCGAGGGGACGGGATCCGATGGCAACCATGAACGCTCCGCTTCTTTGGGGGTGGCTACGCAGCACCAACCGTATCAGGACGGCGTCTTTTGTCAATACAAAGCGTCCAGGAGATCGAGGCGCCGCCAGACGCCCTGGCCCGGGTCCCCGGGAGCAGAGGACGGGCCCCACTGGGCCGATCGACCGTCCCGGCGAACTGTCGGCTACCGCCTCCCGGTTTGACAGGACAATTGAATCGCGATGTAATAGGGGCCGTCGGCGAGGTTGACGACGAGCTGATCACAGGTATCCAGCACAGGAGCTGATTCAATGACCGAATACACCCCCGGGCCTCTCCTCGAGGTCTCGAAGAACACCCCCACCGCCCTGTGGAACGACTCGGCGGACCTGGACGAACTCTCGCAGTCCATCTCCTTCGGCGGCGTCGGCGCCACCTGCAATCCGCAGATCGCCTACGGCACCATCAAGAAGCACCTCGACATCTGGGAGCCGCGCATCCGCGAGATCGCCAAGGCCCACCCGACCTGGAGCGAGTCCGAGGTCGGCTGGCAGGCCGTCAAGGACATGTCGGTCGAGGCCGCGAAGCTGCTGGAGCCCATCTTCCACGAGCAGCACGGGCACAACGGCCGGCTCTCGGTCCAGACCGATCCCCGCCTGCACAACGACGCCAAGGCGCTGGCGGATCAGGCCGAGGAGTTCAGCCGGATGGCGCCGAACATCATCGTGAAGGTGCCCTGCACCAGCATCGGCGTCAAGGCCATCGAGGACGCCACCTACCGCGGCGTCTCCATGAATGTGACGGTCTCCTTCTCGGTGCCCCAGGCGGTCCGTTCCGCCGAGGCGATCCAGCGCGGCCTCGACCGCCGCGCCGCCGAGGGCAAGCCGATCGACGAGATGGGCCCCGTCGTCACCATCATGGCCGGCCGGCTGGACGACTGGCTGAAGATCGTCGCCGAGCGGGAGCAGCTGTTCATCGATCCCGGCGCCCTGGAATGGGCCGGTATCGCCGCCGTCAAGCACGCCTACCAGATCTTCAAGGAGCGCGGATTCCAGGCCCGCGTCCTGGTCGCCGCCTACCGCAATGTACTGCAGTACTCGGCACTGACCGGCGGGGATCTGGTGCTCTCCCCGCCCTTCAAGTGGGCCAAGCGGGTCAACGACTCCGGCTACACCCCGGACTTCGCAGCGATCGACAAGCCAATCCCCCAGGAGCATCTGGACGCCCTGCTGCAGATCCCCGAGTTCCAGCGCGCCTACGACCCCGACGGGATGACCGTCGAGGAGTTCGACACCTTCGGGCCGACGGTGCGCACCCTGCGCGGGTTCCTGCAGGCCGACTGCGACCTGGAGACCCTGGTCAAGGACATCGTGATGCCCGAGCCGTGATCGGCCCCGGTACCGTTGAGACGGTTCATGCGGACATACGACGGCCCGCCACCCATCTCGGGTGGCGGGCCGTCGCATGTCCTTCGGTTGGATGGTGGTCCGGTGGCTCTCCTACCCAAACCCACGAGGCGCCCCTTCCTCCACCAGACGCCAGCTCGATGAGGCGTTTCGTGGACAAGGAGGCGCCTCGTGCCACGCTGGGCGCGGCCCGGCGCACCGCAGCCGCCATTGCCGGGGCGACGCCATCTGCGGCAGATGGGGATGACGCCGGTTCAGCTCGCGGTGAGGTTGAACTGGAAGGAGTAGAGCGCGGCGTTGTAGATATGGGTGCCGTACTCGATGACGGCGCCTCCGGCGTCGTAGGCGGTGCGCTGCATCGTCAGCAGCGCCGCACCGGAGGCGATGGTGAGCCGCTTCGCGTCCAGGTCGTTGGCCACCCGGGCGCCCACCGCCTGCTCGGCCGAGACCGGACGAAGGCCCTGCTCGTCCAGGCAGGCGTAGAGGCCGAGCTGGCTGAGCTGGGTGAGGGACGGAGCCGCGGCGACCCGCAGCAGGTTGGTCATGAAGGCCAGCGGGCGCTCGTCGATGAGCCGGAGCCGCTCGATCCGGACGATCTCGTTGCCCTCCTCGCAGTGCAGCAGGGCGGCCTCCTCGTCGTCGGCGAGCCGGACCTGGTAGCTGACCACCTGGGTCCGCGGTTTGAAGCCGGACTTGATGAGATCCTCATTGAGAGATGTCAGCGACAGACTGCGCCTGACATGCGAGGGGGTGACGCGGGTGCCCGCACCGCGCCTTCTGGTGAGAAGGCCCCGGGCCACCAGATCCTGCAGCGCGCGCCTCGCGGTCGGGCGCGACACATTGAGCCGCTGGGCCATCGAGACCTCGTCCTCGATGAGGTGACCGGCCGGAAGGGTTCCCGACAGGATGAGCTCCTCCAGGGGCTGCGAGATCTGGCGGTAGAGCGGGTCGGAGGATTCGCGGTCCAGGTCGATCTCCGGGATGAAGGGCTGGTCGGTGGTGTCGGGCGCTGCTGGTGACGTAGTCATGGGCCTTGGGGTTCTGTCGGGGAGCCGGATCCTTCTCTATGAGAGAACAAAAATCCGGTTCAACTGGGTCATGTCAGAGTCTAGCGAGCTTTGACACCGTCCGTAACCCTTTGTGAAGTGACAATGGTCTGACCAATTGCACGCCCCGGTTTCACGCACATCGGCCACGGCCGCCGAGCCGACCCGACTGCTTCCCATCCGCCGCCATGGTCGTCAGTCGGTCACCGCCAAGTGCTGACGCGTCCAGGCCTCTCGCAGAGTAGACGTGTCGTACACGATGTGAAGGTCGGTGATTCTCGCTGAAACATCCAGCTCGGCAACATCGACGCAGGTGAATGGCGCCGGGGTGCCATCGGCCAGGGTCCAGTCGAAGTCAAACCAGAATGCGATGACTTGATCGCCCTTGAGAACCTTCCTCAGATGCAATACGGACTCGTCGGTCTCATCGAAGAGCATCGGGTAGAAGTCCGCAGCCTTCATAAGCCCGTACAGAGGTGAATGCACCCGCCCGCCGGGGGCGAACAGGGCGATGATTCCAGCGGTGTCGGCTGAGCCGAGTGCGTTCAAGTACGTCGCGACGAGCCTATCGATGTTCATTGAGATGAGTCCTTCACTGTCGAGCGAACGGTCGGAGCGACCTGTGCAGACCGCCATCGGGCGGAAGAGCGATCACTTCCAAACACAACGTTCAATTTATATCACTGTGGACTGGACTCACCACTGACACTGGATTGCCACCCGGACATCACGGCCGGGTACCGGCTGTGGCTAGCGCTGGCGCAGCCTCGCGCGAAGCCCGTCGAGCAGGACGGAGATGGTGAAGCTGAAGGCGTCATCAAGCGGGTTGATCTCAGCAAGATCCCAGCGCAGCATGAACGCCGCGTTGCGGGCATGCGGCATTGCGGCAGCCAAGGCCGGATACTCGGACGCATCCAGGCCGTCGAGAGCAGCTCTGAGACCGTCGCGCCACGACATGTCCACGGTCGGGCTCCGCGACAGCTCGACAGTCACCCAGCCGAGTACGGTGCCGGTGAAGGCGTTGTAGGCGTGGACGAGGTCATCGCCGCTGAAGCCCGCTTCCGCGAGAATCGTCATGATGCGCTCAGCGAGCGTCGCACCATAGATACTGGTGAGTATCTGTGTGCCGAAGACCGGGGCCACATTGGGATGCCTGTGCATAGCACGTCGCATCGCATGGGCTAGATCATTCAGCTCACCATGCCAGCTGCGATCCCGTGTATCCGTCACGTCGATATCGCTGAGAACGAGAGCAGATACGGCGCCGACGATCTCCTCCTTGGAGGAGAAATGCCAGTAGATCGCCCCTGGGGCCACACCGAGCGCATCCCCCAGAGCGCGCATGGTGAAGCCGGACAGACCACTCTCGTCAATCAGCGTCAGGGCTGCTCGCAGAACCTCAACGGGATCGAGTTCCTCAGGCCACCGACGGCCGCCCTCTTCGCCTGCGCGCCGGCCTGGTCACCTGTCCATCCTGCCGCCACCGGCTCTGCCATCCAAGTGCGACATGCGCTCACAGGCTGCCACAGCTGTCGCACCATCCGCGCCACGGCGGACTCGAAGGCCATCCATGCCCTCTCGGAGCATCTCGGAGCCGCCGGCCTGGAGTCTCCCAACATCCAGAGCCCTTAAATGACTGTACAAACTATGGAAGCGTGCTCTACCCTTGTTGGAGCGCTCCAACGGTGGAGCTCTCAACGATGAGGAGACAGCGGCAATGACCTCCAAGGCACGCAACACGAACGATCCGAAGTACTCGAAGCTCGCCATCGGCGTCTGCCCCGATCAGTGGGGAGTCTGGTTCCCCGACGACCCCAAGCAGATGGATCCCCGCCAGGCCATGCAGGAGATGGCCGAGGCCGGTTTCGAGATCCTGGAGACCGGGCCCCTTCGGCTACTTCCCGGACGACCCGAAGGAGCTGGCGAAGTGGGCCGACGAGTTCGGCCTCACGATCGTCGCCGGCACCGGCTGGGGAGTCCTGCACAAGCCCGAGGAGTGGAAGACCACCCAGGACTGGTTCCGCAGGATCGCCGAGACCCACGCGGCGGTGGGCGCCGAGTACATCGTCCACCTCCCCCCGCTGTACCGCGATGACAAGACCTGGGAGTGGACCGACGACCGCGTGCTCTCCCCCGACGCCTGGAAGACCTACGTCGAGAACGCCAACGAGCTCGGTGAGATGCTGCTCGACGAGTTCAACCTCAAGATGGTGCTGCACCCGCACGGCGACTCCCACATCGAGACCCCCGAGGAGATCGCCCGGATCTTCGACGCCACCGATCCGCGCTACGTCAACCTCTGCCTGGACTCCGGCCACGTCGTCTACGGCGGCGGCGACCCCGTCCAGCTGGTCAAGGACTACCCCGACCGGATCACCTACGTCCACATCAAGGCCTTCGACGAGGCGATCACCAAGGAGGCCCACGAGAAGGACTGGCCCTTCGGCGAGGCCGTCACCAAGGGCGCCTCGGTCTGCCCGCCGGCCGGCCTGCCGGAGATGCACGCCTTCATCGATGCCCTGGCCGAGCTCGACAAGGAGATCTACTGCATCTGCGAGCAGGACTGCTATCCCTGCGCGCCCGAGTTCCCCAAGCCCAACGCCGTCAACATGCGCGAGTACCTGGCCTCCTGCGGCCTGGGCCTCAAGTGAACCCGGCACCCCAACCCCACACCACTGAGCGAAGAAGCTGAGAGAGGACACACAGAATGACCGTTCGTATCGGACTCATCGGGGCCGGCGGCATGGGCCGCGCCCACGTCGAGCGCATCACCAAGGAGCTGGCCGGCGGCACGATCGTCGCCGTCGCCGACATCAACATCGAGGGCGCCAGGGCGGTCGCCGGGCCGCTGGGCGCCAAGGCCTACGGGTCGGGCCCCGAGCTCATCGCCGATCCCGACGTCGACGCCGTCCTCATCGCCACCTTCGGCAAGGTCCACGCCCCCGACGTCATCGCCGCGGTCGAGGCCGGAAAGTACGTGCTCTGCGAGAAGCCGCTCGCCACCACCGGCGAGGACTGCCGCCAGATCATGGAGGCCGAGCAGAAGGCCGGCAAGCAGCTCGTCACCGTCGGCTTCATGCGCCGCTTCGACAAGGGCTACAACGAGATGCGCGACCTGCTCAACAGCGGAGATCTCGGCTACGCCACCCTGGTGCACAACCGTCACCGCAACCCCTCGGTGCCGGAGAACTACACCACCCGCAACATGATCGACGACACCGCGATCCACGAGATCGACACCTGTCGCTATCTGCTCGGCGAGGAGATCACCTCGGTGCGGGTCGACACCCCGCGCGCCACCTCGCACCGCTTCCCGCACCTCCAGGATCCGCTGGTGATGATGGCCAGGACCGAGTCCGGGGTCCTCATCGACGACGAGGTCAACGTCAACATCCAGTTCGGCTACTCGATCGAGTGCGAGCTCGTCATGGAGGCCGGAACCGTCCGGCTGTCCGACCAGGAGCACAGCGTCATCCGCGACTCCGCCGGCAACCGCAACGCGATCTGCACCAGCCACATCGACCGCTTCCACGACGCCTTCAATCAGGAGGTGCAGCAGTGGATCCGCGCCGTCGAGCGCGGCGAGCACACCGGATCCACCGCCTGGGACGGCTATGCCGCCACCGTCGTCGTGGACGCCGCCATCGAGTCCCTGGAGAACGGCGGCACCGAGGTCGAGGTCGACATGATCGACAAGCCCGGCTTCTACGCCTGAGTCATGTCCTGACATACTGTTCGGGTCGGGTGGCCGCGAGCGCCGCCCGGCCCGATCGCACGCCACAGACGACGTCGTCGCGAATGATCCCGGCGACCGTCTCCAGAAAGGAGACACCGATGGTCGATATCGCCCTCGACCCGAATATGTACTACCGCACCATGTCGACGGCCGACAGCATCCGCAAGGCCGGGGAACTGGGATTCCGGTATGTGGAGCTCTCCCCGAACGAGGAGTTCCACTTCTGGCAGCGCTATCCGATGGGCAACCGCGAGTTCATCGACGGCCTCAAGAAGGCCGAGAAGGACTCCGGCGTCACCGTCCGGACCCTCAACCCGGTGCAGAACTGGTCGAGCCCCGACGAGCAGGAACGTGCCAATCAGGTGCGCAACTGGCGGCGCGTTCTCGAGCTGGCCGACATGCTCGGCGTCCGCGAGATCACCTCGGAGTTCTCGGGCAACCCGAACACCCCGCGCGAGTGCGAGCAGGCCTGGTTCCGCTCCATCGAGGAGCTGGCCCCCGACTTCGAGCGCTACGGGATCCGGCTCAACATGGAGCCCCACCCCTACGACTACATCGAGACCCACGACGAGGCGTACCGCACCATCTGCGCCACCGACAAGGACTGGATCGGCTACGAGTACTGCTGCCCGCACACCTTCCACCTGTCGCGCGGGGCCGGGGACGTCGAGCGGATGATCGCCTCCGCCGCCCCGAGACTGCGCGAGGTGCACGTCTCCGACTCCTTCAACCACCTGGCCAATGACGGGAACCGGTACATCATCAACCCGCCCGGCGTCGACGCCAGGGTGCACCAGCACAACCGGATCGGGATGGGAGAGGTGCCCTGGGAGCGCGTCTTCGGGGCCCTCCACGAGATCGACTTCGACGGGATCTTCTCGGTGTGCATCTTCGGATGGCATGAGTACGCCGATGAGATGAACACGGAGGCGCTGAAGCGTCTCCAGTCGGAGTTCCCCGCATGACGCTCTCGAGCTGATGCGGGATCCGTCCCCGCCGCCAGGTCATGGCCGGGGCGGATGCACGGATCGCGCGTCGACGGTGCGATCCGCGGCTCGGGGCCGGGGGACGCCACGCGCCCCCGGCCCCGAGCCGTTCTGCCATTCCGGTTGGCGGGGAAGGCGCTGCGGATGTGTGATCATTGTCGGGCCGCAGGCGGCCGGATCCGCCTCCGCTCGAGAGGGGGCGCACATGATCGGGAGACGACCGACTCAGGTCGATGTCGCGAAGCTGGCCGGGGTGTCCCGCCAGACCGTCTCCCTGGTCTCCCTCGACGACCCGCGGGTCTCCCCCGCCAGCCGGGCCGCCGTGCTCGACGCGATGCGCGAGCTGGGCTACCGGCCCAATGTGGCGGCCCGGGCACTGGCCGCGCGGCGCACCGGATTCGTCGGCATCGCGATGTCGGAGCTGGTGAACCCCTTCCACGGCGAACTCCTCGAGATGATCAGGCGCCACTGCGAGACCCAGGGGCTCGTCCCGTTCATCGTCCCGGTGGATCAGGATCCCGCCGACGAGAAGGTGGCCGTCGGCCGCTTCATGCAGATGAACGTCGACGCGCTGATCCTCATCTCCCCACTGCTGGACGGCGACGAGCTGGACCGGATCGGGCGGCAGGTGCCCACGGTCGTGGTGACGCGCAATCTCGGCCCCGCGACCGTCGACCTGGTGCACACCGACGACGTGCTCGGCGCCCGGCTGGTGGCCGGCCAGCTGCTCGACGCCGGGTACCGGCCGCTGATCTACCTCGGGGTGGATCGGCCGGTCACCGGCGACTCGTCACGGGCCCGGATCCGCGGCTATCGGCGGGCCTGCGAGGAGGCCGGGATCGACACCCGGGTGGAGATGGTCCGCCCCGGGAAGCTGGAGCCGGTGATCTCGCGAGTCGTGGAGCGGTACGGCCGGGGTTTCGGGCTGTGCTGCCACAACGATCTCATCGCCCTGGCCTCGGTCGGGCATCTGGCAGCCCACGGGCTTGAGCCTGGGAGCGACGCCGGCGTCGCCGGTTTCGACAACACCACCATCTCCGGGTATCCGGGAGTCTCGCTCACCAGCGTCGATCAGGGCACCCGGACGATGGCCCGCCGGGTCATCGAGCTGGTGGCCGAGCGGCTGGCCGGGCGCACCGAGGGAGTCGACGTCGTCCTGCCCCCTCGGCTGGTGGTGAGGTCGTCGACCACTCACTGAGGCGGGTGCGCGGAGCCTGGTGGGGAGAGCCGCAGCCGCCCGATTCGCCAGAACATTTTTGAATTTTGTATTGACAAAGTCTCAACAGGTGTCCTAGATTCATTCCATTGGAGCGCTCCAAGTCCTGCTTGGACGGCGTCCATCCTCAATGATGAGAGGCCCTGCTCACTGGGGTGCAGGGCCGCTGACGAAGGAGTAGACCAGATGTCGGTCGCTGAGAACGAGGTCGGGGCAGACCCGACTCCGGAAGAAGTGAGGGAACTCGTCCGCGAGACGAAGCCCTCGGGCAAGCACCGCCCCCTCGCACTGCTCGCCCTGGTGGCGTGCTTCGGCTCCCTGCTCTTCGGGTACGACACCGGGGTGATCGCGGGAGCGCTTCCCTACATGTATCTGCCGCACTCCGGCGGCGGGCTTCACCTCAACGCCGTCGAGGAGGGCCTGGTCGGCGGCCTGCTGGCCATCGGCGCCGCCTTCGGCGCGATCATCGGCGGACGCCTCTCCGACCGGTACGGGCGTCGTCACAACATTCTGATGCTGGCGGTCATCTTCATCGTCGGCACCGTGGGCTGTACCTTCTCGCCCAATGTGTGGGTGCTCTACCCGTTCCGCTTCATCCTCGGATGGGCCGTCGGCGGCGCCTCCTCCACCGTGCCGATCTACCTGTCGGAGACCGCCCCCAAACGGATTCGCGGCCCGCTCATCGCGATGGACCAGTTCATGATCGTCACCGGCCAGCTGCTGGCTTACTGCATGAACGCCTGGCTGTCCTCGGCCAACGGCGGGCCGCACGTCTTCCTCAAGGAGGCGGCCGCCGGCCACCCCGCCGGGTCCGCCGTCCCATGGGACGATGTCGCCAATATCGCGAACATCGCCAACCTGGTCACCGCCGGCAATGGCAACACCTGGCGCTACATGCTGGTGCTGGCCACCATCCCGGCCATCGCGCTGTGGATCGGCATGCGGATGATGCCGGAGTCCTCCCGCTGGTACGCGGCCAACGGCCACTACTTCGAGGCGATCGGAGCCCTCAAACGGGTGCGCGACGACGGCGGCAAGGACGATGTCGCCGAGGAGATCGAGGAGATGGTCGAGATCCGCCGCCAGGAGGCGACCCAGGAGAAGTGGAACCTCACCCAGGCGTGGAACACGAAATGGACCCGCAAGATCATCATCATCGGCTGTTTCCTGGGATTCTTCGACCAGCTGACCGGCATCAACACGGCCATGTACTACCTGCCGAAGATCCTGCACGCCGCGGGCTTCTCCTCGGCCAACGCCATCATGCTCAACGTCGTCACCGGTATCGCCTCCTGCATCGGCTCGGCCCTGGGCTTCGTGCTGGTCGGCAAATTCATGCGCCGTCACGTCGGCATCTACCAGGAGACCGGCGTCTCCCTGTCGCTGCTGGCACTGGCCGGGGTCTTCGCCTTCGGCATCGGGCCGCACATGGTCAACGGCGAGATCGCCTCCACCGTGCCGAGCTACCTGCCCTGGGTGGTGCTCATCATCGTCTCGATCTTCGTGTTCATCAAGCAGTCCGGCACCGTGAACTGGATCCTGGTCTCCGAGATCTTCCCGGCCCGGATCCGCGGAGTCGCCCAGGGGGTCGCGGTCGGCGCCCTGTGGCTGATGAACGCGGTGGTGACCTTCGCCTTCCCGCCAATGGTCGAGAACCTCGGGCCGGCCTGGACCTACCTCATCTTCGGCCTCATCAATGTGGTGGCGCTGGGGTTCTACTTCAAGGTCGTCCCCGAGACGAAGATCTACTCGCTGGAGGAGATCGAGGAGGATCTCGAAGAGCGCTTCTCCTGATCTGCTTCTGCAGTATCCCCGAAATCGGCCATCATCAGGCCAGCACACGCAATATCCGATCGGCGGCCGGTATCTGGCCGTTTTCGGGAAGCGGTCCTCGGGGCCGTCCCTGGAAACGGCCAGATACCGGCCGGGGTGTGGATATTGCAGATGGCTGCCGGCATGTGGCCGTTTTCAGGGGTACTCGGCGGTCCCGAGGGTTGCGGGCTCCGGCCGATCAGGTAGAGGCGCGCACCGTCAGCCGCGGAGCCATCTCGACGTGGCGCGCCGGACGAGTCAGGAAGGTGCTGCGGCTCGCCACCCAGTTCACGGCGATCCCGGCCTGCTCCGCGGTCGACTGGTTCATCGAGGTGAGATCGGCCTCGGCCCGGCAAAGAATCGTCATTCCTTCACCACACCATCGATCATCAGGAGCCATCCATGAAACTCTCCATGAACGTCACATCCACCTTCTACGGAAATGTCGTCAACGACATCAAGACTGCCAAAGATGCCGGGTTCGACGGCATCGAACTGCAGAGCCCCAAGCTGTTCCGCTACCTCGACCAGGGATTCCCCGCCGAGTCCGTCACGCCGATGCTGGAGGGCCTGGAGGTGAGCGGCATCGGGGCGGTCCAGGAGGCCGATCTCGAGACCTTCCGGGCCGAGGCCGAGCGGCTCGCCTCCCTCGGCGAGCTCTACGGCGCGCCGAGCCTGCAGATGTGCACCGGTCCGGTCGACGTCCAGGTCGTCAAGGACTTCCGGGCCGGCATCCTGGCCGACGACGACCCCCGGTTCCGCGGGCTGCTCGGGCGCCCCGAGGACGAGGTCATCACCGAGACCGCCAAGCGGGTCGGGCTGGCCGCCGACATCGCCGCCGACCACGGGCTGGGCCTCTACCTGGAGCCGCTGGGCTGGGCCCCGGTGCACACCCTCCCCCAGGCACTGCGAATCCTGGAGATCTGCAACCGCGACAATCTCGGCATCACAGTCGACTTCTGGCACTTCTTCGTCGCCGGGGACACTCCCGAGGACGTCGCCAGGCTCGACCCGTCGATCATTCACGCGGTGCACGTCTGCGACGGCATCCCGGTCCCCGCCGGTGAGATCCCCGACCAGGGCGTCTCCCGGAATGTGTTCACCGGCGGCGGCTCGATCCCGCTCCAGGAGTGGGTGGACGCCGTCAAGGCCACCGGTTACGACGGCTGGTACGCCTCGGAGATCTTCTGCGACAAGTCGGCTGAGTTCGACTTCCTGGAGGTCGCGCAGACCCTGCGCAATCTGATGCACATCCTGTGCTCGTGACCCCCTTCCCCTACTGCTCTGGCAGGTGAATGTCCCTGAAATCGGCCACCATGCGGCCGGCAAGCTCACTATCCGGTCGGCCGGCGCTATCTGGCCGTTTCCGGGGAACGGTGCCCAAAGCCGTCCCTGGAAACGGCCAGATGCCGGCCAGAGTGTGGATATTGCAGAGGGCTGCCCGTATGCGGCCGTTTTCAGGGGTATCGCCGGGCCCGAGGATTGCGGGGTGGACGGGGGCTCAGAAGCCGAAGGTGTCGCGCAGGTACTTCCGGGCATTGACGGCCTGGACGAAGGGGTCGGCCACCGCCGGGTCCTGCTCCGCCTCGATCATGAACCAGCCGTCGTAACCGGCGTCGATGACCGGCTTGAGCAGCGGGCCGTAGTCGGTCTCGCCGTCGCCGGGAATGGTGAAGACGCCGGCCAGGATCGCATTGAGGAAGCTCAGGTGCTCGTCGTGGGCCTTCTTGACGATGGCGGGGCGAACGTCCTTCATGTGCACATGGCCGATCCGATCGGCATAGCGGTCGACGATGGCCTGGGGGTCCTCGCCGGAGAAGAGCAGGTGGCCGACGTCAAGCAGCAGCTTGACCTTGGAAGGATCGGTGTTCTCCATCAGACGGTCGATCTCGGCAGTAGTCTGCACGCCGGTGCCCATGTGGTGGTGGTAGGCGATGATGAGCCCGGACTCCGCGGCGCGCTCCCCCAGCTTGTCCAGCCCGGTGGTGAGGCGGTCCCACTCCTGGTCGGTGTAGGTGGGCTTGCCGTCGAAGATCGGGGTCTCGCGCTGGCCCTGGATGGTGTGACCCTGCTCGGCCACATTGATGCAGTCGGCGCCCAGGGCGGCCATGTAGTCGCGGAAGGCGACGAACTCCTGCTCGACCTTCTCATAGGGCTCGGTGGTGAGGTGCAGACCGCACCAGGCGGCGGCGATCTTGATCCCGCGGATATCGAGCTGAGGCTTCAGGACAGCCGGATCCTTGGGGTATTTGTTGCCGATCTCAGTGCCCTGGAAACCGGCCAGAGCGACCTCGGAGAGGATCTGCTGATAGGTGGTCTCCCCGCCGAGGGATGGCATGTCGTCGTTGTTCCAGCCGATCGGGGCGATGCCCAGCTTGATGGTGCTCATGTTCTCCTCGCTTGCTGAGGCGGCCGGGACGGACATGCGTCGTCCGCCGTGCCGGATCGCCCGGGTGAGTGCAACCGTCGGTCATTGACGGTCGCGGCAATTCTCCTAGCAACCAGGCCCAATGTCAATACATTTGACATCGGGGTGTCTCGTTGCTACTCCCCGGCGAGGCTCTCCAGTTGGCCTCCAACCTGTCGCCGGCCAGGCTGCCGCCCGTAGTGTTGGACTGGATCCAGCCATGAGGAGGCGTGACCGGCATGGGCAAGAACCCCACCCAGAGCGACGTCGCCGCGGCCGCCGGCGTCTCTCGCGGCCTCGTCTCGCTGGCCCTGTCCGGCTCTACGCTGGTCGCCGCCGACACCCGGGAGCGGATCCTGGCCACCGCCCGGGAGCTCGGCTACACCCGCGACCTCGGCGCCGCCTCGCTGGCCGCCGGGCGCTCCCCGGTGCTCGGCGTGGTACTGCCGGACCTGCGCAATCCCTTCTTCGAGGGAGTGGTCGACGCCATCGGGGCCGAGGCCCGCAGCCAGCACCTGCTGCCCCTGGTGGCCACCGCCTCCGACCTCACCGACCAGGAGGCGCTGATCCTCACCCGCTTCCGCGAGCTGCGGGTCGCCGGTGTGATCATGGTCTCCCCGGTGCAGAGCATCTCCGCCCTGGAGCGCGCCGCGAAGACCCTCCCGCTCGTGCTGATCGGCGCCGACATCCCCCACGCCCGGCTGGACTCGGTCCACGTCGACGAGGACGCCGCCGCTCGGCTCGTCATCGCCCATCTCGTCGAGCGCGGCTGGCGGTCGGTGGTCTCCCTGTCGGAGCGCAGCGGCCCCGGGGAGGTCTGGATCGAACGGCGTCAGGTGGCGCTGGCGGAGGCGGCCTCGGCGGCCGGTCTCCCGTTCACCTCGATCGAGGGGGCCGAGGACGAGGGCGCCGCTCCGGTGCTGCGCGCACTGCTCGCCGATGGGCTCGCCGAACGCAGCGCGATCGTCGCCCACAACGACCTGGTGGCCATCGACGCCCTGGCCGTGCTCCGCGATGCGGGCCTGCGGGCGGGCAGGGACGTCGCGGTGATCGGCTTCGACGACACCCATCTGGCCCGGCGCCCGGAGTTCGGCATCACCTCGGTCTCCCAGGATTCCGCGCGGCTGGCGCACCTGGCGATGGCCGCTCTGCTGGAACCCCGGTGCCGAGGCGGGTCGGGCCGGTCGCGAGGCGGTGGTGGCGCCCGCTCTGACGGTGCGCAGTTCCAGCTGAGGCGACCGCGGCGCGGCGTCGACCGGGTGCGGCCGCAGGATGGATGGTCCCGATCACTCCCGATAGGACCTGTTTTCGCAGTGCGGGCGCAGGATCACGGCGTGTCGGGAGTGATCGGGACCACCGGGACCGGAGCGCGCCGGGCGAAGCCGCCGAATCTTGTCCGAACAAAGTCTTGACATTGCGCCCACGCTCTGCGAGGCTGAGTGCAGGTCAGATTTAACGCGCGTTAAATCTCCGGTGAACCGGGCAGCGAAGCGACCAGCACATCCACAGGAGCTCAAGGGAGATCTCTTCATGACATCCAGCACTGTCTCCGTCGCCGTCATCGGGGCCGGCATGGCGGGACGCACCCACGCCAACGCCTGGCGCCAGGTCGGCACCGTCTTCGGCACCGAGGGCGTACCCGAGGTCCGCCGCGCCGCCATCTGCGACGCCTACCTCCCGTTCGCCGAGTCGGCCGCGAAGTCCTACGGCTACCAGCGGGCCACCTCAGACTGGCACGACATCGAGAAGGCCGACGACATCGACATCGTCTCCATCGTGGTCGCCAACCGATTGCACCGCGAGATCGCCGAGGCCCTCGTCAAGGCCGGCAAGCACGTCCTGTGCGAGAAGCCGCTCACCGACAACCTCGAGGATGCGAAAGCGATGGCCGGCATCGAGGCCGCCGCCGGCGTCGTCACCGGGATCGGCTTCGGCTACCGCCGTCATCCCTCGATCGCCGAGATCGCCAAGCTGGCCGCCGACGGCTCGCTCGGCACCGTCATGCAGTTCGAGGGCCGCTACTGGTGCGACTACGGCGCCGATCCGAACGTCCCGATCGCCTGGCGCTACAAGGGCCCGATGGGTTCCGGCGCCCTGGGCGACGTCGGCTCACACATCACCGACGTGGCCGAGTTCGTCTGCGGCCCGATCAAGGCCGTCAACGGCGGCACCTTCGCCACCGTCATCGGCAAGCGCCCGCCCGCTCTGGAGGGGGTCTCGGGAGGGCGCGGCGCCACCACTGGCGCCGAGGCCACCGAGACGGTCGAGAACGACGACATC
Organism: Acidipropionibacterium sp.; assembly: GCA_022647765.1. Classification (GTDB taxonomy): domain Bacteria; phylum Actinomycetota; class Actinomycetes; order Propionibacteriales; family Propionibacteriaceae; genus Acidipropionibacterium. The sequence goes on from JALCLH010000004.1 coordinate 344,893, forward strand.
GCCAAGTTCAACATCGTCTTCGAGTCCGGGGCGATCGGCTCCATCGGCGTCTCCCGGGTCGCCTTCGGGCTGCCGAACTCCCTGCAGTTCGACGTCTTCGGCACTCAGGGCCGCGCCTCCTTCGACCTGGCCCGCTCCGGCGAGATCATCCTCGACGACACGCACTCCCCGGCCGGCCTGCGCGGGCCCAAGCAGGTGCTGTCCGGGCCCGGCTTCCCGTACTACAAGGGCGGCTCCTCGATGGACTTCTCCGGCGTGGGCAACACCCAGATCGAGCAGTTCACCTACCAGTGCCGCGCCTTCCTCGACTCTGTCATCGGCCTGGACGAGGGCCTGCCGCCGGTGCCCAGCTGGGCCCACGGCTACCGCGCCATGCGGATCGCCGACGCCGTGGCGCGCTCGGCCGCGGCCGGTGGCGCGACGATCGAGATCGACTGACCCGCACATCCGCACAAGAACACCGCACAGAACAGGAATCAATGATGAACATCGGTGCATACACCGCCTGCCTCCACAACTACACGCTTGAGGAGGCCCTCGACATCCTCAAGGCCGACGACCTCACCGGCGCCGAGGTCAATGTGGGCGGGTTCATCCCCTCCCCGCACTGCCCGGTCGACCTGCTGATCGGCTCGCAGACCGCCCGCGACGACTACCTGGCCATCTTCGCGTCCAAGGGGATGCGGCTGGCCGGATTCAACTGCTCCGGCAACGTGCTCGATCCCCAACCCGACGTCGGCCCCCGTCACGACTACGACCTCAGACGGGCCATCGAGCTGGCCGGCAAGCTCGGCGTCGACGAGATCGTCTGCATGTCCGGGACTCCCGGCACCGACCCCGACGCGCACTACCCGGCCTGGGTCGTCAATCCCTGGAACGGCGAGCAGCTCGAGGTGCTCGACTACCAGAAGGGCGTCGCCGACCCGTACTGGCGCGAGATGGACCTGCGCGCCCAGGACGCCGGCGTCAAGCTCGCCTGGGAGCTGCACCCGCACAACATCGCCTTCACCCCGGTGAACTTCCTCGAGTTCGCCGGCCGGATCGACGCCAAGAACATCGGCGTCAACATGGACCCCTCCCACCTCATGTGGCAGCAGATGGACATCGTCGAGTCGATCAAGCTGCTGGGCGACCACATCGTCCACGTCCACGCCAAGGACACCAAGCTGTTCCCCGGCGTCGCCACCCGCGGCGTCATCGACTCCAGCTTCGGACCGGTCCCCGAGGATCCGGCGGCCCGGACGCCCACCGGCATGAGCCACTACTGCTCCTCCTGGCCCGAGGACCCGGCCTGGCGCTTCGTCGCCATCGGCCAGGGGCACAACGTCGCCTGGTGGACCGAGTTCCTGCGCGCGATCAAGGACATCGACCCCGAGATGAACATCAACATCGAGCACGAGGACCAGTCGATGAGCCAGCTCGAGGGCATCTCCTACGCGGCGAAGAACCTGCTGGACGCCGACAAGGCGCTCTGAGAACCCGTTCCGGGAAGCCGGGAGGCGGCCTGGATTCTATTGACGACCCTCTCGCACTTTGTACTGACAAATAGCGAGAGTGTCCGCTAGACTGGCTCATGGAACCCACGGAGACTCCATCGGCACACACGAGGAGCCCCAGGGTTCATGAAGACTCTGACTCCAACGAAGGACTCACGAATGTCAGTACAACTTCCAGACACCATGCGAGCAGCCGTCCTGAGAGACATCGACACCGGGCTGGAGGTGGGGGTGATTCGTACTCCTCATCCGAAGGCCGGTGAGGTGCTGGTCAAGGTGAGTGCGTGCGGCCTGTGTCACTCCGACCTGCACGTCATCAGCGGGGCGATCGCCTTCCCACTGCCGGCCGTGCTGGGCCACGAGGTGGCCGGCGAGATCGTGGAGGTCGGGCCGGGCAATGAGCACAACTGTCTGAAGGTCGGCCAGCGGGTGGCCGGGGCCTTCCTCATGCCCTGCGGTCAGTGCCCGGCCTGTTCCGAGGGCCGCGACGATCTGTGCGCCCCGTTCTTCGACCTCAACCGGATCCAGGGCAAGCTCTACGACGGCACCACCCGTCTGGCCGATCTGGACGGCACCCCGATCGCGATGTACTCGATGGGGGGTCTGGCCGAGTACTGCGTGATCCCTTCGACGTCGGTGGCGGTCGTGCCTGATGCGATTGATCCGGTGACCGGCGCCATCCTGGGCTGTGCGGCGATGACGGCCTATGGTGCGGTGCGCCGCGGCGCCGACCTGCGTTTCGGGGAGACGGTCGCCGTGGTGGCCACCGGGGGCGTGGGCTCCAACATCATCCAGATCTCCAAGGCCTTCGGGGCCAAGCAGATCATTGCCGTCGACGTTGCCGACGACAAGCTGGAGGCTGCCCGGGAGCTGGGCGCCACCGATGTGGTGAACTCCCTGAGCCAGAACGTGCACGACTCGGTGTTCGCGCTGACCGGCGGGCGCGGGGTCGATGTCGCTTTCGAGGCTCTGGGACGCCCGCAGACCTGGACTTCGGCGTTGGATTCTCTGCGCGACGGCGGTCGGATGGTGCCGATCGGTCTGGGTGCCGGCGTCCAGACTGCTGAGGTGGAGATCAATCGGACGGTGCGTCGTTCGCAGTCGATCATCGGCAATTACGGGGCGAGGACTCGCCAGGATCTGCCCGAGGTGGTTCGGATGGCTGCCGAGGGAGCGATCCACTATCAGGACATCGTCTCCCGCAAGCTCCCCTTGGAGAAGGTGGCAGAGGGCTATAACCTGTTGCGCCAGGGCAAGATCCAGGGTCGCGCGGTGGTCGACATGTCGCTGTGACCCGCTGCGTGACTCACTGACGCCGCGGCGGCGGACCGCGACGCCGAAGCCCGGCCCCAGATGGGGCCGGGCTTCTTCCCACATCAGGCGGGCTGCGGACCCGGCACTGAATCAAACTGGACGGCCGTGAGAAGCGGGCGGTTGCTGGAATTCTGTTTTCCCGTCGGTGTCTATCTCTGTGACCCAGTTGTTCACTTCGGCGACTGCATCGTCAAGGGATAGAGTGATGCCGCCTGATGCTGCGGCTCGGGCATAGTCGTCTACCCAATGGTTGTAGGCAGTCAGGGTTGGTGGCCAGTGGCACGTGAGGATCGGTGACCGCGTGGAACTTCTGTGCGGTCTGGAAGCGCATGGCGATTCCAACGAGCGTATCTGGATCTGGTAGTCCAAAGCCGCTGAGTGGCGGCGCCTCGATGGCCTCGTCTTCGCTGCCGATATAGCTCTAGCGGTCGAGTTGAGCCGATGCTGAAGCAGGGTGCCGCCCCTGAGCAAGAACCGTTGGCGACCATCTACATCGATAGTGCGTTGCACTGCAGCAATCGCCACCAAGGAAACAATGAGCCAGCCAAGACGACCTCCCTTGACTTCAATCACCGAGAGTGCGTTCGGCTTGGGCGATCCAGCCGTTGAGAACCTTGGTCGAAACAGGCTGTTTGGTCTTAGGCTTCAACATTCCCAGCATCCCAGCCAGGCGGGACTCTATTCGTTCATCGCTCATATCGAGTCGCCAATACTGCGGTCAGTTCATCGCGTTCTGTGGCCTTGAAATACCCCCGTGTGTAACCTTTCTTAATCGCTTGTCTCAGCAGATACGTTGGAGTGCCATATTCCATGCACTGCTCAATTGCGGTCTTCACGGTCACTGTCGGAATCTCTTGCGACCAACCGACTTGCTTGGAGTCAAGGTCTTCATGACGACGATCTCCCGGATCGCCTCCACAGGGATGGAGTACGTGTCGCGCCGCCTGACCTCGCCGAACACGGCCGTCCTGTATGCATGCTTGAGGAGGAATTCCATGACCCGATCCGCTGCGCGCGGCATCGGTCCATAGATCTCCGTCTGGTCGAAGATGTCCGTTCCGTTGGGGCCGCGCAGCCTGCCGCACTGCATCCACGCCGAAGGAAGGAAGCGGGTCGGGTCGTCGCACGCGGCCAGAATGCCCGCGTTAGTCGGCACGATGTCGGAACCCTGCCTGACCGCGAGACCCAAGGTGGACTGAGTGAGGCTTCCCGGACTCTTGAAGAACATCACAGTGAGCCCCTTTGTCGGAGCAATCATCCTGGCGGCGATATTTGGTCTGTTCAATCTGGGCACGATCATCGCGGGGGTCGCGCATCTGGCGAACGGCAAGTCTGCGGGTGCCTGAATGACCATCGGCATCGGCGCCGTCTGAACAGTTACACACTGCGCCCGCCGTCCTCCGGCTGTAGTCATTCTCGGTGACTCATACTGGTGTGCCGCGGTTCCAGCCCGGCTTTTGAATCAGCAGGTCATCGTGCTGTCGCTGACGGCACGAATCAACGAACTGACGTGCCAGCCCGCGGCTATCCAAGAATCGCTGGTATTGCTCCGATGTCAGTGCATAATACTCTTCATAGTCAACACTTCCATTGCTGACCAGAAACGACACATAGTATTTCCCGGAGTCTTCATCAAGTCCTAACGAGTATCTGTCACTGTATGATGAGAACGAATCATGTGGATCCACAGTATTCTGAGCCTCCCACCGGGATTGAATGAGTTCATCTATCGGAATTCCTTACCTTCACATACTCATTCCAGGCCCGCAAGCGTTCTATAAATTCCGTTAATGCCGAACTCTCCTCCGAAAAAACCATGACCGAACTCTCGTCAACCGCGGCCCGCTCATCGGTGCCGTAAACCACGAACACACCTGAACTCTCTTCAATAATAACCGCGTTCATGGAGTTTTCAGATGCCGAGAAGAACACTCCATTCCTAAGATCCTCTTCGGCGATGATCCGCAGAGCGGTCATTCGGTCCATTCAATGCCTTCCACTCTCGCAGAGCACCCTGACTATCACACATCGACACGTCGATCTCGGCACCTCTGAACACGATCCTGATCAACTTGGGCGGCATACCTGTTCGTCTCCTCCCAGTATGCCCCACACGCATCACACTGATAGAAGCTCACCTGTTCCGACGCACAGACGAATAATTCCCGCGGATGCGTGCCGGACAGCCACTGCTGTCTACAGATCTCACATCCTTGGTCATCGAATTCTTTCATGAAACACCTCCTCACGATTATCCACTTCTCTTGCGGTCCGATTTAAAGACAGAGACACTCTCGATTGGGTGTCTCCACCTTGGACGCCAGTATCTGGATCTGCCCGTCAAACACTCTAATGCGTCGTTGCATGAACGTCGGTGATCGCGAACATGGTGTGCGAGCTCGACCTCAGTGAGCAGTCGACCTATGGTCCCGCTCGCGTCAGCCCGACGGGGCGTCGGCGTCCAGCAACTGCTTCATGCGTCGGGGCAGCAGCTCCCGCAGCACGATGCTCGTCGAGGTGCGACTGATGCCCCGGCACTGCATCAGACGCTGGGTGATGCGATAGATGTCGTCCGCATCGCGCGCGATGATCTCGATCGACAGGTCGCTTCCCCCGGAGATGCCGAGTACCTCCACGACTTCCGGGATGTCTGAGAGGTCGTCGATTGTGCCCTCGAACATGCTCTGGTCGCCTTGTGCGGTGACGATCGCTCGCAGTGGGCGGCCGACGGCCGAGGGATGCAGGCGTGTGCTGATGGGAGCCAGTTGATCGCCGTCAACGAGGCGCTTCAGCCGGCTCTGCACTGTGCCGCGGGCCAGCCCGAGATACTCGGCAAGGTACTGCACGGTCGCCCGCGGATGGGTGTCGAGTGTGCGCAGGATGCGCCGATCGGTCGGGTCGAGCACGCTCACGGGAGGCCTTTCGATGGTCAGGATGCGCAGGAGACTCACTTATCCGGCATCAGTTTTGTTCATTATGGTCAGTCTAGCCGGGAGCTCTTGTCTAATCTGTCAGCAATTCTCATAATCAGTGTGTGTTTTGGCGCCAGGAGCAGCATTCACCGACTATCCGTAACGAACCGTCGATCCGTCGAGCGGCCGGGATCCTCTCGGCTCTGGCGCTGTGCGTGTCGATCGCCGGGGTCAACCTTCCGAATCCACTCGTTCCGCTGTACGCCGAGCGCTTTGGTCTCACGCCTCTGCTGCAGTCCGCGCTGTTCAGCGCCTACCTGCTCGCGCTGCTGGTCACGCTCATCGTGACAGTGGCACGACCGGCCCACGCGATACGCACCGAAGTCACGATGGTCGTTGTAGCCATGGGCGTGGTCGTCGTTGCCGACCTCACCATGCTCGCGGGCAGCGCATCCTTCGCCCTGCTGGTGCTCGGACGTGTGATCGCCGGCGTCGCTGCGGGAAGCGCGACCGGAGCCGCCTCGGCCGTCGCGCTGGCGGGGCTGGGAGAGCGCTCCCGCACCGTGGCCGGTACCGCCGCGGTGGTGGGCGCGCTGGCCGCCAACCTCCTCGGTGGACTCCTCGGCGCAGCGCTGCCGGTGCCGTTCCCGGCCGTCTACCTGGGCCACGCCGCCGTGGCGGCCCTCATCGGCGCAGGACTTTGGGGCGCGACGACCCAGCACTCGCAGGCACGACGCGCACACACTTCCCGGGCATCCCGCCGCACGCAGCCCACGCCAGTGGCTCATCCTCTCGCGGAGGTCGTCGGCGGTTACCACCGGCGCCACCGCGTCGCGGGCTATGCGCTGGGCGCACTCGCATGGTCGAGCGCCGGCATCGTGCTCGCTCTGGTCGCGACCCAGGTGCGGCACAGCCGCCCGGAGCTCTCGCTGTTCGAGACCATGATCCCGGGCTGCGTGTTCCTGGCCTGCGCGTGGCTCGGACAGACCGTCTGCGCGCGCCGGATGCTGCAGTTGCGCGCCTGGATGACCGGCCTTCCGCTGGTCGTCGGATCAGCGGGCATCGGTCTCGCCCTGCATTCCGGGAACTCCGCCGCTCTGCTGCTCGCCGCTGCGGTGGCGGGGCTCGGTCAGGGCCCGTCGTACAGTCTCGGACTGGCAACGGTCACGCACGGGCTCACCCCGATACGGCAGGCGCGCGCCGCCTCGACGTACGCTGCCGTCGCCTACGGCGTCTGCGGAGTGTGCACACTTGCGGTCGGGGTCGTCGCAAACCTCATTGGCGTACCGGATGCGATCCTCGCCTGCGCCGGGATCTTCGCGGTGGGCATCCTGGTCACGGTCATGCTCGCCGGGCCGGCGCAGCGAGTGCATTTCGCAATGGCCTGAGCAGGTGTGGGATTCGTTAGGAGTCCCGGTTGAACTCGCGGCTCGTGATAGGTCGTGTCTATGGACGCCGCCCTTGTTGTATATATTTCCGGCGCGGGTCGCTGAGTTGACGCCAGAGCTCCTGCTTTGGAAAGCTCAAACACAACCCTCCGTAAGTACGCACACAGTCCATTCACACCGAATCCGCCGCCAGAACGGAGAGGCTTTGCTTTAGCCGTGAGGATCCTGTATTCTGCTCATTGAGAAATGACTTCTTAAGGCGTACCATTACTTCCCTACTGTGTCATGCATTACCAAGTCGTTGATCAACCCGCCCTTCACAATGACATTTGAGAAAGAAGTTGTCCTTGCCAGACTTGACCAAGTATGCACGGACTCATGAGTCTCGAAAGTATCAGTCCGTCTGTATTATGGGCGGGTTCACGGTATTCATTATTATCTCTCTGGGTATCACGGCGTTCACGGCAGAACGAAAGCAATGGTGGCTCATTGCTCTCGTGATAGTGATGGCCTTGCACTGGGTTTACCTGATTGCATCCATGTTGATCCCCCGCATCCAAGCCACCTTGTCGCACCATCCAGTCATCCCCAAGGATCATGGCCCGCGTCAGTGCGCGCACTATCAATCAACGCAGTACCGGTGCACGGCGGCAACATAGGGGACTTCTCGGTGCTTCCAGGGCATATCACATTCGAAGGAAATGATAGAATCGTGTGGACCATCAGCAAGACTAACAGACGAGCATTTGGTGAAATCGAGCGACAATGGTTGATGCCATATCAGCTGACCGCTCGCCGCCTGAGAGGGACGGGACACCAAGTGCACGTGGCAATCCAGGCCGGCCCCGATCCGGAACGGGACATCACAGACATATGGCTACGCCGCGCCAAAGATTTTCCCATTTGAGAATCTCTTCCAGTCTCACCCTACGTTGGCCGGTGACGAAGCCGTGCGACGCGCCGTACCGACAGATGTGGAGTCCCGGTATGCCGACCCCCTCCAATCTCGCGACAAAGATCTGGGATCCGCAGTCTTCGCACTCACCATCTCCGGTGAAGAGGCGAGCCACAGCAGGTTGCAAGCCGCCACCGACCCGAGCCGTCAGCAGCACACGCTGCCCCGGCCACCAGATGACCACCACCCAGATCCTTCATGGTCTATACTAAGACCATGTGGAGCGTCGACGTCAACCTCATTGAGGAATGGGTCGCTTCGCTGGATGACAACTCCCGCGCACAGGTGTTCGCTGCTATCGGAGTGTTGCGGGACTACGGACCCCAACTTGGGAGACCTCTCGTCGATACCGTCACCGCATCTCGACACAAGAATATGAAAGAACTGCGCCCAGGCTCGACAGGGCGTTCTGAGCTGCGAATCCTGTTTGCCTTCGACCCGAAGCGCAGAGCCATTCTCCTAGTCGCCGGAGACAAATCCGGGAACTGGACACGCTGGTACAAGAAGAACATTCCCGTGGCCGACGCCCTGCTCGACCGCCACCTCCGCACATTGAAAGGACTGTGATCACGATGGCCATGACCCTGGAGGAACTCGCCGCCAAGTACCCCGTCGACGAGAGCCTCGTACAAACATACCGGGAGCAGATGCTCTCCGAGGTCCGCGCATACCGGTTGCGCGAGCTGCGCGAGCGCGCCGGACTCACCCAAGCACAGCTCGCGGCCCGGATCGGCGTAGGACAGCGCCAAGTCTCCAAGATCGAGCGCGGCGACCTTGACAGCGCACGAGTCGGCACCATTCGCAAGTACCTCAACGCCGTCGGCGGCGACCTGGCCATCGAATACGTAGTCGGCGACCAGCGCACCCAGGTCGCCTGACTTGCCGGACCGATCACACCTCACTTTTTATACAGCGCGCCCGGAGATACCCCGAAGGCCTTCCGGAAGACCGCGATAAAGGCGCTGGCGGACGAATAGCCACAGACTGAGCTCGTGTATGAGACAGTCTTACCTTCAGCAAGCAGAAGCGTCGATCGGCGGAGCCTCAGCTGGTTTCTCCACGTTGTGAACCCCATCCCAGCCTCATCGCGAAATAGTCGCGACAAAGTGCGCTCGCTGGCTCCGACCCGACGCCCGAGGGCCGACAGGGATGAACTCGCCATCATCTCAGCCTCGACAATCTCCTGAATGTGAACGAGGCGAGAATCATGCAGGATTGGAATCACCGTCGCGACGCCGATCACGGGCTGGACCTGATCAACCAGTACCCGAAGCAGCCGATGAGCTTCCGGACTGGCAGGCGGTCCACTCCGAGAACACGCAATCATCAGTTCCCGAAACAGGGGGGTGGCGTCAACCAGCGTCGGCCGCAGTTCCGCCGGCGATGGCATGTCCTCCGGGACACCGACCAGATGCACAGTCGTGGCACCGTGAACCTGCCAGTGATGCTCGACACCACCCGGTACCCAGATCGCTCGTACGGAAGGCGTGAACCACGTCCCGTCGGCGGCTGTGACCTCCAGAACTCCCGAACTCGCGTAGATCAGCTGGCGGCCGTCATGGACGTGCAGGGTCACCGCTTGCCCCGGGGTCAGATGCCTCATGTCGGTCGGCGCAATGCCAAGATGGCGGATTTTTGTCATTAGCTGTCAGTCTAATGAAACCAAGCCACTCACCTTCTTGAAAACCTCGAGTCATGTCTGATTCACCCTCAACGACAGAGCGGCGCCGCGCACGACTTCTGGCCTGGTCGCACGCAACGGTCGACTTCTGCCAGGGAGCCATCGCTGCCCTCGTACCCTTCTTCGTCCTGGATCGCGGGTACGACTACGCCCACGCGGCGGCCGTCGTCCTCGCCAGTTCGCTGGCCTCATCCATCGTCCAACCCCTGTTCGGAGCACTTGGCGACAAGTGGCGAATGCCCTGGTTAATCCCGACGAGCATCTTCGTCTCCGGAGCCGGGCTTGCAGCGATCGCCATCTCCGGTGCTTTCCCGATCACCATCCTCGCCGCGGCGGTCTCGGGTATCGGCGTCGCCGCCTTCCACCCGGCAGGAGCCAGTCAGGCCAGACTGATCAGCGGGGACGACCACGTCGTCATGTCGTGGTTCTCACTCGGCGGGAATCTCGGGTTCGCCTTCTCCACACTCATCGTGGCGGCCAGCGTGGGCGTCCTCGGGCTGCGTGCGACCCCATTGCTCCTGATCCCAGGCCTTACCGGGGTGGTCGCGGTGATGCTGGTTGTGAGGACACGATCGGATCCTGGTATCGATCACCCACAACAGGCCACCTCCACGACCCACAAGGACGATTGGACGGCATTCGCCCGAACATCCATCGCCATCACGTGCCGCTCCATCGTGTTCGTCACCACCGGATCGTTCATCGGCCTGCTTATGCACCGATATCACGGAGTGAACCAGCACATGGCGTCCACCGCACTCTTCATCTTCTATCTCGGAGGAGCAGTCGGAACCACAATTGGAGGACGCCTGGCGAGACATTGGTCTCGAATCACCATTCTCCAATGGTCCTACTTCATTGCCATTCCAGTGATGGCGGGGATGATCCTCACCCCCGGACCACTGGCCTTCGTGTTCATACCGGTCGCCTCAATTGCACTCTATGTGCCGTTCTCGCTGCACGTCAGTCTTGGTCAAGAATTGCTGCCCCACCATATGGGCACGGCCAGTGGCGTCACTCTCGGCCTCGCCGTGTCCATCGGAGGCATTGCGTCACCGGCAATTGGCGCGCTCGGCGATCATATCGGGCTTCAACCGGCCCTCACGCCCCTTATCCTTCTTCCCGCAATAGCCGGTCCAGTGCTCTGGGGCATGAAGGACCCTCGATGAGACCATGTGGGCTC
>JALCLH010000005.1 GCA_022647765.1 Acidipropionibacterium sp.
GCTCCGGATCGGCGACGCCCCGAGGTCGGTGGCGCGCACCGCCAAGGCCGGCCCGCTCAACCAGCGCTGACGCCAGCACCAGCGTTGACGCCAGCAGCTTGGCCAACCACTCGCCCGGCGTGAGTCCGAGGAGCAGGAGGTCAAGACCCTTGACGAGGAGCAGCCGATGCCGTCCAGCAGTGATACTCGTGCGGTGCTGGCGTAGAGATGTGCACCGACAGGAGGACAGCCAGGAACCCTGCTGGAGACAGGCGGCCTCGCGCATACGTTCCGCCCAAGCCAGGGTTTGAGATGCCGTTCGATCGTGAAACACGGCCTCGTGCCACCTATGAACGAGCCCAGCATGTTATGCAACGGCACTCGCATGGCGCTGAGGGGACGACGGAAGGACAGACCTTCTTCCCGCCTGACTTCGACGACATCGAGGTCGTCCGAACGGTGATGGATCAAGTGACCTACTTGGCTGATCCGGACCTTGAAGACGATGATGACGCGTTGATGTTCACAGCTGAGGTGAACGGCGTCCGTTGCACTGTCCCGATCCGCTTCACCGGAGGCGAATGGGAAGTGCGGACGATGTGGCCATCCAGCGGCCGAGGAGTCGTGACCTACCACAATGGGAAGAAGCATCCTCTATCATGAATTTCATGGACACGTTGGAGTACCGCAGGCAGGAGATGATCGCCCGGCGTCTGATCGAGATCGTCGGGACGACTCGTCTCGTGGACGAGCTGCTCCGCCAGGCGGAAGCCGAAGAGGCGGTTGACATTCTTCGACATATCGCGGAGAAGCAGAATATCGAGCTTCCTGAAGAACTCGCCGCCTGACCCCCTACGTCTGACGAAGCCCCGCACCGAATCGGCGCGGGGCTTCGTCATACCCGCAGTTCTTTCCCGTCACGGTCGGCCCCACAGAGCGCCGAGGTGAGAGGAGAGGGGGCAACAGCGGCTCGGAAAACTGTCGGTGCCCCGCCATATCGTCATCTCATGCTCAGTCTCGTCGCCGTCCACGGCTACCGCAGCATCCGCGACCTCGTGCTGCCCCTGGGCCAGATCACGATCGTCACCGGGGGCAACGGCGCCGGGAAGACCAACCTGTACCGGTCGCTGAGGCTTCTGGCGGGCGTGGCCCACGGCCGGCTGATCGGGTCGCTGGCGGCCGAGGGCGGACTGTCCCAGGTGCTGTGGGCCGGCCCCGAGCAGATCACCTCGGCGATGCGCCGCGGGGAGGTGCCGATCCAGGGCACCGGATCGCGCACGGCACCGGTGAGCCTGATGCTCGGCGTCCTCTCCGACGACCTCGGCTACCTCGTCGATCTCGGCCTGCCGCAGGCCGGCCGGGACGCCACGATGTTCATCCGCGACCCCGAGATCAAGCGCGAGGAGGTCTTCGTGCCCCCGGTCCTGCGCCCGGCCGGCACCCTGGTGGACCGCCGCTGGTCCAAGGTCCGGATCCGCCAGGGGCGATCCTGGGAGACCCTCGAGGCCCGGCTGAGCCCGCGGGAGTCGATCATCGAGGAGGTGGCCGATCGCTCCGCCGCCCCCGAGCTGGTCCGGTTGGGGCGGATGATGGCGTCGTGGCGGTTCTACGACGGACTGCGCACCGATCCCGGCTCGCCGGCACGCACCCCCTGCGTCGCGACCCGGACCGAGGTGCTCGCCGACGACGGCCACGACCTGCCGGCCGCCGTCCAGACCATCCTCGAATCGGCCTGGGCCGGACCCCTGCAAGACGCCGTCGCCGAGGCCCTCGACGGCGCGCAGATCGGCGTCGAGGAGAGCACCGAGGGCCATCTGCGCCTGGCGGTGACGCAGCGCGGACTGCTCAGGCCGCTCGGGGCCGCCGAACTGTCCGACGGCACCCTGCGGTTCATCATGCTCGCCACCGCGCTGCTCTCGCCCCGCCCGCCGGCACTGCTGGTGCTCAACGAGCCCGAGACGAGCCTGCACCCGGCAGCCATCCCCGCTCTGGCAAGGCTGATCGCCCAGTGCGCCGAGCGCTGCCAGGTGCTCCTGGTCTCCCACGACCGGGCGCTGGTCGGGGCGATGGCCGACGACGCCGTCCACCACGAGCTGGTGCGCGACACCGGCCAGACCACCCTCGCCGGAGCCGGACTGCTCGGCGGCGCGCCGTGGACCTGGGGCACCCGGAAACGGTGGTGACGCGGCCACAAGGTGGGACGCCGCCCTGCCGGCCCGGCGGCCCATCGGCCCGGCGCCGCATCACCTCACTCAGCTCATCACGCCACCCGACCCCATCACCCCAGCGGGTCCATCTCCGCACTCAGCAGCCGGGCCGCCGCCTTGTCCAGCATCTGATTCGCATTCCCGCACTTGGGAGAGACCACGCAGGACGGGCAACCCGCCTCGCAGGGGCACTCGGCCAGCCGGCGCGCCGTGGCGTGCCACCACTGCTCGGCCCGCTCATAACCCGTCCTGGCGAACCCGGCCCCGCCCGCCTGGCCGTCGTGGATGACGATCGTGCAGGCGCCGGTGTCGGCCATCAGGGCGCTGGAGACCCCGCCGATGTCCCACCGGTCGCAGGGCGCGAAGGCCGGCAGGATGCCGATCGCGGTGTGCTCGGTGCCATGCGCGGCCCCGGCCAGCGCCACCGAGTTGAGCCCCAGCCGGCCGACCACCGGATCGGGCACCACGAACCAGCAGGCCTGCGTCACCATGGTGTGGGCGGGCATCTCCAGCACGGTGGAGTCCCACACCTCGTTGCTGATCTCGTCGCGGCGCAGATAGCCGATCACCTGCTCGGTCAGCTCGACATCCCCGGTCGCCACATATCCGGGTCCGAAACGCCTGCGGTCGGTCTCGTTGACGATGTGCACGGTGGAGGTGGACTGCGGCTGGGTCCAGTAGCCGGGAAGGTCCCGGTGCACCAGGGCCTGATGCTCCTCGGGCAGGTACTCGTCGACCAGCCAGGCGTCCCCCTGATGGAGATAGACCGCGCCGGGATGGACGGTCCGGTCTCCGGCCTTCTCGTCGACCACCCCGATGACCCGCCCCGTGACGCGATCGATGACGTCGATCCCGCGCCCTCCCATCGACCTCAGATCGATGGCGTCGACCGCCCGCTCCGGGCGGGTCCAGAACAGCCGCTCGCCGCGTCTGCGCAGCACATGCTGGGAGACCAGCAGGTCGGAGACCGGCGTCAGCTGCGGACCGTAGAACTGCCGATCGGCCGGCGTCAGACAGCTCTCCTGGGCCGCCGCCGCCAGGTGCGGACCCATCACATACGGGTTGTCCGGATGCAGCACGGTGGTCTCCACCGACCGCCCGAAGATGAGCTCCGGGTGGCCGAACAGGTACTGGTCCAGCGGATCCTCCCTGGCCAGCACGACGACCAGCGCGTCATGACCGGCCCGCCCCGCCCGGCCGGCCTGCTGCCACAGCGCCGACAGCCGCCCCGGATAGCCGACCACCACCACGGCGTCCATCCCCGAGACGTCGACGCCGAGCTCCAGCGCATTGGTCGCCACCACCGCCCGCACCGATCCGTCCTGGAGGCCCGCCTCGATGGCCCGCCGGTCCTGGGGCAGGTAGCCCGAGCGGTAGGAGGCGATGACGGCGTCGCCGGTCGCCTGGTCCTGGGCGTGGATCGCGATCACCTCGGCCAGCGCCCGTGAGGCCACGAAGCAGATGGTCTGGCGGCCCTCGTCGGCCAACCCGGCGACCAGCCGCGCGGCGTCGACGGTGGTCGAGTTCTCCGGCTGCCACAGCACGACGTCGCGGGCCGGCTGGGGCGAGAAGTCCTGGTCGACGACCGCGATCTCCTCGACGCCGACCAGACGCCGCCCGGCCTCGGCGGCATTGGTGGCGGTGGCGCTGGACAGGATGAAGACCGGATCGGCGCCGTACATCCAGCACAGTCGGCGCAGTCGCCGCAGCACCTGCGCCACATGGGCGCCGAAGACGCCGCGATAGCGGTGCGCCTCGTCGACCACCACGTAGCGGAGCCCGCCCAGCAGGGAGCGCCAGCGGGAGTGGTTCGGCAGCACCGAGCGGTGCAGCATGTCCGGATTGGTGAGGACGTATCCGGCCTGGTCGCGGGCGAATCGCCGCTCGCTCTGGTCGGAGTCGCCGTCCAGGGTCGCGACCGGCCATCCCTGGGGGCCGAGCTCCCGGCAGACCCGCCACTGGTCGTGGGCCAGGGCCTTGGTCGGCGCCAGATAGAGCGCGGTGTGACGCCGGTGCGTGGTGAGCGCGGTCATCGGCTCCCGGCGTCGCGATGCCGGCAGCACCGGCGTCCGCGAACCGGTGGCCGCCATCACCGGCAGCAGGTAGGCCAGGGTCTTGCCGGACGCCGTGGAGGTGCAGATCGCGCAGTCCCGCCCGGCGAAGGCCAGCTCGGCCAGCGCCCGCTGATGCTGCCAGGGGGCCGCGATGCCGCCCTCCTGCACCGCCTGTCGGCAGTCATCGGGCAGCCAGCCCGGCCACTGCGCGGTGCGCCCGGCGCGGCGTTCGCGGTGGTCGACGTGCACGACCTCCTCGCCCCACATCCACTCCGGAACAGCCACGGGGTCAAGACTGCCACCCGGGTCCGACAGTTCTGGCGACGCTTCTGGTGACGCCGTGGGCGTGGCCGTGGACGCCGCCCGGCTCGGTTCCCGGGGTGCTTGCTATTCTTTCGGTGATTCAATCGTCAATAAAGGAACGCGCCATGACAACGCACAATGACATCCCGATCACCGAGACCCATCACTGCGCCTGCGGGGAGCAGGACGAGGGTCTGCCCGAGCTCGACGTGCGGACCATCCCGCACGCCATCCGGCACGGATCGGTGATCGGCGCCTTCTCCCAGGTCGCCCCGGGGTCGGCCATGGTGATCGTCGCCCCGCACAACCCGCTGCCCCTGCTCGGCCAGCTCCAGCAGATCAATGGGGACAGCCTCGAGGTGTCCTACCTTCAGGAGGGGCCGGACGCCTGGAAGGTGAAGCTCGCCCGGGTGGCCTGAACGGTTGCCGCAGGCCCGAGGTCGCCCTCCCGGACCGGCGGGAGAGGCGCGCGAGAGCTCTTCTCCTGCCTCACATGGTCCCGATCACTCCCGTTGCGCCGTGAATCTGCGCTCACGATGCAGAAACACGGCCTAGCGGGAGTGATCGGGACCACAGCCTTCCGCTGCTGTCTCTTTTCCGGCCCCTCCCCGATCCGCAGGCGCGCCTCGAGACGTGACATTGTTACCGTGAGCGCGTCATGGGGTTGTATACATGTCGAACGGCCCCCCTGAGCGCCGGGGAGGCCACGAGACGGGACGCGCGGCGTCCTACGGGAAGGTTGAGATGGCACCCACCAAGACTCTGGTGATCGTCGAGTCGCCCCACAAGGCGACCATGATCTCCGGCTATCTGGGCCCGAGATATGTCGTTCGGGCCAGTCAGGGCCATGTCCGAGACCTCCCGACCAGCGCCTCCCAGGTTCCGGCCAAGTTCAAGGGCGAGTCGTGGGCGCGCACCGGCGTCGACGTCGAGCACGACTTCACCCCCATCTACGTCGTCTCCCCGGACAAGAAGTCCACCATCACCGAGCTGAAGGGCCTGCTCAAGGACGCCGACGAACTCCTGCTGGCCACCGATGGCGACCGCGAGGGGGAGGCCATCGCCTGGCACCTGCTCGACGTGCTCAAGCCGAAGGTGCCGGTCAAGCGGATGGTCTTCAACGAGATCACCGAGAAGGCGATCACCGACGCCGTCTCCCACACCCGCGAACTCGACACCGACCTGGTCGACGCCCAGGAGACCCGGCGCATCCTGGACCGCCTGTACGGCTACGAGGTCTCCCCGGTGCTGTGGAAGAAGGTCATGCCGAGGCTGTCGGCCGGCCGCGTGCAGTCGGTGGCGACCCGTCTGGTGGTCGACCGCGAGCGCGAGCGGATCGCCTTCACCAGCGCCAACTACTGGGACCTCGACGCTGTACTTGCCGCAGGCGGGGGAGACGACTCCCCCTACACCCCCTCGAGCGGCGCCAGTGAGCAGTTCAGCGCCCGCCTGTCCACCCTCGACGGCGTCCGGATCGCCCAGGGCCGCGACTTCGACGCCGACGGCAACCTGGTCGGCACCCGCAAGGACCGCGAGGTCCGGCGTCTCGACGAGGCCTCCGCCACCGCCCTGGCGACCGCCCTGGAGAAGGCCCCGTTCACCGTCACCTCGGTGGAGGCCAAGCCCTACACCCGGCGTCCCTACGCCCCCTTCCGCACCACCACCCTCCAGCAGGAGGCCGGCCGCAAGCTCGGCTTCACCTCCCAGCGCACCATGTCGGTCGCCCAGGATCTCTACGAGGGCGGCTACATCACCTACATGCGAACCGACTCGGTCGCCCTGTCCCAGGAGGCCATCCAGGCCGCCCGCAGCCAGGCCATCGAGCTCTACGGGTCCGACCACGTCCCGGCCAAGCCGCGGGTCTACGCCTCCAAGGTCAAGAACGCCCAGGAGGCCCACGAGGCCATCCGCCCGGCCGGCGACCACTTCCGCACCCCCGCCCAGACCGGCCTGACCGGGGACCGGTTCAGGCTCTACGAGCTGGTCTGGATGCGCACCATCGCCTCCCAGATGGCCGACGCCAAGGGCGAGACGCTGAGCGTCGGGATCGACGCCGTCCCCGCCTCCCCGGTGGCGGTTCCCGATCTGGACGGCCACGGCGGCAGCGTCGCGCGGGCCGGATTCACGGCGTCCGGACGCACCATCACCTTCCACGGCTTCCTGCGCGCCTATGTCGAGTCGGTCGACGAGGGCTCCTCCGACGACGCCCAGAAGCGCCTGCCCCAGCTGAGCCGGGGCCAGGATCTGGACTGCTCCGAGGTCACCGCCTCCGGGCACGACACCCGTCCGCCGGCCCGCTACACCGAGCCCAGCCTGGTGGCCAAGCTCGAGGAGCTGGAGATCGGGCGCCCCTCCACCTACGCCTCGATCATCCGCACCATCACCAGCCGCGACTACGTGTTCAAGAAGGGTCAGGCGCTGGTGCCCACCTGGCTGGCCTTCGCCGTCACCCGGCTGCTGGAGGACCACTTCTCCCACCTGGTGGACTACCAGTTCACCGCCGACATGGAGGAGACCCTCGACGAGATCGCCCAGGGCAATGCGAAGCGGGTCGAGGTGCTCTCGGACTTCTACTACGGGGACGCCGACGCCTCCGACGCCGGGACCAGCACCGGCACGGACACCCCCGTCCCCGCTCCCGCCGACGGCCACGAGGGCCTGCACCGGCTGGTCACCGAGCTCGGCGACATCGACGCCCGGGCCACCTCGACCTTCCCGGTCGGCTCCGACGGCTCCGGCATCGTGGTGCGGGTGGGCCGCTACGGCACCTACGTCGAGGACGCCGAGGGCACGCGGGCCAATGTCGACGACGAGCTGCCCCCCGACGAACTCACCCTGACAAGGCGAAGGAGCTGCTGGCCAGCCCCAACGGCGAGGAGCGCGAACTCGGCCTGGACCCGCACACCCACACCATGATCGTGGCCCGCAACGGGCGCTTCGGTCCCTATGTCACTGAGGTGCTGGAGGACGAGCCCGCCGCCGACGCCCCGAAGACGACCGGCTCCGCGACGGGTAGGGGCAAGGGCCGGGCGAAGAAGGCCAAGCCGCGCACGGCGTCCCTCTTCCGCTCGATGGACCTGTCCACCGTGACCCTGGACGACGCCCTCAAGCTACTCTCCCTGCCCAGGGTGGTCGGTGAGGACGCCGAGGGCACCCAGATCACCGCCCAGAACGGCCGCTACGGCCCGTACCTCAAGAAGGGCACCGACTCGCGGTCGCTCACCAGCGAGGATCAGATCTTCTCGATCACCCTCGAGGAGGCGGAGCAGATCTACTCCCAGCCCAAGCAGCGCGGCCGGGCCGCCGCCAAGCCGCCGCTCAAGGAGCTGGGCGAGGATCCGGCCTCCGGCAAGCCGATCGTGGTGAAGGACGGCCGGTTCGGCCCCTATGTCACCGACGGCGAGACCAACGCCACCCTGCGCAGGGACGACTCGGTCGAGGCGATCACCGCCGAGCGGGCCCAGGAGCTGCTCGCCGAGAAGCGCGCCAAGGGCCCCTCCACCCGCAAGCGCACAACCTCGACGCGCAAGACCTCCACCCGGAAGTCCCCGGCGAAGAAGTCCACCACCAAGGCCGCCAAGTCGACCAAGACCGCCAAGACCACGAAGTCCACCACCGCACCTGCGACGAAGCGCGCCACCGGGAAGTCTCCGGCGGGCTCCTCGACGACGGGGCCGGCTGCGAAGGGGTGAGTCCGGTGCGCAGAGGCCCCGGCACGGCGACCCGGCAGACACGGGCGACCCGGCAGACACAGGCGACCCGGCAGACACGGGAGACGCAGAAGGCACGGGAGACACAGGGGATCGCACGATGACATCGCCGCGAGACCCCATGCTCTTCGAGATGGCCTGGGCGGCGGACCCGCCGCTGCTCGTCAACCCCGAGCTCGGCGTCTCGAAGCTGACCTCGCGCACCGCTGCGAGGAGCTTTCACAGCGACGTCACCCTGCTCGACTCCACCGATCACCGGCTGCAGCGCTCCGGGGTGGTGCTGGCGCACCGGGTTGTCGACTCCCTGGGCGAGTGGTACATGGACGCCCCCGCCTGGCGGCCGTGGCTGCCGGTGGACTGCTCGGTGGCCCTGGACGGCGCCGGGGAGCTGCCGCTGGACTTCAGCTGCCTCACCAAGCCCTTCCTGCGCGGGGCCCCGCTGTCCCCGTCGGCGGCGCTGCGCTGCGAGAGCGACGAGGTGAGCCTGCTCGGCCCGGGCGGGGAGCCGTTGGCCGATGTCGTCGACGCCCGGATCAAGGTGACCAGATCGGGCGTCACCATCAGCCGGGCCCGCGAGATCACGCTCACCCCGCGGACCGATCTCAGCCAGCGGCTGCGCGACTGGGTGGCCATCCGGATGATCGCCCTGGGGGCGACCCAGGTCGACGCCTTCCCGACGGCCCAGGAGCGCCTGGGCCCGCCCGCCGGAGCGCTCCCGGACTTCCCGCGGCCCGGGCACCTCAATCCGGGGGCCACCCTGGAGGGATTCGTCACGAATCGGCTGGCCGGCAGCCTGCGCCAGGTCATCGAGGCGGATCTGGCGGCCCGCAGCATGGGCATGCATCTTCACTCCGGGACGGCCGAGCATCTGCTGGCGCACTTCGGCGAGCCCGAGGCGATCCTGGAGAGCCGGAGGCCCGAGGATCTCTCGGATCTGGGCACCGATCCGGTGGTGCACTCCTCAATGGGCATCCACGATGAGAGGCACGGCAGGATCGACGCCCTGCGGACGGCGCTGGGCGATCTGGCCATTGTGGTGGACGGTCTGGCCGAGCTGCTGGAACCGCGCTGGGTGCGCGAACTGACGGTGCTGCTCGACCAGGTGCTCGAGCTGGATCCCGCCCGGATCACCATTCACCGGATGCCCGAGGGCTACTACCGGCTGCTCGACATGCTGGTGGTCGCGGTCCGCGCCCCGAAGCTGGTCCGCGACGGGGCGGTGCCGGCCCGGCCGGTGCTCGTCTCGATGGTCCGCGGCGCCGTCTCCCAGGTGCTGCGGCTGTGCGACAAGCTGGACGTCGGCACCGATCACGGCTGGGCCAGGGCCAGACGCCAGGCCGAGGCCGCCGCGGCGCTGGCCGCCACCCTGCGGGTCGACAAGCGGGCCGGGAAGGTGGCCCGCCGGCTCGAGAAGGTGGCGACGATGCTGGCCGACACCGGCTCGGTGCACGAGGGCCCGATGCCCGAGGAGATCGCTCAGCTCACCCCGGCGGCCGCCTTCGCCGCGGGACGCCGTCTGGAGCGCCGGCTCGCCGGGATCGCGATCGCGCGCGACACCTTCGTCGAGAAATGGCCGGACCAGCGCGCCAAGCTCCTCAAGGCGGTGACGCCGTGACCGACCGCATGAGTGGCCGCGGCCTGTTCGTGGTGCTGGAGGGCGGCGACTCGGTGGGCAAGACCACCCAGACCCGCTATCTGGACCGCTGGCTCGACCAGGCGGGCGTCTCCCATCTGCTGACCCGCGAGCCGGGCGGCACCCCGCTCGGCAGCCAGATCCGCAGGCTCCTGCTCGATCCGGCGTCGGGGGCCATCAGCGCCAAGGCCGAGGCCCTGCTCTACAACGCCGACAAGGCACAGCACCTCGACCAGGTGGTCCGGCCCGCGCTGGCCCGCGGGGAGCTGGTGGTCTGCGACCGCTATGTCGACTCCACGCTGGCCTACCAGGGGGCCGGAAGAGTGCTGGACGCCGGGGAGATCGAGACCCTGGCGCGCTGGGGCACCGACGGGCTGAGGCCCGATCTCACCATCCTGCTGGACGCCGATCCGGCCGAGACCACCGCCACCATCGTCGACAAGGACCGGCTGGAGGCCGAGAGCCTCGACTTCCACCGCCGGGTCCGCGCCGAGTTCCTGAGACTCGCCCGGGCCGATCCGCAGCGCTATCTGGTGCTCCCTGCGCGCGATTCCAGACAGGCCATCGCGGAGGCGATCCGGGCCCGGATCGCGCAACTGCTGCACATCCCGCCAGAACTGTTGGAATCGGAACTGTCGGAATCAGAACTGTCGGAGCCGTCAGAACTGTCGGACCCGGATGGCATCATCGGGCCATGAGCACGATGAACGCCCGGCCCCGGCAGGCCTCCCCGGCCCAGCAGTCCCCGTTGACCGGGGTGTGGTCCGACCTGGTCGGCCAGGAGCTGGCCGTGCAGACCCTGCGTCGCGCCGTGGAGGCGGGCGGCCATGCGATGAGCCACGCCTGGCTGCTCACCGGGCCGCCCGGATCGGGGCGCTCGAACGCCGCCCGCGCCTTCGCCGCCGCACTGGAATGCCCCGACGGCGGCTGCGGGCACTGCAACGCCTGTCGCACAGCCTTGTCGGGGGCCCACCCGGACGTCTCCCTGGTGCGCACCGAGACCCTGTCGATCGGCGTCGGCGAGGTCCGCGAGCTGGTCCGGCGGGCGTCGATGAGCCCCTCGACCGGGCGCCACCAGGTGCTCGTCGTGGAGGATGCCGACCGGATCACCGAGCGCGGCGCCGACGCCCTGCTCAAGGCCATCGAGGAGCCCACCCCGTTCACCGTGTGGGTGCTGTGCGCCCCGACACCCGACGACGTCATCATCACCATCCGCTCGCGCTGCCGTCAGCTGCACCTGGCGACCCCCCGGGACGCCGCAGTCGCCGAGCTGCTGACCGGCCGCGACGGCGTCGACCCACAGCTGGCCGCCACCGTCGCCCGGGCCGCCCAGGGCCATATCGGACGCGCCCGCCGGCTGGCCCGCGACGAGACCGCCAGACGGCGTCGCGACCGGATTCTGGAGCTCCCCACCCGGCTGCGCAGCCTCGGCGACTGCCTGCGGGCGGCCCAGGAGCTCATCTCCGAGACCGCCGAGGAGGCCGCCTCGGCCACCGCCGATCAGGACGCCGCCGAGCGCGCCGAGCTGGAGAAGGCGCTGGGCTTCGGCACCCAGGGCGCCCGTCCCCGGCACGCCGCCGCTGCTCTCAAGGACCTGGAGGATGAGCAGAAGCTGCGCGTCAAGCGCCTCCAGCGCGACGCCCTGGACCGGGTGCTCACCGAGCTCACCACCTTCCACCGCGATGTGCTGGCGGTCCAGACCGGCGCCGTGCTGCCGGGAGAGGAGGAGCAGCTGACCGGCTGTCGGCTGGTGAACTCCTCGCTGGTCGCGCAGATCCGCTCGGTGGCCGAGTCCTCGACCCCCGACGACACGATCCGCCGGATCGACGCCATCCTGGAGGCTCGCACCGCCCTGGAGACCAACGTCGCTCCGCTGTTGGCGATGGAGGCACTGCTGACCGGTATGCGTGTTGATCCGTTGCGATGACCGGTTCTGATGAGACAGTGGGAGTGTGCCGAGCCGTCTGATCACGCCCGGCCGAACCGAGCTGTGAGGAGCTGACGTGAGCAAGGCTGTCAAGAGGACGACCGGCGACGGCGCACCGGACGACGCTGACAACGAGACCACGCGATTCATCTCGTCCGAGGACGCGACCGAGACCCAGGTGCTCGGCTCCCAGGACGCCCTGGGCGGCGGGTATCCGGATTCCCGCCCCCAGGATTACCGGATCGATGAGGGCACCGAGCACACCCGGGTGATCTCCGAGCAGCCGCTCGCTGGCGATGCCGGCAGCGCCGCCGCTCTCCAGGCGGAGGCCGCCGAGCGGGCTCGCCGCGAGGCCGAGGAGAGACGCCGTCAGGAGGCCGAGCAGCGGGCCATCGAGCGCGCCTCCCGGGAGCGATCGCTGGGCACCGTCCCGCCGCCGGTCGAGCCCGACCCGGCCCCGGTCGAGGTGCCGCGCCAGGTCACCGACCGCGCATTCGCCTCGCTGGGCCTGCTCATCTTCCGCATCGTGATCGCCGGCGTTCTGGGGGTGCACGGCTTCCAGCACCTCACCCAACGCGCCGACACCCTCTCGATGATCAACCAGACCGGTCTCCCATACGCCGACTACCTGGTGTGGGTGCTCGGCATCGGAGAGTGCCTGGCGGGGCTGGGAATCCTGGTCGGACTGTGGACCCGGGCGGCCGGGCTGGGCGCCACGGCGATCGGCGTGCTCGCCCTGGTCTACGTGCACTGGCACGGCTTCAACATCTTCGAGAACTCCGGCATCGCGGGGGAGCCGGCCCTGCTGGTCGCCGCCAGCGGACTCCTGCTGTTCTTCATCGGCAGCGGCGGGTGGGGGCTGGACGCCGGCCCGCGCCGGCGTCGCGCCATCCGGAAGGCGACCCGCTGAGAGATCCGAGGGTGATGCTCTAGGCTCACCCACATGTCGCAGGTAGTCCCGTCTCAGGTGATAGCGGTCGCCTTCCAGGAGAACGGCAGACTGCACTACCTCGACGTGGCGGGCCTGCGAGTGAAGGTGGGCGACTGGGTGCTCTACCCGACCCCGGACGGCAACGAGGTGGCGCGCTGCGTGTGGGGTCCCGAACCGGTGGACGACGCCGTTCCGGCCGCCCCGCGGTGTGCCGGAATCGCCACCGAGGCTCAGGTCCGGCTGGCCGCCGAGCACCGCGCCGAGCGCGAGGAGATCTCCGAGCTGGTGCGCCAGACCGCCGCCGAGCAGGGCCTCGAGATGGGCCTGCTGGCGGTCGACCTCATCGACCACGAGGACGGGACGCGACTGGTGGCGGTCTACTACCGCAGCCCCCGCCGGATCGACTTCCGCAGCTTCGTGCCGAAACTGGCCGGAAAGCTGCACTGCCGGGTCGACATGCGTCAGGTCTTCGGGCGCAATCCGGCCCGGATCACCGGCGGGGTCGGGGTCTGCGGCCGCGACCTGTGCTGCACCACCTTCCTGGAGGAGCCGGAGGCGATCGGGATGCGGCTGGCCGCAGACCAGGGCTACGCCGCGAATCCGCTGGGGGGCACCGGCGCCTGCGGGAAGCTGATGTGCTGCCTGCGCTACGAGCACCCGTACTACACCGACTTCAACTCCCGAGCTCCGGCGATCGGCCGGACCGTGGAGACGCCGGCCGGGACCGGACGGGTGATCGGCCACGACGCCCCCTCCCAGACCGTGCAGGTCGCTGTTAACGGCAGGACGGTGGGCTGTCCGCTGGCCTCGGTGTGCACCACCGCTGCCCGGCGTCGCAACCGTGAAGACCACCTGCGTGATGACGAGGGGGAGCTGTGAGACGCCGTATGGGACGACCACTGGCCGGCCTGGCCGCCGCACTGACCGCCGCCGCGCTGCTGGCGAGCGGGTGCGGTGCGGGGAGCGGGGCGTCCTCCCCGACGGTCTCCTCCCCGCAGACGAGCACGACCCCGTCGGGCGTCGCCCCTGGTCCCGGCCCCAGTGCCGGCGCGGGAGAGCCGAGCCGATCCTGGTCCCCGGCCGCCAGCCCGGCGGCAGCCGACCCGCCGGTGGCGTCCTTCGATCCCGCCGCTCACGCCGTCTTCACCGGCTACACCTCGCCCGACCGGCAGCTGACAATCACCTCGAAGGCCACGCCGAAGGGATTCACCCGGGCGCCGTCGGGATCGGGGATGGACCGCTATCTGAACGCGCAGATCAGCTGGACCGGCTGCGGGGACTTCCAGTGCGGCACGGTCGCGGTGCCGCTGGACTGGGATCGGCCCGACGGCCAGGCGATCACGCTCAAGATGAAGAAGAAGGCCGCCGCAAGCGCGTCGAAGGGGACGCTGTTCATCAATCCCGGCGGCCCCGGCGTCTCCGGTCAGGACATGCTCGCCGACTTCGACACCGGCTCCTTCCCCGGCTACGACGTCATCGCCTGGGACCCCCGCGGATCCGGGCAGTCGACGCCGGTGACCTGCGGCACCCCGGCGCAGACCGACGCCTTCTACAATCTCAACACCTCCCCGGCGACGCAGTCGCAGTGGAATGCCGCGATCGCCGGCAACAAGGCCTTCGCCGATCAGTGCCGGGCCTCCTCGGGAGTCCTGCTGGACCACATCTCCACCATCGACACCGCCCGCGACCTGGACTACCTGCGCTCGCGGGTGGGGGACCCCAGGCTCAACTACCTGGGCATCTCCTACGGCACCTTCATCGGCGCCACCTACGCGGAGCTCTATCCGGGGCGGACCGGCCGGATGGTGCTGGACTCGGCGGTCAACATCACCGACAACGACTCGGTCACCCAGGTGATGGGTTTCGACAAGGCCTATCGGGCCTTCGCCCAGTGGTGCGCCCAGAACCAGCCCTCCTGCGGCATGGGGAGTTCCGCCGATGAGGTGATCGGGCGCACCACGGCCTTCCTCAACCGGATGGGCCGGACGCCGTTGATGGTCGGCTCGCGCCCGCTCACCCAGAACCTGGCGGCCACCGGCCTGGCCTACTTCCTCTACTCGGGGGCCGAGTCCTACCGGTATCTGGCCGGCGCGCTGCAATGGGCGATGGTCCGCGGCGACGGCCGGTACCTGCTGCAGGCGGCCGACGTGCTCAACGGCCGCGACCCGAGGACCGGCCAGTGGGACGCCTCCGCCTTCGCCTTCCCGGCGATCCTGTGCGCCGATTCCGCCGACGACGGACTGTCCGGCGCCCGCTCCCAGTGGGCTACCGATCAGAAGGACGCGCCCATCCTCGGCAAGGCCTTCGGGGTCGGTCTGGTGTGCGTGTACTGGACCGCCAGGCCCGCCGCGCAGTTGAGGATCACCGCCAAGGGGGCGGCGCCGGTCGTGGTGCTGGGGGTCACCGGGGATCCGGCGACGCCCTATCAGCAGGCCCAGTGGATGGCCGGCCAGATGTCCTCGGCGGTGCTGGTGACCTGGCGCGGGGCCGGTCACTCCGCCTGGGAGCTGGGCAACAGCTGTCTGCGCCGGTCGGTGACCGGGTACCTCAACGATGGTGCGGTGCCCCGCAACGGCTTGACCTGCTGAGGCTTGGTGTCTGCCGGAGTCTGCTGTTCGCTGCGATCGGCGGGGGGCTGTGATGGCACGGCCTGGCGCGGTTCGTGGCGTCCCCGTTTTGGGTCCTGTGGCTACCGTTACCGGTATCTGAAGGACGCGGCGCGACCTTCCCCTCGATCTTCCGGGAGGTTTGCCGCCGCGGCAGCAGGAGAGGACCGTGATGCCGGGCACCGTTGGAGGCAGATGCGTCCGACTCGTCGGAGTGATGGCTCTGGTGGCCGCCCTGCTGCTGCTCGAGTGGGCCTGGCGCAGTCATGTCTGGTCGGGCCTGGAACGGCGCGACGGCCAGTGCGTGATGGTGGGCGCCCGGGTGGACAACGGACAGGTCCCGATCGTCCCCTGCGAGCGGTCCGGGGCGCGTCTGGTGACCAGCGTGGTGAGGCCCACCGGCAGCTGCGGCCAGGGCGAGGAGAAGGTCAGCGTGCGTCAGGAGATGAGCCACGACACCGGCTACATCGGTGCGCTCTGCTTGAAGAATCCGTGAGTTGAGCCAAAGGGACGCGCCCTTGGAACCCCGTTTCCCCGGACTACTTCAGCATTGCGGTGCGCAGGACGTCCAGCGGGAGTCCGCCCAGGGTCAGGGCCCGGGTGTGGAAGTCTTTGAGGTCGAAGCCCTGCGGATCGGCCGCACGGGCGGCGTCCCGAAGCTCCAGCCAGGTGCGCTCCCCGATCTTGTAGGCGGGCGCCTGACCCGGCCATCCGAAGTACCGGTTGACCTCGAACAGGGCCGAACCGCGGTCCATCGAGACATGCCGATTGAAGAAGGTCCAGGCCTTGTCCCAGTCCCACAGGCCGCCGCCGACCTCGGCCGGGGCGTCGAAGCCGCAGTGCAGACCGATGTCGAGGACCACCCGGGCGGCGCGCATCGACTGGCCGTCCAGCAGCCCCATGAAATGTCCCGGATCGTCCATGAACCCGAGGTCGGCCATCAGCCACTCGGCGTAGAGCGCCCAACCCTCGCCGTGACCCGAGGTCCAGCAGGCGTTGCGGCGCCACGAGTTGAGGCGGTCGTGCTGGGCGATCGCCGAGGAGAGCTGCAGGTGATGGCCGGGGACCCCCTCGTGGTAGACGGTGGTGAGCTCGCGCCAGGTGGTGAAGGAGTCGACCCCCTCGGGCACCGCCCACCACATCCGGCCGGGCCGCGAGAAGTCGTCGGAGGGGCCGGTGTAGTAGACCCCGCCGTCGTGGGTCGGGGCGATCATCCCTTCGATCCGGCGGGCCGGGGCGGGGATCTCGAAGTGGGTGCCGTCCAGGGCCTCGATGGCCTCGTCGGCGCGGGACTGCATCCACTCGCACAGCGCCGCGGTGCCCTGGATCTGGTAGGCCGGATCGGCGTCGAGGGCCTCGATGGCCTCGGCAACGGTGGCGCCGGGACGGATTCTGGACGCCGTCTCGCGCTGCAGCTCCTCGATCCGGGCCAGTTCCTGCTGGCCCCAGCGGTAGGTCTCGGCCAGATCGATGGTGGACCCGAGGAACTCCCGGGAGGCCAGCCGGTAGCGGGTGATGCCGACGGCGTCCTGGTCGGTGGCGACCTTGGCGATCTCATCGCGCAGCACCGCCGCTGCCCGCCTGAAACCGTCGGCGGCGACCTGGACGGCGTCCGCCAGCCGGGAGTGGAGATCGTCGGGAAGGGGCCCGGAGGCCGTGGTGGCCTTGGCTGCGTAGTCGTCGAAGAAGCCGCCCGGGGCGGTCCAGCTGTCCACCTGTCCGGCCAGCAGGTCGACCTGCCGTCGGGCGGGCGGGACGCCGGCCGCCGCGGAGGCGCGCTGGGAGTCCAGCCAGCCGTCGATCGCCGCCGGGACGGCGTGCAGTCGGCGGGTGATCGTCTCCCACTGCTCGGGGGTGTCGGTGGGCATCGCGTCGTAGACCGAGCGGATCCAGTGCAGGCCCGAGTCGATGCCGTTGAGGGTGAGCAGGTCGTACCCGTTGTCGTGGGTCTGGGCCTCCAGGCCGAGCCGGTTGCGCATCGCCGCCACCGTGACCTCGTCGACGTCGTCGGCGGGCATCGCCTGGTCCAGCTCGTCCAGGGCGGTCATCGTGCGCCGGTAGTTGGCCTCCAGACCCGCGGGGGAGAGGTCGTCGTACTCGTCCTGGCGGACGTCCAGGCCGAGCTCGGTGGCGAACAGCGGGCTGGCCTCCACGATGGCCGAGTAGTACCGCTCGGCGACCTGGTCCACCTCGGTGTGGGGATGGTCGGCGGTCGGATCGGGGGAGTCAGAGAGTGAGGTCACGAGGCCGACGTTATCGTGCCGGGCCGGCAGTATCGCGCTGATCTGTCCCCGGAGCTGCGGGTGATCTGTCACGCGAGCCTCGATGGACTTCACTCCCGCCTCGCCGTAGTCCAGCCCTGGAAGGGCGGCGGGACGGCGAGGCGGGAGTGAAATCCATCCTCCGGACCGGTGTTCTCACCCGACATCGATCGGCTCGCGGGATTTCGCCGGGCGGGGACCGGACCGGTATAGTCTCAGCGGTCCGTCTACAGCTCTTCGTGGGGCTTCGCGGCGGACAGGCCGTCGTAGCTCAGTTGGTAGAGCGACGCTCTCGTAAAGCGTAGGTCACGGGTTCGACTCCCGTCGACGGCTCCGAGTGAACCGCCTGGTCAACCATCGGTTGACCAGGCGGTTCTTGCTGTGCCGGGAGCTGCGTGTTACCGCCCGTCGGGCAGCTTCCAGAATCGGCAGACCGAAATGGTGGTGGAGACACGGGCCGTGGCTAGAACGTCATACCGAGCTGCAGGTCTCGGACTCGTTCGGCGAATCTCGGCGTTCCCGCGCGCCTCAACGCTGCGGGAAGGTTGGGTTCAATGCCTTGCTCGAGGAAGTATTCGATCTGGTCCCGGATGACGTCGCGCACCACGGAGGGTTGACAGTCGGCGATCAGCATGAAGAACTCATCCGCGGTGTACACCTCGTACGGCAGAGAGTCCCTGTCCGCCGGACATGCTGGTCTGAGGTCCTCCACGTTGTCAGTGATCAGCAGATCCACCTCGCCGGCGATCGCGGCCGCGTGGACGTGCCGGTCGAATGGGTCCGGGATCGGCTGGCCGGTGTCGATCTCGAAGTCGCGGACCCGTCCGTCGGGAAAGGTCCCGACGATGCTCTCCCGTACGTGAGCGATCTTTCCGCCTGCCAGATCGGGGTAGAGGCGGCGGACAGCATGCAGCGTTTCGGCCAGAATGTCCTCGGTCCAGAGTGCAGTGAACATACCGTGGCCGTGGATGTGAAGGAGACAGACCCAGTCGCGGAGGGTCCGGGACACCCACACGTTCGCATCGACCAGAACGATGTGTTCACCGCTGAATCCGACCACAGGCTGATGCTATACGGACGGCTCAGTCGGTGATTCCGGCATCGTCCTGAGCGGCCCGGGCGCGGTTGAACGCAGCCGCGACCTGCTTACGTCTTTCGTCACGGGCGTGCATCACATCGGTGGTGGTCAGACGATGGTGGGTTCCGACCTTTTGTGCGGGGATCTCGCCCCGGTTGATCCGCTTCATCAGGGTGGTGCGTGAGATCCCGAGCAGGTGGGCGGCCATTGATGTGGTCAGTTCAGCGGGCATTGACGTCACGGTGAGGCTTCCCCCCTCAGCGATGGTGCCGAGCATGGTCATGATGAGTTGACCGAGTTCAGCAGGGACTTCCACAGTGTCAGAACTGCTCACTCGAACTTCGAGTGCAGGTTTCTGTCCGGCTGTGATTGTGGCGTTGATGTGCTCAATGGCGGAGCGGGCCGCGAGCGCCTCTTGGTCGGTGGCGATCACGGTACGCGCCGGGCCGGTCGTTGCAGGCATGATTTCTCTCCTTTGCGAGCAACGGTACGTGGTGTCAGTTGTAACTGCAACCCCCGAGTGTCGGTCTTCGCCGGACCATCCTGCTCCTCACGCATCCGTGATGCGTCCACGCGGCGACGAAATGCCACACAGTGGCGGCGTGGTGGGGAAGCCGGCAGCCCCGGTCCCGAGGAGTGCCATCGCTGATCCACGGAAAACGTACGAGATGACCCTGTGTTCGGCTCCTGGACCGCCGTCAGCGCCATCATCTCGTAAGAAATCCGTTGATGCGCTCGAACCCCTGGTTGTACGGATCTCGGCTCTACGTGGTCGAGCGGGTGAAGAGGGCAGGACATCCTGGCGGATTGCGAATATTTCGAATATCCTCTGGGGTGAGGAGATGATCACCATGGCACAGACCCTCCACGCTGTGGAGCAGAACACCTACTCCCCCTCCGACCATGACAGGGGCATACTTCTTGACCTCGTCGGCGCCCTCAGCAAGCGTGGCGGAGACACTTCGGAGCAGCCGGTCATCGTCACATCTGACGGCACCCGGCACGAGCTGACTGACGATCTGGCGGACCTGCTTGTCAATGTCGCCGAAAGCCTGGCTCGGGGTCAGGCGGTCACCGTGGTCCCACGGCATCGCCTCCTGACGACTCAGGAGGCTGCTGACCTGCTCAACGTGTCCCGACCGACACTCGTCAAGATTCTGGAGGCAGGTGAGATTCCGTTCGAGATGCGGGGACGGCACCGTCGGGTGCGTCTCGACGATGTGCTCGACTACCAGCGCCGGACGCGCGCCCACCGGTCGGAAGTCCTTCACGAGATGCAGCGACAGGCTGAGGATGACGGCCTGTACGACCTGTTGGACCGCGTGCCGCCCGCCACGAGGTGAGGCGCACCATCATCAGTGGCGTCCCGGACTTCGCTGATGAGGTGCGAAGGTACCTACCGTCGTAGTCGTTGAGGGAAGTCAACGTCGGTTCCTCGACATCCGTTCCGCGGATGGTCAGGATGGTGCTCGACTCCTGACAGGATGGATGTGTCACACCGATCCTGGAGGCGACCATGTCCCAGACTTCCACCGACACCGATACCGGCTCGGTCCGGGTGCTTCCCGCCGATCCGTCGCGCTGGGACGAGGTCGTCGCAGTGATGGGCGAGCACGGCGACGCGGCGTCCTGCTGGTGCCAGTACTTCCGGCTGCGGGGCCGGCAGTGGACCGGCTCCACCCGCGAGGACAACAGGGACGCCCTGGAGGAGCAGGTCTGCCACGGCTCGACGCCGCCGGGTCTGGTCGCGCTCCTGGACGGGGAGCCGGTCGGATGGTGCGCCGTCGCCCCGAAGCGCGACTACCCGAGGGTCGTGGCCTCCCGGATCACCGGACCCGACCTCGACGGGATCTGGGCGGTGACCTGCTTCGTCGTGCGGCCCGGATTCCGGCGGCACGGCATCGCACGGGCCATGCTCGACGCCGCGGTCGATTTCGCCCGCGACCGGGGCGCGCGCACGGTGGAGGGCTACCCGGTCGACACCGCCATCAGCACCAGGGCGAGCGCCGGCGAGCTGTACCACGGGACCCTCGGCATGTTCACCGAGGCCGGGTTCGAGATCGCCTCCCGGCCCACCCGGACGCGCGCCCTGGTGCGACGCCGGCTGAGCTGAGTGCGCGATCAGGAATTCTCCCTGCCCGGCGGGAACACTCCCCAGAACAGGGCTATCGTTGTTAATGGTCGGACCAAAAAAGGCACAGGGCTGCACCGACGCAGTTCGCCGGAGGGTCTGGGCGACATCGGCGTGAACCGATGACCAGACCCGATCGGACACAGGCCCGGCCTCGGCACAAGGAGTGTGTGATGACTGAGACCATGCTGGCGGAGAGGTTCCACGCGCAGGACAGCAGCGTCCATCTGGAGGAGATCCCGGTACCGCATCCGGGGCCCGGCAATGTGCTCATCGAGGTGGCCTACTGCGGTATCTGCCACTCGGACCTGAGCCTCATCAACGGGACCTTCCCGGCGAACCTGCCGGTGGTGACCCAGGGCCACGAGGCCTCCGGCACCATCGTCGAGCTGGGCGCCGGGGTCACCGGCTGGAAGGTGGGGGACCGCGTCATCCCCTCGGCGGGACGCCCCTGCCTGAAATGCCGCAAATGCCGTCGCGGCGACTTCGCGAACTGCCTCCACCTGAACCTGATGGCCTTCGCCTACGACGGCGCCTGGGCCAAGTACCACGAGGCGGCGTCGATCGGGTTGACCCGGATCCCCGACAACGTCTCGATGGATCAGGCGGCGCTGCTGGCCGACGCCGTCTCCACCCCCTACGCCGCGGTGGTGCACACCGCCCAGGTGCACATGGGCAATGCGGTGGCGGTCTGGGGAGTCGGCGGCGTCGGCACCCATCTCGTCCAGCTCGCCAAGGCGGCCGGCGGGGTCCCGGTGATCGCCGTGGACCTCAACGACGAGGTGCTGGCCCGGGCCAAGCGGGTGGGCGCCGACCACGTGCTGCGCAGCGACGACCCCGAGTTGATGAGCAAGATCGAGGATCTCACGAACGGGCGGATGATCGACGTCGGCCTTCGACGCCGTGGGCATCAAGCCCACCCTGCGGGCCGCCGTCGAGTCCCTGGACGTCAACGGCAAGGCGGTCTCCCTCGGTCTGTCCGCCCAGGACATCGACGCCGGCCCGTTCATGGACTTCAACCTGCAGCGCAAGAAGGTCTTCGGGCACCTCGGCTACAACGGCCAGGACATCGCGGTGCTGGCCGAGATGCTCTCCTACCACCGGCTGGACCTCTCCGAGTCGATCTCCGAGGTGGTGCCGCTGACCGAGGTGGCCCGCGGCATCGAGGACCTCGAGAAGCACCGGAACAACCCGATCCGCATCCTCGTCAAGCCGTGACGACGCGGCACCGAATGTGCTGACGCCGTGAGCCCGCCGGTGCGCGGTCGCCCAGATCAGTCTGGGACGACCCGCACCGGCTGGGGGGCTCACAGCCCCAGCGCGCCGAGATCCCGCCCAGGATCCTGCCCGGCTCCCCGATCGAGCTCTTTGGCCACCTCGATCTTGGCGAAGCGACGCCGAGAGGAGTCGAAACGGCGATGGCTGGGGCGGCAGATGGGCCGGATCCAGCAACTTCGCCAGGCTCTCTCGTCGGGCAGCTCCAGCACGATCCGCACCCACTCGCCGGGCCCCAGCACCGAGGTCTCGGCGACTCGCACCGGAGGCGTGCCCACCCCCGCCGAGCGCAGCGTCTCGACGCCGAAGGCCGGCCCGTTGCCGGCGTTGGTGAGCCTCAGATCGGCGCGGATCCCCGCTCTGGCGCCCTCGCCCAGGGGCACTGCAACCCCGTCCAGGCGCCAGTAGATCCGGGGCCGCCGCAAGTGCTGTCTCACCAGGATGACGACGAGCGTGATGAGTGCGGCCAGGGCGAGCAGGTATGCCGCACCGAGGTACCAGGCTCCCGAATAGACCGACGACATGGACTCATCTTCGCAGAGTCCCGCACGAGCCGTTCTCCCGCTACGGGCTGAACCGCGCCCGAAAACCGGGGCTGGCGCGCGGACCGTCTCCTCGTGCCGATAGCATCGGGTGCAGTTTTCGGGCCCCGGCGAGTGTCGTCGGCGACGTGCGCGACCCCACCCGGTCGGCACGATCAGGAGGACATATTTATGTACGACAGCATCATCATCGGTGCCGGCCTGGCCGGCCTGTCAGTCGCAACCGAACTCGTGAGGGCCGGCCGCGACGTGCTCGTCGTGGAGGCGCGGGACCGGGTGGGCGGCCGGTTGGAGAACGCGACGCTGTCCAACGGCCAGATCGTCGAGCTCGGCGGCCAGTGGGTCTCCGAGGCCCACGAGCAGCTGCGGGAGCTGATCGCCGGCCAGCATCTGGAGCTGGTCAGTCCCAATGACGGCGACCTGGTGCTCAAGATGCATGGGCGGGTGGCCCAGGTGCCCGAGTCCTCCCCGGCCGAGCAGCACCTCACCCCCTTCGAGTTCGCGGACCTGGGCCAGGGCCTGCTGCGCTTCCGGCGTCTGGCCGATCGGGTCGCCCAGAACCCGGTGTGGACCCAGGCCAACAGCGTGTGGCTGGGCCAGACGCTGGCCCAGTGGATCAGCGCCAATCTGCGCACCGAGGCGGGCCGCGCCTACTTCGCCGCGCTGGCCGGCAAGGCCCTGGGGGTCGACGCCGCCACCGCCACCCTCCTCGACAGCCTCGGCAAGGCCGGCGAGGGAGTCGACCTGGAGTCCCTGGTGGCCGTCAACGGCGGCCTCAAGCAGCAGCGGGTGGTCGGCGGCGTCGCGCAGGTTCCGCAGAATCTCGCGGCAGATCTGGGCGACGCCGTCCGGCTGTCGACCGTCGTTGTGGGGATCCACTACGACGAGGACCGGGTGGTCGTGGGTACCGACGACGGGTCGGTCCTGGAGGCCCGCACCGCGGTGTGCACCCTGCCGCCCCGGCTGCTGCTGGAGACCGAGTTCGAGCCGATGCTGCCTCCCGAGCGGGTCCAGCTGGCCGGCAAGGTGCCGCCGGGCAATGTCATCAAGGCCTTCCTCGCCTACGACTCGCCGTGGTGGCGGCGCGGCGGGGCGTCGGGGCAGATGGGCGCCGACGAGGGGGCCGTCAGGGTGGTCTTCGACACCTCCGACGACTCCACCGGCAAGGGCATCCTGATGGGCTTCTTCGAGGGGTCGGAGGCCTCCGGCTACGGGAAACTGTCGGTCTCGCTGCGCCAGCGCGCCTTCGAGGAGGCGATCGAGGGGGCCTTCGGCCAGGCGCCCTCCGAGCCGATCGAGTACCTCGACCGGGACTGGTACTCCGAGAGGTTCACCCGCGGCTGCCACGGCGCCCACTTCGCCCCGGGCCTGTGGACCACCGGCGGCCCGCTGCTGGCCCAGCCGCTGGGACGGCTGTTCTTCGCCGGCGCCGAGTACGCCACCGCCTTCAACGGCTACATGGAGGGTGCGATTCGCAGCGGCCGCGAGGTCGCCGCGGAGGTGGACGAGCTGCTGGATTGAGCCGCCCCGCTCAATCCACCAGCACCTGGTAGTGGTCCTCGACCAGGCTCTGCTCCCCGGCCGGCTTGAGGCCGTCCTCCCCGGCGAGCTGGACGTCGACCGCCTGCACCAGCGGCGCATGCAGCCCGGCCATCCGCAGGTCGCAGATGAGGGAGCGGCGCCGGCACGGCACCGCCCATCGCAGCGACGCCGGCGTCGCTGCGCCGAGGATCCGCTCCTCCAGGGGCGGCAGCGGGGAGACGACGGGCCCGGCCTGGGAGCGGAGCGCCTCCAGGCGGCGGGAGCGAATCGGCCAGGGGACGTCTCTCAGCACATTGCGCGACAGCAGCCCGGTGTCGGGCCGGTCTTCGAGGAGGTCCTCGAGGCTGCCGCCGGCCAGCAGCGTCCGCTCCATCCGCCGGGCGGCGTCCACCGCCCGGGGCCAGACCCGGACGCGGGCGGCGGGGGCGTCCACCCGCTCCAACAGGCCGGCGAGAATGGTCGAGGCGGGGCGCCACGCCCCGAAGGAGTCCGAGTTGGCCAGCACCACGACGCCGATCCCGGTGGCCGGATGCCAGCGCATGTGCGAGGAGAATCCGGGCAGCCCCCCGGAGTGCTGCACCACCCGCCCGAACCGGTGGTCGAGCTCGCAGATCAGCCCGTAGCCGTACCCGGCGCCATCCAGCCGCCGGCCGGCGAAGGGCCACTCGGTGGTCTTCATCACGGTCCGCCCGGTCTGCATCCGACGCCGTGAGGACGCCGACAGCACGGCCTCGAACCGCTCCCGGGGAGTCTCGTCGAAGGCCGATCCCAGGAAGTGCATCCAGCCGGCGATGT
Organism: Acidipropionibacterium sp.; assembly: GCA_022647765.1. Lineage (GTDB taxonomy): Bacteria > Actinomycetota > Actinomycetes > Propionibacteriales > Propionibacteriaceae > Acidipropionibacterium. The sequence continues at coordinate 24,975 of JALCLH010000005.1, forward strand.
CTCCGACGGTGCTGAACAGGTTGCCGATGCAGCCCAGCGCCCCCGATCCCACGAAGGGCTCGGGACGAAGCCGGCGCCCTCGTCGAAGGTCCGGAATCCGCCGGCCAGGTCGGCGTCATCGGGATAGAGACCGGCCTCCGGGCGGGTCGAGGAGAGCCCGAGGGGATCGAGGAATCCGCTCCCGGATCGCCTCGTCCACCGGGCGTCCGGTGACCGCCTCGATGGCCCGCCCGATCTGCGAGACGCCGAGATTCGAGTACTGGTACGTCGTGCCGGGAAAGGTGCTCAGACGCAGTCCGGCCGCCAACTGACCGGCCATCCACTCGCGCGACTCGGCCAGATGCTCGTCCCCCCAGGGGTTGTCCTCGGAGATCCCGGACCGGTTGCACAGCAGCTCGTCGAGGGTGGCATCGAAGGCGACGCCGTCCGCGACCCCGATGCCGTAGCGCGCCGCGTCCAGCCCGGGCAGCAGCTCGGCGGCGGGCCGGTCGAGGTCGAGGATCCCCTCGTCGCGCAGCGACAGTGCGGTCGCGGCGAGGAAGGACTTCGACATCGAGGCGATCCGGTAGACGGTGCCGGGCCCCGTCCGGGCGCCGTCCATCCGGGGCTGCCCGGTGGCGCGCACCGCCACCACGGATCCGCGCCAGGTCACCGCGGCCACGCAGGACGGCGCCAGTCGCAGGGTCGCCTCGTCCAGCCGGGAGTCCAGCAGCTGCCGGCACAGCCCGGCGAATCCCGCCGGCGGCTGCCAGAGCGCACCGACCGGGCAGCGCAGTGCCCCGCTCACCGAGTCTCGGACCGCGTCTGGGCGTGGGCCCGGATCTCCGCGGCGAAGGCGTCGACCAGCCGGCGGGCCGCCGCCGTGTTCTCGGCGTCGACCAGCCGGGCCGCGGCGACCAGCTCGTCGCGGGACAGCCCGTCGGCGGCCAGGGCGGCCTCGTCCCAGTGAGCCAGACCCTCGGCGGAGGCCTCGGGATGGAACTGGAGCCCGCGCACATGCCCGCCGATCCGGAAGGCCTGATTCTCGACGGCCCGCGAGGAGGCCAGCAGCACCGCCGCCGGCGGCAGCTCGGTGATCATGTCCTGATGGTTCTCGATCATCGGCGCGCCGGCGCCGAGTTTGCCGATCACCGGATCGGCTGCCCCCGCAGCAGTGGTGCGGATGGGGGTGGCGCCGCGCTCCTTGGGCCCCGTCTTGGCGCGGACCTGCCCGCCGGCGACGTCGGCCAGCAGCTGTCCGCCCAGGCAGATGCCCAGGGTGGGCAGATCCTCATCGATGGCCCGGCGGGCCAGCCTCCGCTCCCCGCGCAGCCAGGGCGCCCGGTCGAACTCGTCGGGCATCAGCCCGCCGCCGAGCATCACCAGGGCGTCGACCTGCGCCAGATCGCCCGGCAGCCCCTCGGAGGCCAGGCGCTCGCGAATCTCCAGACCGGCGTCCTTCCAGCCACTCCTTGAGACGCCGCGGCCCCGAGGACGGCGAGTTGACGACCATCAGGACGACGGGTGCGCTGCTCATCGATTCCACTCCTTGCTGGATTCTGCCGGCGGGCGGGTTCTGCCGGCCGGATTCTGTTAGCCGCGTTCACCGGTGTCGACCGCCGGCGCGATGGCCCGGCGGTCCGGCCGGCCGGACCGTCCGGCGAGGAAGGCCCGGTAGTCGGCGTCACCGGCCTCCAGCACCCGCAGCACATTGCCGTGGGCGGCGGCCTCCAGGTCGGCGTCCGACCAGCCGCGCCGCGAGAGCTCGGCGAGCAGATCCTGATAGTGCGAGACGTCGTCCAGTCCGGTCGGCATGGATCCGGTGCCGTCGTAGTCGGCGCCGATCCCCACGGCGGCGACGCCGGCCACCTCGCGGACGTGGTCCATGTGGTCGGCCACCTCGGAGACGCCGACCGCCGGCGGCCGGCCGACCTCCCCGGCGTCCACCCAGTCGTGGCGGGCCTGGGAGACGAAGGAGGGCACGAAGGCGACCATCACCACCCCGCCGCCGGCCCCGATCCGGGAGATGACGTCGTCGGGGACATTGCGCGGGTGGTCGCACAGCGCCGCGGTGGCCGAGTGGGAGACCATCACCGGCCGGGTGCTGGCGTCCAGCGCGTCGCGCATGGTGGACGGAGCCACATGGGCCAGGTCGACCATCATCCCGATCCGATTCATCTCGGCGACGACGTCGAGGCCGAAGCCGCTCAGCCCGGCGTGACGCGGCTCGTCGGTGGCCGAGTCGGCCCAGTCGGTGGTCACCGACCAGGTGAGCGTCATGTACCGGGCCCCCAGCCGCGCGTACTGGCGCAGCACCGCCGCCGAGCCGTTGATCTGGGCGCCCCCCTCCACCCCGATGAGGGACGCGATCCGGCCCTGCGCCGCGATCCGCCGGGCATCGGCGGCGGTGGCCGCCAGTTCCAGGCGGTCCGGGAAGGCCGCCACCAGACGGTGCACGAAGTCGATCTGCTCGAGGGTCGCGGTCACCTGCTCGGCGCCGGTGAGCACCGGGTCGACCCACACCGACCAGAACTGACCCTGCACCCCTCCGGCGACCAGCCGGGGCAGGTCGGTGTGCAGCCCGGGCACATTCCCGTCCAGGCCGTCGACCCGGTATCCGCGCTTCTGCCGACAGGCCCAGGCCAGGTCGTTGTGGCCGTCGATGACGCCGATCACCGGTTCAGGCCCGGCGCTTGTCGAGATCGCCGTTGATCTGCTCGGTGACCTCGTGGTCGACGGGCACCGGCGTGCCGTCCAGGCTGCGGATCGGCGCCGCCCCCCGGGTGCTGGAGCACAGCCACAGGGCCTCGGCCGAGGCCAGGTCGTCGACCTTGAGGGTGTCGACCCGGGTGGTCAGCCCTCGGGCCTCCAGGGCGACGAAGGCGTCTCCCTGGGTGGTGCCCTTGAGGATGCCCAGGCTCGGCGGCGGGGTGATGTAGACGCCGTCGATCCGGGCGATCAGGGAGGCGCTGGGGCCCTCCAGCAGGTAGCCGTCGGTGCTGGTGAAGATGACGTCCTCGGCACCGCGCCGCTCGGCCTCGCGCAGCGCCGCCTTGTTGACCGCGTAGGAGAGGGTCTTGGCCCCCTGCAACAGCCACGGCGAGGTCTCGGCGACGTCGTGGCGGTAGCCGCGGTCCAGCAGGACGACGTCCAGGCCGTCGCGGCGGACCTCGGTGGCGTCGTGGGCGGGGAAGCCGAGGGCCCACCCGGTCGGCGCGGTGATGTTGTCCTCGATGCCGCGGGTCATGCAGAACTTGACCGCGGTGGTCCCCTCGGCGTCGGCCATCTGCCGGGCGGTGTCCTGCACCACCCGGCGCCACAGGTCGAGGTTCGGCGCGGGCAGGTCGAGCATCGCCGCCGAGTGCGCGAACCGGGCCAGGTGGGCCTCCAGGGCCAGCGGGACGCCGTGCAGCACCTCGGCGGTCTCGAAGATCCCGTCGCCGCGGGTGATGCCGAGATCGTCGACGCGGATCAGCAGGTCGTCCGGCTCGTGCCGGGTGAAGGAGCCCTCCGGGGTGGAGAGGTCGAGCAGATTGAGGATCAATGGCGTCATGGTGTGCCCGTTCGTCTGGTAGGGGTGAGCGCAGGGGAGGGGTGCGCAGAAGATCTGGTCGAGATAACCAGGAGGACCCATCAGCGATGATAGAGCCTCGGCGGGCCGGGACGCCCGGTGCGCGGTACCGCCCGAGGAGGGCCGGTGGTCGATGCGCGACATCTCCCAACCCGCCTGAATCGGAAAAATTCCGTTGACATGACATCAAGACAGGATCAGTTACGACACGCGAGGTGGAAACACCGTGTCTCAGTTGTGTAAAAATCTCGTGATGATCCGCAGGTCCGGCCTCCGCAGGTGATGGGATGCGGTCAGATGACAGTCGTGACGAGGCCCGCAGGGGCCTCGCAATCGGACGAAGGATGACCAGATGCGTAACAGATCACGCACGATCAGGAGAGTGTCGGCGTCGCTGGTGGCGGGCGCCCTGCTCGCCGCCGGCTCGATCGGGGGCGCCGGGGCGGCGAATGCGGCTCCCAGCAACGACGTCGCCGACGGATCCCCCTCGCCGGCCGCATCTGCCAGTCCCAGCGTGCTGAGGATCGCGACCGCCGGCTTCGTCGACAGCTTCAACCCCTTCACCTCGATCTACCTGCTGCCGACCAACTCGATCCGCTACATGTACGAGAACCTGGTCGCCAACGACGAGCAGGACGGCTCCCCGACGAAGGGGCTGGCCGATTCCTGGAAGACCAGCAATGGCGGCAAGACATGGACCTTCACCATGCAGGACGGCCTGAAATGGTCCGACGGCCAGCCGATCACCTCGGCCGATGTGAAGTACACCTATGACCAGATGATGACAGTCCCCGATCTGGGAGTCGCCAACGGCAACCTGGTGAGCAACTTCGCCAGCGTCGAGGCCCCCGACGCCAAGACCGTCGTGATCAACCTCAAGGCTCCCCAGGCCCCCAACCCGGGCGTCGAGATCCCGATCGTCCCGGAGCACATCTGGTCAAAGATCAAGGATCCCGCGAAGTACCCGAACGAGTCGAACACGGTGGGCTCCGGGCCCTTCCAGCTGGTGAGCTACAAGGCCAACCAGAGCATCGTCTTCAAGTCGAACCCCGATTACTGGCGCGGCGCCCCGAAGATCTCCGGGCTCCAGTACGTCTACTACACGAACTCCGACGCCCAGGTGCAGGCCCTGCGCTCCGGCGACGTCGACTTCGTCACCGGGCTGACCTCGACCCAGTTCAACGCCCTCAAGGGCGCCCCCGGCGTCACCACCCATTCCGGGGTCGGACGCCGGTACACCTCGATCAGCATCAACAGCGGGATGGAGACCGCCGACGGCAAGCCCTTCGGCACCGGGGCCGCCGCCCTCAAGGACATCAAGGTGCGCCAGGCGCTGCGCCAGGCCATCGACAACAAGACTCTGCTCGCCAAGGTGCTCAACGGCCAGGGCACCGAGGCCACCAGCTTCATCCCCTCCTCCTTCCCGAAGTGGAGCCTGCCCGCCGACAACCCGGCGATCATCAAGTACGACCCGGCGGCCGCCGAGAAGACCCTGGACGCCGACGGCTGGAAGGTCGGTCCGGACGGCATCCGGGTCAAGAACGGCCAGAAGCTGAGCCTGCGGCTGCTCGTCGACTCCAGCTCGCCCACCGAGCAGACCACCGCCGACTACCTCAAGCCGTGGCTGACGAAGGTCGGCATCGACCTGAAGGTCCAGTCCAGCGACTCCGACACGATCTCCGACAAGAGCACCAAGGGCGACTACGACATGTACTTCTCGGGGTGGAGCATCAACCCCGACCCGGACTACCAGCTCGGCATCAACACCTGCGCCTCCCGGCCGACCCGCACCGACGGCACCGGCGGCACCACCCAGGACGGCTACTGCAACCCGGCCTTCGACAAGATGTACGCCGAGCAGCGCTCCGCCCTCGATGAGACGGCCCGCCGCGCGATCGTCCAGAAGATGCTGGCCCTCAACTACACCGACACCGCGCAGATCGCGATCTGGTACGGCAACTCGCTGGAGGCCTACCGCTCCGACCGGTTCACCGATTTCGCCCTGCAGCCCAGCAAGGACGGCATCATCGCCAACCAGGCCGGCGCCTGGGGCTACCTCAGGACCGCTCCGGTGGCGGGTTCGGCCGAGACCTCGAACTCTCACACCGGACTGATCGTCGGCGGAATCGTGGTCGCCGTGCTGGTGATCGCCGGCATCATCTGGGTGGTGGTGAGGCGCCGCCACGCCGACGAGACCGAGTGATCGAGGGGCTGGGGGGAGCCGGCCGAGGCCGGCTCCCCCCAGTCCTCAACGACTCGGTCCTGAACGACTCAGCCCTGACCGGCTCGGCCCCGGTCGCAGCTTCATCCCGGCCACATCCCATCTGCGACATCTCGAAGGAGTCGCCATGTCCACTGCCGTCGCGTCCGCGGTCGCCGCGGAGGAGACCGACGAGCCGCCGCGCGGCGTCCCCGCGATCAGGTACTTCCTGTCCAAGCTCGGCGGCGCCGCGATCTCGATGGTGATGGTGATCCTGCTCGGTTTCTTCGCCTTCAAGCTGCTGCCCGGGGATCCGGTGGCCCTGATGGCCAAGGAGCGCCCGATGAGCGCCGCCCAGATGGATCAGCTGCGCGCCCAGCTGGGGCTGAACAAGCCGATGATCGTGCAGTTCTGGGACTACCTGGGCAACGTCTTCACCCTCAACTTCGGCGACTCCTACGTCTACAAGCAGTCGGTGGCCAGTCTCATCGGGGAGTACTTCTGGAACACCATCCTGCTCACCGGCACCTCGGCGGTGATCGCCATCGCGCTGGGCCTGTGGCTCGGCCAGCGCGCGGCCTGGAAGCACGGCTCCTGGTTCGACCGGATCACCACCGGCACCGCCCTGGTGTTCTGGTCGGTGCCCACCTTCTGGCTCGCCCTGCTGCTGCTGATGATCTTCGGCGGCTCCCTGCACTGGTTCCCGACCGGCGGCATGATGAGTCCGAATCCACCCCCCGATGCGCTCGGGAAGGTGCTCGACGTCGCCTCGCACATGGTGCTGCCGGTGATCACGATGGTCGCCGTGGTCTACGCCCAGTACCTGATGGTGATGCGCGCCTCCCTCATCGAGGAGATGGGGGAGGACTATCTCACCACCGCCCGCGCCAAGGGGCTGCGCGAGGACAAGGTGAGAACCGGCCACGCCGTCCCGAATGCGCTGCTGCCCACGGTCACCCTGGTGTTCATGCACATCGGCGGGCTGATCGCCGGGGCGGTGACGATCGAGACGGTGTTCTCCTGGCCGGGGCTCGGCAAGCTCACCTATGAGGCGATCAGCGGCCCCGACCTGCCGCTGCTCCAAGGCACCTTCGTGGTCTTCTCGGCGATCATCATCGTGACGAATCTGCTCGCCGACCTCGTCTATCGTCTCCTCGATCCGAGAGTGAGGGCGGCATGACCACGACCGCATCGGCACCCGTCGCCCATCCCGGGTCGGCCCGGGCGATGGCCTGGAGACGCCGCAGGGCCGCCGCCGGCCAGTTCTGGAGCGACTTCCGCCGGTACCCGGCGGGGATGACCGGCCTGGTCGTGCTGGCCGTCATCATCATCCTGGCCCTGCTGGCCCCGGTGCTCGCCCCGTCCCGGATGCTCGACGTCACCCAACTGCTCGACAGCCCCCGGTACGCCCCGCCCTCGCTCGCCCATCCCTTCGGCACCGACGACCAGGGCCGCGAACTGTGGGTCCGGATGCTGTGGGGATCGCGGGTCTCGCTGGTCGTCGGCTTCGCGGCCACCGCGATGTCGATGATCATCGGCACCATCATCGGGATCGCCGCCGGCCACTTCACCGGCTGGGTCGGCGGCCTGCTGATGCGCATCGTCGACTTCTTCCTGGTGCTGCCCTCGCTGATCCTGGCGATCGTGCTGTCCTCGGTGCTGTCGCGCGGGGTGATGACCATCGTCATCGCGATCGGCCTCACCTCGTGGGCCGGCACGGCCCGGGTGGTCCGCTCCCAGACCCTGTCGGTGGAGTCCCGGGACTACGTCGAACGGGCCCGGGTGCTGGGCGCCGGCCACTGGCACATCATCGTCAAGCATCTGCTGCCGGCGGTGATGCCGCTGGTGCTGGCGAACACCACCCTCACCGTCGGATCTGCGATCATCGCGGAGTCGACGCTGTCCTTCCTGGGGCTGGGAGATCCCTCCAAACAGTCCTGGGGCACCATCCTGAAGAACTCGATGGATCTGTCGGCCGCCACCAGCGGGTACTGGTGGTACGTGCTCATCCCCGGCCTGGCGATCCTGCTGGTCGTGCTGGCCTTCACCCTGGTCGGCCGGGTCGTGGAGACCATCGTCAACCCAACCCTGAGGAATCGGTGAGCCATGCCGGATCTCGTCTTCGACGACGTCTCGATCAGCTACCACACGTCCGGCCGGAACTCCCGCGGCGAGGTGGCGGCGGTCAAGCACGTCTCGCTCGAGCTGCCCTCGGGCGGCACCCTCGGAGTGGCCGGCGAGTCCGGCTCGGGCAAGTCCACCCTGGCGATGAGCGTGCTGCGGCTGCTGCCCAGGAATGCGACCCTCACCGGATCGGTGCGGATCGGCGACACCGACGTCTCCGAGCTCTCATTCGGGAGGCTGCGCGCGGTCCGCTGGGCCGAGGCCTCGATCGTCTTCCAGGGGGCGATGCACTCGCTCAACCCGGTGCACACCGTCGGACGCCAGATCCTGGAGGCCCTCGAACTGCACATCACCGACCGGTGGCGCACCGAGAAGGCCCGCAAGGAGCGGGTCAAGGAGCTGATGGAGGTCGTCGACCTGCCGCCGGAGAAGGCCGACGCCTACCCGCACGAGCTGTCCGGGGGGCAGAAGCAGCGCATCATGATCGCGATGGCGCTGGCCTGCGAGCCCGACATCATCGTCGCGGACGAGCCCACCACCGCCCTGGACGTCATCGTCCAGAAGCAGATCCTCGACATGATCAGCAGCCTGGTCCGCGACCGCGGCATCTCGCTGATGATGATCAGCCATGATCTGTCGGTGCTGGCCACCGCCTGCTCCCGGATCGCGGTGATGAAGGACGGCGAACTCGTCGAGACCGGCGAGGCCCATCAGATCTGCCTGGACCCGAGGCAGCCCTACACCCGGCAGCTGGCCTCGGCCTTCCCGGTGATCGGCGACCCGGCGTCGCGGATGAACCCGATCTCGCGCCGCGAGCGGCCCCCGCGCCCCCCTGTCGAGCAGAGGCACGCGATGACCGACGAGGTGCTGCTGGAGGCCCACGGCCTCAATGTCACCTATCACTCCGGACGCCGGTCGGTGCATGCCGTCAGGGATGTCGACTTCACCGTGCACAGCGGCGAGATCCTGGCCCTGGTCGGGCAGTCGGGATCCGGCAAGTCCACCCTGGCCCGCACGGTGCTCGGCCTCCAGGCCGCCGACGCCGGGTCGACCATCCAGTTCCGCGGCAAGGACCTGCCCCACAAGGGCCGGCAGCTGCGCGCCTTCCGCGGCCAGGTCCAGATGGTGCTGCAGGATCCCTCGGCGGCGCTCAATCCGAAGCTCAGCGTCTACGAGTCGGTGGCCGAGGGGCTGCGCGTCCAGCACTTCGACGGCAATGAGGAGGATCGGGTCGCCGCCAGCCTCCAGGAGGCCGAGCTCATCCCGCCCGCGGAGTACATCGGCGCGATTCCCCAGGAGCTGTCCGGCGGCCAGCGGCAGAGAGTGGTGATCGCCGGGGCCCTGGCGATCCACCCCGAGGTGCTGGTCGCCGATGAGCCGGTGGCCTCCCTGGACGCCTCGGTGCGCGGCGAGATCCTCGCCCTGCTGCTCTCGCTGCGGGAGAGGCTGGGGCTGAGCGCGCTGGTGATCACCCACGATCTCGGCCTGGCGTGGAATATCGCCGACACGGTGGCGGTGATGTACCAGGGCCGGATCGTGGAGCACGGGCCGACCGAGGAGGTGCTGCTCAATCCGCAGCACGAGTACACCAGGACACTGCTGGCGGCGGCGCCGAGCATCCGCGACAAGGCGGTGGCATGACGCCGTCCATCCCCGACCCCACCGCCGAACCCGCCCCCGGCACCTGCGCCGCGGGGCTCGTCGACGGCCTCCGCGACTCCTACCTGGACACCGCACCGCTGAGCCCCGGCGACGTGGTCGGGCTGGTCGGCCCGTCGGGGCCCAGCACCGAGCAGAGCGTCGAGCGGGCGGTCGGCTACCTGGAGGGGTGGGGGCTGCGAGTCCGGGTGGGCGCCCACATCCTGGCCCGCGACTCCCGTGCGGACTACCTCGCCGGCTCCGACGACCGGCGTCGGGCCGATCTGGTGGACGCCTGGACCGATCCGGAGGTCGACGCGGTGGTCTGCGTGCGCGGCGGCTACGGCGCCATGCGGCTGATCGACGGGATCGACTGGGACGCCATGGCCGCCTCCACAGCCCGCCGGGACGGGCGCCCCAAGCTGCTCACCGGCTCCAGCGACATCACCGCCCTGCACGAGGCCTTCCGGTTCCACCTGGGGGTGGCCGGCCTGTTCTGCCCGATGCCCGGCAACGACGTCTTCCGGGACTCCGCGGCCATTCGCGCGGACGTCGCGCGGTGGCTGCTGGAGCCCTGGCGGGGACGCACCATCGCCGGGCCCGGGGCCGAGGTGCTGGTGCCGGGCAGCGCGGCCGGCGTGCTGCGCGGCGGGAACCTGTCCCTGCTGGCCGCCGGGATCGGCGCCCCGGAGGCCGGTGCCCGTGCTGGCGAACGGCCCGGCGATCCGCCGGAGATCCTGTTGCTCGAGGATGTCGACGAGGAGCTCTACCGTCTGGACAACCTGATGATCCAGATGGCGCGCAGCGGACGACTGGGCTCTGCCGCCGCGGTACTGCTCGGGTCCTGGCATGACTGCGCCGAACCGGATCGGGTGCGCGCGCTGATGAGCGAGTACCTGTCCGGGTTGGGTGTGCCGGTGGCCTGGGAGCTGGGCTTCGGCCATGATCCGAACGCGCTGAGCGTCCCGCTCAATGTCGGCGTCGCGCTGGAGCTGCCGAGATCCGGCAGCCCCGAACTGAGGGTCGGGTGACCCGATGCCCCGCGGTGACGGGCTGGACGGCCAGGACCGTCGGCTGCTGGCGGCGCTGGCCGCCGACGGCCGCGCCAAGCTGTCGGCGCTGGCCGAGATGACCGGCCTGTCGGTGTCCACCGTGCAGACCCGGGTGCGCCGGCTCGAGGAGATCGGCGCGATCACCGGCTACCGGGCGGTGGTCGCCCCATCCACCCTGGGCTGCCCGCTGGCCGCCTTCGTGGAGGTCTACGCGGATCCCGGGATGGACGACGCCGTGCCGGCGGAACTGGAGGCCATTCCCCAGGTGCAGGCCTGCTGGACGGTCGCCGGGGACGCCACCCATCTGATGCTGGTGAGGGTCCGCGATGCGGCGGAACTGGACCGGGTGCTCACCCGGATACGCTCGGCGGTGCACACCCGCACTCGCACCACCATGGTGCTGCGCTCCCACTTCGATCGTGTCGTGGCGCCGGATCCGGAGGTTCCCTGATGACTGTCGCGCTGCCCGAGCTGGACCCCCGGATCGGCTGGTCGATCCGCGTCCTGGACGCCACCGCCGGGCCCGGCTCGCCGGCCCCGGTGCTGGCCGAGCACACCCCGGACCGGGTCTGCAGCACCGCCAGCGTCGGCAAGCTCTTCCTGCTGGTCGCGGTGGCCAACCGGCTCCAGGACGGCAGCCTGGCACCCGACCAGCGGATCGACATTCCCGAGGAGCTGCGCGTCGAGGACTCCGGACTGCTCTACCGGATGCTGGACCAGCGCCTCACCGTCGTCGACGCCGCCCTGCTGGTCGGCGCGGTGAGCGACAATCTGGCCACCAATGCGCTGGCCCACCTGGTGGGGCTGGACGCCGTCCACGCGGTCTCGGCGCAGCTGGGCTACCGGAACACCCTGATGCTCGACTACATCCGCCACGAGCGAACCCCCGATCTGCCGTGGACCACCTCCTACGGCTGCGCCGCCGAGCTGTCCGACCTCATCCTGCGGCTGGCGGAGGGCTCCGGGCCGGACCAGCCCGGTGCCGAGCTGCTGTCCGATCCGGTGCGCTCCCGGATCCTCACCTGGCTGGCCGCCGACACCGACACCTCGATGCTGGCCGACTCCTTCCTGCTCGACCCGCTGGCCCATGTCGAGCCCGAGTATCAGCAGATGGTGCTGCGTCACAAGACCGGCTCGATCGAGACCGCCCGGATCGAGGTCGGCCATCTCGCCGGCCCGGCCGGCCGGGCCGCCTACGCGGTGGCCGCCAACTGGCCGGAGGGCACGGACCTGCGGGCCGCGGCGATCGACGCCATGCGGGCCATCGGGGAGCAGATCCGCCGCCACGTCACCGGCCTGGATCGCGACGACGCCGGCCGGTCATGACCCTGCGATGCCCGGAACCGGTCGGCGGGCTGGAGTGGACGGTCATCGACGGAGACCGGAAGACCGTGATGACCGAGTTGGGACGCCGGCACGCCGGGCAGATCGCCGCATGGCGGGACATGCCGTCCTGGGCGGGCCTGGTCGAACGGGCCGGCGGACCGCGCCGCGAGGTCTTCGACGCCGTGGTCGCCGCCAGCCGAAGGCTGCTGCCCACCGAGTCCCAGGAGCTGGACTGGCTGGCCGCCGGGGCCGGTGTGCCCGCCGAGGAGCTCTGGGCCCTCAACCTGCGCGGCGATCTGGGCCGTGACGGCACCGGCTGCTCGGACCTGTGCGCGATCGCTCCCAGAGGCGGAGCTGGAGCCGGAACCGGGGAGGGCGACCGGCCGTGGATGGGCCACAACGAGGACGGCGAGCGCGAGCTGGCCGGCCTGGTCCGACTGGTCACCCTGTGCATCGACTCAGACCCGGCTGTGACCGTGCTGTGGTATCCGGGGATGCTGCCGGCCAACTCCTTCGTCACCACCTCGGCGGGGCTGAGCTTCGGGATGGATCACGTCCCGGTCCGGCGCTGCCTGACCACCGGGGCCGGACGCCATCTGGTGGCCCGGCACGCCCAGCGGCAGACCGACGGCGAGGCGGCCCGGCGGGTGCTGAGGACGGTGCCGTGCGCCGGCGGATTCGCCTTCGACGTGGCCGACGGCCCGGCCGGCCGCGCCGACATCATCGAGAATGCCGCCGGTGCGGTGATCGCGGCCCGGGCCGGTGCCCGGCCGCTGAGGCACACCAATCATCTGCGTCTGGTGGACGGGCGGCGACCCGGCCTGGCGGTGGCCGCCGACGACCGCTGGCTGGCCGAGAGCCGCACCCGACTGGCCCGCCTGAGCGAGGCCTCGCCGGCCGTCGAGTCCGCCGAGCAGGTGGTGGCGGCCCTGCGCTGCGACGGCGTCCTCAATCGCGGCGACGATCTGTACACCTTCGCGACGACCGTGGTCGACCCGGCCGCCGACCGCATCTGGATCCAGGGGGAGGGCTCCCCCTGGCGGGGCGTGCTGAGCGCCTTCGCCGTCGGAGAGAGGATCACCGCATGACCATCGACTGCTCCGGCGTCCCGACCAGGCTTCGCGAGACGACGGGGGTGCGATGGTCGGCCCTGGCGGTCGACATCGACTCCGGAAGAGTGCTCTTCGAGCTGGATCCGGACCGGGTCTGCAATACCGCGAGCGTCGGCAAGATCTTCATGCTGCACCGGCTGCTCACCGAGGTGGACGCCGGCCGGCGCAGCCTCGAGGACCGCGTCGCCCGGCGTCCGGTGGAGTGGATGGACAACTCGGGGCTGTGGTACCTGCTCCAGCAGAACGATCTCAGCCTCTACGACCTCGCCGCCCTGATCGGCGCGGTGAGCGACAATGCGGCCACCAACACCCTGGTGAGGGTGATCGGGCTGGACGCCGTCCAGGAGCACACCCGCGCCCTGGGATACCGGCACTCCGGGCTGGACGACTGCGTCCGCTGGCCGATCCCGCCCGGCTCCCCGACCACCCTGTCGCACGGGGGTGCGATGGTCGGCCCTGGCGGTCGACATCGACTCCGGAAGAGTGCTCTTCGAGCTGGATCCGGACCGGGTCTGCAATACCGCGAGCGTCGGCAAGATCTTCATGCTGCACCGCTGCTCACCGAGGTGGACGCCGGCCGGCGCAGCCTCGAGGACCGCGTCGCCCGGCGTCCGGTGGAGTGGATGGACAACTCGGGGCTGTGGTACCTGCTCCAGCAGAACGATCTCAGCCTCTACGACCTCGCCGCCCTGATCGGCGCGGTGAGCGACAATGCGGCCACCAACACCCTGGTGAGGGTGATCGGGCTGGACGCCGTCCAGGAGCACACCCGCGCCCTGGGATACCGGCACTCCGGGCTGGACGACTGCGTCCGCTGGCCGATCCCGCCCGGCTCCCCGACCACCCTGTCGCACGGGACGGCGTCCGAGCTGGTGCGGTTCTGCTCCCGGCTGTCCCGCGGCGAGGATCTGTCGCACTCCTCCGCCGACGTCCTGCAGCGCTGGCGGGGGCGGGGATGGACCTGTCGATGGTGGCCTCGGCCTTTCGGCCCTGGACCCTGCAGGCGCACTACTACTTCGATCGCGACATCTAGGCTGTGGAACAAAACCGCACGATCACACCGTGCGCCTACTCGGATGGTGATGATTTCCCTCCACGGATCGGGTACGCGGTGCTGGCGATCTGGACACTGCGGTCAGGATCTGAGGGATCGAGGTGCGGCGCGATGCGCGACCACGCACAAGCCGTCTTGCCTGCTCCCGAGCTGCAGAATAGGCGGACAGGAGAAGAGGGCCCGCCCCGCCCGCGGAAGTCTGACACCACGCGGGAGTCCGGAGATCCGGAACACCACACAGACTCTGCAGCGGAACGGGGGGGATTGTGGGCGCCTTGTCGGCGCAGAGACGGCCGGCCCCGGTCATGGATCATGATCTGATCCATGACCGGACCGGCGGCCGATTCAGATCGCGGCGTCTCCGCGTTCCGCGGTGCGGATCCGGATGACGTCCTCGACGGGAGTCACCCAGACCTTGCCGTCGCCGATCTCTCCGGTTCGGGCCGCGTCGCAGATCGTGGTCGTGATCTCCTCGGCGTCCGCATCGGAGGCGAGGATCTCGATGCGGACCTTCTCGACGAAGTCGATGGTGAACTCGGCTCCGCGATAGACCTCGACGTGTCCGCGCTGACGGGCGTAGCCACTGGCCTCGGAGACCGTCATTCCGGCGACCCCCTTGGTGGCAAGGGCGATCTGGACGTTGTCAAGGACCGCCGGCTGGACGATTGCTGTGATGAGTTTCATGCCTGCGTTCCCTTCGTGTCTGAGCTGTCAGCCTTGTCGGCCGGCACCGGGCTCACCGGGGAGCTGGGCAGCACCAGGGAGTCGCGGATGCGCATCGAGGTGTAGCGGACGTTGGACAGGTCGTAGCCCGCCTCGGCGTGCTCCACGAGATCGATGCCGGCGAGCTCCTGCTTGGTGGAGATCCGGATGCCCATCGTCTTCTTGATGACGAAGGCGATGATGAAGCTGACGATGAAGCTGTAGAACAGCACGGCCAGGGCGCAGACCAGCTGGGTGCCGAGCAGCCTGGCGGAACCGCTGTAGAACAGTCCGGCCTTGTGGGCCTCCAGGGCCGCCGGGTGGGCGGCAGCCATGTAGTTCGGGTCGCCCAGGAAGCCGATCAGCACGGTGCCGACGAAGCCTCCGACCATGTGGACGCCGACGACGTCGAGAGAGTCGTCATAGCCGAACTTGTACTTGAGCCCGACCGCCATGGCGCAGATCGCGCCGACGACGAGGCCGAGGATGATGGCGCCGATCGGGGAGACCGCGGCGCAGGCGGGGGTGATGCCGACCAGGCCGGCGACCATGCCCGAGGCGGCGCCGAGGGTGGTCGGATGGCCGTCGCGGATCCACTCGACGAAGATCCAGCCGAGGAAGGCGCAGCCGGCGCCGAGCAGGGTGTTGATCCAGGCCCAGCCGCCGACCTCATTGGCGCCCAGCGCCGAACCGGCGTTGAACCCGAACCAGCCGAACCACAGGCCGGTCGCACCGAGCATCACCATGGTGGTGTTGTGCGGACGCATCGGCTTGGAGCCGAACCCGATCCGCTTTCCGAGGACGATCGCCAGGGCCAGCGCACCGGCTCCCGCGTTGATGTGAATCGCGGTGCCGCCGGCGAAGTCGACGGCCTTCATCTGGTTGAGGATCCAGCCGGTGCCGAACACCCAGTTGGCTGCGGGGAAGTAGCAGAGGATCGCCCAGAGTGCGCTGAACACGATCCAGGCGGAGAACTTCATGCGGTCGGCCGCACAGCCCGCGACCAGGGCCACGGCGATGATGGCGAATGCCGACTGGAATGCCGCGAAGGCGAACATTGGGATGGAGTGGGGGTCTGTGCCGACGGTTGCGCCGATCACATCGTGCATGCCGAAGTACTGGAAGGGGCTTCCGCTGAAGCCCTTCGAGTCGCCGAAGGCCATTGAGAATCCGAACAGCACCCAGAGGACGCCGACGGTGGCCATCGGGATGACGGTCATCATGATCATGTTCAGCACGCCCTTGGCGCGGACCATGCCTCCGTAGAAGAACGCCAGGGCCGGCGTCATCAGGAGCACGAGCGATGCGCTCGCCAGAACCCAGGCGGTATCGCCTGTGTTTGTCTCGAGAAGTACTAGTGGTGTCATGCCCAATATCTTTGAGGGACAGCGTTGCAAGGCAGTTCAGCCTCTGTTACCGGCGTGTGACAGGTTCGGGCCTCATGTAACGAATGTGTAACATCAATCGGTTTTGCTGACGGTGAACCACGCGGGCGCTATCATCCGCCCCGGATCTCTGTGTCGCTGATGTCCGGGCGGCGTCCGGGGCCCGTGCCGACGCGCTCCGCGCAGGCTTGTGTCGACGCGTCCCGGGCAGGGGTGATTCGGTTCCGGGACGATGCTGGCGACTCTTGTAGTCTTGACTTCCGGGACAGTCGGAGGGGGATCGTCAGGTGTATTGCGCGCGGTGTGGGGCCGAGGTGGGGGCTTCCGAGTTCCGATGCCCGAAGTGCGCTCTCGACCTGCACCTGGCCGGTTCGGTGCGCCTCACCGATCCCGCGCTGGATGCCCTGCTTCCCGGTCACGCACAGGCCCCGGGCGGATCTTCGGGCGCACTGAGCACACGGATCAGCGAGTCGGAGGGCCGGGCCCCGTCCCCCGAGGACGCGGTCACCCGGCTGCTTCCCGCCGTCGGGGATGCGGATGCCACTCGGGTGATGCCCCTCACCGGCTCTGTCGGCCGTGCCGACGCCGTTGGTTCCGCCGGTTCTGCGGATGACCAGATGACCCAGGTGCTCGGGCGCATCCCAGCTGGCGGCCGCGCCTCATCGACTGCCGGATCCGCCGCCGGGGACTCGCCGCGCCTTCTCAATCCGCCCCCGGTCTCTGCCGGGCAGGCCGCGCCCGGGCCCTGGCAGGGCGGTTCGACGCCGGGCGGTTCGACGCCGTCGTCGGGGCTTCGGGGCGCCGACGAGAACCTTCCGCGCGAGTGGTTCCGCGACCCGCAGGCCGAGTACGACGGCGCCCTCGGGGCGCCCGCGAGCGGTCCGGCACCGGTCTTCAATCCGCCGGCGAGGCCGAAGCCGGCCCCCGCCCCGGCCCCGGCGCCGGTGAAGAAGGACGAGGGACGGCGCGTCGGCCCGGTGCTGGTCGCCATGCTGGTGGTCACCGTCCTGGTGCTGATCGGGGTGGTCTGGTGGGTGCTGAGCAACCTCACCTCCAAGGCCGAGGGCCAGATCCGGCCGCTCGACTCGGACACGGTCGCGGCGGCCGGTCTGGTGAGCGGTGCCGCTTCGCCGGCCCCGGATCCCTCGGCGTCTTCAGATTCGCTGGATGCCGCGTAGCACCCCGGACGCCGACTCCTCGGCCACCGAGGCCCACGGCGCGTCCAGCTCGATCTCGGTGAGGGTCGCCGGCGGGTACCAGCAGCGCATCTGGTCGGCCTCGGAGCGGTCGGAGGAGTAGGACAGCCGGCTCGCCAGGGCCGGGATGGTGGGGGCGTGGCCGACCACCAGAAGGGTCCCGACCTCCTCCTCGATCTCCGAGATGCGCTGTTGCATGGTCTCTGTGCCACCGGAGTACAGGGCCCGCATCACCTCGACCCGGCAGTCCAGGCCGGTGCACTCGAAGGTCTGGCGGGTGCGCAGTGCCGAGGAGCACAGGGCCAGGTCCACCCCGCGCAGGGCGAGGGTCTTCCCCACCTCGGCGGCCTGTCGGCGTCCCAGGGCGGTGAGCGGACGATCGGCGTCCCCGCCGCCGTTGCCGGGGCTGTTCGCCGGTTGGGCGTGACGGAGCAGGAAGAGGGTGTGCACCCGTCCATCCTGGCACGGCGGTTCCGGATCGCGGCGTCACTACGATGAAGCCATGCCGTTGACAGATCTGTCGCTCGAGGAGTCCCGCGAGTTCCGCCCGGCGATTCCCGAGCCCGAGGACTTCGAGTCCTTCTGGCGCAGCACCCTGGAGGAGCACCGGGAGAGGCCGCTGAACGTCTCGCTGACCCCCTTCGACAATCGTCAGAAGATCGTCGACAGCTGGGATCTGCGGTTCGACGGGTATCTGGGGACGCCGGTCTCCGGATGGCTGCATCTGCCGGCCGGTGCCACCGGACCGCTCCCGGTGGTGGTGCAGTACAAGGGTTACAGCTCCTCGCGGCGGGTGCCCTTCGCGACTCCCTTCGCCTGCCGCCGGCTACGCGCACATCGTCATCGACCCGCGCGGCCAGGGCTGGGCTCATCCGACGATCGTCGGCATCGCCGGGGACGACGGCCCGTGGGGCGGCGGCTCCGGAGCGCCCGGATTCATGACCCCGCATCTGGACGACCCGGCCGGCCACTACTTCCGGCGTCTCTACGTGGACGCCTTCCGGGCCCTGCAGGTGGCGCGCAGCCTGGACGTCGTCGACCCCGCCCGGGTGGCTCTGGTGGGCCACTCCCAGGGCGGCGCGCAGGTGGCCGGCGGTGGCCGGACTGGCCGCGATGACCGGGATCGGGGTGAGCGTGGCCTGCGTGGACTCGCCCTTCCTGTCGTGCATCCGGCGGTCGGTGGACCTGGCCGGTAACGGGCCCTATCTCGAGGTGGTGAGCTGGCTGCGCACTCACCCCTATCTGGTGGGGCGCGCCTTCGACACCCTGAACCACTTCGACATCATGCACTTCGCGCGTCGGGCCGGGACCCGGGCGCTGTTCTCGGTGGCGATGATGGACGACACCTGCCCGCCCTCGACGGCTTGGGCGGCGTACAACCGCTGGGGGGAGACGGGCGGCGGAGTGATGAAGGACATCAACGTCTATCCGTTCGCCCAGCACCCGGGTGGCGAGGAGGTCCAGACCTGGAATCAGCTCGGTCTGCTGGAGAAGATTTTCTAGGGCGCCGGGCCCTGTGTCCGTGCAATGCCGAGATCCTCGGGGGCAAGACAAAGACTCGGCGACAGCCTGGGTAGCGTGCTTGACGTGTGACTTCAGGCGACCTGTAGCCGCTCGTCGCCGCTGACGTATTCGACCGCGAGTTCTCCTCCGACCGCTTGCAGATACTTTCGAATCGTACCGACCCGTGCGCTGTCGAGATCACCGCGCTCGATCTTGGAGACTTGGCGCTGGCCAACGCCAATACGTTCGGCCAACTGGGCCTGCGTCAGGCCAGCACGCTCACGCAGCTCGCGCAAGCGATAGGCGCGGACCTCGGCAAGCATGGCCGTCTTGTAGGTGTCGATCGCCGCCTGGTCCTCGGGCGTTACAGGGTGCTTGGCCAGGTAGTCCTCGAGTGTCAAAGACATGTCATTACCTTTCTCTCAGTGTGCGCAGGTGCTCGTCGAACAGATCATCTGCGACCGGAATGTTGTTCCTGTACCAACGTGTCCAGTTCCCCGACTTATCCCCTGACACAAGCATGATCCCGCAACACTTGCAGGGCGGCCACGACCTGTCGCCATGACGCACGGTCAAGGCCGTCGAGCCAGTCCTGGATCAGAGTGACGTCAACGGTCCACATACCAACAGTATAGACCGTACAGGGTCTGGCGACCCGATCAGGACGTCAGGCGGGGCGCACCGCCACCGCCAGATCGCGCTGGATGGAGGAGTCCACCCGGTGCGAGAACTGGGACCACTGGTCCCCGTCGAGGGGTTCCAGGCCGGCCTCGGTCAGCATGGACAGGAGGTCCTCGCGAGACAGCCCGTGGGTGTTCCAGGACAGTCCCAGCGCCCCACCGGCGCGCAGCTGGCCGGCCCACACCGGGATGGCCTCGGCCAGCAGAGTGGCCGGGGAGCGGTGCGATCCGGAGGCGGTGTGCGCCCCGTGCACGACGCCGTAGGGGGCGTCGGTGACGATCGCGTCGAAGGTCTTCCTGCCCCACAGCGCCGCTGAGTCGCGGGTGTCTCCGGGCAGCGCGGCCAGGGTGAGGGGGGCGACGCCGGGGAGCCTCAGCTCGGCGTCGAACCGCTTCCCGAGGTTGCGGCCGTCGCGGCGCAGTCTCGAGGTTCCGGTGGTGTGCTTGAGGCGCTTGCGACGCAACCAGGTCGACAGGTGGGCGGTCATGGCCTCGAGGGCCTTGGCGTCGTCATCGACCCCGAAGGCGTCGTGGCCGGCCAGCCAGCAGGTGGTCAGCGTGGTGCCGCGCCCGCACATCGGGTCGAGGACGGCCAGTCGTTCTCCGGCGTCGCGTCGCCTGGCGGGGGAGCCGCGCAGCGCGGCCAGTGTGACGTTGAGCAGCAGGCGGGTGAACTGCTCGTTGGTCTTGCCCTGGTACTTCGGGATGGTGACCAGGTCGTCGTCCAGCAGGTCGGTGTGCGGCAGCTCGACCGGGCGCAGCAGGTCGCCCTCGCGGGCGAAACAGGCCATCGTCGCCGAGGCTCTCGAAATCGCGGCCAGCCGGTCGTCGGCTAGGCCGTCGATGTCGAGGCTCAGGTAGTCGACCCCGGCCACCGTGGTGGGGGCGGCGTCCCGGATGTCGGGGCAGATGATGCTCAGTTCGGCGGCCGACAGCCGGGGCGACTGCCCGGCGTAGACGTGGTTGGCCGAGGGGGAGAGCAGGACGAGACAGCGGGGCATCCCAGCATTGTCCCATTCCCCCCTCGGCGCGTGGAAATCACTCCCGCCTCGCCGCAATCCGGCCCTGTCAGGGCGTCGGGACGGCGAGGCGGGAGTGATCTCCAGCGCCCGGCGCCGTCACGCCAAATTGACCTGGTGATGCTCGTAGGGGGTGCCCTTGGCCCGCTCGAAGGAGCTGTGGATCTCTGCCTCGGCCAGCAGCCGGCCGGTCCAGGTGGCGCCCTCGACCGACTTCCCGGGCTCCAGGTCCTTGTAGACGGTGAAGAAGTGCTCGATCTCCATCAGGGTGAGGTTCCCGACGTCGTCGATATCGCGCAGGTAGTCGCGGCGCTGGTCGGCGGTGGGGACGCACAGCACCTTGTCGTCGCCGCCCATCTCGTCCTGCATCTGGAACATCGCGATCGCCCGGCACTCGATGAGGCAGCCCGGGAAGGTCGGCTCCTGAAGCAGCACCATCGCGTCCAGGGGGTCGCCGTCCTCGCCGAGGGTGCCCTCGATATACCCGTAGTCGTAGGGGTACTGGGTCGAGGTGAAGAGAGTCCGGTCGAGCCGGATCCGCCCGGTCTCGTGATCCATCTCGTACTTGTTCTTGGTGCCGCGGGGAATCTCGATCGTGACATCGAAGGTGATGCCCTCGGGCTCCTGCGCGGGGAAGAAGTTGTGGAAGTCGTCGGTCACTGTCGACCCTCTCTTGTGTCGGACGCTCGGATGGCGGAAACTGTAGAACCAGTATTGAGGAGGAGACCGGGTGGCAGAGCATCGTCGACGGTTGCCCCAGTCGTTGCGTTTCCCCATTCTGGCACTTCTGCTAGCAGTTCTAATAGTTCTAGCAGGTGTCGGCGCGATCTGGGGGAAGGTTGCACTGAGACAGACCGGACTGAGGGCGTCCAGTGCGCCCTCCACCCTGCCGGCGGGTCTGTACTCGCCGACCCCCCAGGCCAGCGGTCCGGGAGGCGAGGGCGTGGTGACCGCCGCGACCCCCCAGCCGAATTCCAGCGTTCCGGCCGATCCCAGCCGGATCGCCGCGAAGATCGCTGCGATCAAGCCTGCGGCCGGCACCGTGGGCGCCGTCTCGGTCGACCTGGCGAGCGGCAGGACGCTCTACTCGAAGAACGCCGACGCCCTGCTGATACCGGCCTCCAATCTCAAGTCTCTCACCGGCATCGCGCTGCTGGATGCCGTGGACGCCGGCACCCGCTTCGCCACCAAGGTGGTCAGCGCTGACAGCTCGACGCCGTCTCCGGCAGCCTCCCCGCGGGCGATCACCCTGGTGGGAGGCGGCGATCCCTACCTGCTGTCGGTCCCCTCGACGACTTTCCCGCAGTTCGCTTCCACGCAGAACCTGGCCCGCTCGACGGCCGCCGCTCTCAAGCGCCAGGGCGTCACGGCGGTCACCCTCGGCTACGACGACTCGTTGTTCACCGGGCCGAACTGGAACCCGACCTGGCAGGCCGACTATGCCGACCAGGTGACCCATGTGAGCGCCCTGTGGGTCGACGAGGGTCTGCCCGCCGGGGCTACCGCCCGTTCCACCACGCCCGCGCTGCAAGCCGCTCAGGTGTTCGCTGGCCAGCTGCGCGCAGATGGCATCACGGTCTCTGGGACGCCGACCGCCACCACGGCCGCGTCCTCGGCGAGCACCCTCGCCTCGGTCAGCTCGGCCCCGGTCGAGGACCTGCTGAAGCGGGCCCTGCTGAGCTCCGACAACTCCGCCACCGAAGTACTGAGCCACCAGATGGCGCTCGCCTCCGGACAGCCGGCCACCTTCGCCGGAGCCTGCCACCGCTCTCCAGCAGCACCTGACCAGGATGGGCGCCTGGCAGTCCGGGGCCGTCATCAAGGACGGCTGCGGGCTGTCCCGCGGCAACCGGGTGAGCGCCACCATGCTGGAGCGCGCGTGGCGATACGCGCTGCGCACCCCGCGCACCCAGCCGATCGCCGGCCTGGTCCCGGTCTCCGGCGTCTCCGGCTCTCTGACGGCGCGCTTCCAGGGGCCTGACGAGGACCGCCGGGCGCGGAGTGGTGCACGCCAAGACCGGCACCCTGACCGAGGTCGCCGCGCTGTCGGGCTGGCTGCGCAGCGCCGATGGCCGGATCGTCGTCCAGGCCACCATCATCAACAACTCCCCGGACCCCGACGCCGCCCACACCTGGCTGGACTCGGCCTGGTCGGCGGTGGCCGGCTGCGGGTGCACGCCGTGATGATCCGCTGATGGCCCGTCGCGAACTCGGACCGCACGGGCCTGCAGGTGGGCCGGGCGGTCGCCGGGATGCTGCACGGCGTCCCGGATGCGGTGGTGGGCTGCTCCGGCGGCCCGGACTCGCTGGCCCTGACCCTGGGCGCCGAGTGGGCCTCGCGGCGCACCGGGACCCGGATCCGCGCCGTCATCGTCGACCATCGGCTCCAGCAGGGCTCGGCGGAGGTCGCTGCCCGGACCCGGGAACTGCTCGCCGCTCGCGGGATCGACGCCGTCGTGCGTCCGGTCGATGTGCCGAGCGGCTGCGGGGGGCCGGAGGCCGCCGCCCGCACCGTGCGCCGGGAGGCGCTGCTCGAGGCCGCCGGCGGCGCCCCGGTGCTGCTCGGGCACACCCTCGACGATCAGGCCGAGACCGTCCTGCTCGGTCTGGCGCGCGGCTCCGGCGCCACCAGCCTGGCGGGGATCCGGCCCAGGGCCGGATCCTTCTGGCACCCCCTGCTGGGGGTCAGGCGCGCCACCACCCGGGCCGCCTGCCGGGAATGGGGGGTGACGCCGTGGTTGGATCCGCAGAACGACGACCCGGTCTTTCTGCGCTCCCGGGTGCGGCGCGCCACGATGCCGGTGCTGGAGCGCGACCTGGGCCCCGGCGTCGCCGAGGCGCTGGCCCGCACCGCCACCATCCTGGCGGGGGAGGACGCCGTCCTGGCCGATCTGGCGCGCCGATGGCTGACCGAGCGCGGTGCCGGAGGGCTTCCGCTGGCCGGCCTGGCCGGGGAGCCCCTCGGGCTGGCCCGACGAATCGTGAAGACCTGGCTGGACGACGCCGGCCTGGAGACCTCCTTCGCCCATATCGAGGCGGTGCTGGGCCTTCAGACAGCCGAGGGCGGCTCCGGCGTCGACCTGCCCGGGGGCCGGGTGATCCGGCGCGGCAGACTCCTGATTCTCGCCGGCCAGGAGGATGCGCAGCGGGAGGCCCTGGACGGGTAGTCTCTTCCCGTGCGAGCTGCTGATCTGTCAGACGATTTCGACCGCGTTCTCTACTCTCAGGAAGAGGTGGCCCACCGCATCGCGGAAGTGGCCGCCGTCATCGACAAGGACTATGCCGGCCGCGAACCCCTGCTGGTCGGGGTGCTCAACGGTGCGGTGATGACGATGGCCGATCTGTGCCGGGCCATGAAGGTGCACTGTCAGATGGACTGGATGGCGGTCTCCTCCTACGGCGCCGGGACCAGGTCGAGCGGTGTGGTGCGGATCCTCAAGGACCTCACCACCGACATCCACGGCCGTGACGTGCTCATCGTCGAGGACATCATCGACACCGGGCTCACCCTGTCCTACCTGGTGGAGAACCTGCGCACCCGCAATCCCGCCAGCCTCGAGATCATGGCGATGTTCCGCAAGCCGGAGGCGCTGACCGCCCCCGTCGACGTCAAGTACATCGGCTACGACATCCCCAACGAGTTCGTGGTCGGCTTCGGGCTGGACTTCGCCGGCCGCTACCGCAACCTCACCGACGTCGCCACCCTCTCGGAGCACGTCTACAAGTGATTCAGGCGGGGGGAGACGACTCCCCCAGCACCCCCTCGTAGCGGGGCTCTGCGGGTGGTTGGGGTCCGCCTCGCTGGCCTCTTGGACGGGGGCGGGGGTGGCAGGCGCTGGTATGGTCTGAACCTGACCCACACCACCCCGGCACTAGGCAGTAAATGAAAAACGCGAAGGGCATCTTCCGCGGTCCGCTCATGTGGATCGTGCTTGCGATCATCGCCATTATCATGGTGCTCAATCTCACGAGTTCGATGACTGGGGCCAAGGACATCCCGACCTCGCAGGCGATCAGCATGATCAACGGCAAGGACAAGCTGAAAGAGGTCGACCTCACCGACGGCGATCAGATCATTCAGATCACCAACGCCAAGGGAGATCAGTTCCGCTCGACCTGGATCGGCGACCAGAGCAACCAGATCATCAACCAGCTCAACAAGCGGGTCGACGCCGGCACCCTGGACAAGTGGAACGGGAAGAATCCCGGCGTCAGCATCTGGAAATCGCTGCTGGTGAACTTCCTGCCCTTCCTCATCATCGGCATCCTGTTCTTCTGGATGCTCAGTTCCGCGCAGGGCATGGGTGGGCGCGGCGGCGTCATGAATTTCGGCAAGTCCAAGGCCAATGTCGGCACCAAGGACTCCCCGAAGACCACTTTCAAGGACGTCGCCGGCGTCCAGGAGGCGATCGACGAGCTCCAGGAGATCCGCGAGTTCCTCGCCGAACCCGCGAAGTTCCAGCGGGTCGGCGCGAAAATCCCCAAGGGCGTCCTGCTCTACGGGCCTCCCGGCACCGGCAAGACGCTGCTGGCCCGGGCGGTGGCCGGCGAGGCCGGCGTCCCGTTCTTCTCCATCTCCGGTTCCGACTTCGTCGAGATGTTCGTCGGCGTCGGCGCCTCCCGCGTCCGCGACCTCTTCGAGCAGGCGAAGGAGGCCGCCCCGGCGATCATCTTCATCGACGAGATCGACGCCGTCGGCCGCCATCGCGGCGCCGGCATGGGCGGCGGTCACGACGAGCGCGAGCAGACCCTCAACCAGCTGCTGGTCGAGATGGACGGCTTCGACGTGCACGGCGGCGTCATCCTCATCGCCGCCACCAACCGGCCCGACGTGCTGGACCCGGCTCTGCTGCGGCCCGGCCGCTTCGACCGCCAGATCGCCGTCGAGGCCCCCGACATGGAGGGCCGCGCCAAGATCCTCAAGGTGCACGCCGAGGGCAAGCCGATGGCCGACGACGTCGACCTGGAGACCATCGCCCGGCGCACCCCCGGGATGACCGGCGCGGACCTGGCCAATGTGCTCAACGAGGCCGCCCTGCTCACCGCCCGCGGCGACCTCCGGTGATCGGCAATGCCCAGCTCGACGAGGCCATCGACCGCGTCATCGCCGGGCCGCAGAAGAAGTCCCGGATCATGGACGAGCACGACCGCCTGGTCACCGCCTACCACGAGGGCGGGCACGCCCTGGTGGCCGCGGCGATGCCCGGCACCGACCCGGTGCAGAAGATCACGATCCTGCCGCGCGGGCGCGCCCTGGGCTACACCATGGTGATGCCCGACGCCGACAAGTACTCCCAGACCCGCGGCGAGCTGCTGGACCAGATGGCGTACATGATGGGCGGCCGAGCGGCCGAGGAGCTGATCTTCCACGACCCCTCCACCGGCGCCTCCAACGACATCGAGAAGGCCACCCAGGTGGCTCGCGCGATGGTCACCCAGTACGGCCTGTCGGCCCGGATCGGCACCGTGCAGCTGGGCTCGGGGGATTCCGAGCCCTTCCTCGGGATGACCGCCGGTCAGCAGCGCGACTACTCCGAGTCGACCGCCGCGGTGGTCGACCAGGAGGTCCGCGACCTGCTGGAGAACGCCCACCAGGAGGCCTTCGACTGCCTCATCGCCAACCGCGTCGTGCTCGACGAGCTGGTGCGCCAGCTGTTCGAGAAGGAGACCCTGGGCAAGGCCGAGGTGGCCGACATCTTCGCCGGCCTCAAGCGCTGGCCCAAGCGCGGATCCTTCACCGGCTCCGATCAGCGGATTCCGTCCACGGTGCCGCCGATCACCCCGCCGAAGGTGGTCGAGCAGGTGGAGCCGGGGGCCGAGCAGCCCGCGCTGGCGGCGTCTCCGGCCGGTCATTCGGACGCCGGTCAGGATGGTTCCTCCGCCGACGGCGGCCACGGGCAGGGCTGGCAGCCGCCGGAGTCCTGGGCGCCTCCGGGCTGGAACGACGGGCAGAAGCCGTCCGGCTCCTCGCATTCGTCCCAGGACGAGCCTCCCGCCCAGGGCGGCGAGGCACCCGACGACCGCAACCCGTGGGCTCCGCGCTGAGCCGACTCGGCCGAGCGCCGTCCGGGGCCGTCAGCTCCTAGGATCGAGGGGTGAGCATTTCAGAGCACTCCACCGTCCGGGCCGTCCAGCCGATGTCCTGAGCCGGAGGCGGAGGCCGGGAACGGTTTCGTCGACCGGCCGCGGGCGGCGGCGGCCGTCCGGGAGTTCCTCGCCGCGATCGGTGAGGACCCCGACCGCGAGGACCTGCGCGAGACGCCGATGCGGGTGGCCAAGGCGGCCGAGGAGCTCTTCGCCGGGATGCACACCGATCCCGCCGAGGTGCTCTCCAAGACCTTCGACATCTCCCACGACGAGCTGGTCCTGGTGCGCGACATCGAGGTGCAGTCCTTCTGCGAGCATCACCTGCTGCCCTTCGTCGGGGTGGCCCATGTCGGCTACATCCCCGCCAAGGACGGCCGGGTGACCGGGCTGAGCAAGCTCGGGCGGCTGGTCGACTGCTACGCCAAGCGGCCGCAGGTCCAGGAGCGCCTCACCACCCAGGTCGCCGACGCCCTGGTGGAGCACATCGGCGCCCGGGGGGTCATCGTGGTGGTCGAGTGCGAGCACATGTGCATGACGATGCGGGGTGTCCGCAAGCCCGGCTCTCGCACGGTGACCTCGGCGGTGCGCGGGATCCTGCGGGACCCGACGACGCGCGCCGAGGCGATGGAACTGATCACAAGACGGTCCTAAGAGGAGGGGCCAACCCCTCCTGACCTCCCGTTGCGCCGATTGGTGGGTGGGGGCTTGGGTGCGCGCTGGCCTCTTCTGCGACCGGAGGGTCGGGGCCGACCCCCTCCAGTCTCCACGAGGCGCCCCCTTCTTCCACCAGGCGCCCGCTAGATGAGGCGCCTGGTGGAGGAAGGGGCGCCTCGTCGGGGCACGGCGTCATCCCGGGATATTGGTGAGACCAGAATGGTCCGACCAAATAGTCTGATGTGGCGAACCCCTTTCGATTTTTGTGTGCGGTGTGCACAGAAATGGCATTGCGCGTTGATTCCAGTCGCATCGTCTGCGATGCTCCCTCGCGGTTCCAGGGAGACCTTCGGCCTTCCGTGTCGAAGGAGAGTGAACTGTGATCTGGGTGCATCTGGCCATCGTGCTGGCGGCCATCATCGTCGGAGCGCGATTCGGGGGGATAGCGATCGGACTGGCCGGCGGGGCCGGCGTCGCGCTGCTGGCGGCGACCGGTCTGTCCACCGATCCGACCAAGGACGTGCCGTGGTCGGTCATCGGGATCATCATGTGCGTGATCAGCGCCATCTCCGCCTTGCAGTTGGCGGGCGCGATGGACTATCTGGTGCATCTGACGGAGCGACTGCTGCGCAAGCATCCGAAGCAGATCACCTATCTGGCTCCCCTGGTGACCTATCTGCTGTCAATGCTCGCCGGCACCGGACACACCGCCTATTCCGTTCTTCCGGTCATCGTCGACGTCGCCAAGAGCAACAAGATCCGGCCATCGCGTCCGCTGTCGATCGCGGTGGTCGCATCCCAGGTGGCCGTGTGCGCCTCACCCATATCGGCGGCGACCGTGGCCATCACCTCGATTCTCACCCCTCTTCATGTGGGCTATCTGCAGATTCTGGCGGTGGTCATCCCCTGCACCTTCATCGGGTGCGCCGTCGGCGCCGTGGTTGCTGCGCACCAGGGGTGTGAACTCGAGGAGGATCCGGTCTACCGGGAGCGGGTCGCGAAGGGTCAGGTTTCCGAACCCTCCGCATCGGCGCAGAGCTATCAGCGGCCGGCCAGCGCCCTGCCCGCATTGTGGATCTTCATCGCCGCCCTGGTGCTCGCGGTCGCCTACTCCGCGTTGACCTCCGAACAGCTGGGACTGGTGAAGAATCCCCCGATGTCGGCGAACGGAGCCATCATG
Organism: Acidipropionibacterium sp.; assembly: GCA_022647765.1. GTDB lineage: Bacteria > Actinomycetota > Actinomycetes > Propionibacteriales > Propionibacteriaceae > Acidipropionibacterium. The sequence continues at coordinate 53,437 of JALCLH010000005.1, forward strand.
GCGGTGATGATGACCGCTGCCCTGATCATCGTCGCGATCACCGGAAAACCGTTCAAGAAGCTGACCGAGCAGTCCACCTTCAAGTCGGGCATGACCGCCGCGATCTGCATTCTGGGCGTTGCCTGGCTCGGCATTGCATTCGTCAACGGCCACATCGCGCAGCTCCAGTCGGCAGGAGCCGGGTTCATCTCGCATGCCCCGTGGCTGCTGAGCGTCGTGCTCTACCTCGCCGGTCCCTTCCTGTACTCGCATGCGGCGGTGACGGTGGCGTTCATGCCCGCGGCCGTTGCGATCGGCCTGCAGCCGGTGGCGCTGCTCGCCTGCTATCCGGCCGTCTCGAACTACTACCTCTTCCCGACCTACCCCACCACGATCGCCGCCATGGAGATGGACGACACCGGATCGACGCGGGTCGGAAAGTTCGTGCTGGCCCACCCCTTCGTCATCCCCGGGACGGTCTCCATCGCCGTCACTGTGGCTCTGGGATTCGTGCTGGCCCCGCTGGTGCTCTGACCGACGATGTGATCGTGGTGTCCCGGGTTTCGCAGTTTCGTCGCGGGTCGGCATGATGTGCTCCGTGATTCACGTCGACCCCCGGGACAGCTCGCCGCATCCGTCACGGACCCTCGTGATGGGCGTGGTCAATGTCACCCCGGACTCCTTCTCCGACGGCGGCAGATGGCTGGATCCCGAGGACGCCGTCGACCACGCCCGCGGTCTGGTCGACGAAGGCGCGGACATCATCGACATCGGCGGGGAGTCCACCCGGCCCGGCAGCGCCCGCACCCCCGCCGCCCAGGAGGCCCGGCGGGTACTGCCCGCCGTGGAGGCCCTGGCCGGTTCGGGACTGACGATCTCGGTCGACACCATGCGAGCCTCGGTCGCCAGGGCGGCGATCGAGGCCGGGGCGACGATCATCAACGACGTGTCGGGCGGTCTGGCCGATCCGAGCATCCTGGGCGTGGTCGCGGACAGCGAGGCGGACTACATCGCGATGCACTGGCGGGCGCACTCTGCGACCATGCAGTCCGATCGGCTCACCCACTACGACGACCTGGTTCCCGATGTCATCGCCGAACTCGCCGACCGGGTCCGGGCCGCCGAGCGGGCCGGAATCCCGCGGCACCGGATCATCGTCGACCCGGGCATCGGGTTCTCCAAGAGCGGCCGGCAGAACTGGCAGCTGCTCCAGGCCATCGACACCGTCCAGGCGGCCTTCCCCGACCTGCGGGTGCTGTGGGGAGTCTCCCGCAAGGGCTTCCTGGGAAGCCTGCTGACTGACCCCGACTCCGGCGCTGACACGGGCACGAGCACTGGCGCCGGAACGCGGCCGCCGCTGGGCCGCGACGCCGCCACCCAGGCCCTCACCTGCTGGTGCGCCGGGCACCGGGCCTGGGCGGTGCGCACCCACGAGGTGCGCGGCAACCGGGACGCCTGCGAGGTCTTCGCGCGGCTCGGAGAGGGCGCGGAGGTGGAAGTGCCGGAGATCGGGTGACTATTTCACTCGCGTAAGGGAGTGCATTCGCATCGTGAAGTTGAGATCGGGCCTTAGACGAGTGAAATAGTCACTTCGTCATGCCGGCCCGCCGGCAGGTAGCCTCGCGGCATGGACACTCGCGGCATGGACACCCACGACGAGGCGGGGCATATCCGCCTGATGGGGATCACGGCGATCGGCCATCACGGCGTGCTCGCCTCCGAGAGGCGCGACGGGCAGCCCTTCATCGTCGATGTCGACCTGAGCCTGCCGCTGGACACCCGTTCCGACCGGCTCGACCAGACCGTCAACTACGCTGTGATCGCTCAGCAGGTGGTCGAGGAGATTCAGGGCGAGCCGGTGGATCTCATCGAGACCCTGGCCGGTCGGATCGCTGACAGATGCCTCGCCACAGGCGAGTCCGGTGGAACAGCCGACAGCACGTCTGGGCACACGGCCGCAGGCGAGCCGCCCCACACAACGGCGCAGTCGGTCGAGGTCACCGTCCACAAACCGCACGCACCCGTCGGCGTCCCGTTGAGCGACGTCGCGGTAGTCGTCAGGAGGAACCGGATATGTCTGTGACGAGAGACACCCAACCCAGGATCGACGTCGACACCCTGGGCACGATGCGGGCGCTGAGGACCGTCGTGTTCAGCCTGGGCGCGAACCTCGGCGACACCATCGAGACCCTTCAGGGGGCCGTCGACCTCATCTGCGAGACGCCGGGGGCGATCCCGGTGGGGGTCTCGCCGGTCTACCTCACCACCCCGGTGGGCAAGCTGGACCAGCCCGACTTCCACAATCTGGTGCTGGTCGTCGAGTCCACCCTCAAGGCCCGGACCCTGCTCGAGCGGGGCCTGGCGATCGAGGACAGCTTCGGACGGGAGCGGCTGGAGGTCAACGGACCGCGGGTGATCGACGTCGACCTCATCCAGGTGGGCGATCAGGTCATCGACGAGCCGGACCTCAAGATTCCGCACCCGCGGGCCTTCGAACGCGCCTTCGTGCTGGTGCCCTGGGCCGACGTCGAGCCCCGGGCCGAGCTCCAGGGTCACGGCCGGATCGTCGACCTCATCGCGGGACTGGACACCTCCGGCGTGCACCGGATCGGTCAGGAGGTCACGCTGTCGTGACGCGGTCGCTGCCACCACAGGAGGAGCCGCCCGAATCCGAACCCACCGGAAGCCTGCGCCCGACCGACCTGCGCTCGGTCGCCGTGGCCGCCCTGTGCGGGGCGGTGGTGGGCTGGTTCGTGCTCAGCATCTTCGTCGTCACCGACGCCATGGTGCCGATTCTGCCCTGGTCGCTGCCGATCATCCTGGCCGTGGTGGCGGGCGGGGTGTGGATCGATTCGCGGGTGCTGCGGCGCAAGGTCGCCGATCCCCATCGCGAGGTCTCCCCGACCGAGGGCCTGGTGAGTCTGGCGCTGGGAAAGGCGCTGGTGCTCACCGGTGCCGCGCTGGCGGGGGCCTGCGTGGTCTACGTCGTCACATTCATCCGGCAGTGGAGCATTCCCTATCCCCGGCAGCGGGTCATCACCGGAACCGCATCGGCGGTCGTCTGCGCCCTTCTGGCAGTCGCCGGCTGGGCATTGGAGAGGGCATGCCGGGTTCCTCCCGACGGGGGATCCGACCGCGACGACCGCCTCGGCGGGCGGGGCGGAGACGACTCCGGCCGGCCGGTTCGCTGAGAAAACACGAAGAATCCGCCGTTCCGGCCCGGCATGTCGAGACTTTTCTGAACCGGTGGAGTGAGATTTGCTCTCGCAATTTGTTAGGATCACAGCTGTGAGTGGCGTACAGGGGAAACGAATCAGCAAGCCGTCGAGTGATCGTCGCGGGGTTCTCGCGATGTTGATCGTCTGCACGGTGGTCGCCGTGGCCTGCGCCGTGGTGCCCAACGTCTGGATCGTGCGCGCCGGCGTCATGGTCGCCCTGGTGATGGCATGGGTGTCCGTGCTGATGTCGTGGCGCGAGGTCGAGAATCTTCGCACCGCTCAGTTCGCCGAGCTCAAGGCGATGCGGCAGGCCTCGGTGAAGGAGGAGCAGCGTCATCACAAGGAGTCGATGGAGATGATCGACACCTTCGCCAATCGCGTCGGCATCCTGTCGAAGTCGCTGGCCGACAGCCGCGGAAAGCTGGATCGCGCCGAGAATGAGCTGGCCACCCTGCGCGGCGACAAGGCCGCACTGCAGTACAAGGTCGCGGCCGGCAATAAGAAGGTCAATGCCCTGGAGTCGCGGGTCGCGGAGCTGGAGACCGAGCTCGCCGGTGTGCTGGCCGATGCCGAGGCGGGCCGCCTGGCGGATCTGCCGGGTCGCACGGTCGCCGATGTCGGCGTGCCGAGTGCCGAGGAGATCTGGGACGCCGGAAATGTGCCGACCATCGTCGATCTGTCCCGGGTGAGCTTCCCCGAGGATGATGTGCTGGACGAGCGAAAGCACGCCTGAATCTCACAGCTGGTTTTCGCAGGGACTCCCCGGTTGATTCCGGGGAGTCCCTGCGTTTTCGTGGCGTGCGGCGTCGCGGGCGGGATCTGGGGGCGGGTGGATCGAAGATCGTGTTGCGTGGTAACGGCTGCACCGAATTGTGAACCGACCCGGTCGGGTGAGATGATCCCCGTCGGGATTCGGGGCCGGATTCCATCCTGCCGGGAGTAGACGATCCGGCGGATGGGATCGAAGTTCCGATCTCGTGCAAGAGGATCAGAGATGATACAGACCCGAGCTTCGCGCTTATGTGTGGAGTGTTCAGGTCGGCACGGCGAACAGAAAAAGTGAGTAGATCTCGATTCTGACTGGAAAACAGTCGGGATCATCCCTAAGATGGAGAGAGATCGGTTGAGTATGTGAACTTCACTTGGCCGTGGTCATCTAAACTTGAAAGGAACATCATGGCACAGCGGGTTCGTGTTGATCTTGTCGACGATGTGGACGGCACTCCGGCAGACGAATCAGTGGCGTTCGCCATTGACGGCGTCAACTACGCCATAGATCTTTCGGCTGAGAACGCGCAGAAGCTGCGTGACAGCCTGGCAGTCTGGACCGGTGCGGCTCGCCGTACCGGTGGCCGCCGCAGCCGGGGTCACCGCCCCGCCGGCGGCCCGACCGCCAATGAGATCCGGCAGTGGGCGCAGGAGGAGGGCCTGGAGGTCTCGGCCCGTGGCCGCGTCTCCAACGAGGTGCGCTCCGCATACGAGAAGGCTCACCTCTGAGCCGACGGCGGCTGATCGGCGGCGAGTAGCCGGCGTCGAGCATCGACGGCTACTGGGCGACGACAATCACACACACGTCAGTCCGAGCGCCGGCACCCATGGGTGCCGGCGCTCGGCGGCGTCTCCGGCGCCCCGTTGCGCGAGCGGCGAAAGGTGGGCGCTTCGGCCCGGTCGTCCGGCGTTACTAGACTGTCCAAGACAGCGGGTGTTCCTTCGGGGACATCCGGGTCCCATCACAAGGAGACTTCATGTTCGAACGGTTCACAGACCGGGCGCGTCGGGTCGTCGTCCTGGCCCAGGATGAGGCCAAGGCGCTGAACCACAACTACATCGGCACAGAGCACCTCCTGCTGGGCCTCATCAGTGAGGGTGAGGGGGTGGCAGCCAAGGCACTGGAGTCCCTGGACATCTCCCTGGAGGCAGTACGGGCCCAGGTCGAGGAGATCATCGGCCATGGCAATTCCACGCCGACCGGCCATATTCCATTCACCCCGAGGGCCAAGAAGGTCCTGGAGCTGAGCCTTCGCGAGGCTCTTCAGATGAATCACTCGTACATCGGCACCGAGCACATTCTGCTCGGCCTGATCCGCGAGGGGGAGGGTGTCGCGGCACAGGTGCTGATCCGTCTTGGAGCGGATCTCAACACGGTGCGCAATACCGTCCTGCAGCTGGTTCAGGGCTATCAGGGCAATGACAAGGAGGCGGCGACCGCCGGCGCTCCCGATGTCGGCCCGTCGGCGTCCTCGGCCACCGTGCTCGATCAGTTCGGTCGAAATCTCACCCAGGCCGCTGCCAATGGCGAACTGGATCCGGTGATCGGCCGGGAGAAGGAGATCGAACGGGTGATGACGGTGCTGAGCCGCCGCACCAAGAACAATCCCGTTCTGATCGGCGAGCCGGGCGTCGGGAAATCGGCCTGCGTCGAGGGCCTGGCTCAGGCGATCGTGCGCGGCGATGTTCCGGAGACTCTGCGGGACAAGCAGATCTACAGCCTCGATCTGGGCTCCATGGTGGCGGGTTCGCGCTACCGGGGCGATTTCGAGGAGAGGATGAAGAAGGTCCTCAAGGAGATCAAGACCCGCGGCGACATCATCCTGTTCATCGACGAGATCCACACCCTGGTGGGTGCCGGCGCCGCCGAGGGAGCGATCGACGCTGCCAGCATCCTCAAGCCGATGCTGGCCCGCGGCGAGCTCCAGACGGTGGGCGCCACCACCCTCGACGAGTACCGCAAGCACATCGAGAAGGACGCCGCCCTGGAGCGCCGGTTCCAGCCGATCCAGGTGGCCGAGCCCTCGATCCCGCTGACCATCGAGATCCTCAAGGGTCTGCGCGACAAGTACGAGGCCCACCACAAGATCACCATCACCGACGAGGCCATCTCGGCGGCGGCGAATCTGGCGGCCCGGTATGTGCAGGATCGCTTCCTGCCCGACAAGGCGATCGACCTGATCGACGAGGCGGGCGCCCGGATGCGGATCCGCCGGATGACCGCTCCGCCGGATCTGCGCGAGGTGGACGACAAGATCGCCCAGGTGCGCATCGAGAAGGAGGCGGCGATCGACGCTCAGGACTTCGAGCGCGCCGCCGGCCTGCGCGACGATGAGAAGAAGCTCATCGCCGAGCGGGACCGCAAGGAGGCCGAGTGGAAGAGCGGCGACGACTCCGCGCCCGCGGTGGTGGGCGAGGAGGAGATCGCCGAGGTGCTCTCCAGCTCCACCGGCATCCCGGTCTTCAAGCTCACCGAGGAGGAGTCCACCAGGCTGCTCCACATGGAGGAGGAGATCGGCAAGCGCTACGTCGGTCAGGAGGAGGCTGTCAAGGCCCTCTGCCGCTCGATCCGACGCACCCGCGCCGGTCTGAAGGACCCGAAGCGCCCGATGGGCTCGTTCGTCTTCGCCGGACCCTCCGGCGTCGGCAAGACCGAGCTCACCAAGGCGCTCACGGAGTTCCTCTTCGACGACGAGGACGCGCTGATCACCCTCGACATGTCGGAGTACTCCGAGAAGCACACAGCGTCGCGGATGTTCGGCTCCCCGCCAGGATTCGTCGGCTACGAGGAGGGCGGGCAGCTCACCGAGAAGGTGCGCCGCAAGCCGTTCTCGGTGATCCTCTTCGACGAGATCGAGAAGGCCCACCCGGACATCTTCAACTCGCTGCTGCAGATCCTCGACGAGGGGCGTCTCACCGATGCCCAGGGCCGGGTGGTGGACTTCAAGAACACGGTCATCGTGCTCACCACCAACCTCGGTACCCGCGACATCTCGAAGTCGGTCAACCTCGGCTTCTCGAAGGCCGGGGACGAGGAGTCCAGCTACGCGAAGATGAAGGCCAAGGTGACCGAGGAGCTGAAGGGTCACTTCCGGCCCGAGTTCCTCAACCGCCTCGACGAGATCATCGTCTTCCACCAGCTGACCCACGACGACATCCTGCGGATCGTCGATCTGATGATCGGCCAGCTGGAGGAGCGGATGGGCGACAAGGACATGAGCATCGAGGTGACGCCGGCCGCCAAGGCGCTGCTGGCCGAGCGCGGCTTCGACCCGCTGATGGGGGCCCGGCCGCTGCGCCGGACGATCCAGCGCGACGTCGAGGACCCGTTGGCCGAGAAGATCCTGTTCGGCGAGGTGAAGCCGGGCCAGATCGTGCTCGTCGACGTCGCCCCGGAGGGTTCCGAGGAGCCGTTCACCTTCACCGGCACGGCCCGCGAGGAGCTTCCCGATGAGGTGCCGGTGGAGCTCACCAGCGGTGCCGGTGGGGCTGCCGGCGCCGACGGAGAGGCCTCCTGAGAACTGGTTCCTCCCGAGCCGGTTGAACAACTGAACACATTCGCCGTGGCCCCCACCTCCGGGTGGGGGCCACGGTCGTGTTCAGGCCGGGTGGTCCTGCGCGAGGATCTTCCCCCGGCCTCCCCGGCCTCAGATGGTCCCGATCACTCCCAACAGGCCATGTTCCGGCACCGCGAGTGCAGATTCACGGCGTGTCGGGAGTGATCGGGACCATGGACCGGGGCCGCCCCACCGCCTGACTCACCGCCGACTCACCGGATCGCCGGATCTGCTTCGGACTTGTCGGTGCGGGGCGGTAGGTTGGAAACCATGAGTCCTGCGCCCGTGATGAGCTGTTCCGGCGAGATCCGTCACGATGTCCGCGACCGCGGAAGGGTGGCCCGATGATCCGGCTCGACTGGGTGGCCAAGCCCTTCGGCGCCGGCGACATCGCCGGTGACGGCACCAAGAAGCTGCTCGGGACCAGCGTCGCCACCCCCAGCCTGTTGCTGCGCGAGACCGCGCAGAACAGCTGGGACGCCCGCACCGACGGCGTCGTCCCCGAGTACCAGATGCGCTTCCGCACGCTGTCCGAGCAGACCGTCGAGGTGCTGCGCGAGCGGGTCTTCACCGCCGCGAATCCCGCCTCCGGGCTGACGGCCGCGCTCGAGGGGGAGTCCGTGGAGGGCATCGAGATCCACGACCGCGGCACCTCGGGTCTGGGCGGGCCCACCAACAACGACGCCCACGTAGGCGATGATGCCTCCACGAATTATCGCGACTTCGTGCTCACCGTCGGCGCCCCGCGCGGGCGCTCGCTGGGCGGCGGCACCTACGGGTTCGGCAAGTCCGCGGCCTTCCGCGCCTCCAGCTGCGGGACGCTGGTGATCTGGACGCGGGTCCAGACCGCTCCCGGGCAGTACGAGGAGCGATTCATCGTCCGCCGCGGTCACCCCCAGCTTCCAGATGGACGAGAAGCGCTACACCGGCCAGCAGTGGTGGGGCCTGCGCCCCGACGGAGACGCCGTCGGCCGATCGGCCGAGGTGCAGCCGGTCCTCGACGAGGACGCCCGCGCCCTGGGCGAGGCGGTCTTCGAGCGCGGCTTCGGTCCCGAGGAGACCGGCACCTCGCTGCTGCTCCTGGCCCCGATCTTCGACGACGGGCGCGAGGCCTTCATCACCGACGCCTGCAACGCCGTCCCGGTCAACCTGTGGGCCAAGCGGCTGGCCGAGCAGGCCGACCGCCGCCGGATGCTCATCAGTGTCGTGGTCGACGGCGAGCAGGTGCACATTCCCCGACGCCGCCGACTCCCGGGTGCTGGCCGCCAAGGAGGCCTGCCTGGAGGCGGTCCGCGCCGCCCAGGCCGACCCGGAGAACCCCGAGCCGGCCGCGTCCCAGGCCGCCGGGACTGGTCACCGTCGAGGAGATCTGGTGCCGCAACCCGAAGAAGCTGGTCGGGCACCTCGGCCTGACGCCGTGCGCGGCGCCCCCCGGCGACCCCTTCAAGAACGCCGAGAACCGCGTCACCCTGATGCGCAATGCGGCCGAGCTGACCGTCACCGACCGCGAGTACCCGAACTACCGCAACATGATCGGGGAGTGGGTCGGCGTCTTCAAGCCCGTCCCGGAGATGGACGCCGACTTCTCGGCCGCCGAGCCGCCCACCCACGACTCGTGGAATCCGAGCGCCCTGGAACCGGCCCAGAAGCGGCTGGTCAACACCGGGCTGCGCCGGATCGGCGAGGAGGTGCGCACATTCCTGGCGCCGGCCGAGTCCGTCGACGCCGAGCCCCCCGAGGGGGCCGCCAGCAAGCTGGCCTCGGTGCTGGGGGTGCTCGCCGCACCGGCGTCGGCGTCCCGAAAGTCCAAGAAGAACCGCAGCGCGAAGAAGGGCAGGAGCGCCGAGGATGTGCGCGCCCGGACCTCCAAGGTGGAGCTGCTCGGATACCAGCTGGTGCCGCCGTCGGCCCACGGCGACCCGAGCACCGCGGTCACCCGGTTCACCCTGCGCGCCCGCTCCGACGGGGAGTACGTGCAGGTCACCCCCAAGCTCGACATCGGGATCGACGGGCGCACCTCGCTGGGCGACTCCGACGAGATCTACATCTCGGCCTGGCAGACTGCCGAGGGCACCCGCTACGACTATGACGGCATCCGGGTGCGCTCCGGAGAGACCTTCACCGCCGACGTCTCCTATCCCGACGGCGTCGCCATCGACTGCAGTTTCCTGGGAGAAGATGCCTGATGAGAGTCCAGCCATTCCATGTGGTGACGCCGTCGGCGCTGAGCTGCCAGGTTCCCTCCCTGCTGCTCGACGGCCGCCGGACCGGCCCCGATGAGCGCCCGACCGACTGGACCTACATCTCCGATTTCGCCATCAAGGGCGCGCTGTCCATCGACGCGGCGAAGGTCGCCGAGGAGTCCGGTCTGAGCGCCGAGGACGGCATGAGGCGCCTGCTCGCCGTGCTGCGGGTCGACTGCCCCTCCACCGGACGCCGATTCCTGTGGGCCGAGCCGGTCAGCGCCGAGAAGCCCACCGTCGAGATCACCGTCCAGGTGCCGGGCGGCCTGGCCGCCCAGGACCTCGAGGTGCGCTACGAACTGGTCCTCGACGGGCCCGACGGCCCCGCCCTCGACAACCGCGCCGCCTACCTCAAGGGCAGCCGGTTGTTCGTCGGCGAGGAGCCCTATCGCTTCACCCTGGAGGGGAAGGAACGCCGTATTCCCGGTCGAGGCCGTCCGGTTCCGCGGCGGCGAGTTCCCCCGGGACGCCGCCTGGATGGTCAAGTTCAGCGCCGACGACCTCAACGCCCCCTTCCTGGGCTCGGTGAGGCTGTTCATCAACAAGGACCACCCGGCCGCCGAGTCGCTGCTCGGGGCCGAGAGCGGCATCGCCCAGCCGATTATCGTCCGCGACATTCTCGCCCAGATCCTCATCTCGGTGGCCCTGACGTCCGGCGGCGAGGCCCTGGACGAGTTCGACGAGGGCAGCACCGGCGCCACCTTGGAAGAGCTGTGCGCGACCTACCTCGACTCCACCCTGCGCGGCGCGGTCGACATGATGAGCTCAGATCCCGGACGCGTCCTGGCGCTGCTGCAGGCCGGAACCGGATTCCTCAAGGAGTTGAAGTGACCGCCGTCGTCATCCCCCGGCTGCGAGCCGGCGAGGCCATCCAACTGCTGGCCGACCACGCCCGACGGCTGGGCGAGGGCACCACCCCCGGACTACCTGGTCGATACCAACAAGATCACCACCGACGACCCGAACGCCGGGCCGCTGCCCGACGCCGATCAGGTCGCCGCCTGGCGGGAGGCCGTCGTGGCCCGACTCACCGGCTTCGACCTCATCACCAAGGCCGGTCGCGACGGCTACGGGATGGAGCTGGGCCGCGCGATCGCCGAGGTCATCGACCCGATCCCCGCCGACGCCTCGCACGACGGCGTGTGGTCCTACCTGTCGCTGCGGGTATTGCCCGATGTGGTCTACGCCCGCTGGCCCGGCGAGACGATCGTCGGCGAGCTGAGGCTGCCCGCCGACCGGTGGATCGGCGTCCAGAGCGGAAATCAGGATCGCAGCTACCTCAAGCAGGCCTGGCGGCGCTGGACCATCCTCGGGGACGTGATGGGCGACGCCGATCCGCTGCTCGGCGAGACCGAGTTCGGCGCTCTGCTGGACCGCGCCTCGCTGGCCCGCAACCAGCGCCTGGTCCGCGAGTGCGCCCGGGCGATCCTCAAGTACGGCGCCGATCAGCCGGGCGGGCGGGCCGAGTTCGCCCGCAAGTTCACCGGCCTGATCGCCGCCCGGACCGGTTCGATGCTGCTGGACATCCTGAGTGACGAGGAGCTGGCCGATTTCGTCGAGGAGGAGGCCTCCGGCATCGTGCGCTCGCGGGCGCGTCGAGGGGTCTGACAACACCTCGGTCCGATCGGGGCATTGTCCCATTACCCCGCCGTTGTTATCGTGGTGGTGTTTCAGGTCGTTGGACATGCGGCAGGGGAAAGACATGAGCACTGAAGTCACGGCGGGTGAGTTTCGCTCGGTCGGCGAGGTCGCTGCCGATGAGCGCGCGCGTCTTGCTCTCGGCAAGAGCGGGGTTCACAAGGACGACCGGTTCGCCGTCGCGGTGAACGGGGAGGGCCAGATCCTGTTGACGCCGCTCGTCTCGATCCCGAAGAGAGAGCTGCTGGTGTGGGAGAACGAGCGCGTGCGGAACCTGCTCGCCGTCGGCCTGGCGGAGAGCGCGGCCGGGGAGACCGTGGATCTCGGCGACTTCAGGCGAGTACGCCGATGCGGATGCGTGAGCCGGGCCACGAACCATGGCGAAGTTCGCACTGAGATTCACCAAGCGTGCCGCGCGGAGCTTGGAGGAACTCGACCAGGATCCGGCGAGGCTCAGGAAGGTCAGACGCGCTCTGGGGCGGCTGCAGGAGGATCCTCGTCATCCGGGTCTCCACTCGCACAAGTATGAGTCGCTCCACGGCGAGAACGGCGTCGACGTGTGGGACTCATATGTGGAGAACAGGACTCCATCGGCATGGAGAATCTTCTGGCACTATGGTCCGGAGCCTCACCAGATCACCATCGTGGCCATCACTCCCCATCCCTGAACCCTTGAGATCGGGGCCGAGTGTGCGACGACCGGCGTCATTGGGCGGTGGTTCCTACACTTGATCCATGCGCATAGCGATCGGAGGCTTCGCCGGACTGCTGGGCAGCGCCTTGGTCAAGGAACTGCGCAGGCAGGATCACGAGGTCGTCACCCTGACCCGCCACGAGCCCATCGAGCCCAGCGACAGGCGGTGGGATCTCGACACGCTGTCCATCGCACCGCCCTTCCTGGACGACGTCGACGCCGTCATCAACCTGGCCGGCGAGCCGATCGCCGGGGGGCGGTGGACGCCGGAGCGGATGGACCGCATCCTGTACTCCCGGATCGACTCCACCCGGATCGTCACCCGGGCGCTGGAGAGCTCGCAGCGCTGCAAGGTCTTTCTCAACGGCTCGGCGGTCGGTTACTACGGGCCGCGCGGCGACGAGTGGGTGGCAGAGCCCGATGACGCCGGCGAGGGGTTCCTGGCCGAGGTCTGCCGGCGCTGGGAGGCGGCCGCCACCGAGGCCCCCGACGACGTCCGGGTCGTGATGCTGCGCACCGGCCAGGTGATCTCCCCCGAGGGCGGCTTCCTCGCCAAGCAGCGCCCGATGGCGCGGCTGGGACTGGCCGGCAGGATGGGATCGGGGCGGCAGTATCTGTCCTGGATCAGCCTGCGCGACCACATTCAGGTGATGATCGCCGCCCTCACCAATCCGGAGATCGTCGGCCCGATCAACCTGGTGGCGCCGGCCCCGGTCACCAATGCCGAGTTCATCGCCGCCTACACCGACTACCTGCACCGGCCCCATCTGCTGCCGCTGCCCACCCCGGCGGCGCGCCTGGTCTTCGGCTCCCAGCTGGTCGAGGAGGCGCTGCTCTCGGGCCAGCGGGTGCGCGGCGACGTGCTCTCCCGGATCGGCTTCGAGTTCCAGGACCCCACCATCGACAGTGCGATCGCCGCCGCCGAGCGGGGTAGGGGATGAGTCGCTGGACCTCCCGTGTGCACAGAGCTCCCGTTCTCGCAGCGCCGCCCGTTCGCACAGAGGTTCCCGTCCGGTCCCCGTCGTCACCTGGACCCTCATCGGCGTCTGCGTGCTGGTGTGGATCGCAGAACTCACCGTCCACGGCTTCATCGACGACATCGCGCTGAGCGCCGACGCCGGGCGCACCGAACCCTGGCGGTTCCTCACCTCCGCCTTCGCCCACGCCGAGAACATCACCCACATCGGTTTCAACATGGTGGCGCTGTGGGCCCTGGGCCGCAGCCTCGAGCCGTTCCTGGGCCGGGCCCGGTTCGCCGCGAGCTATCTGCTCTCCGCCCTGGCCGGAAGCGCCCTGTTCGTCCTGATGGCGTCCCCCAGCTCGGTCGGTACGGCCGTTGTGCCCGGCTGGTATGACGGCCTGGTCGGAGCCTCGGGGGCCATCTTCGGGCTGTTCGGGACCCTGCTGATCGTGCAGCGACGGCTGGGCGGCTCCACCCGGGGGCTGTGGGCGGTGCTCGCCCTCAATGTGGCGCTGGTCTTCATCATCCCCGATATCGCCTGGCAGGCCCACGTCGGCGGATTCCTGATCGGGCTGGTGACCGGGGTGATCTTCTTCGAGGACGCGAAACGGGTGCGGCGGGGCCGCCGCCCGATGACCTGGTGGGCTCTGGCCGCCCTGCTGGTGCTGATGGTGGTGCTGGTCGTGGTGAAGTACGCGATCACGCCGATTCCCGGATGAGCACTGTCGCACAGGAGATTCACAGATGCAGGGAGACTTGGCGAGTGCAGTGGAATTCCACTGCACTCGCCAAGTCTCCCTGCATTCGACGTCGGCGTTGACGACTCAACCCTGGACCACGAGATCAGCCAGCCGTTCCGGGTGGTTGCGGAGCCGGTGCAGCTCCTCCTGAACCGCCCACATCGCCCAGTAGCGGGCGAACAGCTCGCCGTCGCGGGCCAGCGCTCTCTGCTTGCGGGTCCCGGCGTCGAGCCGGCACCAGATGCGCGTGGTGGCCATCGGCGCCGAGGCCGGGGTGAGGGCTCCGCAGCACTCGATGAGGATCGGGGCGATCGGATCCAGATCTCTGCGGGTGCCCGGGGCGGCTTTCGACCAGTCCCAGCGGGTGTAGCCGGGATTGCGGCTGGCCAGGATCTGGCCGGGAACCACCGTCCAGGCCGCCGACAGGCCCGCCCAGCCCGGATAGAACTCGTCGTGCACCAGCTGCCATGCGGTTGAACTCCCGGCTGAGTATGCGGGAGCGGCTGAGAGCTTCTCGAGAACCGGTATCAGGGCTTCGGCGAGGGTGGACTTGCCCGATCCGGAGCCGCCGTCGATGAGCACCACCGGCCGGTCGCCGTCGGCATCGGTGAGGATGCGCGCGGCGATCCGGTCGATCTGATCGGGGGCGAAGACGGCCTGATCCGACCGGTCCGGGGGTGGGGCAGGGGTCACGAGCCACCATGATGCACCAGTGCTCGGGGGCTCCCCGCGCCAGACACCGCGAAAACTTACGAAACGAGGCCCCTGCGGTCGGCTATCGGGCCCGAGAGGGGGTCGTTTCGTCGGTTTTCCCTGTGTTGGTTCAGGACAGATTGGTTCGGGGCAGGCCGGGCCGGTCTGCTACACTGCCGCACGTCGACAGGGGAGCACGAAACCGTGCTGAGAGTGCCGTGAAGGCAGACCCTCGAACCTGATCCGGGCCCGCAGCAGCGGGGGTGAACCGGCGTAGGGAGTCGAGAATCTCTCCAGGCTCCGCATGGCGGCCGTCATGGGGCGGTGCCGCGCGGAGCCAGACCCCTCCATCAGGAGGAGAGTTCATGTTCAACGTTCGCAAGCACCGCGCAGGACTGGCCGCACTGGTCGTCTCGGTGATGGCGCTGACGGCCTGCGGCTCATCGGGCAGCAGCTCGTCGAGCGGCTCGGCCGCCGGGTCCTCGGCAACGCCGTCGAAGGACGTCACCATCGTCACCCACGACTCGTGGGCGATGAGCAAGGACGTCCTCGCCGAGTTCACCAAGAAGACCGGATACCGGCCCAAGTTCGTCTCCCAGGGGGACGCCGGCGCAGTCGTCAACCAGCTGGTCCTCACCAAGGACTCGCCGCTGGGCGATGCGGTTTTCGGCATCGACAACACCTTCTCCAGCCGCGCCATCGACGCCGGAGTGCTGGACCCCTACACCCCTGCGGATCTGCCGGCCTCGGCCAAGGAGGCGGCCGGTCAGACCTCCGGGCAGCTCACCCCGATCGACAAGGGAGATGTCTGCATCAACGCCGATGACGACTGGTTCAAGGCCCACAAGAAGGCCCTTCCGGTCACCCTCGACGACCTGGCCAAGCCCGAGTACAAGGACCTCCTGGTGGTCTCCAGCCCCGCCACCTCCTCCCCCGGGATGGCCTTCCTGACCGCCACCGTCGGCGCCAAGGGCGAGAACGGATGGAAGCCCTACTGGACCAGCCTCAAGAACAACGGCGTCAAGGTCGTCAAGGGCTGGGAGGACGCCTACAACGTCGACTTCAGCGCCGGCGAGGGCAAGGGGAAGTACCCGCTGGTGCTGTCCTACTCGACCTCCCCGGCCTTCACCGTGAGCAAGGACGGCAAGACGACGTCCACCTCCGCGCTGCTGAAGACCTGCTTCCGCCAGACCGAGTACGCCGGCGTCATCAAGGGGGCCAAGAACCCCGCCGGGGCCAAGGCGTTCATCGACTTCCTGCTGACCAAGCAGGCCCAGGCCGACATCCCCGGCCAGATGTACATGTACCCGGTCGACTCCTCGGTGCCGCTGCCGGCCGACTGGAAGAAGTTCGCCCCGCTGTCTCCCGATCCGATCGCGGTGGACCCGAAGACCATCGCCGCCGACCGCTCCAGCTGGATCAAGGAGTGGACCGAGACGGTCCAGGGCTGATGGGGAGGCCCCGTCCCGCCCGCTACGGCGCGCGGGATCCCGGGGTGTGGCTGTGGCGCGCCTGCTGGATCCTCGCCGGGCTGGTCGCGGTCGGCGCGCTGGGGATCTTCTTCGCGGCACCGGCTCTGAACCTCATCTTCAAGGGCTTCGTCGACGAGAACGGCCATCCCACCATCTCGGTGATGGCGCAGACCTTCCAGTCGGCGCGCACCTGGCGGATCATCCGCTTCACCCTGGGACAGGCGGCCCTCGGCGCCATTCTGTGCCTGATCCTGGGGGTGCCCGGAGCCCATCTGCTGTACCGGGTGCGCTGGCCCGGCCGCACCGTCGTCCGGGGCTTGGTCTCGGTGCCCTTCGTGCTGCCGACGGTGGTGGTCGGCGTCGCTTTCCGCACCCTTCTGGCCGCCAACGGGAGGCTGGGATTCCTCGGTCTGGACGGGTCCTGGCAGGCCATCACCGCGGCCCTGGTGTTCTTCAACTACTCGGTGGTGGTGCGCACCGTCGGGGCCACCTGGTCCCAGCTGGACCCCCGCCGGGCCCAGGCGGCCGCCGCCCTGGGGGCCGGGCCGGTGCGGGTGTGGCGCACCGTCACCCTGCCGGCGCTGGCACCGGCGATCGCCTCGGCGGCCTCGGTGGTCTTCCTGTTCTGCGCCTCGGCCTTCGGCATCGTCCTGGTGCTCGGCGGCACCCGGTACTCCACCCTGGAGACCGAGATCTACACCCAGACCGTCGAATTCCTCGACCTGCCCACCGCCTCTGCGCTGTCGGTGCTCCAGATCGCGGTGACCGGCTTCTGCCTGTTCCTGTCCGGGCGCGCTCAGCGCAGCCTGCAGCGGAGTCTGGGAGACGCCGCGCCGAGTCCGCTGCCGTTCCGGGGGCGGCGCGACGGGCTGCCGGTGGCGGTCACCGCCGCCGTTGTGCTCGGCCTGCTGCTGGCGCCGATCCTGACCCTGGTGGAGCGCTCCTTCCAGCGCGACGGTGCCTGGTCGCTGGTGAACTATCGCGATCTGGTCACCATTCCGGACGGCTCCGGAATGGTCGTCACCGTCTGGCAGACCCTGATCAACTCGCTCACCACTGCGGTCTGGGCCACCCTGCTGGCCGTCGGCCTGGGGGTCGTGGTCGCTCTGCTGCTGTCGCGGCGTCCCACCTCCCGGCTGGGGCGGACGAGCCTGTCGATCGGGGACGCCGCCTTCATGCTGCCGCTCGGGGTCTCCGCGGTGACCGTCGGTTTCGGCTTCCTGATCACCCTGGATCGCCCCCCGCTGGACCTGCGGACCTCGCCGGTGCTGGTGCCGATCGCCCAGGCGATGGTGGCGATCCCGCTGGTGACGCGGGTGCTGCTGCCGCCGCTGAGGGGCGTCGACCCGCGTCAGCAGGAGGCCGCCTCGGCTCTGGGGGCGACGCCGTGGCGGGTGCTGGGAACCATCGACTGTGCCGGTGCTGGCCCGATCCCTGGGGTTGGCGATCGGGTTCGCGTTCTCCACCTCGCTCGGTGAGTTCGGCGCCACCTCGTTCCTGTCCCGGCCGGACCACATGACCCTGCCGGTGGCGATCGGGCGGCTGATCTCGCGGCCGGGGGCCCAGAGTTATGGCATGGCGATGGCCTCGTCGGTGCTGCTGGCGGCGATGACCGTGATCGTGATGAGTGTGGCCGAGAGACTTCGACCCCCGGAGGTGACGTCGTGGTAGATGCGAGCGAGTCGGGCCTGTCGGTCCGGGACCTGACGGTGCGCTATCAGGACGGCGCGCCGCCCGCGGTGGACGGCGTCACCCTGCATGTGGCGCCGGGACAGGTGGTCGCCCTGCTGGGGGCCTCCGGATCGGGCAAGTCGTCGCTGCTGCGGACGGTCGCCGGGCTGGTGCGGCCCGAGTCGGGGGCCGTGCTGTGGGACGGCGCCGATGTGACCCGGGTGCCGGTACACCGCCGCGGTTTCGGGCTGATGTTTCAGGACGGCCAGCTGTTCCCGCATCGCGATGTGGCGGGAAATGTCGGCTATGCGCTGTCGTCGATGCCCCAGGCGAGACGCCGGGAGAGGGTGGCCGAGCTGCTGGAGCTGGTCGGGCTGGAGGGTTTCGGGGACCGGCCGGTCCAGGAGATCTCCGGCGGGCAGGCTCAGCGGGTGGCGCTGGCCCGGGCGCTGGCCGCCCAGCCGCGTCTGCTGCTGCTCGACGAGCCGCTGTCGGCGCTGGACAAGGCGCTGCGCTCCCGGCTGGCCTCCGACATCCGGGGGCTGGTGGAGCGGACCGGGACGACGACGGTGCACGTCACCCACGACCAGGACGAGGCCTTCGCAGTGGCCGATCTGGTGGGGGTGATGGAGGCCGGGCGTCTGGTGCAGCTCGATGCTCCGGCCCAGCTGTGGCGTCATCCGGTGGACGCCGGGGTGGTGGAGCTGTTGGGACAGGGTCCGGTGGTCACCGTTGAGGCGATGGAGGCCTGGTTCGGGGTGCGGGTGGATGGACCGGTGGCGCTGGCGCGGGGGGCGCTTGTGGCTGGTGATGTGGGGGATGTGGGGGAGGGCGGACTGGATGTCGAGGTGGTGTCCGCCCGTTTCGTGCGGGGTCGCGGCGAGCTGGAGGTGAGGCTGCCCGACGGGCGTCTCGCTACCGTTTTCGGGGATGCGGGTCGCGGTGAACGGTTGCGCGTCACGGTGGACTGCGGGGCCCTGGTCCGGGTGGGTTCGGCGTGACGGTGTTGTCGCGGCCGGCTTGTTGCTAAGTCTGATGGATTGTGGTGAACAGTTGAACGACAATCCGGCACCCTTGTCTGCTCCGCTTGCCCATGATCAGCCCACCCTTCACTTCCTGTTCCGACGAGGCGCCTCTTCCTCCACGAGGCGCCCGATGCACGGAATTTGTCAACCTGTCTGAGACAGATCGGTGGTGGTGTTCTTCTTCTGATTGATACCAACATGGGTCGGGATCCGGGGCGCCCGAGGCGGGCGACGGAACCGTTCGGGATGCTGCCGGTAACACCGGTCAAGACGGTCTTGACGCCAGGCCTGCTGACGCTGGCAGGTCCCATCGAACACCGAGGCCGGGGTATGCCAGCCGATACCGGAATGCCGGTGCTCGGTGGCATAACCCTCCAGATACGCCCCGACCCAGGCCCGGGCGGCATCCAGACTGTCGAACCGCTCAGGACAGTCCAGGTCGTACTTCAAGGTCTTGAACAAGGACTCCGAGAACGGATTGTCATCACAGACCCTCGGCCGGGAGAACGAGGCCGTCACCTCCTGCTCTGCCAGAGCATCGAGCAGGTCGTGGCAGCGCATCACGGCCCCGTTGTCGGCATGAAGCACCGCCGGGGCCCCGTACCGGGTGAACGCCGTGGTGAACATCTCGATGGCCAGCTGGTGGTCCTCGCCGGTCTCCACCCGCCAGGCGACCGGGTAACGGGGGAACACGTCGATGACCAGGTAGAGCTTGTAGACCTGGCGGTCGGGGCCCTTGAGATCGGTGATGTCCCAGGACCACAACTGGCCCACCCCACTGGCGGCGACCCGCGGAGTGCGGCGGGGACTCTGCCCACTGTGACGGCCCCGGCGCCGGTCCCCGCTCAACCCCTGAACCGCCGCGATCCGGTAGAACGTGCTCATCGAGCAGGCGACCAGGCCCCGGTCGAAGGCCCGCCAGTAGGACTGGCAGACCGAGTGCTCCTCGAAGGCCGGATCACTCAGCACCGCGATGACCTGCTCGCGCTCTTCCTGGCTCAGGGCCGCCGGCTGATCCCGGTCGGCCTGGGCGATCGGGTGGGCTGCGGGCCGGTAGGACTGGTAGCCCCGGCTGATGCGGTAGTACGTCGAGCGGGCCATCCCGGTCAGAGCGCAGGCCTTGGTCACGGTCATCCCGGTCCCGGCGAGGGCGTCGATCGCTGCGATCAGGACAGTGTGTAGGTGTCCAGCCAGTCCCGGTACTGCTCCAGGCTCATCAACGCCGGCGGGATCTGGGGTGCGGGGTCCGGGCTCTGGAGCGTCTGGTCCAAGAGCCCGAATGCTTTTCCCAGGATCTCCTGGGCGGCCTCGGCCTGGGCGACCTTGTCGCGCAGGTGCGTGTTCTCGGCTTTCAACCGGGCCAGTTCGGCACGATCCTTGTTGTCCATGCGGGACCTCGATCCGTCGGCGGTGGCGACCATGGATGTGGTGAATTCTCCCCGATCGCGGGCCTGGAGCCACCGCAGGACCGTGTTCCTGGTCAGTTGGTGCTCGCGCAGCAGCCGGGTCTTGTCGCCGCGGGCGGTGCAGGCGTCCCAGGCCTGGAGGAACTCCAGTCTGAACGCGATCGTGAACGCTCGCCGGCCCGAGGATGTCCGGCCCACTGGTGCTGAAATCTGGGTACTCATGATCTTTGACTCCTGTCCCCGCGCTGAGTGCCAACGTGTCTCACTACCAGGTTGACACGGAGCGTCTAGCGGGCGCCTCGTGGAGGAACGGGCGCCTCGTGGGAAGGGCCGGTGCTTGTGTGGGCGGGAGTGGTGGTTCAGGAGGGGCGGACGTTGACCGCGATCAGCTCCCGCACCGGCAGTGTGCGGCTGGACGCTCGTGTCATCGCCACGGTGCCCGACTGGCCGGACGCCGACCACAAGATCCGCCACGACGCCGTCGCGGTGACCGTGCGGTCGCCTTTGCGCTGATACGCGTAGCCGCAGTCGGGCGAGGTGGCCCTGGGGTCGGCGGTGGCGGGCCGTGGGGTCATGGTGGTGCAGGAGATGGTGGCCTCTTCCATGTTGAAGCTCACCCGGGTGCGCCGGGCGGTGATCGCCACGGTGATGCCGTGCTGGGTGATGGTGGAGGTGACGGTGTCGGGTGTGGTGTCGGACAGCCACAGGGGTTGGCCGACGGCCACGATCTTCCACTGGTTGACCGACGGGTCGGGTGCCACACCGATCGCCGGTGCCGGGAGTCTGACCGTGGTGGCGGCGGTGACGGCCCAGGTGCGGATCTGGTCGGGGGTGGGTGCTCTGTTCTGGGCGGGGGCGCCGGCTGCTGGTGCGGCGGGCTGGGCTTGGGTGTGGTCGGTGTGGCAGCTGGGGAGTGAGTCGGGTAGGAGGCAGGGGTTGCACATGCCCAGCAGGGTGCATGTGGGATCGCCGAGGCCGTTGGGGCTGGTCATGAGGGTGATGGCGAACTGCCGGAAGCTGGCGTCCGGGTCGGTGTGCTGTGTCCGGGATCCCGTCGCCCCGGACAGTCCAGACGAGCCCGAGTTTCCCGATGTTCCGGAGTGTCTGAACGGCCGGGATTCCCTCGACCCCGATCCCGCGGTGCCCCCTCCACCAGACGATCGCCTCTCGGTGGATGTCACCTTGAAACCACCGTTGCTCACTCCAGCGAACACCTCGCTGTCGTCCGTTTCGCCGTCCGCCGACGCGCTCGTGACCATGGTGAAGGCGAATAACAACACCGTTGCCGCGATCACGCACTTGGTCAGCATGACTTCACCTCCGAGGTGCGGCCCTTTGTCATGACCAGAGAGGATCCCTTCCGATCAAACTGCAATTCGTCGAGGCGCCAGGGCCCTTCCGCAGTCTTCGAGGTCCCCTTCTTCGTGTATGTCATGCCTCGGAAGTCCACGCATGCGCCAATGGCGGTCAGATGCCGTCCGGTCGTCGGGATCGGCCACACTTTGGTGCGGGACCACGTCGAGTCCTCGGTGGCTTTGAGCCCCGCCTCCGCAAAACGGGTGTAGACCTTCTCGACCGCGCTTCCGTAGTTTCCGCCCACGAGGCGAGCCATGGCTGGCGGGAGCTCGGCGCCGCCTCCGGATTTCTCGAACGCGACAAGTTCCTCCAGGTACTTCAGGTGGACTTTGCTGGCCTCGAGGAAGAGGGCGTCCTCTGATGGAGTTGCGGTCGAGTTCGACGTCGAACTGGCACTCGGGTCCGGAGTCGCGCTCACGCTCGGAGACGGAGATGCAGCCGAAGTCACAGTCGCTGAGGATCCTGCGGACACACCGGCCGATGGCGCCGGGCCCGCATCGGAGCTGCTTCCACACGCGGTCAGGCCCGAGCCGATCATCACGAGCGCCATCGCGGTCGCCACCATTCGCCGATTCATTGCCGCATCCTGACAACGCAGTCCACCCCAGCGCCAGCAACCACCACGAAACCTGTGGAAAACCCGCCCTGCTGTGAGTCACCTCACACGGCGTCCCACCGTTGTCCACAGCCCCGCGGCGTCCGGCCGCAGCTCATCGGCCCTCCAAGCGCACGTAGGCTGGCCACCGTGGCGCACATCGTTCATCTCCCGACCTCGCTGGTCACGCGATACCAGGTGGTCGATCGGGAGTTGGTCGGTGCGCCGGAAGATGTCGTCGACACGCCCTCCCATCTGGATGAGTTGGAGCGCGACATCGCGGCACACGGTATCCGGGAGCCGCTCGACCTCGGTTTCAATGAGCGCTTCGCCACCCTCGACGGGCACCACCGCCTGGCAGTCGCTCGCCGCCTCGCTCTCGAGACGGTGCCCGTGGCGCTCAGGCGCCTGCCGCTTGAGCCCCGCCCCTGGTGGGCACAGGACATGGACCCGCTCGACTACCGGCTGCTGGATGCAGTGGATCCTCGCTGATCGTCCGGTCTTCTCGGGATACGGGCGGCGGCACGCACTTGCGTCAGGCACATGGCGGGTCGTAGGCCATAGTCATGGTGAATGGAGTATGGCGGGAGCCCGGACAACTCGCGGATGCGCAACTTGTGCGCGAACGGCTCGTGCCTCTCCGGAGACGGCTGGAGGAGGTACTTGACGGGCTCACCGACGACCTGGCCCGCGCCCCGTCCGTCCTCCCCGGTTGGACCCGGGGCCACGTCCTGGCGCACCTGACCGGACTCGGTTCGGCGATCGCGCGCCAGGCCGAGTACACCCGGGTGGACGAACGCATCGACTTCTACGACGGCGGTCAGGCCGGACGCACTGCGGACATCGAGGCTCGCGCCGGCCGCTCGGCTGCCGTGCACTCTCGCGAGGTTCGCACGGCGGCACTCCGAGTCGAGGCCGCCTTCGCCGCGCAGACGGAAGGCACCTGGTCCCGCCCGACCGGCAACCGTGGTCGCACTGTCGCTCAACTCGCCGAGAGCTGGTGGCGAGAACTCGCGATTCACCTGACCGACCTCGACCTCGGGGTCGGGTACGCGGTCTGGACGCCCGATCTCCTCGACCATCTCGCCGACTACCTGGCCGGGCGCGTCCCCCGCGGCACCCGCCTCGAACTGATTCCTGTCGACGGCGTCGCCGGACCCTGGGACCTGGGCGATCACGCGGTGAACCCGATCGTGCTACGGGGAACCGCTGCCGATCTCGTGGCCTGGCTCGCCGGTCGAGCGCCGGAGGGGTCGGTTACGACCGGGGCGGACGGCCCGTCCGGCGCGGATGGGGGGACGGAACCCCTGCCCGCCCTGCTCGACCAGTGGCCGTGAGCCGTCCGGGGTGCCCGCGCCTGGTCGACGAGTATCTCCGCAAGTTCGGTGGCCAGTCCGAACTCCAGACCTCGCGGATGAGGACCCAACTCAGCTTCCACGTCCCCGAAGGACCCGCGGATGTCACCATGGCCGATGTGCTCCCGATGACATCGGCATTTCGCAGTCGCCTCACAGCCTCAGAAGGCTCCCCTCCCGATGGAGCAGACCGTCATCCAGGAGAGTCCCGAGACACTTCTCGGCCTGGGGGCGCTTGTGCCAGGCTCTCAGCGCCACCTCCACCTCGACGCCGTTGTCGGAGTTGCGGACCAGGTCGAGGATGACCCCGCGGCACTGCCGGTCGGTGCCCTTCCAGGCCTGACCGCGTCGCACCGGAGCCCCTTCCATCGGCCTCCCCGCGGCCAACCACCGGCAATGCCCGGCCACCGGGCACTCAGCGCACAACGGCGTCCTCGCCACGCACACCAGCGCCCCCAGCTCCATTGAGGACACCGCCCAGCGGGCCGCATCGGCGTCCCCACCGGGCAGCCAGCGCGCGGCCAGCTCGCGGTCGCCCCGGGAGGTCGCAGACCCGCAGTTGGCCACCCCGGTCTCGACCCTCGCCAGCACCCGCCGCACATTCGTGTCCAGCACAGCCGCCCGGCCCCCGAAGGCGAAGGAGACCACCGCGGCGGCCGTGTAGTCCCCGACCCCGGGCAGCCCGATCAGCTCCTCGTAACTCGACGGCACGACGCCGCGAAACTCAGTCGCGATCGCCATCGCGCAGGCGTGCAGTCGCAGCGCCCGGCGCGGATATCCCAGCCGCCCCCAGGCGGCCACCGCGGCCCCGGGCTCCTCCTCGGCCAGATCGTCGGGGGTGGGCCAGCGCTCCATCCACTCGGTCCACGGCCCGACCACCCGCGACATCGGCGTCTGCTGGCTCATCACCTCGCTCACCAGCACCCCCCACGGCGTCGTCCCCGGACGCCGCCACGGCAGGTCGCGGCCGTGCTCGCCGTACCACGCCGAGCAGGTGGCGATCACCTCCGCGCGCTCAGCGGCGGGAAACGGCGTCACAGACGACCCCGGCACTCAGCCGATCACCTTCGCGGCCGCCCGGCAGGCCCCCGGCAGAGCCGTCGAGAAGACGTCGAGGGCCTCCTCGTCGTGCGCATCCGACAGGAACCAGGCCTCGAAGCAGGACGGTGGAAGGTTGACCCCGGCGTCCAACATGGCGTGGAAGAAGGCCGTGTAGGCCTCGGCGTTCTGCGCCTTCGCCTGCGCATAGTCGGCCACCCCGTCGCGCGCCGGCGCCGAGCCCAGGAAGACGCTGAACAGGTTCGACGCATTGTTGATGACGAACGGCACCCCGGCCCGCTCCAGCTGCTCGGCCAGCACCTGACGCCACTGCTCGGAGCGGTCGTCCAGCCTCTGATAGACGTCGTCGCCGGCCAGCTGCAGGGTCCGCAGCCCGGCGATGGTGGCCAGCGGATTCCCCGACAGCGTCCCCGCCTGATACACCGGCCCGGTCGGGGCCAGCAGGTCCATCACCTCGGCGCGCCCGCCGAGGGCGGCCAGCGGCATCCCGCCGCCGACCACCTTCCCGAAGGTGAACAGGTCGGGCTCGTAGCTCTCCCCGCGCTGCTGCTGGAACCCCCAGAACCCGGACGGCCCGCACCGGAACCCGGTGAGCACCTCGTCGAGGATCATCAGCGCGCCGTGCTCGGCGGTGATCCGCCGGATCGCCGCGTTGAACCCCGGCCGCGGCGGCACCACCCCCATATTGGCGGCCGAGGCCTCCACGATCACCCCGGCGATCTCTTCGCCGCGAGCCGCGAAAGCGGCCTCCAGCGCGGCCTCGTCGTTGTAGGGCAGCACCAGGGTGGACGCCGTCGTGGCGGCCGGCACCCCGGCCGACCCGGGCAGCCCGGCGGTCGCGACACCGGACCCGGCCTCGGCCAGCAGGGCGTCGGAGTGGCCGTGGTAATTGCCGGCGAATTTGACGATGACGTCGCGCCCGGTGGCCCCGCGGGCCAGCCGGATCGCCGTCATGGTGGCCTCGGTGCCGGTCGACACGAAGCGGACCTTCTCGGCCAGCGGCACCCGCCGGTTGACCTCCTCGGCCAGCCCCGTCTCGGTGGCGGTCGGCGCGCCGAAGGACAGTCCGCGGGAGGCGGCGTCCTGAACGGCGGAGACGACCTCCGGGTGGGCGTGGCCCAGCAGGGCCGGCCCCCAGGTGCAGACCAGGTCGACATACCGGGTGCCCTCGGCGTCCCACAGCCAGGGGCCGGCGGCCCGCTGGATGAACCGCGGCACCCCGCCCACGGAACCGTAGGCGCGCACCGGCGAGTCCACCCCTCCGGGGATGACGGACCTCGCCTCATCGAAGAGTTCGGCGTTACTGCTCACGGCAGTCCTTTCTGAGTGAATGTCGAAATGGGGGCGGAAAGGATCGGGGCGGAAATCAGCCCCGGAACCACCCTGCGGCCTCGATGGCGAAATAGGTGAGGATGACGTCGGCCCCGGCCCGGGCGATCGAGGTGAGCGACTCCGTGATGCAGCGCTGCCGGTCGATCCAGCCGTTGGCGGCCGCGGCCTGCAGCATCGCGTACTCCCCGGACACCTGGTAGGCGGCCACCGGCACCGGCGAGATCTCCGCGACGTCGGCCAGCACGTCGAGATAGTGCGAGGCGGGCTTGACCATCACCATGTCGGCCCCCTCCGCGAGGTCGAGCAGGGTCTCGCGCATCCCCTCGCGGCGATTCGCCGGATCCTGCTGGTAGGCCTTCCGATCGCCCTTGAGAGACGAGTTCACCGCGCCGCGGAAGGGCCCGAAGAAGGCCGACGCGTACTTCGCCGAATAGGCGAGGATGGAGACGTCCTGGAAACCCTCGGTGTCCAGGGCGTCGCGGATCACCGCGACCTGGCCGTCCATCATCCCCGACGGGGAGACCATGTGGGCGCCGGCGCGGGCCTGGGAGACCGCCATCTCGGCGTACAGCGGCAGGGTGGCGTCGTTGTCCACCCGCCCGTCGGGGGTCAGCGCCCCGCAGTGGCCGTGGTCGGTGAACTCGTCCAGACAGGTGTCGACGCAGATCACCAGATCGTCGCCGACGGCGTCGCGCACCGCAGCGATTCCCCGGTTGAGAATCCCCTCGGGATTCCATGCCTCCGAGCCGATCTCGTCCTTGCGGGTCGGGACGCCGAACAGGTCGATTCCGCCGATCCCGGCCGCCACCGCCTGCTCCGCGAGCTTCTTGATGGACTCGGTGGTGTGCTGGTACTGCCCGGGCAGGGTCGAGATCTCGCGGGCCTCGTCGATCCCCTCGGCGACGAAGGCCGGCAGGATGAACTGGGCGGGATCGACCCGGGTCTCGGCCACCATTCGCCGCATCGCGGGGGTGGTGCGCAACCGGCGCGGCCGCTCGAACGGGACCAGTGAGGGATTGAGTTTGCGATCGGGGAATGCAGTCATGACAGGACACTTTCTACTGCGGTGAGGATGGCCTCGGGGGTCGGCGCAGAGGCGACGGCCGAGGCGGGATGGCCGAGCTGTTCGAGGGTGCGGGCGGTGGGCGCTCCCATCGCGATCGGGTGCTGGCGGGTTTTCCACTCCAGGCCCGAGGCGCGAAGCAGCGCGTCGAGGGCCCGGGCCACCGAGGAGGAGGTGACGACGACGGCCCCGAAGGCGGGCCAGGCCTGCGCGATGACCGTCGGCAGCTCGTCGAGGGGTTCGGTGGTGTAGAGGTCGATCCGGGTGACGCCGCAGCCCAGCGCGGCCAGTCCCTCGGCAACGGTGGGGGCGGCCAGAGCGGAGACCGGCAGCAGGACGCGGGCCCCGGGAGCGGGCCAGTCGGCCACCAGCCCGGCACCGGACTGGGTATTGGGGATCAGCGAGACCTCGACCCCGGCTGCGACGAGCGCCCGGCCGGTGGCCCGCCCGACCGCGGCGACCCGGACGCGCGGATCGGTGAGCAGCCCGGCTGCCGCGAGCAGCGAGACGGCCTTCTTGCTGGTGACGACGAGCCAGTCCTCGGCGGTGGCGCCGCCGAGCCAGGAGGCGACCCGGCCGATCGCGCCCGGCTCGGGGACGGTGCGGGTCACAGGCTGATGGATGACGCCGAAGCCGGCATGCTTGAGGGCGGCGCCGATGGCGTCTCCGGAGGAATCCCGGGGGAGCAGCACCGGCGGGCGGACGACGCCGTTGGCATCGGGGGTGACCATCGAGCTCATCGCATACCCCTCCTCGCCGGGCCCCTCAACGCCGTGCCTTGGAGACATGCAGGTCCGCGATCTCCGCGGCGCCCTGGGCCAGCAGATCCTCGGCCACCTGGATGCCCAGAGTGTGCGCGGCGCCGGCCAGGGTGGCGATGTCGTCGGCCTTTGCCGGTGCCGCGGAGGGCAGTTCCAGTCCGGCCTGGACCCGCACGGACTTCGTGCCGTCCACCGAGACGACGACGGCGTGAAGGTCGAGCAGGCCGCTCTCGACCTTCGCCAGACAACCCACAGGTGCCGCACAGCCAGCCTCCAGGCCGGCCAGCACGGCCCGTTCGGCGGTGGCACACAAGCGGCTGGGCAGGTCGTCGATGGCGGCGAGCCCCTTGGCCAGCGCGCCGTGCCTCGAATCGGCGGTGCGGCACTCGACGGCCAGCGCCCCCTGGGCAGGCGCCGGCAGCATGACATCGGCGTCGAGGACTTCGGTGATGTCGGAGCCGCGTCCCAGCCGGCTCAACCCGGAGGCGGCGACGATGACCGCGTCCAGATCCTCGCGGCCGCCGAAGCCCCTGACCCGGCCCACCCGGGTGTCGACATTCCCGCGGATGTCGACAATCTCGAGGTCCGGCCGGGCCGCCCGCAGCTGGGCCGCGCGGCGTGGCGAGCCGGTGCCGACCTTTGATCCGGCCGGGAGATCGGCCAGCTTCAGCCGATCGCGGGCCACCAGGGCGTCGTGCGGATCCTCCCGGGCGGGGACCGCGGCGACGGTGAGGCCGAGCGGCTGCCCGGTGGGCAGATCCTTGAAGGAGTGCACCGCGATATCGCAGCGGCCCTCCAGCAGATCGGTGCGGATGGCCGAGGCGAAGACTCCGATGCCGCCCATCTTGGACAGTGGAGTCGAGACCACATCGCCGTGGGTGGTGACGTGGACCAGTTCGACATCCAGACCGTGCTCGTCCAGCGCTGCGGCGACCAGCTCGGACTGGGTGGTGGCCAGCTTGCTGGCGCGGGTGGCGAGCCGGACAGGGGTGCGCTTCAGCTGGGCGGTGGGCGCTCTCCCGGTGCGACGACTCATATGAGCCATTCTCTCATGGGTCCTTTCACGCTGAATACGGTGACGCCGGTGGGGGTGGCCGGAGGTGGGTGAACATTTCACTCGCCCAAGGCCCGGTTCCGGCGGTGAGGCTTGGAGACCAGGGCTTAGACGAGTGAAATGTTCACCTGATCGGCGCTCCCCCGCACGACAAGGTCACGCAGATGCCGCGACAAGGTCAGGCAGATGCCACAACAGGGGTCGCACCAGGGCCGCGGGGGCCAGTTCCGCTGCCTCAACTCAGCCTCTCGGCGGTCCGCCGGGCGTGCGGAACCAGCGCGGCGATCCCGGACCCCGAGGCCCACGCCCCAGTGAGGCCCAGCCCCTCCTGGTCGGAGGTCTGGGCGTGCAGACCCTGGACCCAGGCCCGGGTCTGTGGCGTGGTGGGCGCCAGCGCCCCGGTCCAGTGGATGATCTGGGACTCCATCACCTGGTCGGCGGTCAGCTCCACGCCGGTGAGGGTGCTCGCGTCGGCCAGCGCCTGCCCGACCGACAGATCCTGCGCCGCCTGACCGGTGCGCCCGTAGCTGACCCGCAGCAGGTGCAGTCCGGTCGGGCAGGACGCGGTAAGACTCGGCCACTTCACCGACAGATGGGTCAGTGCTTTGGCCTGCACCTTCTGCGAACCGATGGCGACCAGCATCCCGTTGCCCCGCGGGCAGAGATCCAGCTCGGGGGCCTGCACCGCCAGGTTGACGTGGGCGATCGGCGCCCCGGGCACCAGCTGTGGTCCGGCGGTGTCGATGACCTGGCCGAGCAGCGGCCTTGCCGTCGACGCCGAACAGGCCACCACGACTCGGGGAGCGGTGAACTCGACGGTCTGGCCGTCGGGCACCGGCGGCAGAGAAGGATTAGAAGCGCGATGGGTGGCCGCGGCGCTGACGATCCAGCCCTCGCCTCCCCGGCTCAGGGCCTTCGCCCCGGTGCGGGTGAGTATCCGCCCACCGGCTGCCTCGATCTGGGCGTGCAGGGTCTGGGGCATCCGGAACATCCCGCCGGACACCGAGGCCACCGCTGGTTTCACCGGCCCGTTCCCCTTGATCGCCGCGACCGCCCCGGCCAGGCTGCCCGCCCGGCGCACCGCCGCGGTGAGCCCGGGGGAGACCACCTCGGTGGCCAGCAGATGCGGATCCGCGGCATGGATCCCGCCGGCGATCGGGGCCACCAGACGCCGCAGCACCTCGGAGCCCATCCGCAGCTCGACCAGCGAGCCGAGATCGCGCGGAAGCTCCTCGGGAATCGGCGCGCGATCCAGCTCGGCGGCCGCCCGGGCCGCCTCGGCGCCCAGACCGGCCACCACATCGGGGGCGCCGAGATCGGCCGGGATGCCGAGAATGGCGCGGACCGGCATCGCGAAGGGGCCGTCGTCGAACCACACCCAGCTCGGCGCCGAGCGCGGGTACTCCACCTCCAGGCCGAGTTCGGCGGCCAGGGTCTCGGTGTCGGGCAGCCGGACCGCCCACCCCTCGGCGCCGATGTCGTAGCTCACCCCGGCGATCCGGGACCCGGCGACCAGTCCGCCGGTGTACCCGCGGGACTCCAGCAGCACCGGCCGCAGGCCCGCCCGACTGAACTGCCAGGCGGCCACCAGACCGGCCATCCCACCACCGATGACGACGGCATCGACTCTGTCCATCAACAACGCTCCTCGGGTTACAGAGAGTGCACGAACTCGACCAACCTGGTCAGGGTATCCGGGTCGGTACTGGCCGGAACCCCGTGCCCCAGGTTGACCACATGGCCGGGCGCCCGGCGTCCGGACTCCACCACCGCCCTGGCCTCGGCCTCCAGGGCCTCGGACCCGGCGAACAGCAGGGCCGGGTTGATATTGCCCTGCAGCGGCATCGTCATCCCGGCGACCATCAGCGAGGCCAGCGCATGGTCCAGCGTCGTGCGGTGGTCGACGCCGAGCACCGGGTGGCTGGAGGCAGCAGCCGCGACCTGGGCGAAGGGGACGGCCAAGTGGCCGGCGTTGACGCCGAAGTGGATCACCGGCAGGGTCCGGTCCAGCCCGGACAGGGCCCGCGCCGAGTGCGGTGCGACACAACGGGTGTAGTCGGCCTCCGACAGGGATCCCGCCCAGGAGTCGAAGAGCTGGACGGCCCGGGCCCCGCCGGCGGTCTGCGCGGTGAGGAAGTCGGCGTCCAGATCGGCCACCCAGTCCATCAGCTTCGCCCAGGACGCCGGATCGGAGTGCATCATCGCCCGGGCGGCCAGGTGGTCGCGGGAGGGCCCGCCCTCCACCAGATAGGCCGCGATCGTGAACGGCGCCCCGGCGAAACCGATCAGCGGGGTGCTCCCACCAAGCTCTTGGACCACCATCTGCGCCTCCCGGGCGACCGCGGAGGCGTCCCCGGGGCCGCGGCCCACCAGGGCGTCGACCTCGGCCGCGGTGCGGACCGGCTGGTCGAGGACCGGACCGACGCCGGGCTCGATCCGCACCCCGACCCCGGCCAGCACCAGCGGCACCATGATGTCGGAGTAGAGCACCGCGGCGTCCACCCCGTGGCGGCGCACCGGCTGGCAGGTGATCTCGGCGGCCAGCTCCGGGTTCAGGCAGGACTCGAGCATCGTGGTGCCCTCGCGGGCCGCCCGGTACTCCGGCAGCGAACGGCCGGCCTGCCGCATGAACCACACCGTCGGGTGCTCGGTGCGATGCCCGGTCAGGGCCGCCAGAATCGCCGGCCCATTCGCGGCGGGATCGTCAAGGTGCTCAGTCATCGCCCCGATTCTGCCCCATCCGCCGAAGTCCCGGAGGTCTCCGGCCACACCAATCCGGTCGCACCGATACCCGTGCACAGCCGTGCAACTCCGGGCGTCGGAGACGTTGCCATGCTTGAATGGGGAGCCGTGGGATTCTGCATAGTCTCCGTTGACCATTCCGAGCAGGGGCTCGACGCCGTCTCGGCCGCCGCCGCACAGGTGGACGGCCTGGGCCTGGCGCTCACCGACGACCCCCGGATCCGCGGTGCGATGGTGCTGTCCACCTGCAATCGCGTCCTGGTGCTCGCCGAGGCCGCTCCCGGCGTCCCCCTGCCCGGCCAGGCCCTGCGCGACCTGCTGCGCGGCCTCGGCGCGACCGAACTCGCCGGCGCCACGGTCGCAGAGGGCGGCGACGCCGTCTGGCAGCTCTTCCGGATCGCCGCCGGGCTCGAGTCGATGGTGACCGGGGAGCGGGAGATCGCCGGCCAGCTCAAGCGCGCGCTGTCCGAGGCCCGAGATCAGCACACCGTCAGCTATGCCATCGGCCATCTCGTCGAGGAGGCGCTGCGCACCTCCCGGAAGGTCGCCGCGCACACCTCGCTGGCCGCCCAGGGCAGAACGGTGGTCGCCGTCGGCCTGGATCTGGTGGCCCGGATGATCCCGCTGGAGGGGGCCCGGGTGCTGATGATGGGCACCGGCTCCTACGCCGGGGCCAGTTGCGCCCAGCTGCGCCAGCGCGGCGTCGCGGAGATCCTGGTGCACTCCAGCTCCGGGCGGGCCGAGGGCTTCGCCTGCCGCCACGAGGTCGCCGCGGTCGACGACCGGGGGCTCGAGGCCGCCCTGTCGCAGGTCGATCTGGTGGTCACCTGCCGGGGCAACGGGACCCCGGCGCTGGGCCGTGAGCTCGCCGCCCGCGCGGTGGCCGATCGCGCCGCCAGCGATTCCGCCCATGGCGATCTGGTCGTGCTGGATCTCGCGGTCTCCGGGGACGTCGAGGACCCGGCTCCGGCCGGCATCCGGGTCGTCGATCTGGAGACCATCCGGGACGCCGTGCCCGCCAGTGCCGCCGCCGATCGCGCCCAGGCCGAGCGGATCGTCGCCGACGGCGTCCACGATCTGGCGATGGACCTGGAGAGACGCCGTCTCGCGCCGGCCGTGATCGCCCTGCGCGACGCCCTGTCCGACCTCGTCCAGGCCGAGATCGACCGGCTGCCCACGGACGGGTCCGTGCCGGTCGCCGAGGCGGCCCAGGCGCTGCGCCGGCTGGCGGCGTCGATGGCCCACATCCCCTCGGCGCGGGCCAGGGTCGCCTCCGAGCACGGGCTGGGCGACCAGTGGCTCAACTCGCTGTCCGACGTGCTCGGTATTGATGTGGAGGTCGAGGACCATATTCTCGACCTCAGTGGCCTGGAGCCCACCGGCGGGCTGACCTGTCCGGTGACCGGGCTGAGCGTCGACGATCTGGCGCCGATCGAGGAGAACAGATGAGCGAATACACCCCGGCCCGGGGCAAGAGCGACCCGTTGGACCCCTATGACGCGGTCCTGGTCGCCTCCTTCGGAGGTCCCCGAGGCCGCGACGAGGTGATGCCATTCCTGCGGCGGGTCTCCAACGGGCGGGTCCCGGACTCCCGGCTGGCCGACGTGGCCGAGCACTACTACCGGTTCGACGGCGTCAGCCCCATCAATGCCGCCAACGACGCCCTGCTGGAGGCGCTGCGCTACGCCCTGGGCTCCCAGGGCTCCGATGTCCCGGTGGTGCTCGGCAATCGCAACAGCGCCCCTTGGTTCACCGAGGTCGTCGCCTCGCTGTACGACCAGGGCGCCCGGCGCATCCTGATGCTGCCGACCGCGGCCTTCGACTCCTACTCGGGGTGCCGGCAGTACCGGGAGGACGCCGATCGGGCCATCGCGGACCTGGGCGTCAGCGATCTGGTGATCGACAAGGTGCCGCCCTTCCATCCCATTGGCGGCTACACGGTCGCGAACGCCGAGGCGCTGATGGCCGCCTTCGGCCAGATCCCGCCGACGCCCCTGGAGGCGACCCGGGTGGGCTTCGTCACCCATTCCATCCCGATGGCGATGCTGGAGGCCTCGGGTTCGGGGGAGCCCGGCGCCGACTACGTCTCCCAGCATCAGCGGACCTGCAACCAGGTCGCCGAGATGGTCCGCGCTCAGTTCGGCGCGATGCCCCGGTGGGACCTGGTCTACTGCTCGCGCTCGGGCCGGCCGTCCGATCCGTGGCTCGAGCCAGACGTCAACGACTACCTTCAGACCCTGCCTTCACAAGGGGTGACGTCGGTGGTGCTGGCTCCGATCGGGTTCATCTCCGATCACATGGAGGTGGTCAACGATCTCGACCACGAGGCCGCCGAGACGGCGTCGCGGGTGGGTCTTGCGATGTCCCGGGCGGCCACCGCCGGCACCCATCCCGCCTTCATCTCCGGGCTGGCCGACCTGTTGATCCGCCAGGCCGGCACGGTGCGGGCCTCGGGCGGCACCCTGCCGTCGAACTGGCTGTGCGGATGCGAGCAGGCCGGAGCCGGGCAGGACGGATACCTGCGCGGCGGACGGTCCCTGCATCCCGAGACATCTCCGCACGGTGGCGCCGCACCCTCCCCCTATGCCGCCCCGGCGACGGCGGACGCGAGTTCGACCGAGACGACCCATGAGATTCCGATGACAGGAGATTCCCCCGTGGCTGACCAGAGCAGCGAGGCGCCGACCCAGGTCCTGACCGAGGCTCCGACCGAGGTCCTTGCCGACGCCCCCACCCGCCCCGACGGCACCTACACCACCCCCACCGATCCCCGTGATCGTCCGGTCGACCCCGCGCAGGTGAACAAGGCGAGCCTGTGGGCGATGTACTCGGTGTTCAAGGTCACCACCCCGCTGCCCGCCGACCCGGCGGCCCGCGCCGAA
The DNA here is from genome assembly GCA_022647765.1 of Acidipropionibacterium sp. GTDB lineage: Bacteria > Actinomycetota > Actinomycetes > Propionibacteriales > Propionibacteriaceae > Acidipropionibacterium. The sequence goes on from JALCLH010000005.1 coordinate 87,701, forward strand.
CTGGTCGACGGGTCGGTGTCCTGGGTGGCCGGGGCCGGCGCCGAGACCCGCGGCTGGTACGACCTGTCGGGGCTTCGCGCCGACGCCGACCTGCTGGTGTGGTGGACCTCCGATGACGCCGCCGTGCTGCAGGAGAGCTACCACCGGTTCGTCGGCACCGGGCTGGGACGGCGTCTGTCCCCGGTGTGGTCGAATCTCGCCGTGCACCGCCCGGCCGAGTTCAACAAGTCCCACCTGCCCTCCTGCTTCGCCGGGGTGGCGCCGCGCCGCTGGGCCTGTTTCTACCCCTTCGTGCGGACCAAGGACTGGTACCTGCTGGACGCCAAGGACCGTTCGACGATGCTGCGCGAGCACGGCATGGCCGGCGCCGCCAGCCCCGATGTCAAGGCGTCCACCCTGGCCGCCTTCGCGCTGGGCGACTACGAGTGGATCCTCACCCTCGAGGGCGACGATCTGGCCCGGCTGGTCGACGTGATGAAGGACATGCGCTATGTCGAGGCGCGGCGTCACGTGGATATCGATACGCCCTTCTACACCGGTGAGCGGGTCGATCCGGACGCCTGGGCGGCCCGGCAGCTGAGCGACTGAGCATGCGCGGAGTCCAGCATCCGGTGGGGCCCGAGCCCGAGGGCGTCTACTGGAGACGCCGGGCGGTGCTGGTGATCGTCGTCGTGCTCGTCCTGGTGCTGGCGATCTGGCTGGTGGGGCAGGCCCTGGGCGGCCGGGGCCGGTCGGCGGCGCCGGTGGTCAAGGCCACGCCGAGCGCGACCTCGATCAACCCGTCGTGGACCGACACGGTGTGGGACACCTCGACTCCCTCGGTGTCGAGTCCCACCGCCTCGGCTCCCACTCCGAGTGCCAGCCGCAGTCCCGAGACTTCCCACGCCTACCGGGTCACCGTCCGGGACGCCGTCGCATCGGGCCTCGGGATCGGCCTCCGGGTCGGCGTCGGCGTCCCGGTCGCCAAGCCCGACTCCCACGCCGACCCCGGTGCTCGCCGCCTGCCGGCTGTCCCAGCTGCGGTCCGCGATCGCCGCTCCCTCCAGCGTGGTGCGGCGCGGCACGACGGTGGCGCTGACCGTCACCGTCACCAATCAGGGCACGGCGGGCTGCGTCTGGGATATCGCCAAGCTGCCGGTGCAGGTGAACGTCGACTCCGGCTCGGATCGGATCTGGTCCACCGCCGACTGCGCCGCCTGGGGTCCCACGGGAGCCCACCCGATCGCCGCCGGGAAGTCGTGGAAGTTCACCGTGAAATGGCCCACCAAGCGGTCTGCGACCGGAACCTGCAAGCTGTCCGCCGAGGAGCTCGGCACCGGGACCTACGTCGCGACCGCCCAGCTCAAGGGCGGAATGCCCCGCCAGTTCGTGATGCAGCTCACCGCCTGAGTGTGGAGTGGCTTGACGTCGTCAGGGCCCCGTGACGCCACCAATCGGTTGGAGATCACTCCCGCCTCGCCGTAATCCAGCCCGGCCAAGGCCTCGGGACGGCGAGGCGGGAGTGAATTCCACGCCTGGGCGCGGAGCGGTGTGACCTTCAGCGCAGCCGGGGGTTGCGCTGATCCCCCTCGAAGATCCGCTCGAGGTCGGCCCGGATGCTGCGCGCCCGCTGCAGTCCGACTCCCGGCAGCTCGCTGAGCTCATTGGTACTGCTGGCGTAGAGGGCCTGCAGGGAGCCGAAGTGGTCGACGATGGTCTGGATCACCCGGGGCGGCAGATCCCCGATGGTCGACAGCTGACGGTGCCCCCGGGCGTGCAGCACCGCCGTCCCCGGGTACTCCTTCGGATCCAGGCCCATCGTCCGGGCGACGATCGACAGACTGCCCAGGTCGTCCCAGCTGAGGCTGCGCAGGCCGGTCAGGTTGAACTTCCAGGGTTCGACCTCGTCGGGCCGGTAGTCCTCGGTGAGCAGCCGGATCTGTTCGCCCACTCCGGCGAACAGCTCGTCTCGCTGCAACCCGATCAGCCGCCCCTCCACCCCCAGCGCCGAGACGTAGCCGCGCACCTCGGCGTCGATCCGGCGGGCCATCTCGATCCGCTGGGCCACCGCCGCGACATCGTCGACGGTCGCCGCGTCATGCACCTCGACCATGGTCAGCTGCTCGGACCGGTCCACCAGCCGCGCCCGGTAGCTGCTCAGCGTGCTGAGCGCCTGATTGGCCCGGGTGAGCAGGGTCTCGGGCTCCTCGATCCGGTACCGGCCGCCGTCCAGGAAGACCGCCAGGGTGCTCATCGAGGCCGAGGCCACCACCACCGGGACGCCGGTCTGCTGGGAGACCCGGTCGGCGCTGCGATGCCGGGTGCCGGTCTCCATCGTGGGCAGCGACCCGTCGGGGACGAAGTGCACCGCCGCCGCCAGAATCCGCTCGTGATCGCTGGACAGGATCAGGCCGCCGTCCATCTTCGACAGCTCGCGCAGCGCCTGCGGGGTGAGCTGCACGTCGATCGCGAAGCCGCCGGTCGACACCTTGCGCACCTCGGGGGAGTCGCCCAGCACGATGAGGGCGCCGTTGTGCCCGTGCAAGATCCGCTCCAGGCCGTCGCGGATCGGCGTCCCCGGAGCCAGCAGCGCCATCAGATGGCGGACGCGCTCGGGCGTGTCGTCTCCGATATCGGGTGCGTCCTGAGTCATGCTTCGACTCTAGATGCTCGCAGCTCCCCGGACTCGGGGGAGTGACGCCGCCGGCTCAGGTTGAGCACGCCCAGGGCCTCGGCCACCGTCGAGACCTCCACCACATGGAGCCCATGCATGGTCGGCACCTTGGTGTGGGCCTCACGCGAGTTCTTCGGCACGATGGCCAGGTCGAAGCCCAGCCGAGCGGCCTCCCCGACCCGCCGCTCCAGCCCGGGCACCCGGCGCAGATCCCCGGCCAGCCCGACCTCGCCCAGGGCCACCACCCGGGTGGGGAAGTTCCGGTCCACCGACCCGGAGGCCACCGCCACCGCGATCGCCAGGTCCGCCGAGGGATCGGTCACCTTCGCCCCGCCCACCGTCGACACGTAGACGTCGCGGCTGCTCAGCGGCAGGCCCGCCTTGCGCTCCAGCACCGCCAGGATCATCGCCACCCGGCCGTTCTCCACCCCGTGGGTGGTGCGTCGCGGATACTTCTCGGTCGCCGAGGGGGCGACCAGCGCCTGGACCTCCGACAGCAGCGGACGGCGTCCCTCCATCGTCACGGTGACGCAGGTCCCCGGCTGCGGATCGGCGTTGTCGGAGGTGAACAGCCCGGAAGGGTCGGGCACCTCGATGATCCCGGCGTCGGTCATCTCGAAACAGCCCACCTCATCGGCCGGGCCGTAACGGTTCTTGGTGGCCCGTACCATCCGGAAGCCGGAGTGGCGATCCCCCTCGAAGGCGAGCACGACGTCCACCAGATGCTCCATGGTGCGCGGCCCGGCGATCGCGCCGTCCTTGGTGACATGGCCGACGATGACCACCGCCATGCCGCGCTGCTTGGCCACCCGGACCAGCGCCCCGGTGACCTCGCGCACCTGCGAGACGCCGCCCGGAGAGCCGTCGGCGGCGGCCGTGCCGATGGTCTGCACCGAGTCCAGCACCATCAGCGAGGGATGGATCTGCTCGATGTGGCCGAGCACCGTGCCCAGATCCGTCTCGGCGGCCAGGAAGAGCTCATCGGCCAGCGCGTCGGTCCTGCCCGCCCGCAACCGGACCTGGGCCGCCGACTCCTCGCCGGTCACATACAGGGTGCGCCGGCCCGCCTTCGCCCACTTCGCGGCGACGTCCAGCAGCAGGGTCGACTTGCCCACCCCCGGCTCGCCGGCCAGCAGCACCACGACGCCGGGTACCAGACCGCCGCCCAGCACCCGGTCGAGTTCGCCGATCCCGGTGAGATGACGGTTCGCCGCCTGCTCGGAGACCTCTCCGATCGGTACCGCATGGGTGGTGGGCACATGGGAGGCCACATCGGTGAGCTTCGGGGCGCCCTGCTCCACCACCGATCCCCAGGTCTGGCACTCGCCGCACCTGCCGACCCATTTCGCGGTGGTCCAGCCGCATTCGGTGCACACCCACCGATCGGACGTCTTCTTCGCCATGACCCCCACCATGCCAGCCGGGTCTGACAGTTTTTGGAGGCAGGGGACAACCCCCTCGCGACCCCCGAACGGTGCGGCTCTGCGAGTCGTCTCGCGGTCCGCCGATGGCCGAGTTCGGTGGTCGCGCAGGTGGAGAGCGCCGAGCGCAACGGACGACTCCCCCAGCTCCCCCTTGTAGCGGGGGCCCTGCGGGTGGTTGGGGCCTGCCATGCCGGCCACTACAGCTGTGCCTGAGGCGTCAGATGCGGACGAGACCCTTCTCCGGGGCGTCCAGCACCACCGCGTTGATCCCGGGATGGCCGTTCGGGCTGGTGAAGTCGAAGTTGATCCCCTCGATCTGATCGGGGATCGGCTCTCCCAGCCAGTCCTCGACCCGTTCCCGCGACCCGGAGATCTCCACGGTGTCCAGCCGGACCGTGCCCTCCAGCGACGTGGGCGGAAGCTCGGGGTCCGACTCCCAGTGGATGAAATAGGGCAGCTGAGGATCGGCGATCAGGCCCTTGATGCCGATCTGATGCCACTCCAGCAGGCGCCCGTCCGGGAAGTGCCGGGAACCGGGCACCGACTCGCGATCCAGCCGCGTCTCATAGGGAGCCAGGTCGTCGACGGCGACCGACCAGCCCATCCAGCCCCCGCCGGTCTGGGAGCGGGCGCGCACGGCCTGCCCGTAGACCGCCTTCTCGGCGGACGGGTGGTCGAGCACCTCGACCACCTCGATGTAGTGGGCCCCGACCAGCGGAAGGATGTGATTGCGCGTGCCGAACCGCGGGTGGAACCCGCCGTCCTTGAGCGATACCCCGAGCTTCGCGCCCAGACGGGCGGCCTCAACCTTGAGTCCTGCAGGGCCAGCGACGAAAGTGAGATGGTCGACATGCATGCCGCCATTGTGTCCTGACCGGCCCGCTATCTGGAAACCGGGGCCCGGCCGGCACGGCCTCCCCGGTGCGCCCGACCGTCCCCGGAGCATCCGGCGGCTTGCAGGATGAACTAGATTTGCAGGGTGCCCCATCAGGATCAGAAACCGCGCCCGACGGCCGACGGCAGCAGCATCGATGGCGATCGCACCGGCGCGCCCCGAGTGACCCTGTCCACCAGCTCGATGTACCCCGAGTCGACCGCCAGCACCTTCGAGTGCGCCTCGCAGCTCGGCTATGACGGCGTCGAGCTGATGGTGGGCATCGACGCGGTGTCCTCCGACATCGACCAGGTCGCCGCGCTCGCCGACTACCACCGGATGCCGGTCACCTCCGTGCACGCCCCCTGCCTCATCGTCACCCCCAATGTGTGGGGCACCGACCCCTGGGGCAAGCTCGTCACCAGCGGCGAGGCGGCCCGCCGGTTCGGCTCCCACGTCATCGTCGTCCACCCCCCGTTCCGCTGGCAGCGCGACTACGCGGCCCGCTTCGAGGCGGGCATCGCCGAACTCAACGCGGCCCCCGAGAACAAGGAGGCCGGCGTCGTCTACGCGGTGGAGAATATGTATCCGTGGCGCACCCCGGCCGGCAAGTTCCTGGCCTACGCGCCCGACTGGGACCCCACCCTGCGCTCCTACGACCACCTCACCCTCGACCTCTCGCACGCCTCCACCGCGCACAAGGAGGCCATCGAGTACGTGCGCGGCTGGGGCCGGCGACTGGCCCACCTGCACCTCACCGATGGCTCCGGCTCCTTCAAGGACGAGCATCTGCTGCCCGGCGAGGGCACCCAGCGCTCCTGGGAGGTGGTGCGGGACGCCGTCGGCCGCGGCTTCGGCGGAGACATCGTCATCGAGGTCAACACCCGCCGCTTCTCCAGCCGCTCCGACCGGCAGGACGCCCTGGGCGGCGTTCTCGAACAGACCCGGGCCGCTGTCGCCGAGGGCCTGGCCTCCCGGGTCCAGGCGTTCTCCGAGCGCGGCTGAGATGTGGTTGCGCGCCCGCGACGTCGCCATGCACGCCGCGACCAATGACCGGATCGCCGCCGCGGTGACCCGCCTGCCCCCGGCTCGCGAGATCGCCGCCTCCTATGTGGCCGGCGAGACCCTGCCGGAGGCCGTCGCGGCCGCCACCGACGCGGTCGAGAAGGGGCTCGAGGTCTCCCTGCATCCGCTCGCCGCCGAGGCCACCACCCCGGCGATGGCCGAGCAGGCGACCGCCGAGCTGCTGGGGACCGTCGAGGCGCTGGGCTCCCGCAGCGAGCTGGCCCCGCACGCCGAGGTCTCGATCGCGCTGTCCAGCCTCGGGATAGGGCTTCGGGACGCCGGTCCCTCGCTGGCGCTGCACCACGCCCAGACGATCTGCCGTGCCGCGCGCAACGCCGGGGTGCTGGTCACCATCGACGACGAGAGGCCGGAGATCCACGAGGACGTGCTGGACGTCGTCCGCTCCCTGCTGGCGGACTTCCCGACCACCGGCGTGGTGGTCCAGGCGGCCCGCCACGACTCGCTGGACCAGATCCGCGAACTCTCGGCGACCGGACGCCGGATCCGGTTGTGCAAGGGCGACTACTCCGGGCCGAAGGACGAGATGGTGGTCTCCCCACACGACGTCGACCTGCGGATGTCGGCCTGCCTGCGCGCCCTGCTGCGCGGACCGTCGACCGCCCTGATCGCCACCCACGATCCGGTCTTCATCGCGATCGCAGAGCGACTGATCACCGACCTCAACCGGGGCCCGCACAATGTCGAGTTCCAGATGCTGCAGGGAATCCGGCCCTATGAGCAGCGCCGGCTCGCCGACATCGGCCACCGGGTGCGGGTCTACCTGCCGTGGGGGCGCGACTGGTACTCCTACTGCACCCGGCGGATCATCGAGAGGCCCGCGAACATCCTGCTCTTCTCCCGCTCCCTGGTGGCGCGCCGATGACCCCGCGCCGAGGGATTCCCGACGACGACGAGTTCCGGACCGACTGGCGCGGTGGCCTGGGAGCGGCCGGTGCCCCGGCCCCGGGCCTCGAGCCCCGCCAGCAGTCATACCGCGTGCCATCTGCGCCATCTGCGCACGTCGAGCCCCGCCCGACCCCGGTTCCGCTGGTGCCGGTTGATCCGGAGCGGGACCGCGCGATCTCCCGGAGGCAGCGGCTGCTGCTGATCGAGACCCTGGTGGTGCTGGCCCTCAGCCTGGGACAGTCGGCCTGGTACTCGATCCTCCGGATGATCGAGCGGCTCACCCGGGGGACCCCGCTGTCCCAGCAGACCTCCTCGCTCAACACCTCGGTGACGCCGGGAAGGCCGTGGCTCGACCTGATCTACCAGCTCTCCGACATCGCCTTCGGGATCGTTCCGGCACTGCTGGCGATCTATCTGCTGGCCACCGTCCATCCGCCGAAGGGCGGTGTGCGTCGCCGGCTGGGGCTGGTCGGGCCGGGCTGGGGTCACGACGCCGGGGCCGGCGTCATCATCGCCGCCATCATCGGGATCCCGGGGCTGGGGCTCTATCTGGGTGCCAAGGCCCTGGGGCTCAACACCACCGTGCAGGCGTCGAACCTGCAGGGCGCCTGGTGGGTTATCCCGGTGCTGATCCTCGCCGCGGCGATGAACGCCGTGCTGGAGGAGACCGTGATGGTGGGCTATCTGCTCACCCGATGGGTCCAGGCCGGCTGGCGGGCCGTCACCGCGATCGCGGTGAGCGCCCTTGTCAGAGGCACATATCACCTCTATCAGGGGTGGGGCGGGTTCGCCGGGAATGTCGTGATGGGAGCGATCTTCGGGCTGATCTTCGTGCGCACCAGGCGGCTGCTGCCGCTGGTGATCGCCCACACGATCCTGGACATCGTCTCCTTCGTCGGTTACGCCCTGCTGGCCCCGCACGTCTCCTGGCTGTAGGCGGTCGTGAACTTTTCACTCGTCTAAGGGCCGCCTGCGGCATCCGGCCGCCGGATCCGGCCCTTAGACGAGTGAAATGTTCACCCTCCCGCCGCCACCCATAGACTTGGGCCCATGCGAGTCGGAGTCTTCGGAGCAACCGGACAGGTCGGCGGGGTCATGCGCACCCTTCTGACGCAGCGCCACTTCCCCCTCGACGACGTGAGGTTCTTCTCGTCGTCGCGGTCTGCGGGCAAGAAGCTGCCCTTCCAGGGAGCCGAGATCACCGTCGAGGACACCGCCACCGCAGACTTCTCCGGCATCGACATCGCCCTGTTCTCGGCCGGCGGCGGCACCTCCCGCGAGTACGCCCCGAAGGTGGCTGCGGCCGGCGCCGTGGTGGTCGACAACTCCTCGGCCTGGCGCAAGGATCCCGAGGTCCCGCTGGTGGTCTCGGAGGTCAACCCCGCCGACATCGCCAACCGTCCCAAGGGGATCATCGCCAACCCGAACTGCACCACGATGGCGGCGATGCCGGTCCTCAAGCCGCTGCACGACGCCGCGGGCCTCACCCGCCTGGTGGTGGCCACCTACCAGGCGGTCTCCGGGTCCGGGGTCGCCGGGGTGCGGACCCTGGCCGAGCAGAGCCTGGCCCTCACCGATCCGGCCGCTCTGGCCCTGGACGGGGAGGTCTCCGCAAGCACCGACCTGGGGCCCTATGTCGCCCCGATCGCCTACAACGCGGTTCCGCTGGCCGGCAATCTCGTCGACGACGGCACCGGGGAGACCGACGAGGAGCAGAAGCTGCGCAACGAGTCGCGGAAGATCCTGCACATCCCCGACCTGCTGGTGGCCGGGACCTGCGTCCGGGTGCCGGTCTTCTCCGGGCACGGCCTGGTGGTGCACGCCGAGTTCCGCGATCCGATCAGTCCGGAAACCGCCACCGAGCTGCTGTCGAAGGCTCCCGGCGTCCAGCTCCGCGAGGTGCCCACCCCCCGGGACGCCGCAGGCATCGATCCTTCCCTGGTGGGGCGGATCAGGGTCGACCAGTCGGCCCCCGAGGGCCGTGGCCTGGTGCTCTTCTGCACCGCCGACAACCTCCGCAAGGGGGCGGCTCTCAATGCCATCCAGCTCGCTGAGCTGGTCGCCGCCGAGGGAGGAGCCCGATGAGCCCGAGGATCGCCGTCCTGGGCTGCGGGACGATGGCCGGCGCCGTCGTGTCGGGGCTGTTGGATTCCGGTGCTGACCGCTCGGACGTGGTGGCCACCGCGCACTCGGAGGCGGGCCGTGAGCGGATCGTCTCGAGTCTGGGGGTGACCGCCCTGGCGGACAATCGCGCCGCGGTGGAGGGCGCCGAGATCGTGCTGATCGGTGTGAAGCCCGGTGCCGGCGGCGTCGGTGGTCTCCGAGGTCGCGACCGCCCTGAGCCCCGGCGCGATCGTGGTGTCGATCGCGGCGGGGGTCTCGATCGCGAGTCTGGAGGCCGCGCTGGGGCCCTCGGCGGGCCACCCTGTGCTCAGGGTGATGCCGAACACCCCGGTGAAGGTGGGTGCGGGCACGTTCATCGTGTCCGGGTCTGCGGGGTCCGAGGACGCCGTGGAGAAGGTCACCGGTCTGCTCGAGCCGCTGGGGACGGTGGTGGAGCTGCCGGAGGGGCTTCAGGACGCCGCCTCGGCGGTGTCGGGTTCCGGTCCGGCGTACGTCTTCCTGGTGGCCGAGGCGATGATCGACGTGGCTGTGGAGATGGGCATTCCGCGCCCCCAGGCGACCGATCTGACGGTGGCCACATTGGCGGGTTCGGCGAAACTGATGGCGGTGACCGGCGAGCATCCGGCGATCCTCCGGGGTGAGGTCACCTCTCCTGGAGGTTCGACGGCGGTGGCGCTCCACGAGTTGGAACGCCACGGTGTGCGGACCGGGTTCGCGGAGGCGATCATGGCCTGCCGCGATCGTGCCGCCGAGATGGGCTGATGCCGCCCCGGCTCGTCTCTTTGCCCGTCCGAACGCCACCGACTAGAATGGCCATTTGTCTGCGTCACCGGATGCGCTGACGGGCCCACCGAGCGATCGGCGGTCCCGGAGACTCCGGTGGGCATCGGGCAATCAACGTGCCGGGCCCCAACGGGTCCAATGCAAGGACGGTCCAGGGCCGAACGACCTGGACCGAAACGAGAAGAGGTCGACAGTGGGTTCCGTTATCAAGAAGCGTCGCAAGCGGATGGCGAAGAAGAAGCACCGCAAGCTGCTGAAGAAGACGCGCATCCAGCGTCGTCGCGCCGGCAAGTGACGCTTCGGCGGCCGTGATCGTCAGTCCCCGGGATCGCCGGGATCCTGCGGTACGGCCGCCGTCGGCTGACAGCGCCCCGCAGCCCCTCGAGCCACCAGCCGAGGGGCATGTCGTCGTTCTCGGCAGGTCCGGCTGTCATCTGTGCGATGACGTCCAGTCGCTCATCTCCGGCATTGCCCGGACCCACCCCGAGCTGATCCCCGATGGGGCCGTCCAGATCGATGTCGACTCCGACCCCCGGCTGCGCGCCAGATGGGGGGATCACGTCCCGGTGACCTTCGTCGACGGCGTCCTGATCGCCTACTGGCATCTGGACCGCGACACCCTGATGGCGGCACTCACCGACGGCCCGACGCCGGTGCGCGTCATTCCATAACTCAGTAACTCCACAGCTCATCTATCATGGGCCGACGGAACCGACTCCACCGGGGTCGGAAACACCGCTGGACATGACGCGACCATGACGCCCCCTCGATTTGACGCAGGGGGGTCCGGGCTGAGAGAAAAGTGGGGCAGAAATGCGGGAGATCAGTGTATCGACACCCGGCCGGCGCCCGAACGCCGACCCCGCCGTAACACTCCTTCCGGCGACCGGCACACCTCGGGCGCCGGGCTCCCACGAAGGGAACACAGGATGACTCAGATGCCATTGGGCTCTGCGGACGCGCAGGGCAGTGGCCTCCAGCCGAGCGCCGTCGCGCAGGCGAGGGTGCAGTTCGTCGGCACCGGCCCCGGCGACCCGGGCCTGCTCACCCTGGCGGCGGTGACGGCGATCAACCGGGCCTCGCGGATCGTCATCGACTCCCCGCGGATGCGGCAGTTCCTCGCCGCACCGGAGATCAGCCTCAGCGAGGACGCCGAGATCATCGAGACCGGCGACACCCCGGGCATCACGTCGGCCCTGCTGGACGCCGCCGGCCAGGGGCTCGACGTCGTCCGCCTGGTCCAGGGGGATCCCTTCCTGGACGGCGATATCGGCGCCGAGTGCAGCGCCCTGGCATCGGCCGATTTCGACGTCGACGTCATCCCCGGCGTCTCGCCGCTGACCGCCGTGCCGGAGTACGCCGGCGTCTCCCTGCACGGCCACGACGTCCAGCTGGTCGGCGCCGAATCGGCGCGACGCGATCTCAGCTCGGAGGGCTACCCGTGGGCCCGCGAGGGGCTCATCGTGGTCTCCAGCACCGTCGACTCGATCCGCGACCTGGTCTCCCACGCCATCGACTCGGGCCGCCCGGAGTCCGAGCCCGCGGTCCTCACCCGCCACGGCGGCACCACCAGCCAGATCTCCACCACCACCACCCTGGGCGGACTCCCCGCGGCGGTCGCCAAGGCCGACCCGGCCGAATGCGTCCACGTCGTCATCGGGAGGGTCCTCACCGACGCCAACCGGGCCCGGCTGGACTGGTACGAGTCGAAGCCGCTGTTCGGCTGGTGGATCCTCATCCCGCGCACCCGGGACCACTCCGCGATGCTGCCCTCCCGGCTCCAGGACTACGGCGCTCGATGTCTGGACGTCCCCACCATCAGCATGGAGCTGCCGCGCACCCCCCAGCAGATGGACAAGGCGATCCGCGGCATGGTCGAGGGGCGCTACGAGTGGGTGGTCTTCACCTCCGCCAATGCGGTGCGCGCCGTCCGCGAGAAGCTGGAGAGCATCGGCCTGGACTCGCGGGCCTACTCCGGCCTGCGCATCGCCGCGATCTTCGACTCCACCGTCAAGGCCCTGGCCGAATGGGGGGTCCGGCCCGATCTGGTGCCCGAGGGGTCTCAGTCCACCGCCTCCCTGGCGGCCATCTTCCCGGCCTTCGACGACGCCCTGGATCCGATCAACCGGGTCTTCGTGCCGCGCGCCGACATCGCCACCGAGTCCCTGTCGGCCGAGCTCTCGGCGCTGGGCTGGGAGGTCGAGGACATCATCGGCTATCGCACGGTCCGCGCCGCCCCGCCGCCGGCCGAGACCCGCGAGGCCATCAAGACCGGCAAGTTCGACGCCGTCGTCTTCACCTCCTCGACCACCGTCCGCAATCTGGTCGGGATCGCCGGGAAGCCGCACAAGCACACCGTCGTCGCCGCGATCGGCCCGCACACCGCCGAGACCTGCGAGGAGCACGGGCTCAACGTGGACGTCGTCGCCGCCGAGCCGACCGCCGTCGCCCTGGCGGACGCCCTGGCCGACTTCGCCGCGGTCCGTCGCGACGAGCTGATCGCCAAGGGCCGGCCGGTGATCCGACCCTCCCAGCGCAAGCGCCGGGGACGCCAGCCGGGCCACTGAGCCGGGGGCGGGATCAGGCACAGCCCGCCGAAAGGGCTACCGGCTCGCAGCCGGTGGTCGTAGATTGGACCCGGTACCGCGTCCAGCCAACCCAGGAATGGAGCCGGAGATGAGTCGCACGACGACCGTGCACCTGCTGCGCCACGGCGAGGTGGACAACCCCACCGGCGTCCTCTACGGGCAGCTCCCCGACTTCCACCTCTCCCCGGTCGGGCGGCGGATGGCGGCCCGCGCCGCCGAGTTCTTCGCGGACGTCCCGCTGTCCGCCCTGATCAGCTCCCCGCTGGAGCGGGCCCGGGAGACCATCGCGCCGGTGGCGGCCCTGCACCCAGACCTCCAGGTGCGGTTGGAGCCCGGCGTCATCGAGGCCTCCAGCGTCTTCGAGGGACAGGTCTTCGGCGCCGGGAACAAGGCCCTGCGCCAGCCCGGCAACTGGAAGTACCTGCGCAATCCGCTGCGGCCCAGCTGGGGGGAGCCCTACAAGGCCATCGAGGCGCGGATGCAGACCGCCATCCTGGACGCCGCCCGCGAGGTCGGCGAGGGCGGCCAGGCGCTCATCGTCTCCCATCAGCTGCCGATCTGGATCGCCCACCTGTCGGCCGAGGGACGCCGGCTCGCCCACAACCCGCGCTCGCGGGTCTGCACACTGGGATCGGTGACCAGCTTCGGGGTGCTGGACGGGCGGATCGTGCGGGTCGACTACGCCGAGCCCTCGGCCGACCTCATCCCCGCCGGCGCCCGCCGGGCCAATATCTCCGCCGGATCCTCCGAACCCTCCTCCGGCCCCGGCGATCCGGCGACGAGCAGCCCCACCAGGTGATGGACCGGCGCACCCTGCTCGGCGTCGCCGGCCTGCTGGCATCCGGTTCGCTGCTCTCGGCCCCGCTGGCGGGCTGCTCCTCGCCCACCGCCGCCAGCGACGACAACGGCTTCGCCACCGGCGACGGCTCCTTCACCACGGTGCCGGCCGGCAAGCGCGAGACCGCCCCGGTGCTCACCGGGACCTCGCTGGCCGGCGCCCCGCTCAGCACCGCCGACTCGGGCGGCAGGGTGATCGTGATCAACGTCTGGGGCTCCTGGTGCGCCCCCTGCCGCCACGAGGCCCCGGCCCTGGTGGCGGCGGCCGCCCAGACCTCCTCGATCTCGGCCTTCTACGGCATCAACACCCGCGACCTCGACAAGGCCCCCGCCCAGGCCTTCGTGCGCACCTTCAAGATCGGCTGGCCCAGCTTCTTCGATCCCGACGGGCAGCTGCTGCTGAAATTCACCACTCTTCCGCCCAAGGCCATCCCCTCGACCCTCGTGATCGACCGCAAGGGGCGGATCGCCGCCCGCTTCCTCGGCGAGGTGACCACGATCAGCCTGGTCCAGGCGGTCCGCCAGATCGGGGGGGAGACGCCGTGATGCCCCTCGACCTGATACCCCTGGATCTGGGCTCCTGGGCCGCCGGTACCCTTCAGGGATCGATGATCGGAGCCATCCCGGTGGCCCTGCTGGCCGGCCTGGTCTCCTTCTTCTCCCCCTGCGTGCTGCCCCTGGTGCCCGGCTATCTGTCCTATGCGGCCGGCCAGGGGGCCGCCGAACTCTCCGAGCCGACCGGGCTCGACGAGGCTGCGCACCCTGTCCGGATCGGTCCTCTTCGTGCTGGGCTTCACCCTGGTCTTCGTCGCCACCGGCACCGTCATCGGCGGCCTGGGACGCGCCCTGGTCGACCACCAGCGCACCATCGAGATCGTCGTCGGCGCGCTCACCGTGGTGCTCGGGGGGATGTTCGCCGGACTGGCTCCCGCTGGGCGGCCGCGAGTTCCGGATCCACCGGCTGCCGCGGGCCGGGCTGGCCGCCGCCCCGGTGCTCGGCGTCGTCTTCGGACTGGGCTGGACGCCGTGCATCGGCCCGGCCCTCACCATCGTCTACGGCCTGTCCTTCCAGCAGGGATCGGCGCTGCGCGGGGCGCTGCTGGCCGCCTGCTACGCCCTGGGTCTCGGGCTGCCGTTCATCGCGGCCGGCGCCGCGCTGGGCCGGGCCTGGCACTCCGGCGGCTGGGTGAGCCGCCACCAGGCCGGCGTTCCAGCGTGCCGGGGGAGTGCTCATGATGGCGGTCGGCGTCGCCCTGATCACCGGCTGGTGGAGCTGGCTGATGGCCCTGCTGCGCTCCTGGGCGGCCCGGTTCGGGGCTGTGATATGAGACGGCGGGGGTCTGAGATAGCCACCGGGGACAAGACGGCCGGGAAGGAGCCGCACAAGGGCGGGACGGCGTCCCTGGGGCTGCGCGCCAGCGCGCGCTGGATCTGGGGGCAGCTCACCAGCATGCGCACCGCCCTGGTGCTGCTCTTCCTGCTGGCGGCCGCCGCGATCCCCGGATCGCTCATCCCGCAGACCTCCTCCAGCGCGGTCAAGGTCTCCGACTTCGCCGCCGCCCATCCCACCTTGGACAAGATCTACCGGCCGCTGGGCCTCTACCACGTCTACACCTCGACGGTCTTCTCGGCGGTCTACCTGCTGCTGTTCATCAGCCTGATCGGCTGCATCATCCCGCGGATCACCGCCCATGCGAAGGCCCTGCGCCGCCAGCCTCCCAGAACCCCGGCGAGACTGGACCGGCTGCCCGAGCACGCCGAGATCCGGGTCGCCGGGTCCGCGGACCGGGCGCAGATCACCGACCGCGCCCGGGCCTGGCTGCGCTCCCGGCACTACCGCGTCGCCGCCGACCAGGACGGCTCGCTGCGCGCCGAGCGCGGCCTCTACCGCGAGACCGGCAACCTCGTCTTCCACGTCTTCCTGGTGGTGGTGCTGGTCGCGATCGGCTGGAACACGCTGTGGGGGTACAAGGGCAGCGCGGTCGTGGTCGAGGGCCAGGGATTCTCCAACAACATCACCCAGTTCGACGACTTCCACGCCGGGGCGCTGGTCGACACCGACAATCTGACGCCGTTTTCGCTGATCCTCAAGAAATTCACCGTCAAGTTCGAGACCGGCCCGGTCCAGCGCGGCGCGGCCCGCGAGTTCTCCGCCGACGTCGCGCTCAGCCAGGGCGGCCGGACCGTGGCAGCGGAACCTCCAGGTCAACCACCCGCTCAGCCTCGGCACCACCAAGGTCCATCTGCTCGGTCACGGCTACGCGCCGGTGGTGAAGGTCACCGACGGCAACGGGAATGTCGCCTTCCAGGGGCCGGTGGCCTTCGTCCCGCAGGACGGCAACTTCAGCTCGACCGGCGTCGTCAAGGTGCCCGACGCCCGCCCCGACCGGCTGGCCTTCCAGGGATTCTTCCTGCCCACCGCCCAGGTGGGGGCCGGCGGGCCGGTGTCGGTCTTCCCCGACGCCTACAACCCCGAGCTCTTTCTCAATGCCTGGTACGGGCGTCCGATCGCTGAGACCGGGACCCCGCAGAACCTCTACGTGCTGGACACCACCGGCCTCACCCAGGTCACCGAGTCCGGGCAGAAGGTGAGCTTCGCGCTCAAGCCGGGGCAGGGCTACACGCTGCCCGGCGGGCGGGGGTCGATCGAGTTCACCGGATTCCAGCGCTGGACCAAGATCCAGGTCTCCCACTCTCCCGGGCTGCCGCTGCTGTTCGCCTCGGTGCTGATAGCTGTGGCCGGGCTGTGCGTGAGCCTGTTCACCCGTCCGCGCCGGCTGTGGCTGCGGATCACTGATGTGAACAGCGGAGACGGTGGGGACGCCGGGAGGCTGAGGATTCAGGTCGGCGGTCTGGACCGCGCCGACGCCCGGGCCGGGCTGGACGAGGACGTCGCTGAGCTGCTGGACGCCGCCCGCGGAGAGCTGCCCGCGTCATCCGGGAAGACGGAGCGGATCGAGGGCGAGATCGAGGGCAATACTGAGGGCGATACTGCCTCGAGCCCCGAGACTGGCGTTACAGTTTCCGAGATGACCAGGCCCGAGACCAACGGTGAGGAGGACTCATGACACTGTCGAGCCTGTCCGCACTGGGCATCGTGACGGCCGCCGTCGTCTATCTGCTGGCCTTCCTGTGCCATGTGGCGGAGTGGGCCGGGCTGCGCGGGGTCGCCGAGGCGGACTCCGGGGCTGCCGAGACCCGAGCCGAGACCTGGGGCCGGATGGGCCTGAATCTGACGGTGATCGGCGCGGCCTGCCAGGGGATCGGGGTGGTCTGCCGGGGGCTGGCGGCCCACCGGCTGCCCTGGGGCAATATGTACGAGTTCGTCACCTCCGCCCTGCTCTTCGTGGTCGTCGTCTACCTGCTGCTGATGACTCGCCAGAATGTCCGCTGGCTGGGGATCGGCGTCACCGCCCTGCTGGCGATCGGCAACGGACTGGCCTGCGACCGTGCTGTACGTCGGGGTCGCGCCTCTGGTGCCGGCCCTGCACTCGGTCTGGTTCGTCATCCACATCGTGGCCGCCTGCCTGGCCGCCGCGGCCCTCAATGTCGGGGCCATCGCGTCCATCCTGTTCCTGGTCAAGTCCCGCGCCGAGCGCAGGGCCGAGCGCACCGGGCAGCCGATCACAGGATTCCTGGCCCGGGTGCCAGACTCCCGCAGCATCGACAGTCTGGCCTACCGGGCGCACGCCTTCGGCTTCCCGATCTGGACCTTCACCATCGCCGCCGGGTCGATCTGGGCCGAGTACGCCTGGGGCCGGTTCTGGGGCTGGGACCCCAAGGAGACCTGGTCCCTGGTGACCTGGGTGATCTACGCCGGATACCTGCACGCCCGGGCCACCGCCGGCTGGCGGGGCACCCGGGCGGCGGTGGTCGCGATCATCGGCATCGCCGCCTTCTGGTTCAACTTCGTCGGGGTCAACCTGTTCATCTCCGGCCTGCACTCCTACGCGGGGATCTGAGGCGGGCGACTGAGTGAGCGACGAGCGTTATGACGACCGGCAGTTCTGGCTGCCGGCCCTCTATCAGGAGCAATGGGTGCCGATGGTGCGGCTGGCGGCCCTGCTGGTCCGCCCCGATCAGCCCGACCTGGCCGGCGCGGAGATGCTGGTGCGCGACGTGCTGGTGGAGATGTATCGCACCGACGCCACCTTCCACTCCTGGGCCCATGTGGTCAGCACGCTGCGCGCCAATGTGACCAGCGCGGCGCGCGGCGTCCCCGCCGAAAGCACCGGTCAGTCGTCGACTGCCGAGCATCCGGACGCGCTGCCGGCGCTGGCCGGGCTGCCCCACCGGCTGCGCGACGTCGTCATCCTCAAGCTCTATGCCGGGACCCGGCTGGCGGAGACCGCCGACGCCCTGGGCATCACCCGCCGGGCGGCGCGCAGGCGGTGGCAGCGGGTGATGGTCGAGCTGACGAGGATCTGCGACCAGCCCGATCGGGACTCCCTCGAGGAGACCCTGGGCGAGGCGCTGCGCGGAGTCGGGGACCGGCTGGCTCCCGGAGATTACCGCGCCGAGGTGCTGGAGCAGGCCCGCATCGCGCCGGAGCGTCGCAGGTCGTGGGCCAACCGGGCGGTGGTGGTCGCGGTCCTGGTCGCCGCGCTGGCCGCCGGCTTCGGGTTGTCGACGCTGTGGAGCGCTCCCTCGAATCAGGCCGACCCGGCGGCCAGCACGGCGGTCACGGTTTCGGGACCGGACCAGACCGGCTCCGACTCCTCGGCGGCCACCACGCAGGACGGCGTCCAGGTGTTCTACCTGGGCCGCTCCGACGGGCTGCTCTACCGGGAGGTCCGCAACCTGCCCACGGTCGGCGACCGGCTCAACACCGCGGTCGCGGCGGTGCTCAACGTGGCCCCGCTGGACCCGGAGTACATCTCCAGCTGGTCCGGCGGCCAGGTCAACAAGGCCGGGCTGACGGGCAATCGGATCACCCTGGACCTGTCCCAGTCCGCTTTCGCCCAGTTCCGCAACCGCGGCCAGGAGGAGTCCGCGATCCAACAGCTGGTCTACGCCGCCACGGCGGCCGTCGAGAACGGGGCGGGCATGTGGGTCCGGGTGCTGGTGGACGGCTCCCCGAACCTGCCGCTGATCGGCAAGCCGCAGTCCGACTTCCGGCGCGCCGGGCCGAACGCCCTGGGGCCGATGTGGGTCGACAGCCCGCTGGCCGGCGTCACCGTCGACCCGGGGACGATGAAGATCTCCGGGGTGGTGAAGTCCACCCTCCCGCCGCCGCAGTGGCAGCTGTACAGCGTCTCCCGGAAGAAGACCGTCGCCCTGGGCTCCGTGACGACGGGCGGCGTCGGGCACCCGTGGACCGGATGGTCCCAGGAGGTGCTGCTGCCCGACACCGCGGGGGAGTACCGGGTGGGGCTGACGATCGGCGCCGCGACGGTGTGGCGGACGATCACCGTCTCGTAGCGTTTTCCCTCGTAGCGTTTTCCGGAGCCGGTCAGCGGTGGTGGGCCATCCGTCCGGCCACTGCGGCCGTGAGGCGCGTCGGCAGCGCGCTGGACAGGGCGGTCTGAACCTTGTTGACGACGCCGTCCACCACCTGTGGCCGATTGCGGCGCAGCGCCTCGAAGGTGGTCTCCACCACCTGATCAGGGCGACGCCGCAGGCCGGGGAAGTTGCCGTCCCCGGCGATGTCGAAGAAGGCCGTCCTGGTGGGCCCGGGGCAGATGGCGGTGACGCGCACCCCGGTGCTCCTGGTCTCGTGCCACAGGGCGCGGCTGAAGGACAGCACGAATGCCTTGGCCGCGGCGTAGGTGGCGAATCCGGGCATCGGCTGGAAGGAGGCGGTGGAGGCGACGTTGACGATCGTGCCCCGGTGGTGGGCGATCATCCCCGGCAGCAGGGTCGAGCAGAGCTGGACGACGGCCTGGCAGTCGACGGCGACCTCGCCCGCCAGCCGGTGCGGGTCCAGGGTGGCGACCTCGCCGATGGTGCCGAAGCCGGCGTTGTTGATGAGGGTCTCGATCTGGATTCCCCGCTCGGCCAGGTCGTCGGTGAGCGCCGCGGTGGCCTTCGGGTCGGAGAGGTCGACCGATTCGGTGGTCGCCTGGATCCCGTGCTCCTGGCGCAGCTGGTCGGCCAGCTCCTCCAGGACATCGGTGCGGCGGCCGGTCAGGACGAGATTGTGGTTGCTGGCGGCCAGATACCGGGAGAAGGCGTGTCCCAGGCCGCCGGAGGCCCCGGTCACCAGGGCCCAGGGGCGGTCGTCGGAGGCGGGGTCGGCAGGCTGTGTCATGGCGAAAGTCTAGGTCGGAGCTGCCGGGCCACCGGTGGAGATCACTCCAGCCTCGCCGTCCCGAGGCCCTGGCCGGGCTGGATCACGGCGAGTCGGGAGTGAATTCCACCGGTCAGGCGGCGGCCCCGGATGCGCAGCGACCTTGCACCGAGGTGCACGTCGGTGCGCTGGGTTGGAATCCCGCTCTCAATAATGCAACTCTGGCGTTGTGTAAATAGCCACCGAGGTGGCCCCAAGACTTCGAGGGAGAAGCAGCATGAGCATTCCGAACTCCATCCTCTCGGCCCAGACCCGGACCGAGCACCTGGCCCGCATGGCGGCGACCGCCCAGGAGGGGGGAGAGCCGCTGGACATCCTGGTGATCGGCGGCGGCGTCACCGGCGCGGGCATCGCCCTGGACGCCGCCACCCGGGGTCTGAGC
The DNA here is from genome assembly GCA_022647765.1 of Acidipropionibacterium sp. GTDB lineage: Bacteria > Actinomycetota > Actinomycetes > Propionibacteriales > Propionibacteriaceae > Acidipropionibacterium. Next base: position 107,626 of record JALCLH010000005.1, read on the forward strand.
GTCGGCATCGTGGAGGCCCAGGACTGGGCCTCGGGCACCTCCTCGCGGTCCTCGAAACTGGTGCACGGAGGCCTGCGCTACCTGTACCAGCTCGACTTCCCGCTGGTCGCCGAGTCGCTGCGCGAGCGCGGCCTGCTGCTCACCACCACCGCCCCGCACCTGGTGAAGGCCCAGCCCTTCCTGTGGCCGTTGAAGACGCCGGTGATCGAGCGCTCCTACTCGGCGGTCGGCGTCGGCATGTACGACGCGATGGCCCAGTGGGCGCACCGCGGCTCGGTGCCGATCCAGCGCCACCACACCCGCCGCGGGTCGCTGAAGCTGGCCCCGGCGCTCAGCCCGAACGCGCTGACCGGCTCCATCGTCTACTACGACGCCCGGGTCGACGATGCCCGGCTGGTGGTCACCCTGGTGCGCTCGGCCGCCCGCTACGGCGCCCTGGCGGCCAATCGGACTCAGGTGGTAGGTCTCACCAAGGACGCCGCCGGGACGGTGAACGGCGCCGACCTGCGCGACCTGGAGACCGGCCACGAGCTGCACGTCGCCGCGCGGAAGGTGATCAACGCCACCGGCGTGTGGACCGAGAAGTCCCAGTCCCTGGCCGGTTCCTCCGGCGGGTTGAAGGTGCTGGCCTCCAAGGGCATTCACATCGTGGTGCCGAAGGAGAAGATCAAGTCCAGGGTCGGGATCTTCCTGCGGACCGAGAAGTCGGTGCTGTTCATCATCCCGTGGAAGCGCTACTGGGTGATCGGCACCACCGACACCGCCTACCACGAGAACCGGCGCGAGCCGGTGGCCACGAAGGCCGATATCCAGTACGTGCTCGACCACGCCAATGCGGTGCTGGCCACCCCGCTCACCACCGACGACATCATCGGCACATACGCCGGTCTGCGCCCGCTGCTCCAGCCGGGCACCCTGGACGGCGACGAGTCGCGGTCCACGAAGGTCTCCCGCGAGCACACCGTCACCGAGGCGGCCCCGGGCCTGGTGGTGATCGCCGGCGGCAAGCTCACCTCCTACCGGAAGATGGCCGAGGACGCCGTCGACTTCGCCCTCGGGGAGCGGGGTGCCCGCCGCAGGCCCTCGGTCACCGCCGAGACCCCGCTGGAGGGGGCCGATGGATATCACGCCCTGTGGAGCAGGCGCGAGACGATCGCCCGGAACCGGGGGCTCAGCGTCGATCATGTCGAGGATCTGCTGGACCGCTACGGCTCCGACATCACCGCGATCCTGTCCGCGATCGAGGAGCGCCCGGACCTGGCCGGCGAGCTGGCCGGGGCCCCGGAGTACCTGCGCGCCGAGATCGCCTTCGGCATCAGCCACGAGGGGGCCCTCCACCTGGAGGATCTGCTGGCCCGACGCACCCGGATGACCTACGAGCACCGAGACCGCGGCCAGGGCGCCGCCGAGGAGGTGGCCGACCTGGCCGCCGAGATGCTGGGCTGGGACGAGGAGCGGAAGTCCGCCGAGATCGCCGCCTGGCGGGCCCGCTGCGAGGCCGAGGAACAGGCCGCCGGAATCGGTGACGAGGCCGAGGCGCAGAGGGTGCGCGACGGGGTCGGCGGACCCACTCCGTTCATCGATGTCGCCCCGGAGATCCAGGGCTGAGGCATCGATGGTCCCGATCACTCCCGATACGCCGTGATTCTGCGCCTGGCGGTGCCGAAAACCGGTCCGGCGGGAGTGATCGGGACCGTCTCCTTCAGCGCACTCAGTCCAGGGAGACGCCGCGCGACTCCAGGGAGAGTTGATCGGCGTCCAGAGTGTCCAGGGCGGCGCTGATCGCCTCCGGGCTGAACCGGCCGTCATCGCTGGCGTCCAGCAGGGCGGTGCGCTGGGCGCCGATGAGCTTGAGGGCGTAGCGACGGGAGATCTCGGCGCCCCGCCGGCGGTGCGCGGACGGCCGCCCCGGTTCGGCTCCAGCCCCGCCCTGTCCGGCCGCGTTCTGTCCGGTGTTGCCGCCGGACGCCCCCTCCCGGTCGCGCATCAGCGCGGTCTGGCGCCAGGCCAGGGCCACCGCGTCGGCCTGGGCCCGGTTCCAGGCGTCCTCGTGATTCCCGCTCTCCCCGTTCTCCTGGTCGGTGGTGCACAGCAGATCCCGGATCGCCGGCGGCACCGGGACCTCATGGGCCGCCTGGCGCATGAGCTCGCGGATCTCGGCCTGCTCCCGGGGGTCGATCCTCTCGGCGGCGGCCGGCTTGGCGAGCCTCACCACCAGCCCCAGCGTGCTGCCCTGGATCAGCAACGAGGCCGCTGCGACCAGGAAGGCGACGAAGATCAGGAAGGACCGGTGAGGGGCGTCCAGCGGCAGGGTCTGGGCGGCGGCCAGCGTGATGGCGCCGCGCATCCCGGCCCAGATCATCACGACTCCCTCGCGGGGCCCCAGCGGATGATCGATGTAGTAGTCGAGATCGGAGACCATCCGGCGCAGCCGGGTGCCGATGCGCTCGACCCCGGTGGCGGCCAGAGTGGCCCCGCGGAACTCGATCGTGCCCTCCCCGGAGCCTCTGGCCGCCTCGACTCTGCGGGTCACCGCCATCAGCCGGGGGCGGACCAGGGGGTTCCGCCTGGAGCGGCGCCGGACCCACATCAGCAGGGGCGTGACGACCACGGTCCGCAGCACCATGGTGAGGATCAGCGCGACGCCGGCCACCGTCACCGCGAGCCGCCAGCCGAAGGACTCGGCCTCCATGTCGTGCACGATCGCCGTCAGCTCCAGCCCCATCAGCAGGAAGACCGCCGATTCGAGCACCAGCATCACCGCGTTCCAGGTGTTCTGGCTGGACATCCGCTGGGTGGGCGTGAGGACCCGGGGGCCGTGATGGCTGGCCACCAGTCCGGCCGCCACCGCGGCCACCAGGCCCGAGCCGTGCAGGTGCTCGGCGGGCAGGAAGGCCAGGAAGGGCGTCGCCAGGGAGAGCATCGTGTCGGCGGTGGGGTCCGAGATCTTCGCACGCAGCCAGATCATCAGGTGGCCGATCAGCCAGCCGACCAGCACCGCGACGATGACGGCGAGCAGGAAGTCGATGATCACCCGTCCGGCGCTGATCTGGTTGGCCATCGCGCCGACCGCCGAGGAGAGGATCACCAGGGCCGAGGCGTCGTTGATGAGTCCCTCGCCGTCGAGCACCGTCACCACCCGGCGGGAGACGCCGGCGTCGCGCACGATGGAGGTGGCGACCGCGTCGGTGGGGCTGACAATCGCTCCCAGCGCCACGCAGGCGGCGATCCCGATGCCCGGCGCCATCCGGTCGACGACGAAGCCGATGACCGCGGCGGAGACGGCGACCAGCACGAAGGCCAGCACGCTGATCGGGGCGATGTTGCGGCGGAAGTCCGAGACCGGCATCCGCACCGCCGAGGAGTAGAGCAGCGGCGGCAGGATGATCATCAGGACCAGCTCTGGCTCCACCTCGATCTCCGGCATGCCCGGGACCAGGGCCGCCCCGGCGCCGAGCAGCAGCAGGAGGATCGGCGCCGCGATTCCCGTCTGCTTCGCCAGCAGCTGGGAGGCCGCGATGACGGCCAGGGCGGCGATGATGACGATGAGGACGATGGTCACCGCGCCATCCTTCCATGCGGGGGAGGACCGGACGGCTGCTCGGTGTCGGCTGTCGACCACCTCTACCACCGGTGGAGATCACTCCCGCCTCGCCGTCCCGCCGCCCTGGCAGGGCCGGATTACGGCGAGGCGGGAGTGGAATCCACCGGGATATCGGTCAGGACCGCGTGAGAAAGAACTTGTACGCAGCCGAGTCGGAGGCGTCGCGCCAGGGATAGCCGACGGCGTCCAGATGCTCGGTGAATCCCGGATCCTCCCGGGCGCCGGCGAACCCGGCGAGCACCCGGCCGGTGTCCATCCCGAAACTGCGGTAGTGGAACAGCGAGATGTTCCACCGGCTGCCCAGGGTGGACAGGAAGTGCACCAGGGCGCCGGGGGACTCCGGGAACTCGAAGCTGGCCAGCCTCTCCTCGAGGTCCTGGGGCGGGCGTCCGCCGATCATGTAGCGCAGGTGGGTCTTGGCGTCCTCGTCGTCGGACAGATCGGCCACCCGGTAGCCGCCGCGCACCAGGGCGGCCGCGATATCGGCGCGCTCGGCGGCGGTGTGCAGCTGGACGCCGACGAAGACGGTGGCCTTGCCGGGATCGGCGTAGCGGTAGTTGAACTCGGTGACCATCCGGGCGCCGAGCACCCGGCAGAAGTCCAGGAAGGCGCCCGGACGCTCGGGGATCTCGACCGCGAACAGGCCCTCGCGCTGCTCGCCGAGCTCGGCCCGCTCCGCGATGTAGCGCAGCGACCCGAAGTTGAGGTTCGCCCCCGACAGGATGTGGGCCAGCCGCTCGTCTCGGATGTCGTGCGCCCGGACGTACTTCTTGAGCCCGGCCAGGGACACCGCCCCGGCGGGTTCGGCCACCGCCCGGGTGTCGTCGAAGAGGTCCTTGACGGCGGCGCTGATCTCATCGGAGCTGACGGTGACGACGTCGTCGATGCAGTCGCGCAGCACCCGGAAGGTCTCGTCGCCGATCCGGGCCACCGCGACCCCTTCGGCGAATAGCGAGACGTGGTCGAGGGTGACCGGGTGGCCGGCGTCCAGGGCGGCGGTCAGGCAGGCCGACTCCTCGGGCTCGACGCCGATCACCTGGATCTCGGGCATCAGCTGCTGGATGAGCACCGCGATCCCGGCCGCCAGCCCGCCGCCGCCGACCGGCACGAAGACGCGGTCCAGCCGGGCGTCGTCCTGCAGCAGCTCCAGGCCGATGGTGCCCTGGCCGGCGATCACCAGGGGGTCGTCGAAGGGGGCCACATAGGTGAGACTCTGCTCGGCGGCCAGCGCGATCGCGCGCTCCTTCGCCTCGTCGAAGGCGCTGCCGAAGAGCACCACCTCGCCGCCGAACTGGCGCACCGCCTCCACCTTGATCGAGGGGGTGCTGACCGGCATCACGATGACGGCGCGGATGCCCAGCCGGGCGCCGGACAGGGCGACTCCCTGGGCGTGATTGCCGGCCGAGGCGGTTACCACCCCGGCGGCCCGCTCGGCCTGCGAGAGCTGGCGCATCCGGTTGTAGGCGCCGCGCAGCTTGAACGAGTGCACCGGCTGCCGGTCCTCCCGCTTGACCAGCACGGTGTTGCCGAGCCGGCGGGAGAGCCGCTCCATCGGCTCCAGCGGCGTCTTGCCGGCGACCTCGTAGACCGGAGCCCGCAGCACGGCGCGCAGGTAGTCCTGAGAGTCCACCATCACCCCTTGTGGGCCGCGAGTTGCGGGGCGGGGGCCGAGATGGGGGAGGACGCCGGGGCGGGCGAAGGAGCGGCCGGGGAGACAGCAGCGCCCCGGGGGACCGGCGTCACCAGGGAGAGGTCGCGCACCCCGCCGCGGTCGGCCGAGGAGGCGAGCAGCCCGTAGGCCCTCAGCGCGGTCGAGACGGCGCGCGGCCGCGGGGCGTGCGGGGTCCAGGCCTCGGCGCCGCGGGCCTCCTCCTCGGCGCGCCGACGATCCAGCTCGGCGTCGGTGACGTTGAGCCGGATGGTGCGGTTCGGAATGTCGATGGAGATGGTGTCGCCGGAGCGCACCAGGGCGATGACGCCGCCGGAGGCCGCCTCGGGGGAGACGTGGCCGATGGACAGCCCGGAGGTGCCGCCGGAGAACCGGCCGTCGGTGAGCAGGGCGCACTCCTTGCCCAGGTGCATCGACTTGAGATAACTGGTCGGGTAGAGCATCTCCTGCATCCCGGGGCCGCCCTTGGGGCCCTCGTGACGGATGACGACGACGTCGCCGGCCTTGACCTCTTTACCGAGGATGCCGTTGACGGCGTCCTCCTGGGACTCGTAGACCACCGCCGGGCCGGTGAAGGTGAGGATGGAGGCGTCCACCCCGGCCGGTCTTGACGATGGAGCCGTTGGCGGCGATGTTGCCGTAGAGCACGGCCAGGCCGCCGTCGGCGGAGTAGGCGTGCTCGATGTCGCGGATGCAGCCCTCGGAGCGGTCGGTGTCGAGGCTGCGCCAGCGGTTCGCCTGGGAGAACATCTGGGTGGTGCGGACCCCGCCCGGGGCGGCCGCGTAGAGGGTGCGGACCTGCTCGTCGGGGTCGCCCATCAGGTCGAAGTGGGCCAGCTCCTGGCCGATCGTCGCCGGGCCGCCGTCGGGCGACCAGACGGTGGAGGTGGTGGTGTCGAGCAGGCCGCCGCGGTCGAGCTCGGAGAGGATGCCGAGCACCCCGCCGGCGCGGTGCACGTCCTCGACGTGGAAGACGTTGGTCGAGGGGGCCACCTTGCACAGGTGGGGGACCCGCCGCGAGAGGGCGTCGATGTCGGACATGGTGAAGTCGACGTGGCCCTCCTGGGCGGCGGCCAGCAGGTGCAGGACGGTGTTGGTGGAGCCGCCCATCGCGATGTCCAGGCTCATCGCGTTGGAGAAGGCCGCCTTGGTGGCGATCGAGCGGGGCAGCACCGTGGCGTCGTCATCGTCGTACCAGCGCTTGGCGATGGCGACGATCTGGCGTCCGGCCTGCTCGAACAGGGCCTTGCGGTCGGCGTGGGTGGCCAGCAGCGAGCCGTTGCCCGGCAGGGAGAGGCCGAGGGCCTCGGTGAGACAGTTCATCGAGTTGGCGGTGAACATGCCCGAGCAGGATCCGCAGGTCGGGCAGGCGTTGGCCTCCATCAGCTCGAGGTCGGCCTGGGGGGTGTCCTCGTCGCCGGCGGCGATCATCGCGTCGATGAGGTCGAGCTTGCGGTCGCCGGTGGACAGGGCGGCCTTGCCGGCCTCCATCGGGCCGCCGGAGACGAAGATGGTGGGGATGTTGAGGCGCAGGCTGGCCATCAGCATGCCGGGGGTGATCTTGTCGCAGTTGGAGATGCACACCAGGGCGTCGGCGCAGTGGGCGTTGCACATGTACTCCACCGAGTCGGCGATGAGCTCGCGGCTGGGCAGCGAGTAGAGCATCCCGTCGTGGCCCATCGCGATGCCGTCGTCGACGGCGATGGTGTTGAACTCCTTGGCGACGCCGCCGGCGGCCTGGATCTGCTCGGCGACGATCTTCCCGACGTCGCGCAGGCCGACGTGGCCCGGCACGAACTGGGTGAACGAGTTCGCGATCGCGATGATCGGCTTGCCGAAGTCGCCGGCCCCCATGCCGGTGGCGCGCCACAGGGCGCGGGCACCGGCCATCGCGCGGCCGGATGTGCTGGTGGCAGATCGCAGGGTTGGCATTGTCGTCTCCTTGGTGGGACACAGGAACGCCCTCCGTCCGTGAGGAGGGAGGGCGCGCGGTCTTCTCGTTCGGGGCTGTGGCTCAGGCCGCGCGCCGACGAATAAGAACTCGACCGGTATTCATGCCAGAGACGCTACCAGCCCGGTCCAAGGTCTGGGATGTTCTGTCCGTCATGTGGACGGAGTCGTCAGGGGTGAGATGGCCCATGAAGGGCAGCAGGGGGGACATCAGGCCGGCGCTCATCCACGCCATCCCGAGCCCCATCGCGGCGTCGGCCAGGCCGCCCAGCCGGGCCGATCCCGGAGTCGTCGGGGTGGTGTGGCAGCAGGCCGGGGCGCCCGGGTGCGGCGGACGGCCGGTGACCGCGCGCACCAGCCCGGAGATCCCCAGCACCACCAGGCAGACCATGATGGGCAGCCCGATGCCGGTGATCAGGGTGAGCCCCGAGGAGACCCCGCCGGACATCCCCGACATCCCCGCATGTCCCATGCCCTCCATCCCCCATGTCCCATGCCCTCCATGCCGGTGCCGCCGGAGTGCATCCCGGCGTGACTGGCCATCGCCGCCAGATGCCAGACCATCGCGGCGAACATCGCGGTGTGCCCCACCGCCAGCCAGGAGATCTTCCAGATCGCCATCGCCGCCAGCCAGACGGTGGCCGCGGAGAACAGTGTGATGAGCACCGGTCCGGTGAGGGTTCCGGGCAGGGATTTCCACCAGCTCGCCGGCACCATCAGGAGCATCACCACCGACATGGCCAGGTGGAAGCCCTCCGAGATGGCGATCGGGCCGCGATGGTCCAGCGGCTCGTCGGGCGCCCAGCTGCGGGGGATGTCAACGCCGAGGCTGGCCAGCAGGTCGCGGGCCGACCAGAGGATGCACCAGGAGAACAGGACGATCAGGCCGATGAAGGTCACCGGTGTGCTGGTGAGGGTGAACATCTCGCTCCTTGGGGCATCGGGCGATCGGGTCAACCAGGTCAGTGGGTTCAGCGGGTTCAGGAGACGCGTCGGCGCGCCTCCGGCGGATCCCGGTTCGGCCTGCCGGCGACATTAGTGACGTCGCTCCCGCCGAGCAACGCAGTTCAATGGGAGACTGGGCCCATGACCAGCGAGGACTCTTTCGACATCGCCATCATCGGGTCGGGATCCGGGAACACGATCCTGGGCAAGGAGTACGCCGACAAGAAGGTCGCCATCATCGACTCGGGCACCTTCGGCGGCACCTGCCTCAACTACGGCTGCATCCCCTCCAAGATGTTCGTCATCCCCGCCGACTTCGCCTCCAGCGTGGGAGACGCCGCCCGCGTCGACGTCGACCTGGAGTTCGCCGGGGCGGATTTCCGCAGCATCCGGGACCGGATCTTCAGCCGGATCGACCCGATCTCCCGGTCCGGGCTGAGGTTCCGCCAGGGCCTGGACAACACCACGGTGTTCACCGAGGAGGCCCGCTTCACCGGCCCCCACACCCTCCAGGTAGGCGATCGCGAGATCACAGCCGATCAGATCGTGCTCGCCGCCGGCTCAAGGCCCCGGGTCCCCGACCTGCTCGGCATCGACGACCCGCGCTGGTCCGACCGCATCCACACCTCGAACACCATCATGCGGATCGAGGAGCTGCCCGAGCGCCTGGTGATCCTGGGCGGCGGGGTCATCGCCGCCGAGTTCGCCCACGTCTTCTCGGCCCTGGGCTCCAAGGTCACCATCATCAACCGCTCCGGCCGGATGCTGCGCCGCGAGGACATCGACGTCTCGAAGCACTTCACCGAGGAGCTCGCCTGGCGGGTCTCGCTGCGGATGTCGGAGGATCTGGTCGCCATCGAGGAGGACGCCGGCGGCCACCTCACCGTCGTCACGGTCGACCCCTACGGCGTCGACTACATGTACCCCGCCGACATCGTGCTCAACGCGACCGGCCGGATTCCCAACTCCGATCGGCTCGGTCTGGACGCCGCCGGGGTGGCGGTCGACGAGGACGGCTTCGTCGCCGTCGACGAGTACCAGCGCACCAGCGCTCCGCACATCTGGGCACTGGGCGACATCTGCTTCCCGGGCTTCCTCAAGCACGTCGCCAACGCGGAGGCGCGGGTGGTGCGCCACAACCTGCTCCACCCCGAGAACCCGGTCGCCGCCGACCACCGCGTCGTGCCGCACGCGGTGTTCTCCTCCCCGCAGATCGCCGCGGTCGGGGCCACCGAGCAGGAGCTTCGCCAGTCCGAGACGCCGTACGTCTCCTTCACCCAGCAGTACGCCGACGTCGCCTACGGCTGGGCGATGGAGGACAGCGCCCACTTCGTCAAGCTGCTCGGCGACCCGGCAACCCGCACCCTGCTGGGCGCCCACATCATCGGGCCGCAGGCCTCCACCCTGATCCAGGTCGCGATCTCCGCGATGACCTTCGGGCAGACGGTGGACGCCGTCGCCCGCGGCCAGTACTGGATCCATCCGGCGCTGCCGGAGGTCGTGGAGAACGCCCTGCTGGGGCTGGCCGGCGAGATGGACAAGGCCTGAGCGACGCCGTCCTCCTGGCGGAGCAGAACTCAGCCCTCCGCCCTGCCCTCGCGCCAGTACCCCATGAAGGCGACCCGGGTCCGGTCGACGCCGTGCTCTCGTACCAGGAGTCTTCGCAAGGTCTTGACGACTCCCGCCTCACCGGCGATCCAGGCGTAGAAGTCGCCCCCGGGCATGTCCTCGGGGGCCTCCCACAGCAGCTCCCGGTCGACGTCGATGTCCTCCAGCGGCGCTGCGGAGGTTCCGCTGCCGAGCCTCATGAAGCCCGGATTCTCCCAGCAGAACCGCTTCACCGCGCCGATCAGCGCCTCCCCCATGACCTCCCCGCGGGCCAGCCAGGTCAGCTCGATCCCCTCGCCGAGACGTACTTCGAGGAAGTCCCCGGTCTCGGGCACCTCGAGGAAGGCGTGCACATCCCAGGGCCGGGCGCCGTCGTCCAGCCCCTCGAGGATCGCGCAGACGGCGGGTACCGCGGTTTCGTCTCCGGCCAGCAGCAGATGCCGGGCGGGACCCGGATGGAAGTCGATGCCGAGCCGCGAGTGCGGCGAGCGCCCGTCCGGCCCGACGACGACGAGTTCGTCGCCGAGTGCCGGCCGTCGCGGCGAAGGCCGCCCCCGGTCCGAGGTCCTCGACGGCTCCGTGCACGGCGAAGTCGACGGTCAGCTCCCGGCCCTCCGGATCGATGTCGCGGACGGTGTAGGTCCGCATCGGGTTGCGCCGCTCCTGCGGGGCGTCCAGCCAGCGCTGGTACCAGTCCCCTGCAGCCAGAATCCCGGGATCGTCCAGACCCAGATCGGCCCAGGAGCCGTCCTGGTTGGGCAGGAGCAGCTTGATCCGCTGGTCGGCCCGGCCGGTGCCGAAGATGTCCAGATCCTCCCCGGTCAGCACCAGCCGGACGAAGTGGGGGCCGAGCTCCCGGCGGGCGGCCACCCGCACCCGGTAGGGCCTGAATCCGGTGGCGCTGACCGGACGCGGATCGGCGGGCTGCGGGCCGGAAGCGGGCGCGACGCCATTCATGCTGCGCGCTCCCGTCCGGCCTGGGCGCAGTCCCGGCTGTCCTGCCCTGCCGATCGGCACCACGATCGGCGTCCCGTTGACCGGGTCGGGGAGCACCCGGGTCTCCAGGCTGAAGACCTCGCGCAGGGTGTCCTCGGTGACGACCTCGGCGGGGGAGCCCTGGGCGATCACCGACCCGTCGCGCATCGCCACCAGCCAGTCGGCGTACCGGGCGGCCATGTTGATGTCGTGCAGCACCATCACCACGGTGGTGCCGCGACTCCGGTTGAGCTCGGCCAGCAGCTCCAGCACGTCGATCTGGTAGGCGAGGTCAAGGTAGGTGGTGGGCTCGTCGAGCAGCAGCAGGTCGGTCTCCTGGGCCAGCGCCATCGCGATCCAGACCCGTTGGCGCTGGCCGCCGGACAGTTCGTCGACCGGCCGGTCGGCCAGCTCGGCGGTTCCGGTCTGCTCCATGGCCGAGGCTATCGCCTCGTCGTCGGCCGGCCTCCAGCGCGAAAGTGTGCCCCGGTGCGGCGCGCGGCCGCGGGAGACCAGATCGGCCACCACGATCCCGTCGGGGCAGGTGGGCGACTGCGGCAGCAGCCCCAGCACCTTGGCGACGGCGCGGGTCGGCATCTCGTGGATCGCCCGGCCGTCCAGCAGCACCGAGCCGGACGACGGCTTCAGCAGCCGCGACAGGGCGCGCAGCAGGGTGGACTTTCCGCATCCGTTGGGGCCGATGATGGCCCCGATCCCGTGATCTGGGACCGACAGGTCGAGGGCGTCGATGACGGTGCGGTCGCCGTATCCGACGGCCACCGACCGGGCGGAGAAGGTGTGATCGGTCATACTGTCTCTCTCCTGGTGAGTCTGACGATGAGGACGATGAGGTAGACGCCGCCGACGATCCCGGTGACCACTCCCACCGGATAGCTGTGGGGCAGCAGCCGGGACGCGATGATGTCGGAGCCGAGCACCATGGCCGACCCGACCAGGGCCGACGGCAGCAGATAGGAGCGTCCGGGGCCGACCAGGTTGGCGGCGATCGGCCCGCACAACAGCGAGACGAAGGCGATCGGCCCGGTGGTGGCGGTCGCGGTGGCCAGCATGACGACGCCGACCAGCATGATCGCGGTGCGGGTGGACCGGACGCGGACGCCGAGCCCGGCGGCGGCGTCCTCCCCGAGCCGCATGGTGTCCAGCGGACGGGACAGCGCGGCGATCGCCGGCAGGCCGATGGTCAGTATCACGGCGAGCGGCGCCAGGCCTGTGAATGTGGCTCCGTTGAGGCTGCCGGTGAGCCATCGGCTGGCGGCCTGGATGTCGTACTGGTTGCCGCGGATCATGATCCACATGGTCACGGCGTCGAACATCGAGCCGGTGGCGATCCCGATCAGGATGAGCCGGGAGGTGGCCCCGCGGCCCTGCCAGGCCAGTAGCGCTACGGCCAGGGCGGTGAGCAGCCCTCCGGCCACCGCCATCCCGGTGAGTGCCAGCCCGGAGGCGCCGAGCAGAATGATGCCGGCCACCGCGGCGGTATTCGCGCCGGCCGTGATGCCGATGATGTCGGGGCTGGCCAGGGTGTTGCGCAACAGAATCTGGAAGCAGGCGCCGACCACGCCGAAGGCCGCGCCGGCCAGGATCGCGGTGGTTGCCCGGGGCAGCCGGAGCCGGCCGATGGTGAAGCTGGCACCCGGCACCTTCTGGCCGAGGATCACCCGGATCGCGTCGGCGGGGGAGTAGACGCGCTCCCCGATGCACAGGCTCACCATGAACAGGGTGAGGATCAGTAGCGAGAGGGCCAGGACCACCAGCAGCCAGCGCCGCTGGCGGCGATGACGACGGGCTCGCACCAGGCCGGCGGCGAGGGAACTGTCCCCGGCGGGGGCGGGGGTCGTGGTCGTGGTCACAGCTCCCCCATCCGGCGGCCGCGCACCAGGGCGATGAAGACGGGGGCGCCGATGATGGCCATCACGATGCCGACCTGGACCTCGGTGGGGCGGGTGATGATCCGGCCGACCACGTCGGCCACCAGCAGCAGCAACGGTCCGACCAGCACGCACCAGGCGAGCACCCAGCGGTAGTCGGCGCCGACGATCGTGCGCACCGCGTGCGGCACAATGAGCCCGACGAAGGCGATCGGCCCCGCCAGAGCGGTGGATGCGGCGGCCAGCAGCACGGCCGAGGCGGCGATGAGCAGCCGGACGAGTCCCACGCGGAGGCCGAGCCCGGCGGCCAGCTCGTCCCCTAGGGCCAGGCTGTTCAGCGCTCGACCCGAGAAGGCGGCCATCGCGGCGCCGGCGATGAAGAAGGGCAGCACCTGGGCGATCTGGTCGAACCGCGCTCCGTCGATCCCGCCGGCCTCCCAGAACCGGAAGGTCTGCAGCAGCTCGGCGCGGGGCAGCAGCACCGCCTGGGTGACGCTGGTGAGGACGGCGGCCAGCACGGCTCCGGCCAGGGCCAGGCGCAGCGGGGTGGGGCGGCCGCGTCCCCCCGATCCGATCGCCCAGACCGCTGCGGCGGCGAGGCCGGCCCCCAGCACCGCCAGCCAGATGTACTCGCCGGGGGAGTCCAGGCCGATATAGGCCATCCCGACGACGATGAATACCGCGGCCCCCGCGTTGACTCCGAGGATGCCCGGGTCGGCCAGCGGGTTGCGGGTCACCCCCTGCAACAGGGCTCCGGAAACGGCCAGCGCGGCGCCCACCAGAAGCCCGAGGACGGTCCGTGGCACCCTGGTGCGCACCGCCGCAGCGGCGAAGGTGTGCACCGAGGGATCGGTGAGCGCGGTCCACACCTGATCAAGCGGGACCGCCCGGGTACCCACCGCCACCGAGGCGGCGCAGGCGGCGATCAGGGCCGCCAGCACGGCCGCGAGGCCCCACAATCGGGCCGGTCTTCGCGACGCCGACCCGGTCGGGCCGGGCCGGGCGGCCTCCGCTGCACTGGTCACCCGGGTCAGCTCAGCTTCCCGGCGGCCTCCGCGAGGGCCGCGGTGAAGGGTCCGACCTGGCTGGGGATCGACAGCACCGAGGGGGAGACCGCGGCGGCGAGCGCGGAGTTGTCCTGGATGACGGCCACCGATCCGCGCTTGATGGCGGGGACCTTCGAGAGCAGCGGATCCTTCTGGAGCTGCGGCAGCAGGGTCTTCGCGTCGCCGTAGCAGACGATGATCTCGACGTCGGAGAAGATGTCGGCCTTCTCCGAGGAGATCTCCTTGTAGAAGGCCGCTCCCTTGGACTGCGCGGCGATCGAGGCAGGAGTCTTGAGCCCGAGGTCGTTGAGGTAGGCGGCGCGGGCGTCGCCGGTGGTGTAGATGGTGACCGTGGACAGCTTCTTGGGGTCGAACCACATCATCGCGGCCGAGCGGCCCTTCAGACCCTTGTGCTGGGCGACGGCGTCGGCCATGTCCTTCTCGCAGCCGGCGATCACCTTCGCTCCTTCTGCGCTGCGGCCCATCGCCTTGGCGGTGACCTGCATCACGTCGCGCCAGGTGGCACCCCAGGGGATCTTCGAGGTGTAGGGGATGGTCGGCGCGATCTCGGAGAGGGTGGTGTACTGGGCCTTGGTCACTCCCGAGGAGATGCCGAGGATGAGGTCGGGATCGGTGTTCGCGATGGCTTCGGTGTCGATGGAGTCGGTCTCGTCGTAGGTCTTCGGCATCTTGTCGCCGGTGCCGCCCAGCTTGGCGACCGCCTGGGCGGTCCAGGGGAGAAAGCCGTTCTTGTCGACGGGGCCGTAGTTGGCCTTCGGCATGCCGACCGGCAGGACGCCGAGGGCCAGGACGGCGTCCTCGCCGCTCCAGCCGGTGGTGGCGATCCGGGTCGGGGGCTTGGGGATCGTCGTGGTTCCCCAGGCGTGGCTGATGGTGACCGGGAACGGGCCGGCGACTCCGGCGGAGCCGGAGGCCGAACCCGATGCCGAGGGGGAGGCGGTCGATCCGGAGTCGGCGCCGCCGCAGGCCGACAGGGCCAGCAGGGCGCCGCCGCCGAGGGCGGCCGAGAATATCTGTCGCCGGCTCAGCGGCGCTGCAAGTGCAGGATGGTGACGCACGGGCTTCACGAGTCTCCTCGGGAACAGGGCGGGGCGCGGTGTTGCCCCGCCGGAACTATTAGGTGAGCCTAGCCTTACATAAATCTCCCGACAACCGTTGACAAGCCGATATGCGTAGGCAACGGCCGATGCGGGTGAACGGCACACCAGTTGTGAACACCTCCGGAAGGAATGAGAATGAGACTCATCAATGGAAGGTGCATGGACTGGATGAGTGTCTTGAGGACGCCTGCATGGCGAGATCACCGGTGAGCGCGTCGGGTGGGGAGAAGGTGCCGGTGATCGCCGTCACCGGCCATCTCGGCGCCGGGAAGACCAGCCTGCTCAATCATCTGCTGCGTCGGCGCGGCGCCCGGCTCGGCGTGGTGGTCAACGACTTCGGCGACATCAACGTCGACGCCGCGCTGGTCGCCGGCCAGGTCGATCGGGCCTCCTCGGTGGCCGGCGGCTGTCTGTGCTGCATGCCGCGCTCGGCCGGGCTGGACCGCGCGCTGTCCGATCTGGCCCGGCCCGGCATGGACCTGGACGCGATCGTGGTGGAGGCCAGCGGGGTGGCCGACCCGCCCGCCCTGGCCCGCCTGATCGCCTCCAGCTCGGTCCCCGGGGTCCGGATGGGCGGGGTGATCGAGGTGGTGGACGCCGTCAATGCCGCCAGCACCGTCGACACCGATCCCGAGCCGCCCTCGTCGTTACGCGACGGCGACCCTGGTCGCGGTGACCAAGACCGATCTGCTCGGCGGCGCCGAGCGTTCTGACGAGGAGTTCGACCGGATCCGGGAGCGGGTGGCCCGGGTCAACCCGATGGCTCAGGTGGTCCGGGCGCCGCATGGACGGCTCGATCCGGACCTCGTGCTCGACGTCGCCGACCATCCCGCGGATTCAGGAGGAGCTCCCGCTGGAGCCCGAAAACCACGAGCACCACGTGCATGTCCACGCCCGATCTGCGAGCGTTGCGCTGCCCGGGCCGGTGAGCCCGGCCGCCCTGGTCGACCTCCTCGAATCCCCGCCGCAGGGGGCCTACCGGATGAAGGGCCGGGTCGGTGTGCGCACCCGGGGCGGGATGCGCGGCTACCTCGTCAACCTTGTCGGGCCACTGGTCCACATCGCACGTCTGCCCCGCCCGCCGGAGCCCTCCGGGGAGCTGGTGGCGATCGGCATGGATCTGGATCCTGATGCCGCCCGGGCGGCTCTGGCTGGAGTGGCCGGTTCCCCCGACGACCCGGTCGATGCCGCCGGGCTGGCCAGGCTGGAGCGCTACCGCCGCCTCAGCGGCTGAACGATGGTCCCGATCACTCCCGATAGGCCGTAGACCGGCACTGCCGGTGCAGTTTCACGGCGTGTCGGGAGTGATCGGGCCATCTGAGCGCGGCGCAACCGGGCGCAACCGGCGCAACCGGCCTATCGCTCAGGCGAGCCGCCAGTTCTCCGCCTCCTCCCGGGCCAGGCAGTAGTCCCGGTAGCGGCCCGGACGCCCGTACAGCTCCTCGTGGTTCCCGGTCTGGCAGACCGAGCCGTCCGGGTCGAGGACCACGATCTGGTCGGCGGACCGGATGGTGTTGAGCTTGTGGGCGATGACGATCAGGGTCGCGGTGCGGCGCATCCGCTCCATCGCCGCGACGATGTTCGCCTCGTTCTCCGGGTCCAGAGAGCTGGTGGCCTCGTCGAGCAGCACCACCCGGGCGTCCTTGAGCAGGGCGCGTGCGATCGACACCCGCTGGCGCTCCCCGCCGGACAGGGCGCGCCCGCCCTCCCCGACCCGGGTCTGCCATCCGTCGGGCAGCCGGTCGACGATCTCGGTGACGCCGGCCAGCCGGGCGGCCTCGCGCACCTCCTCGTCGGTGGCGTCCTCCCGGCCGATCCGGATGTTGGCCTCCAGGGTGTCGTCGAACAGGTAGACGTCCTGGAAGACCATGGACTCCCCGGCCATCAGGTCGGCCACCTTCTGCTCGCGGACGTCGGCCCCGCCGACCCGGACCGTCCCGGAGTCGACGTCGTGGAACCGTGCGATGAGCTTGGCGATGGTCGTCTTGCCCGACCCCGACGGCCCGACCAGGGCGCACATCCCGCCGGCTGGAACCTTGAGACTCACTGCGCGCAGCACCGGGGTGTCGGCGCGGTAGCCGAAGCCGACGTCGGCCAGCTCGACCTCGCCGGGCCTGGCGGCAGGGGACGAGGCGGCAGAGACCGAGGCGGAGTCGGAGGGCTCGGGGAGGGGCTGGGCGTCCAGGATCTCGTCGATCTGGTCCAGCTGGACCCGGCGGTCCTCCAGGCCGGAGGTGGACTCGCCGATCTCGTTGAGGGTCTGGGTGAAGCGCAGGGCCAGCCCGATGAAGGCGATGGTCTCCAGCGGCCCGAGCTTGCCGCCCAGGGCGAGATTGGCGGCGACCACGATGAGGGCGATGATGATCGACTGGGCCACGACGCCGTTGAGCAGATTGGCCAGCAGACCCCACCACAGGTCGGTGCGCTGCGCCTTGAGGGCCTGCGCGTTGGCGTCCTCCAGCTCGGTGAACGAGGAGCTGCGCCCGGCCGAGCGCAGCGCTCCCTGGCATTGCGCGAACTCGACGATCCGGGAGCTCAGCTCCTCCTCGGCGGGCGTGCTGATCCGCTTGCCGTGAGTCAGGCAGCGCCGCGCGATGCGCAGCAGGATGGCGACCACCGGCACCGAGATCGCCAGCACGATGCCCAGCCGCCAGTCCCAGACCAGGGCGCCGATCATCATCACCAGGGCCGAGGTGACGGCGGTGATCAGCGGGGCGAGCTGATGGGCCAGCACCGAGCCGAGCATCAGCATCTCCTGGCTCACCAGCCGGGACAGCCGCCCGGACAGGGAGGGCCTGAACCAGCCCAGCGGCAGCTGGGCGATCCGGTCGCCGAGCCGACGGTAGACGGTGCGCAGCATGTCGAGGGCGGTGGTGTAGCCGACGATCGCCCCGTAGTAGTCGACGATCGCGCCGAGGGCGGCCAGCCCGGCGAAGACCCACAGCCAGCCGGCGATGCCCAGCCCCCAGGAGGCGGAGTGGGTGGACAGGGCCACCGAGGCGGGCAGCAGCAGGACCAGCGCGGCTCCCTTGATGACGCCGGAGACGACGCTGATCAGGCTCGAGCGGCGTAGCGTGCGCTGCCCCTCGGGGGAGACCAGCCGGGCGAAGCGCGGCATCATCCGCATGGTGCTGGTGGAACTCATGATCGGTTCTCCTCGGTGTGCGTCAGCGGCGCGTCGGATCCGGTGGTGTGCGCCCACAGGGACCGGTAGTGCGGCTCCTCGGCCAGCTCCCGGTGGGTGCCCTGGGCCACCACCCGGCCGCGCTCCATCACCACGATCCGGTCAGCGCCGATCACCGAGGCCGGCCGGTGGGCGATGACCAGGACGGTGCGGCCCTGCACCAGCCGGTCCAGGGCGCGCTGGATCTCGGCCTCGGACTCGGGGTCGACGAAGGCGGTGGCCTCGTCCAGCAGCAGGATCGGGGCGTCGGCCAGGATGGCCCGGGCGATCGCGATCCGCTGGGTCTCGCCTCCCGACAGGTTGGTCCCGGCTCCGAGCACGGTGTCGTAGCCGTCGGGCAGGGCGGTGACGACGTCGTCGATCCGGGCGGCGCGGGCGGCCTCGCGGACCTGCTCGTCGGTGGCGTCGGGGCGGGCCAGGCGGATGTTGTCGCGGATGGACATCCGCAGCAGCTGCGGGTTCTGCAGCACGAAGGCGACCTGCCGGTAGAGCTCGGCGGTCGGGATGCGGCGCAGGTCCACCCCGCCGATGGTCACCGTCCCGGAGTCGGGGTCGGCGAACCGGGCGACCAGGGTGGCCAGGGTCGACTTGCCGGAGCCCGACGGCCCGATGAGGGCGGTGATGCTGCCCGAGGGCAGGGTGAGGGTGACGTCGTCGACCGCCTTGACCTGCCCGTAGGCGAAGCTCACATGGTCGAAGCCGATGTCGTGACTCTGAGGGGTCTCGGCGTCGGCGTCCGGCTCGGGCAGCAGCGGCAGGTCGAGCAGCTTGGTGAGCCGCAGGGCGGAAGCCGAGGCCATCTGGTAGGCCCACTGGCCGGTGCCGACGACCTCGATCGAGGCGGGCAGCACCAGGGCGATGAGGCTGCAGGCCAGCACGTCGACCGGGGAGACCCAGCCGGCGCCGACCATCGCGGCGCCCCCTCCGAGGTTGACCAGCAGCAGCACCGGGGGCGGAGATGGCGGAGGTGGACAGGGCCGAGCCCTTGAGCAGCGGCTCGCACCAGGCGAGGTAGAAGTCGGTGAACTCCTTGGCCGCTGTGGCGTAGCTCTCGTGGGCCCGGCCGACCCGGCCGAAGGCCTTCACCACGGTGATCCCGCTGACGAATTCCACCATGGTGGCCGAGACCTTCGCCAGCTTGGTGTCCATCTCCGGCGGTCTTGACCGCCATTCCGCGCATCGACCAGGCGTAGAGGACGGCGTAGATCGGGAAGGTGGCGATGGTGAGCAGGCCCAGGCGCCAGTCGACGATCAGCGCGTAGACGAACAGGGCGATCGGCATGACGACCGCGCAGGTGGTCTCGACCGGGGCGTGGGCGACCAGCATGTGAATCGTGTGGGTGTCGTCCTGCAGGGCCTTGCGCACCCGCCCCGAATTGGTGGAGGTGAACCAGGCCAGCGGGGCCCGGGCCAGCGAGGAGACGATGTCGGATCGGATCGAGGCGCCGAGCCGGGCGTCGGCGAAGTGGGTGAGGGCCAGGGCGACGAAGTAGAGCATCAGGCGCCCGCAGAAGGTGCCGATCAGGACGTTGACGGTGAGCATCACCTTGTCGCGGTCGGGGGCGACGCCGGCCGACCAGGCGGTCAGCAGGATTCCGCCCAGGTGCACCAGGGCGACATAGGGGGCGATGGCCAGCACGGCCGACAGCGCGGCCATGATCCGGGCCGCCCACATGGTCCCCTTGACGGGGCCGGTGAGCCGGGCCATCGCCTCTCGCGAGGCGCGGTCCTTGGCCTTCGGATCCTGCTGATGAGCATCGTGTTGTTGGGCGTCCGACCGATGGCCGGATTCTGCCGGTGTGGGCGGGGCGGAGGTCTGCTCGGTGACGGGGGTGCTCATGAGAGCCTTCCTGCGGTGGGTGCGGTGACGCTGGTCTGCGTGCTGGAACTGTCCAGGTCGGCCAGCGGGTGGACGGTGACGATGCGGTCGGCGCACAGCTCGAGCAGCTCCGGGTCGTGGCTGATCACCATGACGACGGCGCCGGCCTCGGCCAGCGTGCGCAATTGGCGGGCGATGCCGACCAGGTGCCGCTGGTCGACCCCGGAGGTGGGCTCGTCGAAGACGTATATCCGCTTGTCGCAGGCCATTGCCGAGGCGATCACCAGGCGCTGCTTCTGCCCTCCGGACAGGGACTGCGGGTGGCGGTCGGCCAGTTGCGACAGCGAGAACGTGTCGAGCAGGGAGTCGACGTCGACGCGGCCCCGGCGGTCCTCGTCGAGTCCGAGGGTGACCTCCCCGGACACCGTGTCGGAGAACAGCTGGCGGTTGACGTCCTGCATGACGATGTAGCTGTCCCCGATCCGGGAGCGGGCGGTGGTGGGCCGCCCGTCCAGGGCGATCCGCGAGCCGTGGCCGGGTTTCAGCAGGCCGCAGACGACCTTCGCCAGGGTGGACTTGCCGGCCCCGTTCGGGCCGACGACAGGCGCTCACCCGCCCGGCCGGCAGGTCGAGGTGGTCGATCCTCAGCACCGGGCGGCCCCGGTAGCCGAAGGAGACATTGTCAAGGGTGAGGCCAGGCGGGTGCGCTGGCGGGCGCCTCCGCGGGTGCGCTCCGGGCTGGACCGGCGTCCAGAAGCTTCGGCCCCAGTAGTTTTCGGCCGATGAAGGGTCCGCAGCCCGAGGGATGCCCGCTCGGCCTCGCCGATGGCGAAGAACTCCTCGCCGGTGGCGCGGCGCACGATCCGGCCGCCGTCCAGCAGGACGACCCGGTCGGCCAGCCCGCGCAGGAAGTAGAGCCGGTGCTCGGCGACCACGATGGTGCGGCCCTCGGCCTTGAGCCGTCCCAGCAGCCCGGTGAACTCGTCGATGGCGCCGGGGGAGAGGTTGGAGGTGGGCTCGTCGAGGAGCAGCACATCGGTGCCGCCGGCGATCGCCTGGGCGCAGGCCACCTTCTGCAGCTCCCCGCCGGAGAGCTGGTGCAGGCTGCGGTCGAGCAGGTGGCTGATGCCGACCTGCTCGGCGGCCCGGGCGCTGCGAGCGCGGATGAGTTCGGGATCCAGGCCGTAGTTCTCGTCGCGGAAGGCGAGCTCGCCGGCGACGTCGGAGGTGAAGAACTGGGTCCGGGGATTCTGGAAGACGGTGGCCGAGGTGCGCCCGGCCTCGGCGATGTCCTCGGCCACCGGGTCGGCCCCGGCCACCCGCACCGAACCGGTGAGCTCGGCGTCGTGGAAGTGCGGCACCAGGCCGTTGAGCAGTCTCAGCGCGGTGGACTTTCCCGCAGCCCGACGCCCCGCACAGCACGGTCAGGGTCCCGGGGGCGGCGTCCAGGTCGATGTGGTCGAGGGAGGCGGGGGAGTCCTCGGCGCCCCGGTAGTGCACGGTGACGTCGTGGACCTCGATGACGGGGGCGCTCGGGGTGCTCGGGGTGCTCACAGTGCGACCTCCCAGCCGCTCAGGCGCACCGCGAGGACGGCCGCGGTGACGAGCAGCAGCACGGCGTCGGCCGGGCCGAAACCGAGCCGGACCACCGAGGTCGGCCGGGAGGTGATGCCCAGCCCGCGGATCAGCGCGGAGGCGGCCAGGTCGTCGGAGATCCGGGTGGTGGAGGCCAGCAGCGGCACGAAGATGTACTCGGCGGTGCGCATCGGGTGCAGCATGATCGCGGCCCCGTGGGGCAGGACGCCGCGCAGCCGCATCCCGTCGACGATGGCCCGGAGCTCCTGCATCGCCGCCGGGATGAAGCGCAGCATCACCGCGAACGGGGATGACGATGCTCTGCGGCACGCGCAGCCGCGACAGCCCGGCCGAGAACTCGGCCGGGCCGGTGGTGGCGACCAGGTACCAGGCCAGGCCGATGGCGACCGCGAACCGCACGAACCAGAAGGCCATCGCCACCACCAGGGCGAGGACGGCGTTGGAGCCGAGCCTGGGAAGCAGCAGGAAGGCGATCGCCAGGCCGGCCACCGGGATCGCATAGGAGAGCCAGCGTCTCGCCCCGATCCCGGCCGTGGCCAGCAGAGCCGCGACCACGACGAAGCCGGCCAGGGTGACGCTGAACGGCCCGTTCCCGAGCACCAGGGCGTTGACGACCAGGAGCAGCAGAAGCTTGGTGCGGGGGTCGGCGGAGATCGCTCCCGCGTGACCGGCCGCCGTCCCCTGCATCTGGTCGACGGCCCCGATCGGGACGGGAGTCGTCGATGCGGACATCAGGCGATCCCGGCCTTCTTGAAGTGCTTGTCGAGGATGCGGGTGCCGACCCATGCGGAGAACAGCGCGAAGAGGAAGGCGACGACCGTCCAGATGGCGATGATCCAGGGGGTGAACAGTCGGCGCATCGACTCGGCGTAGGGCTGGCCCATCTCCTTGCCGATCTCGATGAAGTAGGCGTCGGCCTGGTAGACGATGGGCAGCAGCGGGGTGACGATCCACAGGGTGAAGACGCCGTAGGCCAGGATGTCGCGCTTGCGGGACTGGTAGCCGCCGGACCTGACGATGGCGTCGGCGGCAAATCCGAGCAGCCCGGCGGTGATGACGGTGTACCAGACGTGCCCGGACAGGACCATGAGCAGGCCCGAGATGATGCCCATGATGGTCATCGCGCCCTTGACCGGGGTCCTGGCCATGAAGAGCATGACGACCGAGCCGTTGACCAGGGCGCCGATCAGGAAGCCCGCGAACATGAAGGCCGGGCCGGCCATCCCGACCATGCCGGAGACGAAGGTGACGACGAAGTAGATGGCGGTGAAGACGCCGATGTTGATGAGATCGCGCGGGGCGATGCCGCTGGTGGCCCTGTGTTGATTGGTTGAGGGCTGCTTGGCTGAGTGGGGATCGCTGGAGGGCTGCTTGGTAGAGGACTGGCTGGTGGAGGTCATGGTGTCCATTCCATCTTGATTTAGGTAAGGCTTGCCTTAATTAATGAGCGGTGACGCATGTCAAGGGGGGTCCCGTTCGGTTCTGGTCCCGGGCCTGCTGGGCCCTGCGCTGGAGCTGCTCGATGGCCTTGATGTGGTGCCAGATCTGGTCTGTGATCGACTCGACCGGTCCCGGCTCGGGGCGGGTGGTCCGCGCTCCGGGCGGTAGGAGGGAGGCGAGATACCTCAGCCGATCGGCGAGATCGGTGAGGTCCTGGCGGTGGAGGGCGGGCCGCGATGAGGCCGGCGGGCGAGATGCGGGGTCGCCCTCGATGAGCTGTTCCAGATGGTCCAGGTGGTGGATGATCGCCGTGACATCGTCGGGCCAGTCCTCGGCGGGCGGCCCTTCGTGGGCGATCACGGAATCCGGCCGGTGCGCGGCCCGGGGGTCATCGGATCTTCTCTCCGCGGGCGCGCATCTCGGCGACGACGGCGTCGATCCCGCGCTGGTCGATGATCTTCATGCCCCTGGTGCTGACCTTCAGCTTCACCTGGCGGCCGAGCGAGGGCACCCAGTACCGCTTGGTCTGGAGGTTCGGCTCCCATCGGCGCTTGGTGTGGCGCTGGGAGTGGGAGACCGAGTTGCCGTAACCGGGGCGGGTGCCGCGGACCTGGCAGCGCTTGGACATGGGTCCTCCTCAAGGATTGTAATGAGAATTATTCTCATATATTGCGCTTCTTGGGAGATCAGAGCAAGTCGAAGAGGGGTTGGCTCGCTCGATCCGCCGCTGGTCGCAGGGATCTGCCACGGATTTCTTACGAGATGTAGACCGATCTGTGGGGCAAGGGCGCGGATCGGCACTCGTCTCGTAAGAAGTCCGTGAGTCCTTCCCGGGCACCCGAGACACAGGAGTGAGAATGGGGATCATGGTCGAACCCAGCAGGACCGGTCACCCGCACTCCGCCGGGGGGCCGCCCGGCCCCTCACACCAGTCTGGCAAGGTGGGGGAGGCCATCCGCCGGGCGACTCCGCGCTGGGTGCTGGTCTGCTCGATCGGCCTGGCCTGGGCCGCGGCGGTCGCCACCGCCCTCCTGCTGGCCCTGATCGGCGGTGGGGTGGACGCGCTCGCCTCCGGGGGGCGCGCTTCCGGCGCCCGGCTGATCGCCGCGGCCGTGCTGGCCGTGATCGCCGGGCTGGCCACCGGGGCCGGTGAGTGGCTGTCGGCCAGCGCCTCCTCCCAGACCGAGCGGCGACTGCGACAGGCCGTGATCGCCCGGGTGTTCCAGCTCGGCCCGACACGGACCCGTGGCCGCACCGGCGAACTCCTCTCGATGGCCACCAACTCGGTGGAGCGCACCGCCGGCTACCGGGCGGCCTTCCTCGGCCCGATCGCCGGGGCCCTCACCACCCCGCTGCTGGTGCTGGCCGTGATGGCGTTGACCACCGACCCCGGCATTGCATGGCGGCTCGCCCTGCTCATCCTCCTGGTGCCCTTGGCGATCGGGGGATTCCAGCGCCTGGTCCGCCCGATCGGGGCTGCCTACCGGCGCTCCCAGGCCCGCCTCACCTCGGGCTTCCTGGAAGCCGTCCAGGCCCTCGACACCCTCGTCTACGCCCGCGCCGCCGACCGCACGGCCGTCCGGCTGGCCGAGCGCGGCGAGCAGCACCGCCGCTCCCTGATGAGGATGCTGGCGGGCAACCAGCTGCTGATCCTCGTCGTCGACGCCGCCTTCTCGCTCACCGTCGTGGTCGCCGGCGGGGTGCTGGCCGCGATGCGGGTGGCCTCCGGGCAGTTGTCGGTCGGCCAGGGGATCGCGGTGCTGCTGATGACCGTGCTGGTGATCGGCCCGGTCGACGTGGTCGGGCAGTTCTTCTACATCGGCATCGCCGGTCGCGCCCACCAGCGGATCCTCGGGCGTCACCTCGGCTCGGGCAAGATTGCGGCCCGCCGGTCCGGAACCGGCGTCTCCCAGACCGGCGTCTCTCATACCGGGGATGCTCTGGTCCTCGAGGGCGTCACCGCCTCCTGGGCCGCCGACCGCCCGGTGCTGTCGGGGCTGAGCCTGCGGGTCGGGCGCGGCGAGCAGGTCGCCCTGGTCGGGCCGAGCGGGATCGGCAAGTCCACCGTCAGCGCTCTGATCCAGGGTCATCTGATGCCGGCCTCGGGGCGGGTGCTGGTCGACGGGATGGACACCCGCAGCACCGACCCCGCACTGCTGAGATCGCGGCTGGCGGTCGTCGAGCAGCGTCCCTTCCTCTTCCTCGGCAGCATCGCCGACAATCTGAGGATGGCGGCACCCGACGCCACCGAGGCGGATCTGTGGCGGGCCCTGGAGGTGGCCGGCCTGGACGGCGATGTCCGCGCCATGCCCCAGGGTCTGGAGACCCCGGTCGGGGAGCGCGGCCGCACCCTGTCGGGCGGGCAGGCCCAGCGCCTGGCGATCGCCCGTGCCGTGCTGCGCGATGCGCCGATCCTCATCCTCGACGAGCCGACCTCCGAGGTCGACCTGGCCGCCGAGGCCGGGATTCTGGAGGCCCTCGGCAGGCTCGCCCGGGGCCGCACCGTCCTGCTCATCGCCCATCGTCCCGGCGCCATCCTGGCCGCCGATCGCGTCGTCGACCTCGGCGCCCTGCTCGAGGAGACCCGATGACCGTATCCACTTCTGCGAAGGGGGCATCGCGGCTGGAGCTCACCGGCTGGCTGGTCGGCCACACCCGCCGGCTGGTGCCCGTCCTCGGCCTGTCCGCGCTGGCCCGGATCGGCTCGGACCTGGGCGGCGTCCTGCTGCTGGTGGTTGCCGCCGGGGCCATCGCCACGGCCGCCGCGGGCGGCGGCGTCGCGGTCGCGACGCTGGCCTGGACGATGGTCGGGATCGCCCTGGCCAAGGCCCTGCTGCGGTATCTGGAGCAGTACACCGGCCACTGGGTGGCCTTCACCTGCCTGCAGCGGCTGCGCGAGCTCTTCTTCGCCCGCCTCGTTCCGCAGGCCCCCGCGGCGACCACCGGCCGCGCCGGGGCCGAGCTCACCGACCGGGCCACCCGGGACATCGACCGGATCGAGGTCTTCTTCGCCCACACCCTGCCGCCGGCGGTCTCCGCTGTCCTGGTCCCGGTCATCGCGCTGGTCTGGCTGGCCCGGACCTCGGGGGCGCTGGCCCTGACCCTGGCGGTGCCCGTCCTGCTGGTGCTGCTCATCCCGATGGCGGCCGGGCGGAGCAGCTGGCGCGCAGCCCGCCGGGTCGCTTCGGGACGCGGCGAGGTCGCCGGGCAGCTGGGTGACGACCTGCAGGGAGTCCGCGAGATCCTGGCCTTCAACGCCGGGCCGGCGCGGCTGAAGAGCCTGGATGACGCCGACCGGCGTCTGGCCGGGATTCGCAGCCGGGCAGGTGCGATCGATGGGCTGCGGGCCGGCGCGATCGCCGCCGTCCAGGCGGGTGGGCTCATCGCAGTGCTGGCCCTCGCCCCGGTCGCCGGCGCCGGACTGCGCGAGGTACTGGTCGCCCTGGCGGTCGGCATCGGCCTGTGGCGTCCGACCCGCGGGATCGACGAGTTCGTCTCCGGACTGGACGACTCCTTCGCCGCCGCGGCCCGGGTGCGCGAGGTCGTCGAGGCCTCGCCGCTGGTCGTCGACCCGGATCGCCCGGTGCCCTGTGACGATGGCGGCGGGGCGGCCTTCGACCGGGTGAGCTTCGGCTATCCGGGGGAGTCTCGGCAGGTTCTGGAGGATGTGACCCTGGAGGTCGAGCCGGGCTCCTGGACCCGGGTGGTCGGCGTCTCCGGTTCCGGGAAGTCCACCCTGGCCGGGCTGCTGCTGCGCGGGTGGGACGCCGATTCCGGGGTGGTGCGGCTGGCTGGGGTCGATGTCGGGAAATTACGCCTGAAGGAGCTGCGGCGCCGGGTCGCGCTGGTGCCCCAGCATCCGGCGCTGCTGTCGGGCGGGCTGGCCGCCAATCTGAAGCTGGCTAGGCCGACGGCCGATGACGGGACGTTGTACAAGGCGCTGGACGCCGTCCGGCTGCGGGGCTGGGCAGCGGGCCTACCCGAGGGCATGGAGACCGAGCTCACCGGCCGTGGCGCCGGTGTGTCGGGCGGCCAGCTGCAGCGGATCGCGATCGCCCGGGCGCTGGTCTGCCAGCCGGACCTGCTCATCCTCGACGAGGCCCTCAGCCAGCTGGACGGCGCCACCGCCGATCGGGTGCGCGAGGGGATCGCCGGCTGGCGGGTGGGCATGACGGTGCTGGAGATCACTCATCGGGCCGACCTGGTTCCCGATGACAGTCCGGTCGTCGTGCTGGACGCCGGACGGGTGCTGGAGGCCGGAACGGCGTCTCGGTTGCGGGAGGCCGGGGGCGCCTTCGCCCGGCTGGAGGCGCGGGGCTGAGCGGGCGGGTCGGTTGGCCCGGTTGGCTCAGCCGGGGT
Organism: Acidipropionibacterium sp.; assembly: GCA_022647765.1. GTDB lineage: Bacteria > Actinomycetota > Actinomycetes > Propionibacteriales > Propionibacteriaceae > Acidipropionibacterium. Next base: position 134,831 of record JALCLH010000005.1, read on the forward strand.
GCGGAATCTTGTCGGTGACGCTCGTTAGCCTGGGTATTTCATCGTTGAGCGTCCCAGGACGGGGCCCGGAGTAGCTGAAGGTGCTCCTGGCTTGGCAGGATAGGGCTTGTCAAAGAGTCACTGTCCGTCAAGACGAGGAGCACCTTCAAGATGAAGACTACCGGCTCATACCCCCGCCTCCACATCGACACCGCCACCATCCCCGCCATCGGCCAGGCCGGCGGCATCCTGCTGACCGAGACCATCCGCGCCTCCGGCCTCGACACGGAGCTCTCGGCGGCCCTGTCCCGGTGGGCGAAACCCTTGGCCACCCACGATCCGGGAAAGATCGTCTGCGACCTGGCCCTGTCGGTGGCGCTGGGCGGGGACTGCCTGTCCGACCTGTCGGAGGTCCGCGCCGAACCCGGCCTCTACGGGCCGGTGGCCTCCGACCCCACCGTCTCCCGACTCATCAGTCTGCTCGGTGACAACGCCGAGCGCGCGGAGAAAGCCATCGGCCGCGCCCGGAAGACCGCCCGGGCCCGCGTGTGGGCGCTGGCCGGTGATCATGCCCCGAACTCCGGGATCAGCGCTGCGGATCCGTTGATCATCGATGTGGACGCGACGCTTGTGACCGCCCATTCGGACAAGGAGCAGGCGGCCCCGACGTTCAAGAAGGGTTACGGGCACCATCCGTTGTGCGCGTTCATCGATCACGGAGCGGCCGGTTCCGGTGAGATGGCTGCGGTGATGCTGCGTCCGGGCAACGCCGGGTCGAATACGGCCGCCGACCACAAGCTGGTGATCCGGGCGGCCCTGGACCAGGCCGGGGTCGGCTCGCGGCCCGGCCGCAAGGTCCTGGTCAGGATTGATGGGGCCGGGTCGACCCACGAGACGCTGAACGAGTTGGTGCGCCGGCGGGTGTCGTATTCGGTGGGGTTCACGCTGCCGATGGACACACCGGAGTTGTACGAGAAGATCCCCGAAGAGGTGTGGACTCCGGCCTACACCAGCGACGGTGGGGTGCGTGAGGGGGCCGATGTGGCCGAGTTCACGGGGCTGCTGGACCTTTCGGGGTGGCCTGCGGGGATGCGGGTCATCGTGCGCCGGGAGTATCCCGATGCGGGGGCTGAGTTGCGGTTCGATGATGTGGACGGCTACCGGTTGACCGCGTTCGCCACGAATGCGACGAAGGGTCAGTTGCCGGATCTGGAGGTGCGGCATCGGCGGCGGGCCCGGTGCGAGGACCGGATCCGTAATGCGAAGGACACGGGGCTGGTGAACCTGCCGTTGTATGGGTTCGGGCAGAACCGGATCTGGTGTCAGATCGTGGCGATGGCCTGTGACCTGTTGGCGTGGATGGGACTGCTGGCCCACCCGCAGGAGGCGGTGCGCAGGTGGGAGCCGAAGAAGCTGCGGCATCGCCTGTTCGTAGTGCCCGCAACCATCGCGCGGAGTGGGCGGCGGGTGGTGCTGCACGTCTCGGATCGGCATCGCTGGGCGGCCACGGTCGCCGCGGCGGTGCTCGCGATGCGGGGCCTGCCGGCCCCGGCAGGATAGGCCGTCGGCCTGGCTTCTGCTCGCCTTCGACCTGGAGACCCTCGGCCTGGACCGCCCGCCCTGCGCAGCGTGATGCGGCGGATCGTCATGTTCTTCTGGCAGAATCGGGTACCGGACCGGCGGCACAGCCGCCGGGCAGCGACCGGCCCCCGAACGATGAAAGATCGAGGTTAGCGTGACCGCCATGAGTGATCCCTCTCGCCAACGCAGCCTTGCTCCGGTCGCCGTGTGGCTGAGCGTGTCCGCATTGTCGAATTTGGGCGACTCCACCTGGTCGTTCTCGCTCAACTGGGTGGCATCGGGTTTGGGCGGGGCCTATGCCGGGGTGCTCAATGCGGTGTACACGGGTATTCTTTCTGGCTTTGTGATATTCGGTGGCGTGATCGGAGATCGGATTGGACAGAAGAGACTCATGGCCTACTCGTTGGCCGGTTCGGTGATTGTCCTCGTCGGATTCGCCGGATTTCAGGTCAGTGGCGCGAATCTGGCGGTGCTGCTCATTATCCGCGCCGTCCTGAATGCTGCGATAGCGGGCCTTCGGGCGCCGTCGCAGACGGTGTTCATCCGGCAGCTGGCTCCGCCCGAGAAGGTGCCCCGTCTGATGTCGGTCAGCAGCTCCCTGTCGATCGTCATGCGGCTTCTCGGCCCTGCGGTGGGCGGTGCGATCATCGCGCTGTCCGGGATCTCGGCCTCCGCGATCTTCAACGCCGCCTCATTCACCGTCGTGCTCATCGCGCTGCTGTGGATCCGTCCGGCGTACCCACCGCCCCCGACCGTCAAGAGGAGTGGGTGGCGCGACATTGTGGACGCCGTGGCGAAATTGCGGGGGCTGCCTGAGATCGTCGCGATGCTGATCACGCTGTGTTGCGTGGCCGGGGCGTTTCTGCCGGTCACGTCGCTGTGTCTGCCGCTTCTGGCTCATGCGCACGGTTGGTCGCCGTCTCAGGGAAGTGTCCTCGTCATGGCGTCCAGTGCCGGGATGCTGTTGGTGAGCGGTGTGCTGTCTGTCGCGGGTCCATATCATCGGCCCGGAGTTCCGATGGGTGCTGGAATTGTGATCACGGCCGTCAGTCTGATTGTCATGGCGGTCGGTCCCAGTCTGGTGGTCGATGCAGTGGCGTCCTTCGTCTCCGGTGTGGGGATATGTCTGGTGACTCTCCATATGTCGCCGCTGTTCGTGCTGAAGACCCCCTCGGACATGCAGTCCCGATTCGCTTCGCTCCTGACTCTCGGTCAGATGCTTCCGACGTTCATCACCACTCCCATACTGGGGCTGATCAGCCAGCGCATCTCGGTCAAGGCTGCCCTTCTCGGTTGTGCCGTGATCGGGAGCATGGGGCTCGTTCCGGTCCTGGCCAGCAGCCCATTGCGACGCGCGACGCTGCCGAGGGTGAAGCGTGCCGCCCGCTGAACGATTCAGCTGACCCTCTCCCACGAGGCGCCCCTTCCACCACGAAACGCCCGTTAGATGAGGCGTCTCGTCGACGAACTGGCGCCTCGTGAGGCCGAGCCGGACAGCTGAGAACAACAGCGAGAAACCGGCGCATGTATGTGGGATTGTCGTTTGAGTTCACACCACAATCCGTCAGACTTTGATGCTCCGAGATGCGCGCTTCCTGACGTTCCTCACACCGGTCGAGGATCCGGTGTCCGCTGTTCCGGCCATCGCCGTGGGCTCGGCCGGTCAGGCGGTGGGGAGCCGGTGGGTGTGTCCGTTGATGACGGCCCAGCGGTGCCCGGTCCGGTTCGTCCATAGGTACAGTCCGGGGGCGGGCTGATCCAGCGTCCAGGCGCCGTGGGTCTTGGCCCGGTGCTCCCCGCGGGACAGTGGCCCCAGGTTCGAGGGCCGGGTCTGGCCCGGCGGCGCCGGAAGATCGGGTCGGGCGAACCGGTAGGGCACTGTGTGATCCAGATCACACGATCTCGACCTGCGGCTCGAGTAGGGGAAGACAGAGGAGTCCTCCCGCAACTGGAGTTGCATCTTGGTGCGGGTGGGGATCTCGTAGGCGTCCACCGAGGGGTCGCCGGCCATGTCGATGACCGGGATCACCCGGATCCGGTGGTGACGCAGCAGGTTCGCGATCTGGGGCACCAGGACCGGGCCCACATCCCCACCGGCGGTGATCACCCGTGCTACACCGGTGCCGACGGTGTCGGGATCGAGGTCCTCGGCCCCAATGTGGACCACCACATCAGCCAGCGGCAGCCGTGGGGCCGGGTTCGGCGCCGATGCGCTGCGCACCGCACCACCTGCCGCTGCCCCGGCGGAGGTCGTGCCGCTGCCGCTGGTCACCGAGGCGCCACCATCGCAGGGGTTGCCTGCGGTCGAGGGTGTGCCGCCGGAGATCGAGGCCGCACCATCAACGGCCGAGGGATCGCCGTTGGCGATGGTGCGCTCCGTCGAAGAATTTCTGTCGATCCCCGGAAGATAAGGCGCGGCCAACTCCTCCAATGCCTGGACCTCCAACTCGGGCACCGGGTCGATCGCGCCCTCGTCGACCAATCTGCCGGTGATCCGCCGGATCGCATCCTGCAGGGCGAGCGCGGCGCCGGTGTCCATCCTGGCACTCAGAAACGACGTGGAGTCCCCGTTGTGGGTGATCCGCACGAACCGCTCCGCCTGCGCCTTGCGGGCCTTCTCCAGGGCCAGGGCCCTGTCGGCCTGCAGGACCAGGCCCTTCATCGTGCGCCAGACCTTTGGCCAGGCCGCGGTGCCCCACACCCCGGCGAGCTTCACGTCGACCCATCCTGCAGGCCTCGGCGTCCAGCTCATCGCAGGCCCGGGCGACCTGACGGGCCCGCCACCCCTCCACCAGCCCAGGCCTTCGCAGCCTCCCACAGCCGGGGATGCCGGGCACGCAGGTTCACCGTTTCGTGGACCAGGGTCCAGGCGATGGCCTCAGTGACGCCCAGCAGGGCGGCGACGTCGAGGGCGACGAAGTTCCCGACCCGCCCGGCACCGTCTGAGCCGGCGGACACGAGCTGTTCGGCGCCGGGGGCGCTCAAGGGTTCGGGTGCGGGGTAGGCGTCGACCATCTCCAGGATGGCTTCCAGGCGTGCGACCTCGGCCCGGCGCGCGGCGGCATCGGCGGCGGTGAGCCGCCGGCCTGCGTCGCGGTAGGTGTCGGTCGTTGCGTCCATGGGTCAAGTCAAGCAGCCACCACCGACAGTTTTTCGTCGCAGAACCGCTTTCGTCCCACTATGTGGACATTAATTGTGAGAGATTTTCCGGCGGCCCGGTTCTCGTGTGGATTTCACTCCCGACCCACCGTCATCCGGCCCGGCCAAGGCCTCGGGATGGCGTGGCGGGAGTGATTTCCATCGCACATCGGCGCAGCCCGCCCCGGCTTCTCAAAGAATCCGGTCCGATCTCCCACGAAACGCCTCTTTGTCGACGAGGCGCCCACTATATGAGGCGTCTCGTGGAGGAAGGGGCGCCTCGTGGTCGAGGAAGCCACCATGGGGCAGATGTGGCTGCGTGGATGACGCCAGCAGCCAGTCCGCCATCGACTTCTCGGCGGCACGGAGTCGGAAGAACATGAAAGCCAGAAAGCTGCCGCCGACCATTCCCTGGCCTTGGGCGCCGACGATGAATCCGGAGAACGACGGGGGCTTGCGAAGGGAATCGATCATTGCGTAGAGCGCGCCGTCGATGAGCCCCGCCGAGCACAGAACGAGTGCCATGCAGCACGTCGTGGCACGAAGAACGGGATCTCCGAACAGCAGCCGGAGCCCGGCGAAGGTGCCCCGCTCCCTGGTCGCACGGCCGGTGGGAATGTGGACCCGGCAGAGAATGAGGACGCCGATCAGGAAGCAGGAATTCGTCACCATTACCAGCAGAGCCCCGTCGCCGACGGAGAACATGACGCTTCCCAGAATCGGTCCAGAATCGTGAACACACCACTGATCTCATTGGTGATCGACATCGCCATGGGCAACTCCTCATCGGAGCACGGGAGCTTGAGCGCTCCGGATCCCGATGAGCTCACCACGACCATGAGCGTTCCATATGCGATGCCGACACAGATGATGATCCAGAACTGGGACGGCGATCTCACCAGCAGGAGGAAGAGAAGAACGACGGCGGACAACAGATCGGCAATGATGAGTCCGTACTTCCTGGGAAGACTCTCGAGGCGCTCACCGAAAAGCACACCGAAGGCCCGTGGGACAAGGGTCGATCCCGTCGCAAATCCGGCCAGCGTATTCGAGCCAGTGAGGGACTTCATCCACATCCCGAGGGCGATAGACATGAAGGATCCTGCGGCCCAGCTGAATGATCGGGCTGCGAGGTAGAACTTCAACGTTGAGTTCAACCTCACCCGAGCCATCAGAGATCCCAGCCAAAGGCCATTGAGGGAACTGCGCTCATGAGGGGCACGGTATCGACGCCGACTCCGAGCACCCTCGGTGGGACCCTGACGACGCCGGCGGGTCGTCGACGGCGTCTCACGGCTGGGACGCGAGGGCAGCCCCATCGGATCGTAGGGGCCGACCACCCACCATAAATGAGAACGAGTATCGTTAGCGCCAATCAGCAGGGCGCTGGCGCCTGAGCACAGGTCCATCGCACACGTATGTCCACCACACACAGACGAATGGGAACACGATGAAACTGTCGCGACGCGATGTCCTTCTCGGCCTCGGGGTTGCCGGGCTGGCAACCGGCCTGTCAGGGTGCGGGGGGGGGGTCGGCTAAGAGCTCCGCCTCACCATCTGGCCATGGCGCGAAGAAGGGCGGGACGCTGCGCGCCGCCTTCGTCGGCGCAGGGTCGGCCGAGACCCTCAATCCGCTTCTCGGGCCGACGTTCCTGGACTCGGTGCGGATTCGGGCCGTCCATGGCCTGCTCGGGGTCCTGGATTCCGCTGGCGACAATGGCGTCCGCCTCGACATCCTCTCCTCGATCACTCCCTCGAAGGATCTGACCTCCTACACGCTGACCCTGCGCGACAAGGCGGTCTTCACCGATGGCAGCCCGGTCACCGCTCGCGACATCGCTTACTCGCTGGCCGCACCGCTGAAACTCCCCTCGCTGCCCTACATGAAGACGATCGGGGCGAGCTTCAACGTGGCCAAGGCGAAGGTCGTCAATGATCGCACTCTCGGGGTGCCGACCCTCACACCGATCGCCGACGGCGCCATGGTGCTGTGTCAGAACACGGTCGTGCTGAAGGAGGGCACGACGTCGTTCACCGAGTCGACGCCGACCTGCGGACCCTTCAAGATCAAGAAGTTCGTCGCCGGAGAGGGCACCTCGCTGGTCCGGTTCGACGGCTACTACGGGGCCGAACCACTCCTGGACGGGCTCGAGCTGCGATCGATCGCCGACCTCGACGCCCGCGTGAGTGCTCTCACCTCCGGCCAGATCGATTACGCCGGCGATATCGGCCCGGTCAAGGCTCGGACCCTGAATGGGAACTCCGCGGTGGCCCTGGACGAGAGCGCGGTGCCCTTCGTCACAGCGCTGTCATTCATCATGAACATGAATGACAAGGCATTCTCCGATGTTCGGGTGCGTCAGGCATTCCGTCTCGCCGTGGACCGCAAGAAGATGCTCAGCACGGCGCTGGGCGGCAAGGGCGTCCTCGGGAACGATCTGGAATCGATCGGGTTCCCCGACTATGCCGATGGTATCGAGCAGCGGACCCGCGACGTCGCGAAAGCCACCAAGCTTCTCTCCGATGCCGGTGCCGCGGGGATGTCGGTGACCCTGCTGACCGGCTCGGAGATCCAGGGCATGGCCGAGGCGTCGGCCATGCTGGTGGAGAACCTCAAGGACGTCGGGGTCACCGTCAAGCTCGACTCGCGACCCCAGGGTCAGCTCTTCGCCGATATGAAGTCGTATTTCTCGGCCTCGTTCGTCGCCAACTACACGCCTCCGAATCCTCTTCTGTCGGGATACACCAGCACTCATGTCGCCGGTCTGCCGAGCACCTTCGGTTTCAATCGCCCCGATATCGACAAGCTGATGCTGGCGGCCCGCGGTCAGGCTTCCGCGCAGGAGCGCAAGGCCAAGGCCGTCCAGGCTCAGAAATTGATCTGGGAGCAGGGGAATTCCATTCTTCCGGTCTTCGCGGCAACCGTGAACGCGCGAGCGGCCGGGGTGCACGGCGTCCTCAGCGATCCGTGGCCGACCTTCGCCAAGGCGTCGATCGAGTGATCCGGGTCCGCGGCAGGCGGACGGCGGTTCAGGGGCTCTTCAGGATCCGGGGTGGACGGTCATGACCGGGAGGGTTCGTTTCGTCCTGGCCCGGCTGGTGTGGTCTGTGGGCACCTTGTGTGTGGTGGCGCTGTTCATCTTCATCGCCACCGAGGTGCTTCCCGGCGACGCCGCCGCCCAGCTCGCCGGTCCGACCGCCACACCGGTCGAGGTGGCCCAGTTGCGCCACCAGCTCGGACTGGATCGCCCGGCGCCGGTGCGGTTCCTCGAATGGGCCGGCGGCGCCATCCGCGGCGACCTGGGGGTCAGCCTGACCAGCGGGACGCCGGTCGACCAGGTCATCGCGACCCGGCTGCCCAACAGCATCGTGCTGACTCTGGCCGCTTTCGCCCTCGCCACCCCGGCGGCGATCGCGGCCGGGCTGTGGGCTGGTGTCCGCGAGGGCCGGATGGCCGACCGGATGATCAACGTCGTCGGCCTGCTGATGATCGCGCTGCCGGAGTTCGTCACCACCGTGGCGCTGAGCATCGTGTTCTCCCAATGGCTGGGCTGGTTCCCGCAGGTCGGTCTGGTGCGGATCGGCGGGACGCCGTGGGACGCCCCGGCCGGGATGGTGCTGCCGGTGCTGAGCCTGGCCCTGTTCGGATTCGCCGTGGCCGCCCGGACGCTGCGGGCCCGGGTGATCCAGGTGATGGGGGTCCCGAGTGTGGAGGCCGCCCGTCTGCGCGGGGTCGGGGACTGGGGGCTGGCGTGGCGTCATGTGCTGCCCAATGCCGTCCAGCCGGCGGTCCAGGTGATCGCGATCATGTTCGGCGGGCTGATCGGCGGATCGGTCGTCGTGGAGCTGGTCTTCAACTATCCGGGGGTCGGCTACGAGCTCCAGCAGGCGGTCGGACGCCGGGACCTGCCGGTGGTCCAGGGCATCGGGCTGACCCTGTGCGCCATCGCCCTGGCGGTGCTGTGGATCGGTGACCTGGTGGTCGCCCTCCTGGATCCGAGGGCGTGGTCCAGCGATGACTGAGCAGACGACACGCCTTCACGACGGAAGAGGCGGAAAAGGCAGGCGGGGCCGGAAGACCGCCCGACCCACGATCACCACCGTCCTCGCCGCGGCCGGTCTCCTGGTGGCGGTCGTCATCGCCACGGTGGGACGGCGCCTGGCCGCTCACACCCCCACGCAGGTGGTCGGCACCGGGTTCCAGGCCCCGTCGGCGGGGTTGCTGCTCGGCACCGACGCGATCGGGCGGGACGTCGCCGCCCGGGTCCTCTACGGCGGCGGCCGGATTCTCCTGACGGGTCTGATCGCCGCGGCGCTGACAGTCCTTGCCGGCCTGGGCCTGGCGCTGGTCTCGGCCTTCGCCGGCGCAGGTCGCGGGGAGTGGATCATCCGTCTGGTCGACATGATCGGCGTCATTCCCGGGCTGCTCGTGCTCCTGCTGCTGGGAACAGGCCTTCCCGGAAGCGATGTCGCCGTGGCGGCGGCCATCGCCCTGGTGTCCGTGCCGTTCTCCACCCGCGTGCTGAGGACAGTCCTAAAGAACCTCTTGACGACCGGATATGTCGAGGTCGCCCGCAGCCGGGGTGATCGCTGGTGGCAGTTGGTGCGCCATGACATCGCTCCGGGCCTGGCGGTGTCGTTGGCCACCGAGTCGGGGCTCCGGCTGACCAGTTCCCTGCAACTGGCCGCGACCGCGGGATTCCTGGGTCTGGGGCAGGGGCCGCCGGCTGCCGACTGGGGCCGGATGGTCCAGGAGAACGCGGTCGGCGTCCTGTTGAATCCGTGGGGAGTCGTGGTGCCGGCGGTGCTGCTCGCGGTGGTGATCATGTCGGTCAACTTCCTGGTCGACGACCTCGGCCGGCGACTTCAGACCACATCGGGGGCGGCATGAATCGGGGCAGGATGGTGGGCGAACTGATCGTTGATGTCACAGGCCTGAGCGTCGATCAGAGCGCTGGGGAGCATCGGCGCGTCCTCGACGGTGTGGATCTCGCGGTGCGCGCCGGCGAGGTCGTGGGCCTGATGGGTCCGAGCGGGTCGGGCAAGACGACGCTGGCCCTGAGTCTGCTCGGCCATATCCGCCCGGGTCTGGCGGTCTCGGCCGGCGCGGTGAGGGTCTGTGGCCGCGATCCGTTTCTGGAGCCGACCGTGACCCGGCGACGGGTGGCGTCATTCCTCGGCCAGGATCCGGCGGCCGAGCTCAATCCGGCCCGCCGGATCGGGTCCCTGCTCGTCGAGCGGGCGGCCGACGCCGAGCGGCCCCTGGATCGCGATGAGTTGCGCGAGCTCCTGATCGATGTCGGGCTGCCGGGCAGCAGGCAGTTCTGGCGTCGTCGGCCGTACCAGTTGTCGGGAGGACAGGCCCGGCGGGCCGCGCTGGTCCTCGCGGTGTGCAACCGGCCCCGGCTGCTGATCCTCGACGAGCCGACGGCCGGGTTGGACGGGCACACCATCGATGCCGTGGTGGCCATGATCGACCGGCGCCCCGACGACCTCGCGGTCCTGCTGATCAGTCATCATCGCGACACCGTCACGAGGCTGGCGGATCGCGTCATCCACCTCCATCGCGGTGTCGTCGGTGGGACGCCGTCTGCCGCGACTCCCGTGACAGGGCCCGGCAGCGGGCACGGATCGGTGGTCCTGGATGTCAGGCGGCTCGCCGCGCACTATCGCGGAGGGCCGGTCATCGGGCCGATCGGCCTCGCTCTTCGTGCGGGCAGCACCACCGCCCTGGTGGGGCCGTCGGGATCGGGCAAGTCCACCATCGCTCGCTGTCTCACCGGGCTTCATCGTCCCGACAGCGGAGAGATCGTCCTCGACGGACGCCCGCTGGCTGCGGTCAATCGCAGACGTCGGCGTGCGGATCGGTGCGCGATCGCCCTGGTTCCCCAGGACAGCCGCGGATCCCTCAACCCTTATGAGGACGTCGGCACCGCTCTGCTGCGCCCGCTCACCGGTCTTGTCGGGCTGTCCCGTTCGGCGGCGTCCACCCGTGTCGAGGAGCTGGTGAGGCTGGTGCGGCTGCCGCCCGGCTGCCTGTCCCGCCGACCGGAGGAGCTGTCGGGTGGCGAGCGGCAACGGGTCAACCTCGCCCGGGCGCTGGCCGCCGGTCCCCGGGTCCTGCTCTGCGACGAGATCACCTCGGCCCTCGACGACGACACCCGGCAGGCCGTGCTGCGCCTGGTCTCGCGGTTGCGGGATGCCACCGGGCTGGCCGTGCTGATGATCACCCACAACGCCGACGAGGTGGCCGATTACGCCGACGAGGTCGTCCGCCTTCCACCGGAATCGCACTCGACGGAGTCTCGCGAGAGAAGAGTCACAGGAATGGAAAATAATGAGAACAGTTCTTATTAATCTGTGGGTGGAGGCCCGCCCGATGGGGGAGGCAGAATCGTGAACGAGTCTGTGCGACGAATCCTGGCGCCGATCCGCGGCCGATTGATCGGCGCGGTCGCGATGCAGGCGGTCGCCACGGCGGCCCAGGTGGCCGGCCTGGGGTGCCTGGCCCTGCTGGCGGCGCGCGTGGTCCGTACCGATCGGTGGGCCCACACCGACTGGGGCTGGGTGATCGCGGCGCTCGTGCTGCTGGTCGCGGGCACCGTGGTCGCCGGCCTGGCGACCACGGTCAGTCACCTGGCCGATGCCGCCCTGCTGCGAGAGCTGCGGCGACGGATGGCCGACCGGCTGTCCCGGGTGCGACTGGGATGGTTCACCTCCCACGACACCGCGATGGTCAAGAAGGCCGTGCAGGACGACACGGCGTCGATGCACCATCTGGTCGCCCACGCGCTGCTGGACATCACCACCGTGCTCATCGCGCCGCTGGCGGCGGTGATCCTGATCGCCACCACCCAGTGGATCCTCGCCCTCGTCATGCTGGCTCTGGCCGTGGTCGCTTACCTGCTCTTCCAGAGGGCGATGGCCGGGTCGGGGGCGCGGATGGCCGAGTACGGCGCGGCGGTCGGCGAGCTCGACGCCGCGACCGTCGAGGCGGTGGAGGGGGTTGACGTCGTTCGCGCCTTCGCCCGTCGCGACACCCGTCCCAGTAGGCTGCGACGTGCCGCGACCGCTTTCCATGACTTCTTCCTCGACTGGGTGGGGGAGACCCGGTTCGTCACCGCGGTGGCCTTCGTGCTGGCCTCCCCGGTGACCGCCGTCCTCCTGATGGTCTGCTGCGGCCTGGTTCTGATCGGACTCGACCTGTGCACGCCGGCCGACGTGATCCCGGCACTGGTCCTCGGCCCCTTCGTCTCGGCGCCGGTCAACACGATCGGCACCCGGGTGCAGTCGTTGCAGCAGGGCATGGCGGCCGCCCAGGCCATTGAAGGTATCTGCCGCCTCGAGGTGCTCCCGACGAGCGACTCGCCGAGGACGCCGCAGCTCGACGGGGTCGGCCCGGTGCTGGAGGCCCGCGGGGTGAGTTTCGGCTACCAGCCCGACGAGCCGGTGCTGCACGACGTCTCCTTCCGGCTCATGCCGGGGACCCTCACCGCCGTCGTCGGCGAGTCCGGGGCCGGCAAGTCCACCCTGGCCTCCCTGCTGGCCCGGTTCGACGACCCGGACCGGGGAGCCGTGCTGCTCGGCGGTGTCGACCTGCGCGATATCGATCCGCAGACCCTCTACGCCTCGATCGGATTCGTCTTTCAGGACGTCGTGCTGGTCCGCGAGACGGTGCGCGAGGTGATCCGGATGGGCCGGGTGGGGGCCTGCGACGCCGATGTCGAGAAGGCCGCCAGGGCGGCCAACATCCACGACCGCATCATGCAGTTGCCCCACGGGTACGACTCCGAGGTGGGTCGCGATGTCGAGTTCTCCGGCGGGGAGGCCCAGCGCGTGGCCATCGCCCGCGCCCTGCTCGCCGACGCGCCGGTCATCGTGCTCGACGAGGCGACGGCCTACGCCGATCCGGAGTCCGAGGACCGCGTCCAGCGGGCGCTGTCCCGGCTGGTCGAGAACCGGACGGTGGTGGTGATCGCGCACCGGCTGGCCAGTGTGCGCAACGCCGATCAGATCCTGGTGCTCGACCGGGGACGCCTGGTCCAGCAGGGCACCCATGACCAGCTGGTCGCCCGGGAGGGGCCCTACCGGCGGCTCTGGTCTGAATCGATGGTTTCGGCAGTGACGACAGCGACACCGGAGGACGTGCGATGATCAAGGAACTTCTGACAGCTCTGGGCCGGCGAGGGGCCCGCCCGGTCAAGGTGCTGACCGCCTGGCTCGCGGTCTCGGCGGCGTTGCAGGCCGCGACCTTCCTGGCTCTCATCCCGCTGCTCCAGGACATGGCCGGCGGCCGGTCGATCGTGGCCTCGCTGGTCCTGTTCGTCGCGCTGGCGGTGGCATGGCTGGTCTGCACGGTCGCGGTGCAGATGCGCGGGTTCACCGTCGGCGCCGATCTCGCGCTGGTGCTGCATGAGCGGATCGACCACGCCCTGGAGCGACTGCCCCGCGCCTGGTTCCGCCGGGGCCGGGCCGGCGAGGTGTCGCAGCTGGTCGGGGGCACCGCCCTGTCGGCGATGAACATCCCCGCCCACCTGCTGCGCCCCCTGGTCAACGCGGTGGTGACCCCGGTCCTGCTGGTGATCGGGCCGCTCGTCCTCGACCCGTGGGTGGGACTGGCGATGCTGGTGGCCAGCCCGCTGCTGGCCCTGGTGGTGTGGACGACCGACCGGTCGGTGAACCGGGCCGACGCCGATCGTCGGCGCACCATGACTCAGACCGCCGAGCGGTTGCTGGAGTTCGCCCGCGCCCAACCGGTGCTCCGCGCTTTCGGCCACGCCGATCAGAGCGCTACCCGGCTGGGCGCCGTGCTGTCCCAGCAGGAGAAGGCCGAGCGCCGGCTTATCGCCGGCACGGTTCCCGGCGTCCTCTCCTACGACGTCGTCAGCCGGCTGCTGTACGTGATCGGGGTGGCCGTGGCGGCGGTCCAGCTGTCGCAGGGGCACCTGGACGCCCCGGAGTTCGTGGCCGTCGTCGTCATCGGGATGCGGATCGCCGAGGCGGTCTCGACGGCCGCCGGTCTGGCGGCGGGCATGCGGATGAACCGCCGGGACCTGGCGGGGCTGAACGAGCTTCTCGCCGTCGAACCCCAGCAGTGGCCCGACCAGCCCGCGGTACCTGCGGGCAACGCGGTCAGTCTGTGCGGCGTCGGGTACTCCTACGACGGGGATCACCAGGTCCTCGACGGCATCGACCTTGACCTGCCCGAGCGCGGGCTCACGGCCCTGGTCGGCCCCTCGGGGGCGGGGAAGTCGACCCTGGCGCACCTGCTGCCCCGGTTCCTCGACCCCACTTCCGGGACGGTCGGGATCGGCGGGGTGGATGTTCGCCGGATCGGTCGCGACGATCTCGCCGGTCGGGTGGCCGTGGTGCCGCAGCAGGTCTACCTCACCGGTGGGACACTGCGCGACAACATCACCCTGGGCCGGCCCGGGGCCAGTGACGAGGAGATCGGGCGGGCCTGCGGTCTGGCTCGGATCACTGATCTGGTGGACGGCCTCGAAGAGGGCCTCGATACCCCGGTCGGGACCCGCGGGGACCGGTTCTCGGGAGGGGAGAAGCAGCGCATCGCGCTGGCCCGTGCCCTGATCACCGGTGCCCCGATCGTCGTTCTCGACGAGGTGACCTCCTCGTTGGACGCGGGCAACGACCGCGCCGTCACCGAGACTCTGCAGGCTCTCGCCCGGGAGTCGAGTGTGCTGGTGATCGCGCACCGGCTGGCCGACGTCGTTCGCGCCGACCAGATCGTCGTGCTGGCCGGCGGCCGGATCGTCCAGAGGGGACGCCATGAGGATCTGATCGGCGCCGACGGGGTCTACCGGGACATGTGGAGGGCCCAGACCAGCAGCTCGGGATGGCAGCTCCGAAGCGCGGGTGCATCGGCCTGAAATTGACCCGCCCTGGGGATCCTAGGCGGCACACTGCCTGGATCGACCCGGGGCGGGAGATCGGGATTGAACAGCTGAACTGCTCGCCGGTTGCTCGGGAAGAGAACAGCAGCGGCTCAGTCGTCGGGGTCGATGAGCCCCGTCTGATAGGCCTTCACCAGGTGCCGGGGCACCTGGATTCGGCGTCCGTTGACGACGATCGGCACCAGCTGGGTGCTCTGCGCCTTCCACTGGGAACGGCGGTGGCGGGTGTTTGCGCGCGACATCTTGCGCTTCGGAACGGCCATCGTCTCACCAGCTCGACTTCGTGATGCCGGGCAGCTCGCCCCTGTGGGCCATCTCGCGGAACCGGACGCGGCTGATGCCGGCCTTGCCGACGAATCCGCGGGGGCGGCCGTCGATGGCGTCTCGGTTGCGCAGCCGCACCGGGCTGGAGTCGCGGGGCAGCCGGGACAGCTCGCGAGTGGCGGCCATCCGCTCCTCCAGCGACCTGCTCTCGTCCTTGCGGATGGCGCGCAGCTCGGCCCGGCGCTCGGCGTGGCGCGCCACCAGAACCTCGCGGCGCTTCTGCGCGGCGATCTTGGACTTCTTGGCCATCAGCGGGCCTCCTTGAACTCGACGTGATGCCCGACGACCGGGTCGAACTTGCGCAGCACCAGCCGGTCGGGGGTGTTCCGGCGGTTCTTCCGGGTGACGTAGGTGTACCCGGTCCCCGCGGTCGACCTCATCTTGATGATGGGACGCAGGTCCTTGCTCTTCTTGGCCATCAGACCGTCTCCCGTCCTGGTGCCCGCATGGGGCCTCCTCGTGTCCTCGTTCGATTGCAAATGGGAATCAGTCTCATATAATGCATCAGGTTCGGCTCACGCACAAACTCACACAGGAGACTCCATGAAGAACGGCATCCACCCCGACTACCGCCCCATCGTCTTCCGCGACATCTCGGCCGGGATGAGCTTCCTCACCCGCTCGACGATGACCAGCGAGAAGACCATCGAGTGGGAGGACGGCAACACCTACCCGGTCGTCGACGTCGACATCTCCTCGGCGAGCCACCCCTTCTACACCGGCAAGGCCAAGGTCATCGACACCGCCGGCCGGGTGGAGAAGTTCAACCGCCGCTACGGGCGCCACTGACCGGTTCGCTCTTAGTCGCTTCCGCGGCCGGCTGGCACGCCCTGGTCGCCTCTGCGGCCGGCCGGCATGCTCCGACCGGCATGAGTGGCCCCGCGGGCTGCCCGCGCACGAACTGCTCGCAGCAACTCAGTAATGAGAGCTGTTTGCGTTAACGCATATTTTGAACGTATGCTCTCAATATGTCTTCAGCGAACTCCGCCGCCGGTTCCTCGGGCGCGCATACCGCGCATACCGCACGCACGGCGTCATCCGGGCGCGGCCCCGGCCGACCCCGCGATCCCGGAAGACCGCGCGTCCTCGATCCGGCCGCCATCGGGGCGGGAGTGCTACGGATCGGCATCGACCGGCTGACCTTCGCCCGCGCGGCTCGGGAGCTCGGCGTCTCCCAGGCGACCCTGTACCGGTACGCGCCCGACCGCGACGCGCTCATCCGCTTCGGGCTGGACGCCGGCATCGACGCCTTCGACATACCGCCGCTTACCGGCGACTGGGAGCCCCTGCTGCGCTCCTGGGCATTCGCGGCCTGGGACCTCCTCGCGACGATGCCGGGCGCCGCCGGGGCGATCGGGCGCGGTGTGGTCTCGCCCGCCCTCATCGAGCAGTTCGGCCGGGTCGCCGCTGCGCTCGCCACCCGCGGGTTCGCAGGCCGGCGACGCCGCCCTGGCCGCCGATCTCGTCTTCGATCTGGTCGTCTCCCACCGCCACGGGGCCGAGGTCTTGGACCAGGCCGAGCAGTCGAAGCAATCTGAGCAGTCTTCGGCCGACGACTCGGTCCCGGTGAGCCGGGTCCAGTTCCGCGACGAGTGGACCACCGCCGCCGGCTCCGGGACGCCGATGGACGCCCTGGTGGACGCCGATCCGCGGGACATCCTGGTCCGCAAGCTCGACATCGTGCTGCGCGGCCTGGCCGGCCTCGCGCAGCCCGGCCTCACACAGAAGGAGGACCGGTCATGACCGAGCACACCAGGCCCGCCGGCCGACAGAAGACCGCCTCGCCCCTGTCCCGCATCCTGAGACCGGTGCGCGGCAGTCTGGCGATCGGCATCGCCCTCCAAGTCCTGGCCGCGGCGATCAGCGTCGTCCCCTACCTGTCGATCCTCGGCCTCACCCGGGCAATGGCCGGCCGGACCCTGGACTCCCACGCCGCCTGGCGGTGGGTGTTCATCTACCTCATCGCGGTCGGCGTCCAGGCCGGGCTGTCCGGGGTGGCGCTGCTGGTCACCCACTTCGCCGACGTCCGTCTGCAGGCCCTGGTCCGGCTCCACCTCGCCGACCACCTCGGACGGCTGCCGCTCGGGTGGTTCGACGCCACCGGCTCGGGCCGGGTGCGCAAGGTGGTCAACGACGACGTCGAATCCCTGCACCAGCTGGTCGCCCACTCGGTGGTCGAGATCACCGCCGCCATCGTGACCCCGGTCGCCGGGCTGGCGCTGTGCTTCGCCCTCGACTGGCGTCTGGGGATCGCCGCGGTGCTTCCGCTGATCCTCTACATGGTGACCTACCAGCTGCTGGCCCGCGGCGATATGCGCCAGATCATGGACCGGATCGCCCAGGGTCTGGCCCGGGTGAGCCAGGCCATCGTCGACTACGTCGGCGGGGTCGCGGTGCTCAAGGTCTTCGGCCGGGCCCGCGAGGGGTCCCGCCGGTTCCGGCGCACCAGCGACGAGTTCATAGAGGAGTTCGGAGGTCTGGTCGGCCCCCAGATGCGTGCCCAGTCGATCGCCCTGCTGTGGTTGGCGGCCCCGGTGGTGGCTCTGGTCGCGCTGGCCGCCGGCGTCTGGGCCGTGTCGCAGGGTTGGACCGACGCCGGTCGGGTGCTGGTGGTCGGCGTCGTCGCGCTCTCCCTGCCGTCCACCCTCTACACGGTGGCCGCCGGCAACCAGTCCCGCTCGGAGGCCGAGGAGGCCGCCGGCCGGGTGATCGGGCTGCTCGACGAGCCGGTGCTGCCCCAGCCGGCCGATCCGCAGCTCCCCGCCGACGCCTCCGTCGAGTTCCGCGATGTGCACTTCTCCTACCCGCCGGCCCCCGGCGCCGAAGGGCCCGGACACCGGGTCATCAACGGGGTGAGCCTGAGGGTCCCCAGCGGCGGCTCGCTGGCCCTGGTCGGCCCCTCGGGAGCCGGCAAGTCCACCCTGGCCCTGCTCGCCGCCCGGTTCCGCGACGTCGACGAGGGGGCCATCAGCATCGGCGGGGTCGACGTCCGCCGGATCGACGAGTCGGTGCTGCGCTCCAGGGTCGGCGTCGTCCTGCAGACGGTGCAGCTGCCCGCCCTCTCGGTGGCCGAGAACATCTCCCTGGGCCGCCCCGACGCCACCCGGGAGCAGATCGAACAGGCCGCCCGCGCCGCCCGGATCCACGACCGGATCAGTCGGCTGCCGCGCGGCTACGACTCGGTGATCGGGGACGACGCCCTGCTGTCGGGAGGCGAGGCCCAGCGCGTCGCGATCGCCCGCGTGCTGCTCCAGGAGACGCCGGTGCTCATCCTCGACGAGGCCACCTCGGCCGCCGACCCGGAGACCGAGTGGGAGATCCAGCAGGCTCTCACCCGGCTCGTCGAGGGACGCACCCTGGTGATGATCGCGCACCGGCTCAACACCGTGCGCCACGTCGATGTCATCGCGGTGGTCGACGACGGCCGGATCGTCGAGTCCGGAAGCCACGAGGAGCTGCTGGCCCGCGGCGGACGGTACGCGCAGATGTGGCAGACCCAGATGGAGGTGGCCGCATGATCACGGCACTGATGAAGATCGGCGGACCGGAGTCCAGCGCGCGGATGCGCGGCTTCCTGGTCATCGCAGCCCTCAACGGGCTCACCCAGGGAGCGGCCCTGGCCGCCCTGGTGCCGCTGCTGGTCGCCCTGCTGAGGGGCGATATCGCGGGCGCCTGGACCTGGGTCCTGGTCCTGCTCGGCGCCTGCGTCGTCAACGGCGTCTTCGTCGTCGCCTCGACCCGCCGGGGATCCACCGTCTCGATGGACATCATCAAGGACATGCACCACCGGCTGTCCGAGCACATGGTGAGGCTGCCGCTGAGCTGGTTCGACTCCACCTCGGCGGCCCGGGCCTCCAACATCGTGGTGCGGGGCACCATGTTCGTCTCTCAGGCGGCGATGGACGTCCTGGTGCCGGTGGTCACCGCCGTCACCACCCCGGTCGCGGTCGCCGTCGTCGCGCTGCTGATGGACTGGCAGATCGGCCTGGCCCTGCTGGTGTCGATGGTGTTCATCCTGCTCGTCACCCGGTGGGGGTCGGCCAGGAACGGCCGGGCCGAGGAGATCGTCCACTCGGCTGCCCTGGAGACCGACCGCCGGCTCCTGGAGTTCTCCGAGGACCAGGTCACCCTGCGCTCCTCCGGCGTCATCGGCACCGGCTACCGGCCGCTCACCGACGCCATCGAGGCCCGCCGCCGGGCCGGACGCCACGCCCTGTGGTCCTCGGTGATCGGGATGATCCCGCAGAGCCTGGTCATCAACATCCTGTTCGGGCTGGTGGTGAGCCTGGCGGTCTACCAGGGGATCTCCGGGGCCGCCGACCCGGTCGCGATGATCGCCCTCATCGCGCTGTCCACGCAGGTCTCGGCGCCGCTGCGGGTGCTGGCCGAGCTCACCACCGGGCTGCGCCGAGCCGGGATCGAGCTCGACGAGGTCGGCGCCGTGCTCGCCCAGCCGGAGATGGACGCGCCCGAGACCTCCCGCTCCCAGCCCGCCGGCAACGCCATCGAGCTGGATCACGTCGGCTTCGGCTACGGCGACGGCCATCGGGTGCTCGACGACCTGACTCTCAGCCTGCCGGCCGGGCGCACCACCGCCCTGGTCGGGGCCTCCGGATCGGGCAAGACGACCGTCACCCGGCTCATCGCGAGGTTCTGGGATGTCGACTCCGGATCCATCCGGATCGGCGGAGTCGATGTGAAGGATCTCAGCGACTCCGACCGGATGGCTCAGCTGTCCCTGGTCTTCCAGGACGTCTACCTCTTCGACGAGTCGCTGCGCACCAATGTCGCCCTCGGTGACGAGGACGCCGGGGATGCCGAGCTGGAGAGGGCCGCCGATCTGGCCCAGGTCAGCCTCATCGCCGACCGCCTCCCGAATGGTTGGGAGACGCCGGTCGGGGAGGGCGGACGGCTGCTGTCCGGCGGCGAGCGGCAGCGGGTCTCGGTGGCCAGAGCGCTGTTGAAGCGTGCCCCGATCCTGCTGCTCGACGAGGCCACCGCGGCCCTGGACCCGGTGACCGCCAAGGCGATCCAGACCGCTCTGCGGCAGTTGAGCGGCCAGGTGACCGTCCTGGTGATCGCCCACCAGGCCGAGACCATCGCCCACGCCGACCAGATCGCCTTCCTCGACCACGGCCGGGTGGCGGCGCTGGGCACCCACCGGGAACTCCTCGAGACCGAGCCGCGCTATGCGGCGTTCTGGACCCGGCGCACCAGCGCCGATCAGTGGCAGATCACTCACGACAGGGTGCCGGCGCCGGGGAACTGATGAAAACGGCCACCAGGACGGCGCCCCCTGGATAATCCAGAGGGCGGCCGATATATGGCCGAATCCATCCGGCGACCAAGCCCGACCAGAATGAAAACGGCCACCACAGGGCCACCGTCTGGATAATCCAGACGCCGGCGCCGTGGTGGCCGGTTTCAGCCCTACAAGCCCCCAACAGACAAGCCCCAACAGGCTACGAGAAGAGCCCGATCACCCGAACCGGCCCGAGATGTAGTCCTCGGTGGCCTTCTCGGTCGGATTCGAGAAGATCTTGTCGGTGGCGTTGATCTCCACCAGCCGCCCCGGCTCCCCCTGGGCCTTGAGGTTGAAGAAGGCCGTCCGGTCGGACACCCGCGCCGCCTGCTGCATGTTGTGGGTGACGATGACGACGGTGAACTTCTCCTTCAGCTCATTGATGAGGTCCTCGATCGCCAGGGTGGAGATCGGGTCCAGGGCCGAGCAGGGCTCGTCCATCAGCAGCACCTCGGGCTCCACCGCGGTCGCCCGGGCGATGCACAGCCGCTGCTGCTGGCCACCCGACAGGGAGGCCCCGGAACGATCCAGCCGGTCCTTCACCTCGTCCCACAGGTTGGCCCCGCGCAGCGCCTTCTCCGCGACCTCGTCGAGGGCCTTGTGGTTCTTCACCCCGTTGAGCCGCAGCCCGGCCACCACGTTGTCGCGGATCGACATCGCGGGGAACGGGTTGGCGCGCTGGAAGACCATTCCGACATTGCGGCGCACCGCCACCGGATCGACCCCCTTGCCGTAGAGGTCGGCCCCGTCGAGCAGCACCTGCCCGGTGCAGTAGGCCCCCGGGATCACCTCGTGCATCCGATTGAGGGTGCGCAGCACGGTGGACTTGCCGCAGCCCGAGGGCCCGATGAAGGCGGTCACGGTGCGCGGTTCGACGGTGAGCTCCACCGACTCCACGGCATGGAACCCGCCGTAATAGATGTTGAGGTCCTTGACCTCGATCCGCTTGGCCATATCAGCTCGCTTTCATTCGTGTCGTCGCCGCCCGCATCGGGGCGCTCACTTGCCCATCCGGCGCAGGTAGCGGCGGGAGATCGCCTTGGCGATGATGTTGAGGCCCATCACCAGGATGATGAGGGTCAGCGCGGCTCCCCACACGGTGGGGGTGTCGGCCGAGCCCTGGGTGTACGCGTTGGAGATGATCGTCGGCAGGGTGGCGAAGGTCGGCGTGTTCGGGTTCACCGTGAAGTACTGGTTGAACTGGAGCAGCACGATCAGCGGCGCCGTCTCGCCCATCACCCGGGCCAGCCCGAGCACGATGCCGGTGATGATCCCGGAGATGGAGGTCGGCAGCACCACCGAGACGATCGTCTTCCACTTGGGAATGCCCAGGGCGAAGGAGGCCTCGCGCAGCGAGTCCGGCACCAGCTTGAGCATCTCCTCGGTGGAGCGCAGCACGGTCGGCACCATCAGGATCACCAGGGCCAGGGACGCCGCCCAGGCCGACTGATGGCCGCCCAGGGTGGTGACCACCAGGGCGAAGATGAACAGTGCCGCGACGATCGAGGGGACGCCGGTCAGCACGTCCACCGCGAAGCTGATCACCCGGGCGATCTTCTTGCCCCGGGCGTACTCGACCAGGTAGATCGCGGTGAGCAGGGCGATCGGGATCGAGATCACCGAGGTGATGACGCCGATCTCGATGGTGCCGACGATCGCGTGCAGCGCTCCCCACTTGGCCTGATCGGCGGAATCCATGGCGCTGGTCCACCAGGAGGCGCTCAGCAGGGACCCGATGCCCTTGCTGATCGCCGACCAGAGCACCCACACCAGGGGGATGACGGCGAGCAGGGTGGCGAAGACCATGAAGGCCGAGGCGCAGCCGTTGCGGGCGGTGCGCGAGCCCGACGGCCGGGTGAGGTCGAGCTCGTGCTCGACGGCGTCGGCGGCCGGCGAGGTGGTGGAGGTGGAAGTCATCGCTTGACCCCTCTCTCCGCGATCGTGCGGGCCGCGGCGTTGACGAAGAAGGTGATGACGAACAGGGACAGGCCGGATGCGACCAGGGCTCCCAGCGACTTCGGATCGTTGAGGGCCTCGGGGAAGTCCCGGGCGATCTTGGAGGCGAAGGTGTCGCCGCCGGTGAAGATCGACGGGTTGAACAGCCTCTTCAGCTGCATCTGGCTGACCTGCTGGAGGATCAGGGTGACCGCCAGGGTCTCGCCCAGCGCCCGCCCCAGGCCCAGCATCGATCCGGAGATGATGCCGGATCGGGAGTGCGGCAGGACGGCCATCCTGATGACCTCCCAGCGGGTCGCTCCCAGGGCCAGGCTGGCCTCGACCTGGTCGCGCGGGGTCTGCTCCATGACATCGCGGCTGGTGGCCGTGATGATCGGCAGGATCATGATCGCCAGCACGATGGAGGCCAGGAAGATGGTGCCGCCGACATCGCTCCAGCTCGGCGTCTCCTTGAAGATCGGGATCCAGCCCAGCACGGCGATCAGCACGCTCCGGACCCCGTTGAGGAATCCGAAGTGGCCGAGCACGATGCTGCCCCACAGACCGAAGATGATCGAGGGGACGGCGGCCAGCAGGTCGACCACGAAGGCGACCGGGCCGGCCAGCCGCTTGGGCGCCATCTGGGTGATGAACAGGGCGACGCCGATCGCCAGCGGAACGGCGATCAGCAGGGCGATGATCGCCGAGATCGCGGTGGTCCAGACGAGCGCGGCGATGCCGAAGTTCAGCGGGGAGGAGTCGGTCGACCAGGTGCGGGTGGTGAAGAAGTTCGAGTCATTGTCGGTCAGCGCCGGGATGGCGGCCTTGACCAGGAAGACGAAGATCACCAGGACCAGGACGGCCATCAGCACCGAGACGGTCGAGGAGAATCCCAGGAAGACGCGGTCGCCGGTCCGCGACGGTGGTTTCATCTGGGCGGCCGCGGAGGGCCGCCGCGGGGCATCGGGCGTTGCCGGGTCGCTCACCGGCTCGGCCACGTGGTTCGGTTCGGCCATGAAGGTCCTTTCTCAGGCACAGACGTGAATGCGGAGACCGCGCGGTACGGGCCAGTGGCCGGGCGCGGTCTCCACATCGGGCACGAGAACGGGTGACGGTCGATCAGGAGATGGCCTGGGCCGCGGTGAGCACCTTGCCGGCGACATCACCGGGCAGCGGGGCGTAGCCCAGGGCCTGGATTCCCGTTCTGCTCCTTGGAGGAGGCGTAGAAGGACATGAAGTCCTTGATGAGCGCGGTCTTGGACGGGTCGAGGCCCTTCGAGCAGACGATCTGGTAGGTCACCAGGACTGCGGGGTAGACCCCGGCGGGGGTGTCCTTGTACTGCAGCTCGAGCTGCAGGTTGTTGCCGGTGCCCACGACCTTGGCGGCCGAGACGGCCTTGCCGGCGGTCTCGCCGGTGAGCTTGACCGGGCCGTTCCCGTTGTCGATGGCGGCCATCGCGAGGTTGTTCTTGCTGGCGTAGCTCCACTCGACGTAGGAGATCGAGTTGGCGGTCGACTTCACGGCCTGGGTGACGCCGGCCGACTTGTCGGCGCCCTTGCCGGTGCCCTTCCACTGCTTGGAGTGCTTCTCGCTCCAGACGTCGCCGGCCGCCTTGTTGAGGTAGTTGGTGAAGTTGTCGGTGGTGCCCGACTCGTCGGAGCGGTAGAACACCGAGATCGCCGTGGAGGGCAGCTTGGCGTTCGGGTTCTCCTGCTTGATGGCCTGGTCGTCCCACTTGGTGATGGCGCCGGAGAAGATCCCGGCCAGGGTCTCGGAGCTCAGCGTGAGGTCGGAGACGCCGTCGATGTTGTAGACGACGGCGATCGGGCCGGCGGCCAGCGGCAGGTGCCAGGCGTCGTTGCCGGAGCAGCGGGCCTTGGCCTTCTCGACCTCGCCCTTGTCGGGGCTCAGCGCGGAGTCGGAGCCGGCCCAGTCGACCTGCTTGCCGATGAAGGAGGAGACGCCGGCGCCGGAGCCGGTGATCGAGTAGTTGATCTGGCCCTTGCCCTGGCAGGCGGTCTTGTAGTTGTTGATGACCTGGGTGATCGCATTGCCCTGGGCCGAGGAGCCGGCGCCGTTGATCGAGCCGCCGGGGCACTTCGGGGTGTAGGCGACGTTCGCGGCGGGGGCCTGAGAGGTGCTGGAGCTGTCGGCGGCCGACGCAGCAGTCGTCGCTGAGCTGCTGGTCTCGGTGGCGGACGGGGAGGAGGAGCCGGAGGAGCTCCCGGAACCACAGGCGGTCAGGGCGACGCTGCTGAGCAGAGCAGTGGCCGTGATCATGGCGAGACGCGTCGTCTTCACATTCGTCTTCACAAGAAAGTCCTTCAGTGCGAGGGATTGGTCCACGGAGCCGGGAGATCCGGTGCGGCCCCAGGCCGCCCCGGACGCTCTCCCTCGCTCCGTACCTCGCACACGCTAGGGGGCCGAGGTGTCGGGACAGTCCCCTGCCGGTGAACGGCGGGTGAACACTGCCCGCCGGCCGCACCTCCCTCAGACCGAGGGCCGGTGCCACTCCTGCCGGAACTGGTGCCCCTTCGCGTCCAGATGCACGACCAGGCACTCCGCGGTGGCCATCGGGTGATTACCCGCGTGCACCACGCCGCCCATCGTCGGCAGCACCGGCCGGTGGCCGCTGATCGCCAGCGGGCGGTCCGGATCGGCGAGCTGCTGAGCGACCAGCTCCTTCATCGCCTGCTTGGTCGGCTTGCGGTGGGCGGTGAAGGCCTCCTCGGTGAACTCGTCGAAGGTCTCGATCTCGATTCCGGTGGCCTTGGCGTAGGGGGTGATCGTCTGCACGCAGCGGGTCGCCGAGGAGCTCGCCAGCCGGGAGACGCCGTAGGCCTCCAGCAGGGCGACCAGGGCCTTGGCCTGCCGCTGGCCGCGCCGGTTCAGCGGCCGGTCGACGTCGGGCCGGTGCTTCTTGCCCTCGGCCCAGTCCTTGCGGCTCACCGACTTGGCGTGGCGCACCAGGCACGATCGTGCTGGTCGGCGGGATCTTCACCGCCTCGTCGAGCACCTGCACATCGGTGGAGTAGGAGAGCCGGCTGCGCGCCTCCTCGAGGTTCAGCCACAGCGCGGTGTCCACCTCCTCGTCGGGCTCGTGGGGCTGCTCGGAGATCACCCTGCCCAGCCACCACTGGACCAGCTTGGCGCCGCCGCGGGGCAGGTCGTACTCGATCGGCTGCAGGCTGGCGCACAGCCGGATCCGCACCCCGGTCTCCTCGGCCACCTCGCGCACCGCCGTCACCGGGAAGTCCTCCCCGGGCTCCTGATGGCCCTTGGGCAGGCTGATGTCGTCATAGCGCGGGCGATGCACCACCAGCACCTGCGCGACGCCGTCCGGCCCCTCGCGCAGCACCACCGCCCCGGCAGCCATCACCGGGCCCTTGCGCCGGCTCATCGGTGGCGCCCCCGGGTCCGGGTGTCGGCGATGAGCTGCTCCTGCAGGTCGGTGAGGATGGCGCCCTCGGGGGACCGGGAGACCTGGGTCCACTCGCGGTCGTGCAGCTGCCAGGAGACCGTGCCCTCGTCGAAGGCCATCGCGAAGAGATTCTCGATCTCGGTGATGTGGTCCTTGTTCGACAGGCTCACCAGCACCTCGACGCGGCGGTCCAGGTTGCGGTGCATGAGGTCGGCCGAGCCGATCGCCACCGTCGGGTTGCCCCCGTTGGCGAACCAGTAGATCCGGGAGTGCTCCAGGAACCGGCCCAGGACGGACCTGACCCGGATGTTCTCGCTGAGTCCGGCGATGCCGGGGCGGATCGAGCAGATGCCGCGCACCCACAGGTCCACCGGCACTCCGGCCCGGGAGGCCCGGTAGAGGGCGTCGATGGTCTCCTCGTCGACGATCGCGTTGGTCTTGATCTTGATCGCGGCGTCCTGGCCGGCCTGCTTGGCGGCGATCTCCTTGTCGATGGCGTCGATGATGCCGCTGCGGATCCCCTCGGGGGCGACCAGCAGACGCCGGTAGCGCTTCTCGGCGGTCATCCCGGACAGGTGGTTGAACAGCCGGGCGACGTCGTCGGTGATGATCGGGTTGCAGGTGAGCAGGCCCAGATCCTCGTACTGGCGGGCCGTCTTCGGGTTGTAGTTGCCGGTGCCGATGTGGGCGTAGCGGCGCAGGCTGTCGCCCTCGTCGCGGATCGCCAGGGACAGCTTGCAGTGGGTCTTGAGACCCACCATCCCGTAGACGACGTGCACCCCGGCCTTCTCCAGCACCCGGGCCCAGCCGATATTGGCCTCCTCGTCGAAGCGGGCCTTGATCTCGACCACCGCCAGCACCTGCTTGCCGGCCTGGGCCGCCTCCACCAGGGCGTCCACGATGGGGGAGTCGCCGGAGGTGCGGTAGAGGGTCTGCTTGATCGCCAGCACCTTCGGGTCGGCGGCGGCCTGCTCGATGAACCGCTGGACGCTGGTGGCGAAGGAGTCGTAGGGGTGGTGCACCAGCACGTCGCGACGCCGGATGGCGGCCAGGATGTTGGCCGGCCGGGAGGTCTCCACCTCGGCCAGGTGGGGGTGGGTGATGGGCAGGAAGTTCGGGTACTTCAGGTCGTCCCGGTCGACCGCTCCCAGCGAGAACAGCCCGGACAGGTCCAGCGGGGCGGGCAGCCGGAAGACCTCCTTCTCGCTCACTCCGAGCTCGCGGGTGAGCAGTTCCAGCATGTCGTCCTGGATGTCGTCCTGGACCTCCAGGCGGACCGGCGGACGGCCCACCTCGCGGCGCAGCAGCTCTTTCTCGAGGGCGAACAGGAGGTTCTCGGCGTCGTCCTCCTCCACCTCGACGTCCTCATTGCGGGTCACCCGGAAGGTGGTGTGCTGGATCACGTGCATCCCGGTGAACAGCTGGTCCAGGTGGCGGCTGATGACCTCCTCCAGCGGCAGGAAGCGGCCGTGGCCCAGGTCGATGAAGCGGGGCAGCACCGAGGGCACCTTGACCCGGGCGAACTGGTTGGTGCCGGTGACCAGGTTGTGCAGCATCACGCCGAGGTTGATCGACAGCCCGCGGATGTAGGGGAAGGGGTGGGAGGGGTCGACCGCGAGCGGGGTGAGCACCGGGAACACCCGTTCGGAGAACAGGGTGCGCATCCGGTCCTTCTCCTCGTCGTCCAGCTCCCCCCAGGTGAGGATGTGGATGCCCTCGGCGGCCAGCGCCGGGCGGACATCGTTGGCGAAGACATCGGCCTGGGCGTTCACCAGCTGGTGGGTGCGGTCCAGGATCGCCTCGTGCAGGCTGCGGGGCATCTGCCCGGTCACGGTCGGGACGGCGACGCCGGCGTCGATGCGGCGCTTCAGACCGGCCACCCGGACCATGTAGAACTCGTCGAGATTGTTGGAGAAGATCGCGAGGAATTTCGCCCGCTCCAGCAGCGGGATGCGCTCGGCGTCGCGGGCCAGGTCGAGGACGCGGTTGTTGAAGGCCAGCCAGGACAGTTCGCGATCCGAGTACCGGTCGGCCGGGAGCTCCTCAATGCCGGAATCCGGGGCCGGTGTGGGTGGGGTGTTCTGCTTGGCCATCTGGCTAACTCCTCGGTGGACCCCGGGACGCGCGTACCGGGCACGCCGTCGACGCGGCGAGACGAGAGCCAATCTACCGGATTCTCAGCGCTGGGCCTGGAAGCGATATCCCACCGAGCGGACGGTCTGGATGTGGCCCTCGTACTCGGGTCCGATCTTGGCGCGCAGCCGCCTGATGTGGACGTCGACGGTGCGGGTGCCGCCGTAGTAGTCGTATCCCCAGACCTCCGAGAGCAGGACGTCTCGGGTGAGGACCCGGCCGGGGTGGCCGACCAGGAATTTCAGCAGCTCGAACTCGGTGTAGGTGAGGTCGAGGCTCACCCCGCCGACCGAGGCGGTGTAGGCGTCCTCGTCGACGGTGAAGGGGCCGGCCACCAGTTCCTTGCTCTCGTGGCCGGAGGTGACGAAGCGCAGTCTGGCGTCGGCCTCCAGGGAGGTGGCGGTGTCGGTGAGGAAGTCGTCGGCTCCCCAGTCGCGGGTCACCACCGACAGGGTCTTCGCCGAGGCGAGCAGCATCACCGGGACCGCGGACTCCCGCGAGGACAGCTGCAGACAGGTCTCCCGGGCCCGGGCGGGCTCGGTGCGACAGTCCACCAGGACGACGTCGGTGGTGTCCAGGTGGTCCAGACAGTCCTCGATGTCGTCGTAGCGGATGGTGGTGTGCGGCAACAGCTCGAGTGCCTCTGGCAGCGGCTCGTCAGCCGGTCCCACAAGGGCCAGTCTCGACACGATGTGCATTCTCCTTCCCGCGGTGCGCCCCTGGTCAGAGGCGATCGCGGCTCAGCGTGGAGCCGCCGGGTCGATGTCGAACAATGATGAACAACAGGTGAACAGTATCGGTTGTTCCGGACTGTTCCGAGTGGAACCGCTTGTGGACCCGCGATCGGCTCTGGTGAGCATTCTGCCCCAGATGAGGGCAGATTGGCGCGTCTTCCGCCGGAGTGGTCGCGGTGAACGTAGGATCGCCGGGTGGTGTCGGACCTTCCGGACAACTGGTTCAGACCCGCGCGTGACGAGCAGGACGACGACGCGGGGGGCTCGACCCCACCCTTCGACGAGGATGCCGCCGAGGTTCGCGCCACCGGTTCGCAGGCCTCTGTCTCCAGCATCTCCAGCGTTGCGGAGAGTCCCTCCGAGATCACCGCCGATCCCGAGACGACCGGCCGGCTGAGCCTGGGGGACGCCGACGACGAGGGCCCGGTGGTGGTCGTCGGCCATACCGCTCCGGGGAATGGCGGCGGTTTCGACCACAGCGGGATCCGCTGGTCCTGGCTGCTGCTGGCGGCCGTCATCTGCCTGGTGATCGGCCTGGTGGCCGGGATTCTGGTGCGCGGCCACAACAGCCAGGACGAGCCGGTGGGCACACTCGGCGTCGCATATGCCGTTGTGAACGCGCCCCAGGGAGGCTGAGTCCGGGAGCCAGTTCCGGCTGTCAGTCCAAGGGATATCCAGTGGCGGGGCCCTCGGCGTTGGGCACCCAGCCCAGGGCCGGGGCGACGTGGGTGGCGAAGTTCTCCAGCAGCCGCAGGTTGATCTCCGGACCCAGCTGGGAGGGGATGGTGAGCATCAGGGTGTCGGCCGCCTGGACGGCGGTGTCGGCCTTCAGCTCGGCGATCAGGGTGTCCGGGTCCCCGGCGTAGGTCTTGCCGAAGGTCGAGACGTAGCCGTCGATCATCCCGATCTGATCGGTGGCCTGGTCGCCCATCGGGGCGGCGAACCAGAGGTCCTCCTTGCTCAGCACCGGGAAGATCGACCGGCTCACCGAGATTCTCGGGGCGCGGGTGTGGCCGGCCTTGCGCCACGCGGCGCGATAGGCGTCGATCTGCCGGGTCTGGATATCGGCGAAGGACTCCCCGTTGGCCTCGGTGAGCAGGGTCGAGCTCATCAGGTTGACTCCTTGTGCTGCGGCCCACTCGGCGGTGGCGGCGGTTCCCGATCCCCACCAGATCCGGTCGGCCAGGCCGGGGGAGTGCGGTTCGATGCGCAGTTTCTGGCCGGGCCCGAACTGGGCCGGATCGGCGTCCGCGATGCGCTCTCCCCGGATGGCGCTCAGGAATCGGTCGAACTTCTTGCGGGCGAGGTCGGCGCCGCGCGGGTCGGCGGATCCGGTGTAGCCGAAGGCCTCCCAGCCGCGCAGGGCCGGCTCGGGCGATCCCCGGCTGATGCCCAGGGCGATCCGGTTGTCGGCGATGAGGTCGAGCGCGCCGGCCTCCTCGGCCAGGTAGCCGGGGTTCTCGTAGCGCATGTCGATGACGCCGGTGCCCACCTCGATATGGCTCGTGGTTGCCGCGATGGCGGCGAGCAGGGGCATCGGGGAGGCCGCCTGGCGGGCGAAGTGGTGCACCCGGAAGTAGGCGCCGTTGACGCCGAGCGCATCGGCTCCCTGGGCGATCTCGATCGCCTCGTGCAGGGCGCGCCGGCCGTCGGGGTCATAGGGGCCGGAGCCACGGCCGTAGTGGCCGAAGGACAGGAATCCGAAACTCTTCATGGCTCCTCAAGGTTGTTGATACGTCATCTATTCCCGGTGGGGGTTGGGGGTGACGGGGGTGGCGCTGCGTGGAGATCACTCCCGCCTCGCCGTCCCAAGGCTCTGGTCGGGCTGGATTACGGCGAGGCGGGAGTGAAATCCACTCGATAGAGCGACACCCTTAGCTCCAAGACGCAGAGTCGATGATGATCGTCATGGGGCCGTCGTTGACCAGCGCGACCTTCATGTGGGCCCCGAAGACGCCGGTCTCGACGTGGGCTCCCAGGGTGCGCAGGTGCTCGGCGAAGTGGTTCACCAGGGGTTCGGAGACCGGGCCGGGGGCGGCGGCGTTCCAGGTGGGCCGGCGTCCCTTCCGGGTCCCGGCATACAGGGTGAACTGGCTGATCACCAGCAGCGGCGCGTCGAGATCGGAGGCCGACTTCTCGTCCTCGAGGATCCGCAGTCCCCACACCTTGGCGGCCACCTTCTCGACGGTCTGCACGGTGTCGTCGTGGGTGATCCCGGCCAGGATCACCAGGCCCGGGGAGGGCAGCTCCCCGACCACCCGGCCGTCGACGCTGACGCTTCCCTCCAGTGCCTTCTGGATCACCACTCTCATGGGGCAAGATCGTACGACCGCCCCGGCCGCAGGTTCTCCGGCCCGGGCTCCTTCAGCCGGGACATAGAATCCCTGCGTGGCCGCTCTCGATCTCGTCGTCCTGGTGGCAGCCTGCCTGCTGACCGCCGTCGGGCTGCTGGCACGAGTGGCCCGGGAGCTGCTGCGCGGGCCGGATCGCACCCCATGAGGCGCCGCGCCGGTCCCCACTCACCGCGGAAACCCGATCCACAGGAGGCTCGATGCCCTTCCAGATACCCGACGACCTCGACAATGCCCTGATGCCGCTGGCCTGGATGATCGGTCACTGGGAGGGGGAGGGCCATGGCACCACCCCCGGAGGACGGCGAGTTCGGCTTCGGCTGCCAGGTCGACTTCGCCGACAACGGCGGCGACTACCTGCACTACGTCTGCCAGACCTTCACCAAGAATCCGGACGGCACCCCGAAGGCGCCGCTGCGGATGGAGACCGGGTTCTGGCGGCCGCGCCTGGACAAGACGATCGACGTCGTGATGGCGGCTCCCGAGGGCTGGGCCGAGGTCTGGACCGGGTCCATCGACGGCGCCAAGATCGAGCTGGTGACCGATGCGGTGATGACGACGAAGAACGCGACGGTGCCCTACACCGGTGGCCAGCGGCTCTACGGCCAGGTCGAGGGGGACCTGCTGTGGACCTTCGACCGCGCCACCACCGAGGCTCCCCTGCAGCCCTATATGTGGGCGCGGCTGGCGAGGGCGTGATGACGGCGGTTCTGCTGGAGGACGGCCCGGACGCCGGACTGGTCTCCCATATCGACAATCCGAATCTGGAGCAGCGCCGGATGGAGGCGGGTGCGGGCCGGCTCCTGCTGGCCAACCGCGAGGTGCTCGCGGTGAGCGGGGCCGACCGGCTGAGCTGGCTGCACTCGATCACCAGCCAGTTCATCGAGGGACTGGAGCCGGGCCGCACGGTCACCGACCTGGTCCTCTCGCCCACCGGCCACATCGAGCATGTCCTTCATGGGGTCGACGACGGCCAGACCTTCTGGGCCTGGACCGAGCCCGGCCGGGGTCAGGGGCTGGTCGACTGGCTCGACTCGATGCGCTTCATGATGCGCGTCGAGGTCGCGCTGCGTCCGGATCTCGCCGTGCTGTGGACCGGCGCCGATGTGCCGACCCATAAGGTGCCGACTCCCGAGGACGCCGGGGGACGCCGTCCGTCTCGACTCGGAGGTCGCCGGCGGTCACGAGCTGCTGGTCGCCCGTTCGCAGGCCGCCGAGCTGGCGGCGCAGCTGGGCACCGATGCGGTCGGGGTGCGCGCCTGGGAGGCGCTGCGGATCGCCGCCGGTGTGCCCAGAATCGGAGTCGACACCGACGATCGCACGATCCCCAACGAGATCGGCCTGTACGGCACCCATCTGGAGAAGGGCTGCTACCGCGGTCAGGAGACGGTGGCCCGGGTGCACACCCTGGGCCGGCCGCCGCGGCGTCTCACCCTGCTGTCCCTGGACGGATCGGACGCCGAGCTGCCCGCTCCCGGCACCCCGGTGAGCCTGGAGGGTCGCCGGGTCGGCGTCCTCGGCTCGGTGGCGATGCACCATGAGGACGGGCCGATCGCCCTGGCCCTGCTGCGCCGGGCGACGCCGCCGGACGCCGTGCTGGATGTCGCCGGCACGGCCGCCGGTCAGGAGCTGCTGGTGGACCCGGAGGTCGGTCTGCACGTGAGGCCGATACTCTGAGTGGACCTCTCCTGAACGGGACGAGACGATGAGGAGAACACGAGTGTCGCAGAAAGTCGACTTCAACAAGACCCAGAAGCTGCTGACGGCGGTTATCGACGTCGCAGTATTCGTGGGCTGCCTGTTTCTGTCGTTCTACCTGCGATTCTTCACCTCGGTGGGATTCATTCCGGCGCGAAATCTCAATGATGCCAAGGCCGCAATGCTGGCCTCGGCCATCGGCTTTCTGATCATCAATGTGCTCTCCGGGGTCTACGTCCTCTACAACAAGACGGTGCTGGACGTCTGGATCATCACGGTCGTCGACCAGGTCCTCATCACCGTTCTCATCATGGCGCTCACCTTCGCCGGCCGTTGGTTCGCCTTTCCCCGGTCGGTGCTGCTCATCAACCTCGGCGTCAGCATCGTCATTCTGATCCTCTGGCGAACCCTGGTATTCCTCGCCTATCAGCACATCCGCGGGGTGAAACGGGTGATGGTGCTGGGCCCGCCGGGGCAGATCTCCGGCGCCGTGCTCAACTACATGTCGAACCGCAGCCGGCGTCACCGCCTCACCCACGTCGTCGACGGGCACTATCTGGAGCAGGTGCGGGAGCACATCGACGAGTTCGACACCGCGCACGTCTCCGATCTCATCGCCAATGACGAGCGCAATGCGATTTACGATCTCCTGCTCAGCGAGGAGAAGGAGATCTTCCTCACCACCAGTTTCGAGCATCTGCTGCTGGTGAATCCGACCATCATGAGCATCGAGGACGAGTCGATCATCGCCGCGAGTCCATTCAAGATTCCGGCCGAGTTCGATCTCATCAAGCGCTTCTTCGATTTTGTGATCGCTCTGGTCGGTCTTATCATCGCGTCCCCGGTGATGCTGGTGACGGCCATAGCGGTGAAAGTCAGCTCCCCGGGCCCGGTCTTCTACCGGCAGACCCGCATCACCAAGGGCGGCAAGGAGTTCAAGATCCTCAAGTTCCGCTCGATGGGGGTCACCGCGGAGAAGACCTCCGGGCCGATGCTGGCCACCTCGAATGATCCGAGGGTGACGCCGGTCGGCAAGTACCTGCGCAGCCTGCGGATCGACGAGCTGCCCCAGCTCATCAATGTGCTGATCGGCGACATGTCGATGGTGGGCCCGCGCCCCGAGCGCCCCTTCTTCGTCGAGCAGTTCCAGTCCCAGAACGCCCACTACCGGCTGCGTCACAATGTGCGGGCCGGGCTCTCCGGCTACGCGCAGGTCTATGGGAAGTACGCCTCGGACTTCGCCAGCAAGCTCAACTTCGACCTCATCTACATCAAGGAGTACTCGCTGGTGCTGGACGTGAAGATCATGATCCAGACCATCAAGATCCTGTTCGACAAGGTCTCCTCGCGCGGGGTCGACGAGACCGAGGAGCGCGACACCACGGTGCGTCTGCCCGAAGGGGTGCAGGAGCTCCACTGAGACGACGAAAGGGCGGGCCCAGCTGCATCAGCTGGGCCCGCCCTCGTCGCGTGGTCGCTCCGCGCGACCCAGGATCACATCACCGGTAGACGATGACCGGGGTCCCGATCGGGGCGTGATTGAAGACGTACTCGATCCCGCTCCAGGAGCGGATGTTCACGCAGCCGTGAGAAGCTCCGGCATAGCCGCGGGCGGCGAAGTCGGAGGAGTAGTGGACAGCCTGGCCGCCGCTGAAGAACATCGAGAAGGGCATCTTGGAGCCGTAGAGGGTGGAGACCCAGTTCTTGCCCTTCTGGAAGATCGCGAACCTGCCCTCACGGGTGGGGCTGGAGGCGCGGCCGAAGCGGGCGTCCAGGGTGATGAGGACCTTCCCGTTCTTCACCAGACGCAGCTTGCGCTCGGTCTTGGAGATGCACACCGTCAGCCCGGACAGGCAGCGCTTGTCGAGACGCTGGGGGCTGGCCACCGGCTTGCTGCGGGACAGGTAGCTGGTCTGCACCCAGGCCTTGCGGCCCTGGTAGTTGACGGGGGTGAACCCGCGCTGGGCGATCCCGATGGCCGAGACGTGGTTGCCCCGCTTCAGATTCGCGATGGAGCGGGCCGCCAGGCTCGGCGAGACATGCACCGGGACGGTGGCGGTGGCGTAGACGATGTACTTCTTGAACGGCGCCGGCTTGGGTTTGGGCGCAGGCGCAGGCTTCTTCGCGGTCAGGTACTGCGCGGAGATCCAGGCCGCCTTGCCCTTGTAGGTGACGGCGGTCCAGCCGTTCCTGGTGGCGGTGCCGTTGCCCGAGTTGCGGGTGCCGACGTAGTTGCCGCGAGACAGGGTGCCCAGGGACTTCGAGGAGGTGCCGGCGCCGGCCCGGACGGTGACGGTCGTGGTCGCATAGACCAGGCTCTTCTTGAAGGCGGGGGTGCTGGGTTTCGGCTTGGGCGCCGGGGCCGGCGCAGGCTTGGTGGCCGACAGTGATCCGGCGGGGACCCAGGCCGCCTTGCCCTGGTAGGTGACGGCGGTCCAGCCGTTCTTGGTGGCGGTGCCGTTGCCCGAGTTGCGGGTGCCGACGTAGTTGCCGCGAGACAGGGTGCCCAGTGCCTCCGAGGAGGTGCTGGCCGTCGATCGCACTGTGACGGTTCCGGTGGCGTAGACCAGGCTCTTCTTGAAAGTCTGCGTGGGTGTGGAAGTCGGCGTCTTGCTCGTGGTGGGCGCAGTCGGTGACAGCGTCGCCGGGGTGGACGCGGACGGCTTCTGGCTCGTCGAGGGTGCGGTCGATGAGTCTCTGGATGCCGCCGAGGGCGGTGTCGACGAGGCGTCACCCGGTCCTGCCGCCTGTGCGACCATCGGGCCCGACAGGGCCAGGGCCGCAGTGGTGATGGCGGCAGCGAGCCACCTGAGCCGACTGGTGCTCATCGACAAACCTTTCATCGTCTGACCTCTCGAGGGCCAGACTTCTCCGCGATAGAGGGTCGCCGGCCGAAGGCCAGCACAAGGCAACGTACCTCATGCGGAGTCGATGGCGGCAATCGCCCAAGTCAGCGGCAGTCAGCTATCTGCAGCCCGCTATCTGTAGACGACGACAGTGGTTCCGACCGGTGCATGATCCCACAGGAACTTGATGCCGTCCATCGAACGGATGTTGACGCAGCCGTGGGAGTTGCCGTCGTATCCGCGGGCGGCGAAGTCGGAGGAGTAGTGGATGGCCTCGCCGCCGCTGAAGAACATCGCGTAGGGCATCTTGGAGCCGTAGAGGGTCGAGACCCAGTCCTTGCTCCGCCAGCCGATCTGGAAGGTGCCCTCCCGGGTTGGCCCCGCCTCCGAACCGAAGCGGGCGTCCAGGCTGATCAGGATCTTCCCGTCCTGCACCAGACGCAGCTCCCGGTCGGTCTTGGAGATGCAGATCACCAGGCCGGTCAGGCAGCGCTTGTCCAGGGCGACGCCGGGGGCCGGCGCAGACGCGCTGGGAGACGGCGTCGCGGGCTTCGGCTTGGTGGCGGTGAGGTATGTCGAGAGCACCCAGCCGGTCTGGCCCTGATAGCTGATCGACGTCCAGTCGCCCGCGACCGCTCCCGCTGTGGTGACCTGCGCGTCCTTGTCCAGAGTGCCCAGCACCTCGGCCCCGGCGAGCTGTTGACTGCGCACATTGAGCCGGGTCGTGGTGTACAGGGTGCGGATCGGCGCCTTGACGGCCTCGGGCAGGGGGTCGGGCTTGGTGGTCGACAGGTAGCCGGCCGAGACCCAGTACTCATCCCCGTCGTGGCGGATCGGGGTGTATCCGTCGCGGTCGGCGCCGGTCACG
Source organism: Acidipropionibacterium sp. (assembly GCA_022647765.1). Lineage (GTDB taxonomy): Bacteria > Actinomycetota > Actinomycetes > Propionibacteriales > Propionibacteriaceae > Acidipropionibacterium. The sequence goes on from JALCLH010000005.1 coordinate 171,053, forward strand.
GTCACCTTGTCGGCGCGGGTGAGCTGACCGCTCACCTCGGCGTCCCCGCTGGCGCCCTGGCGCAGATTCAGCCGGGAGACCGTCACATAGGCGGTATAGGAGTCGAAGGGGGTCGGGCTGGGCGTCGTGGCCGACGGGGTGCCGCTCGAGGGGGTCGTTGCGGCCGGCTGCGTGGCGCTGGGCCGGGTCGAGGACGCCGAGGACGGGACGCCGCTCGCCGGGTTCGAGGGAGCCGGCGCCGGTGTGGCGGTGGTCCCCGAGGCGGCGGAGGCGCACCCGGCTCCGGTCAGGCCGATCGCGACCATCAGGCAGACGACGACCGCGCGGCGTCCGGTCCCTCTCATCGGCTTGTCCATCGAATGGCCTCCCCCTGGCAGACACGTCGGTCGCGGATATTCGCCCGACGACGTACTCGAACACGGTAACCGATGATGCCGCGAAGTCGCGACACCATCGGCGGTGTGTGGTCGAGACCGTGCCGAATGTCAGAGCCCGAAAGCGGTGGGAATCAGGAGTGCTTGGCGCGCAGCCGGGCCTTGGCCCGATCGTGCGCGTTGAGGCTCGTCTTGCGGATCCGCACGACCTCCGGGGTCACCTCGAGGCACTCGTCGGAGCGGCAGAACTCGAGCTGCTGCTCCATCGACATCTTGGTGGCCGGGATGAGCCGCTCCAGCTCGTCGCCGGTGGAGTTTCGCACGTTGGTGAGGTGCTTCTCCTTGGTGGGGTTGACGTCCATGTCGTCGGGCCGGGCGTTCTCCCCGACCACCATGCCCTCGTAGACCTCGTCGCCGGGGGAGACGAACATGGTGCCGCGCTCCTGCAGGTTGAACAGCGCGAAGGATGTGACGACACCCTCCCGGTCGGCGACCATCGAGCCGGACTGGCGGGTGCGCAGCTCGCCGACCCAGGGCTGGTAGTTCTCGAAGACCTGGTTCATGATGCCCTGGCCGCGGGTCTGGGTGAGGAACTCGGTGCGGAACCCGATCAGGCCGCGGGCCGGCACCACGAACTCCATCCGGACCCAGCCGGAGCCGTGGTTGACCATGTGCATCATCTGGCCCTTGCGCAGGCCCATCATCTGGGTGACCGCGCCCATGAACTCCTCGGGGGCGTCCACGGTGACCCGCTCGAAGGGCTCGTTCAGCTTGCCGTCGATCTCGCGGGTGACCACCTGCGGCTTGCCGATGGTGAGCTCGAATCCCTCGCGGCGCATCATCTCGACCAGCACGGCCAGCTGCAGCTCGCCGCGTCCCTGCACCTCCCACATGTCGGGGCGGCCGGCCTCCAGGACGTTGATCGACACATTGCCGATGAGCTCCTGGTCCAGCCGGGCCTTGAGCAGGCGGGCGGTGAGCTTGGTGCCGGAGTGGCCCGACAGCGGGGAGGTGTTGATGCCGATGGTCATCGACATCGACGGCTCGTCGACGTGGATCAGCGGCAGCGGCTTGGGGTCGTCGGGGTCGGTGAGGGTCTCGCCGATGGTGATGTCGGGGATGCCGGCGACGGCGACGATGTCGCCGGGGCCGGCGGTCTCGGTGGGCACCCGGTCGAGGGCCTCGGTGATGAGCACCTCGGAGAGCTTGACGTTCTCGATCGAGCCGTCGCGGCGGCACAGCGCCAGCGGCTCTCCCTTGTGCAGCTCTCCCTCGACGATCCGGCACAGCGCCAGCCGGCCCAGGTAGGGGGAGGCGTCCAGGTTGGTGACGTGGGCCTGGAGGGTGGCGCCCTCGGTGTACTCGGGGGCCGGGATGCTCTTCAGGATGGTGTCGAAGAGGGGCTGGAGGTCGGGGGAGTCGGGCAGCTTGCCGTCCTCGGGCTTCTCGAGGGAGGCGCGTCCGGCCTTGGCGGAGGCGTAGACCACCGGGACGTCGAGCAGGGAGGCGTCGTCGTCCTCGGAGAGGTCCATGAACAGGTCGTAGGTCTCCTCGACCACCTCGTCGATGCGGGCGTCGGGCCGGTCGACCTTGTTGATCACCAGCACCAGCGGCAGCTTCTTGGCCAGCGCCTTGCGCAGCACGAAGCGGGTCTGCGGCAGCGGTCCCTCGGAGGCGTCGACCAGCAGCAGGACGCCGTCGACCATCTCCAGGCCGCGCTCCACCTCGCCGCCGAAGTCGGCGTGACCAGGGGTGTCGATGATATTGAGGGTGATCTCCTCGCCGTCGCTCATGGTGTGCTTGACGGCGGTGTTCTTGGCGAGAATGGTGATGCCCTTCTCGCGCTCCAGGTCCATCGAGTCCATCACGCGCTTCGCGACGTCGGCACCCTCCCGGAAGGCTCCGGACTGCCACAGCATCGCGTCCACGAGGGTGGTCTTCCCGTGGTCGACGTGGGCCACGATGGCGATATTGCGCAGGTCTTTGCGAACGGGCATGCAGGAACTCTCCGGATCGTTCTGGGGAGGTTGTGGGCGGATACCGATGGGCATCCCGAGCGATTGTAGTCGTTGTGGGGCGTGTGCCGGAACAGCGCCGTGCCGGGCGGCGTAAAGTGGCGGGTCGGTATGTGCACAGCCGGCAGTGAGGAGTTCTCCCGATGAACAAGGTGAACTCCGCGGTCTGGGCGGTCACCGTGGCCTGCGCCTTCTCGTACATGGGCATCGGCCTGGTCGATCCGATCCTGCCGTCGATCTCGCGCTCCCTCAATGCCTCCCCGGGGCAGACCGAGCTGCTGTTCACCACCTATCTCTTCGTCTCGGCGATCGTGATGTTCTTCGCCTCCTGGGTGTCCTCGCGGATCGGCCGCAAGACCACCCTGCTGCTCGGCCTGGCGATCGTGGTCGCCTTCGCCACGGCCTGCGCGCTGTCGGGGAATGTGAACCAGGTGATCGGCTTCCGTGGCGGATGGGGAGTCGGAAACGCGCTCTTCGTCTCCACCGCGCTGGCCACCGTGCTGGGGGCGGCGGCCGATCCGCACAGCGCGATCAGGCTCTACGAGGGAGCGCTGGGGGCCGGAATGGCTCTCGGGCCTCTGGTGGGCGGGCTGCTCGGCGGCATCTCGTGGCGCGGGCCGTTCGCCGGCACCGCGGTGCTGATGGGGGTCGGGCTGGTGCTGATCGCCGTCCTGGTGCCCCGGCCTGCGGCCTCCGCCCGTCCGCCCAGCCCGCTCTCGGCTCCGTTCAAGGCCCTGGGGGATCCACGGCTGCGGGTGCTGATGGTCGCCGCCGTGGTCTACAACTACGGCTATTTCACCCTGCTCGCCTACGCCCCCTTCCCGCTGGACGCCGCCTCCTCGAGGGCCGGGCGCACCTTCACCCCGCTGGATCTGGGAATGGTCTTCTTCGGCTGGGGGCTGCTGCTGGCCATCGGATCGGTGTGGGGAGCGGGCCGGCTGTCCCAGCGGTACGGCACCCGTCACACTCTGGTGGTGATGCTCTTCGGCCTGACCGTGGTGGAGGTCGCGCTGGCCGCCAGCCTCAACCTGACCGTCCAGGTGGTCGGCGTCATCCTCGGCGGCGGGATGATCGGCATCCTCAACACCCTGATGACCGAGCTCGCGATGGCCGCCAGCGACCTGCCGAGCGACGTCGTCTCCTCCAGCTACTCCGGGGCCCGCTTCGTCGGCGGGGCGATCGCCCCGGCGCTGACCGGCACCCTCTCGGCGATGTGGGGGGTGGGCGGTCCGTACTGGATCGGAGCGGCCTGCCTGCTGGTCACGGTGTGGCTGCTGTGGCTGGATCACCGGGCCGTGATGGGCCGGGCGGGATTGTTGGTTCACTGAGGAGTCGACCCCGGCGGCCAGGGACTACTCCCGGACGCTGTCATCCGCCCCGATCGTGGCGGCGATGTCCTCGGACAGGGGATAGGGCTCCTCGGCGGGTATTCCGGCCGGGTCGGGATGGTCTCGCAGCGCGTGGACATCGTCGGTGATGTCGGCGATCGCGATGATCCACTCGTCGAGATAGCCGCGCAGAGCGCTCCCGCTCAGACCCATCTGAAGGGAACGCCAGGGCAGCGGATTCAGTGCGAGGTCGCGTTCGGGGTCCCACTGGATCCGCACCGGGCTGGCCGTCTTCCGCTCCAACCACTGCCCACGATCGGCGTACAGGCCGGACTCGTAGTGACTCAGCACGGCGCCGGCGAGGGCTGTCTCGAAGCCGGCCCGCGTGATCCGGATCGCCAGGACGCGCTCCTGGCCGGGCTTGGTGGCCCATCCCGACCGGTACATCATCCACAGGAAGGACGGCTTGATCCACGACATCCGGTCGGTCTTGAACGGGCTCACGAATGTCTGGGCCGCGACCGCCGCCCAGGCGATCGCCGGGGAGTATGCCTGATACACCGTGATCGTGCTCTCGTCGAAGAGGGCACGAACCTCCCGGCACGGCCGGGGTCTCGTCAGATTCATGACGTGGACCCTATCGGGGGCGGGCGGGCACGTCCGGCGTCCCAAGTCTGACGGCTTGTCGTGTGAACTCAAACGACAATCCGTCAGACTCCACCCCTCACCCCACCTCCGGCCAACCAGGATCAGCGCCCGAACAGCCGGGCGAAGGGATTGGCGGGCCTGGCCGCACGCGCAGCCTGCATCTCGGCCTCGGTGTGCGTGCCGCCGCACCACTGGGCGGCGGGGACGGTGGCCTTCACCTGGGCGATGTGCTGGCCGCAGCCGGCCCAGGTGGTCTTGCCGCAGACCTTGCAGGTGACTGCTCGACACATGATGATCTCCTCATTTGTGGGCTCTATGTGGGGCTTCCGATGGACAGCTTATACCCCGGGGGGTATCGTGTCCACACGTGAGGATCATCATCATCGGCGGAGTCGCCGCCGGCATGTCAGCTGCCACCCGTCTGCGCCGCCTTCAGGAGGACGCCGAGATCATCGTCGTGGAACGCGGCGAGCACGTCTCCTTCGCCAACTGCGGGCTGCCCTATCACCTGGGCGGAGTGATCTCCGACCGCTCGGCCCTGCTGCTCCAGACTCCGGAGTCCCTGGCCGCCAGGTTCCGCATCGACGTGCGGACCCGCACCGAGGCCACCGCCATCCACCCCCACGAGCGCACGGTCGACCTCCGTCTCCCCGACGGATCGGCCGAGTCGATGAGTTACGACGAGCTCATCCTGACCCCGGGCGCCGCCCCGGTCCGCCCGCCCATCCCCGGCATCGAGCACGCCCTGGTGCTGCGCGACGTCTCCGATCTCGACCGCCTCGTCGACGCCGCCGACGGCGCCCGGGAGGCCGTCGTCATCGGAGCCGGATTCATCGGCGTCGAGGTCACCGAGAATCTGCTGGCCCGCGGCATCGCGGTCCACCTCGTCGAGGCCGCCGATCACATCATCGCCCCGCTCGACCCCGAGATGGCCGAACCGGTCCAGGCCCGGCTGCGCGAGGGCGGCGTCGACCTGAGACTGCGCTCAAAGGTGGTCGGAATCAGCCCCGACGGCGTCACCCTCGACTCGGGCGAGACGCTGCTCGGCGGACTCGTGCTCGCGGCCATCGGGGTGCGCCCCGAGTCCCGGCTGGCCGCCGAGGCCGGGCTGGAGGTCACCGGCTCCGGTGCCATCGCGGTCGACGAGCACTGGGCCACCACCGATCCGCACATCCACGCCGCCGGGGACGCCGTTCCCAAGATCGACGCGATCGGCGGCGGACCGGTCCTGGTGCCGCTCGCCAACACCGCCAACCGCGACGGCCGGCTGCTGGCCGACGTCGTCTCCGGGCGCCCCGGCGCCGCCCGGCCCACCCTCGGCACCGCCATCGTCGGCGTCCTCGGACTCCAGGTCGCCGTCACCGGCTGGAGCGAGACCCGGCTGCGCGACGCCGGCCGCCCGGTCCGCGTCATCCACATCCACCCGGTGAATCACGCCGGTTACTTCCCGGGCGCCACCGGGATGCGCATCAAGCTGCTCGTCGACCCCGCCACCGACCTCGTCCTCGGCGCCCAGGCGGTCGCAGAACAGGGCGCTGACAAGCGGATCGACGTCATCGCCACGGCGATCACCGGCGGCCTGACGGCGTCCCGGCTGGCCGATCTGGAGCTGGCCTACGCGCCCCAGTTCGGCTCCGCCAAGGATCCGGTGAACTTCCTCGGCTGGGCCGATCGGAATATCGCCGACGGCCTGGTCCGCACGATCCAGTGGCACGAGCTGGCCGGCGCGATGACCGCCGGGGCGAAGCTGATCGACGTCCGGACCGCCGGAGAGCACGCCGCCCGGGCGATCGACGGATCGATCCTGATCCCCCTCGACGAGCTGCGCGACCGCCTCGACGAGCTGCCCGAGGGCGAGCTGATCGTGCACTGCGCGGCCGGCCTGCGCAGCTACATCGCCGCCCGGATCATCGCCCAGCACGGCCGGACCGGTCCGCAGTCTGGACGGCGGTTTCGCCACCTGGGCAGATGGCATGGCCGCGAGAGGGCAGAGGCAGGGGTAGTCGGGGGAAGCCGCCGGGCCGAATCTCAGGCCAGGGACAGGAAGAGCTTCTCCAGCCCGGCGAGATCCTCCTCGCAGTCCTGGCCGCCACTGGCGATGCAGGTGCGCACCCCCGAGGAGACCAGGGCGAACCCGGCCCGGTCGACGGCCTTGCCGATCGCGGCCAGCTGGGTGACGATCTCATTGCACTCGCGGCCCTCCTCGATCATCGTGATGACGCCGCCGATCTGGCCCTGGGCGCGGCGCAGGCGGGTGATGACGGGCTTGAGCTCATCGGGATCGAGTTTCATGGGTCTCTCCTGGTCCGGGGTGGGGTCTCGAAGTCTAGCCGCGGATACCCCCAGGGGTGTTCGTGGAGGCCCCGGGGGCGAGACGCCGTTCGCGCGGTGGCCCTAGTCTGTCCCTATGGCAGAAGAGCAGATGCATCCGAACCAGGTGGGGGATGCGGCCCCCGGGACCCGGCTTCCGGAGGACCCGGCCATCGCGGAACTGGCCGATCACGGCCGCGAGGACTTCCTGGCGGTGCTGCGCGACCATCCCGCGTCCAGCCTGTGCTGGGCGCTGCTGGCCGAGGGGGCACTGCTGGCCGGCACCGAGGAGGCCGATGTCGCCGGATATGCCTACGCCGTCACCGGCGTCCACCAGGGGATGGACGCCCTGCGCCGGAGTGGTTGGAATGAGGAGGCGGACGAGGCGGGAACCATCCCCTGGGAGCATCTCGCCAACCAGGGATTCCTCCGCTGTGTGTGGGCGCGCTCGGTGGCCGCCGGCCGGATCGGCCAGGACGAGGAGGCCCGGCACTGGGAGGAGTTCCTGCACCGGGTGAGCGAGTCCGGCTGGCAGGCGCTGCACACCACCCTGTCACTGCCCGATGAGGCCGATACCGGCAATGGCGTCGATGTTGCCGATAGCGAGGACATCGACGGCGTACCGCGAGATGATGAGGAGCAGACCACCGCCGCGGAGCCGGTCGGCAGCACGTTTCAGGGTTGAGCCGCCTGGCATCTCAAGGATTGGCATCTCAAGGAGGAGATATGACCGAGCACGTGGGATTCCGGGACTTCCAGCCCTCCGATGCGACGAGGATCGAGTTCGGGGAGCCCGGCGGACTGGTGGAGCTGGCTCGGCTTCCCGGCGCCATCGTCATGGTGGCCACCTGGCGCGGCGAGATCGTGGGCTACGTCTCGACCTGGCTGGCGACGGTCCACCGCACCCGCAGATTCATCGACGTCGAGGTCGCCCCCGGTTCGCGCGGCAGGCGGATCGGGACCCGTCTGGTCGAGAGGATCCGGCAGCGGTCCGATCGGCCGCTGGCCACCAAGGCCGTCGAGGGGTCGGACGCCGCCGCCTTCATCCGCAGTCTGGGCGGCGGCCTGTACGCCAGCTGCCCGCCGCTGGAGCTGCCCCGGCGCCAGTTCGGCAAGGCCATCGAGACTCTGGGCGGCCATCGCGAGGTCATTCCCGCCTCGGCCCTGTCGCCGGGGGAGCCGGAGCACCTGTGGTTGCAGTTCTACCGGTGGGTGCACCAGGACTGGTCGCCGGTCGACGACTCAGGGGAGGCTCGCGAGGCGCTGATCCAGGAGGCCGCCGAGCTCGATCTGGACCGCAGCTCGGTCGCCCTGGTGGACGGCCAGCCGGCCGCGGTGGCCTTCGTCTTCGATGACGATCTGGCGCCGACGGTGTGCGCCGAGACCCTCACCCGCGACGCCCCGGACGGCGATGAGGCGCTGGCCCGGGCGGTCTGCCGGGTGGTGGCGGATGCCCGCGAGAACGGCGTCCGCAAGCTGGCCTTCGACGGGCACGAGCAGGACCCGCACTTCGGGCCGCTGGCCGCGCGGCTGCCGATGGAGGGCTCCCGGTTGCTGTTGCTGGAGATTCCGCTTCCCGCGTGAGGGCTGTGTCCCGGTGCCGATTGCCGGGCGTCCACCTCCCGGCGTCCACCGTGAAAAGGACGCGCGCAATATCCCGTAGAATGCCGGATGTTGTGCCGCCTGCAGGTGCGGCCGAGGAAGCGAGTGAGAATGCCTGGAATCGTCATTGTCGGAGCCCAGTGGGGAGACGAGGGCAAGGGCAAGGCCACCGACCAGCTCTCGGAGCGGGTGGACTACTGCGTTCGCTACTCGGGCGGCAACAATGCCGGCCACACCGTGGTGGTCAACGGCGACAAGTTCACCATGCACCTGCTGCCCTCGGGAGTCCTCAACCCGAACTCCACCGCGGTGATCGGCAACGGCGTCGTCATCGATCTCGAGGTGCTGCACCAGGAGCTCGACGAGCTGGCGGACCGCGGCCTGAAGATCCCGCACCCGCTGATCAGCGCCAACGCGCACATCATCACCCCTTATCACCAGACGATGGACAAGGTGAGCGAGAGGTTCCTCGGCAAGCGGAAGATCGGCACCACCGGTCGCGGCATCGGGCCGGCCTACTCCGACAAGATCAACCGGATCGGCATCCGGGTGCAGGATCTCTTCGACGAGTCGATCCTGCGCCAGAAGGTCGAGGCCGCCCTGGAGAAGAAGAACCAGCAGCTGGTCAAGATCTACAACCGTCGCGAGATCGACGCCGAGCAGGTCTCCGACATGCTGCTCTCCCACGCCGACCGGATCCGCCCGCACGTCGTCGACGCCGCCCGGCTGCTCAACAAGGCCCTCGACGAGAAGAAGGTGGTGCTCTTCGAGGGCGCCCAGGCCCACCATCTGGACGTCGACTTCGGCACCTACCCCTACGTCACCTCCTCCAACCCGATCGCGGCCGGCGCCTGTACCGGGTCGGGGGTCGGGCCGTCCCGGATCGACCGGGTGATCGGCATCGCGAAGGCCTACACCACGCGGGTCGGCGAGGGCCCGTTCCCCACCGAGCTGCTCGACGAGACCGGTGAGCGGTTGCGCACCGAGGGCGGGGAGTACGGCGTCACCACCGGGCGTCCGCGGCGCTGCGGCTGGTTCGACGCCCTGGTGGTGGAGCAGGCCGTGGTGGTCAATGCGATGACCGACATCTTCCTCACCAAGCTCGACGTGCTGACCGGCTGGGAGAAGATCCCGGTCTGCGTGGCCTACGAGGTCGACGGGGAGCGCTTCGACGTGATGCCGATGACCCAGTCGCAGTTCCACCACGCCAAGCCGATCTACGAGTACCTGCCGGGCTGGACCGAGGACATCACCGGGGCCAGGAGCTTCGACGAGCTGCCGGCCAACTGCCAGGCCTACGTCAAGCGGCTCGAGGAGCTCATCGGCTGCCGGATCTCCGGCATCGGGGTGGGCGCGGGCCGCGAGCAGTCGGTGATGATCAACGACCTCATCGACTGAATCGACTGAGAGGTCGGCTGTCTTGGCGGGGTTCGTCGCGATTCGTCTCGCCGAAGTCTGACGGCTTGTCGTTTGAACTCAAACGACAATCCGTCAGGCTTCAGACGATCGCCGCCCCAGGAGCGGGCGAGTCGCACGATCAGGGCTCCACGCGCAGAATGCGATCGTCCTCGGACCCTGGCTCCCCGCGCCCGTCGGTGTTGTTGGTGAGAATCCACAGGGAACCGTCCGGGGCGGCGGCGACGTCGCGAAGACGGCCGTACTCCCCGGCGAGGCGGTCGCTGGAGGTCGCGGGCCGATCGAGGGGGATCTGGCGCAGCCGGGCGCCGCGCAGGTTCGCGATGTAGATCTGTCCGTCGACGATGGCCATGCCGCTCGGACTGGCGTCGGCGGGCCGCCACTGCTGGACGGGATCGGTGAGCCCCTCGCGGTGCGCGATGCCCTCCACGGTCGGCCAGCCGTAGTTGCCGCCCGGCTTGATGACGTTGAGCTCGTCCCAGGTGTCCTGACCGAACTCGCTGGCGTACATGGTGCCGTCGGGGGCCCATGCGATGCCCTGCGGATTGCGGTGTCCGTAGCTGTAGACCAGCGACCCGGGGAAGGGGTTGTCGCTCGGCGCCTTCCCCTCGGGGGTCATTCTCAGGATCTTGCCGGACAGCGAATCGCGGTCCTGGGCGGACGGCCTGTCCCCGGCGTCCCCGGTCGTGGCGTAGAGCATCCCGTCGGGGCCGAAGGCGATCCGCCCGCCGTTGTGGGTGCCGGCCGACGGTATCCCTTCCACCAGGGTCTCGGCCGCCCCGATGCCGAGGGAGCCGGGTTTACCGGTCAGCGGGAATCGCTGGATCCGGTTGTCACCGGCGGCGGTGAAATAGGCGTACAGGTACGTGTCGCGCACCGCGATGCCGAGCAGTCCGCCCTCGCCACCGGCGGAGACCCCGGCAACCTGGCCGATCTGGCGCGGCGTCCCGTCGGCGGAGAGCTCGAGGAGACGGCCGGAGTCGCGCTCGCTCACCAGCGCCGTGCTGCCGTCGAAGGCGATCGACCACGGGGCGTCCAGATTCTCTGCGACGGTCCGGATCGGGGCGGGGGTCGAGGGCGCGGTCGTCGGCTGGGGGAGGGCGACGCCGTCCGCCCGGAGGTGCTCGGAGCAGGGGAGGACGCCGTCCGATCGCTGGCATCGGGGGACGCCGTCCGGTCGGCGGCGGGAGTTGCGGTGCAGGAGCTCAGGGTCATCGCGGCGGCGAGTATGCCGGCGGCGAGCCAGGGGCGTTGGGGTCTCATGAGAAGGCCTCTCCACTGGTGAGGTGTCGGCTGGGCGATGCCTTCCAGTATTCGACCCCGCGGCAACAGCCGACGGCGTCTCCCCGCCTGGCTCCCTCAATCGCGAACGGGCGAGCCGGCCGGTGTGCGGGCCGCCGACCTGCTCTGGGACATCGCGCTCAGCACGATCCCGACGCCGACCAGGGACAGCCCGATCCAGCCGGCGGGGGCGAGCTTCTCGCCCAGGGTCGAGGTCGCCAGCAGGGTCGCCATCATCGGCTCGGTGAGGGCCAGGGTGGTCGCCGCCGAGGCCGGCACCTGCCGGAGCCCGTAGCCGAAGAGCAGGTAGCCCAGGGCCATCGGCACCACCGCCAGATATGCCAGCACGGCCAGTCCTCGCGGGCTCACCAGCGGCCCCGGGCCGGCCAGCAGGAACCAGGGCACCAGGACCACCGAGGCCAGCGTGAACATCGCGGCCATCACGGTGCCCGAGTCGCGGCCCGGGGCCCTCGAGCGCCGGCTCGTCGTGCGCCGGGCCATTTGAATCCGCGATCAGCCGGGACCCCGCCCAGGAGTACAGGGCCCAGCCGAAACCCGCTCCCAGGCCGACGATCGCTCCGGCGATCGGCCGGCTGGCCGGGGCGGAGCCGCCCGAGGCCACCAGGAGGCAGATTCCCGCCACCGGCACCGAGACGATGCCCAGCCAGGTCCATCCGGGAGGACGCCGATCCACCTGCCATCTCCAGGATCCCGGCCCACACCGGCCCCGAGGCCAGCGCCAGGGCGTCTCCGGCCGCGACGCCGATGAGGGTGAGGGACAGGTAGTACAGGCTGGCGTATCCCACCACCCCTGCGGCACCGACCGCCAGCATGGGCAGGGCCCGGCGCTCGAAGAGCAGGGCGAGAGTCCGGCGGGGCCGGGTCGCCATCAGGATGAGGCCGCCGAAGCCGAAGGTGGACAGCCCGATGAGCATCTGATCCGAGCCGAGCGGGGCGTGGTGGGCCATCGTCCCGGTGGTGCCCCACATCGCGCCCGCGATCAGCACCGCCGCGATGTGACTCCCGGAACTGCGCACCCCGTCAGGCTAGGAAGTCCTTGTTGCGGAAGTGTGTCGGATCGTGGGAACTCACGACGACAGTCCGCCAGGCTTCCGGGTGCGAGAGGCGCGCCGATGACGCCGTCTTCAGAACCCAGAGCTCAGACCCCGGTGCCCGGGCAGTCCCTGCCGAGGGTGGTACCAACGGGGACTCCCCCGGGGACGGGTTCTGCCGGAGGATGACAGATGACGGGATCCGGCTCGTCCACATGTCTCCTCCCGTCTGAACGTTGAGAATGTTGAAAGGAACTCGTTGTGCGCATCCCTGCATATGTCGCCACCTCGGCCACCGGCCCCCTCGTTCCGGGCACCATCGAGCGCCGTGAGATCGGGCCGAAGGATGTGCTGATCGACATCGCGTGGGCCGGAGTGTGCCACTCCGACATCCACACCGTCCACGGCGACTGGGGCCCGGTCCCGTACCCGCTCACCGTCGGTCATGAGATCGCCGGCACGGTCGCCCGGACCGGTGCCGAGGTGACCCGGTTCCATGCCGGGGAACGGGTCGGCGTCGGCACCATGGTGGACTCCTGCCGCACCTGCGCGAACTGCCGGGACGGCCTGGAGCAGTACTGCCTCAACGGGAACACCCAGACCTATGCGTCGGTCGATCGGGATGGCACCATCACCCAGGGCGGCTATTCCACGAGGATCGTGGTCGACGAGGACTTCGTCCTGCATCTTCCGGAACAGATCCCGTTCGAGAAGGCCGCCCCGCTGCTGTGCGCCGGGATCACCACGTACTCCCCGCTGCGCCACTGGGGAGCGGGCCCCGGAAAGCGCGTCGCGATAGTCGGTCTGGGCGGTCTTGGGCACATGGGAGTCCAGCTCGCCCACGCCATGGGGGCCGAGGTCACCGTGCTGTCCCGCACCCTGGCCAAGAGGGACGACGGCCTGCGCCTGGGCGCCGACCACTACTGCGCCACCAGCGACCCGGCCACCTTCAATGAGCTCGCCGGCAGCCTCGACCTCATCGTCAACACCGTCAGTGCTCCTCTGGATGTCGACGCCTACCTGTCGCTGCTCTCCCGCGACGGCTCCTTGGTGAACGTCGGCGCCCCCTCTCAGCCGATGGGCCTGCACGTCCAGTCCTTGCTGGGCGCGCGGCGCAGCTACGCAGGCTCCGCCACCGGATCCATTGCGGAGACTCAGGAGATGCTCGACTTCTGCGCCGAGCACGGTGTCGCCCCTGAAGTCGAGATCATTCCGATCGAGCAGGTGAACGAGGCATGGCGCCGGGTTCTCGCCTCGGATGTCCGCTTCCGGTTCGTCATCGACATGTCCACCCTGAGCCGCTGACCTTCTTGTGAGTAATTCGATTTCCAGAAAAACCGCAAGACGCCGAAAGAAAAGGTACCTTCTTGCCTCACGATAGTAGTCGGATCGTCGAGAACAATCAGCGGCTTCCAGCGCTGATCTATCTCCTGGCCGCCGGTGTGTTCCTGATGGGCACCTCCGAGTTCCTCATCGCTGGAATCCTTCCAGAGATATCCCAGGACCTGGGGATCTCGGTCGTCCAGGCCGGAGTGATGATCACCGTCTTCGCGATCGGCATGATCGTCGGCACCCCGACGATGGCGGCGCTGACCCTCAAGCTGTCCCGGCGAGTTGCGCTCAGCGTGTCCCTGATCGTCTTCGCGGCCGGGCACGTCGTCGTCGCGGTGGCGGGCAGCTACACCATCATCCTGGTGGCCCGCTTCTTCACGGCGCTGGCGACCGGAGGATTCTGGGCGGTCTCGGCGGTGGTGGCGGCTCAGGCGGTCAGCTCGTCCATGAGTTCGCGCGCCGTCGGCGTCGTTCTCGGCGGGGGCATGGTGGCGAACGTCCTCGGCGTCCCTCTGGGATCTTTCGTCGGCCAGACCATCGGATGGCGCGGACTGTTCTGGGCTCTGGCCGTTCTGGCCATCGTCGGCTCGGTGGCGATGTTCCGTCTCATCCCGTCGGATCCGGCGATGACGAACCCGCCATCGCTGCGTGCCGAGATCAAGGCCCTGGGCGATCCGCGGGTCCTGCTCATTCTGGCCTGCTGCATCACCGTGACCGGTTCGGCGATGACCGTCTACAGTTTCATCGCGCCTCTGCTCATCGACCGGACCGGGCTGCCGAATTCCGCGGTGCCGCTGGTGCTGATCGCCTACGGAATAGGTGCGGCGGCGTCGTCCTATCTGGGCGGCCGGGCCGGAGACCGTAATCCGTTCAAGCTGTTCTTCATCGCGGCCGGGACGACTTCCGCAATTCTGATATCGCTGATCTTCCTGTCCCGTTTCGCGGTGTCAACGGTGATTCTTGTGACGCTGCTCGGTGCGTTCGGAATGGCGACGAATCCCGTCCTGATCGGCAAGGCGGTGCGATATGCGAAGGACGCCCCCACTCTGTCCTCGGCCATGTGCACCTCTATGTTCAACCTCGGCACCGCTGCCGGCACCGCCATCGCCGGCCCGACGCTGAACTCCTCACTGGGCGCCAACGGCCCCGTCGTCGTCGGAGCGGCCGTCTCGATTCTCTACTTCGTCCCGCTGCTCATTCTGGTGAGGATTCCCAACAGATGAATCCTGGCCCCTTGCTCATGTGCCGCTACGGCAGAGTGACGCCGGTCCTCGCGGCGAGCAGGCACAGGCCGTCGGCGCTGTCGCTGCCGGGTGTCGCCGTGTAGGTCGTGATCGAGAGGTCCGGGTCCCCGGGCAGAGCGAAGTCGTTGTACTCGAGATCCAGCCTCCCGACCTCGGGGTGGTCGATCACCTTGCGCCCGCGTGAGTGGCGGCGCACGTTGTGCTTGGCCCATCTGGTGCTGAAGTCGCGGGAGCGGGCGGACAGCTCGTCGATCAGCGCGGTGAGCCCGGCGTCCAGCGGATCTCGTCCGGCGCTGGATCGCAGGACGGAGACCAGGAGCTCGCGGGAGGCATCGAGGTCGGGGTAGAAGGAACCGGCCCGCTCGTCCAGAAAGGCGAACCGCGCGAAGTTCGGAGGAAGAGTGGGGGCGGAGGAGTACAGCTCGCTGTAGAGGGCGCGGCCGACCGCATTCGCGGCGAGGAGATCGAGTCGGCCGTTCTGGACGATGGCGGGAACGCTCATCGAGTCGATCACCTGCTGCACCGAGTCCGTCAGCGCCGTCTCCTTCCGCGAGTGCGAGCGAGTCGCCCGGGGCTCCCGCGGGCCGACGCTGCGCGCCAGGTCGAACAGGTGGGCGCGTTCGTCCTCGTCGAGCTGGAGCACCCGGGCGATGGCGTCGAGCACGCTCGGCGACGCGCCGCCGAGACGGCCCCGCTCCAATCGCGTGTAGTACTCGACACTCACGCCCGCGAGCACGGCGACCTCGCCGCGGCGCAGACCCGGTACCCTGCGACGGTCGTCGATATGGGGCAGGCCCGCTTCCTCGGGAGAGATTCGAGCCCGACGGCTCATCAGGAAGTCCCGGATCTCGCGTTCCATCTCCATGCTGCCAAGAGTAGGACGCGCGCTCCCGGTCAAAGGGTCCCTGACAGTGCCTGTTACCGCTGCATGAGGCGGCACATCATGGCCGGTACTCAGGTCGGCGCGACCGCAGAGGTCGCGCCGCGCACCGTGGGGCCGGCTTTGCGCCCCACAGGATCAAGGTCATCCGCGGCACGAACCGACGGTCGCGGAGCCATCCGGTAAATCGATGGAGGATAGGAATGACTGAGAACACGATGAACAGCTCGTCGATCGCACTGGGCACATGGGCCTGGGGAGACAGTGGTCGGGCCGGCGACGGCTACTTCGGCAGCCGGCTCACCCAGCGGGGCCTTGAGGAGGTCGCGGACAAGGCCCATGCTGCGGGTCTCACCCTGTGGGATACCGCCCTGGTCTACGGGATGGGCCGGTCGGAGAAGGTCCTGGGGGAGGTTCTCTCCCGTTACGACCGCAGCACCTACCAGCTCTCCACGAAGTTCACCCCGCAGATCGCTGGGGCCGGCGAGGACCCGATGGCGGACATGCTGGAGCAGAGCCTGACCAATCTCAGGACGGATCATGTGGACCTGTACTGGATCCACAACCCCGCGGATGTCGCACGCTGGACCCCTTCCCTCATTCCGCTTCTGAAGAGCGGAAAGGTCCGTCATGTCGGCGTCTCCAACCACAATGTCGCGGAGATCGAACTGGCCAACCGCATCCTCGAGGACGCCGGGTATCGAGTTGAGGCGGTCCAGAACCACTACAGCCTGCTCTACCGCAGCTCGGAGCGGGCGGGCGTCCTCGACTACTGCCATGCCCACGGCATCACGTTCTTCGCCTACATGGTGCTGGAGCAGGGGGCCTTGACCGGCGCCTACAGCCCGGAGCACCCGCTCCCGGCCGGTTCGGACCGGGCCGGGATCTACAACAGCATGCTTCCGCAGCTGAAGGCTCTCGCCGACCGGCTCGTCGCCATCGGCCAGGAGCAGGGCGGTGCTTCCGCCGCTGACGTGGCAACGGCGTGGGCCCTGGCCAAAGGCACCATCCCGATCATCGGCGTCACAAAGCCCGTCTATATCGATGGGCTGGTGCGCGCCCGGGCCATCTCCCTTCGGGATACCGACATCGCCCAGCTCGAGGCTCTCGCGGACGCCGCGAACGTCGATACTCGCGGTGGCTGGGAACACGAGATGGCGTGATCCGGCGGAGCGGCTCCGGTCCTCTCGGAGTCTGGCATCAAGGCCTCGAGCGTCGCACGAAGAAGGACAGTACGGCAGGGACGACCGCGACGGCGACGGCGATCGTGATTGCGCTGCGCATCCCGGCGGCCTCAGCGGCCAGGGACGCGACGCCACGGTTCGCCGCCGAGGCCGTCGCCGTGGAGAGCACGGTGACGAACAGAGCGGTCCCGGTGGCCCCGGCGATCTGCTGGGCAGTGTTCGTGATGGCGCTCCCATGGGAGTACAGCCTGGCCGGAAGGCTGCCCAGCGCAGTAGTGAGAAGTGGTGTGGTCACGAAGGCGAGGGCGACGTTGAGGACGGTGTAGATCAGGACGACCGCCATCACCCGGGTGTCTGTGCCGATCCGGGTCAGCGCTGCGTAGCAGGCGAGGATGGCGATCGTGCCGGGAATCACCAGGGGGCGGGGGCCGATCTTGTCGAAGAGCCTGCCGACCACCGGAGCGGCGATGCCCTGGAGAACGCCGCCTGGAAGCATGACGAGCCCGGTCTTCAGCGTGCTCAGGCCGAGGACGTTCTGCAGGTACAGGGGGAGGAGGATCAGCGTCCCGAACAGTGCGCACATCGTGAGCAGGACCATGACCACCGGCAGCGTGAACCCTCGGGTCTGGAACGGCCGGAGGTCCAGGAGCGCCTGATCCGAGCGCTGCAGGCGGATCTGACGGACAACGAAGAGCGCGACGGCTACGGCACCGACCGACAGAGGCACCAGCGGAGGGAGCAGGGGGTGGCCGGCCTCGGCCTCTCCGATGCTGCTCAGCCCGAACACGAGTCCACCGAATCCGAGGGTGGACAGTGCGATCGACGTGAGGTCGAAGCGGACCGGTCGTGTCTCACTGACGTTGCGGACCATGAAGGCTCCGAGCACCAGAGCTGCGAGCGCGATCGGCGTCATGAGGACGAAGAGCCATCGCCAGCTCAGAGACTCGAGCACCAGGCCCGAGATCGTCGGGCCGATCGCCGGAGCGACGGAGATCACAATCGAGATCAATCCCATCATCCGGCCGCGCCGGTGGACCGGTACGAACGTCATGACCGTGGTCATCAGCAGCGGGATCATCAGGGCGCTGCCGGCCGCCTGGATGACGCGGGCGGTCACCAGAACGCCGAACCCGGGAGCAACGGCGGCGAGCATCGTCCCTGCGGTGAACAGGGAGAGCGCCGTGAAGAAGACGCCGCGCGTGCTGAAGCGGTCCAGCACCGAGCCGGTGATCGGGATGACCACCGCCATGGTCAGCATGAAGGCCGTGGTCAGCCACTGCGCGGTGGTCGCTGTGATGTCCATCTCCGCCATGAAGCGCGGAAGAGCCACGCTCATCACCGTCTCGTTGAGGACGGTGACGAATGTCGATCCGATGAGCAGTGCGATGACTCCGTTGATCCCCGGTGTCTCCGCGCCTCTTCCGGTGACGCTCATCTCTCTCCCCTCCCTCCGGCGGCGATGCGCACGGACGCCGATATGGCATTAGCCGCCAACATGGCAGTAACTGCCATGTTGGGCAGGTAGAGTGTAGACGCTCGGAGGAGAGGACGACGAATGCGACAGGATCAGTGCTCGGGGGTCCCGGCATCCGACCTGCGCACCAGACGACGCCGGCAGTTGGTGTCGGACATTCATCTGGCTGCGTTGGAGCTCTTCGAGCGCGACGGCTTCGCCGATACCACCGTCGAGGACATTGCTCGCGCCGCTGGTGTCTCCTCGCGGACCTTCTTCCGCTGCTTCGCGACGAAGGAGGACGCCGTCCTCGTCGGGAATCGTATCCTCGACGAGGCGGTCGACAGTCTTTTCCTGCCCGATGAGAACGACGCCGATGATGCGCTGAGACTGCTCGAGAGCGCGTACTCGCACCATATTGAGACCCTCAGAGGCGCAGACTCCGGGACGATACGGTCCGCTCAATCACTCATCGACAGGGAGCCCGCGCTCCGCCACGCGGCTGCGGCGCGTGACGCGGAGACGCTCCGCCACCTCCGTGACAGGCTGGCGGAGGCCCGCCCCGATCTGGATGCACTGACAGTCCAGCTCGTTGTCGAGATCGCGGCGGCCACGTTGCGGGCCGCACTGGAATGCTGGCGCGCCGACGAGAAGGCGACCACCGCCGACGATCTTGCCGGGCTCTACCGGCGGGCGCGCGAACTCCTGCGCGACATCGTCCATACCCCGGTGTGACCGTGCGCTGCAGTCGGCCCGGAACTCAGTGCGTCTGCTCGATAGTGGTGGAACGTGGGCCGCTCCACCCCTTGAGGACTGAGACGTCGCCGTCGATCCGGCCGATTCGCACGATGCCGGTGAACCGGGGGACGTCGGAGTGGTAGAGGACGACGGCTCTCGAGGGCGCGAAATAACCGATGGTGCCGGCCGGGGCGCTCTCCCCGCGGGGCATCCCCTTCATCGTCAGCGGGGTGGGGGGCTCGGCGAGCACCTCCTGGCCGCCGTAGTCGGAGAAGTCCAGAGTGAGCGGCAGCTGCGCGATGAGGGACTGCGCCGCAGGATTGTCGTACAACACGGCGCTCAGCGTCTGGCCATCGACCGTGATGCGGATCGGAGTGTCGGACATGGTCTCTCCTGACGGTTGTTCGGATGAGGTCGCCGATGCCGACCCGGCGGGCGCGCTCGTCGATGAGGACCGGGCCGTGCCATTCGAGGAGGAGCAGGCCCCCTGGCTGAGAGCGGCTGCGACGAGCACTGCGGCGGTGAGTCTGCGCGCCCAGAGTGCTGCATGGTTCATGGCTTGCCACTGTAGATAGGCGTGTGGCCTCGAGGGAGTCTCTCGTGGTACCCCTCACGTCCGGGCCTCCCAGTGAGGGGATCGGGACGGTTCACTGGGCATCAGCGCAGGGTGCCATCCCGTCCTGTCTGCCTACTGCTGATGGAGGTCCATCGTGAGAGGACGACGCAAGTTCGGGGTGCTGGTCGGAGTTCTTGCGGTGGTCTTCGCCGTGCTCACCAGCATCAACATCGGTCAGGCCCGTTCGGTCAGACCGGCCGAACGGGGCCCGATCGCAGCCCACTCCGCGGCCTCCGGCTCCGGCGCACCGGCATCGGCCTCACGCTCCTCGGGGACGCCCGGCGGCGGGGGAGTCCTCATCGTGTACTTCTCCCGGTCCGGCTCTCACTACGGTGGACGCAATTTCAAGGTCGGCAACACCGCCCATGTCGCCCAGTTCATCCACCAGCGGGTCGGCGGCGATCTCTACCAGATCGTGCCGGCGGTGCCCTATCCGGAGGACTACGACCAGACCGTCGAACAGGCGCGCAAGGAGCAGGAGGACGGCGTCCATCCCAAGATCGCCGGCGAACAGCCCGACACCGACCGCTACTCGACCATCTTCCTCGGCTACCCGATCTGGTGGGGCGAACAACCCATGATCGTGCAGACCTTCATGCAAGACCACAACCTCAACGGCAAAACGGTCATCCCGTTCACCACCGACGAGGGCTCGGGCTGGGGGAACTCCCTGGATGTGCTCAAGCAGTACTACCCGCAGGCGAGAATCCTCGACGGCTTCGAGAAGCGCGGCAACGACGTCGCCGACGACCTCGACGGCACCCAGCGCCAGGTCAACGACTGGCTCGAGGGGCTGGGGTACTGACATGACGCGATCACTTCTGTTCTACGCGGCGGCCCTGCTGTTCCCGCTGCCCCTCGTCGCCATCCTCAATACCCAGCTCACCGACGCCGCCAGGGTGAGGATGGTCATATCCCTGGGCCTGATCGCCTACTGCTGGTGGCTGGCCGCGATTCTGCTGAGCGTGCGCCCCACCTGGCTCGACCGGTGGGTCGGGCTTCCCCAGATCTACGCCCTCCACGGATCGCTGGGCATCGCGGCACTTGTGGTCGCCTACCTGCACATCGACAACAACTACGCCCACAACATGCTGGCGCGCGATGTTGGCAACTGGGCGTTCTACCTGTCGCTGGGCGTCGCGGCCTACTCGATCCTGTTCATGAGCGGATGGCTCGCCGATCGTCTGCTGCTGGTCGCCCGCATCAAGCGCGGTCTCGAACGGCTCCTCGACCACCGGATCGCGGTCTGGCTGCACCGCCTGAACCTCGTCGCGGTGGCGCTCATCGCCGTGCACGTCCATCTCATCGTCCAGATCAACCGGCATCTCGTATTCATGATCGCCTTCGACCTGGTCACCCTTGCGGTGCTGGGCGTCTACGCCTGGAAGAAGTGGATCGCCCCGGACTCCTTCCTCACCGGAACCGTGCGGGAGAACCGGGCACTCAACGCCTCGACGCGTCAGGTCGCCATCGCGCTCGACGAGCCGTCCTCGCGCATCCGGCCCGGCGACTTCTTCTTCCTCCGTTTCGAGACCGACGGCATTCCCCGGGAGCGGCATCCGTTCTCCCTGACCGGAGACGACCAGGGCCTTGCCACGTTCACGATCCGCCAGATCGGCGACTTCACCCGGGCGGTGCCCCAGGTGCCGGTGGGCACCCGGAGCCGGCTCGAAGGCCCGTTCGGCCGCTTCGACGGGATCTTGAAGGAGACGCCGGCACAGATTCCGTTGGTGTTCATCGGGATGGGTGCGGGCGTGGCACCTCTGCTGAGTCTTGCTGCCGGGTACGCCGGTGATCGGGCGATCACGTTGCTGTGGTCGGTCCATCGTGACGATGACGCCTACTACCGCAGCCTCATCGAGGACTTCGAGAACGCGAACCCTGACCGGTTCGACGCCCATATCCAGGTCGGGCGATTCACCCGGGATCGTCTCGCCGCGCTGCTGAGCGCCGAGCAGATCGGCAAGGCCCAGTTCGTCGTTGTCGGTCCCGCTCAGGCGGTCCTGGCCGCCCAGCGTCACCTCCGCCGACTCGGCGTCTCCCATCGGCGCATTCACCATGAACGCCTCACCATGTGATCGGCGCCGACCAGCCTCCCAATCTCCCCTTCAGGAAAGGCCCAACCATGCCACGCACATCCATCCTCATGCGCTCGATCCTCGTGGGCGCCCTGGTAGCCGGGCTCGGCCTGGCCGGTTGCTCGTCCTCGGAGACAGCGGGTGCTCAGTCCGCGCCGTCGAGCGCCTCCACCTCGGCGTCCGCGCCGGGGGAGGCCTCGCCCGCGGCGACCACGAGTCCCGCGAGTTCGGGCTCCGTGGACTGGACGAAGAAGATGGCCACCCGAAAGCCCTACGAGAACCCTACGAAGGTCACGCTCACGGTGGGTGACACCGTCATCCCGGCGACCCTCAACGACTCCGTCTCCGCACGAGACCTGATTTCACGGCTGCCGTACACGATCACCTTGCAGCGCTACAGCCACGACTACTGCGCCTCGATGCCCGACCCGCTCAAGTACGATCGCGCGGACGTTCACGCCGGATGGCTCGACGGCGATATCGACTTCGCACTGACGGCCAACTACTTCACGATCCTTTTCGAGGATGAGGCGACATCATCCCAGTTCGACGATCAGGTCAACATCGGACGTATCGAAGGGCCGCTGTCCCAGATCCGCGATCTGCCCCAGGAGATCAAGCTCACGGTCGCCCTGGACAAGTGACCGGTGCGTTCAAAGCGGCTCCTGCCACCGCAATCGGTGGCAGGAGCCGCTTCTTCTTCGTAACCGAGTATTTGCTCCGCCGACTCCGCCTCAGCGCACGATCTCGACGGCGACTCGCGACCCGTCCAGAGCTTCGAGCTGATCCTGAGTGGCCCGATAGGTGCCCAGATGCAGCACATCGGCGGAATATCCGGGATGTGCGTTGTAGTAGAAGATGATGTTGCCCCAGGGCTTGTAGTAACTGAAATCGCCGTTCTTCGGCGAGGAACCAGGCGTATTTCCGACATTGAGACGGCGTGGGAGATAGGCGATCTTCTCGCTGTTGCTGAAGTCCTCGAACTCCAGTGTCGATGGAATCTTCGACAGGAAGTCTCGGGCTGCCGGGGTGTCCCGATCGATGGTCACGTCAATGCGCGTCGAACCTGTGGTGAATCGGACCACCGCCCCGACGACGCTGGTGCTCCTCGGGGCGGCTGCGGTCGAGGGTGCGGGTGTGCTGGCGCTGGCCGGAGCCGAAGGTGTCGCGGAGGCCGTGGAGGGGGCTGCCGACGGCGAAGTGGGAGAAGGCGAGGTTGCCGAGGGCGAGGCGGATCCGCTCGACGACGAAGCGGCGGAGGGAGTGCTGCCCGGGGACGAGGGTCCGGCGGAACAGCCCGCGAGAAGAGCGGCGCCGGCGATGGCAGTTGCGAGGGGAGCGATGGCTCTCATGAAGAGGACCTTTCTGGGCGAGGTTCAGGCCCGGATGTCAGAGACTGCGGTTGAAGAAGGACGCGAGCCTCTCCCAGGGGATGAGGTTCACCCGGTCGTAGAGGTCCACATGGGTGGCTCCCGGAACGATGTGGAGCTCCTTCGGCCCTGTCAGCAGCTTGTACGCGTCCTCGCTGTAGTACCTGGAGTGCGCCTTCTCGCCGGCGATGAGCAGGACGGGGCGCGGAGCGATCAGCTCGACCTGGGTGAAGGGCGTGAAGCTGGTGATCGCCCCGGCACTCGTGAGACTCATCGCGGTGGACCGGGGATGGAATCCCCGTGGAGTGGCGTAGTAGGTGGCGAACTCATCGGCGGCGGCCTGCTGGGAGGGCTTGAGGGGCACGGCGTCTCCCATGCCGTAGCGCACCTTCCTTCCCGCCGCGGGCCTCCCTCCAGCGCTGTTCCGCGGCCTCGGCGAGGATGCGGCGTCGTTCCGCGGGGGTGTTGACCTCGCTGGGAATGGGCGCATATCCCTGCCCCTCGCGGTAGGCGCGCCCGATGTCGTACATGCTGGAGGTGGCGATGGCCTTGATCCTCGGATCGATCTGTGCCGCGGCGAGCACGAACCCGCCACTGGCGCAGACCCCGATGACGCCGATGCGGTTCCGGTCGACGAAGGACTGCGTGCCCAGATAGTCCACTGCGGCGCTGAAATCCTCCACGAAGGTCTCGGGGGAGGCGATGTGACGCGGACGTCCCCCGCTCTCCCCGTTGTATGAGGCGTCGAATGCGACCGTGACGAAGCCGCGCTCGGCCATCGTCTGGGCATAGAGCCCGGAGGTCTGCTCCTTGACGCCGCCGAACGGGTGGCCGACGATCAGCGCCCGGGCGGGCCTGCTCCGCCGGAGGTTCTTGGGCGAGTAGAGGTCGGCGACCAGCCTGATCCCCACCCGGTTGTTGAACGCGATCTTCTGGTGATCGACCTTGTGGCTGCGCGGGAACGTCTTGTCCCAGCCCTTGTCGGCCGGGCGATCCTGGGCGTGAGCGACGGGAGGCGTGCCGGAGACCGCCAGGGCTCCGGCGGCGACGCCGGTTCCAGCCGCCATCTGGAGGGCCCTCCGCCGGCTTATCCCGCGGGCCGGGGTCCGGCTCTGAATGGTCGCGTCGTCTGCCGAGTGTGGTGAGATCATGATGTCGCCTTCCGGTGCTCGAGAATTCTCGGTGCTCACCCGCCGCCGAGTGGCTGGGGCGGTGTTCCGGGGTCCGGATGCGTGGTGTTCTGCCGGTGGCCCCGGTTTGCGCTGTGTTTTCAGGCTTCCACGGCATCTGTCCGATCGGGAGTCCCTGTCGTTGGGGGTACTGGCGGAACCCCGCTTGTCAGCCGAAGACCTGCCCGCCGGAAGTGGGAAAGAGAGGGGCACTCGCAGGGTCTGGTTGTCCCTCTGCGCCGCGAATAGGCTGCGTAGCCGTCACTGCCGTGGACTTTCAGGTCGTAGGCCGGACGCGGTGGCCGGTCGCAGCCTGCTCCACCAGAGAACGTGTGGGAGCAATTCAGCTATGAATGAGAGATACGGGAATCGTGACGACAGCAATTCAGAGTATGGATCTTGTTCAGCGGTTCTACTTCTCTTCGGGTGCCCGGTCCGATATTGAGGAAGTGATGTCGAGAAGGGTGGTATGGGATATCACCCCGGGGTTCCCGGCGGCAGGTACCTACAGGGGTCTCGACGCCGTCCTCGGAGACTTCCTTCCACGGATAGGACAGGTGTTCTCCTCGATGATCGCTCGCCCTCAGCGATTCGTGGCTGATGACCTGGGCCATGTCGCGGTGCTCGGCGTCTACACCGCGACGGTTCCGGACGGGAGGTCGGTCGAAGCGCGATTCACCCACCTGTGGACCGTCGAGGACGGAAAGATCGTCCGCCTCGACCAGACCGCCGACACCAAGGTTCTTCACGAGATCCTGAAGGATTGATCCTGTTCTCAGGCGGCCTCGTCGAGAATGTAGTCGATGTATTCCTTGGCACCCTGTTCCAGCTGAGCGTCGGTGAAATTCATGACGCCTTTCAAGAGGAATGGCGGTCGGTAGGTTATGCCGATGAGCCGACTGGTCGCATCGAACGGGGAGAGCAGCTCCTCGACGGAGTGGCCGACCGGGCCGGTCCCGGCGTAGTCCGCGGCCTGCGCGCCGACCGAGGCTGCGACGATCAGCTCCTTGCCGTGCAAGGCGTCTCCGGCCGAGCCGTAGGCCCAGCCGTACTCGAGGACCTGATCCTCCCATTCCTTCACCAGCGATGGGCTGCTGTACCAGTAGAACGGGAATTGCAGCACGATCCGATCGTGCTGCTCCATGACCGCATGTTCGCTGGCGACATCGATATGGCCGTTTCCCCACAGCCCGTACTCATCGCGCACGGTGACTTCGCGGCCGTCGTCGGCGGCTTTCTGCGCCTCCTGCATCAGCCGGCGGTTGATGCGAGACCGGCTGAGATTCGGATGGAATACCAGAACGAGTGTTTTCAACAGTGTGTCCTTTCTGGACCCTGACATACGACGAGGACGGTGGTGGGGCCGATTGAGTCGCGAACCCTGTGTTCAGCGACTGGAGCCCTCCCATTTCTGCAGAGGCTCGTTTCTCTCCCCGTACTCGGTGGCCGCCCAGGAGGAGAGGAACCGCATGGCTTCCTCCGAGGGGGAGCCCGGCTCAGCGGTGTAGATGGTGAAGGTGAGCCCGGGCTCGGCCTCCATCTCCATGCCCTCGTAGGCCAGTGTCATCTCGCCGGCCACCGGATGCCTGAACGTCTTGAAGCCGCTGCCGTGGTGGCGCACATTGTGGGAGCCCCAGCGGGTGCGGAACTCATCGCTGCGGGTGCACAGTTCTCCGATGAGGTCGTGCAGATCCCTGTTGTGCGGGTCCCGGCCGGCCTCGGTGCGCAGGATCGCGACCGTGATGTCGGCAAGACCCTCCCAGTCGGGGTAGAACTCGAACGCGCGCTCATCGAGGAAGGCGTGCCGGGCGATATTGGGCGGCTGGCCCGGCATCTCGTACAGCTCCTTGTAGAACGCCCGCGCCAGCAGATTGACCGACAGCAGATCCATCCGTCCGTTGCGCACGAAGGCAGGGCCGGCGGTGATCGAGTCCAGCACCCACTGCAGGCGGGGATGCGGGGCCCAGCACCTCGGATTGCGCCGCCTCGGCGGGCGGGCCACCGGGCTGGCCGCCGAGGCCAGGTCGAACAGATGGGCGCGCTCGGCGTCGTCGAGACGCAGCGCGCGGGCCAGCGCGTCGAGCACCTCCGGAGAGGCGCCGCTGATCGCACCGCGCTCGAGTTTGGTGTAGTACTCCACGCTCACTCCGGCCAGCGCCGCGACCTCGCTGCGGCGCAGCCCGGCCACCCTGCGGTTCGTCCCCTCGGGCAGGCCGACCTGGTCAGGGGTCACCCGGGAGCGCCGCGAGGTGAGGAATTCGCGCACCTCGGCTCGGTTGTCCATAGCTCAACGGTAGGAGGCGGGACAGACGCCGGGGAGTCCCTGGCAGTACCTCTCACGGCCGGGTCTCCCACAGATTGGGGAGGACGACGAGTATGGGGAAGAACGGCGACCGCGTCCGGCCCGCGACCTGTCTACCGCGGGCCGTAGTCGGCCGCCGAAGGCACACGAAGGAGAGATTCACCATGCGCGGAGTTGTCATGCACGCCCCCGGGGACGTCCGGGTCGAGGACCGTCCCGACGCCAGGATCGAGGAGCCCACCGACGCCGTCATCCGGGTCACGCAGGCCTGTATCTGCGGGTCCGACCTGTGGCCCTACCGGGGGCTCGAGCCGGTGAAGGACGCCCCGATGGGCCACGAGTACGTCGGTGTCGTCGAGCAGATCGGAGACGCCGTCACCCAGGTGAAGGTCGGAGACCTCGTCGTCGGCTCCTTCGTCGCCTCGGACAACACCTGCCCGATCTGCCGGGCCGGCTACCAGTCCCGCTGCGTCCACCAGGTGATGATGGGCGTCATCGGCACCCAGGCCGAGCACGCCCGGATCCCGCTCGCCGACGGCACTCTGGTCCCGGTACCGGGAACCCCGACCGAGGCGCAGGCCCGCAGTCTGCTCGCCGCCTCCGATGTGCTGGGCACCGGATGGTTCGCCGCCGTGGCCGCGGAGGCCGGGCCCGGGAAGACGGTCGCCGTCGTCGGCGACGGCGCGGTCGGGCTGTGCGGCATCCTCGCCGCCAAGCAGCTGGGCGCCGACCGGATCATCGCCATGTCCCGCCACGCCGACCGCCAGGCCCTCGCCCGGACCTTCGGCGCCACCGACATCGTCGAGGAGCGCGGCGAGGCCGGCATCGCCCGGGTCAAGGAGCTCACCGACGGGCTGGGCGCCCACTCGACCGTCGAGGCCGTCGGCAATCAGCTGTCCATGGATCAGGCCATCGGCGTGACGCGACCCGGCGGCCATGTCGGATTCGTCGGCGTCTCCCACGACGTTCAGCTGCAGGGGGAGAACCTCTTCTTCTCCTCGGTCCACCTGCACGGCGGCCCCGCACCGGTGCGCCGCTTCCTGCCCGACCTCATCGACCTCATCATGACCGACAAGATCGACCCGGGAGTCGTCTTCGACCTCACCCTTCCGCTCGACAGGGCGGCCGAGGGCTACCGGGCGATGGACGAGCGCCGCGCCACGAAGGTTCTGCTGACCATCTGAACTGCCCGCCCCGACGGCCGGGACGCGGGCCAGATATCCTGAACGCTGCACGCGGCGAAGTCAGGGGGACACCAGCATGGCGACGATGAAGACCATGAGGCAGCGTCATATCTATCGGGCTCTCACCGGGATCGAGCCTCGTCCCGCCGATCGGCCGGCAGACCACCTCCAGCGCATTCTGCCGATGTTGGTCGGTGGCGGGGTGCTTGGCGCCGCCGGCGCGACGCTCGAGGTCACGGATGCCCCCAGCTCGACCTTCTTGCTGTTCATCATTCTGGCCGGCATATTCGCGGCGGTTCTCTGCCAGCTGTGGGCCAATTTCTACATGAGGCGGGCGGGGGTCGTGCCAGCAGTGGCCCGCCTGCTGCCCACCGACGTCCCGGTTGCCGAGCGGACGATCCGCCGCGCGGGGTCGACTGTTGTTCTGGAGCCATTCGCCGTGCGGCCGGTGGACGGGTCCCCAGATTTCCGGGCAGCCTGTTTCATTCGATCGATGGATCGTAAGAATCCCTGGACGGCGGTTCCCGGGACGCTGGTCATGGTCGATCTGCTGAAATCCGGCATGGGCATTACTCGGCCGCGCACGGTGACCGCGGAGCAGAGACGCATGGTCCAGTACCCCGGGAGTCTTCCGTTCAATGCCCCTGGGCTTCCCATCCGCCAGGCGCCGTGGGTGCGGGAGACCACTCAGGCGTCGCTCGAATGGTGGCTCTCGCTGTTCGTGGGGGCCGTGGTGGCCGCTGCCGTAGTCACGGTGCTCTCCGGCGTGTAGGGGACTGCGGCGACGACCATTCCCCGGGATGCATGGTCCCGATCACTCCCGACACGCCGTGAACCTGCACTCGCGGGGCCGAGACAGGCCCTATCGGGAGTGATCGGGACCAATGATCGCCGGAACACCCCTCACACGCTCTCGGTAACAGTCGCCGCCCCGCGGCCCATTGCGACATTCCTCTAGTCTTGTCCCTGTGACCGAGATGACTGTCCTCGTCCTCGGCTCGGGCGGTCGCGAGCACGCGATCGCCCTGGCCATCTCCCGCGACCCCGAGGTCCGTGCCGTGCACGTTGCCCCGGGCAACCCCGGCACGGCCTCCTTCGCCACCAACCATCCGGTCGACGCCGCCGATCCCGAGGCGGTGGTCGAGCTGGTCCGCCGGATCGGCGCGGACCTCGTGGTGGTCGGCCCGGAGGCACCGCTGGTCGCCGGGGTGGCGGACGCCGTGCGCGAGGCCGGCATCGACTGCTTCGGTCCCGGTCGCGAGGCCGCCCGGCTGGAGGGCTCCAAGGCCTTCGCCAAGGAGGTGATGGCCGCCGCCGGAGTGCCGACGGCAGCCGCCGCCAGCTGCGTCAACATCGACGAGGTCGAGGCCGCGCTGGACCGGTTCGGCGCCCCCTACGTCGTCAAGGACGACGGACTGGCCGCCGGCAAGGGAGTCGTCGTCACCCAGGACCGCAAGGCGGCGGTCGACCACGCCCAGCACTGTCTGGACGCCGGCCACCCGGTGGTCATCGAGGAGTTCCTCAAGGGCTCCGAGGTGAGCCTCTTCGCGATCTGCGACGGCCGGATCGCTCTTCCCCTGCAGCCCGCGCAGGACTTCAAGCGGGTCGGCAACGGCGGCACCGGCCCCAACACCGGAGGCATGGGCGCCTACACGCCGCTGCCCTGGGCCCCCGACGACCTGGTCGAGCAGGTCGGTCGCGAGGTGATCCGCCCGACCCTGGCCGAGATGGACGCGCCGCGGCACCCCCTTCCAGGGCCTGCTCTACGTCGGCCTGTCGCTCACCGCCGACGGCCCCCGGGTGGTCGAGTTCAACGTGCGATTCGGCGACCCGGAGACGGAGCCGCTGCTCTCCCTGCTGACGACGCCGTTGGCCCAGGTGATGCGCGCTGCCGCCCGCGGCGACCTGTCGGCCTTCGGCGGCCTGGAGTTCCGCCGAGGCTTCGCGGTCGGCGTCGTACTGGCCTCGGAGGGATATCCGGGGACGCCGGTGACCGGACGCCCGATCGAGGGTGCCCGGGCCGCTGACGGAGGCCCCGATCCCGACGTCATCCACGCCGGCACCGCCATCGATGACGCCGGCCGGCTGGTCTCGGCGGGCGGCCGCGTGCTGGTCGCGCTGGGACACGGTGAGACGCTGACCGGCGCCCGGCAGGCCGCCTACACCCGGCTGTCGCGGATCGAGCTGCCCGGCGGGTTCCACCGCGACGACATCGCGCTGACCGCCGCCGAGGAGGAGGCCTTCAACGCGATGTCCGAGCCTGTCTCGCCCGAGCCGAAAGAGACGCCGTCCAACCAGTGACCCCACAGACCGGTCCCCACCGAACCCCTTCAGGAGATGCGCCAGTGAGCGTGCCCAATGTCCTCGCCAATCGTTACGCCTCGGCCCAGATGCGCGAGATCTGGTCGCCGGAGAACAAGATCAAGGCCGAGCGCCGGCTGTGGATCGCCGTCCTGGCCGAGCAGATCGACCTGGGTGTGACGCTGGGCGGCGACGATCCCGACCAGGTCCTCGCCGACTACCGCGCCGTCGTCGACCAGATCGACCTGGACTCCATCGCCCGCCGCGAGGCCGTCACCCGCCACGACGTCAAGGCCCGGATCGAGGAGTTCAACGCGCTGGCCGGTCATGAGCACATCCACAAGGGGATGACCAGCCGCGATCTCACCGAGAACATCGAGCAGCACCAGGTCCTCCTCTCCCTCACCCTGATCCGCGACCGGATGGTCGCCGCGCTGGCCCAGCTGGCTCGGTTGGCTGCGCAGTATTCCGACCAGCCGATCGCCGGGCGCTCGCACAACGTCGCCGCCCAGGTCACCACCCTCGGCAAGCGCTTCGCCACCGTCATCGACGAGATGCTGGTCGCCTACCGACGGGTCGAGGAACTCATCGACCGCTACCCGGCCCGAGGCATCAAGGGCCCGATGGGCACCTCCCAGGACATGCTCGATCTGCTCGACGGGGACGCCGACAAGCTGGCCACCCTGGAACGCACCATCGCCGACCACCTCGGCTTCCACCACGTGCTCACCTCGACCGGCCAGATCTACCCCCGCTCGCTGGACTTCGAGGTGATCTCGGCCCTGGTGCAGGTGGCCTGCGCGCCCTCCGATCTGGCCACCGCGATCCGCCTGATGGCCGGAAACGAGCTGGTCACCGAGGGATTCAAGCCCGGCCAGGTCGGTTCCTCGCGATGCCGCACAAGATGAACGCCCGCTCCTGCGAGCGGGTCAACGGCTTCCTGATGGTGCTGCGCGGCTACCTCACGATGGCCACCGGACTGGCCGGGGTGCAGTGGAACGAGGGCGACGTCTCCTGTTCGGTGGTGCGCCGGGTCGCCCTGCCGGACGCCTTCTTCGCCGTCGACGGGATGTTCGAGACCTTCCTCACCGTCCTCACCGATTTCGGCGCCTTCCCGGCCGTCATCGAGGCCGAGCTCCAGCGCTACCTGCCCTTCCTCACCACCACTAAGGTGCTGATGGCCTGCGTGCGGGCGGGGGTGGGGCGCGAGGACGCCCACGAGGCGATCAAGGAGAACGCCGTCTCGCTGGCTCTGGAGATGCGCGAGACGGGCAGCACTCACAACGATCTGTTCGACCGGCTCGCCGCCGACGAGCGGATTCCGCTGTCGAGCGAGCAGCTCGCAGGCCTGGTCACCGACCCGATCGAACTCACCGGGGCCGCCCGCGACCAGGTCGCGACTCTGGTTGAGACAGTGGAGACGATCGTCGCCGATCATCCCGAGGCGGCGCGATACCTTCCCGGCAAGGTCCTGTAACAGAATCCCGAAGATCACAGTACGGTCACAGAGTGAGAGGCGATCTCTGAGATCGCGCCAGTGGGCGAATAGAGTCCCTTCAACCGGCTTGAGAGGGACAGCTCATGTACCGCAGGTGGACAATCACCGTTGTCGCGATGGCGTCAGCGGCCTGCGTTGGGTGGATGCTCGGCGGACAGGACCGATGCAACACCCACTCAGAGCCCGTCGGTGTCGGCCGCCTCAGCTGTCTCGGCATCTGCCAGCGGTTCACCGACCTCGCCTCTGCCGTGCACCAAGGATGCCGTGAAGGGCGCGCCCAAACTCACCTATGAGAAGGCGAAAGTGTTGATCGGCACTCGTCCTTGGATATGTGAGATTGACGATGCCGCTGGGCCGCCGGATGCAGGGCGCCCTCATGACACGTCGACGACCACCGACGAGTGGATGCGGGCCATCAGTACCGATGTGCCGCTGCCGAAGGGTTTTGACGAGGACAAGACCGTTGCGGTGTACGTCGATCTCGACGGGCAGTGGTATCGCATTCGTGAGGCTGGTCAGGGCAGTGACCTTCCGCTGGAAGTGTCGCCCTCATCCACTCCCTCATAGGAAGTGCCCCGGCACAAGAGGGCGGCGTCACACACTCACCGGCTCTGTCGGCACGGCCTCCCCAGGGGCTCGGTGAACCCTCCCGGAAGATCCCGCAGCACGGAGATGAGCGCCTGCACCGCGCGACGCCCCAGCACCGCCGGCCGCCCGCACAGCGTCACATCCCGGTGCGGACGCGGGGAGACGAACTCGCGCAGCGCGATCCGCGGATCGGGGGCCATCGGCGGGCTGACCGCCATCCGGGGCATCAGGGTGCGCCCCGAACCGGCCGCGACAAGCTGCGACAGCGTCGCCACCGAGTTCGGATGGACGTCGCGGCGCACCCCCGACCCGGACTCGGCGCACACGTCGAGCACCTGGTCGCGCAGGCAGTGCCCCTTCCGACATCAGGATCAGGTCGGTGCCCCTCAGCTGCTCGGGATCCACCGGTCCCGGCTCGGCGCCCAGCGGGTCGTCGGCCGGGGTGGCCAGCAGGAACTCCTCGCGGAACACCGGCACAGCCTCCAGGCCGTCGGGCACCTCGGAGGCGAGCAGGGCGACGTCGATCTCACCGGCGTCCAGCAGCCGCAGCAGGGTGCCCGACATCTCCTCGACCACCGACAGACTCACCCCGGGCGCCTCGCGCTCCAGGCCGGCCAGCAGGTGCGGCAGCAGGTAGGCGGCCAGGGTCGGGAAGATCCCGATCCGCACCGTCCCGGTCACCGGGCCCTCCTGGTCGCGGGCGGCCCAGGAGATGTCGTCGGCCAGGGAGAGTATCTGGCGGGCCGGGCCGATCACCCGGTGCCCGAGCTCGGTGAGCTCCACCCGCGGCCCGCGCACGATCAGGGGGCCGCCGAGCTCGGCCTCGAATCGCCGCAGCTGGGCCGAGAGGGTCGGCTGGCTCACCTGGCACCTGGCCGCCGCCCGCCCGAAATGACGCTCATCGACGACGGCGACCAGGTACTCCAGAGATCGCAGATTCATACCTTCAGCTCACCACAACTCCGGCTCAGCCGGCTCAGGAGGCCTTCGCCAGGGTCTCGGCGGCGTTCGCCGAGCGGATGATGTGGTCGAAGGCGCCGAGCGCGGCGGTGGCTCCCGAACCCATCGAAATGATGATCTGCTTGTAGGGCTGGGTGGTGCAGTCTCCAGCCGCGAAGACGCCGGGAACCGAGGTGGCGCCGCGGGTGTTGACGATGATCTCGCCGCGCTTGGTGAGGTTCACCGCCCCCTCGAGCCACTCGGTGTTGGGCAGCAGGCCGATCTGGACGAAGATCCCGCGCACCGGGATGGTGTGCAGCTCGTCGGTGTTGCGGTCCCGGTACTCCAGCCCGGTGACGTGGGAGCCGTCCCCGACCACCTGGGTCGACTGGGCGGAGGTGACGACGTCGACATTGGGCAGCGAGTGCAGGGTGTCCAGCAGCACGGCGTCTGCCTTGAGGCTGTCCATGAACTCGACCACCTGTGACGTGGCCGGTCACCCCGGCCAGGTCGATGGCCGCCTCGATGCCGGAGTTGCCGCCGCCGACCACGGCGACGTCCTGGCCCTTGAACAGCGGGCCGTCGCAGTGCGGGCAGTAGGTGACGCCCTTGGTCTTGTACTTCTGCTCGCCGGGCACCCCGAGCTGACGCCAGCGGGCGCCGGTGGCCAGCACCACGGCCTTGGCGCGCAGCTCGCCGCCGTTGAACCGGACTCCGGTCAGCCCGTCCTCGCCGGCCGGGATGAGCTCGGTGGCGTGCTGGCGCTCGATCGCGTCGACGTCATAGGCGGCGACGTGGGCGGCCAGCGCGGCGCCCAGCTTCGGGCCGGTGGTCTGCGGCACCGAGATGAGGTTCTCGATGGCCTCGGTGTCGAGCACCTGACCGCCGATCCGCTCGCCCACCATGGCGGTGCGAATCCCCTTGCGGGCGGCGTAGACCGCGGCGGCGGCCCCGGCTGGGCCCGAGCCCACCACCAGGACGTCGTAGGGGTCGCGCTCGGACAGATCCTCGGCGGCCTGAGCGGCGGCCGAGGCGTCCAGCTTCTCCAGGATGTCGGCCATCGTCATCCGGCCCGAGCCCCACTCCTGGCCGTCCAGGTAGATGGCCGGCACCGACTGGATGCCGTGCTCGTTGATCTCGTCCTGGAAGGCGCCGCCCTCCACGGCGGTGTGCCGGATGTTGGGGTTGACCACGCTCATCGCGTTGAGGGCCTGCACCACGGTCGGGCAGTTCTGGCAGGTCAGCGACATGTAGGTGGTGAACTCGTGGTGGCCCTTGAGGCCGCGCACGGCGTCCAGCAGGGCGGCGTCCTGCTTGACCGGCACGCCGCCGACCTGCAGCAGGGCGAGCACCAGGGAGTTGAACTCGTGGCCCATCGGCAGGCCGGCGAAGCGCACCGAGATGTCGGTGCCCGGCCGGGTGATGGCGAAGGAGGGGGTGCGATCGTCGGGCACCGGGTCGGCGATGCTGACCCGATCGCCGGCGGCCTCGATCTCACCGAGCAGCTCCATCATCTGCTCGGACCGGTGATCGGCGCCGGGGGAGGGCACCAGCACCACGGGTTCGGTGGTCATCGCCAGATAGGTCTTGAGCTGTTGGGTGAGAGCGGGTTCCAGCATGGGTTTCTCCTTCGGGGCCGTGAAAACTGCCTGAGAAAAGTGGGCGAGAGAGCGGAGAGAATGTGGGAAAAGAAGTGGGGGGCGTGAACCGCGCGGCCCCCGGCAGGTCGGGTCCCTGCCGGGGGCTCGCGTCGATTCAGCGTTGCGTGGAGCCGAAGGCTCAGATCATGCCGACGAGGTCGATGGACGGGGCGAGGGTGTCATCGCCCTCCTCCCACTTGGCCGGGCAGACCTCGCCGGGGTGGGCGGCGATGTACTGAGCGGCCTTGACCTTGCGCACCAGCTCCTCGGCGTTGCGGCCGATTCCCTCGGCGGTGAGCTCGTAGAACTGGATGACGCCCTGCGGGTCGACCAGGAAGGTGGCGCGGTCGGCCTGTCCGGCGCCGACGCGCTCGACGTCGAAGTTGCGGGTGAGCTGCAGGCTCGGGTCGCCGATCATCGTGTACTGCACCTTGGCGACGGTGTCGGAATCGGACTGCCAGGCCTTGTGGACGAAGTGCGAGTCGGTGGAGACCGAGAAGACCTCGACGCCCATCTTCTGCAGCTCGTCGTAGTGGTCGGCCAGGTCGCCCAGCTCGGTCGGGCAGACGAAGGTGAAGTCGCCCGGGTAGAAGAAGAAGATCGCCCACTTGTTGGCGACGTCGGCGTCGGAGACGTCGATGAACTCGCCCTTCCGGTAGGCGTGCGCCTGGAAGGGAAGGATCTTGGTGTTGATCAGACTCATCTGTGACCTTCTTGCTCTTGCGTGTCTCGCTTGCTGATAGCCGCAGACTATCACGAATGGTCGGACCGATAGAAATCATGCATGACTGTCCGGTGGCAGGAGCCCGGCGCGAACGCGGGTCGACTCGTGACACAATGCGGCCATGGCCAGCTCCACCGATGATCTCGGGCTTCCACTGCTCAGCGAGGGCAAGGTGCGTCGCATGTACCGGCTGCCCGATCAGCCGGGCCGACTGCTGATGGTCGCCACCGACCGGATCAGCGCCTACGACCACATCCTGTCCCCGGACATTCCCGACAAGGGCAAGGTGCTCACCGGCATCTCGCTGTGGTGGTTCGATCAGCTGAGCGACGTCGTCGCCAACCACCTCGTCTCCACCGACGTCCCCGAGGCGGTCGAGGGCCGCGCGATGGTCGTCGAGGAGCTCGAGATGTTCCCGGTCGAGTGCGTGGTGCGCGGCTACCTCACCGGATCGGGCTGGGCCGAGTACCAGCAGAACGGCCAGGTGTGCGGGATTCCGCTGCCCGAGGGGCTGCAGGACGGCTCGCGGCTGCCCGAGCCGATCTTCACCCCGGCCACCAAGGCCGACTACGGCGAGCACGACGAGAACATCGACTTCGACACCCTGTCCGGCATCGTCGGGGCCGAGGTTGCCGCTGAGCTGCGGCGTCTCTCCCTGGCGATCTACTCCCGCGCCGAGCAGATCGCCCGCGAGCGCGGCATCATCCTGGCCGACACCAAGGTCGAGTTCGGACGCCGCGCCGACGGCACCATCGTGCTGGGCGACGAGGTGCTCACCCCGGACTCCTCGCGGTTCTGGGACGCCGCCCAGTGGGCCCCCGGCGGCGCCAATCCCTCCTTCGACAAGCAGTTCGTCCGCGACTGGCTGAGCTTCGGCTCGGGCTGGGACCGCACTTCCGACCAGCCGCCGCCATCCCTGCCCGATGACATCGTGACGGCCACCCGCAACCGCTACCTGGAGGCCTGGACGAAGCTCACCGGCGTCACCGACCCGCTGGGCGAGCAGGGGGCGGATGCCGATAGGATCGGCGCCATGGCACGTGTTGTGGTCGACGTCATGCCGAAGCCCGAGATCCTGGACCCGCAGGGCAAGGCCATCACCGGCGTCCTCGGGCGGCGGGCCCACGAGGGTCTGACGGTCCGGCAGGGGAAGCGGTTCGAGATCACCGGCGAGGGGGTCGAGGACCGGCTGGACGAGATCACCAAGATCGCCGAGGAGATGCTCGCCAACACGGTCATCGAGTCCTACGACATTCACGTGGAGCGCTGAGATGGCCCCACGCATCGGGGTGGTCACCTTCCCGGGAACCCTCGACGATCAGGACGCCGCCCGCGCGATCCGGCTCGGCGGCGCCGAGCCGGTCTCGCTGTGGCACGCCTCGGCGGACCTCCAGGGGGTGGACGCCGTCATCCTCCCGGGCGGATTCTCCTACGGCGACTATCTGCGGGCCGGCGCGATCGCCGCGCTCTCCCCGGTGATGGCCGCGGTGCGCGGGGCGGCCGGCAAGGGGATGCCGGTGCTCGGCATCTGCAACGGCTTCCAGGTGCTCTGCGAGTCCCATCTGCTGCCCGGCACCCTGATGCGCAATGAGCAGCGGCGGTTCCGCTGCTCGGTGCAGGAGCTCGTGGTGGAGAGCATCGACACGGTGTGGACCTGCAACTTCAAGCCGCAGCAGCGGATCCAGATCCCCGCCAAGCACGGCGAGGGCAACTATGTCGCTGACAAGGCGGCGCTGGAGCAGCTGGAGGCCAACAATCAGGTGGTCTTCCGCTATGCCCGCAATCCCAACGGGTCGGAGCACGACATCGCCGGGGTGACCAATGAGACCGGCAATGTGGTCGGCCTGATGCCCCACCCCGAGCACGCCGTGGAGAGCCTCACCGGTGGCAGCACCGATGGTCTGGGGTTCGTGTCCTCGGTGCTGCGCTTCCTCAGCGTCCAGGTCTGACTGTCTGGGTTGGACGGGACTCTCGGGCAGAGCAAAGCCCCGCGGTGCCTAACTGGCTTGAACCAGACAGACGACGGTTGCCGCGGGGCGATGTTCATAGAGTATCGGGGTTCATAGGGTAACGGGTATGTCCGGACCCATCGCACTGCGCTGACTCAGGCGATCAAGAAGGCTTCGAGCGCCTCGCGCACCACGTCGGATTCGCGTACGCCGTCGTGGGCGGCGCGCTCCTCCAAACGGTGCTTGAGGTCGATGGGCAGGCGGACGCCGATCTGCGGTGAGTGCGCGGCGCCGCCCGAAAGTGACG
Source organism: Acidipropionibacterium sp. (assembly GCA_022647765.1). Classification (GTDB taxonomy): domain Bacteria; phylum Actinomycetota; class Actinomycetes; order Propionibacteriales; family Propionibacteriaceae; genus Acidipropionibacterium. The sequence goes on from JALCLH010000005.1 coordinate 208,575, forward strand.
GGCGGCCGGCGTGAGCGGGCTTGACCCATTCGCCGGAGTCGGGCAGGCCGTCGCGGTAGGCCCGGCCCGCTGCGTCGTCGGTGTCGGCGGCGATCTCGGCGTCAAGCGCCGCCTTGACGTGGGCGGGAGTTGTGCTGCTCATGTCGTTCCTTTCCTCTCGTTGTAGATGCGCTGGGCTGTAGCGTTGGCGGGCCATGCGTTTCCGCCGTAGAGGACACCGCTGTCATGGACCACGATGACGACGAGCAATTCACCGCGGCTCGCGCTCCAGCCGATGTAGCGATCAGACTTGCCGGACCTGCTGGCCGGGTCGGGAATCTGCGCGACACACTCGACATCGCCGAGGGCCTCCTCGGCCTCGGCAACTGTGACGCCGTGCGACGCCAGCATGTGCGCGATGGCCTCGTCGACCCACTCGACTTCGATGCTCCCCACCTCGCTATTGTGCTCGACACAATCTCCGGCGTCAAGCACAATCCCGAGTGGAGAGACCCCGAATGGGTGGCAGCACCGATGGTCTGGGGTTCGTGTCCTCGGTGCTGCGCTTCCTCAGCGTCCAGGTCTGAGCCTGCCAGGCCGGGACTCGTCGGCAGAGCCTGCACTTTTCACTCGCGTAACCTCGCACCGCCGTCGGCATCCGTGAATCTCGTCCTTACGCGAGTGAAAAGTGCACCTGGCGCCTCACCACCCCATAATGTGCGCCCTCGGCGGTCGATGGTCCCTGATCACTCCCGCCGGGCCCCCTCTCGGCCTTGCCGTCGCAGTTTCACGGCGTGTCGGGAGTGATCGGGACCACGCCCCTCAGCGCAGCAGCTCCTCGTCGGCGTCGATCGCCCAGTGGGCGAAGTCCTGGCCCTCGGTGTGGTGGATCAGGTAGCTGCGCACCACCCGCTCGATGTAGTCGGGAAGGCCCTCGGAGGTCACCTTGAGGCCCCGGACGGTGCGGCCGAGCTCGGACTTGTCGGTGTGCAGGCCCGTCCTGAGGCGTCCCGCCAGATGCACCTGGAAGCCGAACTCGCCCTTGATGATCTGGCCCTTGAGGCCGATATCGGCCACCTGATAGCGGGCGCACGAGTTGGGGCATCCGTTGATGTTGAGACTGATCGGCGGATTGATCGTCTCGCTCTTGAAGCGCTCCTCCAGCTCGTCGATGGTGCGCGCCGCCAGCCCCTTGGTCTCCACGAAGGCGAGCTTGCAGTACTCGATGCCGGTGCAGGCCATCGTCGCCCGGCGGAATGGCGAGGGATGGGCCCGAAGTCCCAGCTCCTCGAGCTCAGTGACAAGCTCAGCGACCTTCTCGGGATCGACGTCGAGCACCAGGAGCTTCTGGTACGGGGTCAGCCGGATGCGGTGGGATCCGGCCTTCTCGGCGGCGTCGGCGATGGCGATGAGCTTGGGCCCCGACAGCCGACCGACGGTCGGCGCGAAGCCGACGTAACGGCGTCCGTCCTTCTGCTCGTGGATGCCGATGTGATCGTCGGGGGAGCCGTTCGGCCTCGCCCCGCGACCGCCGTTGTGCAGTTTGTGACCGAGGTACTCGTCCTCCAGCACCTTCCGGAACTTCCTGACCCCCCAGTCGTCGACGAGGAACTTCATCCGGGCGTGGGTGCGGCGCAGCCGGTAGCCGTAGTCGCGGAAGATCGAGACGATGCCGCGCCAGACCTCGGGGGCCTCCTCCTGGGAGACCCAGACGCCGAGCCGCTGCGCCAGCCTGGGGGTGGTCGAGAGTGCCCCGCCGACCCACACGTCGTAGCCGGGTCCGAGCTTGGGATGGCGGACGCCGACGAAGGAGATGTCATTGATCTCGTAGGGGACGTCGATGCTGGGATGTCCGGTGACCGCCGTCTTGAACTTGCGCGGCAGGTTGGAGAACTGCGGATCGCCGATCCACTGGTCGACGATGGCGCGGATGGTCGGCGTCGGGTCGATGATCTCGTCCGCGGCGATGCCGGCCACCGGGGAGCCCAGAAATCCGCGGGGGACGTCGCCGCAGGCCTCGGTGGTCTGCAGGCCGTTCGCCTCGAGCCGGCGCCAGATCTCCGGAACGTCCTCGATCCGGATCCAGTGGTACTGGATGTTCTGGCGGTCGGTGATGTCGGCGGTGTCGCGGGCGAACTCGTGGGAGAGCCGGCCCAGCAGCCTGGTCTGGTCGGTGGTGAGCTGGCCGCCGTCGATCCGCACCCGCATCATGAAGGTGTCGTCGGTGAGCTCATTGGGAGTGAGGGTGGCGGTCCGGTGGCCGTCGATGCCCTGCTTGCGCTGGGTGTAGACGCCCCACCACTTGAGGCGGTCGTAGAGGTCCTGCTGGCTGATCGAGTCGAACCCCTCCTTCGCGTAGGTGCTGAGCACCCGGTCGCGGGAGGTGAGGCCGTCGGCCTGCTGCTTGAGCTCCTCGGTGGCATTGAGCGGCGCACGACCGGAGACGGCCCACTGGCCGTTGTCGCGCTTCGCGGTGCGAGTTGGCATGTCGGTTCCTTCCGGGGACAACCACGTGCCGAGAAGACTAGGGAGGGAGCGGCGCAGACCGAGATTTTGGGTTGAATAGTGAGATTCTATCTCGGAATGTGAGATTCTGAGGGTGTGCTCAGAGGGGTGCCCCAGAACTGGCCGGAGGCTCTGCGAGGGCCACTGTCGACGGGTTGGTCCATACTGACCCGGTGACATCGAAAGAAGATTCAAAGGTCGTCGACAAGGCTGACGCCGGCTATCAGAAGGGCCTCAAGTCCCGCCACATCAGGATGATCGCGATCGGCGGGTCGATCGGCACCGGGCTGTTCCTGGGAGCCGGCGGCCGGCTGGCGAAGGGCGGGCCGGCACTGGCCATCGCCTACGCCATCTGCGGACTGTTCGCCTTCATCATGGTCCGGGCCCTCGGCGAGCTGTCCATCCACCGGCCCTCCTCGGGGGCCTTCGTCTCCTATGCCCGCGAGTTCATGGGGGAGAAGGGGGCCTACGTCACCGGCTGGCTGTTCTTCCTGGACTGGGCCACCTCGGTGATGGCCGACATCACCGCCGTCGCCCTCTACCTGCACTTCTGGACCTTCTTCCAGCCCGTCCCGCAGTGGGTGCTCGCGATGATCGCGCTGGCCGTCGTCTTCACCCTCAACATGTTCTCGGTGAAGTTCTTCGGCGAGGCGGAGTTCTGGTTCGCCGCCATCAAGGTGGCGGCCATTCTCGCCTTCATGGCGGTGGCCATCTGGGCCATCATCACCGGGCACGCCGTCGGCAACAGCCATGCCGGGTTGGCCAACCTCACCGATCACGGCGGGTTCTTCCCGCTGGGCGTGACGCCGTTGCTCACTCTCTCGCTGGGCGTCATCTTCGCCTTCGGCGGCACGGAGATGGTCGGCGTGGCGGCCGGCGAGGCCGCCGACGCCAGGAAGATCCTGCCGAAGGCCGTGAACTCGATGATCCTGCGCATCTTCGTGTTCTACGTCGGGCTCGGTGATCCTCATGACCCTCGTGCTGCCCTGGAACTCCTACTCCGCCGACGAGTCGCCCTTCGTCACCTTCTTCTCCGGAATCGGGGTGCCCCATGCCGGCGACATCATGCAGGTGGTCGTGCTGACCGCCGCGCTGTCCTCCCTCAACGCCGGGCCTCTACGCCACCGGCCGCACCCTCCGGTCGATGGCGGTGGCCGGGGAGGCCCCGAAGGTGGCCGCAAAGCTCAACCGGCATCATGTGCCCGCCGGCGGCATCACCATCACCGCCTCGCTGGGCCTGATCGGCGTCCTCATCAACTACGTCTACCCGAGTGACGCCTTCGAGATCGTCATGAATCTCGCGGGCATCGGCATCGCCGGCACGTGGATCTCGATCCTCGTCTCGCACATCCTGTTCGTCCGCAAGGCCAGGCGCGGCGAGCTGGAGCGACCCGATTTCCAGCTGCGCGGGGCACCGGTGACCAATGTCGTGGCCGTCGTCTTCCTGCTGACGGTGATCGTGTCGATGTGGTTCGACCCCAGTGTCGGACGCCGCACCATCTACATGTTCCTGGTCGTCGTGGCGCTGCTGGTGATCGGCTGGTTCGCGGTGCGCAACCGGATCAATGGCGCCCTGCTGGACACGATTCTCGACGAGGACGACGCGGCCTCGCCTTCCTCCGATACGTCACCGAGCTCGTCCGATCCGGCGTCGCGGAAGTAGAGGGCAGGAGCCATGAAGGTCGAGATCCTGTACACCGGCGGCACCCTGGGTATGGTCGACACCCCGCAGGGGCTGGCCCCCGGCGCGGACCTGGAGGGATGGCTGCACCGGCTGCTCGCCGGGACCGAGCTCGCCGGCGGCGTCGAGCTGGTGACCTTCGACCACCTCATCGACTCCTCCAATGCCGCCCCGGAGGACTGGCAGCACATCGTCGACGAGTTGCGGGCCCGTCGCGAGGAGGCCGACTCCTTCGTCGTCCTGCACGGCACCGACACCATGGCCTACGCCGCCTCCGCGCTGTCCTACGCGCTCACCGGATTCGGCAAACCGGTGGTGCTCACCGGGGCGCAGTATCCGCTGGGGGTGCTTGGCAGCGACGCCGCGCCGAATCTCACCGGGGCGCTGCGGGCGGCTCTGTCCGGGGAGTCCTTAGGAGTGGCGATCTTCTTCGGCCAGAAGCTGCTGCGCGGCACCCGGGTGACCAAGACCTCCTCGTGGGCCTTCCAGGGGTTCGATTCGCCCGGCGTCCCGGAGCTGGCTGTGACCGGAGCGCCCTGGAAGTGGACCGATCCCGGCCTTCGGGGATGCGGCTGGGTGAGCCCGCGACCCTACCGCCGCTGCGATGTCCCGGTGCTGGATCTGGCTCCGGGGATCACCGCCGCGCGGCTCGCCGCCCTGCTCGATCCCAGGCCCGAGGCCGTGGTGCTGCGGGCTTTCGGGGTGGGAAACGTGCCGAATGAGGAGCCCGGTCTGGTCGATGTCATTGCCGATGCCGTCACGGCCGGGGTGCCGGTGGTGGTCGCCTCCCAGTGCCACCAGGCAGACGTGCGGCTCGGCCACTACGAGGCCGGCTGGGGATTGGCGCGGGCCGGGGCGATCGGGTCGACGGACATGACTCTGGAGGCCGTCTACACCAAGCTGGTGTTCCTGCTCTCCCAGGGGATGGGGCCCGACGAGATCGCCCACTGGATGGGGATCAGCATCGCCGGTGAGGTCGGGTGAATATTTCACTCGCGTAAGGGCGGCATCCGACTTTCAGGAGGCTCGTCGGCGTCTTGGGCGAGTGAAATGTTCACCGATCTCCGGGTACACCTGCGCGCGGCCTCAATGAGCGGCGGTTTCAGTGGCCCCTCAGTGGCCAGTGGGCCCCTCAGTGGCCCCTCTCCCGGTACTGGCGCGCGATGGCCTCACGCCATGGCGGCACCACGACACCGCCGCCGGCGGCGTTCCGGCGGCGCAGCCGCCTCCGGGCGTGGAGGATGCCCACGATGCCGATCGCGTAGAAGACCAGCTGGATGCTCATCGCCCAGCGGAATCCGGACAGGGTGTAGTCGCCGCCGGGGCACAGCCGGTCCAGGGCGAGCCCGATCACCTGGATGAGGATGAGCGAGGCGATGAAGCCACCCATGTTGGCGATCCCGGTGGCGCTGCCGAGGCGCTGGGGCAGGTGCTCGGTGCGCAGCACATCGAAGCCGACCGATCCCCCGGGGATGGACAGCCCCAGGCCGGCGGACAGCACGATCAGCAGCCACAGCGGAGCCGGGCCGGGCCAGGCCAGGACGGCGATCCAGGGGATGACGGACAGACTCACCATGCCGATCACCAGGGAGCTGCGCCGCAGTGGATGGGTCTGCGTCAGTCTCGCCGCCATCGGGCCGGCAGTCGCTGAGGCGATGACATAGATGGTGAGCAGGGTGGACGCCGTGGCGGTCGAGCGCCCCTCGGCCCGGGTGAGATAGGGAATCCCCCACATCAGCGAGTAGACGATCCCGCCGAAGTTGGTCGACCAGTGGCACCAGAACCCGACTCCGGTCGCGGGGTGCTTGACGATCGTGAGCACCTCGCGCGGCATGCCCCGCATCGGGATGGAGGCGCGTTGGCTCTTGGCGCCGGGCGGGGCGTCGCGAAGCAGCAGCGCGCTGGTGACGACTCCGACGGCAGCGGTGCCGGCCGCCAGCAGATAGGTGGTGCGCCATCCCTGACTGCCCACCAGCGCCACCAGGCCCACGGTGGACCCGATCTGGCCGATCTGGCCCGCGAGGGCCGTGATCTGGGTGAGCAACGGGACCTGCCGCGCGGGGAACCAGGCGGGGATGAGCCGGATCGCCGAGCTGAAGGTGCAGGCGTCCCCGGCTCCGACCAGGATGCGGGCCAGGATCGCCATTCCGATCTGATCCGACAGGGCGATGGTGAGCTGACCGGAGGTCATCAGCACCGCGCCGAGGGTGATGGTGAAGCGAGGGCCCACGCGATCCAGAAGAAGCCCGGCGGGCAGCTGGGCGAGCGCGTAGACCGCCAGCTGGAGCACCATGAAGGTGGCGACGATACCGGCGGTGGCATGGAAGTGCGTGGCAGCGGTCAGTCCCATCACGCCCAGGGAGCTGCGCTGCATGACAGCCAGTGCGTACGCCAGCATGGAAGCGCCCCAGACCACCCAGGCGCGAGTCGACCTTCCGGATTCAGACACGGGCGATCATGATATGCCCTGCGATCCGAGCCGTGCAGGTCGGTCACTTGGGGAGACGGGCTCTGACATTCAGTCGGCCAGCGCGGCGCGGGCGATGACGGCGGCGATGTCGTCGATGTTCACGTCGTGCAACGCTCCGAGACTCACCCGGATGTGTCCTGGGCCGGTCGCTCCGCCATTGCCGGCCTTCTCGGCAAGGACGAACTGGCTGCCCATCGACACCCGGATTCCAGCGGCCAGGAGCTGGTTGGCGGCAACGCTCTCGTCACCCACCGGGATCCACATGGTGAGGCCGTCGCCGGGCAGCACCCGGACGCCATGCTCGGCCAGGCTGGCCGCCAGCGCGATCCTGCGGCGTCGATACTCGGCCGCGGCTCGGCTCACCTGCGCCTGGCTCTCGGGGTCGGTCAGGAACTGGGCCAGCAGCATCTGGATGAGGTGACTGGTCCATCCGGGGCCGAGCAGACGCCGGGCCACCATGGCGTCGATGGTGGTGGCGGGGCCGCCGACCGCCGCGATTCTCATGTCCGGTCCGTGAGTCTTGGAGTAGGAGCGGACGTGGACCACGCTGTCAGGGAGATAGCTGCCCAGGCTGACGGCCTTGGTCTGGGTGATCGGCCCGGAGTGGTCATCCTCGATGACGACCGGCTTGAGGTCGGTCGCGAACTCCTTGATCGTGCGGCAGAGCTCGCGCACCCGAGTGGTCTTCAGCGAGACGCCCGTCGGGTTCTGGGCGCGTGGCTGGATGAGGACGGCGCGCACCTGGGCCTTGAGGGCATGCTGAAGGGATTCCGGGGTGACGCCGGATGAGTCCATGTCGAGGGCGACAGGGATGAGGCCGAGGGCGTCCAGGGTGTCGAAGAACGGGGGATATCCCGGGCTCTCCACAGCCACTTTGTCTCCGAAGTGGGTGACGACGGTCAGAGTGCGGAATACGGCGTCCATCGCCCCGTTGACCACCGTGATCCGCTGCGCATGGTAGGGCCAGTCCTCGCGGAGTAGCGCTTCCAGGTCGGGGCGCACGGGCGTGTCGAGGTATGAGTCGACATTGAGCGTGAGGTCGCCGCTCGATACTGCGCGAAGGGCACTGGAGACGTCGGGGAGCAGACTGCGATCGGGGGTTCCCTCCGCCAGGTTGAGGGTGACCGTGGCGGCGGGATCGGCTCCGGCACGGTATCGAGGGGGAAGCCAGTTCTCGGGCGGCGGGAGGACGATGGTGCCGGACCGGCCGCGGGACTCGAGCAGGCCGAGTCCCGCGAGGATCTTCCAGGCGGCGGCGACGGTGCCGGCGCTGACTGACAGGCGCTCGGCGACGCGCTGGATGACCGGCATCCGGTCGCCCGCGGCAATGGTGCCCTGGTAGATGAGGCGGGCGACTCCGCCGGCAATCTGAGCTGGAGCGGTTCCCTCAGTGGAGGTCGCTATTTGCTCAACCGAGATTCGCCCCACGGTGCGTGCGTCGTGGACCGACGGGGAACCGTCCCTGGACTCCAGCCTTTGGATCCCGCGTGCGTCGACGCCGGGGCGTCTATCCGTCATCAGGCGCGCGGGTTCCTGGCGATCTTAGTGTTGCTCGCCTGCGCCCGGGGTCGCACGATGACCAGGTCGAGGTTGACGTTGCTCGGCCGGGTCAGGGCGTAGGAGATGACGTCGGCGATGTCGTCGGCGACCAGCGGCTGGTAGCCGGCGTACACGGTCGCCGCGCGCTCGGCGTCGCCGTCGAAGCGCACCAGCGAGAAGTCGGTCTCGACATTGCCGGGGGAGATCTCGATCACCCGGATCGGTTCTCCGACGATCTCCCAGCGCAAGGTGGTGGTGAGCATCCGTTCGGCATGCTTGACCCCGGTGTACCCCGCGCCTCCCTCATAGGGGGCGTGTGCCGCGGTGGAGGTGACGACGAGAATGTCTCCGCCGGAGACTCGCAGCAGGGGCAGCATGGCTTTGGTGACGCGCAGCGTCCCCAGGACGTTGAGCTCGTACATCCGGCGCCAGCCCTCAAGGTCTGCGTCTTCCACCCGGTCCAGACCGAGTGCTCCACCGGCGTTGTTGACCACGGCGTCCAGGCCGCCGGTCTCGCTCAGATGTGCTGCGAGGGCCGCGACCTCCTCGTCGGAGGTGACATCGAGCTGGTAGGCCTCGCAGCCGGTCTCGGCGGCGAGCTCTTCGAGGCGGTCCAGGCGGCGGGCCGCGGCGATCACCTCCATTCCGTCATGCTGCAGTCGGCGCACGGTGGCCTGCGCCGATTCCGGAGGATCCTCCGGTGACCAGCACGCGGCGCTTCGCGGTGCTCTCCTGATCTGAATCTGCGGGCATCGGCAGTCCTTCCTCGTTCGCTTCACGGTGGGGTCTCACAGCTCGTCAAGCACTATTACTGTCACGGATGAATATTTCTTCGGTGTTTCGAGGTGCTTCCCAGGAGTGGTCGTGGTGTGACTTGAGGATGGCTCGCAAGGGCCGTCTGCTTGATGACGTGTCAGACGCGCACGCCTTGCCTGCTTCTGTGTGAGGTTGCCTATCAGAAGTTGTCGGACGCCATTTCGCGGGTGCCTCACGACGGTGAGGCGGAGCGCGGGTCTACGGGTGCTCATGTGTTGAGAGCCAACGTCATCCTCTCACCGCAGTGACAATCGGTCCTGACAAGGATGTTACATAGCTGCGTGTCGCTGGAAACGCGTCAGAAATCTTCAAACATGACTGTAATGGGGAGCACGGATCAAGGCTCAGGACAGAAAGAAAGTAGGCATCGATGTCCACCACGATTAGCAGCGCGACCGCCAGTGAGAAGAAGGCGTCGACCCAGCGGCTCGTCGGCTGGGAAGAGGACTGCGGGGCGGCCGCGGTGGGGCATGACCTCACCGGAGCCGATCTGGATGCTGCGGTCATCGAGGCCGATCACTCCCGCGTCTTCCACTCCTGGAGCGCTCAGAACCACCTGCCCTCCTTCTCGGTGGCCAGCGGGTTCGGCGCCAGGCTGTGGGACTACGCCGGGAACAGCTGGATCGACTTCTCCAGCCAGCTCATCAACGTCAACATCGGCTACCAGCATCCGCGGGTCATCGAGGCCATCCACAAGCAGCTTGAGGCGATCACGATGGTCGCCCCGTCGACCTCGAACAAGCAGCGGGCCGAAGCAGCAGGGATGATCCTGGAGCACGCGCCCGCCGGTTTCGAGAAGGTCTTCTTCACCAACGCCGGGGCCGACGCCAACGAGAACGCCATGCGGCTGGCCCGGCTGGTCACCGGCCGGGACAAGATCATCTCCCGGTACCGCTCCTACCACGGCAACACCGGTGCGGCGATCGTGGCCACCGGCGACTGGCGGCGTATCCCGAACGAGTACGCCCGGGGCCATGTCCACGTGTTCGGCCCGTACCTGTACCGCTCGGAGTTCTGGGCCACCACTCCCGAGGAGGAGTGCGCGAGGGCCCTGCAGCACCTCGAGCACACGATCATCGCGGAGGGTCCCGAGACGATCGCGGGGATCCTGCTGGAGTCGGTTCCCGGCACCGCCGGGATCATGGTTCCCCCGCCCGGCTACCTGGCCGGCGTCCGCAAGATCGCCGACAAGTACGGCATCGTGATGATCGCCGACGAGGTGATGGCCGGATTCGGCCGCACCGGTTCCTGGTTCGCCTTCCAGAAGCAGGACGTCGTCCCCGACCTGATCACCTTCGCCAAGGGGGTCAACTCCGGGTACGTGCCCGCCGGCGGCGTCATCATCAGCTCCAGGATCGCCCACTTCTTCGATGAGACGGTGTTCCCCGGCGGGCTCACCTACTCCGGCCATCCGCTGGCCATGGCGGCGATCGTGGCGACGATCACCGCGATGGAGGACGAGGGGATCGTCGAGAACGCCGACCAGATCGGAGAGAAGGTCCTCGGGCCGGCTCTGGGCGCGCTGTCGGACAATCCGCTGGTGGGCGAGGTGCGCGGCACCGGCGTCTTCTGGGCTGTCGAACTCGTGGCGGACAAGGAGACCAGGGAACCGCTGGCTGCCTCGCGACTGGCCTCCATCTCGAAGCGCTGCGAGGAGCGGGGGCTGATCCTTCCCGTCCATGACAACCGGATCCACGTCGTCCCGCCGTGCGTCATCACTGCCGAGGAGGCCTCGCAGGGCATCGAGATCCTGGCTGGAGCCCTGAGCGAGGAGGCCGAGCGCTGACACAGGTTCGTCCGTCACGACGGCCGGGACCGCGTGTTCCGGCCGTCGTGGTGCCCCCGGCACAATGGTGATCGGGCGGCACCGTAGGCTCGACGGAGGGCATCGGGGCCGATCCCCAGAGCAACCGAGGAGCCGAACAGTGGCAGTAGTGGACGTCAATGAACTCGTCGATCGGGTGGTGGCGGGCAGCAGGCCCCACATCGCCAGGGCCCTCACCCTGGTGGAGTCCAGCCGGCCCGCGGATCGGGAGAGGACCCGCCAGCTGCTGAGGCTGCTCGCTCCGCACACCGGCGGAGCGATCCGGGTCGGCGTCTCCGGGGTGCCCGGCGCCGGCAAGTCGACCTTCATCGACGCGATGGGTTGCCGCCTGGTCGACGAGCACCACCACAAGGTCGCGGTGCTGGCCATCGACCCCTCCTCGGCCAATACCGGCGGATCGATCCTCGGCGACCGCACCCGGATGGGGGAGCTGGCCGATCGCGCCGACGCCTTCGTCCGCCCCTCGCCCTCCGGGGGCTCCCTGGGCGGAGTCGCCCGAGCCACCCGCGAGGCGATCGTGGTGATGGAGGCCGCGGGCTACGACGTCGTGATGATCGAGACGGTGGGCGTCGGCCAGTCCGAGGTGGCGGTCTCCGGAATGGTCGACACCTTCCTGCTGCTCTCGGTGGCGGGCACCGGCGACCAGCTGCAGGGCATCAAGAAGGGCATCCTGGAGCTCGCCGACGTCGTCGCGGTCAACAAGGCCGACGGCGAGAATGCGGCCAACGCCCGCGAGGCCGCACGGAACCTCCGGCAGGCGATGCGCATGGTGTCCTCGGCCGAGGACGGGCGCAAGGTCCCGGTGGTCACCTGCTCGGCGGTCACCGGCGAAGGCCTGGACGACGTCTGGAAGGCCGTCCTCGACCACCGCGCCTGGCTGGTGGAGAACGGCTCCCTGGAGTCGCGGCGCACCGCCCAGCAGCACGAGTGGATGTGGAGCATCATCCGCAACCAGATCAACGACTCGCTGGACGGAGACCCGCAGATCCAGAGTCGCGCCGAGGCGGTCGGCGAGCAGATCGACAGCGGCGCCTGCGACGCCCTGGACGGCGCCGAAGAGGTGCTGAGGGTCTTCGCCGAGCGGGTCCCGCAGTTCGAGTGGGCGCAGTCCGGGGCTGAGAAGTAGGTGCCGATGGTCCCGATCACTCCCGACACGCCGTGATCCGTCTTCGGCGTTGCGATTTCACGGCGTATCGGGAGTGATCGGGACACGGCAAGCGCAGGGCAGGGATCGATGGTGCCCATATCGCACCGACCGCGATGTCAGCTCGACAATTCCGGCGATTTCAGACGGTCACACCGCTAGCATTGATAGCACCCGAGGAGGTTGTCATGGCTCAACTGCTGGTGAGGGATCTGGACGAGAGCGTGCGGCAGTGGCTGCGGGAACGCGGCGCGCGCCATGGCCGTTCCATGGAGGCGGAGGCCCGGGCGGTGCTCACGCGGGCCCGTGCCACCGATGTGGAGGATCCCATCGGGCGGATTCTCGATGGTCGGCGCGGACGCCCCGGTGTCGAACCGGTCGAGGTACCGGACCAGAACGAGCATGAGCGCGCGGACTTCCAGTGAACTCCGTCCCTGATGCGGGTCCCGATCTCGACGATCCGGTCATCCTCGACACCAATGTGGTGTCCGAACTGGTCAGGCCTCGCCCCGATCGGCAGGTCGTGGAGTACCTCAAGACGGTGAGCGAGCGGAGCTTCATCACCTCGGTCGTGCTCGGCGAGCTGCACCTCGGCGTGGAGCTGTGTCCAGACGGCAGGCGCAAGCGGGAGCTCGCGAGATTCGTCGACAGTGTCCGCGAGTCCTACAGCACGAGAACCATCCCGTTCACAGTGGAGGCCGCCCGCAACTACGCGACCGCTGTCGCCCGACTGCAGCGGTCCGGGATCGCCATCGGCGTCAACGATGCCTACATCGCGGCAACAGCGGTGACCACCGGCGCCGTGCTGTGCACTCGAAACACCAAGGACTTCGAGCGCTACCCGGGCATTCGTCTCCACAATCCCTGGGCCTGACCCGAATGGTCCCGATCACTCCCGACACGCCGTGATCCGTCTTCGGCGTTGCGATTTCACGGCGTATCGGGAGTGATCGGGACCATCGATCGGCGCAACAGCCCTCCCGGGCGGTCCGCATATCACGGCGCCCGCGAGAACCGGTAGATTGTCCTCGTGGCCGACACCGTAGAGAACGCCCGCAACACGCCCGACCTGGAGCAGCCCTGGGCGGAGTTGGGGCTCGCCGAGGACGAGTACCGCAGCATCCGCGAGATCCTGGGGCGCCGCCCCACCGGAGGCGAGCTCGCGATGTACTCGGTGATGTGGTCGGAGCACTGCTCCTACAAGTCCTCGAAGATCTACCTCAAGAAGTTCGCCGCCCTGCCCCAGACCACCCCCCGTGGCCCGCTGCTGGCGGGAATCGGCGACAACGCCGGGGTGGTCGACATCGGCAACGGGCTGGCGGTGACCTTCAAGGCGGAGTCCCACAACCATCCCTCCTATGTGGAGCCGCACCAGGGCGCGGCGACCGGCGTCGGCGGCATCGTCCGCGACATCATGGCGATGGGAGCCCGCCCGATCGGCGTCATGAACGCCCTGGGATTCGGCCCGCTGGACGCCCCCGACACCGCCCGGGTGCTGCCCGGGGTGGTCTCCGGCATCGGCGACTACGGCAACTGCCTGGGACTGCCGACCATCGGCGGCCAGACCCTCTTCGACCCCACCTACTACGGCAACCCGCTGGTCAACGCGCTGTGCGTCGGCCTGCTGCGCCACGAGGACCTGCAGTTCGCCAAGGCCTCGGGACCCGGCAATCTCGTGGTGCTGTTCGGCGCGGCGACCGGCGGTGACGGCATCGGGGGCGCCTCCATCCTGGCCTCGGAGTCCTTCGAGGCCGAGGGGGAGTCCAAGCGCCCCAGCGTCCAGGTCGGCGACCCCTTCATGGAGAAGCTGCTCATCGAGTGCACCCTCGACCTGTTCAACGCCGGGGTCTGCGAGGCCCTCCAGGACTTCGGCGCCGCCGGCATCTCCTGCGCCACCTCCGAGCTGGCCAGCGCCGGCGACGGCGGGATGCACGTCGAACTGGATCTGGTGCCGCTGCGCGACCCCAACCTCGCCCCCGAGGAGATCCTGATGAGCGAGTCCCAGGAGCGGATGGCCGCCGTCGTCACCCCGGCGAACCTGGCGCGGTTCATGGAGATCTGCACGCACTGGGACGTCCAGGCGACCGTCATCGGCGAGGTCACCGACGGCGACCGGCTGCTCGTCGACTGGCACGGCGAGCGGATCGTCGACGTCGACCCGCACACCGTCGCCCACGACTCCCCGGAACTCCACATGCCGGTGGCCCGGCCCGGCTGGATCGACCCGCTCAACGCCGACCACGCCAACAACCTGCCGCGCAGCAACGACGGCGCCGACCTGGCCGCCCAGGTGACGGCCCTGGCGGGCTCGTCGAACCTCTGCGACAAGTCCTGGATCACCGACCAGTACGACCGCTTCGTGCGCGGCAACACCGTGCTGGCCCAGCCCTGCGACGCCGGGGTGATCCGGGTCGACGAGGAGTCCGGGCTGGGGATCGCGCTCTCCCTGGACGCCAATCCCCGCTACACGATGCTCAACCCCTACCTCGGCGCCCAGCTGGCCCTGGCGGAGTCCTACCGGAACGTCGCGGTCACCGGGGCCACTCCGGTCGCCGTCACCGACTGCCTCAACTACGGCTCCCCCTACGACCCGAACGTCATGTGGCAGTTCTCCGAGACCATCCTGGGTCTGGTCGACGGCTGCCGCGACCTCGGCGTCCCGGTCACCGGCGGCAATGTGAGCCTGCACAACCGCACCGGCGACCAGTCGATCCGGCCCACCCCGCTGGTCGGCATGCTCGGCATCATCGACGACGTGCACCACCGCATCCGGACCGGATTCGCCAATTCCGGAGACGCCGTGCTGCTGCTCGGGGAGACGAAGTTCGAGCTCGGCGGCTCGGCCTGGGAGGACGTCGTCCACGGCGGCCACCTGGGCGGGATGCCCCCGATGCCGAACCTTCCCGCCGAGATCGCCCTGGCCGCGGTGATGACCGCCGCGGCGTCCGAGGACCTGCTCAGCTCCGCCCACGACCTGTCCGAGGGAGGGCTGGCCCAGGCGCTCGTCGAGGCCTGCCTGGACTCCGGGGCCGGGGCCAGTCTGACCCTGCCCGAGGGGGAGCCCTCGGTGATGCTGTTCTCCGAGTCCCCGGCCCGCGCCCTGGTCTCCCTGTCGGGGGCCAGCTATCAGCGGTTCATCGAGCTGTGCGCTGAGCACGGCGTGCCGGTGGCTCGGCTGGGCGAGGTGCTGGACTCCGGCGAGATCGAGGTCCAGGGTCTGTTCACCCTCGGTCTGGACGAGCTGCGCGCGACCTGGCAGGCCCCGATCCCGGCGGCGATGGAGGCCTGAGCGCTGTGAGTCTTGCCGAGCGCAGAGTCGACTGGAGGCCAAGGTCGACGATCTCATCGAGCCCGCGATCGAGGAACTGACCCGGCTGGTCGCCATCCGCTCGGTGAGCTCCCAGGAGTCCGACGGCGTCGTCGCCAACGCGCGGCACATCGCGGAGCTGGCGAGGGACGCCGGAGCGGCCGACGTCGCCATCGTCACCGAGGGCGACGGACTGCCCGCCGTCATCGCCCACTGGCCCGCCCCCGAGGGCAGGCCCACCGTGCTGCTGTACTCCCATGGCGACGTCCAGCCCACCGGCGACCTCACCGAATGGCACTCCGAGCCCTTCGTCGCCACTCGCAGAGGCGACCGCCTCTACGGCCGCGGAACCGCCGACGACAAGGGCGGGGTCGCCGCCCATCTGGCGGCCATCCGCGCCTTCGACGGCCGCCCGCCGGTCGGCGTCACCCTGTTCATCGAGGGGGAGGAGGAGATCGGCTCCCCGTCGATGGCGAAGATCATCGAGGCGCACAAGGAGGAGCTGGACGCCGACGTCATCGTCATCGCGGACTCGGTGAACTGGGACCAGGGGATCCCCTCGCTCACCACCAGCCTGCGCGGGGTGGCCGACTGCGTGGTCGAGGTGCGCACCCTCGACCACCCGCTGCACTCCGGCCAGTTCGGCGGCATCGTCCCCGACGCCCTCACCACGCTGTGCCGGCTGCTGGCGACCCTGCATGACGAGCGGGGAGACGTCGCGGTCGAGGGGCTCAAGTCCTTCCCCGGCCCGGATCTGGAGTATCCGGAGGACCGGCTGCGCGCCGAGACCGCCATTCTGGACGGTGTCTCCTGGGTCGGCAGCGGATCCTTCGTCGAGCGGATGTGGACCAAGCCCTCGGTCTCGGTGCTGGCCATCGACGCGACGCCGGTGAGTCGGGCGATCAACATCCTGCCCTCGGTCGCGCGGGCCAAGGTGGGTCTGCGGGTGGCTCCCGGTGATGACGCCGTCGCGGCCCTGGCAGCGCTGATCCGTCACCTGGAGACCCATGCCGATTTCGGCGCCCATGTCACGGTGACCCCCGGGGAGACCGGCGCTCCCGGGATCGTCCGGGCCGGCGGTCATGCCGGCGAGGTGGCGAACGAGGCCTTCCGGCTGGCCTGGGGCGCCGAGCCCTTGGAGGTGGGCACCGGGGGAGCGATTCCCCTTGTCACCGACCTGCAGACGATGTTCCCGGAGGCGACGGTGCTCATCACGGCGGTGACCGACCCCGACTCCCGGATGCATGGCATCGACGAGTCCCTCCACCTGGGCGACTTCCGCCGGGCCATCCTCACCGAGGCGCTGCTGCTTGCGGGTCTGGCGGAGTGACGCCGTGAGCGACCAGTCCTTATCCGCGGAGATCGATCCGGGGCTTGCTGCGCTGCTGGATGCGCGAATAGCCGAAGCCGATGCGCACCCCGGTGATTCCGTTCCGTGGGAGGTTGTGCGGGATCGAGCGCGAGCAAAGATAGCCGAGGCGAGTACGTACAGCGAGTCGTGAGCGCACGAATGTCGGGTCGCTGAGAATACTTGCAGAAATTGGTTGTCCGGATCGGGCGTGTTGGGCCTGACTGTCTCCGAAAAGTGTCACACCCTCCTGCTTGACTTGGTTCATGGAAGTAGAACCGATCCCCGATCCGATACGGCAGGCCAGAATGACTGCTGGCCGACGCCGAACGCGCGCGACAACGCGCCGAAGTGAACAAGGCCCACGCGGTCCTGACCATGATCGACACCTGGCCGATCCCCGACCCCTCGACGTTGACCACCCCGCCAGCCGAGAAGCCGGTGAATATCGGTGGCATCCGGGTGGGCGAGTTCGTCACCCTGGAAGTCGCCGCCGTCCTGGGGAATCTCCGACCCCGCAGCCTCGGCGTTGGTGGACGACGTCGCCGGCCTGCGGTCCCGGCATCCGTTGATGTGGGCGGCGGTTCAGGAGTTGAAGTTGGAGGTGTGGCAGGCCCGCAGGGTCGTCAGGACCTGCCGTGAACTGTCTGTGGAGCGCTATCCTGGCGGTGGATCGGAAGTTGGCCTCCGGGTGGGGTGTGCTGCCGTGGTCGAAGGTCTCCAAGAAACTGCCGAATCTGATTGCCGCCGCCGACACCGCCCTGGCGAGGGAGAAGGCCCGGGCCGCCCGGATGAGCGGTACGTGTCGATTCGTCACAACGGGGACTCCACCTCGTGGCTGATCGCCCGGTTGGACACCGGAGCGGCGCTGAATCTTCAGGCGAGTCTGGGCCGGTTGACCGATCATCTGGTCGCCGGCGGGGCTGCCGAGCCGTTGCCCCTCCTGCGGGCTCAGGCGTTGGAGATGCTGGCCACCCCGTACCTCCCCGATAGTCGGACCAGCGAGGGCGGTGAGAATGTGGGGGCGAATCCGTCTCCGCAGCTTCCGTTGGCCGATGTCGTGGTCCATATTCAGGCCGAGGACCTCGACCCCGGACGCCTGGGCCGGGAAGATTGCGGAGGTGGCTGCTCGGGGTGGTGACGTGGGTCCGGTCCTGCTGCCCGATATCGCCCGCCTGCTCGGGCATTTCCGGGTGCGGGTGATCCCGGTGATCGACCAGAACGGCGATCCGAGCGTGGATGCGTATCAGATCCCCGACCGGATGAGAATGGCCCTGCAGTTGCGGGAGGACACCTCGGTGTTCCCGTACTCGTCGCGGCGATCGTGGTCCTGCGACCTCGACCACACCGAGCCCTTCCAGTTCGGCAGGCCCGGCAGCCCGAGGCCGCCGGGTCAGACGAGGGTCTCGAACCTGGGACCCCTGTCGCGTCGGGAGCACCGCGCCAAGACCGCCGGCGTCTGGAAAGTGCGCCAGCCGGTGCAGGGCTTGTATGTGTGGACATCGCCGACGGGTCAGCGGTTCGCGGTGGTCAACGGCCACACCCACCGGCTCCCCGACGTCCAGAACTCCGATCGAATGGAGACCGCAGCGTAGAAGACCAACCCAGACCGGCGTCACGCAGCTCCAGCTGACGCCGTAGACTGACCTGCGCCGTCAGGCAGGGCTTTTCCGCGTCACAGAAGGGTGGGGTGACGCGGGTTCTGTCGACCCCGAGGAGCCCTATGGCAGCGATCTCCTACCGCAATCTGTTCGCCTACTCCGGTCCCGTCTTCCCCGTCGTCGGATTCGTCGCCCGGCTGCCACTGGCGATGAGCCAACTCGGCACCCTGCTGCTGGTCGCCAGCCCGATGGTGACCGGCCGGATGGGCCCCGGAGGCATCGCGTCCGGCGCATTGGCATTGGCCAATGCGATCGGCTCCCCGATCTTCGGCAGCCTCACCGACAGGTGGGGGCAACGCGGTCTCATGCTCGTCCAGGCCCTCGTCGGCGGGATCGCCCTCATCGTCGAGGCGCTGGCCGCCGTCTCCGGGGCGCACTGGGTGCTGGTGACCGTGATCGGTGTCATCGCCGGGTTGTTCATACCCCAGATCGGCACCATGGCCCGGGTCCGGTGGCGCGCCACGGCCGCCGCCCACTCCGACCAACAGGCAGGAATCCTGGAGACGTCCTTCGCCTGGGAGGGCTCCGCCGACGAGGCCTCCTTCGCCCTCGGACCGGCACTGACCGGCGTCCTGGCGATACTGCTGGGGCCGGTGCCGGCGATCATCGCGGCCGGCGCGATGCTCGTCCTCTTCGGCTCCTGGTTCGCCATCCACCCCACGGTGCGTCTTGTCATCCCCACGGGCAGCTCGCGCACCGCAACGGCCACGCCACGAGCACGCAGGGAGCCGATCCTTACTGGCGGAGTGGCCGCGGCCATCGCCGGCCTGTTGATGCTCGGGGTGATCTTCGGATCGGTCCAGACCGGCACCACCACTCTGGCCACGGAGGCCGGACGCCCGGGCCTGGCGGGCCTGCTGCACGCCCTGTTGTCGGTGGGCAGCGCGACCGCTGGCCTGCTGCTGCCCCGGCTCGCGCACCGGATCGGGCTGGTGACCCGCTGGCGCGTCTTCGCCACCGCTCTGGCCCTGCTCACTCTGCCCCTGCTCCTGGTGAACTCCCCGGGTGCCCTGGTTCCCGAACTGCTGGTCCTCGGCCTGGCCGTGGCGCCCTATCTCATCACCCTGTACTCAGCGGCCGAGCGGGCCGCCCGGCCCTCGCGGATCGGCGCGGTGATGACTCTGCTGGCCGCCACCACCAGCCTGGGGTATGCGCTGGGCACCTCGATCGCCGGACGCCTGGCCGACTGGGGAGGGGCCACTCCGGCCTACGCCGTGACGGCGTCTGCGGCGGCCGTCGCCTGTCTGCTGGGATGGCTGCTGGCCCGGAGGGTGACCCCTCCGAACCGGGGAGCACTGATGCAATGACATGCGAGAGGGGCCTGTTGCTAAATGAAGACGGAAGTCGAGATCTGACGCGACACGCCATGGGATCCAGCCTGAAACCATGGCGTGTCGCGCCCCAACTGACCATCGGCGCCCAAAAAGCAACAGGCCCAGAGACGGTCAGAAACTGTCGGTGGCGTGCGCGAGAGTAGGAGAGCGAAGACCACTGAGCGAAGGGGACTGCCATGACTGACGCGACACCGGATGACGCCGTGCCCCCAGAGAGCATGGAGTCCAACGCAATCGTCCCGCAAGCTGTGGGACATTCTGGATCTCCTCTGCCGGAGGGCTACGCCGAGTGGCTGGCCGATGTGAAGAAGCGTGTTCGGGCAACGCAGTTCCGGGCAGCGCGAGCCGCCAACACCGAAATTCTGCGCCTGTACTGGTCCATCGGACACGACATCCTTGAGCGTCAGCACGATCTGGGATGGGGATCGAAGGTGGTCGAGCAGGTGTCGCGCGACCTTCGGCGCGAGTTCCCTAGTCAGAGCGGATGGTCGCGGACGAATCTGCACTATATGCGGCGGGCGGCTGAGGCCTGGCCCCGTGAGGATGAATTTGTCCCGCAAGCTGTGGGACAAATGCCGTGGGGACATGTCCGGGTGCTCCTCGATCAGTTGAGCACCCGCCAGGAGCGCGACTGGTACGCCGCCAAGGCAGCCGCCGACGGTTGGAGCCGCAACGTCCTGGAGCACTTCATCAAGGTCGATCTGCGCCACCAGCTCGGCTCCGCACCGGCCAACTTCGACCACATACGTGGCCATCGTCGACGACCAGTTGCGGGATCCTGCACGGCACGCACCCACGATCGGGCTGCTGCTGTGCACCGGGAAGAACGAGGCGACAGTTCGGTTCTCCCTTGCCAGCACCACGGCACCGATCGCCGTGGCGGATTACGAGGGCCTGCCCGCCGACGCCCGCGAGGCTCTGCCCCGCACAGAGGTTCTTCAAGCAGTCATCGCGGAGGAACAGATGGCCTTGCAAGAACAGAATGCCTCTTCAGGCACCGATTCACAGGGTCTCTCTCAAGCTCAACCTCGGTGAACGGATGGGAACGTCGGGGGAAAGCTGCGATAGCTTGGTCACGTGACCCGCGCTGACGGACTACTCACCGCCGACCTTGACCCCCAGGACCATGGCCCACAGGACTCCTGCGGCGTCATCGGGATCTATGCCCCGGGCGAGGAGGTGGCCAAACTCACCTACTTCGGGATGTACGCCCTGCAACACCGGGGCCAGGAGTCCGCCGGGATGGCGGTCTCCGACGGACACCGGACGATGGTCTTCAAGGACATGGGACTGGTCTCCCAGGTCTTCGACGAGGCCACCCTCAACACCCTGCGGGGCAGCATGGCGATCGGCCACACCCGCTACTCCACCGCCGGCTCCAGCGTCTGGGACAACGCCCAGCCGACCTTCCGGTCCCGGCCCGGCGGGGGAGGCCTGGCGCTCGCCCACAACGGCAACCTCACCAACTCCGACGAGCTCGAGAGCATGATCGTGGCGCGGGATCCGCAGGCCGCGGTCCCGCACAAGGAGCGGATGGACTCGACCTCCGACACCAACCTGGTGACCGCCCTGATGGCCACCTACAGTGCGCCGATCGATGAGATCGCGATGGCGGTGATGCCCCTTCTCAAGGGCGCTTTCAGCCTCGTCTTCATGGACGACGACACGCTCTGCGCGGCCCGCGACCCGCAGGGCATCCGCCCCCTGGTGCTGGGGCGTCTGCCCACCGGATGGGTGGTGGCCTCCGAGACCGCCGCCATCGACATCGTCGGCGCCACCTTCGTCCGCGAGGTCGAGCCCGGCGAGCTGATCACCATCAGCGCCGCCGGGCTGCGCAGCGCCCGATTCGCCGAGGCGCGGCCGAAGGGCTGCGTCTTCGAGTACGTCTACCTGGCCCGGCCCGACACCGTCATCGCCGACCGGCGCATCCACAATGTGCGAGTCAAGGTCGGCAAGATCCTGGCCCGCGAGGCACCGGCCGACGCCGACCTGGTCATTCCGGTTCCCGAGTCCGGGACGCCGGCCGCCATCGGCTATGCCGACGAGTCGGGCATCAAGTACGGCATGGGCCTGGTGAAGAACTCCTATGTCGGGCGCACCTTCATCCAGCCCTCCCAGACCCTGCGCAATCTCGGCATCCGGCTGAAGCTCAACCCGCTGCGCGACGTCATCGCGGGCAAGCGGCTGGTCGTGGTGGACGACTCGATCGTGCGCGGCAACACCCAGCGCCAGCTGGTCGGGAATGCTGCGCGAGGCCGGGGCCAAGGAGGTCCACGTCCGGATCTCCTCGCCGCCGGTGAAGTGGCCGTGCTTCTACGGCATCGACTTCGCGACCCGCGCCCAGCTCATCGCCGCGGGCCTGTCGGTCGACGAGATCGCGAAATCCATCAACGCCGACTCGCTGGCCTATGTCAGCCTGGAGGGGCTGATCCAGGCCACCCACGTCCCGAAGGACAATCTGTGCCGGGCCTGCTTCGACGGCGTCTACCCGGTTCAGGTGCCCCGCGGCGTCGAACCGATGCTCGCGGACTCGCCCTCCATGACCGCCCCGCCACCCCAGGCCACACTGCCCGAAGAACCCCAGGGAGACCCTTCATGACGAGCACCGCACCCGAGTCGGCACATCAAGGCGAGTCGGCCTACGCCCGCGCCGGAGTCGACATCGCGGCCGGCGACCGCGCCGTGGAACTGATGAAGGCCCACGTCGCGGCCACCAGCCGGCCCGAGGTGATCGGCGGCCTCGGCGGCTTCGCCGGCTTCTTCGACGCCTCGGCCCTGGGCCGCTACCGCCACCCGCTGCTCGCCACCTCCACCGACGGGGTGGGCACCAAGGTGGCGATCGCCCAGGCGATGGACGTCCACGACACCATCGGCTTCGACCTGGTCGGCATGCTCGTCGACGATCTGGTCGTGGTGGGCGCCGAGCCGTGGTTCGTCACCGACTACATCGCCTGCGGGCGGGTCCGCCCCGAGAAGATCGCCGACATCGTCAAGGGCATCGCGAGAGCCTGTCAGAAGGCCGGCTGCGCCCTGCTCGGCGGGGAGACCGCCGAGCATCCCGGGCTGCTGGCCCCCGACGAGTACGACGTCGCCGGGGCTACCACCGGAGCGGTCGAGAGGGACGCCGTGCTGGGGCCCGAGCGGATCGCCGCCGGGGACGCCCTGGTGGCGATCGCCTCCTCCGGCCTGCACTCGAACGGCTTCTCCCTGGTGCGCAATGTGCTGCTCAGCCAGGCCGGCTGGAAGCTGGAGCGATCCGTCCCCGAGCTCGGGCACACCCTGGGTGAGGAGCTGCTCACCCCCACCACGGTCTACGCCGCCGATCTGCTCGCCCTGATCGGTCAGATCGAGGTGCATGCGATGAGCCACGTCACCGGCGGCGGTCTGGCCAACAACCTCGCCAGGGTGCTGCCGGACGGCTTGCAGGCCACCGTGGAGCGCGCCACCTGGTCCCCGGCGCCGATCTTCCGTCTGGTCCAGGATCTCGGCAAGATCTCGCGGCCGGACATCGAGGAGACCCTCAACATGGGCGTCGGAATGGTGCTGGTGCTGCCGTCCGAGGGGGCCGACGCCGCCGTGTCGCTGCTGGCCGCGCGCGGTCTGGCGGCCTGGCGCTGCGGGACGGTTGCCGAGCGCGCCGACCCGGATGCTCCGGCCGTTCAGCTCGTGGGCGACTATCTCGCAGGGTGAAACAGGCACCTGGCGCTGCGAGAGCCGGCCGGATGGCCGAGCAGGGCGTCTCGCCGGACCGCCTGCTTTGGTGTCCTCGCTCCGGCTCGGGTAGCCTGTGGGTCACGACAGTAGATGACATGCGCGCGGCAATGCCGCGACCAACGAGGCGAGGGGGTCGACCCATATGGGGCGCGGCCGTGCAAAGGCGAAGCAGACCAAGGTTGCTCGTGATCTGAAATATCGCTCGGTTGACATGGATCTTGAATCCTTGGAGCGAGAGCTGCGGGGGAACAAGGTCCGTGAGGATCACAGCGAGGATGACGATCTCGTCGACAAGTACGCAGATCTAGCCGAGAAGTACTCCCACTACGGCGACGACGACCAGTGACGCCAGTCGCGCTCCGGTGACCCGCCGGCTGTCCTTCCGATGAGATGGAACGCAGACCCGATCCTGCCCGGGTTCGACTGGGCGCGGATCGGTCTGCGGTGGGCGGCGAAGGCCCCCGGTGACCCCGATGGGCTGCTGACAGCGAGTCTGGTCCGGCACCACCCTCCACGGCGACGCCGGGCGCTGCTCTACGTCCACGGCTGGTCGGACTGCTTCTACCAGGCCCACCTGGCCGATCAGGTGGAGTCCTGGGGGATGGACTTCTACGCCGTGGACCTGCGCCGCTACGGCCGCAATCTGGTCGACGGGCAGATGGCCGGCTGGATCGCGGACTTCTCCGAGTACGACGAGGAGATCGGCGCCGCGATGTCGGTGATCCGAGCCGAGCACGACGAGATCACCGTGATGGGCCATTCCACCGGCGGCCTCATCGTGCCGCTGTGGGTCTCCCGGCACCCGAACCGGGTGAACGGCGTCATCCTCAACTCGCCGTGGATCGACCTCCAGGGCTCTGCGATGACCCGGCTCATCGCGGGGCCGGTGACGCGGGCGGTCCGGCAGGCCTCCGCGACCTCGGTGATGCCCCTCGCCAGCCACGACAACTTCGCCCGCTCGGTGCGGCGCGAGTTCGGCGGCGAGTGGGACATCCCCTTCGAGAAGTCCCACGGCGACGTCTTCGTGGTGCGCGCAGGATGGCTCAATGCGGTGCTCGCCGGCCATTCCCGGGTGGAGCAGGGGCTCGGTATCGACGCGCCGATCCTCACCCTGCTGTCGGCGCGCAGCGATCTGTCGGCCAGCTGGAACGAGAGCATGCGCGGCGCCGACACCGTCCTGGACGTCGAGCGGCTGGCCGCCGCGTCGGTCCATCTCGGACGCCACCTCACCCTGGTGCGGATCACCGGCGGGCTGCACGATCTGGTGCTCTCGGCGCCACCGGTGCGCGCCGAGGTCTTCGCCGAGATGCGGCGCTGGGTGCGCACCTACCTGTAGGCACCTATCGGCAGGACTCTTCCGGCGTGCGGCGGATAGTCACGAGATGGTCACAATGTAACGATCATGTGACAAAACCCGTGCGGCTGACCTCCCGAACTGCAAGCATGAGTCCTGTCCGGACAAGGTGGTCCGGCACCAGACACAGATGTCTGGACAGACCGGGAGGTTTTCCTCATGCGCGGAAAGAAACTTGCGGCCCTCGCGACGGCGTCACTGCTGGTGCTGTCGGGCGCCGCATGCGGGTCATCCACCGAATCGGGCTCCGGCTCGGCGTCGACGCCGGCATCCACACCCAAGGCGGGCGGAGCCGGCGGCACGGTCGGCGTCTTCACCTGGTGGGCCGACGGCTCGGAGAAGAAGGGTCTCGACGCCCTCGAGAAGATGTTCAACGAGCAGTACCCGAACGACAAGTTCGAGAACCTCGCGGTGGCCGGCGGCTCGGGCTCCAATGCGAAGGCCAAGCTCGCCTCCGACCTCAAGAACGGCAACCCGCCCGGCTCCTTCCAGGGCCATGCCGGGGCCGAACTGATGGACTACATCGACGCCGACCAGGTGCAGCCGGTGGACAGCATCATCAACGGGCTCGGCGGCTCCAAGGTCTTCCCGCAGACCCTGCTCGACCGGCTCACCGTCGACGGGCACATCTACTCGGTGCCGGTCGACATCCACCGGGCCAATGTGGTGTGGACCAATCCCGCCCTGCTCAAGAAGGCCGGCGTCACCAGCACCCCCAAGGACGTCGACGGGTGGCTCGCCGATATGGCGAAGGTCAAGGCCTCCGGCGTCTCCACCCCGCTGTCGATCGGCGGCACCTGGACCCAGACCGAGCTCTTCGAGTCGATCCTGGCCTCGACCCTGGGCGCCGACGAGTACAGCAAGCTGTTCACCAAGGACGGCAAGTGGGACTCCGACGGCGTCAAGAAGTCGATCGAGCAGTACAAGAAGGCCCTCACCTTCGCCAACACCGCCTCCGACGGCGACGACTGGCCGAACGCCACCGACATGGTGGCCGACGGGAAGGCCGCCTACAACGTGATGGGCGACTGGGCGGTCGCCCAGTTCGAGATGAAGGGGAAGAAGTACAAGACCGACTGGGACGCCTTCGCGATGCCCGGCAAGGAGGACATCTTCGACTTCCTGGCCGACTCCTTCACCCTGCCGACCGGAACCAAGAACCCCGGAGCCTCCGAGGACTGGCTGCGGTTCGTCGGATCCAAGGACGCCCAGGTCACCTTCAACAAGCTGAAGGGCTCCATTCCGCCACGCACCGATATCGCTCCCACCGGATTCAGCGAGTACCAGCAGTCGGCCATGAAGGACTTCAAGTCCCCCGACACCAAGATCGTCTCCTCGATCGCCCACGGTGCCGCAGTGCCGCTTGCCTGGAGCTCGGAGATCAATACCGCGATGAGCAAGTTCTACCAGGACAAGAACACCGACAACCTGGTGAAGGCCTTCGTGGCGGCGCACGACAAGTACGCCCAGTGAGATGAGTGCAGGGGGATGAGCGCAGTCAGATTGAGCGCTGGGGGATGACGGTTCTGGTGGGCCCGGCCGATGCGACCGGGCCCACCGGCCGGGCTGGATATGGCAATGAACACAATGAGGGTGATGACATGGTGAAAGTGCGACGCTGGTTCCCGAGTTTCCTGTTCGTCCTGCCGTCGATCATTCTCATCGGGATCTTCGTCTACGGATTCATCGGCAACAACATCATCGGCTCCTTCGCGATGGTGCGCACCAGATCCGGCCGGATCAAGGCTCCCGGGGGATTCCAGAACTACTCGAGTCTCATCGGTGACCCGCGATATCAGCACGCCCTGTGGAATCTGCTGGTGCTGACCGTCACCTTCGTCGCCGGGACGATGTTCTTCGGGCTGCTGTGGGCCCTTCTGCTGGAGCGCGGCGCGAAGTTCGAGGGACTGTTCCGCTCCCTCCTGCTGTTCCCGATGGCGATCTCCTTCGTCGCCGCCGGCGTCGTGTGGCGCTGGCTGCTCTCCCCGGCGACCGGCGCCCAGGCGGTCGGCCTCAACCAGCTGTTCCAGATGATGGGGCTCGGCGGGCTGCAGTCGAGCTGGTACTCCGCCGGCAGATTCAACATGGCCGCGATGGCGATACCGGCGATCTGGCAGCTGTCCGGATACATCATGGCGCTCTTCCTGGCCGGCTTCCGCGGGATCTCCGAGGATCAGCGCGAGGCCGCCCGGGTGGACGGCGCCACCGAGTTCAAGCTCTACCGGTACGTCCTGTTCCCGCAGCTCTCGCCGATCGCGCTGAGCGCCCTCATCATCGTCGGCCACATGTCGATGAAGATGTTCGACCTCATCTACTCGATCGCCGGCCAGAGCTCCTACACCGCCGAGGTGCCCGCCACCCTGATGTGGACCCAGATGTTCCAGCTCAACGACCCCACCGCGGCGGCCGTCAACGCCACCCTGCTGCTGCTCATCGTGGCCGTCGCGGTGATCCCGTACCTCATCTACACCAACCGCACCGAGAAGGGGGTCCACTGATGTCCGCAGCGACTCTCGAGGCCGATCGCCTCGCCTCGCCCCCGGTCCGTCATCGCGCCAGCACCAAGGGCCAGAAGGCCTGGAGATCGCTGAAGTACGTGCTGCTCATCTGCTTCTCGGTCATCGTGCTGATGCCCGCCTACGCGCTGCTGGTGACCAGTTTCAAGCGCCAGGCCGACTACGACCAGTCCACCGCCTGGCAGATACCCGCCCACTGGTCGGTCGAGGGCTGGGTGGCGGCCTGGAACACGCTCGCGCCGGCGGTCGGGCGCTCCCTGGTGATGGCGGTGATCGCCTCCTGCGTCTCGGCCATGCTGGGCTCGCTCAACGGCTACATCTTCGCCAAGTCGCGGTTCCCCGGCTCCCATGTCATCTTCGTGCTCTTCCTGTTCGGCATGTTCATCCCCTACCAGGCGATCATGATCCCGCTGTCCGGGATGATGCTGAACATTCAGGACGGCGCCCCGTGGTTCTCCGGGATCCCGACCCTGATCCTGTGCCACATCGTCTACGGCATCCCGATCTGCACCCTGATCTTCCGCAACTACTACGCCACCTCGGTGCCCACCGAGATCATCGAGGCCTCCCGGGTGGACGGCGCGACCACCTGGTCCGCGTACACCCGGGTGGTGCTGCCGATCTCCCCGCCGGCCTTCGTGGTGACCCTGATCTGGCAGTTCACCAGCGCCTGGAACGACTTCCTCTTCGCGCTGTTCCTCACCAACCAGAGCAACGGCCCGGTGACCTTCGGCCTCAACGCCCTGGCCTCGGGCCAGAACCCGAACTACCCGCAGATCATGGCCGGCGTCCTGGTCGCCTCGCTGCCCACCCTGATCATCTACATCGTGCTCGGCAAGTACTTCGTGGCCGGTCTGATGAGCGGATCGGTGAAGTAGCGGCGTCTGGTTACCTCGCCGCCTTCGGGATATCAAGAGCGATCGGCCAGGATTGTGTGACAACTATGTAACTCGTTGTTACATATTCGTGCCACTCTGTTACGTCTTCGGGCTTACGGGCGGTGACGCCGAGAACCGCTTCTACAGTTCCGTGCAGGTTGTGCCGGGTTCCCGACGACTCGTCGGGAACCGACACGAAGGCTCACACGGTCCCAGACACCGGGACCGGAGCGGGGAGGCAAGCACGTGAGACGAGTTCCACAGATCATCCGCCGCGGGCACCGCAGTCGCCTGTGGCAACTGTCGCTGGGCCTGCTGGCGTTCCTGGCGCTGCTGGGATCGTTCCAGTCGCACAGCGCCCCCGGCGCTCAGGCGGCCGGGGTCCAGCTGATCGTGACGATCACCGACAGCGCCGGCAAGCCGGCGCCGAAGGTCGACCTCACGGTGGCCGATGCGGCGGGCAAGCTCATCAAGGGCACCACCGACGCCACCGGCAAGGCGACCATCGCCCTCACCGAGTCGGGCCGCTACGGCGTCTACTTCGATGTCGCCACTCTCCCGAAGGGGGTCGGCCCGGCGGCCAACCCGACCATCCGGGCCACCACCGGCAATATCTCCCCCCAGTTCACGGCGATCTCGCTGACCGCCGGCGGGGTGCGCACCGAGGTGGCGCCCAGCGCGCTGCCGGCTCCGTCGTCGGCCACCGCCGCCTCGAGTCCCGGGGCGACGGCGTCCGGAAGCTCCTCCGGCGGCTCGTCCAGCGATGGCGGCGCCAGCTTCCTCGATCAGCTGACGCCGAAGATCGCCACCGGCCTCACCTTCGGCCTGCTGCTCGGCCTGGCCTCCATCGGCCTCTCGCTGATCTACAGCACCACCGGGCTGAACAACTTCGCCCATGGCGAGATGGTCACCTTCGGCGCCTTCATGGCCTACATGATCGCCGGGCAGTGGGGTCTCAACGGGTGGATCGCGATCGTGGGCGCGCTGGTTCTGGGCGGCTGCTTCGGCTACGTGCAGGACATCGGGCTGTGGCGTCCACTGCGCAAGCGGCGACTCGGCATGATGCAGATCATGATCGTCAGCATCGGCCTGTCGCTGGCCCTGCGCTACGTGTTCGCCTTCATCTGGGGCCCCGACCGGCTGTCGATCCCGGCCAACAACGATCCGATCCTGTCGATCGGCGCGGTGAACCTGCGCTACTGGGACCTGGTCGGATCGATCATCGCGATCGTGCTGCTGGTGCTGGTCGCGCTGTTCTTCTCCTTCACCCGGGTCGGCAAGGCCACCCGTGCGGTCGCCGACAACAAGGCCCTGGCGGCGGCCACCGGCATCAACGTCGAGCGGATCATCCGGATCGTCTGGGTCGGCGGCGGTGCCCTGGCCGGCGTCGCCGGAGCGCTCATCGGCTACTACCAGACGCTGCAGTGGAACGCCGGCGCGCTGATCCTCCTGCTGCTCTTCGCCTCGGTCACCCTCGGCGGCCTGGGCACCACCTGGGGGGCGCTGGTCGGGGCCATCATCATCGGCCTGGCGATGGACGTCTCGACGATGTGGGTGCCGACATCGCTGAAGTACGTGGTCGCGATGCTCATCATGATTATCGTCCTGCTGGTGAGACCCCAGGGTCTGCTGGGCAGGAAGCAGCGGATCGGCTGAGAAGGGAACTCTCATGGATTTCAGTTTCATATCCCAGGCTCTGTCGCAGCTGTTCGCTCCGGACACCGCGGCCTACGCCCTGGCAACCATCGGCCTGGCCGTGCACTTCGGCTACACCGGCCTGATGAACTTCGGCCAGTCGGCCTTCATGGCGATCGGCGCCTACTTCTTCGCGATCGGATCGCGGACCATCGGCATGCCGCTCCCGCTGTGCCTGCTCTTCGGAGTGCTCGGGGCCGTCGTCTTCGCCCTGCTGCTCGGCATACCGACGCTGAGACTGCGCGCCGACTATCTGTCCATGGTGACCATCGCCGGCCGCCGAGATCGTGCGGTACGTGGCGATCACCCCCGAGCTGACGCCGCTCACCGGCGGCCAGGGCGGCCTCACCAGCTTCGACTACGGCAACGCCTGGGCGGCCCTCAACCCGATCCCGGCCCCGAAGTCGGGCGGGTACTACACGCTGGGGCCGCTCTCCTACTCCCGCGACGACCTGTTCAACCTCATCGTCTGCTGGGTGGTGGTCATCCTGGCGGCCCTGCTGGTGTGGGGGCTCATGCGCAGCCCCTGGGGGCGCGTGGTGCGGGGCATCCGCGAGGATGAGGACGCCGTGCGGGCGCTGGGCAAGAACGTCTTCGCCTACAAGATGCAGGCCCTGGTGCTCGGCGGCGTGCTCGCCGGGATCGCCGGCATGCTGTACATCATGCCGAAGGGCCTGAACCCCGACATCGGCGGCACCCAGACCACCTTCTTCCTGTGGACCATCCTGTTCCTCGGTGGCGCGGCGACCGTCTTCGGACCGATCGTCGGCTCGATGATCTTCTGGTTCACACTCATCGTCACCGACGGCCTCGTGGGCCTGCTGACCAGCGCCAATATCCTGCCGATCAGCGGTATCCAGGGCGGTCAGATCCGGTTCATCCTGGTCGGTGTCGGACTGATGCTGCTGGTGATCTACCGGCCACAAGGAATTTTCGGCAACAAGGCGGAGACCTACTTCAATGGCTGAGACCTCACAGACGCCGCAGGGCGTCGTCACCCCCGCAGCTCTCGCCGCCGAGGAGGCGGCCCCCGGCTGCAAGAAGGTGGACCCGATCCTGTCGGCCAGCGACATCACCCGCGAGTTCGGCGGTCTGAAGGCCGTCGACGTCGAGCACCTGGAGATCCCGCGCGGGGCGATCACCGCCCTGATCGGGCCCAACGGCGCCGGCAAGACGACCCTGTTCAACCTGCTGACCGGATTCGACACCCCCAACAGCGGCACCTGGTCCTTCGACGGCACCTCGCTGGCCGGCATCCCGGCCCACAAGGTGTCGCTGATGGGCGAGGTGCGCACCTTCCAGCTCACCAAGGTGCTGGGGCGGATGACCGTCCTGGAGTCCATGAAGCTGGGCGCCCGGCATCAGAGGGGGGAGCACTTCTGGGCGGCCCTGCTGCCGTTCATCTGGAGTTCCGAGGAGAAGGCCAACGAGAAGCGGGCCCTCGAGCTGCTGGACCGCTTCGGACTGCTGGCCAAGAAGGACGACTTCGCCGGCTCGATGTCCGGTGGTCAGCGCAAGCTGCTGGAGATGGCCCGGGCGCTGATGTGCGACCCGCAGCTGGTGATGCTCGACGAGCCGATGGCCGGCGTCAACCCGGCGCTCAAGCAGTCCCTGCTGGGTCACATCGTCGGGCTCAAGGAGAGCGGCGTCACGGTGCTCTTCGTCGAGCACGACATGCACATGGTGCACACCATCGCCGACTGGGTGGTGGTGATGGCCGAGGGCAAGGTGGTGGCCGAGGGGACCCCGGATGTGGTGATGGAGGATCCCGCGGTGGTCGACGCCTATCTCGGCTCGAACAAGGACCGCGACCTGGGCGAGGTCATCGACGGCATCCGGTCGAACCGCAAGAAGACGATCGACCTCTCCGATGTCGACATCCATCGCGACGAGGCCGTGCTGGAGGCCCAGCAGGAGGCTCTCGAGACGGCCCAGGAGCTGGGGGAGACCGACGATCCGGAGGCCCTCGCGGAGAAGATCATCGCCGCCGATGCCGGCGGGGCCGATCAGGGCGATGGGGCCGACGAGCGGAAGGATCAGGCATGAGCCACGTTCTGGAGACCAACGATCTGGTCGCGGGGTACATCCCCGGCGTCAACATCCTCAACGGCACCAACACCTATGTTCAGGACGGCGAGCTGGTCGGCATCATCGGGCCCAACGGCGCCGGGAAGTCGACCCTGCTGAAGGCGATCTTCGGCCTGGTGCGGGTGCACTCGGGATCGGTGATGCTCGAGGGCACCGAGATCACCAACCTGAAGGCCAACCGTCTGGTGACCCATGGCGTCGGCTTCGTGCCGCAGACCGAGAACGTGTTCCAGGCCCT
Source organism: Acidipropionibacterium sp. (assembly GCA_022647765.1). Lineage (GTDB taxonomy): Bacteria > Actinomycetota > Actinomycetes > Propionibacteriales > Propionibacteriaceae > Acidipropionibacterium. The sequence continues at coordinate 240,667 of JALCLH010000005.1, forward strand.
CACCATCGAGGAGAACCTCCAGATGGGCTGCTTCCAGAAGCCGAAGCTCTATCCGGAGCGGCTGGCCTTCGTGGTCGACCTGTTCCCCGAGCTCAAGAAGCGGCTCAAGCAGCGGGCCGGATCGCTGTCCGGCGGCGAGCGCCAGATGGTGGCCATGTCGCGGGCGCTGATGATGGACCCCAAGGTGCTGCTGCTCGACGAGCCGAGCGCCGGCCTGTCGCCGGTGCGCCAGGACGAGACCTTCGTCAATGTGGCCCGGATCAACGCCGCCGGCGTGTCGATCATGATCGTGGAGCAGAACGCCTCGAGGTGCCTCCAGATCTGCGATCGCGGCTATGTGCTGGATCAGGGCAAGGACGCCTATATGGGCACTGGGCGCGATCTGCTCAACGACCCGAAGGTGATCCAGCTGTACCTGGGCACCCTCGCCAACGACCACAAGGCCGGCTGAGGGCCGGGGCGGCTTCGGCAACGACATTTCACTCGCGTAAGGGCCGGTCCTCGCAGTTCAGGGCGAGGACCGGCCCTTACGCGAGTGTTTTGTTCACC
>JALCLH010000006.1 GCA_022647765.1 Acidipropionibacterium sp.
GCCGAGCTGCTCGCCCTGCTCAACCGGATCCGCCGGATTCCCGGCGTCCGCGAGACCGAGACCATGACCTACCTCGACCTGAAGAGCCAGAAGTACAACTGGGGGACCAGATAGATGACAGACGAGAACACGACCATTGCTGAGAACGCGGCAATTACAGATGCAGTAATTCCAGACGCGGCAACTCAGGATGCGGCAACTTCAGACGCCGCCAACCGGGACGCGGCCGACCGGCATGCGGCCAATCAGGCGGCGCTGCGCGACCATCTGTGGATGCACATGGCCGGCCACAAGCACCTCTTCGAGGGCGGGGAGACCCCCGTCATCACCCGCGGCGAGGGCCATCACATCTACGACGACACCGGCCGGGAGATCTTCGACGGGCTGGCCGGGCTGTTCGTGGTGCAGATCGGCCACGGCCGCGAGGAGATCGCCCGGACGGCCTATGAGCAGACCAAGAAGCTCGGTTTCATGCCGCTGTGGTCCTACGGCCACGAGCCGGCCATTCAGCTGGCTGAGCGGATCGCCGGATACGCCCCCGGCGACCTCAACCGGGTGTTCTTCACCTCTGGCGGCGGCGAGTCGGTGGAAACGGCGTTCAAGCTGGCCAAGAATTACTTCAAGCTCACTGGAAAGCCCGGCAAGCACAAGGTGATCTCCCGGGCGGTTGCCTACCACGGCACCCCGCACGGGGCCCTGACCATCACCAGCCTGCCCGGGCTGCGCAACCAGTTCGAGCCCCTGGTGCCCGGGGCGCTCAAGGTGCCCAACACGAACTTCTACCGCGCCGACGAGCGGTTCGCCGACGACGAGGAGGCCTTCGGGCGCTGGGCCGCCGACCGGATCGCCGAGGCCATAGAGTTCGAGGGCGCCGATTCGGTGGCCGCCGTCTTCCTGGAGCCGGTGCAGAACTCCGGCGGCTGCTTCCCGCCGCCGCCCGGCTACTTCCAGCGGGTCCGCGAGATCTGCGACGAGTACGACGTGCTGCTGGTCTCCGACGAGACCATCTGCGCCTTCGGCCGGATCGGCGACATGTTCGCCTGCAACGACTTCGGCTACGTGCCCGACATCATCACTTGCGCCAAGGGGCTCACCAGCGGCTACGCACCGCTCGGCGCGATGATCGCCTCCGACCGGCTGTTCGAGCCCTTCGGGCGCGGTGGGGAGACCTTCTACCACGGCTACACCTTCGGCGGTCACCCGGTGGCCTGCGCGGTGGCGATGACCAACCTCGACATCTTCGAGCGCGAGGGGCTCAACGACCACGTCCACCGCAACGCCCCGGCCCTCCGGGCGACCCTGGAGAAGCTGCTCGACCTGCCGATCGTCGGCGACGTGCGCGGCGAGGGGTACTTCTACGGCATCGAGCTGGTCAAGGACAAGGCCACCAAGGAGACCTTCAGCGCCGAGGAGAGCGAGCGGATGCTCAAGGGGTTCGTCTCGAACGCGCTGTGGGACGAGGGCCTGTACTGCCGCGCCGACGACCGTGGGGACCCGGTGATCCAGCTTGCGCCGCCGTTGACCATCGGTCAGCCGGAGTTCGACGAGATCGAGTCGATGCTGCGCTCGGTGCTGACTCGGGCGGCGGAGAAGATCTGAGGGGAGGGGGAAGGGGGAGAGGGTTCTCTTTCGCCCTCGTGGTCCCGATCACTCCCGAAAGGCCATGTTTCTGCACTCTCGGTGCCGGAACGTGCCCTTTCGGGAGTGATCGGGACCATCTCTCTTCCGGGGACCATCTCTCTTCCGGGACCATCTCTCTTCCGGGACCATCTCTCTTCCGGGACCATCTCTCTTCCGGGACCATCTCTCTTCCGGGACCGCGTCGCCGTGGCCTCGGGATCCGCCCTTGCAGTGGACCGGTGTCGGTCGGAACCGACGCCCTTGGGCGGCCGGCTGTCAGGCCCTGAGAGTTATCCACAGCCCCGGCTCCCGGGGCCGAGGTCGTTTTAGTTATCCACAGATTTCCGTCTGAGCGGCAAATCGGCGCTGCGACCACGAGAACTTCAGTGTGGAGATACTTCAACTTCTGCAAGAACAGTCCGTCATCCGAATCCCCAACTCCGGGCCTCTCGCCCGCCAGGCCAGGCGCGCGGTCGCCGCAGGCCTGGCGATCCGCCCACTGCCCGGCATCCTGATGGCCAAACGGGTCGAGCACGACCCCAACGCCTGGATCTTCGCCAACTGGCTCTGGCGACCGACCTCCATCGTGACCGGGCGGGCCGTGCTGCGGTGGCGCGGGCAACCCCAGTTGAAGGTACCGGCGGTCGATGCCCTGCTGCCCTACTCCTTCCCCGATCACGGGTTGCTGAAATTCCATCGATCCTCCCTGCCGGGCGAGCTCACCGACGACGCCGGCAGGGGGCTGATCGCGACTCCAGCGGCGGCCAGCCTGCTGCTGGGCCAATCGGGCGACTGGGCGCCCATCTGCGAGGCCCTGCGCATCCAGGCTGTCACCGTCGGGGCGATCCGGGAGGCCCGCGAGCTGCTCTCCCGCCAGTTGGATGCCAAGACCATGGACCTCACCCTGCGCTACCTCAGTGAGAATCCGTGGTCGGTGGCCGAGCTCGAGTTGCACGAACTGCTGCGGATCGCCGGTATCACCGGGTGGACGGGCAATTCTCCGGTCCTGCTCAATGTCGTGGACGGGGGCCGGGATGCGATCAAGGAGCGCTTCCCCGACGCGGCCTTCGAGGCCGAGCGACTGACCATTGAGGTGGAGGGTGAGAGCTATCACAACAACTCGGAGACCTTCGCCAAGGACATCCTCAGGTCCCGGTGGTTCGCCGCCGCGGGCTGGACCAGGTTTCCGGTCACCCCGAAGCAGTTGAGAGCGGCGCCCAACGACTTCCTGCACAACCTCTGCTCGCTAGTCCATCGGCGTCACCGGCCGGCGAGCCTGCCGAGTGTGAGGTACTGCCCCGAGGCGCCGTTCTGGCGGAAGTCTCCCTGATGGCACCTCAAGGAGAGATCACGATGCTGGTTGCCATGGTCCCGATCACTCCCGAAAGGCCGGAAACCGGCGCTGATGATGAAGAAACCTGGCCTATTGGGAGTGATCGGGACCATCCATCGGCCACCCCAAGATCCGACCCCCTCCGCCGCAAACCCAGAGTGATGGTGTATACCTTCATCTTGTGTTGGTCCTCATCGGATTCACTACATGTAGTGGCTGATGGGGGCAGGGAGGGCTCGTAGCCATCGGCTGCGAGATCTCTCAAGAGGGAAGCCAGTGAGAATCTGGCGCTGCCCCGCAGCGGTATCAGGAAACGAAAGACGGCATCGGAGTCCACACCGGCCGGCGGTCCACCCGGACCGTCCGGCAGATGCGCCCCGAAGCACTGTGCCCCCCGGCATGGGAAGCGCCGTCCAGAGAGTGCGCCGATGGGAATGGCCGCAACAGGCCGGACCCGTCGATGCACTCCGGTAGGAACCCGGCTCGAGCGAACGCTCGACAAGGCCGGAATGCCCTGGAGCCCGAAGACCTGCCAGCACCCGGGCCCGACCCGCCCGGACGCACGGCCCTGTGGGAGGGTCAAGTCGCAAGGCCTGCCCTCCGCGCCGCCCAGACGCTGCGAGGAGAAGCGCATGACCACCACCACCGAATTCGGCCGCTCCGGCATCGACCGTCCCGCCACCAGCCTTCCCGCCCTGACGGGCACCGCCGTCCCTACCCGGGTCCGCAAGCGCGACGGCAGGACCGTCCCATTCGCCGCCGACCGGATCACCCGCGCGGTGACAAGGGCTTTCACCGCCACCGGCGTCCAGAACCCGGAGCCGCTCGCCCTCCAGGTCACCCTCGGCGTCCTGGCCCGGCTCTCGGCCCAGCAGACAGAGCAGACCGAAGAGCCCGGCGTCGAGGAGATTCAGGACATCGTCGAGAAGGTCCTGATGTCCCAGGGGCACGACGAAACCGCGAAGGCCTACATCCTGTACCGGCAGCGCCGCACGATGCGCCGCGAGGAGCAGTCCTCGCTGATGACCGCGCTGCGCGACATCACCTTCGCCCCGGCCGAGGACTGCGACGCCAAGCGGGAGAACGCCAACATCGACGCTCACTCGGCGATGGGCTCGATGCTGCGATTCGGCTCGGAGTCGGCCAAGCAGTTCAACATGCTCCAGGTGCTCGAGCCCGCGCACGCCGCCGCCCACCGCGACGGCGATATCCACATCCACGACCTCGACTTCCTCACCCTCACCACCACCTGCTGCCAGATCGACCTCAGCCGGCTCTTCGAGCACGGCTTCTCCACCGGCCACGGGATCCTTCGGGCCCCGCAGAGCATCGGCTCCTACGCCGCCCTGGCGTGCATCGCCATCCAGTCGAACCAGAACGACCAGCACGGCGGCCAGGCGGTGCCGAACTTCGACCGGGACATGGCTCCCGGCGTCGCCAAGACGATGCGGAGCCGGGCCCGCTCAGGTCTGGTTCAGGCCTGGCTGCTGATGGGTGGGGACCCGGAGCGGGCAGCAGAGGCCGCCAGGACAGCCTCCGACTGGGTCCTGGCGCCGGACGCCGACGCCCGCCAGGAAGAGCGGAACAGCGTCCGCACCCTCTTCGCACCCCTCGGACTCGGCGAACTCGCCTGCGACCGGATCGACGAGCGGGTCCGCCGGCAGGCCGTCGCCGAGACCGAGCGGCTCACCTACCAGGCGATGGAGGCGTTCATCGCCAACCTCAACACGATGAACTCCCGGGCCGGTGCCCAGACGCCGTTCTCCTCGGTCAACTACGGCACCGACACCAGCGCCGAGGCGCGACTGGTGGTGCGCAGCCTGCTGGAGTGCACCGAGGCCGGGCTGGGCGGCGGGGAGACGGCGATCTTCCCGATCCAGATCTTCCGCGTCGCCGAGGGGGTCAACTACAACCCCGGCGACCCGAACTACGACCTCTTCCAGCTGGCCTGCCGCACCAGCGCCAAGCGGCTCTTCCCGAACTTCTCCTTCCAGGACGCCCCCTTCAACGCCGCCTACCACCGGCCCGGCCACCCCGAGACCGAGATCGCCTACATGGGCTGCCGGACCCGCGTGATGGCCAACGTCCACGACCCGTCCCGGTCGATCACCTACGGTCGGGGGAACCTGTCCTTCACCAGCATCAACCTGCCGCGGCTGGCCATCCAGGCCGATCACGACGTCGACGCCTTCTTCACCAGCATGGACGCCATGACCGACCTGGTGATCGACCAGCTGCTCGACCGGCTCAAGATCCAGTCGCAGAAGAAGGTGCGCAACTTCCCCTTCCTGATGGGCCAGGGGGTGTGGATCGACTCCGAGGGGCTGGACGCCGGCGACACGGTCGGCGAGATTCTCAAGCACGGCACCCTGGCGGTCGGCTTCATCGGGCTGGCCGAGACCCTGGTGGCGCTGATCGGGAGCCACCACGGGCAGTCCGACGAGGCGCTGGACCTGGGCATGAGGATCGTCGGGAGGCTGCGCGAGCGCACCGACCGGGCCGGCGAGGAGACCGGGCTGAACTTCTCCACCTTCGCCACCCCGGCCGAGGGGCTGTCGGGCCGGTTCGTGCGCATCGACCGGGAGCGGTTCGGCGCGATCCCCGGCGTCACCGACCGCGAGTACTACACCAACAGCTTCCACATCCCGGTGTACTTCCCGATATCGGCGGCCGAGAAGATCAGCCGGGAGGCGCCCTTCCACGCGCTCACCAACGGCGGGCACATCTCCTACGTGGAGATGGACGGCGATCCCAGCCGCAACGTCGAGGCCTTCGAGAGGATCGTGCGCCATATGCACGACTGCGGGATCGGCTACGGGTCGATCAACCACCCGGTCGACCGCGATCCGGTCTGCGGCTACAACGGCATCATCGACGACGTCTGCCCCGGCTGCGGACGCCGCGAGGATCTGGCTGCGGGCGGCGACGGCATCGGTTTCGAGCGGATCCGGCGGATTACCGGCTACCTGGTCGGCACCCTGGACCGGTTCAACGACGCCAAGCGCGCCGAGGTGGCCGACCGCGTCAAGCACGCATGAGGATCCGGCATGAGGATCGCAGGGGTCGAGCCGGAGTCGGTGGTGGACGGCCCCGGGGTGCGGTTCGCGGTCTTCACCCAGGGCTGCCAGCTGCACTGCCCGGGCTGCCAGAACCCGGAGACCTGGGCGGACGACGGAGGCTGCGAGGAATCCGTTCCGCGGCTCATCGAGCAGATGGACGACGCCGTCCTTGCCGGCGGGCTGACCCTGTCCGGCGGGGAGGCCAGCCGTCAGCCTTCCGGCTGCGCCGCGCTGGCCCGGCACGCCCACCGGATCGGCTGGGACGTCTGGTGCTGGTCGGGTCACACCGTCGAGTTCCTGATGCGCCTGGCCAGCGTTGAGCAGGCCAAAGGGGATGGGGCGCTGGCCGAGATGCTGTCGCAGATCGACGTCCTGGTGGACGGCCCCTTCCTGCTGCGCCGCCGAACCCTCGGGCTGGCGTGGCGGGGCTCGGACAACCAGCGTCTCATCGACATGCCGGCCACCCTGAGAAAGGGCCGGGCGGTGGAGTGGCGGCCTCCCGAGCGGGCTTCGTTGGCCGGCTCGTCAGGGGGAGACGCGGGACGGACCGGGGAGTGGTGGGTCTGAGGCGTTGGACCGGCGATGCTCATCACGACGCACGAACAGGACGCACGATGAGGAGCACTGTCAGGGGGAGAATCGCGGCCAGAACGCCGAGCGGGCTGTAACTCCCGGTCAGGCCGACGATGAGGGCCGCGGCAGAGGATGCGGCGAACTGGGCGAGGTACTGGGCGGAGCCGTTGAGGGCCAGGATGGTGCCCCGGGCTCGGGGGTCGAGGCTGGCGGCCAGCGTGGTGAGGGCGGGTTGCCCGGCCACGATCGCACAGCTCCAGATGACGTTCCCCGCGATTGACAGCCCCAGCACCCGGCTCAGCACCATGGTCAGGACGCCCCCCGCAGCCACGGCTCCGCAGACCACGAGGTGGGTGAGCGTGCCCCACCGGGAGAGCAGCCGTCCGCCGCCGACCGAACCCACCACCCCGGCGACCCCGGCAGCGAACATGACGCCGCTCATCGCGGCGGTGGTGATCCCGAATTGCCACTGGTAAAAGGCCCCGATCGAGGTGAACAGGACGGCGAGCCCCGAATTCCACAGAAAGGTCGCGGCGAGGACGCGGGCGGTCTCACGGCTGGTCAGCGCTCCACGGAGTCGGCGCAAGAGATCTCGCACGGCGTCCCCGAATGCCTGGGAACCGGCGGGCACGGCGTTCCGCACCACCGGCGTTCCCGAGAAGGCGCGCGCCGCGGGCGGGAGGCAGCACAGCCCGGCAATCGCGATCGCGTGGAACACCCACGGCCAGCCGGTCGCCGCGGCGAGCAGGGCGCCCAGCGGGACGCCGATCACCGTGGCGGCGGGCATCAGCCCCATCACCAGACCGATGTTCGCGCCCCGGGTGGCGTCGGTCGAACGGTCCGACACCTCGGCGAAGACCGTCGGCAGGATCGCACCCGCTCCGGCTCCGGCCACCGCGCGGCCCGTCATCGCGACGGCGAATCCGGGCGCGAAGCCGGTGAGGGCCGTGCCCGCGGCGAAGACCACGATTCCGACCATGGCCACGCGACGGCGTCCCGCCCGGTCGGTGAGGGCGCCGAACAGGGGGCTGGTCAGCGCATAGGCCAGGGCGTAGGCGGCCACCAGCAGACTCGACAGCCCGGCGGGGACGCCCCAGCCGGCGAGGATCGTCGGGGCGATCGGCGCGACCACCATGGAGTCGCAGCCCACCAGGAAGGCCAGGACGCCGCCGACCGCGATCGCTGCTGCCGGGCGACTGGTCGGCGCATTCTCCCGGGTGGGGTGAGGATCTGTCATGCCGTGCCTACCTTCTCGTGGCCTGCCTGCCACACAGATGCCTGCCTTCTTGTGATCGCACCGGACCCGTTCAGCATGTTCGATGTTCGTCGAACATGCTAGACCGGACTAGAATGTGATGACAACTTCGACAGGAGGCGAACGGCGATGGCGGTACTCCCACAGCCGACTGACGAGGATCTCGACCTGTCGACGGTGCTCCGCGCCCTGAGCGATCCGACGCGCCGCCAGATCCTCCGGGCTCTCGTGCGTGGTCCGCGGCGCTGCGGCAGTTTCGAGCTGCCGATCGCGAAGTCCACCGTGTCGCACCATTTCAAGGTGCTGCGCGAGGCCGGCCTAATCGAGGTCGAGGTGCAGGGCAACGCCCGGACCGCCACCCTGCGTCGCGACGAGCTCGAGGCCCGCTTCCCCGGTCTGCTCGCGGTCACCGGAATTCTGGGTGGAAGCGGGACGCCGTCGCAGTGACGCCGTCACCTCCCGGGCGGTTGCCGGACGCCGATGGCGCCGGGATATCCTGAAGGCGTCCGGCGACAGGGAATCCGGTGAGAATCCGGGACTGACGCGCAGCGGTGAGGTGGACAGCGGGCGACACGCCACTGGGGAGACTCCCCCGGGAAGGCGCTCGACTGGGCGAAACCGAGTCCGAAGACCTGCCGGACACTCTGTCCGCGGCCGCGCGAATCGGCCTCAGCGAAGATGAACGAGGTTGGTCAATGACGGGTCTGTCGTCAACCGCCGGTGCCCTTTTCGGCGTTCGGCACTTCCATTCTGGTTCTGTGCCTTCAGGGCCGTCGCTCACCCTCGTGGTCGCGTGCAGAGGACTGCCATTCATCGTCCGCACCACCGAGAAGGGAAATGCCATGGCAGGCACGCGACCTATGATCGACAACGACATTCTCACCACTTTGAGACGCCGGGGGAGGCCGACCTTGGGGCATTCCAGCCCGCAGGGGGCCGGTCGTTCACCGGTCCGGCAGGCGCGCCTCCCGGAGGATCTCAGCCAGCGCCTCGACGACTACGTGCTGAGGCACGGAGGAAACTCGTCGAAGGTGATCCGCGACGCCGTTGCGGAGTATCTGGACCGGGTTGGCGCATAGCTCAGGCGCACAGGCCGGAAGGCCGAGACTCGATGTGGCGGCCACCGCGGGCTCTTCAACAACGACTGTGGCTCGAAGAGGAATCCGTTCCCGCGGTGGCCACTTCTCATTGTGCACCATATTCCGGAAGTTTTAAAATGCCCGCTGGAGTACTCCCGAGGGTTCAGAAGTGTGCCGTTTTAATCGTGTCCAAGACTGGGCAACGCGATTGAAAAAGGTGTGACAAAAATACCTGTCCTCCCGCGGGATCATCACGTATTCAGCGCGAGAGTCGCCGCCCGGCGGCGGACCACGACATAGACGAGCAGGCTTCCGACGAGAACGAGCGAGGAGATGCCGAGATGTTCCCGGGCGACCGCAACGCACTCGCGGGTGCTGGTCCGGTCGACGTCATCGGGTACTTCCCGGACCGCCTCCGCGGATCCGGCGAAGCCCAGAACCTCGGTCGTCGGGAACCACATGCAATCGGCGCCGGTCGACCGCGCATGGGTGGGAGCGTAGAGGAATGCCAGCGCGAGAACGGAGAGGCAGCTGCAGATCACCGCAGCGAGACTCCGGGCGGTCGAGCGGGCTTTTCGGCGCCACCAGATCGCATCGCGGAGAACCAGCAGTATCGTCACCGCCCCGATCAGGAGGAGCAGCACAAGAGCCAGCGCGGGAAGGAGCTCATCGGGCATGGGCGGCCCTCCTGCTGCGGGAACGCATCGGTGCTGTCATGGTCGGAGAGTAGACCCCGAGGCGGTGGCGCTGGGCAGCATGGTCCCGATCGCTCCCGCAAGGTCATGTTTCTGCATCGCCGGCGCCGTTTCGTGGCCTTTCGGGAGTGATCGGGACCATGCTGCCCGGCCAAGCCCGGAGTCCTGTGAGTGGGTGGCCTGCGGGATCACTTCGTGAGCGCGGTGCTCAGCATTTCGGCCCCCTTGAGGGACTGCGGTGTGGGGTGTTCGGTTGAGATTCAGACTGAGGTTGAGATTCAGACCCGGGGTCCGGGTCGAAGAGCAGCCAGGAACGCCCGGCGAACTCGATGCGGTGGACGTCGACCCCGTAGACCCGCGAGATGAGCGCCGGATCGAGGACCTCGTCGGCCGGGCCCGAGGCGATCAGACGGCCGCGGTCCAGCAGGATCAGCTGCTCGCAGGAGCGGGCGGCCAGGTTGAGATCGTGGAGCACCATCACGGTGGTTGCCGGGATCTGATCCACCAGGGACAGCAGGGCGAACTGATGGCTGATGTCCAGATGGTTGGTGGGTTCGTCGAGGACCAGGTGGTCGGCGTCCTGGACGATGGCGCGGGCGATCAGGGCGCGCTGCCGCTCCCCGCCCGAGAGCTGGGTGATGAGACGGTCGGCCAGCCCGGTCATGTCGACGCGGTCCAGCGCCTCGTCGACCCGGGAGCGGTCCTCGGCGTCGCCGTAGCCTGCCAGCGACCGGTGGGACAGCCGTCCCAGCCCGACGGCGTCGCGCACCGTCAGCGGCAGGGCGTCGTCCCGCTCCTGGGAGACCACCGCCACCGATCGCGCGATGGCCCGCCGCGACATCGAGGTGATCTCGGCGCCGTCGATGAGGACCCGGCCGCCGGCCGCCGCCAGGGCGCGGTAGATGGCCAGGACGAGGGTGGACTTGCCGGCCCCGTTGGGTCCCGACGACGCCGATGGTGCGTCCGTCCCCGGCCGACAGGTCGACCCGGTCCAGAACGACCCGGTGGCCCCGTCTCACGACGAGGGATCGTGCCTCGATCATCGGTCTCTCCTTTCCTGAAGGGGCGCTATCGGGCGGGATTCATCCTGCCGACCAGTGCCAGCAGGAAAGGGGCCCCGAACAGCCCGGTGATGACGCCGATGGGCAGCTCGGAGGGGCTGAAGACGGTGCGGGAGAAGGTGTCGGCCCACACCAGGAAGACGGCCCCGGCCAGCCCCGAGGAGATCACCAGGGTGCGGTGCCGATAGCCGGTGAAGGACCTCATCAGGTGGGGGATCACCAGCCCGACGAATCCGATGCCTCCGGCCATCGCCACCACCAGTCCGATCGCCGCCGAGACCGGGATGAGGATGGTCAGCCTGATGGTGGCGGGATTGATCCCGACTGACAGCGAGGTGGCGTCACCGCTGGCCAGGGCGTCCAGCCAGGGGGCGCACAGCCACAGCATGGCGATCAGCGCGGCCGCCACCACGACCGTCCAGACGCTCTGCGTCCAGCCCACCTTGGACAGTGAGCCGAGGGTCCAGAACATCACCGAGCGGGCCGTTTCCGGGGAGTCGGAGGAGAAGATGATGAGGTTGGTGACGGCCTGGAAGATGAACCCGATCGCCAGCCCGGCCAGCACCAGGGTGAGCGCCGTGCTGCGGCGTCGTCCCCCGATGGCCAGCACCATGAAGGTCGCCACCAGGGCACCGGCGAAGGCGAGCCCTGCCACCCCGAGGGTGCTGGAGACCCCCACGATGATGATCGCCGTGGCGGCCCCGCTGGAGGCGCCCGCGCTCACCCCGAGCACATAGGGTTCGGCCAGCGGATTGCGCACGACCGCCTGCAGGGCCACCCCGGAGACGCCGAGCACCGCCCCCACCCCGATCCCGGCGATGATCCGGGGCATCCGGTTCTGCCAGACGATGGCGTCGGTGATCGGATCCATGCCGGTGGCGGGGTGAATGCCGAGATGGTCGGCCAGCACCCCGAAGACCTGGTCCAGCGGAACAGAGGCCGCGCCGAAGGCGATGCTGAAGACGGGGGTGGCCAGCAGCAGCACGACCAGGGCGGCGAGGTGGACGCGCCGGCTGCGAAACAGGGACGCGGCGGTCGACAGCGGCTGTGGCTGTGGCCGTGCTGTGCTGGACATTGATCATCCTCATTCAGGGTCGTTCAGGCTGAGCGGAGGGGCCCGATCACTCCCGATAGGCCGAGTTTCTGCATCGCCGGCGCCGTTTCACGGGGTATCGGGAGTGATCGGGACCATGCTTTCCTCCCCCTGCCGGTCCCTACCGCCCGATCAGGTCGTAGGGCCTCGTGTCGGGGGAGACCGTCGCCAGGTAAAGACTGTCCGGCAGGGCGGCGGGCAGGGTGATCTGCGAGGTGCTGACCTTCCTGGCGCCGGGCTTCACCACGGTGACGATCTTGCTGCCGGAACGGCCCAGGAACAGGGTCTTGCCGTCCGGGTTCCCGGCGAGGAAGCGCGGGGTGGTGGCCGGAGCCTTCGACAGGGAGGTGACCTCCTTGACGCCGTTGAACAGCCCGGTGCGCGAGGATCGGTCGACGGTCACCAGGTTGTCTCCCGATGCGCCTGCTCACCACCGCGGCGGCATAGGTGCGGGTCGCCACGGCGCGGGTGAAGGACCCGGTGCCGAGGTTGACCGAGGAGATCGCGGAGCTTCGCGTCGAGGACGCCGTCAGCAGGGCCGGCGTCTTGTCGGCGGGAGTGTTGGCCGCGGTGGCGCCGGCCTGGGTGCCCACGGCGGTCGTCCCGTCGGGGGCCATCAGCGGCCGGTAGCTCTGCACGGAGGGCAGCGGGTAGAGGGAGAAGGTCGCCGGGCCGAATCCGCGACGGTTCACCTTGACGGTCTGGACGCCGACCGCGACATCGGAGCCGATGACGGTGCCGGAGCTGTTGGCGATGGGGCCGTGCGGGTAGCCGGACAGCGGGGTCGAGGCGTCGAGCTTCGGCGCGGCGCCGTTCAGCAGGGCGGAGAGGCGGTAGGCGTCCAGGTGCCCGCCGGCCGAGATGACGAGCCGCAGCGGGGAGCCCACCAGGAAGACCTCCATCTCCTCGGTCCCCATGCCGGAGGGGGTGGCGACCTGGGAGACCGGGAGCTTGACGGTCCGGGCCTTGTGCTGCGCGAGGTCGATGAGGGTGACCTGCTGGGTGGTGGATCCGTCGAAATCCGATCCGACCGCGATGTACCGGCGCCCGGTGTCGGTGGCCATCCAGGCGGCGCGCTCCCAGGTGCCGGCCAGGCTGGGAATGCCGTAGTGCTGCTCAATCGAGGGACGCCCTGCGGCGTCGATCCGCACGACGTCGAGCTGGGGCTTGGACTCGTCCATCAGGGCGACGCGACCGCCGCCCAGCTGGATGGTGCCGGCGTGGGTGCCCATCGTGATGTTCGTCAGCGATCCGGTGATCTTTCCGGTGCGGGCGCTGGCGATGTCGACGCGCTTGGCGGTCGGGTTGGCGGCCAGCAGCCAGCTGTCGGCACCCTTCGGGTGCGCGGGCCGGGCCTGCTTCTGCGACGCGGCGGCGCCGCGCTGCGGGGTGGGGCTTGCCTGGCTGCTGGCGGACGACAGGGAGCCGACCGCCAAGGTGGAGGCGACAAGGGCGGAGACCGCCGCGGTGGCGCGGAGGCGCCGCCGGGCGGTGGGGTGCGCGTGGGCGTCCGGGCGAGAGGAGGGGGGTATCTGCGACGGATGCTGAGGGGTGTCAGTCATGGTGTCCTTCCGACAAGGGGGTACGTAGGCAGGACATACTATATGAGAACCATTCTCATTAAAGAACGGCGGGGGTCTGCAACTCCGAGCGGATGGTCCCGATCACTCCCGATAGGCCGAGTTTCTGCATTGCCGGTGCAGTTTCACGGGGTATCGGGAGTGATCGGGACCATGCTGGCCACCGAACCCGGAGTTCAGCAGGTGCTGTGCCCCGCAGGATCACTTCGTGAGCAGCTTGCTCAGCACCTCGGCCCCCTTGAGGGACTGCGGTGTGGGCGGATCGGTGAGTGAGAAGGGCATCACCACCACCTGGTTCTTCTTCACCGCCTGGAGCTGGGAGCCTCCCTTGAACTTGAGGAAGGTGGACTTGGTCTGATCCAGCGCGCCGTCCTGGGCGAGCAGCACGATCCACTCCGGATTGCGCTTGAGAACGTCCTCCATGGTGGCGTCGAAGACCCGCTTCTGCTGGTCGTCGTAGACATTGCGCAGCCCGTTGACCTCGAAGATCGGCTGCACCATGCTCGAGGTGCCGTAGGTGTAGAACTCGGTGCTGCCCGGCGCGACCCAGAAGGCGGCCGCGCTCCGGGTCTTGGTGCCGGCGGCCTTCTTGAGGTCGTCCGCCTGTTTCGTCAGCTGGACATTGAGGGCCTTCGCCTTGTCCTGGACCCCGAAGATCTCGCCGATCTTGGTGACCTCCTGGGTGACCAGATCGAAGCTGGCGTGCTTCACCGCGACCTTGGTGTTGCACAGTGCGGAGGGGGAGTAGACCTGCACCCCGGACTTGGCCAGCGCGGCCCGGTCGACCCCCTCGTCGTAGCCGATCACCAGATCCGCCCGCTCCTGCAGGACGGTCTCGGTGGCCAGCTTCGCACCGCCGGTGTCCAAGGGGGTGCTGGCGATCGTCGGCACGGCTTTGATCCTGGCCAGCGTCGCGGCGTCGTACCCGTCGCTCTTGACCTCTCCGGCCCGGCCGATCACCTTGTCCATGACGCCGAGCGGCACGAGGATCGACGCGTCGGTGTCGCCCATCATGATCACCCTCTGCGGCGGCTTGGCGAAGGTGAGCTCGTGGTCGCAGCTCTTGACCGTCGTGACATGGGCCGAGGTCGCAGCGCTCGGAGACGCCGCGCCGGAGCCGGTCGAGGATGCGCTGGAGCATCCCGTCAGCAGCATGGCTCCGGCCGCCACGAGGGCGGCCATCCTGGCCATGGGACGAACAGACATTGGTCTTCTCCTGATCGCAGATGGGCGGTATTCACCCTGATGATAGCGGTTATCGTTGGTGAATTTGGTACGACACAAATGACAGGAGGTGGTGCAGAGCATGTGTAGATCCGTCCGGGAAAAATGTGACGAGGACGAGGAATCATCCGTTCCGCTCATTGCCCTCCCCCCGTGCAATTCCCGAGAGGATGGTGTTACTGTTCTCGGCGAGTCGATGGGGGATAGAAGCATCATGAAGAGCTGCGATGTGGCACATACGCGTTCTCGCGGGAGGCATTCTCACAAGCTCGTTCATCGGCTTGGCCCGTGCGGGGCCCGGGCATGACGCGGCGCAGACGCGGTCTGCCCCTCCTCCCGATCCTCGTCGTCCTGATCCTGATGGGGCTGGCCAGCGTCGTCGCGTCGTTGGCCTTCGGCGCCGAGCCCATCCCGCTCAGCGAGGTGATGCGGGTGGTCGAGGACCGGCTGGCCGGCCACCCCATCGGCTCCCCCTTCGACACCATCGTCTGGGACCTGCGGATGCCCCGCGCCCTGCTCGCGCTGATCGTCGGCGCCGGTCTGTCGATCGGCGGAGCCGGCATGCAGACCCTGGTCCGCAATCCCCTGGCCGACCCCTATCTGCTGGGCATCTCCTCGGGGGCCTCGGTCGGCGCGACCGCCGTCATCACGATGGGCCTGCTCGGCGGACTGGGCACCTGGGCGCTGTCCGGTGGCGCGCTCATCGGGGCGATGGGTTCGGCGACCGCCGTCTACCTCATCTCGAGGGCTCAGGGCGGTCTCACACCGCTGAGGATGGTGCTGTCCGGGGTGGTGCTGTCGGCGGCCTTCTCCTCCATCGCGTCCTTCATGGTCTTCATGTCCAACGACGACCACGCGGCCAACTCCGTGATGTTCTGGATGCTCGGCTCGGTGGCCGGCGCCACCTGGCAGCGGCTGCTGCTGCCCGCCGCGGCCCTGGTGCTGGTCGGCGTCGGGATGCTCGCCGTCCACAACTGGATGGACGCCCTCGCCGCCGGTCCCGAGACCGCCGCCGCCCTCGGTGTGCGCACCGGGGCTCTTCGGACCGCGCTCTTCGTGGCCCTCGGCGTCCTCATCGGCTCCCTGGTGGCCGTCTCCGGGGGCATCGGCTTCGTCGGACTCATCGTCCCGCACGCCGCCCGGATGCTGGTCGGCGCCACCCATCGCCGGATGCTGCCGGTGGCGGCCGCCCTCGGCGCCATCTTCCTGGTCTGGGTCGACGTCATCTCCCGGATGGTCGCCCCGCCGCAGGAGCTTCCGCTCGGCGTGGTCACCGGCGTCATCGGCGCCCCGGTCTTCCTCTTCCTGATGGGACGACGCCAGTACGCCTTCGGCGGGAGGGACTCATGAGGCGCGCCCCGGCGGCCGTGACGACGCCCGACATCCGCGTCGAGGATGTGAGCGCCGCGGTCGGCGGCAAGACCGTCGTGGAGCATGTCACCCTCGACATTCCGGCCGGCACGAAGCTTGCCCTGGTCGGCACCAACGGCGCCGGCAAGTCGACCCTGCTGCGCGCGCTGGCCGGCATCAACCCCGCCGTCGCCGGCGTCGTCACCTTCGACGGGCGTCCGGTCGAGAGGATCAAGCCCCGCGAGCGCGCCCGGATCATTTCCTTCGTCAGCCAGGAGGAGACGCCGCCCGCCGAGCTGCGCCTCGGCGAGATGGTGGCCCTGGGCAGGATTCCGCACCGGCCACCGTGGGCGGTCGAGTCCGGCTCCGAGGAGAGCATCGTCGTCGACTCGTTGAGGAAGGTCGGGCTGGACCGGCGGATCGACTCGCCGTGCGATCACCTGTCGGGAGGGGAGAGACGCCGGGCGATGATCGCCCGCGGGCTGGCCCAGCAGTGTCCGGTGCTGATGCTCGACGAGCCCACCAACCACCTCGACATCGCCTGGCAGCTCACCCTCCTCGATCTCATCAAGTCCCAGCCGGGCACCGTGATCGCCGCGATCCACGACATCGACACGGTGCTGCGCAACTTCGACCTGGTGGCGGTGCTGCACCGGGGCCGGCTGTGGGCCTTCGGCGATCCGGTCGAGGTGATCGACCACAAGCTGATGGACGAGGCCTTCGAGGTCGACGCCGATCAGTTCCGCCATCCACAGACCCGTCAACCACATCTGCTCATCAGCAGGGGAAAGGACCATTCATGAGAAAGTCACTCATCGCTCCCGTCGGCGTCGTCGCGCTGGCGATGCTCGCCGTCGGCTGTGGATCGGGGCAGGGCTCCGCCTCCTCCTCGGCCTCCGCGCCGGCCGCGGCGTCGGCGTCGGGGTCGGCCGGGGGTGTCACCGTCACCAACTGCGGGCAGCAGAAGACGTACCCGAAGACCACCCGGTTGTTCGCCCACGACAGCAACATCATCTCCATCGCGCTGTCCGCCGGCGCCGAGAAGGATCTCGTCGCGGTGAGCGGCCTGAAGGACGATAAGCCGATCCTCGCGCTCAAGTACGGCGACGGCGTCAACAGTCTCAAGGTCGTGTCGCCGAAGCAGCCCTCCATGGAGAGCATCGTGGCGGCCAATCCGCAGGTGATGTTCGCCGGCTGGAACTATGGATTCAGCGAGTCGAAGAACCTCACCCCAGACATGCTCAACGCCAAGGGAATCGACACCTACCTGCTGAGCGAGTCCTGCAAGCAGGCCGACGGAAATCGCGGCACCATGCCGCCGTGGACGGCGCTCACCACCGATATCAGCAATATCGGGAAGATCACCGCGCACGAGGACGTGGCCAAGAAGGCCGTGGACAATATCGACACGCGCCGAAAGGCTCTGGAGAATGCGCCGAAGGCCGCCAAGGAACCGGTCGGATTCCTGTTCGACTCCACCAGTGACAACAGCATCTTCTCCAGTGGCTCCTTCGGCGCCCCGCAGGCGATGATGACCACCGCCGGCGTCAAGAATGCGCTGTCGGATGTCAAGGACACCTGGACCAGCGTGTCCTGGGAACGCCTCACCCAGGCCAACCCCGACGTCATCTTCTTCGTCGACTACCCGCCGCAGACCTTCCAGCAGAAGGTCGCGGCGCTGAAGGCGAACCCGGCCAGCAAGAACCTCAAGGCGGTCAAGGAGGGGCGGTTCGTCAACCTGCCCTATCCGATGTGGACCTCCGGGCCGCTCAATATCGACGGCGCGGAGTACATCCGGAAGTCTCTCGAGGCCTACGATCTGCAACCCAAGACCGACATCAAGCCGGAGCTGGACATCGCAAAGCTGAATCTTCCGGGGAACACCTGGCTCAAGTGAGCCTCGGGTGAGCCGGGTGGACTGGGGACGCCGGCTGATCGATCTTGGAGCGTGACCTTCCGGCTTCGGAATGGCCCCGTTTGCCCAATGCGGGGAAAGGGGGTGGCGGCAGCGGTATTTTGCTGCCGCCACCCGCTTTTCCTGTCGGGCAGACTCACACGGAGATACTCCTCAGCAGTGGTGACCCGGGAGGTCTTCGCGCCGTGTCACGCTAGCCGCCGGAAACTCTCTCGCTCGGAAGATCAGCGCAGGCCGTTCCGTCTTGCAATGCATCACTACCTGATGCAGAATATGCAGCATGACCGAGACAACGAGAGCTGCAGCAGCGCACCGGCTGTCGCTTCCGCTGAGCCGACAAGATGACGAAGACCTCGCCAGGCTGCGTGATGACTTGGCCGAGTCGAGCTCGCGCCGCTCCCGGGCCTCGGTGGCCCACGAGGCATTCCGACGGGGGCTGGACGTCATGTGGGCCGAGCAGCAGGAGCGGGAGTACGCCGAGCTGGGTGAGGAGCTGCGGGCATCTGCGGAATCCCGCCGACGTCGTGCCCAGTCTCACCAACGCGGCACAGCGGGTCCGCAGTGACCAGGATGCTCCGCGGTCAGGTATGGATGGCCACCCTGGACCGGGAGGTGGGGCCGAAGTACTGGGTGATCGTCTCCAACAACGGCCGCAACCGGAACTTCGACACCGCGCTGGCGGTCCGGGTGACGACGACCAACCGCCATGCGAACCTGGACTCCGTGGTGGCGCTCCCGGCCGGCGAGGTGCTCAACGGGTGGGTGGCCTGCGACTCGCTCACTGAGATCTGGGACGACGATCTGGCGCGCAGCACGGCTGAGGGGGCTCTGTCCCGCCGGGCGATGAGCGCGGTGGAGGACGGGTTGATGGCGGCCCTCGGCTCCAGGCGGTAGTGGTTGGAATCAGCTCCAGGTGAGCTGAGAGTGATCCCACATCATTCCCGAGGCATCGTCTCGGAGAATCGGGTCGATGAATGTGGTCATCAGCGTCATAGCGATTTCGATGCTCCGATAGTTGGCACAAGCGGGAACGGTTTGCGCGTCCTTGGCGTAGCGACGTCCCCAAGATGCTGGGATGGTAAACCGATCAGGCAGTGAGAGAGTGCGGACTCGCGCCTCCGTGAGGAGAGCGTGCCGGAGCTTGTTTGCGCTCATATCCTCGTTCGTAGCTAGTATGACGAGGTCGACAAGATCCCATTCTCGGCTCGAAGGCCTGCCGCTGTACTGCGCGAGCGTTGCGCAGACTTTGTCAGCGATCTGATCAACAATCGGGTACAAGCGGTAGTTGTGGTGTGGCAGTTTCGGGATATTGAGCGCGTTGGCAGGCGGTGCAACTGTAGGCTCATCGGTAGAGACGACATTCACCACGAGGTCCACGTTGAGGCTGCCATGCTTGTTCGCTCCGATATAGACGTCAAAGCTGACATGGTAGCCCTCGGAATAGGTCTGTTGACCGCCGATGGCATTCTCGTGTCCCGTGTATTCGAAGCGGAAGAAGTCGCCGATATCGATTGAGGCCAGCCGTCTGAGATCGCTCAGTGCGCCATCAAGTGATTGGCCTTTGCGAAAGAGGTCGACATCCCTGGTGGCTCTGGCGGATCCGACTCGCGCGAGCACGCCAGTGCCGCCCTTGAGCACCCACCCAGAGTCGTCGGCTTCGGAGAATATCCGGCTGAGGAAGCGGCGGAAGTACTCCTGAGTGATCCGATCTGAGATTGAGACTGAGGGCTCGACGGCTACCGCATTTCGCGCCGCATCCCGGATCGCTGCTTCGACGGCGGCAGCTGACGTGTAGCGATCATCTGTCATGACTCCATCTCCTTATCAAGGATGGGGGCTTTGATCTGTTGGTGCACGCCTGGCCAGCGACGCCCACGCCAGCGTGCTGATTGCCTCGCTCGGTCGTCGTTTCGCGTTGTCGCCACTCGGTGCTGTGCCTGCCCCAACGAGACTCGCGATTGCCTCCTGGATGTCCTCCAGGTCAGTCGTCCGCTGTGTGTGGTCTTCGAGCGCCGATCGCAGTGTGGGGTTGTCGAGGAACTCTGACACATCGAGCGAGGCCAGGTAGTTGTGTACCACCAGTGTGCTGAGGCCGGGTATCTTGGCAATCTGCCTCGACAGGCTCTCCAGGTCAATGTGCGCAGATTCGAGCAGCTCGTCGAGCAGCGCGCTGCCATCCCCCTTTGCGTGGCCGTTGCGTTCCGCGAGCGGACTGAGGAGTTCAGCGAGCCGGTCGGTGTCGAGACGCGACTTTCGGGCGGCATCCCGGAGAGCGTCGCCTACGTGATCGAGCTGTGTGCGCTGCTCGACGAGATCGGCAATAGTGCGCTCCACAGTGGTCACCGGCAGACCTTCACGGACAGTCACATCGTTGCTTGTCAGCGTCCGTGTCCGATAGTGCACATCGGTGCGCTGGGTCTGCTTTCTGAATGAAGTTGTGAATTCGCTGCGCATGGCACGGAGATTCCCGATGCCGTGCAGTGCGGCAGCTGATTCGCCGGAGACGACGACTTTGCTGGGCCTCTCCTGGAGCCGGTCCCATGCGAGTCGCGCCGGATCGGATGCCAGCCATGCCGAGCGCAGGTCCTCGTATTCGTCGCCTGGTGCTCCAGCATCTCTGTAGACCCCGTGCGACAGGCGGAGAAGGTCCCCCGACTCGGTCAGTCGCGTGAGGTTCATATGGCTGACGCCGCGCGCGCGTGCCTGAGCTGAGGTGACCATCCCCCACTGGGACGAGGACACCTCGGCTAGGGCTTTGAGCGCGTCGCGCGTTCTCATGCTTGGATACTAACACATTAAATGTTAGTATCCAAGCAGCACATTCTGACACCACGCTGACTCTTTGACCCGCCAGAGCGATCGCCCGAAGATGTGGAGTGCGACGGAGGGGTGCATCCATGGACCCGTTGGGATGCCCGAACCCAATACTGTGAAAACCGACGAAACGACCGGCCTCACGGCGCTGAAGGACCCAGAATCGGGGTGATCTCGTCGGTTTTCGCAGCATCGGTCAGCCGGCTGACCAGCACGGACGGCTACTCGTCAACCTCCCAGAGAGCGGATATCGGCACGGCGACCTTCTTCGGGCCGAAGGGTAGTGTCTGCTGCCCGGTATAGAGAACGACACCGGCAACGGGATCATCGCCGATTCTGGAGGCAAGGTGATTGATCCCGCGGAAATCGTCGGAGCGGACGGTTGACGCCGATTTCACTTCGACGGCCACAACGCGCCCGCGCCGGTCCTCGAGGATGGCGTCGACTTCGACCTGGTCCTTCGTGCGGTAGTGGAAGAGTTCGGCTCGAGTGCGTGACCACGACAGCTGCCGCGCGATCTCGCTGACGACGAAGCCTTCCAGGAGGCCGCCCAGCGGGCTGTCGAACCGTCGCAACGACGAGTCCGTCTGCCCGAGTTGATCGGCTGCGATTCCGGAGTCGACAAAATAGAGTTTCGGTGTGCGGGTCGCGCGGGCGCTGAGATTTCTCGTCCATGCAGGCAGACGTTTGATGAGGAAGACCTGTTCAAGCAGGGCGATATAGTTCTCAGCCGTCCCGCGGGCGATGCCGAGATCCCCGGCGAGTGCGGCCGGAGTCAGCAGGTTTCCGCTGCGTGCTGCGAGCAGGCGTATGAGGTTCTTCATCTGCGGGCCTCGTTCGATGGCGCTGACCTGGATGACATCGCGGTTGATCAGATCAGCGACGTAGTTGTCGAAGAATCTCTCTCGCCGTCGCCCCGTCCTGGCGACCGCCTCCGGGAATCCTCCCCGGACCAGACGGTCGATGTAGTCATTGCGGACGAGCCGGCTGTCGTGCCGGAACTCGGGACCAATTTCGAAGATCCTGTCGACAAAGCAACCGCCGGTGGTTCCTGGAAGCCCCTCGATCTCATCCCGGGAGAGCGGAGTGTAGGGGTCACGTACTCCAGTCTGGCATGTGTTGGCGTTTCGTCGCTGCTCATGTTGGCGTTTCGTCGCTCACTGTGTTGGCGTTTGGTCGCTTCCAGGAGCCGACTGCCGCAGTGTCTCGCCGTTGTCCGCGGCGTCGTGGGAGGCCATGATCTTCCCCGGCAACCACAGCGACACCACTGCCCCGAGCAGACTGATCGCCACCGCCGCGCCGAAGGCCCAGTGGAACCCCGCCACCCCGCCCAGGTGATGGGTGGCCACCGCCGACTCCAGCACGACGGCGGCGACCGCCGTCCCTACGCAGGTGCCGACCTGCTGGGTCATCCGGGTGAGGATCGAAGCGTGCGCGGCAGAGGCCGCGTCGACGTCGCGGTAGGCCACGGTCATGGCGGGGATGAGCAGGGCGCCGATGGCGAGCCCGCGCAGCAGCAGCACCCCCGAGAGCACGAGATTGCTGGTGGTCGCGGTGGCGAAGCAGAACGGCAGCGTGGTGGCCGCGGTGAGCAGGAAGCCGACCAGAGAGACGACGCGCCCGCCGAGGCGGTCGCTGAGTCGACCCGCCACCGTCCGGCTGAGCAGCGATCCGACACCCTGGGGCACCAGCAGCAGCGCCGCCCGGAGCACCGACTGCCCGCGCAACTCCTGCCAGTACAGCGGCAGCAGGAACTGCGCGGCGTACATGGCCGCACCGCACAGGAACAGCGTCCCGGAGGCCGAGGCGACCGACCTGAATCGCAGCAGGGTGACGTCGACCAGGGTTCGCTGCGGATCCCGGGTCCGTGGCCACCACACGAAGAAGGCGAGCAGGCAGGCCCCGGCGATCAGCGGGAGGACGACGTCGGAATGGGTGGCGCCGCCCTCGCGGGCGATATTGGTCAGCCCCCACAGCAGCAGGGCGAGCCCGCCGGACACCGAGACGAGGCCGACGACGTCCAGACCGGGACGCCGTTCCGGCAGTGGCTCCTCGCCGCGGAAGGCGGGAATCGCGACGGCGATCGCAGCGATCCCGATCGGCACGTTGACCAGGAACAGCCAGTGCCAGGACAGCCAGTTGAGCACCAGCCCGCCGAGCACCGGGCCGAGGATGGGCCCGGCGGCGATCGGCAGGGACAGGGTCGCGACCATGCCGCCGAGCTCCTCGATGCCCCGGAGCTTCGCCTGCTGGACGGCCATGGTCTGCATGAGCGGCATGAGGATGCCGGCCGCGAAACCCTGGATGGCGCGGAATGCGATGAGCGAGCCGGGCCCCCAGGCCAGGGAGCACAGCACGGAGCCGGAGATGAAGGCGATGAGGCCGAACAGCCACAGCCGACGGCTCCCGAAGCGCAGCTGCGCCCAGCCGACGACCGGAACCGCCACGGCGAGGGCCAGCAGATAGGAGGTGGTCACCCACTGGATGGTGGACGCGGTGGTGCCGAAGGCGTCCATCAGGGTGTGAAGCCCGATCGAGACGATGGTGGAGTCCATCACCGGCATGATCCCGCCCAGGATGACGGCGGTCATCAGCAGTCCGAGGCCCGCCATCCCGGTGGGCTGTGCGGGCTTGGCTGCCGGAGCCGTGGCCCGAGTGTCCGTGTCCATTTTTCTCCTCCCGGCCGACGCGGTGTCGGTCATTAGATACTGACTCGTATCTTCAAGGACGTGAGGAGCATACGTCGGTTCGATAAGATACTCAACAGGATCTTGGAGGAGGGGCGATGCCGACCGACAGTGCCACCGGGCAGAGTGGGACCAACAGACCGGGCGGGACGAACGGACCGGGCGGGAGACGACGCCGGGGAGCCGTGCTGGAGGCTGCGATTCTGGACGCCGCCTGGGATCAGATCCGTGAGGCCGGCGTCGCCGGATTCACCTTCGACGCCGTGGCATCGAGGGCCCGCACCTCCAAGCCGGTGCTCTACCGGCGCTGGCCCTCCCGCAAGGAACTCCTGGCGGCCACTCTGCATCGTCAGCTCGTCGTCAACCCGTTGGTGGTGCCCGACCTGGGTTCGCTGCGCGACGAGCTCGCCCGCCTACTCCGCGAGGACAGCGAGAAGCGGTTCCAGTTCATCGGGGTGTTCGGCAGCCTCGGCGTCGTCCTCGACGGCTCATCGGTGAGCTTCGCCGAGCTGCGCCGGCTGGCCATCGGCGGCTCGCAGAGCACCATGGACGCGATCCTGGTCAGGGCGCGAGAGCGCGGTGAGATCACCGTCGACCTTCCCGAGCGGGTGGCCGGGCTGCCCTTCGAGATGCTGCGCGGTCAGGTCCTCATGACCCAGAAGCCGCTGGACGAGGAGTCGATCGGCTCCATCGTCGATGAGGTCTTCCTGCCGTTGGTGCGGGCCTATGAGCACGGGCTGGACGCCGCGAACGAGGGGTAGGTGCTGATCACTTCCGTGCCGCAGGGGTCCGATGCGGAGCAGGGGGTGGAAACTTTCACTCGCGTAAGGACCCTCTTCGGGATTGACTGCGCTCGGTCGGGCCTTACGCGAGTGAAAGTTTCACCCCACCGCGTCCCTGCTCTCCCGCCGGTTGGTCAGGAGGGCCTCGACCAGATGTCCGACATCCGCTGGATGGCCTCGGCGGGCGTCATCGTGCGGATCTCCGCCTCGGGAACTTCGCTGTTCGCAGGAGCTGGTGGATCAGGCCGGCGGGGATCGCCGCGTCTTCACGTCCGGGGCATTTGTCTCGCGGCCCCGAATCGCGTCCGCCCACCAGGTGAGCCGGTCTTTCACACCCTGCAACTGAGATGCAGTCACGTCGTAGTCTGTCACCTCGGACGGCAGGATCTTCGTGACGCGATCGAGTCGCTGAGCGAGATAGTCGGGCGTGAATCCGCCATCGGATCGCTCGGCCAGATGGTAGAGATCCTCGTCGTTGTACAAACCGCTGGACCGGATAGCGTCTGCGTCGAGGTAGTCTCGAACCTCACCGCGAGAGAACAGCGCCGCGATCTTGTTGCCCACGGCTTCGTCGCGTGCGAGTACTGGGCCGATTTCCAGACGTACTGCTTGTTCCGACCGCCAGTCGACACCGATGTCCACCCCGACGTGAATTCCGGCGGGCGAGTTCACCTCGAACTGTGCGAACCCGGCTTGACGACGCAGGGTCTCGACCCTGTACCCGGCCTGTTCGAGTCGGTTGATCATTTGGTCCAGGGCCGGATCGAACTGTTCCAACGCACCCTGCACCGTGAACAGGTCGACGTCCTTGGTAGGCCTGTCGATTAATCCATGCTCGCGGATTGCGCCCGATCCAGCCAAGGCGAAGTGGTCGGGCCCGAGCGCTTCGAGAGCGATCCTGGTGATCCGTCGCTGCTCGGCTACGAGCTCGGCGTCCATGCCAGCCCGTGCAGTTGGGGGAATCGTCCTTCCCATAGCTGTATGACCCGTTTATCCAAGTTGAGATCGGGCCACAATTCGATCAGCCGAATCCGATTGAGGAACTGTCGTTGATCTTCGACCGTGCCTTCGGCCAGGACGGCCTGGTAGACGACGCGGGCTCCTCCGGTCTCCCCGACGTCGTAGGTGCGATCGCCGGGCACCCACCGCAAACGCAAAGGCAGGGTGACCGCGCCCGTGGCCGGTCCGTGCAACTCGTCGAGCGAGTCGGGCGCTTCGATCGGCTTGACGTCGCGGAACCGCAGATGCTCCGTGGTCTCGGTCATAGTCACCCCCTCGTCTCCTTCGAGCCTACAAGATCCCCGATCCGGTGAGATCGTCCGGCGACGGCGATGGATTTCACTCCAGACACGCCGTATTTCGGCCCGGAGAAGGCCTCGGGACGGCGAATCTGGAGTGAAATCCTGCAGAGGGGCTGACGAACTCGCCCCAACCGCATCCCCTCCTCCCGATCACGAGTCCTCCTCGGGCCCGAGGAGGTCGTCGAGGACCTCGGGAACCCGCTCCGCGGGCAGGCTCATCCACCTTCCGTCGGGGTGGACCACGACCAGGGGCGCGTGATTGCAGGGATACATGCATCCGGTCTGGGTCATCAGCACGTCCTCGTCGGTGACGCCGCGCCGGTGCAGTTCGGCGGACAGCGCGGCGTGGGTCCGGTCCCCGCCCCGGGCGTTGCAGCGCGGTCCCCGGCACACCAGCATGTGGTAGCGCACCGGCGGCACCTCCTGCCACGCCGGGCTGGTGAGCCCGGCCTCGCGTCCGGTCACCTCGCGCCAGCCCCAGTCGGGGCCCGAGTGGTCTCCGTTATCGGCGGTCGCGACTCCGGTTCCGGCGGTCGGGACGCCGGTTCCACAGCCCCCGACGCCCGACGCCGCCCCCGACGGCGTCCTCGCGACCGGCGTCCCCGGCCCCCTCCGGCGTCTCCCCGGGACGCAGCACATGCCGGCAGACCCTCAGCACGAACTCGCCGTCCGGCTCGGTCTCCCGCCTCTCGCGCAGCCAGGCTCCGGCCACCCGGCGCAGCCAGGACAGCGGAACCGGACCGTCCAGGGTCGTCATCCCCATCAGATCGACCCGGCGCACCCCGCGCTCGGCGAACCCATCCAGGGCGGCGTGCAGGGAGACGCCGTCCCCCTGCATCTGGGCGTGACCCCAGCCGCCGGCCGCGAAGGCCGCCGCCCGCGCGGCGCACTCCCCGGCGTCCGGGAAGGTCAGCCCGACCAGCAGCCTCCCCGTCGCGCCAGCCCCAGCCATACCGAAGTCAGTTCCGTCCATCGTCCACCAGTCCCGTCCAGGAGAATCTCATCCGGTCGCTGCGGCGCACCCGCCCGTCGACCCCGAAGTGCCGTCTCACCATCTCCTCGGTGAGGACGTCGTCCACCGGACCCTGGGCCACCAGCCGGCCCGAGTCCATCACCAGCAGATCGTCCGCGAAGGCCGCCGCCAGATCCAGGTCGTGGATCACCGCGACCGTCGTCGTGCCCAGCTCGCGCACCTTCTCCAGCAGCCCGATCTGGTGACGCTGGTCCAGGTGATTCGTCGGCTCGTCGAGCAGCAGCACCCGCGGCTCCTGGGCCAGCGCCCGGGCCAGCTGCACCCGCTGCTTCTCGCCGCCCGACAGGCTCGACCAACTGCGGTCGGCCAGATCTGCGACTCCGGTGGCCTCCATCATCGCGGCCACCTGCGGGTCGGACCCGCCGCCGCGCCCCCACCGGCCCCGGTAGGGAATCCGGCCCAGCGCCACGACGTCGGCCACCGCGAGATCGACATTGGCCCGGGGCACCTGCTCCAGCAGGGCGATGGTGCGGGCGCGACGCCGTCGCGGAATCTGCGCCAGATCCGTCCCCTCCAGCAGCACCCGGCCGTGGCTGGGGGTGCGCAGCCCCGCCATCAGATGCAGCAGGGTCGTCTTGCCCGAGCCGTTCAGCCCGACCACCATCGTCATCCGGCCGGCGATCACGCGGGTCGTCACCCCGGAGATGATCGTGCGGCCATCGGCCTGCCAGGCCAGATCCTCGGTGGCCAGCGCCACCCGACCGTCGATCTGCCCGGCTCATGACCGCCTCGCCTGACGTCTCAGCAGCACCACGAGCACCGGGGCGCCGGCGGCCGCGGTGATCACCCCGACCGGGATCTCCGAGCCCGGCGCCAGGGTCCTCGCCGCGGTGTCCGACCAGAGGGTGAGCAGCGCGCCGGCCAGCGCCGACAGCGGCAGCAGGCCGGCGTGACGCGGGCCCCACCAGCAGTCCGCACGATGTGCGGCACGGTGAGCCCCACGAACCCGATCGGGCCGACGAAGGCCACGCAGATCGCGGTCGCCAGGGCGGTGCCGACCATGAAGGCCCAGCGCACCGGCGTCACCGCGATGCCCAGGGACTGGGCGCTGACGTCGCCGAAGGCGAAGGCGTCCAGCACCCGCGCGTTGGCCAGGCAGACCGCCAGGGCGGCCAGCCGCGGTGATGAGCAGGGTGGACGCCGAGGCCCAGCGCAGCCCGGTGAACGCGCCGAGTGTCCAGGCCAGGGCCGAGCGGGCGGCGTCCTGCTGGCCGAAGACCATGATCATGAGGTTCACCGCGGCGGTGCACAACTGCCCGACGGCGACGCCGGCCAGGATCGTGCGGCCCGGCCGGCAACTGCCCCGACCGGCCGGTGGCCATCGCCAGCACGAGCACCAGGGCGACGATCGCCCCGGCGAAGGAGGCCAGGGTCATCATCACCGTCTGCGACAGGGCACTGTTGACGCCGATCACCAGCACCGCCACCGCGCCGACCGAGGCCCCGCTGGAGATGCCCAGCAGATAGGGGTCGGCCAGCTCGTTGCCGGTGAGGGTCTGCAGGATCGCCCCCGACAGTGCCAGCAGCGCCCCGACCGCGATCGACCCGAGCACCCGCGGAGCCCGCATCTGCCAGACGATCTCGTCATTCAGAGGCGTGACGCCGGCTCCCGCGATGAGCCGCATCCGGCGGGCGACGACCCCCACGACGTCGGCGGCCGGGATGTGCACCGAGCCGACTCCGAGCACCACGATGGCGCTGGCGATCAGCGCGGCCAGCAGGACCAGGGACCAGAGCGCGGTCCGGGCTGGCGGCGTCACGCCATCCCCGCTCACTTCTTGAACTTCGCCAGCCCGTCGCTCACCGTCTGCGCGCCGTCCGTCAGCTGGGCGCCCGGCGTGGTGGCCGCGAAGGGCAGGGTGATGAAGCTCTTGTTCTTGACCGCCCGCAGATTCTTCAGCACCGGGTCGGACTCCAGGTACTTGATCTTGTGGGCGGCGGTGTCCCAGGAGGCGTCGGCCAGCACGATGACGTCGGGGTCGGCGGAGACGACCTTCTCCCAGGATCCGTCGAACCAGTTGGCCTTCTGGCCGGCGAAGACGTTGGTGGCACCGGTCGCGGACAGGATCAGTTGTGGGCCGCCGGTGCCGCCGCCCAGGAAGGGGGTCTTGTCGCCGGAGTCGTACCAGACGACCTTGAGGCCCTTGCCGTTCTGGGCCTTCTGAACGCCCGCCAGCTCGGTCTTCTGCTGGTCGATCACCGGGGTAGCGGCCTCGGGCTTGCCGAGGATGGTGGCCACATCGGTGAGCTCGGAGTAGACGTTGGCCCAGGTGGCGTCGGCGGACTTGGCGTCCTTGGGGCAGCCGAAGGGGCTGATGTAGGTGCCGATTCCCTGCTTGGCCAGTTCGTCGCGGGTGCCCACACCCTTGTCGGTGAAGGCGCTGGAGTACGAGGCGAAGGCGAAATCCGGCTTGGCGGCCAGGAAGGTCTCCTTGTCGGGGTACTGCTTGGAGAGGACCTTTACCGAGTCGTAGGCCGACTGCCATTTGGCCGGGATGGCGCCGTCCAGGTAGGCGGTGCCCACCAGGCTCTTCTGCAGCCCGAGCGCCAGCACATCCTCGGTGGCTCCCTGGTTGAGAGTGACGCCCCTTGTGGCGGGCTTGTCGAGGGTGATCTTGCGGCCGCAGTTGGTGAGCGAGATGGTGCTCGAGGCCGCGGATCCTGCCGCTGTGGCCGAGCCCGATGCCGATCCCGATGTGGAGGAGCTGGGGGCTCCGGCGCAGCCGGACAGCCCGATCGCCAGTGCGGAGACGGCGGCTGTGGCCGCCATCGAAATGCGGGCGCGGCGGGAGGCTGTGGTGCGCGGTGCTGGGGTGGGTGGTGTTGCGGTGCCGGATGTTCCCGCGCTGGCGGCCGTTCCGCGCGGGATCGGGGTACCGGGCGTCGAGGTGCGGGGCGCGCCGATCCGGCGAAGTGGGGATGAGAAGGGCATGACGAAGCTCTTTCTGTATGACGGCTTGCGCGGCCGTGCGACCAACAGTTCTCGTCAGGTGGTCTTCGGACTCGGCCTCATCCCCGCACCGGAACCTTCCCGGCCGGATGCTCGCACACCCCGCCAGTGGTCACCCGTCTCCGGGCCGGTGCAGGTCAGCCATACCGCTGCGCGTCAGCTCCGGCATCTCACCGGATTCCCTTGACCTGACGGGGTCAGCCTAGGGCAGAGGCCCTCCCGACCGGCCGCCGGGGTGCGCCGGACGGGAGGAGGAGAGGGCCATGGTCCCGATCACTCCCGATACGCCGTGTTCCTGCACCTTTCGTGCAGAAACCCCGCCTGTCGGGAGTGATCGGGACCATGAGGTCGCTGGCGGCGCCGATCGGCGACCGTCGTCAGGCAGCGACCGCCTCAGCCTCCACCCTGGCGGTGTTCCGGGAGGCCGGGACCCTCCGCCGCAGTGCCGAGACCCCGCGACCGGCAACATAGATCAGCGCGCTGATGGCGGTGACGAAGAACCCCACCGGCCAGTCGCTCACGTAGGCCAGGGCGATCGACGCCCAGATGGTCACCAGGGCCAGCAGCACCGACAGCGGGATCGCCGTCACTGGACGCCGGGTGACGAAACGCGCCGCGGCCGGCGGGCCGACCAACAGGGCGAACATCAGCAGGGCCCCGACGATCGGCACGCTCATCGTCGTCGCGCAGGCGAGGATGAAGCCGAAAACCACTGTGATGATCTGTGGGTTGACCCCGCGCGAGGGGGCCATCTCCGGCAGCACCGACGCGATCAGCAGTGGCCGGTACAGCAGGCCCACCGCCGCCAGGCACACCGCGCCGAGCACGATCATCGGGACGATCTGGACCGAGGAGACGCCGAGAATCTGCCCGAACAGCAGCGAGAAGACCTCGGCCGAGTACTCGCTGGACCGGCTGAGGAAGAACGATCCGAGCCCCAGCATCATCGCCAGCGAGAGCGCGGTGATGACGTCGCTGCGCGCCCTGCGGCCCAGCACCGAGATAGTGAGGGCGCCGCCGGCGGCGAAGACCCCCAACCCGATGAGCGGGTCGACGCCGATCAGCACGGCCCCGGCGGCACCCGCGAAGGCGCCGTGCGGAACCGCGTGGGCCAGGAAGGAGTTGCCCCTCAGCACGACGAAGAAGCCGACCACCCCCGCGATGATCGCGACGATGGTGCCCGCCTCCCAGGCGTTGACCATGAAGTCCTCGAACATCAGCCCATCACCTCCGCGACGTGCCGTCCCGCGTCCTTGGCGACGGCGGGTGCGGCGGAGGCCTCAGTGGCGGGCTTGAGCCGGCGACTGTGGATATGAGCGCCGATGCGCACCGCGAGATAGGTGAGGAAGATGAGGGCGACGATGCAGAAGCTGACCGGCCAGTTTGTCGGCCCGCCCCAGTTGTAGGACTCGTATGAGACCCACACCCCCACCCAGGTGGTGGCGACCGCAATGGCGGCGGACAGCAGCGCGGCAAGACCGAAACGCCGGGTGAGCAGCAGGGCGGTCGCCGCCGGGCCGATCAGCAGCGCGGTGGACAGGATCGCCCCGATGGTCAGCGAGGACAACTCGACGGCCAGAGCGAGGGCGATGAGGAACATGATCCCGGTCAGCCGCACCGGCACCCCTCGGGCGGTGGCGAGGTCGGTGTCCAGGGAGGACATCAGCAGCCATCGATAGGCGGCGACGATGAGCACCAGCGACGCGATGCTGAGCCCGATGACGGGTCCGATCACCGCGGGGTTGACGACGAACAGCGATCCGAACAGCACCGAGACGGCGGCGTTGCTGGAACTGCCGATGGTGGTGTCCCAGTACAGGAACAGCGCCGTGACACCCATTCCGAGACTCAGCACGACGCCGGTGGTGACGTCGCGGCCCTTGAGGCGCTGGACGCCGATGAGTTCCATCAGCAGCGCGGCGATGATTCCGGCGCCGACGAATCCCCAGACCTGATTGATGCTGACCAGGAATGCGCCGGCGCCGCCGACCGATCCCAGATCGGCCAGGGCGTGGCCGGCGAAGGACTGTCCGCGCACCACGGTGAAGACGCCCACGATGCCGGTGACGGCCGCGACGAATCCGCCGAGGATCAACGCGGTCTGCACCGTGGGGCTGGCCAGGAAGCCGCCCGAGGCGACTGCGACATCGCTTCCCATCAGAGACCTCCTCCCGACGATCCCGACAGTCCCGAGGATCCAGATGCCCCCGCGACCTCGGCGGGCAGCTCGTGGTGCACCTCGTCGGGGATCCCGGCGTCATCGGCGATGACCATGACCCGGCCCTCGGCGCGGATGACGCGGATCGGCCGCCCGTACAAGCGGGTGAGCACATCGCTGCGGACGACCGCCTCGGGTGACCCGGTGACCGCCCGGCCGCCGGCCAGGTAGACGATCCGGTCCATCACCGGCAGCAGCAGGTTCATGTCATGGGCGGTGATGACGATCGCCACCCGGTGGGTGCGGCGCAGCCGGTCGAGCAGCGTCACGATGTCATAGGCGCTGGCGGGGTCGAGGTTCGCCAGCGGCTCGTCGAGCAGCAGTAGCGCCGGATCGCTGATCAGCGCGTGGGCGAGTAGAACGCGTTGCTGCTGGCCGCCGGACATCTCGCCGATGCGCTGCTCGGCGAAGGAGAGGGCGTTGACGGCGTCCAGCGTCTCGTCGACCCGCTTGCGGGTGGCGCGACGATGCAGCGGGATTCCGGGCCGGCCCCCGTCCAGACCGAGGGCGACGACGTCGCGGGCGCGCAGCGGGGCGTCGACATCCAGGGCGACCTTCTGCGGGAGGTAGCCGACCCCGCCGGTCCGAGCGTCCCGCCGGGGCCGCTCGACGGTACCGGAGGTGGGCTTCAGCACCCCGAGCAGAGACCGCAGCAGGGTGGTCTTCCCGGCGCCGTTGGCGCCGATCAGCCCCACGAACTCGCCGGGTGCCACATCAAGGTCGACGCCGTCGAGGATCAGTTTGCCGGACAGGGTAACCCGGATGTCCCGGGCGCTGAGCACAGCGCCCGGGACATCGTTCCACTCCTGTGTGGAGTGGGTCATAGCTTCTCGGTGGAGGTGCCGCTGGTGAGCGCCTGGTCGAGGGCCGTCATCTCGGCCTCCATCCACTTCTGGTAGGTGTAGCCGGTCGGCATCGTCTCGTAGACGCCGACAACCGGAATCTTGTTCGAGTGCGACAGGGACAGGTAACGAGAGGTGACGGCGTCGGTCACCTGCTGGTTGTAGAGGAACACCTTGACCTTCTTGCCGGTGAACAAGGAGTTCTGAGTCGCGGAGTCCTGAGGCGAGGGGTCCGTGTCATTCATGATTGCGGCCTGGAGGGACCACGGCGTCTTGATGTCGGTTCCGGCCGCCTGGAGCATGTAGTCCGCGACGGGTTCGGTCACCGCGACCGGGGTGTTCGGATGGTCCTTCTTGAAGGCGGCGATCTGGTCGGTCCAGGTGGCTCAGCGACTTGTCGAAGGTGGTGAGCTGGCTCTGGAAGTAGCTCTCGTGCGCAGGCTGGATCTTCCCGAGGTCCGCGGCGATCTGCTTCGCGACGGCCGGCATCGTCTTCGGGTCGTACCACAGGTGCGGGTTCGGGGTGTTGTCGGGCAGCCCCAGGACCTGCTGGGCGTCGATCACGGTGCGGTTGTTGTTCGGCGAGGCCTTCTCCAGCTTGGCCATGAAGTCGTCGTAGCCGACGCCGTTCTGGATGACCAGCTGGGCCTTGCTCAGCTCCTTCGCCACGCTCGGACTGGCCTCGAAGGTGTGTGGGTCGGTGTTCGGGTCGCTCATGATCGCCGACGCCGTCACGTACTGGCCGCCGATCTGCGCGGCGACATCCGAGTACTCGTTCTCCGCGCCGACGACGTTGATCTTCGCGGTGCTGCTGGCCGCAGAACTGCCGCCGGAGGCGCTGGAGCCCGAGCTGCTACTGGAGCCCGAGCAGCCGGTGAGGCTGGCGGTCACCGCCATGATCGCGGCGCCAGCCGCGATCAGTTTCTTGATACGCACTTGCTCTGTCCAATCCAGGGACCGGAGTCCCAATCGCTGTGAGTTGTCGAGGAGCTTCTCGATAGGGGACGACCACAGCGGTTGGAGCGGTATCGGGGAGTTACCACGATAATGGTTCTCGTTAGCAGACGATACGCGCCGGGACAAGCCGCCATCGGAGGGGGCGCCCGGGGGGCATTGAAGGGGGTCGTGGGGGTGTTGAGGGAGTGCGAGCCCACGCGGCAGCGTCGTTGAGCCGAGGGGGGATACTCGTCGTGGGATGCCCCCTCCGACAGGTCGATGGATCGTGTCGTGACTGTTCATTCCCCGGGCCAGAAGGGGCATCCTCTCACCTATCGCGGCGTCCAGCCCGGCATCCACCCCGGCGTCACATCTCCATCGCCATCGGCATCGCGAAGAGCGCGCAGTTGATGGCCACCAGCACCATGATCACCGCCGCGTTGACCGCGAAGGTGCCTCCGGGGCGGGGATCGGCGCGGTTGCCGTGGGCGATCCGGTAGGCGGTGAACAGGGCGCCCGCGGTGGCCAGGGCGATGAGGGTGTACTGGACGGTCTTGATGGCGTCGGGGGCCACGATCCCCATGTCCATCGTCATACCGCCGGCGGCCATCGGATGGCCCATCCCCAGCGCATGCATCAGCGAGTACCACAGCGCCTTGCCTTCGCCGAGCAGGTGGAAGCAGGCGTGGGCGATGTGCACCCCCAGGCACAACGGGATCATGGGGTAGCCGAACTGGCTGAAGTTCTGCTTCACGGTCCGGCTGTTGATGGCGGTGGCTAGCAGCGCCGCCAGCAGCACCAGCACCGCGGGGATGGCCACGGTCGGCAGATAGGCGACGCTGAAGTCCACCGCGGTGTTGGCAGTCGTGGTGACATCGGCCTGAAGCACGGCCATGACGTCGTTCCAGATGGGCAGCATGGTGGCGTTCTCCAGCAGCACGATGCCCATGATCCCGACCGCCAGGCCGGCCACCGGGAAGCGCGGCTTCACGGTCGACCACAGCTCGCTGGTGGGCATCCGCGGGCTGATCCGGATGGCGTTCGACGGGCAGGTCTTCACACAGTCGGCGCACAGCGTGCACTCGGCGCTGGTGTCCATCGCGCGGGGGAACTCGAACATCGGGCAGCCCGGGGCCTTGGCCGCCCCGCGGAAGCAGGCCTTGGTGTCGCAGGAGGAGCAGACCGACCGGTTCGCGCGCAGCTCCATCATCCCGGCCCGGGCGTAGTTGCTCGACAGGCCGCCCACCGGGCAGACATAGCGGCACCAGGTGCGCCGTTCGTAGAAGACGCCGAAGAAGATCACCGCGCCGGCGAAGACCAGCAGCATGATCCCGGAGTACCGGGGCGCCTCGACGATCCCGGTGACGTGCTCGAACCAGGTGACCACCAGGAACAGCGCCAGGGCGATCCACATCGCGTTGCGCTTGAGAAACGCCGGGGCTCGGTGACGGCGTCCCGCCACTTTCTGGACCAGATCGTTGAGGTAGCCGAAGGGGCAGACGGCGCACCACACCCGGCCGAAGAGCACCAGCACGATCGGCAGTGCGGACCACCACAGGATCCACATCACCGCGCTGCCGAAGTTCATGTCGGCGTCGCGCGGGCCGGCGAGGAGGTCGTAGACGAGGTAGACGGTGAACGCCAGGAACGGGATCTGGAGGACGGCCGGCCACCAGCGGCTGCTGAGGAACCGGTTGACGGCCCGGTTGTGCAGGGCGTCCGGGGGAGGGAACGGGTCTGAGGGCAATTGATCCAATTGATCCCGGGTGGGGATCTCGGGGCTGAGCAGGACTTCTGTGGTCGACATGGATACGCGTCCTTCGGGGACATGGCGTCGTCCCGGGGTGGAGCGCGGCGGGACCCGTGTGGGGCGACGCTCGGCAGGTCCCGCCGGCGTCACGTCACTTGATCGCGGCGAGCATGTTCTGCATCTGGGTGATCTGGGCCGTCTGGGAGCTGATGATGTCGGCGGCCAGGCTGAGCGCCTGAGGGTTCTTGCCCTTGACGATCTCGTCCTTCGACATGTCGACGGCGGCTTGGTGGTGGACGATCATGAGCTGCAGGTAGAGCTTGTCGAAGGCGGTTCCGTGGGCCGCCTTGAGCTTGGCCATGTCGGCGTCGGTCATGCCCGGCATGTCATTGCCGCGGATGTCGATGCTGGCCGACGGCGCCGCCGAGCTGGGCATGTGCATTCCGTGCATATCCATGCCGGACGCCGAGCCGGACATGTCCATGCCGGGCATGGAGGAGGAGCTCGGCATATCCATGCCGGACATCGAGGACGTGGGCATCGCCGAGGCGGGCATGCTCATTCCCGGCATCGCGGAGCTCGAGGAGCCGGCCATCGAGGCGTTCCACGTCTTCAGCCAGCTCTGCATCTCCTGGATCTCGGGCTCCTGCGCCTCCTGGATCTGGGCGGCCAGGGTCTTGACGGCGTCACTGCTGGCGCGGTCGGGGGCCAGGGCCGACATCTCGATGGCACCCTGATGGTGGATGCTCATCATCTGGGCGAAGGACATGTCCGCCTCGTTGTGGACGGTCGACACTGTGACCGCACTGGTGGACGCCGTGGGGGTGGGCGAGGACGAGGGGTTGGTGGCGGCCAGACAGCTGGTGACGCCGATGACGACCACCACGGCGATGGCCGAGCCGGCCTGCGATGCGCGATTTGTTATTCATGGGAACACGGACCTCCAGACGGACGCGCTGGAGTCAGATCCGGCACCGGTTCATCCGTCGTGAACTGTGGGAACGCGCCGAGTCAGGCGACCGGACTTCGCCATGAATGGCGTCACCGTTGCGGGACAGTGCCGGATTCTCACCGGCTTCGCTGAATCTCGATGCGGTCACATGGGTGTGACGTCGATGACGATAGCAATCCGGCCGGGCGGCGTCCGTCCCGGGGGTGGGTGTGCGGCGAAGCGTCCCGGCGGCGGATCTGGAGGTGCCTGGATCCCGTACCGTCGAATGCCGGGCGTCGAGGGGAGACGCCGTTCAGCCTGCGATCAGCTGGGACCGGGCTCGCAGGGAGGCGACGAAGGCGCCGATCCGCTCCATCCCCTCACGGATCTGCGCATCCGAGGTGGCGTAGGAGAGCCGGACGTAGCTCTCGCCGAGGGAGCCGAATGAGATTCCGGGGGCCACCGCGACCCGCTGCTCGTCCAGCAGGCGCAGGGCGAAGTCCTCCGAGGACAGCCCGGTCTCCTCGATATTCATGAAGACGTAGAAGGCGCCGTCCGGGGTGTTGCAGCTCACGCCGTCGATGCCGTTGACGGCGTCCACCATGAGGTCGCGCCGGCGGAGGTAGCTGAGCCGCATCGTCTCGATGACCGACTGGTCGCCGTCGAGGGCGGCGGTGGCGGCCACCTGGGCGGGGGCGTTGACGCAGCTGAGCATGGGCTCCTGCATGGCGGGCATGTACTTGATGACCTCGCTCGGGCCCGAGAACGTAGCCGATCCGCCAGCCGGTCATGGCGTAGGCCTTCGAGACCGAGTCGATGCAGAAGGTCCGCTCCTTCATTCCGGGGAGCCGGGCGATGTTGAAGTACTCCCGGCCGCCGTAGACGAGATGCTTGTAGACCTCGTCGAAGAGCACGTAGAGGTCCTTCTCGACGGCCACCCGGGCGATCATCTCGAGGCTCTCGCGGGAGGCGGTGGCGCCGGTCGGGTTGGACGGGGAGTTGATCAGGATGACCTTCGAGCGGTCGGTGATGGCCCGCCTCAGCGGTCCCTCCTCGAGGTCGAAGCCGGTCTCCTCGCGGGTCGGTACGGGGACCGTGGTGCAGCGGTTGAGGGCGATCGTGCCCTCGTAGTTGGCGTAGCAGGGATCGGCCACCAGCACTTCGTCGCCGGGATTCGTCAGTGCCGCCAGGGTGAGAAAGACCCCCTCCATGCCGCCATTGGTCACCATGATCTCGGTGGCCGGGTCGTAGTCGATCCGGTCGAAGCGATGGAACTCCCGGGCCACCGCCTCGCGCAGCTGCTTGATCCCGGAGTTGTCCGTGTAGCCGATCCGGTCGTTGCGGATGGTCGCGGTGGCGGCGTCGATGACGTGGGGCGGGGTGCCGAAGTCCGGCTCGCCGACCGCGAAGGAGATCACGTCGTCCATCCCGATGATCCGGTTGAAGATGACCCGGATGAGCGACAGCGGCGTGTTGCTGGCCGCGGAACTGATCGGCTTCATCGGCGTGGTCCTCGCACTTCTCCGGGCCGCGGCTCGCCCGCGGCAGTCGGAGGTGATTCTGCCCGATCGCGGTTACGCGCGCGTGACGGCAGCGGGATAGGCGGGTCTGGCGGTCGGCATGGTCCCGATCACTCCCGATACGCCGAGTTTCTGCGTTGGCGATGCCGAAAAGGGGCCTGGCGGGAGTGATCGGGACCAGGTACCGACGTCGTTTCTGCTTGATGAGGACGCCGAGGCCGGGGGCACGCGCATGTCCATGGATTCGATTTCGCAGTATCGGGTTCGGGCAGCCCAGGATGCCGGAGATCCGGTTCGGCCATCAGGACACCTTTCCGGTACTCGATTTCGTTTTCACGACTCCTTGAGGTTCTGCGCCGGCGGCTCTCCCGCCGCGGTCCGAGAACCAGACGCCCAGCACCGCGAGAACCCCGCCGGCCAATGCTGCCGGGGTCGGGTGCTCACCCAGCAGCAGCACTCCCAGCACGAGAGATATGACGGGGACGACGAACATCAG
Organism: Acidipropionibacterium sp.; assembly: GCA_022647765.1. Classification (GTDB taxonomy): domain Bacteria; phylum Actinomycetota; class Actinomycetes; order Propionibacteriales; family Propionibacteriaceae; genus Acidipropionibacterium. The sequence continues at coordinate 38,098 of JALCLH010000006.1, forward strand.
CAGCGCCCCGCCGCTCGCTCCCCGTGTCCGAAGGGCCGCAGCCCAGGCGGTGTATGCGACGGCGGTGGAAAGGACCCCCAGCACGAGGACCGCGAGCACTCCCGGCAGGATCGGCACCGTACCCGTCGTCCGAGCCCATGGCAGAAGTACCAGGCTCAGCAGCGCGCCGACGACCGATGCCGCGGCGGTCACGCTCAACGGGTCCGTCCGAGCCAGCAGTTTCTGCTGGACGATCACGAACCCGGTCAGGGACAGCGCGGCGGCAATGATCCACAGGGCTCCGGGGCCGGTGCGCAGCGACCCGCCTCCGGAGAACGAGATGAGGGCAGTACCGAGGAAACCCCCGCACGTGCCGGCTATTCGCTGCCACGTCAGCCTTTCGCGGAGCGCCACCAGGCCCACGGCCGCGGTGATCACCGGTGCAGCGTTGACCAGAAGGCTCGTCGTCCCCGACGGCACGGTGCGTTGCCCGAGCGCCAGGAGCACGCTGTAGCCCGCGTATCCCAGCACCCCGCACAGCGTTACTGCGGGCAGGTCACGCATCCGGAGCCCCGGGAGCGGCGACCACCGCCGCCGGAGGGAGCGAACCGCCACGGCCACCGTCATCGCAGCGGCGCAGACCCCCAGTCGCAGCATGGTGAGCAGTGCGGGGTTCATCGCACGTCCCAGGTAGCCGATCGCCACGTAGGCAGGACCCGAGGCGCACACCATCACCACCGCGGGGGTCGCCAGACGATCCCGAAGACACCTGCCGACGCCGCCTACTCGAGGAGACATGCCCGAACCAATCTCGTCATTCGTTATAATCGTTCGCTCGTACGATTGATTCGTACAAACGAAAGAATAACAGACCTCACCGAACGTCCGTGTGACGATCCGTGTGACGATCCGTGTGACGAGTAGCGTCGGAAATGCCTGACGAGGAGGGCGAGTGCCGATCAGGGACACGAACGATTCACCCGAAGGCCACCGGCGTGCGCCGGAGGCGTCCGGAAGAACGCGACAGCCGACGGAGGTGCGCCGTCGTCTCATCATTGAGGCGGCCGGCGACACCATCGCCCAACGCGGCTTGTTCGGCACCAGCATGCGGGACATCGCCCAGGCCAGCGGGGTGTCTCTGGGCACGGTGACGTACCACTTCAAGAGTCTCCAGAACATCCTCGCCAGCGTCCTCGACCACGAGATGACCGCGTTCTACGAGCCGATTCTCGAGGAGGCGCGACGATCCTCCAGCGGTCGCGAGGCGTTGCTCACCCTCATCTCGGCGTTCCTCGACGATTCTCCTCGGACCCGACGGCACTGGGTCCTCTGGCTGGACTTCTGGGCTCTGGCGGCGCACTACGACACGTACTCGGCGTGGCAGCACGATGTCTATCTGCGCTGGCACGACGACGTGCGAGCCGTGCTGGCCCACGGCATGGCGGACGGTACCTTGAGCGCCAAGGACCCCGAGCAGGACACGGTGGAGTTCATGGCCATGCTCGACGGCCTCGTCGTTCAGACCTTCCTCCCGGACTCCCGGCTCACGCCGGCCGAGGCGCGTGACTCGTTGCGCAAGTTCGCCGAACGATTCTGGCTCAGCGCGGCCCAAGGCACAGGCGGGGCCTGAGTTCCGGCCCCGACAGACCCGATAGCGGCCGGCGCCATGATGGCCCACCGATCCCTTCGTGACAGGCACTTGGTGATGTTCTCGGCTACTCGGTCTCGGACAGCTCGTTGTCCAGGAAGTTCATGAACTCCTCGTAGCTGCGCACCTTGCGGATCTCCGAGTAGAGATTCTGGTCGTAGAGCAGGCTGATGAGGGGCTGATAGAAATGGATGAAGTCGTCGTAGTCATCGCCGTTGATGGCGAGCATCAGGACCAGACTGATATCGGCGGATTCCCAGTCGATCGGCGCCGACGGTATGAGCACCGCCACCTTCGTCTGGTGGGCCAGGAAGTCCATCGCATGGGGCACTGCGAATCGCCGGGCGAAGGCGGTGGGGGAGTAGGTCTCGCGCAGCAGGACGCTGTCGCGGAACTCGGCGGGGACGATGCCTCTTTCCTCCAGGGCGTCGCAGAGGAAGTCGATCGTCTCCTCGGAGGTCTTCGGGGAGACGCCGGTGAAGAACAGGTCGGGGTCGAGAAATCGGCGTACCGACTCGGCGATGCGTGACCTGGACTTCTGCTTCGCGGCGTGCAGCAGGGCGGCGTCCACCGCGCTGAGATCCAGCTCGGAGAGCAGCGCGCTGATCTGGATGCAGGGGTGGGCGCGGCTCGACTCGTCGGTGGTGGAGATCACCAGATCGCAGTCCTGGGCATCGGCCTCCTCCTTGGTGGAGACGATGTCGAGGATCTGGAGTCGTTCCCCGAACCGCTCGACCAGACCGGCCAGCAGCCAGTCGCGCAGGGTCTGATAGCGCGGGCAGATGACGATGCCGGAGATGGTGTGGTCATCGGCCGCCACCGGCCTGGAATAGAGCCCGAGATAGATCGCGAGCAGGCCGATCTCGTCGTTGGCGAAGGTGGTGCCCAGCATCCGGGCAAGCCTGTCGGCGAGATACACGGCGACGTCGTAGAGGAATGGTGAGCGCGACCGCAGCGACTCCTGCAAGGTATTGCGGAAATAGGGCAGCTCGCGCGCGTGCAGGGAGAGCCTTTCCACATGTTCTGAGACGTTCTCGTAGAGCTTTTCCCGAGACACTTTGAGATTGAAATGATCTATGGTCTCGTCGAGGCAGATCCGCACGGCGTCGCTGATGCTCGTGCGCTTCGTCTCATATCCGCCGCCGTTCGTGTGGGGATCCAGGGCGATCCCCACGATGGTTCGCAGATATTCCTGGTCCGGGGGCGACGGGATGCGGTCGGGGAACTCTCGGAGAGCCTGTCCAGCAATGCCGAGGACAGTTCCTCGGTGACCGAGTTCAGCACGACTCCCGGCGAGTCGTCCGGCTCGATGGGGAACCGGTACCGCTGCAGGCAGATGGCGATGTTGACGACGGCGTTGCCCATTCGGATGTCGTCGATTCCGAGCCCGCGCTCCCTCACCAGGGACTTGAGCAGGGCCGAGACGGCAGCGAGGCTGACGTCGGGCAGGTAGCGGCTGATCTTCTCCTTCTGACCGACGACGACGTCCATGGCGTTGTGGACGAGGTCTCCCAGCAGTCGGCGGAAGCAGATCTCCGGTCCGGTGAGACGAACCGAGGAGCCCTTCACCGCGAGTTCGAGCTGGTGGGACTCCACCTGGGGGCGCAATCGCTGGAGGGCCGCCCGGGTCACCGACTCGCTGAGATAGCAGTCCCGCATGATGTCGTAGACGTCGGTGTCGGGAGTCTCCAGGAGGTACAGCAGGATCCGCTCATGATGATCGAGCTGTGTGGCCAGTTGTGAATTCCTGGCAAGGAAATCATTGTACAAGGATCTGTTGAGCCGATACCCCTTGGGGGTTGCCTCGATGATCTCGATCTTCGTGACGCCGTTGATCCGCGAAATGTCATAGCGAAGCGTGCGCGTGCTGACGCCGAGAAGCGCAGCGAGATCCGAGCCTGTCGTGGCGTGGTCGACCTCGCTGAGAAGTTGCAGCAACAATGCTTGCCGTTCGGAGAATAAAATCACTGAGAACACCTGAACATAAGTCTATACGAAGTGTGGCGGGACTGGGGCCATCACGAGATTGCCACTCGGCAGGCAGCAGCGTCCTGCCGCCCCCGTGGCAACAGACGTTGCCGCCCCCGTGCCCGGGGCAGCCTGCCTGCCCGGTGGCAGGAACGCAACTGGCGCGACCCTCCCCGCCTGGGCCAGCATCGTCCTCACGAGATGGGAACGGGGGCCGCAGCCATGACGGGCTGCGGGCGCCGCGGGGCATCGCAGCCCCACAGACCAACCAGAAAGAGCACACATCATGGCAAACGAAGTCAAGATCCTCATCGCCTGCGGATCGGGGATTGCTACCTCCACTGTCGCCCAGGAGAAGGTCAAGGAGATCCTCAAGGAGGCCGGAATCCCGGCGAAGATCACCAAGGGAACCGTCGGTCAGTTGCCCTCGCTCCAGGGCAGCGTCGATGTGATCATGCTCACCACGCGGTACACGAAGCCCCTCGACAAGCCGATCGTGCAGGTGTTCGGCCTCATCTCCGGTATCAATGAGGACGCCGTGAAGGCCGAAGTCATTGACGCCTGCCGCAAAGTGCTCGACGAGTCCTGATCCAACGAAGGAAATAGACAACAATGGAAATCATCAAGGGGATCCTTGACATCGGCGCAGTCGTCATGCTGCCGATCGTTATGCTCATCCTTTGCCTGATTTTCCGAATGCCATTCGGGAAATCACTCAAGGCCGGTCTGATGATCGGCATCGGCTTCGCAGGATTGACGATCGTCATCAACTTCCTGATGGCCACCGTGGAACCGGCGGTGAACTACTACCGCCACATGGGAAGCGGATTCACCACCGTCGACGTGGGGTGGGCCGCGGTCGGCGCGGCATCCTTCGGGGCTCCCTTCGCGGCGCCTGCGATCCTGCTCGTGGTGATCATCAACCTGGTCATGATTCTTCTGAACTGGACCAACGTCCTCAACGTCGACATCTGGAACTTCATCCACTTCCTGGTTCCCGGAACTCTGGCCTACGCGATCACCGGGAACTTCTGGGTCGGCCTGGGCGTCACGCTCGGCCTGTCGGTCATCGACCTGATCGTCGCCAAGCACATCGCGCCGAGCTGGCAGGAGTACTTCGGGTTGACGGGCACCACCTGCTCGACCCTGTCCTACATCACCTTCGCCTGGCCCATCGGCCTCATCTTCAACTGGATCTTCGACAGGATCCCGGGTTTGAAGAAGATCGACCTGTCGATGGAGAAGGTCGGAGACAAGCTCGGATTCTTCGGCGATACGGCCTTCATCGGTCTCGTCGTCGGCATCTTCCTCGGCCTCATGACCCGTCAGTCCTGGCAGGGAGTGCTCATCATGGGCATGGGCATCGCGACCGTCCTGGTGCTGCTTCCCCGCATGGTCTCGGTGATGATGGAGGGCCTGACCACCGTTGGCGAGGGCGCCAAGACATTCATGAAGCGCCACCTCGGCAAGGACAAGGACGGAAACGAGCGCGAGCTCAATATCGGTATGGATGTGGCTCTGGCGCTGGGCGACCCGACGGCCATCACCATCACCGTGCTGATGATTCCGTTGGCGATCGCTTTCGCGTTCATCATCCCCGGCATGAACTACTTCCCGGTGGGAATGCTCACCGGAATCGTGTACATGGTTCCGCTGATCGTGCTGGGCTGCAAGGGAAACATGTTCCGCGCGCTCATCGCCAGCGCGGTCTTCCTCTTCTTCGTGGAATGGGGGGCCAGCGTGTTCGCACCCGAGGCAACTCTCATGATGCACGCCACTGGTGTGAAGGTGAACGGTTCGGTCACCGATGCGTTCTTCGGGTACAACCTTCCGAACGTCATCATTTCCACGCTGCATCGCATCTTCTGAGCCGTCTCTCAGAACGTCTCCCTCTGTTGGCCCCACGGTTCTCGGGACCGTGGGGCCAACAGAGGATTTTCAGTACATCATGACAGGAGTATCCACAACAATGAGTGACCTGATTGCTCCGGAACTGGTCCATGTCGGCGTCGAGGTGTCGAGCCGCGACGATCTTTTCGCCCTCATGGCGACGAGACTCTGCGATGAGGGGAGAACCAAGGAGTCCTTCCTCCAGGGCCTCAAGGACCGGGAGAAGAACTACCCCACCGGACTACCGGTCAACGGCGGCGTGGCGATACCGCACACCGACGCCGAGCATGTCCTGCGCGACGCCGTCTCCATCGCGACCCTGGCCACCCCGGTCGGATTCCGCGAGATGGCCGGCACCGACGACACCGAGATTCCGGTGGACGTTGTCTTCATGCTCGCGCTGAGCGGCTCGGGGGACCACCTCGAGGTGCTCCAGAAGATCATCACATGCATCCAGGACGGCGAGTTCATGGATACGCTGAGATCCTCCCGGTCCGCTGCGGAGATCGCCAGGACGGCGTCCGCCAAGCTGGGACTCGACGCAGCCTGAGGCGCCGAACAGGGGTGGCAGAGCAGCCACCCGGACAGGAACGGAACACCATGTCAGAAGCCGCAACATCAACCGCACGGAGTTCGGAAGGGCCGCTCGTGGTGGCCATCGACTCCTCGACCACCTCGACCAAGGCCATCGTCGTCGATGTCGACGGCAACGTCTGGGAGACCGCCAAGCGCGAGATCCAGCTCCACACCCCGGCAATGGATCAGTACGAGCACAACCCGGTCCGCTGGTGGGAGACCTCCCGCGACACCCTCGGTGAGGTGCTCTCCCGCCTGACCGCCGCCGAACGGGCCCGGGTCGGGGCCATCGGCATCACTCAGCAGCGCGAGTCCTTCGCCCCCTTCGCGGCCGACGGCACGCCGCTGCGCAACGGCATCCTCTGGCTGGACGGCCGCGCCACCGACCAGATCCGCCGCTACGGCACCGAGCACGTCCATCAGCTGTCCGGCAAGCCGGCCGGCGTCACCCCCGCCATCTACAAGATGACCTGGGTGGCCGAGCACGAGCCCGGCGTCCTCGAGCGGGCCGACAAGGTGATCGACGTCGGCGGCTACATCACCTTCAACCTCACCGGCCGCTGGGCCACCTCCGAGGCCTCCGCCGATTCGCTCGGGCTGTTCGACATCGAGGCCCGCGACTGGGCCGACGAGCTCCTCGAGATCGCCGGCGTCCGCCGCGACCAGATGGCCGAACTGGTGCCGCCCGCCCAGCCGGTCGCCGATCTGCGTCCCGAGCTCGTCGAGGCATGGGGGCTGCCCGGCCCCATTCCCGTCGTCGCCGGGCTCGGCGACGGCCAGGCCGCCGGCATCGGCGCCGCGGCGATCAGCCCCGAGATCGCCTACCTCAACCTCGGCACCGCGGTGAACGCCGGCGTCGAGTCGCCCAGCTACGCCTACGACTCCGGGGTGCGCACCCTGGTCTCCGGCATTCCCGGCGAGTACGTCTTCGAGGTCCTGCAGTCGTCGGGCTCCTATCTGGCCGGCTGGTTCCGCGAGGCCCTGGGCGACCCGAAGCTGGTCGGCGCCCCCGACCCCGAGCTGGACGCCGCCGCGGCCGCCATCCCGCCGGGCTGCGAGGGCCTCATCACCCTGCCCTACTGGAACGCCGTCCAATCGCCGTTCTGGAATCCGGTGGCCCGCGGCGCCGTCGTCGGATGGCGCGGCACCCACTCCCGCGCCCACATGTACCGCTCGATCCTGGAGTCCATCGGCTTCGAGATGCGCGCCAACCTCGACTCCATCGAACGGCGCACCGGGGTGAGGATCACCACTCTGAGGGCGATGGGCGGCGGCACCCGATCGGCCCTGTGGCGCCAGATCATGTCCGACACCGCGGGACTGCCCATCACCACCTGCGTGCAGGACGAGATCTCCGCCCTGGGCGCGGCAGTGCTCGCGATGGCGGCGATCGGCGCGCACGGCGGCCACGACGTCGCCGCCTCGGCCGCCGCGATGGCCCACTTCGGCGAGACCACCGAGCCGGATCTCTCCCTGCACGACCAGTACAAGGACGTCGCCGCCGTCCAGCGACGGCTCTACCCTCAGCTCCAGGACATCTTCGAGGATCTCCACATCCTCTCCGAGAGATACCCGAGCACCAAGCCGGAATCCCCGAAGCCGGAAGCGTGATCGGGCGGCCGGGAGCAGCCGATCAAGCCACCGAGAAAGGACATCACATGTCGACAATCACCGTTCTCGGCGCGGGCGCCATGGGCACCGCGCTGTGCAAGCCGTTCGTGGACGCCGGCTGGCAGGTCCACCTGTGGGGCACCTGGCTCGACGACCACCTGCTGGACGCCATCGAGGCCGGACAGCCCCATCCGCGGATCAAGGTGGCGGCCGCGCCGGGGATCACCACCTTCCGCTCCGGCCGGCTGGCCGAGGCCCTGGCGGGGGCCGATGTCGTCGACATCGCCGTCACCTCCGAAGGCCTGCCGAAGGTGACCGAGATGGCCCTGGACCATATCGGCGACATCGGCGACCTGCGGGCGCTGTGCCTGACCGCGAAGGGCTTCTGGACCGACCCCGAGGGGAAGATCCGACTGCTGCCCGAGGCCATTCGCGCCATTGCCGCCCGAAAGGGCGTCTCGCTGCCCCCGCTGGTGGCCATCGGCGGGCCGGTCAAGGCCAACGAGTGCGCCGCCGGGGAGGTGACCGCCACCACCTACGCCTCCACCGATCTGGCGGTCGCCGAGGCCCTGGCCCGCGAGGCGGCCACCGAGACCTACGGCATCCGTCCCAGCGACGACGAGACCGGGGTGGAGCTGTGCGCCGCCCTCAAGAACGTCTACGCCATCGCCCTTGGCATCGCCGACGGACTCGGGGAGGCCACCGGCGTCCCGCGCCACAACCTCAAGGCCGCCTCCTTCGCTCAGGCGGTCCGCGAGATGTCCCTGCTGGTCGCCAGGGCCGGCGGCCACGCCGAGACTCCGTACGGGCTGGCCGGGGTGGGCGACCTCGAGGTCACCGGGCTGTCGGGACGCAACAAGCTCTACGGGGTGCGGCTGGGAAAGGGCGAGGGGCCCGACGAGGCGCTGGCCGAGATGAACCGGCTCGAGCAGACCGTCGAGGGATACCCGGCGGCACCGCTGGCGGTCGCCTTCGCGCACCAGTTCGGGGCCGGCGAGGAGGAGCTGCCGCTGCTGCACACGGTGGCCACGATCCTCAAGGGCGGGGTCGAGGATGTCTACGGCGCGGTGGCCGCCGCCGTGAAGCCGGTCAGGCCGTGATGGTGATCTGATCTCGCGTGGCCCTTCCTCCGTATGGTCCCGATCACTCCCGACACACCGTGAAATCGCACTCGCGATGTAGAAACACGCGCCGTGTTTCTGCACGGCTCCGGACGGATAGCGACCCGGCGGGAGTGATCGGGACCATCTGCTGCGCTCCAGGTCCGGCCGACCGGACGGACTCTCTGGAAAGAGCTCCCACAGCCCCGGCCCCGCCATGGCCGACTCGCCGGCCACCATCGCCTGATTGGACAACCTACGATTCCGTAGGCGTAATCTCTCTGTCGGGCTTACCTACGGGTACGTAACCGGCAAGTAATGATCGGGGTTGCGACCGAGGCATCGCCCCTCGCGGAGCATCGGCCGTTGTCAGGAGGATCACTGTGAGATTGCAGGTGGAGCCGGCGGAATCACCGCTGCACGGGTATCTGGACATCCCTGTCTCGAAATACCACGTCCATCGCGCGCTCATCCTCGCCGCGCTGGCCGAGGGGCGGAGCCGGATCCACGGCGTCTCGACCACCCGCCAGGTCGGCTGGACCATCGACGCGCTGCGCGCCCTCGGCGTCGGGGTCGAGGAGAACGGCGACGAGTACATCGTCGACGGCTGCGCCGGCCGCCCGCGGCTCACCGACTATCAGCACGCCGGGACGGACGCCACCCACGGCCTCATCGACGTCGGCTCCTCGGGCACCTCCCTCTACTTCCTGGTCGGGCTCGCCAGCCTGGCCGACCGCCAGGTCACCGTCACCGGCATGAAGTACCTGCGCAACCGCCCGATCGAGGCCCTGCTGCGCGCCCTGCTCCAGATGGGGGTGGACCTCAAGACCCTCCACGAGGACTGGCGGCTGCCCGTTCAGATCCAGCCCCACCGCCCCGACGGCGGTCACGTCGAGATGCCCGGGACCCTCTCCCAGTGGCTCTCCGGCGTCCTGCTGCTGGCCCCCTTCGCCACCTCGGACACCACGGTCCACATCACCGGCGGCCCGCTCAAGGAGCGCACCTACGTCGAGCTCACCATCTCGATGATGGCCCACTGGGGGCTTCAGGTCGACCATGACGCCGACTGGCTCACCTTCCACGTCCCGGCCAACCAGAGCGCCCAGGCCGCCGAGTACACGGTGCCCTCCGACATCGGCGCCTCGGCCTTCGGCGTCGCGGCCGCCGCGATCCACCCCTCCGACGTGCTGTTCCACGGCCAGACGGTGATCGCCGGATCGCAGACCGACCATCCCGAGGGCCACTTCCTCGACATCGCCCGGGAGATGGGCGTCAACCTCTTCAGCGATCCGGAGACCGGCCTGGCGCGGGTGGTCAGCGACGGCTCCCCGCTGCGGCCGATCGAGCTGGACTGCAGCACCGTCCCCGACCTGCTCCCGGTGCTGTCGGCGATGGCCTGCTTCGCCGAGGGCACCAGCCGGCTGTACAACGTGAGCCACATCCGCCTCAAGGAGACCGACCGGGTCGCCGCGATGACCCAGCTCAACAAGCTCGGCGCCCACCTCGAGCAGGGCGACGACGAGCTCCTCATCACCGGCATCGCGCAGGGCCCCGGCCCGCAGGCGGCCCGAGACCGGGCGGAGGAGCAGCGGTCGTAACGTTGACGCCGGCCCCGGCGTCGAGCTCCTTCACGGCGCCGAGATGTCCTCCTTCAACGACCACCGGGTGCTGATGTCGCTGGCGGTGGCCGCCACCCGCGCCGCCGGCCCCAGCACCCTCACCTATCCACGCGCCTACCGGATCTCGTATCCGACCTTTCTCGAGGAGATGCACCGCATCGGTATGAATATGTCCGTTGTTCCATCACACAGCACGACCACTCCCGCTGGAGCCACCGCCGGCCCCAGCACCACGCCGGCCGGCCCGGCCACCCCCGCGACCGCGCCGGACACAGCTCCGGAGCGCTCCCGGCGGGACTCCCGCCGCGACATCCCCGAGGGCATCACGCTGGCCTCCGAGGTGCTCACCGACCGCGTCCGCCGGCTCTCGGTCGACCAGCCCGACGCCCCGGCCGTCATCGACGTCGGCGATGAGACGCCGATCACCGTCACCTGGTCGCAGCTCCAGACCGAGGCCGATCAGGTCTCGATGGCCCTGCTCGACATGGGCGTCACCAAGGGGGACGCCGTCGCCATCCAGGTCCCCAACTGGACCGAGTTCGAGACGATCTCGATCGGCGTCCTGCAGATCGGCGCCCTCATCACCCCGATCATGCCGGTCTTCGGCGCCCACGAGATCGCCAAGATCGTCGGCATGTCGCGCGCGAAGGTCGCCTTCGTCACCGACGAGTTCCGCCACCGTCACGGCCCCGCCGACCTCTTGGAGGCCGCCGAGGGCACCGATTTCCAGCTCGAGCACGTCGTCGTGGTCAACGCCGAGGATCGCCGCGGCCACCTGGCCCCGGCCGGCTCCCGCCCGTCGGCCCTGCCGGCCGACCTGGCCACCGACCCCCGCTCCCGGCAGTGGAGCTGGATCACCTACCGCGAGGCGATCGCCGGGCAGAAGCCGGACGCCGACCTGCTCGCCGCGCTGGCCCCGCACCCGCACGACCTCGCCGAGCTGCTGTTCACCTCCGGCACCACCGGCGATCCGAAGGGGGTCCAGCACGACCACCTCGGGCCCTCCCTGGCCACCGCCCTGGAGATCCAGCACCTGGGCCTGACTACCGAGGATCGGATCTACGTCCCCACCCCGATGGCCCACCAGACCGGCCTGCTCTACGGCGTCATGCTCGCCTGGCAGCTCGGGGTGGCCGCGGTGATCCAGGCCGTGTGGAATGTCGACGTCGCCCTGGAGCGCGCCTTCCCGCAGGCCCGCGCCAGCTTCGTCCAGGCCGCCACCCCCTTCCTCGACGACATGGTGGACGCCGTTCGCAACGGCGCCCAGACTCCCGAGTCGCTGCGCATCTTCGTGGCCACCGGCGCCGCCGTGCCGCGCGCCCTAGCCCGTCAGGCGGCCGGCGTCCTGGACTGCTCGGTGCTGGGCGGCTTCGGCTCCACAGAGAGCTCGCTGGCGGCCCTGGCCGCCCCGACCGACGACCCGGAGCTGGCCCAGGGGGCCGACGGGCGGCCGCTGCCCGGCATCGCGCTGAGGGTCACCGACGAGGACGGCGTCGTGCTGTCCACCGGTCACGAGGGGAATTTCGAGATCGACTCGCCGACCCTGTTCGTCGGCTACCTCGACCGGCCCGACCTCACTGCCCAGGCCTTCACCGAGGACGGCTGGTTCCGCACCGGCGATCTGGCCCGTCTCGACGAGCACGGCTACCTGCACATCACCGGGCGGGTCAAGGACATCATCAACCGCGGCGGCGAGAAGATCCCGGTCGTCGAGGTCGAGAACCTGCTCTACCAGCATCCCGGGCTGGCGGACGCCGCCGTCGTCGCGATGCCCGATCCGCGGCTGGGCGAGCGGGCCTGCGCCTTCGTGGTCGCCGCCGACGGAGCTGCTGCGAATGGCGCCGAAGCGCCGACCTTCGAGCAGATGCAGAAGTATCTGCTCGACCACGGCCTGTCCAAGTACTACTGGCCCGAGCGCCTCGAGTACCTCGACGAACTGCCGCGCAACACGGTGGGCAAGATCCAGAAGAACGTCCTGCGCGAGAAGGCCAAGGGCCTGACCGTGGAGCGCAGGCACTGATGACCAGACACGATGTTAAGGGGAACAGCATGATCAGCGACGCAGAGTTCGCGTCCCTCAAGTCCGAGATCGCCGAGTGGGTGGCCGGTCCCGGCGAGGAGTGGTCCGAGCGGATCGAGGCCACCGGCGCGGTTCCCGAGGAGCTGGTCGCCGAGCTGCGCAGCCACGGCTGGATGTCCCTGGCGGCCCCCGCCGGAGCTCGGCGGCCGCGGTGTCGGGTTCGCGAAGTTCCTCGAGCTGATGGAGTACTTCTCCCGCCTGCACGCCTCGATCCGGATGCTGGTGCACGTCAACAACGGCATCTGGCGCGCCCTGGTCGATTACGTCGACGACGAGCAGCGCGAGCAGATCCTCATCCCCACCGTCAAGGGCGAGAAGCGGATCGCCTTCACCCTCACCGAGGCCGACTCGGGCACCGGCGCCGACATCCGCACCACCCTGCGCCGCGAGGGCGACGTCTACTACATGAACGGCGAGAAGCACCTCATCACCTTCGGGATGACCGGTGACTACTGGCTGCTCACCGCCCGCCTGGAGGGCACCACCGGCCACGACGGCACCGTCGCCCTGCTGGTGCCCAACACCGGGCTTCCCGGCGTCGAGCTCGTCGACGACTCCCAGACGATGGGGATCGCCGGTACCGACCACGCGATCATGCACTTCCACGACGTCCCGGTGCCGGTCTCGGCCCGGGTCGGCGAGGAGGGTCAGGGGCTGGACGTCGCTCTCGGCGGCTTCCTGCTGCCCAGCCGGATCTCGGTGGCGATGAGCTGCGTCGGCCTGGCCGAGCGCGCCCAGCAGCTCGCGGTGGAGTACGCCAAGCAGCGCGTCACCTTCGGCAAGCCGCTGGCCAAGCGCCAGGCCATCCAGTTCCTGCTGGCCCGCAACCACGCCTCGATCCTGGCGGCCCGCTCCCTGGTGCTGGACGCCGGGCGGGGCTACGAGGCCGGCCGTCCGGACGCCGGAGCCCTGTCCAGCGCGGCGAAGATGACCGCCGTCGATATGCTGGCCGAGGTGACCGACAACGCCCTGCAGGTCTTCGGCGGGCGCGGCTACTTCAAGCGTGAGACCATCGAGCGGGTCTACCGCGATGCCCGCGCCCAGCGGTTCGAGGAGGGCACCAACGAGATCCAGTCCCTCATCGTGGCCCGCGCGGTGCTGGACGGCACCGCCCGGTACGCCGACGACGTGCCGGTGGCCTGAGAACCGTTCCGGTCGGTGCGCCATATGGTGCGCCGGCGCCGGGATTGTCGCCGCGGCTCCTTGTGTGTCCGGGTGTTTTTCGGCGCGGGGTTTTCGAGGCGCCTTCCGGGGCCCGGACATTTTTCAACCAGAGGACTTTGAATGACTGAGCAGAATACCGAGAACAACAATGTCGTGGTGATCACCGGGGGCTCCCGCGGTATCGGCCGCGAACTGGCCCTGCGGCTTGCTGCCCACGGCGACCGCCTGGTGCTCAATTACAAGAAGAACGCCGAGATGGCCGAGCGCACCCTCGAGGCCGTGCGTGCGGCCGGCGGGGACGGGATCACCGTCCAGGCCGATATCGAGACCGTCGAGGGGATCGACTCGCTTTTCGACACCGTCGCGGAAACCTATCCGACGATCAACGGTTTCGTGTCGAATGCCGCCGCCAGCGCCTTCAAGCCCGTCGACGGCATCAAGGCCATGCATTTCGAGCGCGGTTTCAACATGAATGTCCGTCCCCTGGTGCTGGGCGCCAAGCGGGCCGCGGCGATGATGGCCGACGGCGGCCGGATCCTCGCGGTCACCAGCTACGGCTCCCAGCGGGCCTTCCCGACCTACGCCCTGCTGGGCGCGGCGAAGGCCGCCGAGGAGGCCTTCGTGCGGTACATGGCCGTCGAGTACGGCCCGCGGAATATCACCGTCAATGCGGTGAACGGCGGCCTCATCGACACCGATTCCCTGGACTTCTTCTACAACAAGGTGCCGGGAATGGCTCCGGTGGAGTCGGTGATCGACAAGATCCCGCTGCGCCGCCCGGGAAAGGCTGCCGATATGGCGGCGGCGATGGAGTTCCTGCTCTCTGAGAATGCCGGATACATCACCGGTCAGGTGCTCAATGTGGACGGCGGGATCACCGTCGTCGCGCCGCCCTACTGGGCCGACACGACCTCTCCGCTGCGCGACGCCGTGCTGCCCGAGGGCTCCGAGATCGTGACGCCGACCTATGGCGCCCCGGGTGTCGAGGACTGAATAAATCGGTCCCCGTCGTCAATCAATAGAAACAATCAAACCGGTGAGATATCGGTCCCAAGAGTGAGGTCCTGAGCGATGACTGAGGTGCTGGCGAGCTGGCGGCTCGGCCGTCTGGAGGTGCCCAATCGGGTGCTGATGGGCAGCATGCACACCGGTTTCGAGCGGGACGGGGATCGGCTGGCGGCCTTCTACACCGAGCGGGTGCGCGGCGGGGCCGGGCTCATCGTCACCGGCGGATATGCGGTCGAGGAGCGCGGTCGCTCGGTGCCCGACGACATCGTGCTGGGCGACCCGGCCCTGGACGCATCGCTGGGCCGGTCGGTCGAGGCGGTGCACGCCGCCGGCGGGCTGATCGCCGTCCAGCTCTTCCACTCCGGTCGCTACTCGGCAGGGCTTCCGGGTGCCGACGGCGTCCCGGTGCCGCCGGTGGCCCCGTCCCCGGTGGCCTGGCGGGCCGCCCGCGGGGTGGTGCCGGTGGCCATGACCGAGGCCGACATCGCCGAGACCCTGGCCCACTACGCCCGGGCCGGGGCCCACGCCGAGGAACTCGGCTACGACGCCATTGAGATCTCGGCCTCCGAGGGCTACCTCATCAACGCCTTCTGCTCCCCCCTCACCAACCTGCGCGAGGACGACTGGGGAGGGGACCCGGTCCGGCGCCGCCGGTTCGCCCGGGAGGTGGTGGCCGCGGTGCGCGGGGCCACCGGTCTGCCGTTGATCGTGCGGATCTCCGGGGACGACCTGATGGAGGGGTCGTCGACCCCCGATGAGGTGAGAGCGCTGGCCGAGGAGGTGGTCGACTCCGGTGCCGACGCGATCTCGGTCGGGGTGGGCTGGCACGAGTCGCCGGTGCCGACCGTCCAGTTCTCGGTGCCGCACGGGGCCTGGCTGGAGATCGACGAGCGGGTGGCCGCGCATCTTGCCGCCGAGCGCCCGGGGTTCCGGTGATCGGGTCCAACCGGATCTGCTCTCTGTCCGAGGCCCGCGAGGCCCTGGAGCGCACCCATCTGGCCGCGGTCGCCCTGGCCAGGCCCTTCCTGGCCGATCCCGACGTGGTCGCCGGGCCCCTCGCGGGGCGGACCGTGATCCCGTGCATCGGCTGCAATGAGGAGTGCATCGACCACTCGATGACGGGCCGCCCGATCTCCTGCCTGGTCAACCCGAGGGTCGGCAGGGAGGCTCACACCCCCCTCCCCTCGGCGCCCACCGAGCAGCCGCGGCGCCTGGCGGTGGTGGGAGCCGGTCCGGCCGGGCTGGTCGGCGCCGTCGACGCCGCTCGCCGGGGGCACCGGGTCACCCTGTTCGAGGCCGGTTCCGAGGTCGGCGGGCAGTTGAGGCTCGCCGGTCTGGTGAGTGGCAAGAGCGACTATCTGGCGGCCGCTAGGGCGATGGCGAAGCGTTTCGTCGAGCTCGGCGGGGAGCTGGTGCTGAACCGGCGGGTCGAGGTCGAGGAGCTGGCCGGATTCGATGCCGCGGTGCTGGCCACCGGCGTGCGGCCGCGCCGGATCGAGATCGACACCGATGGATCGTGCACGGTGCTGGGCTATGCCGAGGCGCTGGAGATGGCCGCCGGTTCTGGTCCCGGTGCCGGTGGGGGTGCAGGCGTGTCCGGTCCCGACGTGGCGGCCGGAATCGGCGCGCAACCGCTTCGTCCCGGAGATACCGAGCGGCCCTTCGGCGAGGTGCTGGTGATCGGCGGCGGGGGAGTGGCTGTGGATGTGGGGGCCACCCTGGCCCCGGCGTCCAGCGGCATGACCTTGATCCGCCGCGGCTCCCGGCGATTCGCCGCCGGCACCAGCCCCAGCACCCGATGGATCGGGCTGGGGGAGCTGCGCCGGGCCGGTGCTCGGATGTGGAACAATGCCCGTCTGGTGCGGGTCCGCGACGGTGTGGCCACCGTGGAGGTTCAGGTTCCCCCGGCTCACTCCTCCGCTCGGTCGGCGGTCGGTGCGGCTGGTTCCGCCACTCCGGTCGCCCCGGCCGGACATGGCCCGCAGATCCGGGCCGATGGGGAGGTCGAGCTGCGCGAGGTGCCGGTCGACACCCTGATCGTCGCCGTCGGGTCCGATCCCTGCGTGCTCCCCGGAAAGCTGTCCATTCCCCACCGGATCGTCGGCGGGGCCAAGGACGCCGGTGGTCTCAACGCCGCCCGCTCCACCCGTGAGGCCCTCGAGGCGGTCCGGGAGCTGGTCTGACGGTCGCGGCATGGTCCCGATCACTCCCGATCGGCCGTGAAACCGCACTCGTAGTGCAGAAACATGACCTATCGGGAGTGATCGGGACCATCGTTCTCGTCGAACCGGCTTCACGATCTCTCAGATGGTGCTTCTCCGGTTCACCACGAAGCTCCCCGCGGCCGCGATGACGCCCAGCGCCGCGGTGCCGATGGTCACCAGCCACGCTCCCAGTGGCGCCAGGGTCGGGACCCAGGAGTCCCACTGCCACACGGTCAGCGCGATCCCGCCGCACAGCACCAGTCCCAGCCCGATCGCGGCGGCCAGCACCGCGCGATGCCCCCAGGCCCGGAACACCGTCCCGAACCCGGCCCCCAGGAACAGCGAGCACAGGCACACCGCGGTGATGGTGAGGAAGGTCTGCCAGGGATCGCCCTGACCCAGGAAGAAGACGTCCAGCGCCCGGGCCCCGATGAACCAGTAGTCGGTCGCCTTCTCGAGCCACAGCAGCAGGACGCTCCCGATCCCGGTCACCAGCGAGACCACCAGGAATCCCAGCGAGCTGCCGAGCCAGAAGTCGCGCCGGGTGGACCCGAAGGCCAGCGCGGTGGCGAACTGCCGGTTGACGGTGAGCGCGCCCAGGGCGACCAGGAAACCGGGTATCGACAGGATCGCGCCCATGTTGTAGTTCATCTCCATCGACGCCTCCGGGGTCAGCGGGAGGCCGGACTGGATGCCGATGATGAGCACGATGAGCACCGAGACGGCCACCACCACCCCCAGGATGGCCAGCGGTGCCAGCAGCACATTGGTGGCGGAGTAGACGGTCAGCCGGAACGACCTCAACGGCCGTGGCATGCGGTTCATGAGTGGGCTCCTTCCAGAGTGGTGGCGGCCGGAGTCGCATCCAGGACGCCGAGGGCGGCGACCAGTTCCTGGAGTCCGGCCGGTTCGATCGAGACGTGCAGCTCATCGGCCCGGTGGTGGGCCTCGCCTCCCGCCAGACCGCGCACCATGGCCGACTCGATGCGGCCCATCGACTGCCGGGAGAGCACCTCGAGGCCGCCGATCAGCCGGTCGACGTCGTCTCCCAGTCCGCGGACGATGGACACCTGGGAGGTGATGGAGTCGACATCGGCGTGCATCGCGAGGCGGCCGTTGCGCATCAGGATGATGTCCTCCATCAGGGAGGCGGCCTCGTCGATCAGATGGGTGGACATGATGACGGTGCGCGGCACCTCGGAGATCTCGTTCAGCAGCTCGGTGTAGAAGATCGACCGGGCGCCGGCGTCCAGGCCGAGATAGGGCTCGTCGAGGAAGGTGTAGGGGGCCCGGGAGGCCAGCGAGATGGTGATGGCCAGGGCCGATCGCTGCCCCCGCGACATCTTCTTGAGCTTGGTGCGGCGGGGCAGTTTGAACCTCCCGACGAGGTTCTCGGCGGTCGCCGAGGACCATCGGGCGAAGAACCCCGGGGCCACCCTCAGCAGGATGTCGAGGGTGAAGTCGTCATTCCAGCGCTGGTCCTCGTGGATGAAACAGGTGCGCTCCAGGACGCCGGCGTTCTCGGCCGGGGGCTGCCCGTCGATGAGGACCTGCCCGGAGCTGGGGAAGATGTGGTGGCAGATGATCGACATCAGGGTCGTCTTGCCGACCCCGTTGGACCCCAGCAGGCCGTAGACCCGGTCGGGGGGCAGGTGAAGATCGATCTCGTGCAGCACCTCGGTGCGGCCGAAGGACTTGGACAGTCCGGTGATGGTGATGCCGTCGGCACTCGGCGTACTGCCGGGTCGGCCGAGGTGGTGGTTGCGGGGATGTGGGCGGTGGGCATCGGTGACTCCTTCCGTCACATGCCGGGGTTGGTGTCCTCGGCGGTCAGGCGGTGGATCTGGGTGATGATGTCGTCGGTGGACAGGCCCACGAGCCGGGCCTCGTCCAGAAGGGGTGCCAGGAAGCTCTCGGTGAATCGGGCCCTGCGCTGACCCCGGAGCAGTTCGACGCCGTTCTCGGTGACGAACATTCCCCGGCCCCGCCGCTTCTCGAGGACCTGCTGGTCGACGAGGCGGTTGAGAGCCTTGCCCGCGGTGGCGGGATTGATCCGGTAGAAGGCGGAGAGCTCATTGGTCGACGGCACCTGGCTGCCGGCCGGGTAGACGCCGGCCAGGATGTCGTCGGCGATCTGGTCGGCGAGGACGAGGAAGATCGGCCGTCCGTCGCCGTCGGCAGGGGTCATGTCCACCTCCTTGGTTAGTTACTCAACTAATGAACCATAGAAGTGGATGGAAATCAAGAGGAAACGGGGGATTGGGGGAGAAGAGCCCGGCGAGAGCGTATGAGCCTCTCACTTTCGTGTCAGGATGAACCTGTGACAGAGCTGAGGAGTGTCGGCAGCGAGTCGTCGAGTGGCGGCGCGGCCGTCTCCGCCCGCCCGCTCACCCTCGCCGCGGTGGACGACGTCCCCGTGCTGCTGGAGGGGATTCGCGCGGTCCTGGAGACCCGGATCGCCATCGCCGACTACGTCTGCACCGCCACCGTGAACGACCTTCTGTCGAGCGGCGTCACTCCCGATGTGGTGCTGCTCGACATCCGCCTCAACGACAATTCCGTGCCCCATCAGAACGTCGAGCGGATCGTCTCCTCGCTCGGCGCGCCGGTCCTGATGTTCTCCCAGGAGGCCCGTCCCGGCGTCGTCCAGACCTGCCTGTCCGCCGGGGCCGCCGGTCTGCTGGAGAAGAACGCGGACGCCGACACGGTGGCCGAGGCGATCATCACGGTCGCCGCCGGAGAGCCGTGGCTCTCGCCGGAATGGGCGCGTCTGGTCGCCGACGCGCACTGGATCATGCCGGAGCTGGCGGAGCGCGAGCAGGAGGTGCTCCGGCTCTTCGCAGCGGGCCTGAAGACCGCCACGATCGCCCACAAGATGGGCGTCCAGGACGACACCGTCGCCACCTGGCTGAAGCGGATCCGGCGCAAGTACATCAAGGCGGGGCGGCCGGCGTCGACCCGGACCGAGCTGTACATCCGGGCCATCGAGGACGGCTACTGCGATGGGCCGCAGCGCCAGTGATCGCTGTCCGGAGCCGGGCGCCGGTCAGTCGAGCGGCGTCCCGTCGACCTTGAAGTCCACCCGGGTGTCGGCGGCGACCGTCCGGGCCACCGTGCACTCCTTGTCGCGCGACAGCTTCACCAGCCGCTCGACCAGGCCGGCCGCCTCGCGACCCTCGTCGGTGTCCTTGAAGTGGACGGCGAAGTCGATGCTGACAGGGGTCGAGCCGGTTGCCGCCGGCCTCGTCGACGATCTTCTGGCCGGTGACGACGACCTCGAACTTCTCCGGCTCGTCGTGCCTGCTGGTGACCAGGTCGACGTCCACCGACGAGCACCCGCCCAGCGCCGCCAGCAGCAGCTCGACCGGGGTGAAGTCGTCATCGGTGCCCGTTCCGAGGCGGATCTGGCCGCCGCGCGCGTTGGTGGCGACGTATCGCCCCTCCCCCCGGCGGAACACGGTGACCTTCTTGGTGGCTGACGGCATGGCGACCTCTTGATGCTCTTGCTCTGATACGACTCGTGCGCAGCTGCCCGCGACTCCCGCGGGCCCGGATGGGCCCAGCACCTCTTGGGCCCATTGCGCTTGAGGCCCATTCTGCGCTCGCGACCGGTGAATGTCATGCCGGCCCCGGGGCGTTGGGGTCGCGGGGTTCCACTGGGCCTTCGACGCGGCTGGGCGCCGGCGTCGCCCACGATTCGTCACCGCGCGGCGGAGAACTACTGCGGAGAACTACTTCTGTCCTGCGGCCAGCCTGGCCGCCTGCTGGGCGAGGTCGGCCAGATCCTGGCGCGACTGGTCCTGCAGCCCGAGGGCCAGGACGGCCGTGTTCTCCTGGAGGACGACGCAACCGGTGTCGTTGTGATCGGGGTCGACGCCGCACAGGGCGCTCCCCGACCTGTCCGAGAGCGGCTGCTCGCCGACGGCGGTCATCCCGGCGTCCGACATGAACTTCTTCAGATCGGTCTGCGGCCGGCTCATCAGCACCACGACGGCGTTCTTGCCCTTGCTGGCGTAGGTCGCCGAGGTGGTCGTGACGCCGTCCTGGGCGGTGGGGGCGGAGGTGGTGTTCGGATCGCGCGTGTAGTTGCCGATCTGGACCGGGAGGTCGAGGGCCCAGGTCGAGGTCGCCACCGGGGTCGCGGAGGGGGCGACGGGCTGTGAGGAGTTGATGAAATAGGACGAGACACCGACGATGATGAGAACGATGACGGCTGCGATGGTGCCGATCAGCAGGGCTTTGTGGGAGGGCGGGCGGTGCGGGTCGTCTGCCGCCCGGCCGGGGGCGCCGCGGTGACGGCCGGCGGCTCGGGAGGCGGATCTGCCGGCATCGCTGCTGTCCGGCCGGTTGCTCGGCCGGTTGTCCGATGTCTGGTACTCCGGCGTCTCGTCGTCGGGAAGGGCCGCCCTTCTGGGGGCCGTGCCGCGGTCGGGCCGGTTGGTGTCGTCGTGGCTAGTCATCGCAGATCATCACACGTCATCACGCACTCCCACGAGGAACTCGTCGAGGGCCTTGAGCAGCGCCCGCCTGGACCTGCCTCCCGGCAGCGACTTCACCAGGCGTCCGTCCTGCCAGACCTGGATCGTGGGCAGCGAGAGGATCTGCTGGTCGGTGGCGGTGCGCCGGTTGGCGTTGGTGTCCAGGCTGGCGAAGGTCATCCGGTCCCCGAAGCGCTCCGACAGGTCGTCGATGACGGGGGAGAGCCGCTCGCACGGCGCGCACCGGTCGGCCCAGTAGTCGACCAGTACGGGTTTCGCCGAGCTCATGACCACCGACGCGAAGGTGGCGTCGGTGACCTCGATGACCTGGCTCATGGATGACCTCTCGGTGGGGACCCGACGATCTTAGAGGACGGGTCGACCTCGCGCGGAAGGCCCGGAGACCGGGCCGCGGGGCGCTGCGCTGATTGCTGCCCCCGTTCCGCACGCCGCTTTCGCCATTGTGCCGCGTGTCGCGTTGGGCCGCGTTGGGCCGGCGGCGCGAGGCGGGTCTGCGAGGAGAACTCGCGGATTTCTTACGAGATGAGCGTCGCTGCGCAGTCCGAGCCGCCGGAATGGCGCTGGTTTCGTAAGAAATCCGTGGATCGGCCCGGGAGACCTCCGCATAGGGTGGCGCTCGTGCCACCTCGTTCCCCGCTTCCGCAGCGTCACGGCCTGGAGTCGGCCTGGGTCCGGACCCCCGATCAGGGCGAGTGCCGGCGGCTGGTTGCGGGTCTGGCGGGTGCTGGGGCCGGCGGCGATGCTGTGCTGGACGGAGAGGTTGAGCGGCTGGGCGGGAGGGTCGCGCGCGATGCCGCGCCCTGGCGCACCATGAGGGACTTCCTGGTCTGGAAGCTGCCGAGGATCGGGGCGTCACGGGTCGATGGGATGCTCGCCGAGGGCCGCTTCGTCGGCTGCGACGGGACGGCCATGGATGGGACAACGCCGTTCACCGCCCAGACCTTCGTCTACTTCCATCGGGACCTGCCGGTCGAGACGCCGGTGCCCTTCCCGATCGGCATCCTCTACCGCGACGATCGGATCCTGGTCGCTGACAAGCCCAGCTTCCTGTCCTCGATCCCGCGCGGCGCCCACGTCCTGGAGTCGGTGGTGGTCAAGCTGCGCACCCAGCTGGGGATGCCCGAGTTGACGGTCGCCCATCGGCTGGACCGGGTCACCTCGGGGGTGCTGCTATTGACCTGTCGACGGCAGTGGCGCCGCCCCTACCAGGAGCTCTTCGAGCACCATGCCGTGCACAAGACCTACCGTGCGGTGGCGCCCGTCCTTGATCTGCCGGAGGGCGGCATTGAGGTGGCCAGCCACATCGTCAAGCGGAAGGGCCAGCTGCAGGCCGTCGAGGTGCCCGGGGCGGTGCCGAATGCGCGGACCCGGATTCGGCTGCTGGAGCGGCGCGGGGATCTCGGGCTCTACGAGGCGAACCCGCTGACCGGGAAGACCCATCAGATCCGGCTGCACTTCAACCGGCTGGGCGCGCCGATCCTCAACGACCCCTTCTACCCGGAGGTCCTCGACATCGCGGTGGACGACTTCACCCGGCCGCTCCAGCTCCAGGCCCATGAGATGTCCTTCATCGACCCGGTCACCGGGGAGCCGCGGTGCTTCCGGTCCCGTCAGGAGCTGACCTGCTGGAGGTAGCCGGGCAGGCATGGTCCCGATCACTCCCGATACGCCGTGATTCTGCGTTGGCGGTGCCGAAAAGGGGCCTGGCGGGAGTGATCGGGACCATCCGACCCGGGTACACCGGGGCGATCGGGCTCACTGGGCGACGGTGAACCTGCCGCCGCGGTGGGCCGGGCTCTCCAGCTCGTCGAGGATCGCCACCGCGAAGGTGCCGGAGCTGACGAAATCGCCGGCCGGGGAGTCGTCGGCCACCGAGTACTCGGCCGCGGCCTCCCCGGGGGCGATCTCGGGGGCCGGGGAGATGAGGGTCCAGTCGAGGCCGTGCGAGCCGCGGTAGAGGTCGAGCACCGTGGAGAAGGCCTCGGCCTCGGACTTGTAGGCGGCCGGGAAGCCCGGGTCGTCCTTGAGCTGGGCGCCGTCGACGACCAGCGATCCGGCTCCGCCGACCACCAGGAGACGCCCGGTCGGGGCGGCCGCGATGAGGTCCCGGTGAGCGGTGATGACGGGTTCGGGCGAGCCGCCGGTGCGGTCGGTGGGCACCGCGATCACGGTGGCGTCGGCGGCGTCGACGAGCCTGACGATCGCCGCGGTGTCACCGAGATCGGCGGCAACTGCGGTCGCACCCTCGACGGCCTTGCCGGACCGGGTGGCGGCGGTGACCACGTGGCCGCGCTTGACGGCCTCGGCGACGACCTTCGAGCCGACCATGCCGGTGGCGCCGATGACGGTGATGTTCATGAGTCCTCCTGGAACGGGTCCGTGACGTTGATAGCACCGACGGTATGCCGAATCGAAAGCGGAACGTCGGTGGAATCCACTCCCGCCTCGCCGTGTTTCAGGTCTGACGGGGCTCCGGGACGGCGAGTCTGGAGTGATTTCCAACGGCGTCAGAGGACCGAGAGCGCTCAGTGAACTCAGATGGAGTTCGTAGCGGACTCACAGAATCGAGCGGGAGAATATCAGCTATGGATGACACCAGCAGGGGCGTCGGCGGCACGCCCGACAGCGGCTCGGAGTGGCCTGCGCAGAACGGCCGTCCCGAGCAGCCCGGCCGGCCCGGGCAGTCCGGCCGGCCCGGGCAGTCCGGCCGGCCCGGGCAGTCCGGCCACACCGACCAGAACGGCCAGTTCGGGCATTCCGACCAGCCCTATCAGTATGAGGCCACCCAGCGCCTCCCCCAGGACCAGCAGAACACCCAGCCGGGTCAGTGGGGTACCGCGGGTCCGCAGTTCGAGAACCAGTCCCAGTATCCGGACCAGACTGGTCAGCCGTGGGGTCAGGCGGCCGCAGTTGGCGGCCAGCAGCAAAGCGCCGGCACGTCGCAGACTCCCGGCCAGCCCCCGCAGGGCCCGGGCCGCCCCGGGGCCCCGACCGTCACCCCAGAGCGCGGAAACTCCAGCAAGGGGGGCAAGGCCGGCACCGTCGTCCTGGCGGCCGTCCTGGCCGCGGTGATCGGCGGGCTGTCCGGTTGGGCGGTCAGCAGCCAGAGCGGTGGCGACGCCGTCGCCGCCTCCAGCGCCTCGGCACTGCCGACCAGCACCGTCACCAGAGTGGTCCAGGGCAACTCCTCGAGCCCGGACTGGACGACCACCGCCAAGGCCGTCTCCAACTCGGTGGTCTCCATCACCGTGCAGTCCGGCCAGGGCGGCGGGGCCGGCTCGGGCGTCGTCCTCAACGCCAACGGCGACATCGTCACCAACAACCACGTGGTCGCCGCCGAGGGCAGCGGCGGCAGCATCACGGTCGGGATCGGCGACAAGACCTACCCCGCCGCGGTGGTCGGCACCGACCCCTCGACCGACCTGGCCGTGATCCGGCTCAAGCAGGTCCCGAAGAACCTCCAGCCGATCGACTTCGGCAACTCCGACACCCTCAACGTCGGCGCACCGGTGATGGCGATCGGCAACCCGCTGGGGCTGTCGGGATCGGTCACCACCGGCATCATCAGCGCCTTGAACCGCCCGGTGACGACCTCGGCCAGCGAGCAGGGTCAGGCCAGCGGGTCGGACTCCTCCGGAGTGGT
The DNA here is from genome assembly GCA_022647765.1 of Acidipropionibacterium sp. Lineage (GTDB taxonomy): Bacteria > Actinomycetota > Actinomycetes > Propionibacteriales > Propionibacteriaceae > Acidipropionibacterium. The sequence continues at coordinate 63,087 of JALCLH010000006.1, forward strand.
CGTCACCAGCGCCATCCAGACCAGCGCTCCGATCAATCCGGGCAACTCCGGCGGCGCACTGGTCAACGCCAGCGGGCAGCTGATCGGCATCAACTCGTCGATCGCCAGCCTCTCCTCGGGCTCCTCGGGCTCCCAGTCCGGCAGCATCGGGATCGGCTTCGCCATTCCCGCCAACCAGGTCCGCAACATCACCGACCAGCTGATCGCCACCGGGAAGGCGAGGCACGCTTTCCTCGGCATCACCACCGACGACGGCACCGCGACCGTCGACGGGGCGACGACCTCGGGCGCCGCGGTGCGCTCGGTCCAGCCCGGCTCCCCGGCAGCCAAGGCCGGCATCCAGCCGGGGGACGTCGTGGTCGAGATGAACTCGACCAATGTCACCTCCGGCGAGTCCCTGGTCGGCCTGGTGCGCGCCCGGAAGGTCGGTGAGCAGGTCACTCTCACGATCGTGCGCAACGGGTCCCAGCAGAAGGTGTCGGTGACCCTGGCCGCCGCGGTCCAGTAGTCGTCGTTGGGGGTAGGACGCCGGGGACGCCGGACGCCCAGGTCCCCTCCCGGGACGGATTCGGCAGAGTCCCCACAACGGCAATCGGCCGGCTCCTACATCAGGCCCGGCTCCTACATCAGATCCAGCCCCTACATCAGATCCAGCACAGCCCGGGCCGTCTCGTCGTCGACCACCAGGTCGGTGGCGACCCGGGCCCGCAGGGCCGCCAGCAGGCTCCGGGCCTTGCTCTGCCCGGCCACCACGCAGATCCGGCGGGGTATCCTCTGCAGCTGCTGCGGCGTCATCCCGCTGGCCCGGTCGTTGAACGGGATGTCCGCATACCCGCCGTCGGCCTTCAGGAAGACCGTGTTGACATCGCCGACGACCCCCCAGGAGAGCAGCTGGTGCATCTCGGCCTCGGTGAGGTAGCCCGAGGAGTAGACGTGCGAGGGCACCGAGGCCTGCACCGAGCCGAGCCCGAAGACGGCGACGTCCAGCAGGCTCTGGGCGGCCAGCACGGTCTGCACCGACCTCTCCCGCCACATCGCCTCCTTGGTCCTGGGGTCGTCGAAGAAGGCGGGCACCGGGAAGTGCATCACCTCCCCCTGGAAGGCCTGGGCGATCCGGGTCATGATCGCGCCGGTGTACGGGATCCCGGAGGCGGCCGGGTTCGCCGCGCCGTTCATCTGGATGATCTTGACGCCGTGGGCCTCCTTGGGGATGAGGTGCATGGTGATGGCCTCCAGGGTGGTTCCCCAGGCCACACCGATGGAGACGTCGTCGTCGACGAGGTCGGTGATGAGCTGCCCGGCGATCCGGGCCACCTGGTCCAGCCGGTGCACCTCGGTGGTCCCGGAGCGGACCGGGACGATGGTGGTGCGCACCCCGAAGATCCTCGACAGGGAGGTGCCCAGCCCGGTCCGGGCGCCGCTGGGCTGGGCCAGGCTGATCCGCACCAGACCGGTGTCCCGGGCCTGCTTGAGCAGCCGGGAGACGGTGGATCGGGAGGTGCCGAGGTGCTTGGCGATGACCTCCATGGTCTCGCCCTGCATGTAGTACATGGACGCCACCGTCCACAGGTCGTCCGCCCACTCGTTCATGCCGTGTCCCTCCTGATTGCACGTTGGTGCAGACGCCATTGCGTGCCGGTCGGCTGTGCTTGACTGATCCCACTTCGGCGATGAATGCCGAAGTGGGTTGCGCTTTCGGGCCGTGCTTCACAGTATCGGTCCGGCAGCATCGCAGCCCTCGTCAAGCTGATGTCACAGATGACATCGCTGCGCACAGGAGTCCCAATGCTTCTAGAATCGGCGGTTCCCTCTTCCACCATCTTCGGCTCCGAGTTCCTCGGCACCATGGTGATGGTCATGATGGGAACCGGAGTTGTTGCGAACGTCACATTCCACAAGACTAAGGGCTACGACGCGGAACACTGTTCGTGAACTTCGGCTGGGCGCTGGCGGTGATGACCGGCGTCTTCCTGGCCTACAAGACCGGCGCTCACCTGAACCCCTCGGTGACCCTCGGGCTGTGGGCGGCCGGCAAGGACCTGGCACCCGGCATCCCGGCGAGCCTCACGAACATTCTGGTCTACATCGCCGCCCAGTTCGCCGGCGCATTCGTCGGAGCCGTGCTCGCATGGCTGGCCTACAAGCAGTTCTACGACGACCCCGACGTCGATCCCGCCGCCAAGCTCGGCACCTTCTCGACCTCCCCGGGCATTCGCAGCTACGGCTGGAACTTCCTCTCCGAGGTCATCGCCACCTGGGTCCTGCTGATGTGGATCCTCGTCTCCGGGTTCACCAATGTCGCCACCCTGGACATCAACTCCGGCCACATCAGCGGTTCCCTGATCGGGCCGCTCGGCATCTTCTTCCTGCTGGTCGGCATCGGCACCACCCTCGGCGGTCCCACCGGATGGTCCCTGAACGCAGCCCGCGACTTCGCCCCCCGCGTCGCCCACGCCATCCTGCCGATCAAGCACAAGGGCGGCTCGGACTGGAGCTACGCCTGGGTCGCGGCCTTCGGCCCGCTGGCCGGCGCCTTCGCCGCCGCCCTCACCTACCGCATCTTCTGGACCTGGATCTGACGATCCTGATCTTCCGGAACTGGATCCGCCGATCCTGGGCCGTTCCGCGAAGCGGATAACTTCGTAGACAGCCGATCCCCCGGGGTGCGAGCCCCGGGGGACCGATGCAGAACCTGCCATAGACCTTGACACAGAAAGGGTTCACTCATGAGTGACCAGCAGCAGTACGTTCTCGCCATCGACGAGGGCACGACCTCTGCGCGCGCCATCATCTTCGACCACTCCGGGAGCGTGGTCTCGATCGGCCAGCGGGAGTTCGAGCAGATCCTGCCGCGAGCCGGCTGGGTCGAGCACGATCCGATCGAGATCATGCAGGCCGTCAACGACGTCGTCGGCCAGGCCCTCGGACGCGCCGACATCAACCGTCACCAGGTGGTCGCCGTCGGCATCACCAACCAGCGCGAGACCACCATCGTGTGGGACAGGACGACCGGCAAGCCGGTCTACAACGCGATCGTCTGGCAGGACGGCCGCACCACCTCGATCGTCGACGAGATCTCCGCCGGCGACGAGCTGGGCACCGAGCGCTATCGCCAGATCACCGGCGAGAACATCTCCAACTACCCGTCGGCGCCCAAGATCAAGTGGATCCTCGACAACGTCGACGGGGCCCGCGAGAAGGCCGAGGCCGGGGACCTGCTCTTCGGCACCCCGGACACCTGGGTGCTGTGGAACCTCACCGGCGGGGTCAACGGCGGCGTCCACGTCACCGACGTCACCAACGCCTCCCGCACCCTGCTGATGGACATCCGCGAGCTCACCTGGCGCGAGGACATCTGCAAGGACTTCGACATCCCGATGTCGATGCTTCCCGAGATCAAGTCCTCCTCCGAGGTCTACGGCTACGGCTCCAAGAACAGCCTGCTGATCGACACCCCGGTGGCCGGCATCCTGGGCGACCAGCAGGCGGCCACCTTCGGCCAGGCCTGCTTCGAGCCCGGCAATGTGAAGAACACCTACGGCACCGGCTGCTTCACCCTGATGAACACCGGGGAGGACGCCGTCTTCTCCAAGAACGGCCTGCTCACCACGGTGTGCTACAAGATCGGCGACAAGAAGCCGGTGTACGCCCTCGAGGGGTCGATCGCGGTCGCCGGGTCGCTGGTCCAGTGGCTGCGCGACAACCTGCGGATCATCTCGTCGGCCCCGGAGATCGAGGATCTCGCCAACACCGTGGAGGACAACGGCGGCGCCTACTTCGTGCCGGCCTTCTCCGGCCTGTTCGCGCCGTACTGGCGCACCGACGCCCGGGGCGCCCTGGTCGGCCTGACCCGGTTCATCAACCGCGGCCACCTGGCCCGGGCCGTGATCGAGGCCACCGCCTTCCAGACCCGCGAGGTGGTCGACGCCATGAACGCCGACTCCGGCGTCCCGATCACCGCCCTCAAGGTCGACGGCGGGATGACCGCCAACAACACCCTGATGCAGTTCCAGGCCGATCAGGTCGGGGTGCCGGTGATCCGCCCGGTGGTCGCCGAGACCACCGCCCTGGGCGCCGCCTACGCGGCCGGCATCGCGGTCGGCTTCTGGAACGGCGAGCAGGACGTCATCGACAACTGGGCCGAGGACAAGCGCTGGGAGCCGCAGGGCGATCAGGACGAGCGCGCGCGCCTCTACCGCAACTGGAAGAAGGCCGTCACCAAGACCTTCGACTGGGTCGATGAGGATGTGAAGGACTGAGCTTGGCGTGATAGGGGTCGCCGCCGGAGCCATTGAGGAGCCCACTCAGCAGTGAGTCAGTGGCGCCGGCGGCGGGCTCCCGCGCGGACTGCTCATCGCCGAGCGCCTGCAGAACTCGTCCGACGACGTCGTCGGGGGCCTGGGGGGAGGGCTGGGCGGCGAGGAGATCGCTCACCCACTTCAGATCGGGATCGGTCGAACGGGCGTCATCCATGGTGTCCTCCCGGGGCCTGTGCACCCTGCTGGTACGGGCCTGAGTCCTTGATGAGACGCACCAGTCGGTTCATCGGTTCCCCCGCCAGGTGCGATGGTCCCGATCACTCCCGCCAGGCCCCTTTTCGGCCGCGCCGATGCAGAAACACGGCGTATCGGGAGTGATCGGGACCATGAGGGGTCCGGGAACGGTCATCGCGAGCACCAACCCCCGCCTCGCCGGCCCCTTGGGCCCATCACTTGGGCCCATCAGAGGTCTCCCCGAAGCGGTTCCAGCAGCACCGCGAGCTTCTGGCGTCCCCTGGCGCACCGGCTCTTGACAGTGCCCTGCGGCACGCCGAGCTCCACGGCCGCCTCGGCGACGCTCATTGCCTCCATGTCGACCAGGACCAGGGCCGCGCGCTGGTCGGCGTTGAGCCGGCGCAGGGCGTCCTGGACGATCCCGGACAGCTGCGCCGACTCGATCCGGCGGGTCGGGTCGTCATCGGCGACCAGCCCCGGGGAGTGGCCGTCCTCAGCGTCCAGCGGGTCGGTCAGCCGGACCCGGTTGCGCCGGATCCGGTCCAGGCAGGCGTTGACCACGATCCGGTGCAGCCAGCTGGTCACCGCCGAGTCGCCGCGGAAGGATCCCGCTCGCCGGAAGGCCGAGACCATCGCGTCCTGGAGGGCGTCGGCGGCCTCCTCGCGGTTGCGCATGGTGCGCAGGGCCACCGCCCAGAGCCGGTCGCGGTGTCTCAGGAAGAGGCTCTGGAAGGCGGTCGGGTCGCCGCCGACGTGGGCCGCCAGCAGGTCGGCGTCGCTCATCGAGTCCTCGGGCCCGGACCATGGATGGCCGGGCAGGCCGGCCCCTGCGGCCGTTCGGTCCGCCTGGGCTCCCCGGGTCGCCGGAGCCGGATGGGTCATCCGGGTCGGCCGGGTCAGGCACGTCCTCCGATCCCGACGGATCGCTCATGGCGTCACCTTGATCTCGGCGATACCGCCCTGGTAGCGGCCCTCGGAGACCTTCGGGAGCCGGGTGAGATAGACCAGCAGGAACCGGGTGGAGACCGGGGATGCGGGCTTCAGGGTCGAGGCGCCCTTCGCCCCCGGCATCCCGGCCACCCGCCGCCAGTCGGCGATGGAGGACATCGGCGGCTGACTGCCGGAGGCCTTGGGGACATAGAGGGCGACGTCGGTGGCGCCGTGAACCAGGGTCACCGTCACCGAGGAGACGCGGGTCGCCTCGCCCAGATCGACCACCAGTCCGACCCCCGGCTTGAGCATCCCGAGCTTCGGGGAGCCGCGGTAGACCAGTGTGGTCCAGGCGGTCCTCGGGTTGCCGTCCCAGGCCTTCGCCACCAGGTTCGGGTTCTCCTCGTCGTTGCCGCCGTCCTTGGCCGGGTCGAAGTCGTCGACCTTGTCGATGGTGACGGTGGTGGCCTGGGAGGAGGCTCCGGCCACCGGGGCGTCGGCCCCCGAGCCCCGTCGCAGCCCGACCATGACCAGGCAGACCAGCAGGATCACCGCCACCCCGGCGATCATCCAGGCCTGCCAGCGTCTGGACGCCGGTCGCGGTTGGGCCAGGTTGTGGGCGATTCTGTCGACCTCCTCGGGCTGGAGGTGGCCGACCGGGATCGGTGCCGGGCGAGGCCTCTGACGCCGTCGCGTCGACCGGTTGCGCCGCCCGGCCGGGGCCGCCGGGTCGCCGTCGTCTCCCGGCGCGGTGTCCTCGCCCGCCTCCTCGCTGCCGTCCCGGCCGCTGCGCGCCGGGACGTGGGCCCACTCGCCGGCGGCGGCCTCCGGCGTCCAGTAGCCGTCCTCGTCCAGGCCGGTCAGGGAGGTGCCGGTGCCGTCGTCGTCCTGCGCGGCCGGGATGAGCGGGAGGCCGTCGGCGCCGACCGCCGGCTGGCGCAGGGTGGCGGCGTCACCGGCCCTGGGACCGCGGTCGGAGGACGGCGGGATGACCGTCCTGGTGCGGGTCGGCTCCTCGGTCGGATAGCGCAGCCGCCGCTCCAGGTCCGCGGCGGCGTCCGCGCTGCCGAGCACCCGGGTGAGCGCCTGGGCCACCTCGTTGGCGGTGCGGATCGGCACCTCGTCGTGGCGCGGGACCTCCGAGAGGATCTGGTCGCACAGGGTGTCGAGGGCGGGGGAGACGCCGGCGCGCACCTGGCGCGGCGGCAGCCAGCCGTGGTCGTCGGCGGGAGCCGGGACCAGGCCCCAGCGGACCCTCCCGTCGCGGGTGCTGCTGGGCCGCGGGTGGCGCGCCGTGCCGGCCGGCCAGCGGGAGACCAGGCAGGCGTAGAGCAGCCGGCCCATGTCCGAGACGTCGCGGGCCTCGCGGTCGGCCCAGGTGAGCGCCTGGTCTCCCGGCCACGGGTGCAGCGCCGCCTGGATCAGCAGCCCGACGATCTTGACATTGCCGGTCGAGGTGACGATGACGTTGTCCGGGTTGAGCCGCTCGTGGAAGAGTCCCTGGCTGTGCAGCGGCGCCATCGCGTCGGCCAGCTCGCGGATGATCCAGGCGGCCTCCAGGGCCGACAGCGGCCCGGACTGGAGCAGTTCGGAGATCGACCGGCCGGGGGCGAACTCGCAGACCACGAAGGAGCCGGGGTCGTCGGGACCGGCGGCGACGGCGTCCAGCACCCGCAGGAAGCGGGAGTCGGTGGCCACCGCGGCGCGCCGGGCCGCCGCCAGCACCTCGTCGGTGTGGGCCCCCGACGGCGACATGATGTGCATCAGCACCGGGCGGTGCAGCTTGAGGTCGAAGGCCCGCCAGGTCATCGTGCCGAGCGGACGGCCGAGCTCCTGCTCGAGTCGGAACCGGCCGCCCAGCTGGTCTCCGGCACTCAGCGAGGGCACGGGATCCTGCGGTTCGGCGTCATCCGGCCAGGAGCTCTGCGGAGACGACGGGCGCAGGGTGGCGGAAGAGCGGTTGTCGAATGCGCGGTCCACCGTCACCTCCCCTGCTGTCCGGTGCTGATGCACACCATGTCGCCGTCGGGGCCCGGTGGGGCGCCACCGGTCTCAGCCGATCCCTGCACGGCGTCGCCCTGACAAGTCTGCCGCCTCGGCGCTCGGATCGGAACACGGCTCACCGGTCGGAGCGGGACCCGCGGCCGGCGTCGTCGGTTGCCTGCGGGACTGATGGCGGGTCTGATGGTGAGTCTGCCGGCTTTCCTGCTGGCTGCTCCTCCGGCCGGTCGGCGTGGTGCTGGGAGGCCTCCTCCAGCCCCTCGGTCAGCTCCTTGGTGAAGGTGCTGGCGGCGGTCCCCTGGCGACTGCGGACCTGGTGGATGCGCAGCAGGGTCGCCCCGAGCACCACCGCCCCGGAGACGACGATGATGATCCAGCCGATGTCGTCCATCCGGGTGGCCCGCACCAGGAAGCTGCGCGGGGACCCCAGCGGGCGACCGCCGGGGCCGGTGAGCTGGGCGGTCATCCCCACGACGCCGTTGGAACTGGCCCTGGGCGAGAACCGGACGGTCTGCGTCTCCCCCGACCGGATCGTTACCACCGAGGTGGTGGGAATGGTGATCCGCTGCGGGTACTCGGAGGTGAACTTGACCTTGATCCTCACGGTCTCGGCGAGGTGGTTCGTCACCGTCAGCGGGAGGGTGTTCGAGGAGGAAGACATCACGAAGCTCTCGGCGGCGTGCAGCAGGATCGACTGCCCCGACAGCAGCTGGGTCGCCGAGGACATCGCCTGGGCGAGCCAGTTCTGGCGCTCGGAGTCGCGCAGATTCAGCGAGACGCCGCGCGAGAGGGTGCGCGCGGTCTTGAGGGTGGTGGCGGGGTCGTCCAGAACATTCGCCCAGTCCGCGGCGTCGCGGGCGGCGGCGGTCTGATCGGCCCACCAGGAGCCGCTCAGCACGGTGGGAACCTTGCTGCTGGAGGGCAGCGGATTGCTTGTGGACGGCGTCCCGATCGCGGTCCACAGGTCGGTCACCGTGAGCCACGGCTCCGGCTTGCTGGTGGCGGTGAGTCCGGCGGCGTCCAACTCGGCTCCGGTGTCGACCACGGTGACGACGGGACGGCCGGCCTGGGAGTCCAGCGCGGTCTGGGCGAGCAGTCGGCCGCGGCGCTGCGCGGGGCCGGCGGCCTGATCCGGGCCGCCGTCGGTCAGCCCGGCGGTCAGCGGCATCAGCATCGTCCCGGCGTCGGAGTAGGAGCCGCGGGAGGGATCGGCCGCGGCGCTGAGGACCATCTGCGGGTGCAGCTGCGAGACGATCAGGGACAGTGCCGGGCGGTCCAGCGCCCCGGCCTCGTCGACCACGGCCAGCGGCAGGGAGGACGCCGGATTGTCCGGCGACAGGGCGGTCCGGGACCGGCTCAGGACGACACCGCGATCTTCCCGGGCGGCGCCGACCACGTCGGCGTTGCCGTAGGGCAGCCGGTAGGCGCGACCGGAGGACAGCAGCGGGGCGAGGCCGGCCAGCCATTGTTTCGCGGCCTGGGTCCCGGTGCCCGGCTTGCCGTTGACGGTGTAGCCGGCGGCCATCGCGGTGACCTCGTCCAGCAGGGCCGGATCGATCAGGACGGTGGTGTGCCGGTTGGTCGCCGCGGCGACCAGGGAGCCGAGCCGGCCGGGGAGCTCACCGGCCAGGTGGTCGTCCATGAAGGTGCCGTCCAGCCCGACCGAGGGGCGCGAGGCGAGTTCGACGACGGGGGTGAGCCGGGCCTTCGTGGTGGCGTCGGAGACCACGGTGAGCACGCGCGAGCGGCCCACGGTCAGTCGGTCCTGGCCCTGCGGCGTCGCCTGGACGTGGACGCCGACCAGGTAGCTGCCGGGGGAGGTCAGACCCATCTGCGAGGCGGTGCCGCTGACCGTGAAGGACGCCTGCTGGCCGGGCTCGAAGGTGCGGGTGGCCTCCGGGTCGGTGACGTTGTCGATGCTCGCCTCGTTCTTCTCGTTGAACCAGCGCTCCCCGATCGGCACCGTGACCGGGGAGGCGAGTACCGAGTCCAGCGCGGCGGGGTCGGTGATCGGGTCGCGGGAGCGCCAGAAGGAGACCTGCACCCAGGTCATCGGCACCTTCGAGGTGTTGCGCACCGTCCCGGTGATGGTGATGGTGCCCTTCGCGGTGACGCTGGCCGGGGTGACGCCGGTCAGGGTCACCTGGACCGAGGGGTCGGTGGGCTGCTGGGCGGTCCTGGATGGTCTCTGGCTGTTCTGCGGGGTCGGGGAGGCCAGGGCCGTGGTGGGGGATGTTGCGGCGCCGGCCAGTGAGGCGAGCACCGAGACGAGCAGGGCGATGAGCATCGTCAGCGCGCGGGTGGTCGGTCTTGGTGGGTGTCGCCTGGTGTGTGCCGGACGGCCGGTGGCGGGTCTGGTGGCGGGCGCTGAACAGCGGCTTCCGGCGGGCGCCGGGCGGCTCCCCGACCCGATGTCAGGGGTGCGCGAGCGGCTCCCTGGTTGATCGGTCGCGGAGACGGGCATGTCCTCCATCCTATGGATGCCGGCTGTGAGGCGGGGCGGATGCTCGGCGGGGGTCTCCTTTCGGCATGGTGAAAGTTTCACTCGCGTAAGCGACCCTCTCGGCCTGGAAACCTTCGAGGCGGCCGATGGGCGAGTGAAATGTTCACCCGTTCGCGGTGGTCCTGGCTGTCGCTGTTGATCTGCGGTCAGATCCCCGTCATTGAACCGGCGGGCAGCCTCAGACAGCGCGGGTGGATCACGTAGACGGTGCCTCCCGAGCGCGGCAGCCAGACATTCTCGAACTGCTCGCGCCGGTAGACCACCCGCACCTGGTCGTCGGAGGCGATCATGTGGCTGGCGGGGTCATTGACGATGACGTCCCCGTCCTCGGTGAACCCGATGATCAGCAGCAGATGCCCCTTCGTCGAGTACCCGGCGCCGTCCAGCTCTCTCGCCTCGAAGGCCACCGAGGCGACCACCGGGATTCCGGCGACGATGAACTCCTCCATGGCGGTCAGCGAGGGCAGCCTCGTCACGAAGCACTCCAGGCCGTACTCGGCCGGGTAGGCCGCCGAGAACGCCCAGTTCCCGGCGCCCCGGTACTGGTGGTCCCAGGTGGCCCGGGCGCTGAAGGGCACGATGCTGGACGACATCGGGCCGAACGGCGCTGCCGGGCCCTCGTGGAGTTGAGTGTGGGCCAGCTCGTCGGAGGTCGGGCCCAGGCTGTAATAGCCCATCGCCATCGCCACCGAGGTCGGTGAGCACCACGATGCACCGCCTCCGCCCCACTGCGGGTACTGGCCCTTGTGGACCATCTGGGACAGCGGCCGGACCCGCAGCTCCCGGCCGGCGCCGCGCCCGACCGGGCTCACCGGCACCGTGTCGGCGTCCGGCAGCCGACTGGCCATCGCTCCCAGCAGGGTGACCACCGGGCGGTCGATGGAGCGCTCCGGGCGCAGCATGGTGACGCGCAGCCGGTAGCCGACCACGGCACGGCCGGCGGCGGCGCTGAGGGTGTCGGTCCAGACCGTGGCGTCGTCGTCGCTCTGACCGTCCACGCCGGCGCGGTGGATCGCCCCGCCCTGGGCCGGCATGAGTCTGCACCAGCGTCCCATGGTGAACCACTGCCCGCTGGAGGTCGTGCCGCTGAGGACGCCGGTGTCGTCGACGGTGCGCATCAGCGGTTGGATCTGCACCTCGATCCACGAACGGCCGGGGGTCTCGGCGTTCCACGAGACGATGACGTCCTGGGCGCCGAAGCCGAGCATGTGCGTGGCAGAGGTCCAGGACGCCGTCCGGTAGTCGACCGGGGTGCCCGGGCCGGCGGCGACCGAGCCGTCGGCGGCGTCGACGAAGGGGTCCGCGAAGCTGCGTCGGCCGGTGGCCCGGCCGAACTCCAGGCCGCGCAGGGTGGGCAGGACGCCCTCGCTGCGACCGGAGAGGAAGGACTGCCGTCCGCGTCCGGCAGGCAGGGCCTGCCAGGCGTGGAACTCGATCCAGCGGTCGCCCGCGAAGTGGCCGACGCCACCGGCGGGCGCCGTCGCGGGGCCGGAACGGGTCATCGGATCGGTCTCCTTCTCGGGGGCGCCGGCCGCCCAGGCCGGGGTGACCAGCGACGCCGTGGCACTTATGCCGACGAGTATGCCGACGAGGCGCCCGTTCCTCCACCAGACGCCTCATCTAGCGGGCGCCTGGTGGAGGAAGAGGCGCCTCGTGGTGAGGTCGGAGCCCCTCACGACAGGGGCACCAGAACGGTCTCCCCGGTGGCCCGCCCCTGCTCGTCCAGCAGATGACCCAGGTGCTTGCGGATCCGCAGCACCGCCGACCGATCGACCACCACCGCTCCGGGCAGCACCCTCGCCAACCGGGCCTCGAAGCCGTGGACGTCGGCCAGATCCGGCAGCCAGGCCGCGATGATGAGGTTGAACTGGCTGGCGCACAGGGTGGCCATCCGGATCTCGGGAATCCGGGGCAGGGTCTGGCGCGCCATGTCGATGTGACTGGACCGGAGCTGCATGAAGTACCACGTGTACACCGGCCAGGGAGTCGCGCTGCGGGCCACATCGGTGCGCAGCACGAGCTCGCCGGAGGCGCGCAGGGTGGCGATCGCGTCGGTCACCCGCTGGGCGGCCACCCCGTGCCGCTCCGCGATGCCGGACGCCGGGGCCCGGCCGTCGTGGCTCAGCTCCTTCATCACGGCCCGCCTCAACTCCTCGGGCACCTGCCGGGCGGCCCGCAGCCTGGGCGGTGCCGGCCGAGGAACCCGCCTCTGCTCGGCGCTGCTGAGGCTGCGCAGCCGCCAGTTCCGGGCGTCGGTGACGGTCTCGGTCACCAGGTGGGAGCGGGAGGAGCGCACTCCCTCGAGGCGGCCGAACCGGTTCAGCATGAAGTCCGAGAGCTGCGCCAGATTGCTGCACCGTGCCGTGACGAGCAGTTCGCGGGCGCCGACCGTGTAGTCGAGGGTGAGCACCTCCGGGTCCAGCACCAGTGACGCCGAGACGGCGTCCAGAGTGCCGGGGACGCACTCCAGCTCGATCAGCGCCAGGCTCTCGTTCTGCCCGCCCGGCAGCCCGGTGACCCAGCCGAGCCCCTCATCCCGGATCCGCTGCCAGCGCCGCGACAGCGCGCTCGGGTCGGCCCCGACCACCGGCGACAGACCCTTCCAGCTGGCCCTGGGTTCGATCTGGAGCGCATGGACAAGGCGCAGATCGACCTCGTCGAGTTCAGATTCGTGCGACATGAACACGATCATTCCAGGTTTCATGCGGAATAACGGAACGGAAACGTATGCGCCGCAGGCTATGGAACCGTAATTGCATCTTTTCCGATACCGAAGGATTGCACTTCCCATGACTGCACTCGACATCGAGACGCTGGACCTGGCGGCCGCCCGCGCGAGCGTCGCCGACACCCTCGCCGCGCACCGCGAGGAGCTGCTCGCGTTCAGCCACGCCGTCCACGACGATCCCGAGCTGTCCTACCAGGAGCACCGCGCCGCCGACCGGGTGGCCGCCCTGCTGCGCAAGGCCGGCTACGACGGTCACGGTCGGCGTCTACGGCCTGGACACCGCCGTCGAGGCCGTGATCGGGGAGGGCGACCTCACCGCCACCCTGTGCTCGGAGTACGACGCCCTGCCGCAGATCGGCCACGCCTGCGGCCACAACATCATCGCCACCGCCGGAGTCGGCGCCGCGATCGCCCTCGCCCCGGTGGCCAGGGCCGCCGGACTGCGGGTGAAGCTGCTCGGCACCCCGGCCGAGGAGCACGGCGGCGGCAAGGTCGACATGCTGCGGGCCGGCGCCTGGGAGGACAGCACCTTCTCCCTCATGGTGCACGGCGCGCCCACCGGCGACGTCCCGGTCGAGCGGACCGTCTACACCGCCGTCGAGCGCTTCCAGGTGACCTTCCACGGCGTCGCCTCCCATGCCGCCGGAGCGCCCTGGCTGGCCGTCAACGCCAGCGCGGCGGCCACCCTCTCGCTCACCGCGATGGCCCTGCTGCGCCAGCACATCCCGCAGAGCGCCAATATCAACGCCTACGTCTCGCTGGGCGGCGAGGTGACCAACATCATCCCCGACAGGACCGTGCTCCAGGTCGAGATCCGGGCCGTCGACCTGGCCACCCACGCCGACGTCAAGAAGCGGGTGATGAACTGCTTCGAGGGATCGGCCATCGCCACCGGCTGCTCCTGGGAGCAGGAGAAGACCGAGAACGGGTACGCCCCGGTCGACAACGACGCCGATCTCGCCAGATTCTGGGACGCCAACCTCGAGTCGGCCGGCCGGGTGCTGGACGCCGGCGCCTACGGCCTGGGCGGCGGCTCCACCGATATGGGCAATGTCACCCAGGTGCTGCCGGCCCTGCACGGCTCGATCGCCATCGACGGCTGCGAGGCGGCCCCCCACCAGGCCGCCTTCGCAGAGGCCGCCGCCACCTCGGCCGGGGACGATGCCGCCATCGACGGCGCTGCGGCGCTGGCCTGGACCGTGCTCGACGTTGCCTACGACCCGGCGGTGCGCGCCGATCTGCTCGCCCGCCAGGCGGCTCGCGCCGCCGGCGCCACCACCATCGACAGCATCTGAGCAGTACCGCCTCGGGGACGCCGATCCGGCGTCCCCCGGCCGATTCTCCAGATCCGACCTCCCCAGTTCAGACTTCTCCAGCTCCGACCATCTGCGAGGACCCCATGTCAGAGATCACCACCACGCCAGAGGACGCCGGGACTCCCGTCGTCCCGGACCTGCCACCCACCAAGACCGTGATGAGGATGACGCTGCGCTCGCGTCAGCTGTGGATCGTCATCGGCTTCACCATCGTCATCGCGGCGATCGCCGAGTCCATCGGCAAGGTCGCCATTCCCGCCGGAGTGGCCAACATCACCATCCTCCCGATGGTGTGGGGCCTCATCATGGCCGGCATCGTCTCCTCCCAGAGGTGGAAGCCCCTGGGCCTGGACATCCAGGCCACCGCGAACACCATGATGTCGGTCGTCGTGCTGATGCTGGTGGGCCACCTGTCCTTCACCATCGGGCCGAATGTCATGGTGCTGGCCCACGCCGGCCCGGCCCTGCTGCTCCAGGAGCTCGGCCACATGCTCGGCACCCTGGTGCTGGCGCTGCCGCTGGCGGTGCTGCTCAAGATGGGGCCGGCCACCGTGGGCGCCACCTTCTCGATCGATCGCGAGGGCTCCTTCGCGATGGTGTCCGAGAGGTACGGCACCGACTCACCGCAGTACCGCGGCGTGCTGGCGATGTACGCCTTCGGCACCCTCTTCGGAGCGATCACCGTCGGCGTCATCGCCTCGCTGAGCGCCTCCCTGAAGATCTTCGACCCGCTGGCCCTGGCGATGGGATCGGGAGTCGGCTCGGGATCGATGATGGCGGCCGCCACCGGCGCGGTGGTCGCGGCTCATCCGGAGATGGCCTCCCAGGTGACGGCGATGGCCGCCACATCCAACCTCATCACCACGGTGCTCGGCGTCTATGTCGGAATCTTCGTGGCGCTGCCGCTGGCCGACAAGTTCTACCGCTTCCTCACCCGCCGCAAGGCTCAGCAGGACACCACCGCGGGATTCACCATGCCCGCCGTCGAGGTGCCCCAGGTCTCCGTGCCGACCTGGCTCACCCTGACCTCGGCCGGCGTCATCGGGGTGATCGTGGCGATCATCAGCACCAAGAGCTTCAGCATGGACTTCGTGTGGAGCTACCTCATCCTCTCGGTGCTCATCGCCATCTCGATGTGGATCTCCCGGCTCACCCGCGGCAAGGTCAGCGCGATGCTGGTGGCGGTGACCCTGGGGGCGCTGTCCACCACCCCCGTCTCGCCGGTAGCCGGCGTCCTGTTCACCACCACCCAGTCGGTCCCCTTCCTGGCGATCTGCACCCTGGTGCTCACCTTCGCCGGCCTCAGCCTGGGCAAGGACATCCCGGCCCTCAAGGCGATCGGCTGGAAGATCATCCCGGTCGGGATCGTGGCCATCGCCTCCTCGTACATCCTCTCGGTCATCGTCGCGGAGTTCGCGCTGGGGATGTGGCACTGACTACTTGAGCTCTGAACCCGCCGGACCCGGGCCCGGCGCGCAGATCCCCTCCCCACCAATGCAGGGAAACTTGGCGAATGCAGTGGAATTCCACTGCATTCGCCAAGTTTCCCTGCATTCGACGGTTGGGGGCGCAGGGCGGGTGGAGTCCATCAGTGTCTTGACATGTGAGACGCAATGTCGAGATACGAGACAAACTTGGCGTCTCGAATACCCCGTGCGAGCCTCTTCCCATGCACTTCGAAGTCGGCGTCAATCCCGCGGCCACAGGCCTCGGCAGCGCTGTGCGCCAGTCTTCCTGCATGTGTCGGATGTGTTGATCAACCGCGTTCGACCGTATCCGTTCGGGCGCGTGAAGCCCGAACCCCGCATCCCGCGCTCGTAGCCGACATCGGCGGTCCAGGCTCACGTGCCCACCACATCCAGAGGTGGAAACCGTGAAACACAGTCCCACGCAGGACCGACCCGCCCGCAGCTCGGTGGAGCTCCAGGCATTGGTGGAGCAGGCCCAGCAGCGATTCGCCGACGCCTCGGCCGAGGAGCTGCTCGCCTGGGCCTCCGAGGAGTTCGGCCCCTACCTGGCGGTCGCCTGCTCGATGGCCGCCGACACCGTCCTGCCGGCCCTGGTGAGCCAGACCAGCCCCAGCGTCGACGTCCTCTTCCTGGAGACCGGCTACCACTTCGCCGAGACCATCGGCACCCGCGACGCCCTCAAGGCGACCTTCGACGTCAACATCATCGACGTCACCCCCGCCCAGACCGTCGCCGAGCAGGACGCCCAGTACGGCGCGAAGCTCTACAGCCGCGACCCGGGCCTGTGTTGCCAGCTGCGCAAGGTCGAGCCGCTCATGGAGACGCTGGCCGGCTACGAGGCATGGGTCACCGGGATCCGGCGCGAGGACAACGCCCTGCGCGCCCACGCCCAGCTGGTCGAGTGGGACCACACCCACCAGATGGTGAAGCTCAACCCGATCGCCGCCTGGTCCTTCGACGACGTGCTGAACTTCGCCTCCGCCCACGGCGTCCCGGTCAACCCCCTGCTCGCCGACGGCTACCCGTCGATCGGCTGCGAACCGTGCACCCGGCGGGTCGCTCCCGGGGAGGACCCGAGAGCCGGCCGCTGGGCCGGACTGGCCAAGACCGAATGCGGAATCCACCTGTGACAACGAGAAAGGCGATAGTGAGCACAGCCACGACAGCGACCACCAGGTCAACACCCACAGCGACCACCAGGTCAACACCCACCGTGACCACCAGGTCAACGACCAGACAGACCCTCACCCAGCTCGACCTGCTGGAGTCCGAGGCCATCCACATCTTCCGCGAGGTGACCGCCGAGTGCGAGCGCCCGGTGCTGCTGTTCAGCGGCGGCAAGGACTCCGTGGTGATGCTCCACCTGGCCGCCAAGGCCTTCTGGCCCGGCCCGATCCCGTTCCCGGTGATGCACGTCGACACCGGCCACAACTTCCCGGAGGTGCTGGAGTTCCGCGACGCCGCCGTCGCCCGGCTCGGCCTGCGCCTGGTCGTGGAGAAGGTCCAGGACTGGATCGACGACGGCCGGCTGGCCGAGCGCCCCGACGGCACCCGCAACCCGCTGCAGACCCAGCCGCTGCTGGAGGGGATCGCCAAGAACCGGTTCGACGCCGTCTACGGCGGGGGACGCCGCGACGAGGAGAAGGCCCGCGCCAAGGAGCGGATCGTCAGCCTGCGCAACGAGTTCGGCCAGTGGGACCCGCGCAACCAGCGCCCCGAGCTGTGGAACCTCTACAACGCCCGGCACCGCCCCGGCGAGCACGTCCGCGTCTTCCCGCTGTCCAACTGGACCGAGCTGGACGTCTGGCGCTACATCGAGCGCGAGCAGATCGAGCTGCCGAAGATCTACTACGCCCACGACCGCCAGGTCTTCCGCCGCGACGGGATGTGGCTGCCGGTCAGCCCGGTCACCGAGCCCCGCGACGGCGAGCAGGTCGTCACCAGGCACGTCCGCTACCGCACCGTCGGGGACATGTCGTGCACCGGGGCCGGTGGAGTCCGACGCGCAGACCGTCCACGACGTCGTCCTCGAGGTGGCGGCCACCACGCTCACCGAGCGCGGCGCCACCCGGGCCGACGACCGCCTCTCCGAGGCCGCCATGGAGGACCGCAAGAAGGAGGGCTACTTCTGATGAGCACCGATATCCGACCCAGCACCGACACCCGCAGCACCGGCGTCTCCGGTGCCATCGACCACGGAACCCATCAGGAGCCCGACGTGCAGAATGGACCAGATCTCACGCAGGGGGGCCTGCTGAGGCTGGCCACCGCCGGATCGGTCGACGACGGCAAGTCCACCCTGGTGGGCCGGCTGCTCTACGACTCGAAGTCGATCCTGGCCGACCAGCTGGACGCCGTCGAGAGGGTCAGCCACGAGCGCGGCCTCACCGGCGTCGACCTGGCGCTGCTCACCGACGGCCTGCGCGCCGAGCGCGAGCAGGGGATCACCGTCGACGTCGCCTACCGCTACTTCGCGACGCCGAAGCGCACCTTCATCCTGGCCGACTGCCCCGGGCACGTGCAGTACACCCGCAACACCGTCACCGGCACCTCCACCGCCGATGTGCTGGTGCTGCTGGTCGATGTGCGCCACGGAATCCTGGAGCAGACCCGGCGTCACCTGGCGGTCGGCGCCCTGCTGCGGGTGCCGAATGTCATCGTCGCGGTGAACAAGCTCGACCTGGTCGACTACGACCCGACCGTCTACCACCAGGTGGCCGCCGAGGCCCGGCTGCTGGCCCGGCGTCTGGGGATCTCCCACCTGTCCACCGTTCCGGTCTCGGCCCTGGTCGGCGACAACGTCGTGGACCGCTCCGAGAACACCCCGTGGTACTCGGGCGGCTCCCTGCTGGAGCTGCTGGAAGCCATCGAACCCGGCCGCGGGACCGAGGAGCTGCCGCTGCGGTTCCCGGTGCAGTACGTGCTGCGCCCCCAGCAGGCCGCCGTGTCCCCGGAGTACCGCGAGTACCGCGGCTACGCCGGCCAGATCGGCCAGGGCACGGTCCGGGTCGGCGACGAGGTGGTGGTGCTGCCAGGAGGGCGGCGCACCACGATCACCGGCATCGACACCGCCGACGGATCGCTGGAGCAGGCCATCGCCCCGCAGTCGGTCTCGCTGCGTCTGGCCGACGACATCGACATCTCCCGCGGCGAGCTCATCGCCGCCGCCGAGGGCGCCCCGAAGCCGGTCACCGAGATCGACGCCATGGTCGCCTGGCTGGGCGATCGCCCGCTGCACCCCGGGGACCGGGTCTTCCTCAAGCACACCACCCGCACCGTTCAGGCCCGGATCGACTGGATCCAGGGACGCCTCGACCTGGACACCGCCGAGCTCGAGCCGGCCTCCTGTCTGGAGCTCAACGACATCGGACGGGTCCGGATCAGGCTGGCCTCCCCGATCGTCGCCGAGGACTACGCCGAATCGCGCACCGGAGGAGCCTTCCTCCTGGTCGACGCGGCGGCCGGCCTCACCCTGGCAGCCGGGATGATCCGCCCCGCGGACGCCGGCGTCATCGAACCCGAGAACGACATCGACTGGCAGATCTGAGGATCTGCGATCACATTGAGGACACTTCCATGAGCACCACCACATTCAGCCGCCGGCGACTACTCACCGCCGCCGCCACCGCCCTGCCGCTGGCGGCACTCGCCGGATGCTCCAACGTCCCGGCCGGAGGAGGCGCCGCCGCTGCGTCGGGCGGCAAGGGCGGCCAGTCGGGACATCATCCGGCTGGTGGCCTACTCCACCCCGGCCGAGGCCAACAAGGCGATCATCGCGGCCTGGCAGAAGACCGGCAACGGCACGGGGGTCACCTTCCAGACCTCCTACGGCGCCTCCGGCGACCAGAGCCGCTCGGTGGCCAACGGGCAGAAGGCCGACTACGTGCACTTCTCGCTGACTCCCGACGTCACCCGTCTGGTGGAGAAGGGCCTGGTCGCCTCCGACTGGGACTCCGGCCCTCACAAGGGCATCATCAGCACCACCACGGTGGCGATCGCGGTGCGTCCCGGAAACCCGCTGGGCATCAAGGGCTGGGACGACCTGATCAAGCCCGGGGTCAAGATCGTCACCCCGAACCCGTCGTCGTCGGGATCCGCGCGCTGGAACATCCTGGCGGTCTGGGGGCACGGCCGGTACCTGCCGGGCGGCTCGGAGCAGAAGGCCGACGACTTCCTGCTCAAGGTGCTCAAGAACACCGTCGCCCTGCCCGGCTCCGGCCGTGACGCGACGACGGCGTTCAACGGTGGCACCGGGGATGTGCTGCTGTCCTATGAGAACGAGGCGATCTTCGCCCGGCAGAAGAACGAGTCGAGCCTGGGCTATGTGGTGCCCAGTGACACTCTGCTCATCGAGAATCCGGGGGCGGTCACCAAGCAGGGCGGTGAGAAGGCCAAGCAGTGGGGCGAGTACGTCCTCACCGAGCCGGCCCAGCAGATCTACGCGCAGTTCGGCTTCCGGCCCCTGACCGGCACCGCGCCGGCAGGGATCAAGGGCGTCAACACTCCCTCCGATCCCTTCCCGGCAATCGACCACTTGTTCACCATCGACAAGGAATTCGGTGGCTGGACAGGCAGTGAACAAGAAATTCTTCGGCGACGACGGCCTCGTGACCAAACTCCTTGCTCAGGTGGGCAAGTCATGACCGTCGTCGCCGAACCCAGGGCAGCCCGTCCCAGCGGCGAGGGCGACGAGCCCGAGCCGCGACCGGCGTCCCCCAGGCGGGGACGCCGGGTGGTGGCCGCGGGTCGTGGACTGACCGCGGGCTCCCGGCTCGGGCTGGGTGTGGCGGTGCTGTGGTTCTCGATCTGGTGCTCATTCCGCTGGCCGTGGTGATCGGCACCGCCGCGGCCGGCGGGGTCGGCAGGTTCGTGCGGGTGCTGACGAACCCCGAGACGCTCAGCGCGATCGTGCTGACCACCCTGGTGGCCCTCGCGGTCACCCTGGTCAACGTCATCACCGGGACGATCATCGCCTGGGTGCTGGCCCGCGACAACTTCTGGGGGCGCGCGGTCGTCGATGTCATCATCGACGTCCCGTTCGCGCTGCCCACCATCGTCGCCGGTCTGGTCCTGCTGACCCTCTACGGGCCGAACTCCCCGCTCGGCCTGCATCTGGCCAACACCCGCTGGTCGGTGGCGCCTGGCTCTGGCCTTCGTGACCCTGCCCTTCGTGGTGAGGTCCGTCCAGCCGGTGCTGGAGGAGATGGACGTCGACGTGGAGGAGGCCGCGACCTGCCTCGGCGCCGGGCCGTGGACGGTGTTCTGGCGCGTGGTGCTGCCCGGCCTGGTGCCGGCCATCGCCTCGGGCGCCGGGCTGTCCTTCGCCCGTGGGATCAGTGAGTACGGCTCGCTGGTGCTGCTGAGCGGCAACCTTCCCAACAAGACGGAGGTGGCGAGTGTGCGGGTGCTCACCTATGTCGAGAACGGGGATCTCGTCTCGGCCGCCGCGCTGGCGACCGGAATGCTGGTCATCGCCGCGCTCGTCATCGTCGCGCTCGAACTGATCAGGCGGAGGGAGAGGTCATGATTCGCGAACCGGGGACCCGTGAAATGGGCACTGAGGATCTTCGTCATTCTCTACGTCGGCCTGCTGGTGATCTGGCCGGTCTATCTCGTGGGTCAGCGGACCTTCGAGGGGGGCTGGAGCGGGATTGTCACGGCGCTGACCAGCCCCGAGGTGCTCCACGGACTGCGCCTCACCCTGGTCGCGACCTTCTGGTCGGTGCTGTTCAATCTGGTCTTCGGGGTCGGTATCTCGCTGCTGCTGGTGCGCAAGGAGTTCCGCGGCAAGGGAGTGCTGTCGGTGCTGCTGGATCTGCCGATGTCGGTCTCCCCGGTGGTGGTCGGCCTGGCGTTGATGCTCGTCTACGCCCCGGACACCGTCGTGGGGAGATTCCTCTACGGCGCGGGCTATCAGATCATCTTCGCCACCCCGGGCATCGTGCTGGCCACCACCTTCGTGGCCCTGCCACTGGTGATCCGCGAGGTGGTTCCGGTGCTCCAGGAGATCGGCGACGATCAGGAGGTGGCCGCTCAGAGCCTGGGGGCGACGCCATGGCAGTCCTTCTGGCGGGTCACCCTGCCCGGCATCAAGTGGGCGGTCATCTACGGTGTGGTGCTCACCCTGGCCCGGTCGCTGGGCGAGTTCGGGGCGGTGAAGGTGGTCTCGGGGAATGTGTCCCTGCAGACCCAGACCGCCACCCTGGTCGTCCAGGACACCTACCAGAACTTCCAGCCGGAGACGGCGTACACATTGTCTCTGGTGCTGATCATTCTTGCGATCGCCTGCATCACCGTGGTGTCGATCCTTCGCCCGAGGAAGGCGCGCAAGGCAGCATGACCTTTTCGCCTTCCCATCTCATTTCATCGTCATCTTCAGGGAGCTCGTCATGAGTATCGATATACGTGGCGTCAACAAGTCCTTCGGCGATTTCGCCGCCCTCACCGATATCAACCTGGCCATCCCGTCGGGGAAGATCACCGCTCTTCTGGGGCCTTCCGGGGGCGGCAAGACCACCCTGCTGCGGATCGTCGCCGGTCTGGAGAACGCCGACTCCGGCACCGTGAGCATCGAGGGGGCCGACACCACGAATGTGCCGGCCCGCAAGCGGAATATCGGCTTCGTCTTCCAGCACTACGCGGTGTTCAAGCACCTCACGGTGGCCGGGAATGTCGGCTTCGGGCTGTCGATCCGGCATCGTCCCAAGGACGAGATCGCGGCGAAGGTCAACGAGCTGCTGGAGCTGGTGCACCTGGAGCAGTTCGCCGACCGGCTGCCCTCCCAGCTGTCCGGTGGCCAGCGTCAGCGGATGGCGCTGGCCAGGGCGCTGGCGATCCAGCCGGCCCTGCTGCTGCTGGACGAGCCGTTCGGGGCGCTGGACGCCAAGGTGCGCAAGGAGCTGCGCGAGTGGCTCCGCGAGCTGCACGACAAGATGCACGTCACCACGGTGTTCGTGACCCACGATCAGGAGGAGGCGCTGGAGGTCGCGGACAACGTCGTGGTGATCAACTCGGGGACGGTCGAGCAGGTGGGTCCGCCGGCGACGCTGTACGACGAGCCGGCCAGCCCGTTCGTGATGGGCTTCCTGGGCGAGGTGACGACGCTGGGCGGGCAGCTGATCCGGCCCCACGACATCGTCATCCACACCGATCCGCGCCCCGGTGCGCTGGCCGGGACGATCGTCCGGGCCCAGCGGGTCGGGTTCGAGGCTCGGCTCCATGTGCGCCCCGAGGGCGCCGCCGCCGACGGTTCGTCCGACGTCCTGGTGAACCTCACCCGGACCTTCGCCCGGAGTCTCGGCCTGCATGAGGGGGAGCAGGTGTGGCTGGAGCCCGAGGACGGCGCCACCACCCTCCCGGCTGCCGGGGTCTCGGCTTCTGGGCGGCCAGCTCCGGTTCTGGGCTCGCCGCGGCGTGAGGGTGAGGACGTTGCCGGAAGTCTGACGTCAAAGGATGTCGCTGGAAGTCTGACGGATTGTCGGTGTGACTACGCACCAGGATCCGTCAGACTTCACGGGTCAGGGTGCTGGCTCGCGTGATCCTGTCAGGTTCTCGTCGTCCGCGTCTGGAGACGTGTTGCGAGGCGCCTCCTATGGTGGGAGGAACTTCGATCGAGGAGGCGCCGATGCGCACCGTGACGATGGCCGACCGTGAGGTTCCCGTTCTGGGCCAGGGCACCTGGTACCTGGGGGAGGGGCATGCTCCGCGCGAGCAGGAGATCGAGGCCCTGCGAGCCGGTGTCGACGCCGGTATGACACTGATCGACACCGCCGAGATGTACGGCGACGGTGCCGCCGAGACCTTGGTGGGCGAGGCGCTGGGGAGCGTGCGCGACGAGCTGTTCATCGTCGACAAGGTGCTGCCCTCGCACGCGTCGCGCGACGGCATCATCTCGGCCTGCGAGGGCTCCCTGGAGCGGCTCGGCACCGATCGCATCGACCTCTATCTGCTGCACTGGCGGCAGGGTGCGGTGCGGCTCGACGAGATGATCGAGGGGATGGACGACCTGATGCGCGCGGGCAGCATCGGCTCCTGGGGCGTCTCCAACTTCGATCCCGACGACATGGCCGATCTGCTGGAGCAGACCGGTGGGCCCGGGTGCGCCACCGATCAGGTGCTCTACAACCTCACCCGCCGAGGTCCCGAGCTGGACCTGTTCCCGATCCTGCGCGAGCACGGCGTCCCGGTGATGGCCTACTCGCCGATCGAGCAGGCCAGGCTGCTGAGGCCCGGGAGGGCATAAGGAGTACGAGGTGCTGACCGAGGTCGCCGCCCGTCACGACGCGAGCCCGGCCCAGGTGGCGCTGGCCTGGACGATCCGGTCCGGGGAGGTCATCGCGATTCCGCGGTCGGGCAGCCCGGAGCACGTCCGGGAGAACGCGGGAGCGGCAGAGCTCGCGCTCCTCGACGAGGATCTGGCCGAGCTGGACGCCGCCTTCCCGGCTCCGAAGTCTCCCGTCCCCCTCGAAATCCTCTGATCCCGGGAATCTCGGTTACGCGTGTCGATTCCAGCACGGCAGATCCAGGAGATTTGTCGTGGGCAGTGGCGGAATCCCGTCATCAAGACCACGAAGGAGTGTGTACAGCTTGCGCAGCGCTGCTCTGTCGGGGAGGTACTCGCTCCCTGCGGCTCTCTCGAGGACTGTCAAGGTGCCGATCACTCGATATTCGAGAGGTACCGTTCCGCGGCGTCGAGGGGGATTCCTCGCAGTGTCGCGATCGCTTGGGCGGACAGCACCCCCTCCTCGTATCCGATGATCGCACGGGCAAGCAGTCTCTGCGGCGGGCGGGTCCGTACCGACTCCCTCTGCATGGACTCGTACTGATCGATCCATCCGTGCCGACTGGCGATCCGAGCCGTGGACAGGGTCATCCATTCTGATTTCTGGGCCTCGGAGATATAGCCGCAATTGTACAGAGTGATGGCTGCCATGGCCGGGGAGACAAGAAATCGCTGAACGACGTTGGAGAGATCAGTCTCATCGAGATTCCGATCTGCTCCGATGAACGTCTCGACGCCCGCCTCGGGGACGAGCAGGTGTCGGGAGAAAGCGTCGGCACGAATCTCCTGGGGGTTCCGGATGCTGAGCTCATCGCCCTGTGGACCATCCCAGTCCCCGAACAGGACATGGGCGAGTTCATGGGCAAGGGTGCTTCGCTGTCGCATGGGGTTTCGTGTGCGCGCTATGCCGATGAACACCACGCCACGATCGGGATCGCGCATGGACAGGCCGTGCTCGTCCTGCCCCGTTGCATCCAGAATGGCGACGTCGCACTGAATCGTCTGTTCCACCAGAGTGATGAGATCCCCCAGGGGGTGATCGCCCAAGTGGTACTTGCCACGGAATTCAGTTGCTCGCCTTTTTCCCTCTACCTCGGATCCCATCGGCTTCGGATTCCTCTCACCGGGACGCCGGGATGGCCTGGCCGTCCAGGTAGGCGTCGATCTCCATGAAATGGAGCAGCTGTGCCTTCATCTCCTCCATCGTCGCGCCGTTGGTGGCTCGGGCGGCGCACTGCATCCGGCTGGGAGCCGAGGTGCCGGCCAGCTGGCCGATGGTGTAGCCGGTGGCCTCGGCGATCTTGACGAGTTCCGGAACCTTCGCGATCCGCTGGCCCGAGATGATGCGGGAGAGGGTCGGCTGAGAGATCCCGGTGCGGGTTGCGAGTTCACGTTGGGACAGCTGGGCTGTGCGGAGGGCCTGCGTGATCGCTGCGCCCACCTGCGTTGTGCTCATCTGGCCACCTCCTGAATCAATCTATCGTTGCTGATTCAGTGTACCTGACGATCATGGCCGTGGCCCAGGGGAACCAGTCCAGGGCATTGTGCATCCGGTGACGGCCGGCCGATCGTCGTCGCCGTGGTGGATGGTACCGAGAGTCTGACGGATTGTCGTTCGACTACACACAAGGATCCGTCAGACTTCACGAGTCAGGGGGCAGCTCGCGCCCTTGCGCGGGGCTGTGGGCTCGCGTGCCGGAACCCGGAGTTGCGTCCGCGACGGCGTCGTGTATATTGCAGGGCATGGCAATCCAGCAGGTGCTCACGATGACGGCGATGGCGCGCGTCTCGATGCCCTGTTGTCGAATGTGCTGATCGAATCCCCGCAGCTGTAAGACCGCTCATTCAGCGGCCGGTTCAGGGGTCCAGCATGTTCGCCGCCGGATCATCTTCATCGCAATCCCATTGATCGGCGTCTCTGGATTTCTCTGTGCCCGCATATTCCTCGGCTCATGCCATTTGCCCTTGCACAGGAAAGGACGTGGAGGCTCATGAAGCTCCCACACACACTCAACGTTCTGCCGATTCAGGCCCGGATCGCGGCCGGAAATCCCTCCGCCTGGCGGGACGGCCTCGTCGAGTCCGTCGACGGCGCGACGGCGACGGTGCTGCTCCGGCTCCTCGACGGTTCGGCACTTCGGGTTCAGGTGGTAGACGCCGATGGCCTCCCGAATGTGGGGGACCCGGTCGCCTACCACCCGATCGCCGAGATTCTGGCCGGTGCGGTGCAGACCACCGCGCGACCCGCCTCGATCGACACAAACTCGATCAGCACGGACTGAGGCCGATCAGTGAGCCATCTTCTCCATCATGGCGTCGCACTGGGCGACCATGGCGTCGCAGGCCTTGGCGCAGTAACGGCACATGTCCATGGCGTCGGCGTGCATCATGCACTCGGCGGAGCAGGCCTTGCCCATCATCATGCAGGTCTTCATCATCTGCATCATGACGGCGGAGTCGTAGCCGGCGGGGCGCATCATCATCTTCATGCAGCAGTCGGCCATCTCGGCCATGGACATGCACATGGCGCGGCAGGCGTCCATATCCCCGCCCATGGCGGCTCCGGCGCACATGCTGCAGGCCATCGAACACGAGTTCATGGACTCCATGCACTCGCTCATCATGTCCATGTCCATGGGCATATCCGCCATGGACGTGGACCTCATCATCTCCATCATTTCCATCTTGGGTTCCTTCCCCTGGACGCCGGGAACCGAGTTCCCGACTACGGCGCGCTCTGTGCCGCGTGTCCAGCGTAGGTCCTTCATGGCGCTGTGGCTGAGAGGTGAGGCAGCGGATTGCAAATCCGTGCACGCCGGTTCGAATCCGGTCAGCGCCTCCATACATCCCTTCGGGGGTGACGCCGAGCCCGGTCCGGTGGCTGTCCGCCGGGCCGGGCTCGTGCTTTCCGGGTCGCGCTACAACCCGAGGGTCAGCTCACCACCTGGTAGCTGACCGAGGTCACGCCCGCATCGGTGCTGGCGATCTGGGAGAAGGCGCCAGTGGACAGGTCGAGGCAGCGGCCGGAGACGTAGGGCCCGCGGTCGTTGATCCGCACGACGACCGACCTGCCGTTGGCCTGGTTCGTCACCCGGAGCTTGGTGCCGAAGCTGTAGGTCTTGCTCGCCGCGGTCATGGCCGAGGAGTCGAAGGACTCGCCGGAGGCGGTCTGGGACCCGGAGCCGTAGAAAGACGCCTGGCAGGAGCCGCCCCCGCTTGTGCTGCTCGATGAGGAGCCGGACGAGGAGGTGGACTCCGCGGAGTGGCGCGGCGTGTAGCTCTGACGCTGGCTGGAGCGGCTGGTATCGCTGAAGCTGGTGGAGGGGCCTGCGGAGTGACGCGGGGCGTAGCTGGAGGTCGACCCGCTGCTCGCCGTGGAGCCGGAGTGGGTGAGGTACTGGGAGTAGATGTAGCCCACCTGGCCGTGGTAGCGGACCTTCGTCCAGCCGTTGTGGGAGGCCTCGAGCTGGGTGGTGTAGTGGCCGGTGCGCAGCAGGCCGATGCGGGAGTGGGAGAGACCGGCGCCCGAGCGGACGTTGACGTTGGTCGTGGCCCAGACATGCGTGCGGGTCTTCGGGGTCTGCGCCGGTGCGGAGGCGATCTGCCTGGGTGCGGAAGCGTGGGAGGCCTGCGCCGGGGTCTTGGACGGACCGACGGGCGCGGCGTGCGCCTGTTGGGCGACCGACCCCATGACGGCGATTCCGGTGGCGGCGCCGAGTGCGAGGACACGACGGAACGATTTCGTGGAGTTCATGGTGGTGGTGCTGGCCATGTGTGGTTTCCTTCCAGTCGGTGGGCCGCAGCGCGACCCGTCACCACACGACAGTAAGAGCATGCTGAGGATTTCTCAAACATTTATCAGGATTTCCCGTCTTGTCGGGATTGCCCATGGGTCAGGCGCCCCCCGACACCCCGGTGGTAGATTGCGAGACCTACGGGAGCCCCACCGGGGCTGAGAGGGCGAGAGCCGACCGTTGGGGATCCTCGGATCCCCGGACCTGATGCGGGTAATGCCGCCGGAGGGAAGGAGCTGACTGCGATCATGCTGACAGTCAACGGCGAGGACTACCAGCCACACCCGGGCGAGACCGTCCTGGATCTGGTGGCCGGGCGCATCGGCAGAACTCTCGAACCCGATGGCCGACCGGCCGACGGCGGCCGGCTGGGAGTCGCGGTGGCGATCGACAGGGCCGTGGTGCCCCGCAGCCGATGGCAGGCCACCGAGCTGGCCCCCGGTCAGACCGTCGACATCGTCACCGCCGTCCAGGGCGGATGAGGGAGAACTCATGACCGACAGCACACCCACCGACACACTGACCATTGACGACACACTCACCATCGACGGCGTCGCCCTGCCCTCCCGGCTCATCATGGGCACCGGGCACGCCGCCTCCCACGAGATCCTGGCGAAGGCCGTCGAGGCCTCCGGGTCCGGGCTGGCCACCGTCGCGATGAGACGTTTGAAGCCCGGCGAGGGGGACCGGCTGTTCCCCCTGCTGAGCAGGCTCGGCCAGCGCCTGCTGCCCAACACCGCGGGCTGTCACACCGCCGCTGACGCCGTCCTCACCGCCGAGCTCGCCCGCGAGGCCCTGGGTACCGACTGGGTGAAACTCGAGGTGGTCGTCGACGACGGCACCATCCTGCCCGACCCGCCCGAACTGCTGGACGCCGCGAAAACCCTTGTCGGCAAGGGATTCAAGGTCTTCGCCTATACCAATGACGACCCCGTCCTGGCCACCCGGCTCGAGAGTCTCGGCGTGGTCGCCGTGATGCCCGGCGGGTCCCCGATCGGCACCGGACTCGGCATCCTCAATCCGCACAACATCGAGCTCATCGCCTCCCGCGCGCAGATCCCGGTGGTGCTGGACGCCGGTCAGGGCACCGCCTCCGACGCCTGCTTGGCGATGGAGCTGGGGTGCGACGCCGTGCTGGCCGCCAGCGCCATCAACCTGGCCGCCGACCCGGTCGCGATGGCCACAGCCTTCCGGCTCGGCGTCCAGGCCGGACTGCTGGCGCGCCGGGCCGGGCGCATCCCCAGGCGCAGCCTGGCGGTGGCGTCCTCCCCCTCCGAGGGCCTGGTCACCGCCTCATGACGCCGTTGGTGGTACCCGCCCCGCCGCTGACGCCCGCGCAGGCCGCCCGCTACGCCCGGCACCTCTCGCTGCCCGGATTCGGCTCCGAGGCCCAGCGCCGGCTGCGCGCCGCGAAGGTCCTGGTGGTGGGGGCCGGTGGGCTCGGGGCGCCGGTCCTGCAGTACCTCACGGCCGCCGGCGTCGGGCAGATCACGGTGATCGACGACGACGTGGTCGAGACCTCGAATCTGCAACGCCAGGTGCTGCACCGGCAGGAGGATCTCGGGCGTCCCAAGGCCCTGTCGGCCTGCGATGCCATGCTCAGGCTCGACCCGGAGGCGACCGTCCGGCCCATCGTCGGCCGGCTCGGCCCGGACAATGCCCTGGAGCTGTTCGCCGCCCACGACCTGGTGATCGACGGATCGGACAACTTCGCCACCCGCTACCTGTCCAACGACGCCGCCGAGATCACCGGCACGCCGCTGGTCTGGGGCACCATATTCCGCTTCGACGGCCAGGTGTCGGTCTTCTGGCCCGGACAAGGCCCGATGCTGCGCGACCTGTTCCCCGACATCCCGCCCGCCGATTCGGTGCCCAACTGCGCCGAGGGCGGCGTGCTCGGGGCGCTGTGCGGAACCATCGGCTCGACCATGGCCACCGAGGCCGTCAAGGTGATCTGCGGCATCGGAGAGCCCCTGGTCGGGAGGCTGATGATCCACGACGCCCTGACCTGCGACTACCGCTTCCTGAGACTGTCTGCAGATCCCTCGCGGGAGCCTGTCACCCGGCTGGCCGACGACTACGCCGGGATCTGCGAGGTGCCCGCCTCCGCGGCCCTCGCGCAAGCGCTCGGGCCCGTTCCGGAGCAGGCGCCTGGGCCGGCCCGGACCCCGAACGTCATCACAGGGATACCGGTCGCGGAGATCACCGTTGTCGAGATCACCGCAGACCGGCTGGCCGAAGAGCTCGCTGGCGATCGGAGGCCGGTCCTGCTGGACGTCCGCGAGGAGTGGGAGCGCGACATCGCCACCCTCCCGAACGACCGCTGGATGCCACTGGGCCGGATTCGTTTCGGTGGCTGGGACGCCGTCGCCGAGACCCTCCGGGGTGCCGACGACGTCGTCGTCTACTGCCGCTCGGGGGTGCGCTCCGCCGAGGCGGTCCGGCTGCTGAGCGCCGGAGCGCCGGAGGGTGTGTGGCTGCGCTCCCTTGCCGGCGGGGTGCTCGGGTGGCCGGGGACGCCGCAGTACTGACACTTGAGTACTGACACGCGGCGTCATTGACACGCGGGGTCCCTGGGCACCGGCACTCGTGACGCGGGCCGTGCCATCCTTGCGGGTGGCGCGTCCGTGTCGGTCGTCTGTGGGCGCGTCCTGAATGCGAGCAGAGGAGCGGGCGATGGTCTCACTGGTGGTCCTCGATCTGATCGGAACCACGGTCGACGACGGCGGCGCGGTGTCGCGGGCGCTGCGCACCGTGGTGGAGGAGACCGGAGCCGCGGTCGCTGAGGAGGATCTCAGGACCTGGGCCTGGGCCGAGCGGGGCAGCGCGATCTCGGCGCTGATGGCCCTGGGCGGCGTCCAGCCCGGACGCGGCGTGGTCGGCCAGCAGCTCGCCCGGTTCGGCACGGTTCTGGCGGACTCCTGGCGCACCGGCCCGCCGCACGAGATAGCCGACGCCGGCCGGCTCTTCGAGCAGTTCCAGCAGCACGGCGTCCGGGTCGCCCTCACCACCGACCTCGATGAGCGGACCGTCGCTCCGCTGATGGAGTCGCTGGGCTGGTGGCCGGCCCGCAAGCACCTGATCGACACCGTGGTGACCGCCGATGACGTCACCACCGGCAGCCCCGCCCCCTACCTGATCCACCGCGCGATGGAGCGCACCCGGGTCATCGACGTCCACCAGGTGATCGCCGTCGGGGACACCCCGGTCGACCTCCAGGCCGCCCGCAACGCCGGGGCGATGGCGGTCGGCGTCCTCACCGGAGCGGCGGATCTGCCCACCCTGGATGCCACCCCGCACGACCGGCTGCTCGCCTCGATCGCAGATCTCCCCGTCCTGTGCTGGCCGGAGGAGCCGGGCGCGCCGCGGGCGATGGGCTGAGGGAAGCCGCGCCGGTGTGAACATTTCGCTCGCGTAAGGCCCGATCCGGCTCTGGCGATCTCGGAAAGGCCCTTAGGCGAGTGAAAGTTGCACTTGTGGCGCAGCGGCGCCCCTCAGCCGGCGGGTGTTGAAGTCGCTGGCGTGAACATTTCGCTCGCGTAAGGCCCGACCCGGCTCTGGCGATCCCGAAAGGGCCCATACGCGAGTGAAAGTTGCACTTGTGACGCGGCGGCGCCCTCAGTCGGCGTGGGTCGAAGTCGCTGGTGTGAACTTTTCACTCGCGTAAGGCCCGACCCAGCTCTGGCGATCTCGAAAAGGCCCTTACCCGAGTGAAAGTTGCACTCAGGCCCGCATCAGCGCCTTGAGCAGGTTCGACATCTGCTGAGTGACCGCGACGTGGTCGGCCGGATGCCCGGCGATGATCGCCTCGATCATCTGCTGGTCGTAGATGATGTGCATCACCGACAGCAGGTCGTCCACCGAGATGCCCAGATGCACATCGTTGGCCTCGATCACCTCGGTGACCAGATCATGAAGGACCGGGGCGCAGGACTCGGTGAGGGCCCGGTAGGCCGGCCGGAGCTCGGGGTCGCGGGCCGCCTGCAGTCGGATCTCGCTGATCGCGAGGATGGTCTCGGGATCGGTGCTGACGGTGCTGGTGAACAGCTCGAGGGCCAGGTCGAGCTTCTTGTCGATCGGCAGTCCGGTGGCCGAGACCTTGGGCAGCTCGGTCGACAGTGCCCGGATCGCCTGATCCTGGGAGCGCTGCAGGATGTCGAGGCAGAGCTCGTTCTTCGACTCGAAGTTGGAGTAGAAGGCACCGCGGGTGAATCCCGCCTCCTCGCAGATCTCCTCCACCGATGCGCCGTCGACCCCCTTCCGGGCGAACACCCGGGTCGCGGCCCACGCCAGTCGTTGCCGGGTGAGTGCCCGTCGAGTGCTGACGCGTTCTCGGGGTGTGGCGACATCGGTCATCATCAGCCTCCCGTGGCTCCCGTTGTCAATCCGGTATCAGCCGGTTTGCATACAGTAGCGTATCGGATACGCTTCCGTACTGGATACGTTTCTGTACCGAGAATGAGACGGATCGACGATTCTGAGGTGACGATGTCCTCCTTCCTGCACGATCTCAGCGCCTGGTGCTTCCGGCGCGCGAAGACTGTCATCGCGATCTGGCTGGGGATCCTGGCCCTGCTCGGCGTCCTCACGCTCGGTTTCGGAGGGTCCTTCGAGAACACCTTCAGCATCCCCGGCGCCCCCTCCCAGACCGCCATGGACAACCTCAAGGCGACCTTCCCGGAGGCGGCCGACCTCACCGCAGATGTGGTGGTCGTGGTCCCGAAGGGCGAGTCCGTGGAGTCCGCGGCGACAAAGCCGAAGATCGAGCAGGGGGTCGCCGATTTCAAGAAGCTCGGTTTCGTCAGCAGCGCGACCTCGCCCTGGGACAAGTTCGTCAGCGGAATGGTCAGCGAGGACAAGACCTCCGCGGTCATCCAGGTGGACCTCGGCAACCAGGACCAGATCTCCTTCCCCGACGCCGACAAGGCCGCCCTTCAGAAGACCGGACAGAAGATCGAGCGGACCCTTCCGGTCGGCAGCCAGGTGAACGTCGGCGGCCAGGCCTTCGGCGCCACCATGCCGACCCTCGGCGTCACCGAGGCGCTCGGCGTCGTCGTCGCCCTGATCGTGCTGTTCATCACCCTGGGCTCCATCGTCGCCGCCGGGATGCCCATCGCCACCGCCCTGATCGGCGTCGGCATCTCGACCTGCATCACGATGCTGCTGGCCAACTTCACCGACATCAACTCCACCACCCCGCTGCTCGCCGTGATGCTGGGTCTGGCGGTGGGCATCGACTACGCCCTGTTCATCCTGTCGAGGCACCGCGACCAGCTGGCCGACGGCGTCGATCCGCAGACCTCGGCCTCCCGGGCGGTGGCGACCTCCGGATCGGCGGTCGTCTTCGCCGGCGCCACGGTCATCATCGCCCTGGTCGGCCTGTCGATCGCGCGCATCCCCTTCCTCACCGTGATGGGCATCTTCGCTGCCATCGGGGTCGCGCTGGCGGTGGTCATCGCGCTCACCGTGCTGCCCGCCTTCATGGGCCTGATGGGCACCCGGATGACGCCGCGCACCCGGCGCAGAAAGGGCAAGGACAAGAAGGTGCAGGACGCCGCGCAGGGTCAGGACGCCGTCCTGACCGGGAGCGTCAAACAGCCCGCCCCGAGCGCCCAGCCGCAGCCGAAGAAGGCCGAGAAGGCCCCCCGGCGCGGCGTCTTCGCCTGGTGGGTGCACGTCGTCACCAAGGTCCCGGCGGTCACCATCCTCGTCGTGGTGGTGCTGGTCGGCTCCCTGGCCATCCCGGTCAAGGACCTCCATCTTTCGCTGCCCAGCGCCGCCGAGGACGCCGTCGGCACGCCCTCCCGGCAGACCTACGACACCCTCACCGACAAGTTCGGGGAGGGATTCAACGGCCCGATCATCGTCACCGCCGATATCGTCAACTCGACCGACCCGATGGGCGTCATCAACGGCCTCAAGAAGGACATCAAGGCGCTCCCCGGCGTCAAGCAGGTGCCGGTGGCGACCCCGAACCAGAATGTCGACACCGCGATGATCCAGGTGATCCCCACCACCGGACCCTCCGACGAGGCGACCGCGGACCTGGTCAGCCGGCTGCGCGACCAGCAGGGGAAGTGGAAGTCGGAGTTCGGCGTCGACACCGGCGTCACCGGCGTCACCGCCATCCAGATCGACGTCTCCAGCCGGCTCGGCAGCGCGATGTTCCCCTTCGCGCTGTTCGTGGTCGGCCTGTGCCTGATCCTGCTGACCGTGGTCTTCCGCTCGATCGCGGTGCCCATCAAGGCGACCGTCGGCTATCTGCTGTCGGCCGGGGCCGGGCTGGGGGTGGCCCAGCTGGTGTTCAACCGCGGCATCGGGCTCAGCATCATCAATATGGACAAGCCGGTGCCGATCATCTCCTTCATGCCGATCGTGGTGATGGGCATCCTGTTCGGCCTGGCGATGGACTACGAGGTCTTCCTGGTCTCCCGGATGCGGGAGTTCTACACCCACGGGGTGGAGGCGAAGCAGGCCGTGGTCGACGGCTTCGTCGCCGCCGGGAAGGTCGTCACCGCCGCGGCCCTCATCATGTTCTCGGTCTTCGCCTTCTTCATCCCCGAGGGCATGAACGCCCTGCGCGAGATCGCCCTGGCGCTGGCCGTCGGCATCGTGGTGGACGCCTTCCTGGTCCGGATGACCCTGGTCCCGGCGGTGCTCACCCTGCTCGGCGACAAGGCCTGGTGGCTGCCGAAGTGGCTCGAGGAGCACCTGCCGGTGCTCGACATCGAGGGCGAGGCGGTGCGCCGCGAGGCCCAGCTCGCCGACTGGCCGACCCCCGAGCACACCGAGGCCGTGCACGGCGAGGGACTGGCCGTCGAGGGCCTGTTCAGCGATGTCCGGGCCCACGTCGAACCCGGCGAGGTGCAGGCGGTGGCCGGGCCTCCCGGAGCGGTCACCGGACTGCTGCTGGCCCTGTCCGGGCGTCTCACCCTGGACGCCGGGGACTGCCGCTCCGCCGGCGAGCTGCTGCCCGACCGCGCCGCGAAGGTGCGCCGGCTGGTCACCTACGTCGACGCCGCCGAGCCCGACGGGCTGGCCGACCGGCTGCGCGAGGGCCTCCACCCGACCACCCGGCTGGCCGTCATCGACCACGCCG
Organism: Acidipropionibacterium sp.; assembly: GCA_022647765.1. GTDB lineage: Bacteria > Actinomycetota > Actinomycetes > Propionibacteriales > Propionibacteriaceae > Acidipropionibacterium. The sequence continues at coordinate 97,701 of JALCLH010000006.1, forward strand.
ACCGGGTCGTCGACCCCGAGTCCCGGGCGGCCCTTGAACATCTGTGCACCCGGGCGCGAACGGCCGGGCGCACCGGCGTCCTGCTCGGTGCTCAGCGAGCCGGACGACTGGACTGGCTGAACCCCGACGGCGTCGGGGAGCTCGCCAGCACGCAGACATCAGCCGATGAGACGCCCGCCCTCTCCGAAGGAGCGAACCGATGACCCGCAATCCGAACTCCTCGGGCTCTCAGCCCAAGGCCGAGCGGTCGCACTCGACGATCACCCTCAACTGGTACTCGGTGGTCGCCCTGGTGCTGGTGCCGCTGGTGATCGCCGGGGCGCTGATCGGCACCACCTGGAAGATGACCGACCGGCTCGACCGGGTGGACGCCGCGATCGTCAATCAGGACGCCGGCGTCAAGCTCAACGGCCAGTTCGTGCCGATGGGACGCCAGCTCTCCGGTGAGCTCATCACCTCCAGCACCACGACCACCGACGGGCGCACCATCTCCTGGCGGCTCACCTCGCCCTCGGCCGCGGCCGACGGGCTCAAGGACGGATCGCTGGCCGCCGCCGTCACCATCCCGAAGTCCTTCTCCAAGGACGCCACCTCCTACTCGGCCAACAAGGGAGACACCGCGCGGCAGGCCGTGATCAACCTGGAGACCTCCGACTCCTCCCCGGTCACCGACACCACGATCGCCACGATCACCGCCCAGGCGGCCCAGAACGCCCTCAACAAGACCCTCAACGGCCAGTATCTCGGCAATATCTACCTCGGTTTCAACAAGCTGGCCGACTCGATGGTCTCGGTCGGCAAGGGCGCCAAGCAGCTGGATACCGGCGCCCAGCAGCTGTCCGGCGGTATCAAGGAGGCCACCGGCGGCACCCAGCAGCTGGCCGGCGGCGCCGCCAAGCTCGATCAGGGTGGTCAGGCCCTCTCCAGCGCCGGTGGGAAGCTGCTGATCGGGGTGAATCAGCTGTCTGCCGGAGTGGGTCTGCTGGACGCCAACGGGGCCAAGCTCACCTCGGGGGGCCGGCAGCTGGCCGCCGGGGCGGCTGCTCTGAAGGCCTGGTTCCGGGCAGCTGACCGCTGGTGGCCAGAAGCTGGCGTCCGGGGCTGCTGCGCTGGATGCCAATACCGGGCAGCTGACATCTGGTGGCCAGAAGCTGGCCGATGGGGCGGCCGCTCTGAGCGCCAGTAGTGGGCAGGTCACCGCCGGTGGGAAGAAGTTGGCGTCCGGAGCTGCGGCGTTGAAGTCCAGCGGCGCTCAGCTCAATGCCGGTGGGAAGAAGCTGGCCGACGGGTCCGCCCAGGTCTCGGCCGGCCTCAACCAGATGGACAGCCAGCTGCAAGGTGTCACGATCTCGATTCCGCAGGTCAGCCAGGATCAGCTGAATCAGCTCGGCCAGCTGAAGTCCGGGGCCAACCGGGCCGCCGAGGCGAGCGCCGGCATCTACTCCGGGATGAAGAAGTACCAGGGCGCGATGGCCGATCCGTCCGAGACCCAGGTGAACCAGATCGTGGACCGGATCTGCTCCCGGAGCCCGCAGTCCTGCGCCACCCCCGAGGCGAAGAAGCAGCTCGCCGCCGGGGTCAAGGCCGGAATGGCGGAGGCGGCGACGTCGATGGGCGACGCCGGGGACCCGAACTCGCTGCTCGGCAAGTCCGGCACCGCCAACAAGGGGATCCAGGGTTATGCGTCGCAGATCTCCGGCGGGGTGGACCAGCTCACCGGGCTGTTCGCGAAGGCCCCCGAGATCCAGAAGCAGATCACGGCTCTCAAGGACGGCGTCCACCAGCTGGCCACCGGAGCCGGGCAGGTCTCCAGCGGAATCTCGGCCTACACGGGCGGGGTCTCGAAGTACACGGCGGGCGCGGGCACGCTGGCTGACGGCGTGACGGCGTACACCGCGGGGGTCGACAAGTACGCCGCCGGAGCTGGTCAGCTGGCCGGCGGGGTGTCGGCCTACACGGGCGGCGTCTCGAAGTACACGGCCGGTGTGGGGGCCCTGTCCAGCGGGGTGACGGCGTACACCGCCGGGGTCGGGAAGTACGCCGCCGGGGCCGGTACGCTCGCCGACGGGGTGTCGGCGTACACGGCCGGCGTCGCGCAGTACACCGGCGGGGTGCACGCGATGGCCCAGCAGATGCCGCAGATGACCAGCGGTGCCCAGCAGTACGTCTCCGGCGTCGGCCAGTTCGCCGGTGGGGTGCAGCAGCTGGCGACCGGGACCGAGAAGCTCTACGGCGGTCAGGTGAAGCTCTCCCAGGGTGCGGCCAAATACGCCGCCGGGACGAATACCTTCGCCACCCAGGTGGCCAAGGGGGCCACCCAGGTGCCCACCTACTCGGCCTCCGACCGCGAGAAGCTGGCCGACGTCGTCTCCGCCCCGGTGTCCTCCAGCAGTACCCCGATGGGCACCTCGGCCTGGGTGGTGGGGCTGGTGCTGATCCTCGGCCTGTGGATCGGGGCGCTGGCGATCTGGCTGGTGGCGCGCACCGTTCCGTCGCGGGTGCTGACCTCGTCGAAGTCGACTCTCTCGCTGCTGTGGAGCTCGCTGTCGACCGGCACCGGGGTGATGGTGGTGAGCGCTCTCGGGTTGGCTCTCCTGGGCACCGCGACCACTGGCATCTCGGCCCTGCGCGGGGTCGGACTGTTCGCGATGCTGCTGCTGGCCGGGGCGATGTTCCTGGTGGTCAACCATGCTCTGGCGGCCTGGTTGCACGCCGGCGGGCGATTCATCAGCGCGATCTTCGTGGCGGTCGCGGCCGCCGTCGGGGTGGTCTCGGCGGTGCCGGGGCCGGTGCACTGGATCAACGGGATATCCCCGCTGAAACCGGCGATGGACTCGGTGACGGCGATCCTGGCGGGCCACTCGCCCGAGCTTCGGCTCCCTGCTCACCATCATCCTGTGGCTGGTGGTCGGGGGGCTGGCGAGCCTGCTGGCGGTCAACCGGGCGCGGCACACCAGCGTCGCCAAGGTGCTGGCAGAGGTGAGCTGAACCGGTGTGAGCCGAGGGCTGCGCCGGGACTGCGATTGCGCAGCGCCTGGGGTTGTTCCTGGTGGATTTCACTCCCGCCTCGCCGTCCCGGGGCCTTGAACGGGCTGGATTACGGCGAGTCTGGAGTGATCTCCACGCGCAGGTGGCCGGGTTTCGGTGCACGTCATGGTCACTCATTGAAGATCAGCGGGGAGGTGACCCCGACGTCGACCGACATCAGCGGAGACGGATGAACTTTTCACTCGCGTAAGGCCCGGATCCGGCAGTGGGATGAGCGGGCCTGCCCTTATGCGAGTGAAATGTTCACTCAGGCCGGGGCAACCGCCCACACCGCGCGACGCCTCCCACGAAGCCGCGGGGCGGGGAGCGGTGACCCTACTTGATGACGTACACCTCGATGTTGTTCTTCTCCTTGACGCACCGGTAGTACTGCCCGGACGTGCAGGTGAGGGTGTAGGTCTTGCCGGTGACCGGCGAGTAGGCGTCGACGGTGAACTGGTCCCCCGGATCGTCGGGGATGTCGGCGGCGACGTTGGCCGCGAGTTGGCACGAGGTGTTCTTGGTCCCGACCCCGACCTTCGGGCTGCACTGGGTGACGCCGGCCGGCAGAGTGGCGGTCGGCGTCGGCTGTGTCGTCGCGCCCGAGCCGGTCCTCGCGGTCGAGGTCGCGCTCCTCGCGGCCGACGGGGAACCGCCGGCGGCGGGCTTGTTCCAGCCGAACGGGTCGAACGCGATAGCGGCGACCACGAGGGCGACGAGCAGGATCGCCAGCGCCGGAATCCAGACCTTGCTATGCCTCCGCGGCGTCTCTGCGGGTCGGGTCGGGGAGGGCTGCGCGAGCGGGGACACTGGGGTACTGGGAGGTCGGGGACGCCGCCGGAGACGCCGCGGGCGGGAGCAGCCGGGTGGGTGCCGACGTCCATCCTTGAGGCGGAGCGGTGAGCCGGACCGTAGCCTCAGCGGGCCCCGCCGGGGTTGCCGGGGAGACGAGGACGCCGGGGTCCATGCCGTCGCCGATCCGGCGCAGGGCGGTGGCGACCGCCGCGGCGGATGACGGGCGGTTGGTGGGCTCCTTGGCCAGGCAGCAGGAGATGACGTACCACATGGCGTCGCTGATTCCGGATGGCCGACGCGGGTCCTGTTCCAGGTGGGCCAGGATGACCGCCTCGCGGTTGGGGGCGGTGAACGGTGCGTGCCCTGCGACCATCTCGTAGAGCATCACCCCGAACGAGTAGAGGTCGCTGGCGGGGCAGGGGGTCCGGCCCTTGATGATCTCGGGGGCCATGTATCTCGGGGTGCCGGCGAAGGCCGTCGTCCCCTCGAGTGTGGAGCTCAGGACCTTGGAGATGCCGAAATCGGTGAGCTTGGGATGCCAGTCGCCGTGAGGTCCACGGGAGAGCAGCACATTGGCGGGCTTGACGTCGCGGTGGCAGATCCGCGCGGCGTGGACGGCCGTCAGTCCATCGCAGATCTCGGCCGCGAACCGGGCGGCGTAGCGCTCCTGCATGAACTCGTGGCGCTCGGCGTGGATCTTGAGCTCGGAGCTCAGGTTGGGCCCGTCGACATACTCCATGACGATGCCGAGCTTGTCGCCCTCCATCACCATGTCGAACACCTCGACGACGCCGGGGCTGTGGATCGAGGTGAGGATCTCGCGCTCCTCGATGAACCGCCGGACAATGGCCTTGTCGCTGGTGAGGTGGGGGTGGAGCAGCTTCACGGCGACCTTCTTGCCGCTCTCGTCGTGGGCCAGCCACACCTCGCCCATCGCCCCGCTGCCGAGGGGCCGGTCGATGGTGTAGTGGCTGCCGAGACGGTCGCCGGACTCGGTCATCGTCTCGCTCCTTCCTGGCCGATGTTTCCCAGCCGGTATCGGATCAGGCGCTGGCCTTCTGATGCCGGAGCACCAGGGCCGTCGCCGTTCAGCTCACCGCGCTGATCGCGGCCAGGACGCCGGCGCTCGCTGCCTGAGCATAAACCCAGCGCCCAGGCATCGGCGCGGTCAGGCTCTCCATGACGGCGCGGCCGGTGACCTGTGCGGTGCCCCCGCACAGTATCGGCTGGGCCATCACGTGGACCACCATGGCCGCCATCACCTGCTCGTTGGTGGTCACCACGGCGGTGATGACCAGAAGCGCCGTCACCTTGGACAGCAGGTTCGTCTGTTGGGAGAGCACCACCTTCCGTTCTTCCGTCTTCCGTTCTTCCGTTCGCGCAGGAAGATGGGGTGTTCGGCCCTGCCCTGCCACAGCTTCGGTTCGCCGTAGTCAGCTCGGTGTTCTTCGTGGTCCGAGGGGTGGCTTGGCGGGGCCTGCTCCGGGCAGGTATACGTGCGGATCATATCGACAGAGTCCGTACAGATTGCGGGCGACGAGCAAGAAGGGGGTTGGCGGCATGGCAAGGGTTCTCTCGACCGAGCAGGCCAAGCAGGCGATCAGAGGAATGCAGTCGATCATCAATGGGGGGTTCACCGATCAGATTTCCCAGTTGGACGCGAAGGGCCGTCAGCTCTCGAATCCTGATGTGTGGGACGGTCCGCTGGCTGTGAAGTTCCGCTCGTCCACATGGCCGGAGACCAAGTCGGCGCTGGACAAGGCGAAGCAGGAGCTCGACGAGTTGCGCGGGCAGCTGCAGAAGATCTCTCAGGACATCTTCACCGCCGGTGGAGGCGCCTGAGCCGGACCGGGGCCGGCCGGCGGGACGGCCGGCGTGAGTCGGCGGCCGTCCGCCGGTCCTTCCCGCGGAGGTGCCGGTCGGCCCGTGGCGGTCGCCGGTTCGGCAGTAGTGCCGATCAGTATCAGTGGTGTCAGTGGGAGGGTGCGCTCTGGGACGCATCCGGTGTCGTTGTGCGGTGGAGTAATGGGGGTTTCGGGTGCCGAAGGGTTCTGATCAGATTGGTCCGCTGAAGGGCGTGGACGAGGATGTGAAGTACGACTCGGCGGCGGCCAGTGCGCTGTCGGCGGCGTGCCGCAGCGCTGCCACGACGATCGACGGGCAGGCGGCGGGGCGCAGTTCCTGGGTCCAGTCGGCGTTGGAGGAGTTCCAGGGCTACTACTCGACGCTGTTCACGAACAACGCCTCGGTGGCGGCCGCGGATGCGATCAACCTGTCGGAGTCGTTGCGCAGCGTGGCCACCGAGGTGGACAAGCTGACCGCCGCGGCCCAGGCCGAGCAGAAGCGGCGCGAGACGGCGCGGGCCTGGAAGAAGCAGCACGACGGCAAGAACTGGTGGGAGAAGACCTGGGACTCGATCTTCGGTGAGGATCCGCCGCCGGTGGGGCCTGCGGCCGTTCCGGTGACCAGCAGCGTGGCGGCACCGGCGCAGGGCACCCGTACTCCGTTGACGGGGTCGGGCAGTACTGGTACGTCCTCGGCCGATCCGGGCGATCTGGACCTGTTCGCCACCAACTCTCAGACGGCCAATGACTCTCTGCGGTCCCTGCCGGGCTCTCTGACGACCAAGTACAACACCTTCACGGCCGGCTGCCACTGGGGCGGGGTCGAGGCGTCGGGGGTGTTCTCGGCCTTCGGTACCTATCTCTCCCACAATGACAATGACGTCTCGTGGGCCAGGGCGGTGGCCTCGGCGTTCAGCCGGGCCGGCAGCGAGGGCGGGGCGGCGACCCTGCCGAACGCGGCGATCACCGCGGCGCTGCAGTCGGCGGGGGTGACGTCGTCCCGGGATCCGATCGCGGTGGATCCGCCGACGGCCCAGGGCGGCAAGGTCACCTCGGGGTACTCCGACGACCCGGTGAACGCGGCGACCGGCAACTTCGTGGAGCCGGAGGTCGATCTGGGGTTCGATGGCGGCTGCGCGTCGCTGGTGTGGACCCGGATGTACAACTCGGTGGCGTTCGAGCGGGGCGCTTTCGGACCGGGGTGGGCGTCGATCGCCGACTCCCGGCTGATCATCGACGGGGAGTCGGCGCGCTGGGTGCAGGCCGATGGCCGTCATGTGGTGTTTCCGCGCCAGGGTGAGGGCTGGGACCGCGCTGACGGGGAGAGCCTGTGGCTGACCGCCGATCCTGGATCCGCTGACGGCGGGTTCGTGGTCCGCGACAATGACGGCGGGTGCTGGACCTTCTGCGGGTCGGGGCGTCCGGCGACAGAGTCGCGGGGCGCTGGGACGGAGCTGTCCTACCGGTGGGCCGGGGACCGGCTGGTCGCCGTCGTCCACGAGCGGGGCCGGCGTCTGGACCTGTCCTGGGACGGGGACCGGATCGCGGCGGTGGAGGCGCCGGACGGCCGCCGGGTCGTCTACGGGTACGACGACAAGGGTCGTCTGAGCACGGAGAGCGTCGACGGGCGCGTGGTGCGCCGTTACGGCTGGGACGACGCCGGCCGGATCGCGACGGTGACCGACGCGGACGGGGTGCGGCTGGTCGACAACGTCTACGACGAGGCCGGCCGGGTGGTCTGGCAGACGTCGCCGCACGGCCGCCGGTCGCACTACACCTATCTGCCGGGCCGGGCGACGGTGGTCGCCGACGCCGACGGCGGGCGGTCGAACACCTGGATCCACGACGGGCGGGGTCGCCTGGTCGGGATCGTCGACGACGAGGGACGCCGGCAGTCGGCCTCCTGGGACGGCTACGGCAACCAGGTGCTGGTGACCGAGCGGGACGGCGCCACGACGGTGCGCGCCTTCGACGAGCGCGGCCTGCTGGTCACCGAGCAGGTGCCGTCCGGGGCCCGGATCCAGACCGGCTACGACGACCTGGACCGGGTGGTGCGGGTCGATGTGACCAGCGAGCCGGGCACGGTGGCGACCACGCGGTACGAGTACGCGGGTGCGGACCGGAACCCGTCGGTGATCCGGGATCCCGAGGGCGGCGTGACCCGGGTCGTGTGGCGCCACGGCCTGCCGGTGGAGGTGACCGATCCGACCGGCGTGGTGGTCGCGATGGACTACGACGAGCGGGGCGACCTGGTCGCGGTGCAGGATGCGGCGGGGAGCACGGCGCGTCTGGAGCGCGATGCCACGGGCCGGGTGGTGGCGGCGGTCACGCCGCTGGGCCATCGGACGGTCTACGGCTACGACGAGGCCGGTCTGTGCGACCGTCGGGTCGATCCCGACGGCGCGGTGTGGCGGTTCGAGTACACCGCGGCGGGACGCCTGTCGGCCACCGTGGACCCGCTCGGCGGGCGGGTCGAGACGTCCTACGACGATGCCGGTGAGGAGGCCGCTACCGTCGACGAGATCGGGCGGACGATCCGGCGGCGCACCGATGATCTGGGGAATCTGGCGAGTGTGGAGCTGCCGGACGGCTCTCGGTGGGAGTTCGGCCATGACGCCGCTTCCCAGTTGACCGGGTTCACCGACGGGGGCGGGGGCCGGTGGGAGATGTCCTGGGACCCGGCCGGACGGCTGTCGGCGACGCGGGATGCGACCGGGGTGGAGAGGCGGATCGAGCGGGATCCGGCGACCGGCCTGCCGACCACCCTGGTCGACGGCGCCGACCGGGTCGGCGCCCGGTACGACCGGCTGGGCCGGGTGGTCGCCGAGACGGGCCCCGACGGGGCGGAGCGGACCTGCCGCTACGACCTGTGCGGACGTCTGGTGGAGGCGATGGACGCCCAGGGCCAGGTGACCCGCATCGCCTACGACGCCGCGGGCCGGTGCTGGGGGTCACCCAGCCCTCGGGCCGGCGGTGGGGGTACGAGTACGACCGGTGCGGCCGCCGGAGCGCCACGATCAGCACCGGCGGACGTCGCTACGAGTTCGTCCACGACGCCGACGGGCGGATCGCCGCAGAGGTGTGGCCGACCGGCGAGCGGGTGGAGACCCGCTTCGACGTGTGCGGTCGCATCATCGAGCGACGCCAGCCGGGCCGGGGGACGGTGCGGTTCCGCTATGACCGGTGTGGTCGGATCGTCGTGGTCCGCGACCCGTGGAACGGACTGCGGCGATTCGGATACGACCAGGCTGGGCAGCTGATCAGCGCGACCAACGGCTTGGGCCAGGTGACTCGGTTCGATTACGACGCTCTGGGCCGCCAGACACGGATCAGGGATGCTGCCGGGGCGTGCACCGAGCGGGAGTTCGACGCCATGGGCCGGCTGATCGGCCGGACCGACGCTCTTGGTCGGACGACGACCTACTCCTACGATGCGTCGGGGCGGCTGGTGCGGCAGATCCGGCCGGGTGACGCCGAGCTGTCGTGGACCTACAACGCCGCCGGGCTGCTGGAGAGCGAGTCGGCCGGCGGCCAGGTGCTGGCCCGCTACGATCGCGACTTCGGTTCTAGGACCGTGAGACCATCCGCGAGCCGGGCGAGGCGGGGTCGCAGGTGGTTCATCGGCTCTCCTGGGATGCTGCGGGGAACCTGACGCGGCGGCTGCGCGACGGCGCTGGGATGGAGTACCGCTACGACATCGGGGGGCGTCGGACGTCGATGATCCGTCCCGATGGGGCGGCCACCGGCTACGAGTACGATGCGAACAATCGGATCTCGGCGGTCACAGGTGCCGGTGTGGGCCGGGTCGAGATCGGTCGTGATGGGATCGGGCGGATCGTCCTCGGTCGAAGGCCCGGGTCTCCAGGCGACCTGGACATGGGCCGAGGGACAAGTGGTGGCCCACGAGGTCAACAGGCGGGGGTTCATTCAGCGGACTCGCCTGGAGCGTGACGAGTCCGGGCGGGTGACTGCGCAGATCGTCGATGGTCTGGTAACCCGCTTCTCCTACGACGCTGCGGGACAGCTGGCAGGCGCTCAGACCAGCGAAGGGTCGATCAGCACCTACTCCTATGATCGTGCGGGCCGGCTCGTGGCCGAGGCCGTTGACGGAGCCACGACCCGGTTCTCCTATGATGCTGCGGGACAGCTGATCGCCAGCGAGAATCCTGACGGAACGGTCACCAGTTACACCTATGACGGGTCGGGCCGGCGGATCCGTGAGGTGGGTCCGGCCGGTGAACGGCTGTTCGGCTGGGATCCTCGGGGATTCCTGACACGGGTCACCGCTGTGACTCGCCACCAGGACACGGTGACTGGCACGGTGGAGCATCGCCTGACCACTGATGCGTTGGGCGAGTTGGCTCGTGCCGATGGCCAGCCGTTGTGGTGGGACACGACAGCCGCAAGGCCGAGCCTGGCCCAGTTCGGTGCTCAGGTCATCGTCGACGCGCTGGCGGTCACCGCCGCTCCCGCTCGGATCGGGGAGAACAAGGCCGATGAGGTGTCGTGGCTCCTGGCTGGGGAGGGCAGTAGTCCGTGGAGTGCTGTCCCATCGGCAGGTAGTGCCCAGTCCGGGGTGTCGTTGACGTCGAGCGGCGGCCTCCAAGTCTCTGGTATGGAGTGGATGGGTGCGCGGGTCTATGACCCAGGCACCCGGGGGTTCCTCTCGCGGGACCCGGTCGAGCCGGTGACCGGTGCTGCATGGGCGGCCAATCCGTACAGTTTCGCTGGCAACGATCCGGTCAATCACGTAGATCCCTGGGGCTTGTCACCAGTGACGGCCGACCAGTTGAAGCAGTATGCCGATCAGCATCGTGGTGGCCTGGCATCGGCCTGGCATGGCGTGGAGTCGTGGTGGGGGCACAACTGGCAGTACGTGGCCGCCGGAGCGATGGTTTGTCGCCGGGGTGGCGGTGATGGCCACTGGTGTGGGAGGCCCGGTCGGCGGGGCGATCATCGCGGGGGCACTGATGGGTGCTGGTGGATCGGCGTGGTCGCAGAAGAGATCCACAGGGCGGGTGGACTGGGGCAAGGTGGCGGTCGCCGGAGCAGTGGGGGCGGCCACCGGACTGATCGGCGGGGGCGCTGCCGGAGTGGCAGCGCGGGCCACGAGAAGGTTGGTGCCGTGTCTGGGGCGCAACATGCTGGCCGGTGGTATTGAAGGTGGCATCAATGGTGGGGCCTCGGGTGGCATCGACTACATGACATCGGGTCAGCGTCTGACTGCAGCGGGGTTCACCCAGGCGGTGGCCGGTGGGGCGGCATCGGGCGTGGTGATGGGATCGGCCGGTGGGGCTCTGGCTCATGTCAGTGGTGTGGCCCGATATGGCTGTTTCACTGCCGGTACGCCGGTGTTGATGGCTGATGGGACGATGAAGCCCATCGATCAGGTTGGCGAGGGCGAGGAGGTCGCCTCGTACGATCCGGCTACTGGTGTCCTGCGTCCGGCGGTGGTGGAGCGGACCTTCGTTCATGAGAAGGTCCCCACTCTCATGGTCTCGACTGACGGTGGTGTGGTGGAGACCACGGGGACGCATCCGTTCTATGTGGAGGGACGGGGCTATACTCCGGCGTCAGAACTGCATAGCGGGGATCGGCTTCGCGATGAGCAGGGCCGTGCGGTGAGGGTGGAGTCGATTCAGGCGACGGGGCAGAGTCGAACTGTCTACAACCTCCAGGTGGCCGGCAGCCACAACTACTACGTGTCCACCACCGAAGGCACGACCCTCCTGGTTCACAACAACGCTTCGGCCGATGGTAGTTGTGGCCCCGTTGTGTTCAAGGCACCAGCGAATGCGACTCCAGAAGAGATCGCCCAGACAAAGGCCTACGTGGATGGCTGCAATGACGCGTTGGTGGACGGGGCTCTGTCCTCTACTGGTAGAGTTTCGACAAGTGGGGAATTGCGCCGAGCAGCCTCAGCCGCCGCTAGAGCCGAACGTCTCCGCAGACCAGAGGCCTACGAGGGCTTGCATGTAGGACATAGTCCGGATACAACGTGGACGGGTACAGCTGAACCGCACTCTTGGCTGCCGCTCACTGCGCGAGTTAACACGAGCCTCGGTGGACAGTCACGTGGGTATCCTATCGGCTATCAACCGACTAGCTTCGAGTACGGAGGGGTGAGGGACCTTGACTAGAATTTCAGATTGGCCTGCTGAAATTTCCAAGGGTGTCATCATCAATCAGAATATTATGGAGATTGACACCGAGGGAATATGGCCAAAATATCTGCCACGTGTAGCTGCTACTGCTGAGCAGATCGCTGAAGCTGAGGCCTTTTTAGGACATGAGATTGATGGATCGTATGCGAGTTTTCTGAGGGCGGCGAATGGCTGGCCGAACTTCTATCAGGAGGTTTCATTATTCGGAACTGATGAATTGCAGGGAGGTATGCTAATGAAGCTGGCTCGCGATGCACTTGCAACTATGGACGATGTGGGTGTGTTCCAGGGGACTGATTTGGGAGTCGGGTCGCTGCTTCCAATTGCGGCGAGTGAGTTTCAAATGGATGTATTTGCTATGGATATAGATCCAAATTACGCGTACGGCAGCGTCGCATGGTTGGCGGGCGGTCTTATTGAGCGGTACGAGTCTTTCGATGACTATTATCTCGCGATGTTGGACTACAACAGGGAAGATCTGAAAGATCTTCGGAGTAAACAACTGGACTGACCGCTCTTATCTTGATGAAACCAATTTGTTTCAAGAGCCGCTAAGATTATTAGGGTATCCATGGAAATGCCTGGTTGAAAGAGGAGATGAGTTTTTTCTTTGCGGTGAGGGTGAAAATGTTTTAATTTCATTTTCAGCTCATTATTGTCTACTGCAACAAATCGAGGCTGTGCATCATGGGTATGGTTCTCGTAGGACAAATCTGGGTGAAACGACCCCAGATTTTGACTGAGAGATGTTTATGCGCTTGAGGTCGTAGTCGAATATCTGTTCTTGAATGTATTCGGTGAGTACGGTGAACGCGTTCTCGAGAGTCTCCTGCTGGTAACTGTTCAGGTGGTGGCGGGTATCCGTGGGCGCCCGTTGAACTGGTCGGTCAGGACCCCGAAGGTGGTGCGTGACTGTGCGGCGGCGGTGGCCAGATACGACCGCAGGCGCACGAACCCGGTCGCACCCGCGCCTGGGTGCGGTGACACCCCGAGACCTTCTGATGGACTGTCACCATCTGGACCTGACGCTCAGCCGGATCGTTGTTCGGCGGTAACCCCCCAGTGGTGGCGAACCGCAGGTAGCCATCGATCCGGTCCCTGATCCGCTGCCCCAGGGCCCGATGCTTGTTCCCGACCTTCCCCTCCACCGGCGACTGGGCACTCAGTATCGCGCCCACGACGATCACGCGGCGCTGGGCGGCCAACAGTCCCAGATCAGGACCAGCAGCCCATCCATCACCTGGCGGCCCCAGCAGAACGTGTCAGGTGGATCGTGAGCGCTGTGGTGGTCGATCACCGCGGCCAACTCACGGATCAGGTGCGCGGCGCACAACTGATGATCAGCATCCTCGAACGTGTCGTAAGGCGACCATGCGTCATGGACCAGGATCCCGGTGGCACTCGGCAGGACCCCCGCGGCATCCTGGACTGCTTGACGCTTTTCGGACACGCCCAAAACTTGGTTTCAGGCCACCTGACGCGATTCCCTGTACTCCGCCTCAACCTCATTCGGGGTCCGATACCCCAACGATGAGTGGAGACGTTTCTGATTATACCTGAGTTCGATCCACCGCTCAACATCCCGGGCCGCCTCTTCCTTGGTCCGATAGATCACCCGGTGCACCCTCTCATTCTTCAATGTCGCATTGAACGACTCCGCCCACGCATTATCCCAGCACACTCCTGTTCTTCCCACCGAGGGTCTGATATCATAGGACTCAAGCAACTCAGTGAACTCCTTCGACATGTACTGCGACCCATGATCGGAGTGAAATATCGTCTCACCCCGCACATGCTCACAGTTCCTGACGGCCATGTCAATGCCCCACTCATCAATTCGGTCCGCATATGATCATCGATCGCATAGCCGACCGCCTTCTTCGTGCAGCAATCCAATACGGTCGCCAGATAGCAGAATCCCTCCAGAGTGTGAATATAAGTGATATCACCGACCCACTTCTGCCCCGGTTCATCAGCGGTGAAGTCCCGTTCCACCAGGTCGGGGCAGCCCGTCCACATCGTCGGCCGGGACCGTCGTACGGACCTTCACACGCGGCTGGGCCGCCACCAGGCCCTCAGCCCGCATGATGGCGCGGACCGTGTCGGGATGGACCGACTCGCCGGCCCGGGACAGCTCGGCGGCGACCCGACGGTACCCGTAAGTGCCATCCGACTCCTCGAAATAGAAGCGGATCTTCACAGTGAGGTCCTGGCGCCGCTGCTCGGTCGCCGAGATGGGCCTGTTCCGCCAGTCGTAATATCCCGAGTGGGAGACTTGCAGGCATCGGCACATGAGCCGGACCGGATAGTTGCCTTCTTGCGAGAAAATGTAGTCGTAGCGATCGGCTACAGTGATTCCCTCGCGAAGAAGGCTGCCGCTTTTTTTAGGAAGTCGGCCTCCATCCGTGCTTCACGGAGTTCCTTCCTCAGGCTCTCGATTTCCTTCGACTCGGTGCCGGTGAGATTCTCGATCCCGGGTTCTGGATGTTCTTTGCGGTAGTCCTTGACCCACACGCCGACGGTCTGGGCGACGAGGTTGTATGATTCGGCGACGGCTTTGATGGTGCGATGCTTGTCCACGACCTCGAGAACGACTTGGTTCTTGAACTCTGGACTGAATTTTGATCCTGACATGATGTGATCCTACCTGATTCTCAAAACTGTGATTTTCTTCAATAGTCCGAGAAGCCCCGCTCAGTCCAAGCTGCGGCACCGGCTGTTCGTGGTGCCCGCGACGATCGCCCGGAGTGGGCGCAGGGTGGTGCTGCACGTCTCGGACCGGCATCGCTGGGCGGCCATGGTCGCCGCGGCGGTGACCGCGATGCGGGGCCTACCGGCCCCGGCCGGCTAGGCCGCCCGGCTTCGCTTCTGTTCGCCTTCGATCTGGAGACCCTCGGTGTGGACAGCCCGACCCCCGCAGCGTGATGCGGAAGATCGTCATGTTCTTCTGGCAGAATCGGGGGCTGAACCGGCGGCACGGCCGTCGGGCAGCGACCGGCCCCCGAACGATGAAAGATCGAGGCTGGTGTCTCGAAGGCCGCCATCTCTATTAACATGGTGCGCATGCCCAGCACTTCGGGGACCAAGCGTCCGCGCCTCAAGTCGATCGCTGCGCGGGGTTTTCGATCGTTGGAGAAGGTCAACGTCGAGTTCGGCCCTTTCACGGTTCTGGTTGGACCGAACGGTTCGGGAAAATCAAACCTCTTGGAGGTTCTCCGCTTTGTCCGGGACAGCGCTCAGCTGGATCTGGATCAGGCCATTGAGGGGCATGGTGGTTTCGATTCTCTGCGCCGTGCCACTTCCGACACGACGCAGACATCACTGACGATCGAGGCTCTGGTCACGGAGCATTCTTCACCGAAAGCGATCGACAAGTACACTCTGACCTTAAAGAAGAGAAAAGACCATCTCATCCGACGAGAGACGTTCACCTACAAGAGGACTGGAGGACCTGGACGTCGATTCGGGTTCAAGGTCGACGGTGACGTTGCCACGGTCGGAAATGTCACCGGGTCGGGCGGGAAGACTGCTCCGGGTCCTACGACCGAGGTCCGCCTGACGGGTGAGCGGACTTCCGCACTGAGTGCTTTCTCGCGGATCTCGAATGACGAGCTGCAGAGCGTTCCCCGCGAGTTCACCGATTTCCTGGCTGGAATCAAGTACCTCGACCCGAACGTCGAGGAGGCTCGTCTGCCGGCGCGCAGGGTCAACGATCATTTGGGGGATGATGCCTCAAACCTGGCCGCAGTGCTTCTGAGGATCCGCAATGAGTCTCCTGAGGCCTTCGCCGACCTGCAACGCGACCTTGCTCGATGCCTGCCGGGCTTGCAGGGAATCGAAGTCGCTGCTGTGGGGGGCGCCAGCCGCGACCTTGTGGCAGAGCTGATCGAGGCCGGGCTTGAGCGTCCCATCGAGTTGGCCGACGCATCATTCGGAACGGTGAGGATGCTGTCGCTGCTGGCGGCGCTCCATGACCCGAATCCGCCTGCGCTCATGATCGTCGAGGAAGTCGATCACGGGCTTCACCCGTATGCCCTTGACGTCCTCGCCGAGAGGATGAGGGAGGCCTCGGCGCGCACTCAGATCATTGCGGCCTCGCACTCTCCCACTTTCGTCAACAATCTGCGTCCGGATGAGGTGGTGCTGTGCGACCGCGATCTGCGGACCGGTGCATCGACCATTCCTTCGGCGACCCGCGACGAGATCAGGGGTGCTGTCGAGCGCAGTGGTATGGGGATCGGTGAACTGTGGTACTCCGGGGTCATCGGCGGAGTCCCATCAGATGAGTAGAGCGAAATCCTCCGGGAATCATCGGTCGGTGAAATCGCGTCGCCCTGTGGTCCTGATCTTTGGTGAAGGAACCGGGGCCCGCGGGAGCAACGATGCCAGAGCGCTCGTCCATCTCCTCAAGCTCGCCAATCCCGATCTGAGAGATCGATACGACATCAAAGCGATGAAGCGTCCTGTCTCCTTGACTCGGACCGCTAAACGCGACGCCGTGCGCAGTTGGTTGTCGGATGTCGAAAGCGTCGCCAAAGCTGCACTCACTGACGTCGCTGCCATCATTATCCACAGGGATTCCGATGGCCCGGATCCTCAGGGCAGGCAGTACGCGGTTCTGGCGAAGGATCTGACGGAACAGCTCAGTGCTTTTCCGGCGGTGCCGGCCGTTCCGGTCCAGATGATCGAAGCCTGGTGGTTTCTCTTCCCCGATGCTGTGCGGGCGGTTGCTCCTGGCGCGTGGCGGGACCTGAAGCTGCCTACCGGAGACGTCGAGACGGTATCAGACCCGAAAAGGCATCTCGTCAGACTCACGGACAAGACTCCTCGAACCTACCGGGAGTCTGATTCCGAGGAGATCGCCAAGGAGATCCTTGCTCAGGGCAGGAAGCCCGTGCGCACCAGCAAGTCTTGGACGCGCTTCGTCGATGATGCTCGGCGAATCGGTGGATAGAGATCCACTTCCGATGGTTCGGATCTGGTGTCTCGTCGCGCCATTCTCGATCCTTCGTGCGTCCAGCGGATGAGCGGCAGGCTTTTGGCACGTCTGGGCCGTCTGTGGTGGTAGCTCATCGTTTGACTTGCCGCATGAGGCGGTTCCGGGCCGGCCAGGACCCGGTGTTGGTGGAGGCGTCGCCCACGTCGCCAGGCTGCTGAGGAGCGCTGGACGCCGCTTGGGATGGGGCTTCAGGTGTCCTGCGATGAGATTTGTCCCCCAAATAGGGGACAGTTTCGGTAGTGGGGTTGGGGTGAAAAGGGGGCAGAATAAGAGCGAGTCGTCGTGGACTTGATGGTCGCGTCACACGTGCACTCCCGAAGAGCATTCTTCTGTCTGTTTGCTGTGCCTGAGAGAGTGTGGAGGGCGTGTGATGTTCGCTCCTGGTCGTATGGGAATGTCCGGTGAGTTGGTTCGTGCCCCGAAAAGGGTTCACTTGCGCGCTCGGCTGGCCGGCGTCGTCGCTGTCGTGACACTATTTGACTCTTGGTCGGTCGTAACCCCGGCCCATGCATTCCCTTGGCAGTCGAAGCTCTGCAGCGGGTTCGCCGGGTGCAATGGAGCCGGCATGGGCAACGCCGGCTACCAGAATGAGTACGGGGCATCCCACTGGGGCATGTACGGAGGGCACAACTGCACCAACTACACCGCCTATCGGTTGATCGCACGAGGGATCGACGCCAGCTACCTTCGGGGTCAGGGCATGGCCTACCAATGGGGTCCTGTCGCCAGATCACACGGGGTCTCTGTGGACGGCAACCCCCGGGTGGGTGACATCGCCTGGTTCTCCGAAAGCTCTGGCATCGGCTCCACAGGCCACGTTGCCTACGTCGAGTCGGTCAACCCTGGCGCCGGGACAGTGCGGGTCTCGGAGGATAGCTACGGTAGCGACTTCGACTGGCGTGACTACTTGATCTCCAGCGTCTCCGGGTTCATCCACTTCGGTGGCAACCCCGCGCCCGCAAATCAGGCCCCCGCAGGGGTTGTCGACTCCGCCAGCGCCCAGCCCGGCACCGTGACCGTGGCCGGCTGGGCCTTCGATCGCGACGTCGCGACCACGCCGATCGAGGTGCACGTCTATGTGGGCGGCCCTCCCGGTTCTTCGTCTGGGGAAGGTCACAGCATCGGCATCGCGAACGGGTCACGTCCCGACGTCGCGTCCGCCTACCCAGGTGTTGGCGCCAACCATGGGTTCAACGCCACGTTCGTGACCGGAAAGCGTGGCCGCCAACCGGTATACGTCTTCGCGATCGACCAACCCTCCGGCGACAACCCGCTCATCGGCCAGGCGGAGGTGGTGATCGGCGACCCGAACCCGGTCGGTTCCTTCGACCAGGTGCTGTCGCCGGCACCTGGAAAGGTGAGGCTGCGCGGGTGGACTTTCGACCCGAACGCGCCGAAGCAGGCTGTCCACCTGCACGCCTACCTGGGCGGCCCGGCCGGCCAGGGAGAGTTCCACGATCTGGGGACCACCGGCGTGGCTCGACCCGATGTTCAGGCCGCGTACCCGGAGACCGGGGGCTCGCAAGGGTTCGATGCGACCTTCTCCACCAGCAGGACCGGGTTCCAGACCGTGTACGTGTACGCGCTCAACCTATCGGGGACACCGGGCGACAATGTTCTGCTCGGCTCCAGGTCTACGACCATCAACGCCTTGCCCATTCCCAGGGTTGACGGTGAGTTGGCCGTGGGTTCGGTGGTGACCGCTCAGACCGGGAGCTGGCCGAAGGGGACAGTCTTGTCCTACCAGTGGTTCCGCGAAGGGACTCGCATCGCCGGCGCGAACGGGCTCACCTATCGGCTCATCGCGGCCGACGCGGGTAAGAAGATGTCGCTGCGGGTCACCGGAAACGTGCCGGGTGCCGGGTCGCAGGAGGTGAGTTCCGCGCCGTCCCTGCGGGTGCTGAAGGTGGACACGCCGAGATACAACGGTGACGTGGCTGTCGGGCGAACGCTTGTCGGGCAGCCGCTGGACTGGACCCCGGGCACGACCTTCACCTACCAATGGCTGCTGGACGGCGTCGCCATCCTGGGGGCGACGAACCGGACTTACACCACTCGACCGTCGGATGAAGGCCGCAGACTTGGCTTGGTCGTGACCGGGTCGTTGCCCGGCTACGCGAGGATCACACGGATCGCGAGTACGGACTTCCGCGTCCTTCGCGTGGGGAAGCCCACGATCAGCGGTACCGCCCGGGTGGGCATGACCATTCAAGCGGACCCCGGGGCGTGGTCGGCAGGCTCAAGCTTCATCTACAAATGGCTAAGGGACGGTGCCACGATCGGCGAAGGTCCAAAGCCGACGTACACGATCGCGAAGGCAGACCTGGGCAAGCGCCTGTCTGTCCAGGTAATCGGCTGGAACACAGACACCGCGACCCTCGGCTCAACAAGCGAACAAACTGATCCGATCAAAGCCCCGCTCGAGTGGATCACCATGCCGACCCCAAAGATAGTGGGTGCGGCGAAGGCCGGTTCGACGTTGACGGCAAAGCCGGGCACCTGGTCTCCTGCTGCCACCTTGTCCTATCAGTGGTTGCGAGATGGCAAAGCGATTTCGGGTGCGACGAAGTCGACGTACAAGATCGCGACGGCCGATCGTGGTCACAAGGTGAGTGTGAAGGTGACCGCTTCCAAGAGCGGGTATCTGACGACGGTGAAGACGAGCGCCACTGTGAGCGTGGCGAATGTGTTCTCGAAGGCGCCGGTTCCGAAGATCTCGGGGAAGGTGAAAGCCGGTGTGACGGTGAAAGTGTCGGTGGGCACCTGGTCTCCTGCGCCGAAGTTCTCCTATCAGTGGTTGCGCGACGGGAAGGCGATCGCGAAGGCGACGGCGTCCAGTTACAAGGTGTCGGCTGCGGATCGGCGTCACGCCCTGAGTGTGCGGGTCACTGCTACCAAGAGCGGATATGAGACGGCGTCGAGGACCAGTGGTGCGACGCGCGTCCCGTGATGCCTGAAAGCTCGACGCAGCCACCGGCAGGGGGCGACTGGCCGGCGCAGGCCGGGGTGATCCTGATCTGCGTCGCGCCCTTCGCCCTGTTACCGGGAATGTTCGACCGGTGGGTCTTCCCGAAACTGCTCCTGGTCGTCGTGGGAGCCGGGTTCGCGCTCTTCGCGCGACCTGCTGGGAAGCTGCCCCGGTGGGTGAGCTGGTGGCTGCTCGCCGTGGGAGCGGTGCTGGCGGCCGGCGCGATGCTCGGCGCGGCGCCGCTACCGCAGCTGTTCGGCCGGTGGCCCAGATATGAGGGCGCGGTCGCCCTGCCGGTGTACGTGCTGGCGGCATGGTCGGGCGCGCGTCTGCTGGGAGGCGACGCCCCGCCGCGCCGGGTGCGCACGATGTGGATGACAACGTCGCTGGCGGCCCTGGTCGCCGCCGTCATCGCGGTGACCGAGACCTTCGGGGTTCACCTGCTCGCCACAACTCAGGCGCGCCCGGGTTCCGTCTTCGGCAATGCGAGCGACCAGGGCGTCGTCGGGGCGGTCGTCGTGGCGATGCTGCTTCCGATGTGCCAACACAGATTGGCGTCGGTCCAGACGCCGGGCGTCGGGAGATCGCGCGAAGCGGGCATCGGCTGGGCCGGGCTATGTTCTGGGATCGTGCTGGTGGCGACGTCCGCGTCACGGGCCGCGATGCTGGCTCTGTTGGTCGTTCTCGCGACCCATCTCGTGCTGCTGTGGAGACGCCGCAGGAGTGAGGGACGCCGTCGGGCGTGGCTGCTTCCCGTCGGCCTGGCCGCGATCGGCGCGATCCTTGTCGGCGTCCTCCCGATGGCTCGCTCCCGGCTCACCGGCGCCAGCGCGCTGTCCCAGGAGACCGTCACCAACCGGTGGACCATGTGGCGCGCCACCGCCGAGCTGTTGCGCGGTCATCTCGGGGCCGGCGTCGGCCCGAGCGGATTCTCCGACGCCGTCAACGCCGTCCTGCCCGAGAACTGGTTCGCCACCGTGGGGGAGGGAGCGGTCCTGGAGTCTCCGCACAACATCGTCGCCCAGGTGGCCTCCGCGGGCGGAGTCGCGGGGCTGGTGGCAGTGCTGGTCTTCGCGGCCTGGCTGGTGCGTGAGACCTGGGTGCGACGCCATTCAGGAGAGCCTGCCGGGTCGCTCGCGCGTGCCGACCTCCGCGAGGGCGCAGTCCTCGCCGTGCTCGGGTGGGCGGTCGCGCTGCTCACCCATTTCACCTCGCCCGGCAACATCATTCTTCCGGCCGTGCTAATGGGGGCGCTCCTGGCCGGTCCGACGGCGGTCCCCTCGGCAGGTGAAGCGAGTGCTCGGGGCGTGCGGGAGCGGGGTGTCACCTGGTGGGTCGCGGCCGTGGTGGTGTGCGCGTGGGCGGTCGGCCTGGCGGGCGGGGTGGCTGGGGACTTCGCGCTCAACAGCGGGACGGACGCCGTGCAGGCCGGGCGGGCGGATGCCGCGGATTCTGCTTTTTCCAGCGCTCAGAGGTTGCGGCCCTGGGACGCGGACGTCCCCTTGATCGCCGCGGAATCCTTCGCCGGAGCGCTGGATGGCAGCCGCCAAGCGAATCCCGAGATGGTCGCGGCGGCGCAGAGATGGTCTGAGCTCGCGATGGTGCGGCTGCCGGGTTCCACGCGCGCCCTCAAGGCGGGGGCGGTGGCCGATCAGTACGCGGGCGATGTCGCCGGGGCCATCGGGTTGCTCGACCGCGCGGCGTCTCTGTCGCCGACCGATCCGCAGGTCTTCCAGCGTCTCGGGGCGCTGCAGGCAGTGACCGGCGACGTACCCGCCGGGCTGAAATCCCTGGAACGGGCGGCCCACCTGGACCCGGGGGATGAGGGCATCCAGCAGACGCTCACATATGTGCGGGGATTGCCGCGGTGAGAGAGCGTGCCGGGCTTCATAGGCCTTGAGGCGAAATTGTCCCCCAAATAGGGGACAGTTTCGGTGGTGGGTTTGGAGTGGAGATCCGGCAGAATGAGACCGAGTCGTCGTGGACTTGATGGTCGCGTGGCCCATGCTCTTTTTGAGGAGCATTTCTTCTGTCTGCTGCAGTGTTGGAGGCGTGTGATGCTGGCTCCTGGTCGTACAGAGGCCTCGCGTGTGGTGAGGATGCTCTTGATTGTGCTGGCCCTGGTGGGTCTGGCGGGGACGGTGGTGGTCACGCCTGCGGGCGCTGCGGCCCCGCCGCCACCTGCGTCGATCTCGGGGAAGGTCATAGGCTCTGACGGCAAAGTGCCGACCGGCTCGGTGAGTGTGGTTGACGCAGTCAGCAGGGACTGGATCGACGACATCAACCTGTCAACGACAGGCGCCTTCACCGTCACTGATCTACCTGCGGGATCCTACAAGCTGTACCTGTACGCCGGGACGGCCTATGCGGATGGATGGTTCGGCGGCGGGACCGAGGCCAGCGCGAAGGTGTACAAGGTCTCGGCCGGTCAGGCGCTGACGGGTGTCACCTACACGGCGGCGAAGGCGGCGTCGATCTCGGGGAAGGTCATCGGCTCTGACGGGAAGGTGCCGACCGGCTCGGTGACAGTGCATGATGCGGTGAGCGGGGACTGGGTCACCGACACCGGTCTGTCCCCGACGGGCGTCTTTACCGCCAGTGGATTGCCCGCCGGGTCATACAAGCTGAGCTACGGCGCTTACAACTACAACGGCTCCGGGAATGACTACCTGGCCGGCTGGTTCGGGGGAGCGAATGAAGCCGCCGCGAAGGTGTACAAGGTGTCGGCCGGCCAGGCGCTGACCGGGGCGAACTACACCGCGACGAAGGTGGCCACGCTCTCCGGGAAGCTCACAGGGATACCCCCGAACAAGGCCTCCGACTATGACCTGTATCTGACTAACACTGCGGGCGAAAGTATTGATTGGACTTCTATCGGGGATGACGGGTCTTTCTCCTTCGATTGGCTCGCTGCGGGTTCGTACAAGGTCTTCGTCGAGTCGGAGGACGGGTCCGCGCCAGCCCAGTATCTGGGCGGGGGTGCCGGCAAGACGTTCGCCGTGAAGACGGGTGCGCGCACGGCTGCCGGGACCTTTGCACTGGCCAAGGGGAAGACGACATCGATCTCGGGCACCATCGGCGCCAGCGGGCTCGGTTCGTCGGCTGGGGAGCTCTGGTTCAATGCACGCCTGTACATGAAGGTCGGATCCACCTGGGTGAAGACTCCGGTGACCAGCTCGACTGATGGTCGGGGCGGTGCGTACTCGATTCCGGGTCTGGGCGCCGGGGCGTACACGGTGGGTTTCGAGAAGTCACAGTCCGGGTATTCGAAGACCAAGGTGTACGGGGAGTTCTACAAGAACCGAAGCGCATTGGCCAACGCGGACACGGTGACGCTGTCGGGCAAGGCGGCGTCGGGTATCAATGGGACGGTTCGTGCGACGCCGCTGTCTGCGCTGGCTGCGGGGACGCCGACGATTTCGGGTGCGGCAACGGTGGACTCGACGTTGACGGCGAAGCCTGGAACCTGGACGTCGGGTAGCGCGCTGAGCTACCAGTGGTTGCGGGACGGCAAGGCCATTTCGGGTGCGACGAAGTCGACCTACAAGGTTGTTGCGGCTGATCGTGGTCACAAGCTGAGCGTCACGGTGACGGGGTCGAAGGCCGGGTTTGGAACTGTCTCGAAGACGAGTGCTGCTGTGGGTGTGGCCAATCTTTTTGCGGCGGCTCCGACACCGTCGATTTCGGGTACACCGACGGTGGGTTCCACTCTGACGGCGAAGCCTGGGACGTGGTCTCCGGCTGCGACGCTGGCGTATCAGTGGTTGCGGGATGGTAAGGCGATTTCGGGTGCGACGGCGTCGACCTACAAGATTGCGATTGCTGATCGCGGCCACAAATTGAGTGTGAAGGTGACTGGGTCGAAGAGCGGGTATCTGACGACGGCGAAGACGAGTGCGGTCATCGGCGTTGCGAATGTTTTTGCAGCGGCTCCGGCACCGACGGTTTCGGGTACACCGACGGTGGGTTCCACTCTGACGGCGAAGCCTGGGACCTGGTCTCCGGCTGCGACGCTGGCGTATCAGTGGTTGCGGGATGGTAAGGCGATTTCGGGGGCGACGAGGTCGACCTATGTCGTGTCGGCGGCTGATCGGGGTCACAAGTTGAGCGTCACGGTGACTGGGTCTAAGGCGGGATATGAGACGGTTGTGAAGTCGAGTGCCGCGGTGACTGTGGCGAACGTGTTCGCGACGGCGCCGGTTCCGGCGATCTCGGGTACCCCGACGGTGGGTTCGACGTTGACGGCGAATGCCGGTGCGTGGTCCCCGGCTGCGACCCTGGCGTATCAGTGGTTACGGGACGGGACGACGATTTCGGGTGCCATTGCGAGTACGTACACGGTGGCGACTGCGGATCGTGGTCACAAGGTGAGCGTGAGGGTGACCGCTTCAAAGGCTGGTTATCTGACCACGGCGAAGACGAGTGCGGCGGCGAGCATCGCGAACGTCTTTGCGGCGACTCCGGTTCCGACGGTCTCGGGTACACCGACGGTGGGTTCGACGTTGACGGTCAAGCCTGGGACGTGGTCTCCGGCTGCGACGCTGACGTATCAGTGGTTGCGGGATGGCAAGGCGATTTCGGGTGCGACGGCGTCGACCTACAAGATCGCGACTGCTGATCGCGGCCACAAATTGAGTGTGAAGGTGACTGCTACCAAGAGTGGGTATCTGACGACGGCGAAGACGAGTGCCTCGATCAGCGTGGTGATTGTCTTTGCGAAGGCTCCTGCTCCGGCGCTTTCGGGAGCGGCGAAGGCGGGGTCGACTCTGACGGTCAAGCCCGGTACCTGGTCTCCTGCGCCGAAGCTGACGTATCAGTGGTTGCGCGACGGCAAGGCGATTTCCAAGGCGGCGAAGCCGACTTACAGGATCGCGACTGCCGATCGCGGGCACAAGCTGAGTGTGCGGGTGACTGCTTCTAAGAGCGGGTATCTGACCACAGCGAAGACGAGTGCGGCGGTCAGCGTGGCGCGGGTCTTTGCGAAGGCTCCGGTTCCGAAGATCTCGGGGAAGGTGAAGTCCGGTGCGACGGTGAAGGTGTCGGTGGGCACTTGGTCTCCTGCGCCGAAATTGTCTTATCAGTGGTTGCGCGACGGGAAGGCGATTTCCAAGGCGACGAAGTCGAGTTACAAGGTGTCCGGCGCGGATCGGCGTCACAAGTTGAGTGTGCGAGTCACTGCTACCAAGAGCGGATATGAGACGGCGTCGAGGACCAGTGGTGCGACGCGCGTCCCGTGATGCCTGACTGACCGACTGCTCGCCTCTCTTTCGCCAATCCAATCCGGCGAAAAGAGGGGCGAGCGGCTCACTCCTCGGGCACCATCTCCAGATCGGCCAGCCACGCGTCGGCAACGGCGTCCGAGGGCATCCGCCAGTCCCCGCGCGGCGACAGCGACCCGCCGGCCACCACCTTCGGGCCGTTGGGCAGGGTGGAGCGCTTGAACTGGTTGCCGACGAACCGGCGCAGGAAGAGCCGCGTCCACTCCTTGATGTCGGCCAGCGTGTACTGGTTGCGGTCCTCGGGGCGGAACCCGGGAGGCCATGAGCCGGCCCCGGCGTCTGCCCAGGCGTGGTGGCTCATGAACACGATCCGGCTCGGCCGCAGACCGCGTCGCAGCAGGTGGAACAGCGTGAAGTCCTGGAGCTCGTAGGGACCGATCTTCGCCTGGGTGGACTGGATCTGCTCGCCGGGTCGCGCGGGCACCAGCTCCGGTGAGATCTCGGTGCCCAGCACCGACTCCAGCACCTCGTCGGTGGCCCGGTCGAACTGTCCCGAGGAGATGCACCAGCGGATCAGGTGCTGGATGAGGGTCTTCGGCACCCCGGGATTGACGTTGTAGTGGCTCATCTGGTCGCCCACCCCGAAGGTGCACCAGCCCAGCGCCAGCTCCGACAGGTCGCCGGTGCCGAGCACGATGCCGCCGCGCTGGTTGGCGATCCGGAACAGGAAGTCGTAGCGCAGCCCGGCCTGACATTCTCGAAGGTGACGTCGTAGACCGGCTCCCCGTCCCCGGCCGGATGGCCCATCGCCTTGAGCATCTGGGTGGCGGCGGGGCGGATGTCGAGGATCTCGCAGGGCACCCCGAGGGCCTCGCACAGCGCCAGGGCGTTGCTCTTGGTGTGGTCGCTGGTGGCGAATCCGGGCATCGTGAAGGCGAGGATGTCGGAGCGCGGGCGTCCCGCCTGGTCCATCGCCTTCGCGGCGACCAGCAGGGCGTGGGTGGAGTCCAGACCGCCGGAGACGCCGATCACGACCTTCGACCCCCCGATCGACTCCAGGCGACGCCGCAGCCCGTAGACCTGGATGTTGTAGGCCTCGTAGCAGTCCTGCTCCAGCAGGGCCGGGTCGTT
This sequence comes from Acidipropionibacterium sp., assembly GCA_022647765.1. Lineage (GTDB taxonomy): Bacteria > Actinomycetota > Actinomycetes > Propionibacteriales > Propionibacteriaceae > Acidipropionibacterium. The sequence goes on from JALCLH010000006.1 coordinate 123,848, forward strand.
CGGCACGAAGGGGAACCGGCTGATCGCCCGCTCCAGGCCGATGTCGGTGCGCGGGGGGTCGAGGGCGAAGTTCACGAAGCGGTGACCGGTGATGTCGCCGCGGGTGATGGCCTGGGCGTTGTCTCCAGCGCGGAGCGCTGCCCTGTTGTCGTCAAAGGACCCTTGCCGGAGCCGCTCCTGCCGGATGGCGTCCAGATCGACGTCGGCCAGGCAGTAGCCGGGCTCCGGGTCGAAGCGCGGAGTGCGGGCCAGCAGCTCGCCGCACTCGTAGATCATCGTCTGGCCGTCCCAGGACAGATCGGTGGAGGACTCGCCCGGCCCGGCGGCGGCGTAGACGTAGGCCTGCAACTGCTTGGCCGAGGCGGTCTGGCAGAGCCGATGGCGCTCCCGGGAGCGGCCCACGGTGATGGGGGAGCCCGACAGGTTCAGCTCGATGGTGGCTCCGGCCAGGGCGGCCTTTGCGCTGGGCGGCACGGGCACCCACAGGTCCTCGCAAAGTTCCACGTGAAACACCAGCCCGGGGACGTCGAGGGCGCGGAACAGCAGGTCTGTACCGAACGGGACCTCGGTGGGATTCTCCGGATCCGACCAGTCCTCCAGAGCCGTGAAGGAACCCCAGTCGTCGTCCGGTCGGCGGCGGCCGCGAAGTGCCGCTTCTCGTAGAACTCCCGGTAGTTGGGCAGGTAGCTCTTGGGGACGACGCCGAGAATCCGGCCGCGATGGACCACCACTGCGCAGTTGTAGAGCCGGTTGCCCTGGCGCAGCGGGGCGCCGACCACGATCACCGGCAGCATGTCCACCGAGGCGGCGCGCAGCGTCTCGATGGCGGACAGGGCGGCGTCGAGGACGACGTCCTGGAGGAGCAGGTCGTCGATGTTGTAGCCGGTCAGGCACAGCTCGGGGAAGACCGCGATCGCCACGCCGCGGTCGTTCAGCTCGCGGACGGTCTCGATGATGCCGGCCACATTGGAGGCCGGGTCGGCCAGGTGGACCTGCGTGGTGCAGGCGGCGACCCGGGCGAATCCCTGGTCATAGGCGGAGTGGAAGTTCACGCCCCCAGTCTGGCATCACGCCTCGTCCGCGAGAACCTGCACGGGAACGTTGAGGGCCTGGTACGTCGAGGTGTGGGAGTCGACGGCCGCCGATGGGCTCGCCGACGCTGTGCGGTGAAATCCGACTGGACGAGGCTCTGAGGCTGCATCTCCAGTTGTGATGGCGTGTTGTGTCAGCCTGACGGGCCCTGCCAGCCGTGCCAGGAGAAGTAGTTCCGGTGGTCACCGCGGCATGTTCAGGGGTGTCGAAAGCGTGGTCGTAGTCGAGCTGCTCGAGTAGAGGTGAAAGAAGTAAAGAAGTTGAACGATAGGTTAAGAACCAACTGTGGGCGCGCGATACTCCGATTTATCGAGTTCTTTCATTCGAGCTGCGCAGATGTCGCGCTCGGGCAGCGACTCGTAATCTTGCGTCGGGACGAAGAAGACGCCGCACAATGCCCGTACAGCATTCCCATTTGCAGTTTTCTCGGTGAGATCTCTCCTATATGCACCAAGTGAGGACGTTATTCATCGGTGGTTACCAGCCAATCCGGTAGAGTTCCAGTCGTGTCACGATTCTGATGATTGTAGGAAGTTCCGCCAGACGGCCCCGATACCCCTTCGCGAGAATCTTCCAATTCTTCAAATGACCGATAATATGCTCGATTCTCGACCGGAGACTCGACACGTCGTGATTGAACGTCTTCTCCCAGTCCAGCCGGTCGCGTCCAGGGGTCTTCTTGATCGGGGTGATCGCACCGGCGCCGATGTAGGCGGTGTCGGCGATCCACGTCGAGTCGGCCAGGATCTGGTCCCAGCCGCACAGCTGGAGGGCCGCCGAGTCGTGCCGGCGTCCGGGCACCGGTTCAGAGGTGGCGATCAGATCACCGTGCAGGGTCCCGGCGACCTGGATGTTGAGGCACTGGAGGTGGTGCTTGCCCGAGTACAGGTCCTTCTCCGTCTGCTTCCCGCTGGCGGGGCGGTTCCCGGTGGGAATGAACGTCCCGTCGATGAGAACGGGCTCGCCCTGGGCGACGGCCTCTTCCAGGCTGATCCCCTCCGTCACCAGGACCTCGTCGAGCAGGGGCAGGATGCGCCGCCAGATCCGGGAGATCGTGGGTTGGGAGATCCCGTAGAGGTCGGCGGCGCACATCTGGACGATGTCCTGGCGCAGGAGGATGAGGGTGAGTTCGACCTGGCGGTACAGGCCGAGCCGGTGGCCCGACAGGTCGATGCCACGGCTGGTGAGGATGTCGTGGATTCTGGCGACGAGTTCGGTCATGTCGTCGGGGTCGAGTCCTGTAGTAGTCTGGTAGCGCATCGGTCGCCTTCGAATGTATTGTTTTTGGTTGCAAACCTCATTATATTCGAAGGGGCCGATGCTTTTCTTGAAAATGAGAGAATCTTGCCGGATTCACCCGCTGTGAATAACGTCCTGAGCATGATCGCCTGGATGCGACTCAGTCAAGCGGCCACTTTCGTTTAGGGAACGTAGTGCATCGAGGCGGCGAGTAAACGCTCCGGGCTCGGCGATATTGCTGTATGTGTTCTGGAAGCGATCCCATGACTGTTCCGGAGGGCTGAGGGATATCAGGATTCGCGTCGTCAAGTTCCAGGTCAGTTCAGAGTTCGCCCATCGCGAGCTCGGAGTCACGGTGACTACGATCTCATCGGCCTCATAGGAGGAATCCCGGATCGGTTCTATCTGGACCTCGACCTTTGCCATGATACGGTCGCGTTCATCGAGGACGTCGGACATCGGGTGCGGAACAGAGAAAATTTCAGTGCCGCCGGTATGGATAGCGTCAAGACAGGCGGTCACCGCACGCTGTATCGAATGGTCCCATGCCGCCAGCTCGGCGGATGCCACCTCTCGTTTCCAGAGCCTGCGATCCTGTCCTGACGGTAACAGACGTGAGACGCCGCCGTGCTCCTCGAGCCTCTCCAAGGACTCGTAGAAATCGTCTCGATCCTTGTGGCCGCCCTTGGCGAGCCCAGCGACAATGAGCCAACAGATGCTCTGATCGTCTATCCACACCCCACCGCGCCATTGCTCAGATCGGATCTCTTTCAACTCAATGCTGTGGACGCAGCGGATCGATCCAACTGAAGTGTCATCCTCAGGATTGTCGCTAAAGGACTCGGCGGCTTTGGCGATGATCGGATGGGGAAGCCCTGGTAACGGGTGCAAGGAAGACAGGTCTTCGCTTTCCAAGCAACGCACGGGCCCTGGGTCCTCCCACCCGGAGCTGAGGTCCTCGCGGAGTAGACGAAGAGTCGGGCGGGCACGGCGGAAGGGCGTACCGGGATCCTTCTTCTTCACGCTGACGCTTTCGTAGATCAGATCAATTCGGCAAGTTCATCGATTGCAGAATTCCGCGTCTGGTCCTGATTGGCGAAGCGCTCAGCGAGTTGGCGGCGGTCGTTCTGGCGCTGGCTCTCGAAGCGGACGATGTCGCGCATCCGGATTCTGCGGTCGCGTCCAACTCGGTACGAGGGGATCACATCATCATCGAGAAGTTTGTACAAGTGAGTTCGGCTCATTTCGAGGTGCTTTGCTGCCTGGTTCGGTGTCAGAGTTCCCTGAGGGTCGTAGGCAACGATCTCGTCGCCATCGCGTAGGCAACGTACGACACTCTCAAGTAGCTCTTGCAGTTCAGGGCCTGCAGCTCTCTGGGCGAACGCCGCAAGAGTGTCGATCTGGTCGGCGGGCACGGCGGCTCTTGTAATGGTCCTCATAGTGCACCCTCAACGCTATATGTCACAGATGTGTCAGATGTCAGAGATGACACTACGGCATACGTGTCTTCCCTGCAAGGCTGAACAGCTTGGACTCTTCCTCTCGAGAGGAGGGCGCCATCCATCGTGAGATATCACGCGGCCGCACGGTATCTGTGCCCGCCATGGGGGCAGGATCGGCACCAGACGCTCGTTGCCACCCCAGTAGCATTCGAGTATGAAACTGAGTGTGAGCCTGTCGAAGGAGCAGGTGGAGACCATCGACCGATATATCCGTGCCACCGGGATGAGATCGAGGTCCGCGGTGATCCAGAAGGCGATCGGCATGCTCGACGCGCCGGAGCTGGAGGCCGACTACGCCGCCGCCAGGGAGGAATGGGAGGAGTCCGGGGACGCCGAGGTGTGGGAGTCGACGGCCGCCGATGGACTTGGCAATGCTGTGCGGTGAAATCCGACTGGACGAGGCTCTGAGGCTGCATCTCCAGTTCTTAGGTACACGGTCTGGGCCCCGATCACGATGACGGCGTCGATGTGGTCGTGCAGCGCGTCGAGTGCGTCAAGAAGGACCGAGCGTGCGCGGACCAGCAGGTCTGCTGAACTATCGCCAGATCTGTTCATTGCGGGTCATCCAATCCAGGAGTTCTTCTGCTTCGGCGGGTGCTCGCCCGGGGCCGGTCACAAGATCGACGGCGACCTGCGTCGGTGCGGCGATGCGGAGTCCGTCCTCGCGGTCGATGCTTCTCTCAAGTACCACGTTGTATGCGGGCCGGGCCAAGAGCACATTCGTCCCCTTCTCGGTGGCGCGGAGCCCCCATTCGGCAGCGGCTTCCTCCGGATTCAGGGTATAGATCATGGCCGACCGGGAGGGCGCATAGGCAGCCCAGGTCGCAGCCGCCACCGATCCTGTCACCGCATAGCCGCGCACGGCACCCTTCGGAATGGTCCCCAGCAGCGCGTCGAGCCCACGCGGAGCGATCCACCGGGTCACGGTGTTCGTCTGGAGAAACTCGTAGTCCTGGCTCCATCGCCGCAACAGTGCCACCCAGTCCGGAACGATGATCAGACCGTTCTCATCCTTGGTGGCAAGGGCTTCTCCTTCGAGGAACCTCACAACCCGATACACAGAGCCGGTGGAGGTGCCGGACCGACGCACGAGCTCCCGCGTTTTCCATGGCCCGGGAATGTCGAGCAGGGCTCGAACGACATTGGCTGCCGGTTCACCCTTGAGCGTGCCTCGAGGGCGCCCCGGACCACGCCACGGGTCCTTGTCGGCTCCCCTGTCTGAGATGAACACTGCGGGAGGATCTGCACGCAGCAACAGATTGCCGGTCGCATCCACATAGGACAGCCCCGCCTCGGCGAGGCGATCACGCGTGGACTTCGTCAAGTAGCGGGAGATGACCAGGCCGATGCGCGACGGCCCCGCGTCGTCGCTTGTGCGTGCGAGCTGCTCTGAGATCCGCGGGACATCTCGAACTTCGAGCAGCCGTTTCGCCTCAACAAGCACCTGGGCCTCTTCTCCTCCGGGAGACCGCAGAACAGCGACCGCGTCCACGCGAGAGTCCGTCGGCAACAGAACTGGTTTATTTCCTGAACGCTAACGATCGGTCGCGATGCAGGATGAAAATGCAGGAGAGTACCCAGGAGGGGCGGAGGGCCCGTGAAGGAGAGTCGCATGGAGAGCGCCGTCGATTCCGCAACAGCGTCCAGAGCCGTATCAGCATCCAGAATCGACATGAGGATGTGCTTCCTGGGGGACTCGTTCACCCTGGGGGTCGGCGACGAGGGACAGCTGGGATGGGCCGGCCGCCTGGTCCGCGACCACAGCCCCGAGGGGGTCGCCGTCACCTACTGCAATCTTGGCATCCGCAGCGACACCTCCACCGGTCTCGCCCGCCGATGGGAGGCTGAGACGATGCCCCGGTTGCGACCCGACCGGGCCGCCGGCGTGGTGCTGTCCATCGGCGTCAACGACACCATGCCCGCCAACGTGGCAGCTCATCCGCTCAATCGCTCGCTGGCCAATCTGGAGACCATCGTCTCCGGGGTCCGACGGCATGGCTGGCCTCTGCTGGCAGTGGGCCTGCTCCCGGTCGCCGACCCCGACCACACCGCCAGGATCCGGCGTCAGGACGCGGCCTTCCAGGACTGGTGCCGCGATCACGGCGTCGAGTTCTGCCCGGTCTTCGAGGCGATGCACGACTCGCCGACCTGGATGCGCGAGGTCGCTCTGGTGGACGGGCACCATCCGGGCCCGCAGGGCTATGCGGAACTCACCGAGGTGCTGGCCGGCCAGTGGCGGGCCTGGGTCGCCTCTGTCCTGAAGCGATACTGCGAGAAGTGACGAAACGCAGCGAGTTTCGGCGGGGGAACCCTCCGAGAGCGCTCCATCTCGTCATTTCTCGCAGCTGAGGCGCGAAGGAGCAACCCACAGGGGTTGTGATCTACCCGATCTGCCGCGGAACAGCGCTGCCGGGACCGCCCGCCAGCCCCGCAGCCCCTCAGCCCCTCAGTTCAGCTCGTCGATCCTGGGCGGATTCGCCCCGGCCCGGGAGACGGTGATCCCGGCAATCTCGGTGCAGCGATCCAGGATCTCCTCCAGGGTCTTCGCGTCGATCCGGCGCAGCGCGTCCCGCTTCTCGGCGCCCAGCAGCCCGGCGGTCCACAGCCCGTCGATCAGGCCCGCGGTGAAGGAGTCCCCGGCCCCGACCGTGTCGACCACCGGCACCCTCTTGGCAGCCACATGGACCCCCAGCCCGGACGCGGTGAGCGCGATCACGCCGTCGCCGCCGCGGGTCATCACGACCAGCTTGGGCCCGAGATCCAGCCAGCCGGCCAGCACCTCCTCGGGATCGGCGCCCTCCCCGATGTAGGCGAGGTCCTCGTCGGAGGCCTTGACCACATCGGCCAGTTTCACGAACCCCTCCACCGTCCGGCGCGCCGCGACCGGATCGGGCTGCAGATCGGGCCGGATGTTCGGGTCGTAGCTGATCGTCGACACGCTGCGCGCCTCCTGCACCGCGGCACGCACGATCTCGACGCCGGGGGCGATCGCCGCTCCCAGCGACCCGGTGTGCACCACCGGACAGTTCGGCGGAAGGGTCACCGCGGGCAGCGACCAGTCGAGATCGAAGGCGTATCGGGCCTGACCGTCAGCGCTCAGGGTCGCCGTCGCGGTGGAGGTCCTGGCAGCCCCGCGGGAGACGCCGGTGACGCCGACGCCGTCGGCCGCCAGCCGGGCATCGATCACGGCGCCGCGATCATCGGAGCCGAACCAGGTGGCCAGTTCGACGCCGCGACCCAGCCGGGCCAGACCGATCGCCACATTCATCGGCGAGCCGCCGGGGTGCTCCACCTCCGGCTCACCGGGACGCCCGACGATGTCGATGAGAGACTCCCCGATGACCAGAGCCGTCGACCCGGAGAGTGTCTGAGAATCGGTCATGAGTCCTCCTGGAGTCGCCCGGTCGTCGAGAGATGCGCCGGCCGCTGCGGGGTGCGAACCGGGCACGGGCCCAGTCTGCTCTTCCGGCGCCGCACCGCGCCATGCAACCAGTGCCACAACGCAGTTCCGCCACGCCTGCGAAGTTGGGCATTCTCTTGGGTTCTTCTCATACAATGCGCTGATGGGTCCCGACGACAGGTTCGGCCCCCAACGCCGGGGAGGTGACGGATGAACGGGCTGCGCAGGCCGATACGTATGGCAATAGTCACGCTCATCGCACTTCCGGCACTGGCCGGTTGCGCCGCCGTGGGCCCCTCCGCCGGTTCTGCAGGTTCTCTCAACTGCATGGACTCGGTACCCCGCTCCGGCGATCTCAACGATCGCACCCGGATGACCCCGATCAGCTGCCCGGCGCAGCCCGGCGAGGCCGCGAAGCCGAACAGTTCGGGAAGGTCCGGGCAGGCTGCGACCGCCCCGTCGGTGACGCCGTCCGCGGCCGGCGTCGGCGTCCCCCACTCCGTCGGCGCTCCCAACTCCGACGGCGATGGAAACCCTGGCGCCGCCCCGACTCCGTCCAGCCGTCCCACCATTCCCGCGGCGTCCCTGAAGCTGGGCCAGCCCGCACCGGCCGGGGGCGGTTCCTATGTGCTGTGGATCAAGGCCGAGAACCACGTCTATCTGGTGCGCCAGGGCAGGATCATTCGGGTGATGCCGACCACCGCACTGACCTGGAAGACGCCGCCCGGCAATTACAAGGTGACCTACAAGGAGCGCAACAGCGCCTCGATCGACAAGGGCCACACCTGGGTGCTGCCCTACTTCGTGGCCTTCTGGCGTCGCCCCACCGCCTCCGGCGATATCGCGTTCCACGAGGTGCCCCACGATTCCAGGACCACAACCCGGCTCGCACAGCCTCTGAACACCGTCGGCGAGGACGGTCAGGTCTCGGACGGCTGCGCCCGGATGAAGCCCGCCGACGCCAAGGCGATCTGGGACTTCACCCGGGTCGGCACCCACGTCGTCGTGCGCTGATCGGCCTGCACAGACAGGAGCGGAACGGACAGGGGCCGAACAGACAACGATGGAAGGATGAGGAGCATGGCAACCCTCGTCTTCCTCCACGCCCACCCCGACGACGAGTCCTCGTCCACCGCGGGGACGATGGCCCGTGCCGCCGCCAGGGGCGACCGCGTCGTCCTGGTGGTGTCCACCGACGGGGCGTGCGGTGAGGTGGCCGCCGACGCCGTCCCCGGCGAATCGGTCGCCGCGCGCCGCCATCGCGAGCTGGAGGCCTCCGCGCGCACCCTCGGCGTCGCCCGGGTGGTCTGGCTCGGCTACCACGACTCCGGAATGACCGGCTGGCCGCAGAATCACGCGCCCGGCTCCTTCATGGACGCCGATCCGCAGGAGGCCGGCCGGCGGCTGGCCGACGTCCTCGACGAGGAGGACGCCGACGCCCTGATCGGCTACGACTGGCACGGCAACTACGGCCATCCCGACCATGTGATGGTCCACCATGTGACCTGGGCCGCGACCGAACTGGCGGCGCGGCGTCCCCGGGTGCTGGAGGTCTCGATCAACCGCGACCATCAGGCCAGGGCGGCCCGGCTGGCGCGGTCGCGCGGCCTCCCCCAGAAGATGCCCGACCCCGGTAACCCCGGAGACGACGGCAACCCGATCGGCACCCCGGAGGTGGACCTGCGCTGGGCCGTCGACGTGCGCGATCTGGCCGAGGTCAAGCGGGCCGCGCTGCTCTGCCATGCCAGCCAGGCCAGCGACATCAACGCCTTCACCTCGCTGCCCGACGACCTGTTCGCCGACGTCTTCGGCTGGGAGTTCTACCGCGAACCGGGCATCGACGGCCTGCTCCAGGTCACCTGGCCCTTCGACGGCGCGCCCTGGCCCGGCACCCCCTCGCGCTGCACCTGCGCCGACGCCGGCCGTCCGCTCCCCGGCGACGATCCTGATGCCACCTCGGACGTGCTGCCCGCCGGGAGAGCGAGCGGGACTCCTGCCGGACGAGATGTGACGCCGGGGGAGGCCTCATGAGGGTCGACCCGGTCGGCGGGGAGTCGGCCCGGGTAGGCAGGGCCGCTGGAGCCCTGCTGATCGGAGCCGCAGTCTGTGGCATGGTGTGGGGAATCTGCCTGGCGATCTGGACCGCGAGCGGGCCCGACGCCACGGGAGACGGCGCCACCGGCCTGCCGGTGCGCGGCTGGTTCAACGGACTGCTGGTCGGGCTGCTCTGCGGGGCCGGGGTGGCGGTGATCTGCCTGCTGCCGGTGCTGCTGTGCGCCGCCCTGGGCGGTTCCCGGCTGCTGAGGAGACGCCGTCGCGCCCAGTCGGCCGGGCTGATGGTGGCCGTGCTCGGTCTGGCGATCGCCCTGGCCGGCCAGTACTGGGTGGTCGGGACCTGGTCGGTGATCTTTCAGATCAGCTGGCCCGCGGCCGTTCTGGCCGTGGTGCTGGGGGTGATCGGCGGCCCCTTCGTCATCGAGGGCCGGTTCGGCCCGAGTGTTGGCGACTCTCCGTCGGCGCCGCCCGGCGCGTGATCGTCCGACATGCGGACAGGCGTCTCGCGGCATGAGTCTGTGGCTCGCCCTAACCTTGACCTCATGAGCGCAACCGATCCATCCACCGGCATGGCCTCCCGCCCGCGTCCCGCCCCCGGCTCCGGACCGACCATTCCGCCGGTCCTCACCTGGGGCGTCCGGGTCGCGCTGGTGCTGGTCGCAGCCCAGTTCGTGCTCGGCGTCCTGATGCTCAGGGGTTCCTGGAATCTCATCAACGCGCACGCCGGGCTGGGCTATGCCGCCACCTTCGCGGCGGCGCTGGCCGCGATCTCCGCGATCGTGTGGCGACGGGCCGGTGGCACCAATGGCCTGATGATCCTTTCCGTCCTGATCCCGATCCTGATGATCATCCAGATCGGTCTGGGCGAGGCCGGGGTCAAGTGGGTGCATGTGGTGCTCGGGTCGCTGATCCTGATCGGTCTCGGCGGGCTGCTCTACACGATCCCTTCGCGGCCTTCGCGGGGAAAAGCCGTCCGGGAGACGGACCACGAACCGCCTGGCCCTGTCTCATCGCGGCGCTGAACCGACAGAGCAGAGGCTGGACCTGCACTTTTCACTCGCGTAACCCCGCGTCGTCGCTCGCCACCGCGAACCGTGCTCCTTACGCGAGTGAAAAGTGCACCCGAACTGTGTCTAATCAGCGATCGCGGCCGTCTTCGCCCCCGTCACCCGGATCAGATCGGCCGGAGCCAGCTCCACCGACAGGCCCCGGCGTCCCCCCGAGACCAGCATGATCTCGTGCTCGAGGGCCGAGGAGTCGACGCAGGTCGGCAGCTTCTTCTTCTGACCCAGCGGCGAGATCCCGCCGACGATGTATCCGGTGGCCCGCTGGGCATCCTCCGGATCGGCCATCGACGCCTTCTTGGCCCCCATCGCCGCGGCGAAGGCCTTGAGATCCAGCATCCCGCTGACCGGCACGACGGCCACCGCCAACGGCGTCCGCACCCCCGAACCCTCCAGGTGGACGACCAGGGTCTTGAACATCACCTCGGCCGGGAAGCCGAGCTGGGCGACGCCCTCCTCCCCGTAGTGGTGGTTCGAGGGATCGTGCTCGTAGGCGTGCAGGGTGTGCTTCACCTTGGCCCGCGCCAGGGCCTTGGTGGCGGGGGAGGCGGCGTCGGAATGGGGCATGGTACGAGCCTAATCTCGATCGCCTGCCGAGTCTCGATGGCTGGGTGGGCCTGAGTCGCACACAGGACCGGGTCATAAGCTTGTCCCCTGTACGGGGGACAAGATTCACCCCGATCGGCGATTCTCTCACCACATCTGGAGTACTCATCACATGCCAAGGAGGAGTTCACCCCGATGGATGATGTTTCTCACACATGCCGTACGCTGTCCCGCCGTGACGGCGTGGCCGCCGATTCCCACAGGAACAGGGCGCGCCAGGGAAGACGACAGGGGCCGGGCATGACACGGACGGACCGGCCTGCCGGGAAGCACCGGGATACTTACCACCACGGCGACCTGCATCAGGCGCTGGTCTCCGCGGGTCTGGAACTCGCCAGATCCGGCGGGGCCAATGCCGTGGTGCTGAGGGAGGTCACTCGCCGCACCGGCGTCTCCCCCAACGCGGCATACCGGCATTTCGCCGGGCGGGAGGACCTGCTCGACGAGGTCGCGGCGGTGGCCAACGAGCTCCTGGCGCAAGCGATGAATGAGGCTGTGCTGCGCGCCCGGGCCGAGTTCGCCGGCTCGGAGCCACGCGAGAGGACGATCGAGGTGCTTCTCGCGGCCTGCCGCGGCTACATCGACTTCGCACTCAACGAACCGGGGTGGTTCGAGGTGTGCTGGGCCCTGTCGGACCGCAGCCTGCGGGTGCACCTCGGCGATATCGAGGCGCGCAGCGAGCGGGAGCGCCGGCTGGTCCCCAGCGACGATCATCCGGTGAGCGCTCCCGACGTGCTGCAGGCTGTCACTGTGTTGCCGGAGCCGTTGAAATGGGTCCGCACGATGACCTCCGAGGATGTCAGGCTCGTGCTGCGGTCGACCCTGTTCGGATTCGGCCTGCTGGCGACCGCCGGGACGATGCGCCTCGAGGATCATGATCAGCAGGCCGGTAGATTGCTCAGCGTGATCCGTTCGAGCATCTCCGATTTCATTGAGCCGTGACCGCCTCTGGTCCGGCGTCATCAATGCCGTCCATGCACAGCCAGGTGCTCAATCTGGCGGTGCCCGCCTTCCTGTCCCTGGTGGCCGAGCCGTTCTTCCTGATGGTCGACTCGGCGGTGATCGGCCATGTCGGCACGGTGGAGCTGGCCGGTCTGGGAATCGCCAGCACGGTGCTGACGACGGTCACCGGGTTGTTCATCTTCCTCGCCTACGCCACCACGGCGACCAGCGCCCGGCGAATGGGCGCGGGGGACCGGGACGGCGCCGCGCAGGCCGGGGTGGACGGCGTCTGGCTGTCGATGCTGCTCGGGGTGGCGGTCACCCTGGCGCTGACTCTGTGCGCCCCGGCGGTGGTCTCCTGGTTCGGGACGGCGTCCTCGGCCGCGCCCGCCGTGACCTATCTGCGGATCGCCGGGTGCGGGGTGCCGGCGATGCTGGTGACGATGGCGGTCACCGGGGTGCTGCGCGGATTCCAGGACACCCGGACGCCGTTGGTGGTGACGGTCATCGCGTTCTCGGTGAACCTCATACTCAACCTGTGGTTCGTGATCGGGCTCGGGTGGGGAATCGCCGGATCGGCCACCGGCACCCTGATCTGCCAGATCGGAATGGGCCTGGCTCTGGTGATCGTCTTCGTGGTGCGGACCCGGGGGACCGGCGTCTCGCTGCGGTTCCAGCCGGTCGGGGTGCTGGCGTCGATGCGCGACGGCGTCCCGCTGCTGATCCGGACCATGGCGCTACGGGCCAGCCTGCTGCTGACCACCTGGGTCGCGGCCGGGCTGGGGGTGGTGGCGCTGGCCTCCTTCCAGGTGACGATGACGGTGTGGAACTTCCTCACGATGGCCCTGGACGCGCTGGGGATCGCCGGGCAGGCGCTCACCGGTGCGTCGCTGGGGGCCGGTGACAAGGAGCGGACAAGGGAGATCACCCGGCTGCTGGTCCGGTGGGGGGCCTGGGTGGGGGTCGGTCTGGGGGCGCTGCTGCTGGTCGTGCACCGGCTGCTGCCGATGGCCTTCAGCCCCGACGCCGATGTGCGGCAGGCCGTGGCCGCGGGGCTCATCGTGATCGCGCTGAGTCAGCCGTGGTCGGGGGTGGTCTTCCTGCTGGACGGGGTGCTCATCGGCGCCGGCGACGGACGCTGGCTGGCCGGGGCCCAGGTGGTGATGCTGGTGGCCTATCTGCCGATGATCTTCGCGGTGCGGTTCTTCGCGCCGACCGGGACCTCGGCTGTGGTGTGGCTGTGGATCGCCTTCGGCGGGTTCATGCTGGTGCGGGGGCTGCTGCTGGGCTACCGGGAGCGCGGGGACGCCTGGATGAGGGTCGGGGCATGACGCCGCGCCGGTCCTGCGCCGGCCGGGTCTGAGCTGGTCGAACGCCGGGGTGACGCCGGGGTGCGGTGTCACTGGAAGGGGATGTGGACGGCGTCCAACCCGTCATAGCGCTCCGGGGCGCTGGTGAGGACGACCACCTGATGGGTGCGCGAGCCGGTGGCCACCTCCTTGAGCAGCCGGGCGGTCCGCACCCGGTCGGAATACACCAGGGCGTCGTCCAGAATCACCGGGACGCCGTCGGCCGGGTCCACCAGCTGCGCGGTGGCCAGCCGGACCACCAGGCCGAGCTGCTCCTTGGCGCCGGTGGACAGCTGGTCCCATCCCAGCCAGGCGCCGTTGAGACGCCGTTGCGTCACGGTGAGCGAGTCGTCGACCCGGACCGCCATGTCGCGGCCGAAGACCGCCCGGCCGAGCCTCTCGATCTCGCGGGTGAACGGCTCCAGATAGCGCCGGTGCTCCTCATCGCGGTGGCGGACCAGGGTGTCGTGGAGCAGCTTGGCGGCCTCGGCGCGTCGGGTGATGGCGGTCGTCTCGATCGTCGATCTGTGCAGCAGCCCGTCCAACTCGTCGAACCGGTCCTGGCGTCCCTCCCGGTCCAGGCCCTTGAGCTGACCGGTCAGCCCGGCCCGGTGGTCCTTACTCCTGGCGAGCCTCTCCTTGGCTCTGGCAAGGCGTTGCGCCGAATCGGCGGCCGTCGAGCGCACCTCCTCGGGGGCGTGCTCGGCCAGCTCCGCAGCGGTCTGCGTGGCCTTCTCCTCGGCCTGTCGATGCTTCTCGGCGGCCTGATCGGCGGACTGTTCCAGTTCCTCGTCTGAGGTTCTGCGCCTGACCGAGTTCAGCCGGTCTTCCCGTTTCTCGGCCTGTTCGTGGGCCGCCCGGAGCGCGGAGGCGGCACCCGACGCCGTCTCCCTGGCCTTCGAGCGCTGCTCGGAGACGGTGTCGCGGGCCGAGCCGCGCGGTCTTCTCGGCCAGCTCGGCCTCCTCGTGGACCGCCTCCAACTCGAGTGCCCGCTGCTCGGCCTGTGGCAGGGACTCCTGCGGGGACTCCGGCACGCCGCTGTCTTTCGCGGCTTCTGCGGTGGCCTCCGCTGCGATGTTCTCCTCGGGCTTCTCCGCTGGAGCCTCGCTCACAGGTTCGATGGACGCGGCGATCCGGTCGCGCTGCTCGATGAGGTCGGACAGCGTCAGTTCCGGCTCGGCGTCTCCGGAAGCCTTGGCGGGCTCGAGGCCCAGGTCGGAGCGGGCGTCCTCCAGCTCCCGGCGCAGCCGCTCGCGCAGCCCCGCGACCCCGGCTGTGTCCTTGGTGCGCTGCTCCAGCCGCTCCCGGGCCTCATCGAGGGAGGAGGACGCCATCTTCTCCAGGGCCGCGGCGAGTGCGCGTTCGGCCTTCTCCACCTGGCGGGCCAGGTCGTCGACGTCGGAGGCCGGGGTCACCGTGATCCGCCAGGCGCCGGCGATCTCGACCACCGTCGGACGGTCGACCGCCCGGTCCACGATCGGGGTGGCGGCGGTCTTCGCCGGATCGCCGCTGGCCCCGGCGTCGTTCTTGGTGGCGTCCGGCGTGGCGGCATGTAGAGGCTCGCCATCAATGGTGAGATCCGGCGCCTCGGCCGCCAGCCGGGCCAGCGTCATCCGTGGACTGGCCGTCTCGAGCCGGATGCGAGCGGCGGTGAGTTTCTCCTCGGCCTTCTGGGCCTTCGCGACCAGCGGAGCGGTCGCCGGATTGGCGTCCAGACGGCTCTCCGCGGCGTGCAGATCCGCCACGAGCCCCGACAGTCTCTCGATGGTCTGACTCAGCTTGTCCAGCCGGGACCGATCGCGCAGCGCGCCCGCCCTCGCCCGCGCCGCGTCCCACGCCTCCTTGCTCTGCCGGCGAGCCTCCTCGGCCTGCCGCCAGCCCTCGTCGGCCTCCCGGAACCGCTGCTCGACCTCCGTCACGCCGCGATCTGCCCGGGTCGCGGCGTCGAGGAATCGCTTCTCATCCTGGCGCGCCGCCTCGAGTTCCTCGACGGCTTCCCAGCGGTCCTTGAGGGCCTGCTTCGCCGCGTCGCGGCGGGTTCTGGCGTCCTGTTCGGCGCGATCGGCCTCGGTGGCCGTGCGCTCCAGCCCCTCCAGCGCCGCCACCGCGGCCTCGTCGGCTGCGGCCTGGCTCTTCAGCTGTAAGACGGCTTTCTGCTGGCTGGCGACGTCCTCCTCGGTCTCTTCCAGAGCGGCGACGACGGCGTCGACCTCAACGAGGTGATCCTTCGCCTGCCGATGCTGCTCCTCGAGGGCGTCCCGCTCGGCAATGGCTTCTTTGACGGCCTTGCCCGGCTTGCCGGTCGGCGTCCAGTAGCGCTCGTACTCCTGGCGGGCGGCCTCCAGAAGGGAGTCGGCCTTCGATTCAAGGGCGACATCCGGCTGTGCCGGCGATTGACCCGAGGACGCCGCCGCGGCGTCTCCGTCGGTTGACTCGTCGGTCTCAGCGCCGTCGCCCACCGCCCGATCCAGGGCCGCGGTGAGAGCCCTCGAGGACCGCAGGGAGAAGGCCTCCAGGCTGCCGGCCTGCATCAGGCGCAGAGCTCGCCACAGCGTGGAATCGGTGGTCTTCCAGATCTCGGCCATCGCGTCAGTGGCCTCCTCGCCGGTGAGCACCTCCCCGGCGCGGGGCCCGGAGAGGAACTCCAGGCGGGCCTGCGGCTGGGCGAGGAATCGCTTGGAATGCACCAGGCGTACGCCGCCGATGGTCATCTCGGCCTCCACGACGACGGGCAGATCGGTGCCGTAGGGCTGGGCCTGGCGCACCCGGGATGCCTTTGAAGTGGCTTTGAGCTGGCTGTCGATGAGCAGGTCCAGGGCCTCCACCATGGAGGTCTTGCCCACTTCGTTGAGGCCCTCGGCGATCACCAGACCGCTGTCCGGCAGTTCGAGGGTGCGATCGGAGACGGACTTGAAGTTCTCGACGTGGACGCGGTGCAGTCTCATGAGTGGGCTCCGGTCCGGGCGGCCAGCCGGCGCAGCAGGCCGAGGGCGTCGACCGCGGGTGAGGGCGCTGCGCTGGAGGGGGCGGCGTTGGAGGGGGCAGGGGCCGATGGGATTGCACTGCTTGCACTGTTAGCACTGGAGGCGCCGCTCAGCCCGGCCATTGTCGCGAGCTCCTCGGCAGCTGCTTGCGCCCAGCTCGGCAGATCCATCCCGTCCAGGTCGTCGTCATCGGGGATCACCATGAGCTCATGGCGGTGTTCGCTGGGCTCCAGGCTGGCGAAGTTCTCGGCCTCGGCCTTCCAACAGCGTCTCTAACCGGGCGTTCCGGGCCACCGTCAGACCGCCATGCAGGTCGTACCGGATGATGGTGCGCGGCGGATCGTCGAAGGTCGCGAACTCGGCCGCCAGGGCGTCGATGTCCTCATCGGTGGACATCTGGCGGCTCACCCTGGCGTGCAACCACCGCCCCACCGGCAGCGCGGTGGCGTTGATCCGGCCGTCCTCGATCTCCACGAGGTCGACGGTGCCGCGTCCCGGATCGCTGAAACGGGTGGTCTCGTGGGTGCCGGAGTAGCGGATAGGCGACGCCGGATCCTCGGGCCAGCGGATATGACGATCGCCGAGGGCGATGTAGCTCACCGCCCCGCGCTGCACCGCGTCGTCCAGAGCCTGTTTGTCGATCGTGACATCCTCTTCCGCGTCCTGACCCGACAGGCCCGGGAGCTGACCGTGAGCGACCACGATCCGGGTGACGCCGTCGTCTTTGAGGCCGGACAGCACCGGGGCGATCGGGTCGGAGGAGGGGTGCCGGGATTTCAGGGGGACGCCGGCGATCTCCACCCCGTCGGCAACCTTCACCGGGGTGGAGCTGCGCAGGACGGTGACGTTGGCGGGGCAGGCCTCGGTGAAATCGGGCCGGTCCCAGATGCAGCCCGGTTCCAGGGAGTCGTGGTTGCCGGGCAGCAGGAAGACTGGAAGGCCGATGGAGGCCATCGCGCTGCAGGTCCGCGAGATCACCTGGCGGGAGACGTTCTGGGTCTCGAAGACATCGCCGGCGACCACTACGAAGGCGCAGTCGCGGGTGCGGGCCAGCTCCCCGATCCGTCGCACCGCGTCGATCCGGTCGGAGCTGAACCGGGCCTGCGGGTCGTCGTCACAGCCGTGGCGGCGCGCCAGGTAGTGGCGGGTCATGCCGAGCTGCCAGTCCGAGGTGTGCAGGAATCTCAGTGTCATCGGGGCCTCCTCGATGGGGTCGAGACTCACTCTAGAGACGGCCTCCGACAGTTTTTGGCTCCCGGGCTGGTGGGGGGGTGAACTTGTCGCGTAAGGGCCTGGTCGAGCGCTGTCGATCCCGATGAGGGTCCTTACGCGAGTGGAAAGTTGCACGCTTGGTGGCAGCGGTGGCAGCGGTGGCAGCGGGCAGCTGGGCTCGTCGTGCTGCAGTGCGAACTGGTTCATGCTGTCGCTTGCCGGCCGGCATTAGCAGGTCGAAGGGCTCAGCGCAGCGAGCTGAAGGGGTTGACCACATGCACTCCCCGCAGATCAGAGCCGGTGGCGAGGTCTTCGGTCCACACTTCCGTGCACCCGGCGTGGGCGGCGGCTTCGATGATCATGGCGTCGAAGATCGAAAGCTGGTGGCGTTCGGCCGTGATCGCCGCGGCGATCACGAGCTCGCGATCGGCGGGCACTGTCTTGAGGTCGAGGGTTTCGAGCGCTGCGCGCGCATCTTCGCGGCTCCGCCCGAGTTTGCGGGTGAGCACCCGATGCAGCTCGATGAGCACCTGTGTGCTGATCACTGCGTCCTCGGCGGCCTGCTCGAATGCTTGGCGGGCGCGTGCTTGCTTGGCGGGCTGGCTGTCGTCGAATTGATAGGCGAGCACATTGGTGTCGAGGAAGACCTTCACCGGCGGGCGTCCTCGGCGTGGTCGTCTTCTTCGTAGAGGTCGTCGCGCGTCCAGCCCGCACCGGCGCTGGTGCCTGAGTGGGTGCGGGAGAACTCCACGAATGCTCGCGCGGCTCGTCGGCGGCGTTCTTGTACCGAGTCGCTCTGTGCGTACTCGATGAGCCGGTCGGAGAGGTACCGGTTGACGGATTCGCCGCGTTCGATGGCGCGGATGCGCGCTCTGCGCAGCGTGTCGTCGTCCACGGTGATCGTCAGGTTTGCCATACGGCTAGTGTAACACTGAACCCGTGCTACACGAGTCCTTGTGGGGGCCGTTCGTTGCTCGGATCTGCGATGCGCAGACTGTCAACGATGTTCTGGGTTGTCCCGTCGCTGGAGTCGAACCTGGCGGGGGGGGGGGGGGTAACCTTCTGCCCTCATCGCCCGGGCCAGACTCGACCCGTTGGAAAATTGGGCGTGCGCCGCGATCTGGTCGATTCCGAGTGGGTCGTAATCGGCATTGCGAAGCAATGAGACGGCGTACTCAATTCGTGCGCGCCGAATCTCATGGCGCGGGCTGGTGCCGCTCTCGGCGAGGACCCGCTCAAGCGTTCTCACCGAGACATTGCAGTCCTCGGCAACGGCAGTGGCATCGAGCAGAGGATCTGTGCATCTGGCGGCGATGGCCGATCGCGCGGTGGTGAGGAGATCGCGCTGTTTCGGCGGACTCGTCAACTGGACGCGGTTCAGCACGAGCGCGGAGATCATCTCCTGCACGAAGCGCTCGAGCGAGTAGCGGTCGATCGCGCTCAAGGGTTCCTCTGCGCCCGAGCTCAACTCGACGAGAAAAGCGGTGACCGATCGCGAGAGCAGCGTCGGACCGTTGATCGTCATCGGCTCGTCGATGGGGAGGTCGATGACGTCGTTGAGCACGGCCTCGGGCACCGTGAGGGTCAGAAGATGGCTGTGATCGCGGGCCCAGAGCCAGGACGGGTGGGCCCCGCGCAGCAGGAGCAGATCGCCTTCTGCCAGTGATGGAGAGTCGACCCCCAGCGCAATCTCTCCACGGCGCAGGATGAGCAGCTGAGCTCCGGGGTTCTGACCGAGCGGCGCCTCGAACGCGCCCGGCTCCACGAACCAGAGTGCGACTTCGGCATCGCGGAGGAGCACCGGTTGGCCGAGCTGATGCGGCTTGCGAGAGTCCGCGGAGGCGCCCGCGCTCGCTGCAGCATCACTCTGCACACTCATGAGCCCCTCCTATCGCTGAGGTATCGGCTGGAATTCTGCCGAGACTCTATCGTGGTGTGTTGCACTTTGATGACATCACACCGGATTCGCCAAGTTTCGTACTTGGATCGCCAAATGGGGGTTTCTGGTTCGACTTTCCGACGGATGACGCTTTGACTGTCGAATGGCCGGAGCGGCGTACATCGTCTCTCATGCCGGAGCATTCGCAAGGCGCTTCATTGCGCAAGAAGGGTTGAATCATGGAAGACTTGAACAAGCCGGTCTCGCACGCCGCCGGCACCTCGCGACGCACCATCCTCAAGGGTGCTGCATGGACCGCTCCGGTGGTCGCCGCTGCTGCCGCAGTCCCAGCATGGGGCGCCGACAGTGGCGTGACGCCCCCGCCGCCGGTCGATGCGACGAGCTACCAGACGACAGGCGCCTCAGTACAAGGCGGAAAGCCCGCCTACCTCGCCGCATTTGGTGTGGACGATGCTGGCAATGACGCGAAGATCCCGGACGGTGCGATCATCACCTTGACTGTTGATCCTTCCACCGCGGATGGAACTGTGGAGGTCGTCGTCGGCAGCGCGAGCGCTCCCGTCGAGAAGCCCGACGGCACATGGACGATTTACCCAACCCCGGGTGAGACGCGGCTGAGAGTAGCTGCCACCTTCCCGAAGGGCACCACTGGGACCATCACGCTCAGTGGTGGCGGTATACTTCCCGCGTCCTCCAGTGTCGCCTGGAACTAGAACTAGGACGGTAACTCTCGCTCTCCCAGAGTGAAATCAAGGAACGTCAGAGCCATAGCGCTGTAGAGACAGTGGTTCGCTCGTCACAGACGGTCGACGCCGTTCGGCTGAAGCTCTGAGTTCGTGACAAATGGGGCCGGTGCACATTGCGTGCACCGGCCCCATTTTGGTCTGCACCCCGATGCTCCCATCCTCTGGGCTGGGCGCATGTCCCACCTACCACCTTGACGGCGGGTGCCGCCGACCTGGTGGCGGAGCGCTCGAGGTTCCGCACGGTTGATGAAGCTCGCGCTCGTCTCCATGCGCACGGGTGAGCATCTGCCCGGCGATCAGGCCGAGGATGCCGGTGTCCCCGCCGGTCGAGGTGCGCAAGCTCGCAGTCCGAGGAGCCCTGACCGCCCATGGTCACGGCGTCTACACCTATCGCGGCGTCCCCGCCAAGCAGACACGCAACCGCCATTGCGGTGGCCCTGGCCGGTGAGGACGCCTTCCTCCAGCGCGAGTCCGTCTTCGACACTTCGGCACCGATATGTATGTGACCGCGTCGAGTAACTTGCTCTCGAAAGAACCGGCCGAGGGCTGTCGGAGTTCCTGAAGTCCCGGCGCCGCCAAAGTTCGAAGTTTGATCCACTGAGTTGCTAGAATGGCTGCATGACGACGCCTCTGCATGTTCCTGCCACGTTGGCCACGAGGAAGGGTGCGGGCTACTTGGCGGAGCAGGCCGCCGACCGCACTGTCATCCTGACCAACCACGGCAGGCAGACCGCGGTCGTGATGAGTCCCGAGCACTATGACGAGCTGGTCAGGACTTTGCGTGAGGCCGCCGATACCTTGGTGGCCGGGGTTGCCGACCTGGTGGCGGAGCGCTCGAGGTTCCGTACGGTCGATGAAGCTCGCGCTCGTCTCCATGCGCACGGGTGAGCATCTGCCCGGCGATCAGGCCGAGGTTGTGCTGTCTGATGATGTGATCGATTGGATTGTGGATCATGTTACCGAGGATCAGCGCGACGAGATCCTTGATGACATTGTGGATTTGTTCGCTCAGCCGTGGGGCAAGCACCCGCTGTCCAATCGACGGCGGACGGATCGGCTCGCCGGGTTGAACACTGCGTCGACGCTGTCTGGGGATTATCGGATCGTGTTCCGTTCCAGCGTCGATCGTGGTGTCGGGTTGATCGAGATCATCGCGATCGGGCCGCGGTCGGGGCATCGGATATACGACGCGGTCAATGCCTTGATCGCTACTGGAAAACTCGATGAAGGGCTCGTTCAGCAGATCTGGGATCTGCTCGCGCTCTATCAGGACACCGCTGACCGGTTTGGGCTGGAGCTGTGGGATTACCGGCCGCCGGCCGCTCCCGACGGTCTGGTCAGGGCGGCGGCCGCATCTGGAGCGCTGCCTGCCGATAGCGCTCGATTGCTGTCGAGCGATGAGTTGATGGCGGCGATGGCTGACGCATGGGATCCCGTCACCGGGAAGCCTGATATTGAGCGGGCATTGGCCGCTGCTGTGCGTCGTGTGGCCGGTAGTTCGGATCCTGAACGTGTCCTCGCGCGACGCGAGGAGCCTCGTTGTGGCGTGCTCATGCCTCGGGCGCGCAAGCCGTGCATCCGTCGTCGCGGCCATCCCGGAGCTCACCGGGCAACGCCCTGACCAGGAGATGCGAGCCGAAGGCGGCGCGCAAGAGCACTGACGCTTCGCACGGGCTGGTCGGGGTGAACGATTCACTCGCGTAAGGCCTGGTCGAGCGCTGTCGATCCCGAACAGGACCCTTACGCGACAAGATCGCCTCACAGACTCGACCCCACTAAGCACCAACATACAAAAACTGTATACTGATGCTTAGTGGAAGGGGTGATTGATGGTCACGGGTCCGATGAAATTGCTGCGGGCGGTCGAGGCGGCACCGCTGCGGACCGTGCGGTATCAGGATGTCAGGCACATGGGTACCAACGTGTGGCGGGTGCTCGATGGTTTGGCCGACGATGGTCTGCTCACCCGGATCGCCCATGGGGTGTACACCGCTCCTCCGCCCGGTCGCGATGGGCGTGAGTGGAGGCCGGGTCTGGAGGCTGCTGGTCTGGCGATTGCGAGTGCTCGGCGGGGTGAGCGGCAGGCGGTTCTGATGGGTGTGGGGGCTGCCCGGTTCTGGGGTGCGGTTCCGCGGGCGATCGGGGACACGGTTGTGGCGGTGCAGAAGGTCGGTCTGCACCCGGTGCGGACCGTGGTGGGGACGGTTCATTTCGCGACTCGGGGGTTGGGTGCTGTGGAGGCGGTGCTCGGGGAGACGGAGTTGGGGCCGGGTCTTGTCACGACGCCGGCGCAGACGTTGTTCGACTTGGTGATGAGGCCTGGTCAGGGGGGTGAGCCCGAGGTGGCGCGTGATGCTGTGGCTGCGATGGCGGGCCAGGTGGACGTGGCGGATTTTCGCGGTCTTGTTGCTGCTGCGCCTCGGGTCAGTGCCGAGGTGCGGCGGGTGGCGCGTGAGATGGGAGACGCTCAATGAGTCGACCGGTTCCAGGGGTGTTGTCCGATGAGGACTTGGCGGCCGTGGAAGAGATGTTCGGTGTGGGGGAGGCGCAGGTGCGCCGGGATCATCTGATCTCGCACGTCCTGGCCGCGCTCTCGGCTCTCGTTGGTCGCGCATAGGCACGGTTCTGAGGGTACGGATCCGTTGGATGGGTTTTCGACTTCGTGACGGAGCACTGACGCTTCGTATGGCCCGGTCGGGGTGAACTTTTCACTCGCGTAAGGCTTGGTCGAGCGCTGGCGGTGCCGAAGAGGGTCCTTACGCGAGTGAAAAGTTCACCCACCACCTCCGCCCCGGGGCGCAGAGACGCGCAGCCCCGGGGCGCAAGCGGACAGATCAGGCCTGCTTGATGGCGCTGATCTCCAGCTCCAGGGTGATCTCATCGCTGACCAGCACGCCGCCGGTCTCCAAAGCGGCGTTCCAGGTGATGCCGAAGTCCTTGCGGGAGATCTTGGTCTTGCCCTCGAAGCCGATCCGGGTGTTGCCGAAGGGGTCCTTGGCCTCGCCGTCGAACTCGAACGGGATGGTGACCGACTTGGTGACTCCCTTGATGGTGAGGTCGCCGGTCAGCTCGAGGGTCTCGCCGTCGACGGAGGCGCTGGTGGAGGCGAAGGCGATGGTCGGGTACTTGTCGACCTCCAGGAAGTCGCCGGACTTGATGTGGCCGTCGCGGTCGGCGACGCCGGTGGTGAAGGAGTCCGTCTTGATGGTCACCGAAACCGCGGCGGAGGAGGGGTCGGAGCCATTGCCCGAGGCGGTGCCCTCGAAGTCGGTGAAGGAGCCGCGCACCTTGGTCACCATCGCGTGTCGGGTGACGAAGCCGAGGCGGGTGTGGGCGGGATCGATGGTGTAGGTGCCGTTGAGCTCAGCGAGAGTGGTCATTGAAATCTCCTGGTGGAAGTCCGGTGGCGCCGGGGGATCGGTGCCGGTCTGTTTGTTGACGTGTCACCCATCATGACGCACACTTGGTGACATGTCAACCAGCGAACTGAGAGAATGTCCTCTGGCCGCGACGAGCGAAGTTGCGATGAGCGCCAGAACCGCGATGAGAGGGAGGATGAGCGACATGAGTGAGGACCCGCCGTGGCTCGATGACCACCAGCAGCGCGTCTGGAGGCTCTGGCTCGATGTCACCAACGGCCTCCCGATGCTGCTCAACCGGCAACTCTCCCGCGACACCGACCTGTCCCTCCAGGACTTCGAGGTGCTGGTCAGCCTCTCCGAGACCGAGGGCCATTCGATGCGGGTGGTGGCCATGGCCGACTCCATGCACTGGGAGCGCTCCCGGCTCTCCCACCAGCTCACCCGGATGGAGAAGCGCGGCCTGGTCTTCCGCGAGTCCTGTTGCACCGACGGTCGCGGTCAGGAGGTTCACCTCTCCGACAAGGGGTGGGACGCCGTTGTCGCCGCCGCCCCCGGCCACGCCGACCTGGTGCGCCGGGTGATCTTCGGAGGGCTCAACATGGATCATCTCGACGAGCTGGAGAAGATCCTCAACCACATCCGCGACACCATGGCCGAGGAGAGGGACGCCCTCGGCTCCTGACCATGTCTGCGCCGGTCACTGCGAGAAATGCCAAGACGGCTGGCCGAGAGTGCCTCGCGTCGCGGGAACGGCGCCGGTTCCGTCGGTTCTCGCAGTCATGCCATCTCGGGCCAGTCACTGGTCAGATAGGCCTCCACGGCCCGATGCCGGAATGTGTAGCGCTTTCCCCGCGCGATGATGCCCCGCATCCCGTCGAGACGCTGTGATGTGGGCCCGGCACTCGACGCCCCTGGGTAGCCCGCCGCCTCCGCGATGCGGGTGAGCGAACGGTCCTCGGGGGCCAGCCGCGCCATCGCCTCGAGGAACTTCCGCTCGCTGTCCGGAAGGCGTTGCAGGATCCGTTCCACGTGCGCTGCAGCCTCGGGACGCGCGGCACGCCAGCCGGCGATGACCTGCTCGCGAGTGATCACTTCTGTCTCGGCGGCGTACCACGCCTGCTCACCGGCGAGCTGGAACAGGAAGGGTTCGCCGCAGCACGCCTGCAGGATGGCATCCCGCGCCTCGGGGGTCATGCGTACCCGCCCGATTCCTCCCTCCCCATTGGGGACCGGCCAGCCATCGGCCACGAAAGGCTGCAAGGCCGATGCCAGATCCTCGTTGCCCAGCGGGGCAAGGGTCGTCGTCTTGAACCGGCGGGTGAATGTCGCACCCTTGTCGGCGCCGGCGGCCCCGGCGAAGTCGGGCAGGCCCGTCAGGTACACGGCGAGCGGCAGTGATCGAGGGAACTCGACGCCGCCGGGTGCAGTGGCGGTGGTCTCGTATGCCATGGCGTCCCCGAGCGAGATCAGCAGTTGAGACAGGGAGTCCTTGTCGTCGATGTTCTGCACCTCGTCGATATGGATCAGTACGGCCACGTCTCCCTGGCGGATCGCTGCCCGGCCGATCTCCACCAGCAGGTCGGTGAGAGCGGTGAACGGCTCAGGCCCGGACTGGTGGCCCAGGGTCACCGAGAATCCTTGAGCGGCCACGGTCTCCACCCGGCTCAACAGGTCTGAGATGCGCTTCTCCCGCGAGGTGGGCAGCCCGGCACGGTCGGCCAGTCCCAGCAGAGCTCTCGCCACAAGCTTCAGCGGATCCGACCCCGAGGGCATCCGCAGTTGGGGTGTCACCCAGTCCCCGGCCGCCGCCCCGTCGCGGGCGATCCGGCGCACCAGCGCGGACTTTCCCAATCCCGCCTCCCCGAGGATAGTGCGTCCTCGTTCGGGCAGACCGGCGATGCGCCGGGGGCGGAGGACGTCGCGCCAGTCGCTCAGCTGGGCGGTGCGCCCGGCCCAGACCTGGGGAATGGTGTCGGAGCCCGGGCTGAACGGGCAGTCAAGAGCAGTCCTCATGTTGATAAATTTATCAAGGCGAAGGAGTTCTTGATAAATTTATCAAAGGGTCTGCGGGCTTCGAGGACGAGACAGCCGCGGCGCGAGCCCACGCCACCGGCGATAGCGTGGCCCCATGGCCAGGATCATTGTCACAGCCCCCCAGATGCCCGAAGCGCTCGACCTCCTCAGCGACCACGATGTCGTCGGCGGGGATCATTTCATGACCCGCGACGAGCTGGAGTCCCTCATCGGCAGAGGCGGACGCCCTGCTCAGCTCCCTGTCCGACCCGCTGGACGCCGCCATGCTCGCCACGGCGAGTCAGCTGAAGGTCATCGGCCAGTGCGCCGCCGGATTCAACAACATCGATCTGGACGCCGCCACCGCCCGCGGCATCGTCGTCACCACCACTCCCGGGGTGCTTCACGAGGCCACCGCCGATCTCGCCTTCGGGCTGATGCTGATGGCCACCCGACGCCTCGGTGAGGCCGAGCGGCTGGTGCGGGCCGGCACCCCGTGGCGCTACGACCACACCTTCATGCTCGGCGCCGGACTCCAGGGCGCCACCCTCGGCGTCGTCGGCCTGGGCCAGATCGGGGAGGCGATGGCCCGCCGCGCCGCCGCCTTCGGGATGGACGTCGTCTACACCGCCCGCCACGACCACGACGTCTCGGCCATCGACGCCACCAATCCGCACACCGCGCCGACCCGCCGGGTCGACCTCGACGAGCTGCTGGCGACCTCCGACGTCGTCTCCCTGCACTGCCCGCTGACCCCCGAGACCACCCACCTCATCGACGCCGCCGCCCTCAAGGCGATGAAGAGCACCGCCTTCCTCATCAACACCGCCCGCGGCGCCTGCATCGACGAGGACGCCCTGGTGGACGCCCTTCGCGCCGGCGAGATCGCCGGAGCTGGGCTCGACGTCTACGAGCACGAGCCCGCCATCACCCCGGGCCTGCTCGAGATGGAGAACGTCGTCCTGCTGCCGCACATCGGCTCGGCGGCCCGGCCCGACCCGCGGGGTGATGAGCGCCCTGGCGGCGCGGAACATCCTCGCCGTCCTGGACGGCCGGCCCGCCGAGACGCCGGTGAACTGAACCCTTCCACCCCACCTTCTGCACATATGTGACCTTCACTGCACGTTCGTTCATATGGGGGTGTGGGGGTTGCACGTCGGATAGAAACCATTGACCCGGGTGGCCCCATCCCGACGCATACCACTACTCTGCGTAGTGGACTTTGGCAACGGCGCAGGGCAATGAGCTCGGAGGGTTCTCCCGGCGCTTCGGAAGGAGCTTCAAACATGAGGACCATGGACGCTGACGTCGTCGTCATCGGTGGCGGTGCCACCGGTGCGGGCGTCGTGCGGGACGTCGCGATGCGGGGATACTCCGCCGTCCTGCTGGACAAGGCCGACCTCGGCCAGGGCACCACCGGCCGCTACCACGGCCTGCTCCACTCCGGCGGGCGCTATGTCGTCTCGGACACCGAATCGGCCACCGAGTGCGCCGAGGAGAACGAGATCGTCACCCGGATCCACGCCGACGCGGTCGAGAAGACCGGCGGCCTGTTCGTCGTCACCCCCGAGGACCCGCTCGACTTCTCCGACCAGTGGACCGAGGGGGCCACCAAGTCGAAGGTGCCGTGGACCGAGATCAGCGTCGCCGAGGCGCTGCGCCGCGAGCCCCGGCTGAACCCCGGCATCAAGCGCGCCTTCGCCGTCCACGACGGCACCGTCGACGGCTGGCAGATGGTCTGGGGCGCCGCCCGCTCGGCCATCGACCACGGCGCTCAGGTGCTCACCTACACCGAGGTCACCGAGATCGTCCGCGAGGGCGACCAGGTCACCGCCGTCATCGCCCACGATCTCAAGAAGGACGAGCAGGTCACCATCTCGACCCGCTTCGTCATCAACACCGCCGGCCCCTGGGCTGGCCGGATCGCCGACCTGGTCGGCTGTCACGACGTCGACGTCGTGCCCGGTCGCGGCATCATGATCGCGATGAATCACCGCCTGGTGAACACCGTCGTCAACCGCTGCATCTATCCCGCCGACGGCGACATCCTGGTCCCGGTGCACACCGTGTCCATCATCGGCACCACCGACGTCAAGGCCGACGATCCGCAGCGGCTGGCCATCCCGCGCAACGAGGTCCAGCAGATGCTGGACTCCGGCGAGGCCCTCATCCCCGGCTTCCGCGACTCCCGTGCGGTGCACGCCTGGGCCGGTGCCCGCCCGCTGTTCAAGGACAAGAGGGTCGCCGTCCACCGACACCCGCCACATGTCGCGCGGCATGAGCATCCTCGACCACGGCACCCGCGACGGCGTCAAGGGCATCGTCTCGATCATCGGCGGCAAGCTCACGACTTACCGCCTGATGGCCAAGAACGTCGTCGACGTGATGTGCGAGCAGCTCGGGGAGGACCGCCCCTGCACCACCGACCAGGAGGTCGTGCCCGGCTCCACCGAGGGCCACAACTACCTCATCACCCACCGCCTGCACGACAACGAGAAGGCCCGCGCCAAGCACCTTGAGGCAGCGCCGAACAAGACGCCGTCGCGCAGCGCGATCGACGATCAGATCATCTGCGAGTGCGAGCTGATGAGCCGCAAGATGCTCACCGACCTGCTGGCCGAGCAGCCCGACGCCACCCTCGACGACCTGCGTCGCCAGCTGCGCCTGGGCATGGGCCCCTGCCAGGGCGGCTTCTGCTCGATGCGCGCCACCGGCGTCGCCCTTGAGGAGGGCTCCATCGACGTCGAGCGGGCCACCGGCCTGCTGCGCCTGTTCCTCAAGAACCGCTGGATCGGCCTGTGGCCCATCCTCTACGGGGAGCAGGTCCGCCAGACCGCTCTCGACGACTGGATCTTCCAGGGCACCTTCGACGTCGAGCATCTTCCCGTCCCCGAGAGCGAGGTCGCACTGTGACCGCCACAGCCATTCCCACCACCGCCACCTGGGCCGGCGCCCAGCCCCACGTCGTCGTCATCGGCGCCGGCATCGCCGGGCTCACCGCAGCCCTGCGGCTGCGACAGGCCGGAGCCCGCGTCACCCAGATCACCAAGGGCATCGGCGGCATCCAGCTCGGCCAGGGATCGATCGACATCCTCGGCTACGCCCCCGACCGCGTCGAGCGGCCGCTGGATGCCATCGCCGGATTCGCCGCCGCCAACCCCGCCCACCCCTACGCGAAGATCGGGGCGGACGCCGTCCGCGCCGGCGTCTCCTTCCTGAAGGACGCCGCCGGGGAGGACCTGGCCGGCGGGGACGCCGAGCAGAACGTCAACCTGCCGACCGCCGTCGGGGCCGTCCGGCCCACCGCCCTGGTGCCGGCGTCGATGGCCGCCGGGGCGCTCCACGACGGGATGAAGCTGGTCATCATCGGGGTCGCCCAGCTCAAGGACTTCCACCCGATGCTGATCGCGCAGAACCTCTCGCGCACCACCCTGCCGGACGGCGGCCACGTCACCGCCCGCGCCGTGATGACCGACTTCGAGCCGCGCCGCAACGAGTACGACGCCACCGGGCTCACCTTCGCCCGGTCGCTGGACGACCCGCGCACCCGGCGCACCTTCGCCGAGGGCCTCAAGGGGTTCGTCAACGAGGGCGAGACGGTGGGGCTGCCCGCCATCCTCGGCGAGGAGGATCACGAGGCCGCCTTCGCCGAGATCTCCCAGATCATCGGCGCCCCGGTCTTCGAGATCCCGGCCCTGCCGCCCTGCGTGCCGGGCATGCGGCTCAACGAGAAGCTGGTCAAGGCCGTCAAGGACGCCCGGGTCGAGTTCATCCTCGGCACCAAGGTCACCGGGCACACCGGCGCCGACGGGCGTCTGGTCTCGGTGACGACGTCGGTCGCCGGCCACCGCCGCGAGATCACCGCGGACGCCTTCGTGCTGGCCGCCGGCGGTTTCGAGTCCGGCGCGCTGAAGCTCGACTCTCACGGCCACGTCTCCGACACCGTCCTGGGGCTGCCGGTGAAGCTGCCCGAGGGGATCGACGAGGACCATCTGGTCACCGACACCTACTGGGGCGCCCCCCAGCCGCTGTTCCAGGTCGGCGTCGAGGTGGACGATTCGATGAAGGTCGTCTCCGACGGCGCGCCGGTCTACGACAACGTCTACGCCGCCGGCGGCGTCATCGCCGGTGCCACCCGCTGGCAGGAGAAGAGCGGGGAGGGGATCGCGCTGGGATCGGCCGTCAAGGCCGCCGACGCCATCCTGGCCGCGCTGCCCGTCGTCGCCGCGACTGCCGCGGCCCCGTTCGCGGAAAGGAACTGAAATGGGAGTCATTGAGGAGACATTCGCCGGGCACGAGGTGTCCCGCGCCTCCCTCGACAACTGCGTCAAGTGCACCATCTGCGAGACGGTGTGCCCGGTCGCCAAGGCCAACCCGCTGTTCACCGGGCCGAAGTACAACGGCCCGCAGGCCGAGCGGTACCGCGACGGCGCGTCGGTGGATCATTCCCTGGAATGGTGCGACTTCTGCGGGATCTGCACGCTGAACTGCCCGCAGGGGGTCAAGATCGGTGAGCTCAACGAGCAGGCCGCTGCCAAGATGAAGGCGCAGAACGGCGTCCCGCTGCGCGACCGGATCATCCCCGAGACCAACCTCGAGGGCATGCTGCTGTCCCCGCTGGCGCCGGTGGCGAACTGGGGGCTGGGAATCCGGCCGCTGCGAGTGGTGATCGAGAAGGTCATCAAGATCCACCGCGACGCCCCGATGCCGACCGCCCACACCGAGACCCTGGCCAAGTGGCTCAAGCACCGCACCCGGACCGACATCAAGCCCACCAAGGGGCCGGTGGTGTTCTTCCAGGGATGCGCCGGCGGCTACTTCGAGACCGAGACCTCCAAGAAGAGCATCGAGGTGCTGGAGCACCTGGGCTACGAGGTCTTCGTGCCCAAGCAGTCCTGCTGCGGCCTGGCCAAGCAGTCCAACGGGCTGTTCAAGGGTGCGACCAAGGACATCCTCAACCTGTGCGACAACCTGCTGAAGTTCGACAACGAGATCCCCGTGGTGTCCTCCTCGGGCTCGTGCATCGGGATGGTCAAGCACGAGGCCCACGAGATCATCGGGGTCGACGATCCGCGGCTGGCCAATGTGTCGGTGCGCTCGCGCGACTTCTGCGAGTTCCTGATGGAGGAGTATCGGGCCGGACGCCTGGACCCCTCGGAGTTCCGCGAGCTCGACCTCACGGTGCCCTACCACCAGCCCTGCCAGGTGAAGAGCCAGGGGATGGGCTTCCCGGCCGTGCAGCTGATGGAGCTGATCCCTGGGGTCAAGGTCGTCGAGTCCAACGAGCCCTGCTGCGGCATGGCCGGCACCTACGGCCTCAAGGCCGAGCGCTACGAGACCGCTCAGAAGATCGGTGAGAAGGTCTTCGAGCACATGCAGAACTACAACGAGGGGGTCGGCGTCTGCGACACCGAGACCTGCCGTTGGCAGATCGCGAAGTCCTCGGGGGTCAAGATCGTGCACCCGGTGTGGCTGCTGCACCATGCGCTGGGGCTCTCGGACAATCTGCTGAGCTGAGTTCCTGGGG
The DNA here is from genome assembly GCA_022647765.1 of Acidipropionibacterium sp. Lineage (GTDB taxonomy): Bacteria > Actinomycetota > Actinomycetes > Propionibacteriales > Propionibacteriaceae > Acidipropionibacterium. The sequence continues at coordinate 154,842 of JALCLH010000006.1, forward strand.
TCGGTGACCGAGGGCCATGGTCCCGATCACTCCCGATAGGCCGGGTTTCTGCATCGCTGGTGCAGTTTCACGGCGTGTCGGGAGTGATCGGGACCATCTTGCTCTGAGCACTCCTTGGGCTGGCCGGCGTCTCCCCTTGTCGCAGGCCGATGTGGCGGGTGCAGTGTTCGATGACGTGGTCGCTGTGGGTGGCGATGAGGACGACCGCGCCGTCGTCGGCCTGCTCCTGGAGGGTCCTCAGCACGAGGTCCCGGTCGGAGTGGTCGAGGGCCGAGGTGGGCTCGTCAGCGAGGATGACCGAGGGCTCCTTGAGGATGAGCCGGGCCAGCGCCACGCGTTGCCGCTCCCCGCGGGAGAGCGTGTAGATCATGGTGTGCTGCGCGCTCGGCAGGCCGACGCGCTCCAGGGCCTGGTCGATCATGGCGCTCCTGGCCGCCGCGGACAGTCCCTTCCGGTGGCGCAGCGGCACCGTGAGATTGCGCCGGACGTTCCAGTTCTCGACCAGCCCGTAATTCTGGAAGAGGAACCCGAGGACGTTGTGCTGACAGGCGCGTTCGCGTCCGCCGAGCCGATGGCGGGGGCCACCGGTGAAGGTCCACGGGCCGATACCGATCCGGCCGGCGTCGAACCCCTCGAGCAGTCCGATGCAGTTGAGCAGGGTCGTCTTGCCCGATCCCGAGGGCCCGGTGACCGCGGTCATAGTTCCCGATTCGACGGTGAAGGACAGCCCGCCCCACAGGGTCCGGCTCCCGAAGCTCTTGGTGATGTGGGCCGCGGTCAGGGTGAAAGGGGCTTCCTTGAGCCGGACCGTCCCGGCAGGTTGGGAGACGGCCTCGGTGGTCGGTGCGGTCATAAGTGTGCTCCTGCCTCGCCTCTCTGCTCGTCGGGAGTCATTTCTCTATAGAAGCTGACGCGAATAGACCATCGGTTGAACTCACATCGGTGAAGACTCCCGGCATCCGTCATCTATGTGGCCGGCAATGCCACATTTCCCATATGTGAATGCTCAGTATGTGTATCGCGCTCAATGATGGCAGTGGCTGGCGGCCAGGTCGAGCGAAAAGCTCAAAGTCTGCCCGATCGGGTAGCAAGTCTGCCCGATCGGGCAGTCCCTCCGGGGGTCGGTTCGGCGAGTTGAGGCGGCGCCCGGCCTATGCTTCGGCCATGAGCGATGGGACGATCCGGGTCGGGATCTGCGACGATTCGGAGGCGGTGCGCGATGGCATGGCGATCTACCTGTCGATCGATCCCGGCCTGCTGGTTGCTGCGACTTACGTATCCGGGGCTGAGGCCATCAACGGCGTCAAGAGGGACCGGATCGGCGTCCTGCTGCTTGACGTCCGGATGCCCGGCATGATGGGCCCTGCCGTGGCGCTGAAACTGGCGACCGATCCCGAGATCTTCTGCAAGGTGATCTATCTCACGTCCTATCCCGACGAGGTGCCGATCGCCGGCGAGCTGAGGCGCACGGTGCTCGGCGCGCTGGCCAAGGACGTCACGCCGGAGGATCTGGTGAGCGCGATTCGGCTGGTGGCGTCGGGGATTGCCCTGTTCGGTCCGGAGTTCCGGTTCGGCCGTTCGACAGCCCGCGAGCCATGGGTGGCCGATGATCGTGAGATGGTCGTGCTCGATCTGGTGCGCACCGGTGCGACGAATGCCCGGATCGGTGAGGAGCTCGGCCTCTCCTCCTCCCGCGTCAAGCAGATCGTCTCTCAGATGTGCCGGCGCATCGGCGTCAGGACACGCACCGAGCTGGCGATGTACTCGGGACCCTCAGTCGCTCGGGTCGGCCGCGGACAGCGGGATTGACACCGCGACCGACCAGTAGCCGTCGGTGAGACGGGTGACCACCGTGCCGCCGATGCCCTCGGCGCGCTCCCGCATCCCGACAATCCCCAGCTCGTCCCCGCGGTAGGCCTGGGTGGTGGCGTTGGTGAAGGTGACGGCGATTCTGCGTTCTGAGATCGCGACGCTGGCCTCGCAGGACTCGCTGGGATCACCGTGTCTGGCGATGTTGTTGAAGGCTTCGCGGGCGATCCGGCCCAGCACATTCGATATCACCGGAAGGATGGCCTCGACATCTCCCTCGGTGTAGATCTGCACCTCGAAACCGGCTTCGGTCAGGGTTTTCGCGCCGGATTGGAGTTCTCTGGAGAAACTGACGGGCGGCGAGGGGGAGTCGATCCGGAGCAGCTTCATGAGGTTGGTGAGATAGGAGGAGGTGCTCCGGGCCCTCGTGGCGACGTCGGCAAGGGCGTCCTTGGGGTCGATGGTCGGGTCGATGCGTGCGGACTCGGCCGCAATGGTGATGAGTCCGAGGCTGTGGGTGACGTTGTCGTGCAACTCGGCGGCGACCTCGTGACGCTGGGCGTCGAAGCGAGCCCGGAGTCGTTGCCGTTCGGCGATCTGGGCCTGCCGGAGTGAGAGTCCAACGATCCACGGCAGGGCGTAGATGCCCAGCCACAGGACCGCGGCCTGGGCTATCTCGACTGTGGTCGTAGTGTCCTGGAGGGTGGCCCAGAGGGACACTGCATAGCTCCAGATCGATACTGCGGTGGCTGTCCAGGGCTTGTTGTGCCAGGCGCATGAGAGGACGACGATCAGGGGCGCATAAAGGGAGAAGCCCACGGCCGCTGAAGGTTGCAGCAGCAGGCCGAGGAGCCCGAGGCACGCGACTATGGCGCCGATCCGAGCATGCCACGCAGTCATTGCGGCGCCCGCGCAGGTGGCGAAGGCCAGCGGCAGAGCCCAGACCGGGTCATCGGGCCGATAGGTGAGGGCTTCCATTGTGAAAAATACACCGGCGAGACCGATCTCGACCGAACCGCTGCTCAGGAAACGGCTCAGTCTGGCAGAACGAGTACTCATGTCCTCGATAGTATGGCTTCCGGATGTCGTGGAGTGCACGGCCTCGGGAAGTAGTCGAAAGTGGTGGCCAAAAGTTGTCACACGACGTCGGGAAAGGGTGTACCGGAAGTTCCGGAGCGCTATCGATTTTGGGGGAGTCGACATGAAGAAATCAATGAAGACGCGGCTGCGTCGCCTGGCCACGACCCTGCTGGTCTCTGGACTCATGGTGGGCATGACGCCAGCGGTGAGCAGCCCCGAGCGCTGGTGCGCGAGAGTTCCGTGGTGGCCGACGTGTCATCGTCTGACGGTCATGACCCTCCCCACCGGGACCCCGGTGGCCTGACCGCGCTGACGGGCTCCCTCGCCTCGCACTGCCCGATCGGGCAGAGTTTCGCTCAAACCGTTGACATCGGACGCATCCCGAGTATGGTTTTTCCCAGCTCATGGTGAGACCTCGTTCGATGAAAGATCGACGATAATCCAAGGTCGTAGGAAGAGGATCTTGAGAGATCCGCTAAAAGCGACCTGAGGGAATGAGGATTTCGTGACATCGGTAACCGGCGTAACAGTGGTGACAATCATCGGCATGGTGGTGGGGTTGGGTATTGCTTGCGCAGTTCTCGTCAGCCTCGTCGTCACGGCGCGCAATACGTCGGTGATGCGCCGTGAGCTTCTTGAGGTGAAGCAGAGTCTCGCCGCTCTGGAAACAAAGGGTCCGCAGGCTCCGACAACAGTGTGAAGTGAGTGGTGAGATTACCGCGGATTCAGCCTCCCGATCCCCGCACGCGCCAGGCGGCGCTCGCTACGCTGGACGCGGCCTGAGCGGCTCGGCGCTGTGGCGGGCGTTCGTGGTCCCGATCACTCCCGCTCGGCCGGTTTTCGGCACTGCACGTGCAGGTTTTCGGCGTGTCGGGAGTGATCGGGACCATCACCTTCCTTGGCACACTCGGTCTGCGATCTGACAGGGCTCAGTATTTCTTGCCGGGGTTGAGGATTCCGTGGGGGTCGAAGAGCTTCTTGATCTGGCGTTGCAGGTTCAGGGCCGCGGGGTGTATTTCGCCGTCCAGGAAGGGCAGTTTCTCGAGTCCGACGCCGTGCTCGCCGGTCATCGTTCCGCCCATCTGCTGGGCCAGTCGGCTGAGCATCTCCAAGGCCTGGTTGGCGCGACCCGGGGCCTCGGCGTCGGCGGGGTCGAAGGCGACGATGGGGTGGAGGTTGCCGTCTCCGGCGTGGCCGCCCAGTGCGATCGTCACGCCGAACTGTTCGCCCAGCCCCGGCATCTGTTCTGCGAAGTTCACCAGCGCGCTGCGGGGCACTCCGATGTCGCCCTCGACCGATCCGCCGAGCAGGGACTTGGCGCTGGGCTGCAATTGGCGTCTCACAGCCAGCACCTCCTCCAGCTCCTCGGAGGTGGTGGCGCGGTGCACCGTGGTCGCCCCGGCGTCGCGGAACACCGCCTGGTAGCTGGCCAGATCCTCCTCGGCGCCCTCGTGCGCATCGGTGACGGCCAGTACCCAGGCCTGCGCCCCCGAGGGGATGTCGGCGTCCGGAATGAAGTTGCGCAGAGCCCGCAGGCACAGCCCGTCCATGAACTCCAGGCGAGCCGGGGTGCGCGCGCCCGAGGCGATCCGGTTGGTGGCGGTGAGTCCCTGGGCCAGGGTGGGGAACAGCCCCAGGACGCCGCGTTCGGCCCCGGGGGCGGCCAGCAGCTTGACGGTGATTTCGGTGACCACGGCCAGAGTCCCCTCCGAGCCGACGATCAGCCCGGTGAGGTCCAGCCCGCCCACCGACTTGATGGTCCCGGGACGGGTCCTCATGACGGTGCCGTCGGCCAGCACGATCTCCAGGGATCGCACGGACTCCCTTGTCACGCCGTACTTGATGCACCGCATTCCGCCGGCATTGGTGGCCACCGTGCCACCCAGGGTGGCGATCCCGATGGACGCCGGGTCGGGGGCGTAGAACAGGCCCTTGGCCGCGGCGGCGTCGGCCAGATCGGAGACGATGACGCCGGGCTGGGCGACCGCGATCATGTCCTGGTCGTTGATCTCGATGATCCGGTTCATCCGCGTCATGTCGAGCAGGATCGCCCCGTCGATGGCGGCGCCCGCCCCGGCCACACCGGTGAGGGTGCCCTGCGGGACGACCGGGATCCGGTGCTCATCGGCGAATCGCACCAGGGCCGAGACCTGCTCGGTGGACTCCGGGCGGGCCACCACGAGGGCGTGCGCCGATCCGGGGATGGCCGACCTGTCGGTGCGGTGGGCCGCCAGGGCGGCCGGGGAGTCGTCAAGATCAATGCCGGGAAGGGCGTCCCGGATGGCGGCGACCTCGGGGGAGTCGGTGGCGCGGAGAGTCTTGGTGGTCAGTGAGGTGGTGGATGGCATCGGTGTCTTCCGGTTGGTGGTGGGGGTCTGAGGGGTGCTCGGCCCGCTCGGATCAGTGGAGCTTCTGGAGTCTCTCGGCGGCCTCGCGGATGCTGGCCGCCGACTTGCAGTGGGCGAATCGGACCAGGGAGCTCATTCTGGCGGCGTTCGGCCCGTCGTCCGCGGTGAAGGCCGAGACCGGGACGGCGGCCACGCCGATCCGGCCGGGCATCTGGCGGCACAGCTCGGCGCCGTCCCGGTATCCCAGCGGGGCCGGATCGGCGACCGTGAAATACCCGGCGTCGGGGACGATCACGTCGAATCCGGCGGCGTCCAGCCCGTCGATCAGGAGGTCGCGGCGCTCCTTCAGGGAGGCGCGCTGGGCCTCGAAGATCTCGTCGGGAAGGCCGAGCCCGGCGGCCACGCCGGCCTGGAAGGGGCCGCCGCCGGCGAAGGTGAGGAACTGCTTGACCGCGGCGATCGCGGTGATCAGCTCCGGGGTGGCCATGATCCATCCGATCTTCCAGCCGGTCACCGAGAAGGTCTTGCCGGCAGATGAGATCGAGATCACGGTGCCCCGGGCCCCCGGCAGACCGGCCATCGGGATGTGCGGGCCGGCGAAGGCGAGGTGCTCGTAGACCTCGTCGGTGATGACATAGGCGCCGTGCGCGGTGGCGGCGTCCAGGATGGCGGAGAGTTCCGTCCCGGCTCAGCATGGTGCCGGTGGGATTGTGCGGGGTGTTGACGATGATCGCCCGGGTCCGGTCGGTGACCGCGGCCTGCTAGGGCCTCGATGTCGAGGCTGAACCCGGTCGGGTGGCCCTCGGGATCGTGGTCGAGGGTGAGCGGGGCGCACTTCTGGGTGCCGCCGGACAGTCCGATGATCGCGGCGTAGGCGTCGTAGAAGGGGTCGATCGTGACCACCTCGTCGCCCGGTTCGACGAGCGCCAGCAGGGTGGCCGCCATCGCCTCGGTGGCTCCCATGGTGACCTGGATCTCGGTGTCAGGATCGACATCCAGGCCGTAGAACCGCTGCTGATGAGCCGCGATGGCCTCGCGCAGAGCGGGGATGCCGGGCAGCGGCGGGTACTGGTTGCGGCCCTCGGAGATGGCCCGGCGAGCGGCGTTGAGGACCTGCTGCGGTCCGGGGTCGTCGGGGAATCCCTGGCCGAGGTTGATCGCTCCGGTGGAGTTGGCCAGGGCCGTCATCTCGGTGAAGATGGTCGGCCTCGCCTCACTGTTCGCGCCGAGCAGTCCGGCCCCGGCGGCGGCGCGCAGCCACGGTCCGGTGATCCGATTCGTGTCGGGAAGGTCGGCGGTGGCGCTCATTGGTCCATTTTCTCAGTCCTGGCGGGTGCTGCGCGCGGTGTTCGACTGGTGATCGGTCCGCCGGATGGGATGGGCGATGAGTTCCGCCTCGATCCAGGCCATCACGACCGCGACCAGGTGATCCAACTCGGCCTCAGTGAGCTCGTGCCCGGTGGCGATGCCGTGCCATTTCGCCACGCAGCCGCGGCAGCAGGTGGCCGTGGCGTGCTGGGCGACGAACACCGGATGGCCGCGCATCGGTGTTTGGCGGCCGTCGTTGCGCGGCCGGGCGGCGCCGATTCGGCCGCTGAGCAGGTCGCGGGCAGTGCGCGGCGATGGTGTCCCTGCCCTTGGCACGGGCGTAGTCGCAGTCGTCGGGGGACAGGTGGAAGCGGGACCGGAAGGTCCGAGCGGCGCAGCCGGGCGAGGGTCTCCTCGATGGGCTCGGTCTGCCAGCCGCCGTTCCTGCCCATGCTCGGCATCCCTCCCCGTATCCGCGATGATCCCGTTATATCGAGATCGTCGTGGCGTCGGGGAGGAGGCGCTCCCGCCGCGGCAGATGGCAATCCGCCGACAGCTGGGTCAGCTCCCTGGAAGCTCCATCGAGTCGGCCCGGTGTGCAGCACGATCCCCTGAACGAATCGGTCTCCCAGTTTGTCCCGGAGCATCGCCAGCCATTTGACATCGTGTCCGCCGACCATTGATGTCGCCTTCACCTCAATCCCGGCGACTCGACCGTCTCCGGTCTCCAGGATCAGGTCGACCTCGCTCCCTACGCGATCCCGATAGTGGTACATCTGGACGTTCTCCTCGGCCCACGCGAGTTGCTTGCGAAGCTCGCCGGCGACGAATCCCTCCAGCAGATGACCCGCTACATCCCCATTGACCGCAGGCGATGCGCCATCGACGGAGACGTTGATCAGGCGGGCAGTCAGCCCGGTGTCCAGTAGCGCGACCTTAGGGCGAGAGACGACGCGACGAGTGAGGTTGGTCGACCAGGCCGGGATTCGTTGAACGAGATACAGGGTTTCCAGCAGGTCGAGCAGCGGCTTCAGAGTCGAGGCTGGGATCGCGAGATCGCTCGCGAGTCCGGTGACATTGAGCTCTTCGCTGTTCTGGGATGCGAGGACTCGCAGGATTCTTGGCAGCTCGTCGAGGCGCTGGCGGCTGGAGATATCGGGGGCATCCCGGTGGACGATTCGCTCGAGATAGTTGTCCAACCAGCTGTTCCGGCGTCTCCCGGCGGGCCGCGCGAGCGCCTCGGGATAGCTGCCGGATATCGCACGGTCCAGGTAATCGCGCCTGGTCAGGGAGCTGATGTGATCGGTGAAGGGATTCCCCTGTAGAAGGAGGTCTATGAAGCGCTCTGGGTGGTTGCCGATCTCCCCCTGGCTGAAACCGTGGAGCTCGATGGACTCCGCTCTTCCGGCGAGACTGTCCCCGGTGGCCGGCAGTCGCAGAAGATCGGCCGATCCGGTGAGCAGGAACTGTCCTGGTCGAGTGTTCCGATCCACGGCTAGCTTGAGGGCGAGCACGATTCCAGGCACCCGCTGGACCTCATCAATGGCCAGGAACCCGTCGTCCGCAGCTCTCAAGAAGCCTTGAGGATCCGCCTGGGCCGCCTCTCGCGTCAACTCGTCGTCAAAGGTAATGAGACGCCCGTCGAGCTCGTCGGCGATGCTTCGAACCAGGGTGGTCTTGCCGACTTGTCGGGCGCCTTGGATCACGACGATCCGCGTATCGGTCAGAGCTTCAAGGACTCTGCCCCTGATATGCCTTCTGACTTGGGAAGTCATGACTCAAGGGTACCTGGTGCTCGTGGATTCGCACCACTTTGCTCGTGGATTCGCAGTGCCCAGCTCGTGGATTCGCACCACTTTGCTCGTGGATTCGCCGCCGGTCGTCCCCATTCGATGCAGCTCCTCGGGGACGGCCGATCAGTCCAGGATGATCTGATCCGGGGTGGCCGTGGTGGCCCGCATCGTCACCTCGAGCTCGTCGCCCACCTGCACCGTCGGCGGCACCCACAGCAGACTCGCCTGCATGTGCGGGGGCTCGGCGAAGAACAGCTTCCGGCCGCCCGCCGAGTACGGCGACAGCGCCATCCGGCCCGCCTCCATCGCCCCGTTCGCCAGCGTCTGGATGACCTGTCGCACGGTGGCCGCAGCGGTGGGCGCCTGCATCGCCACCCCGTTCGCGGTGCCCCCGGACACCACCGCCAGACGATGATGACGGCGTCCCGCCCGACGCTGCCAGTAGCCGACCCGCTGGTCGGCGGTGACGTCGTGGACCTCCTGCACGCTCGCCCGGTAATGCAAAGCGCCGGTCGCGCCGAGCCACAGCTCGGTGCCGACCCGCGGACGCACCGGCACGTCGACAGTCCGGCGGAAGCGGTCCAGATCGGCGGGCCGCAGATGCGAGACCCACAGCGGGGCGCGGTGGGCGGCCAGGGCGGCGGTGGCCAGGTCGGTGGCCTCGCCCAGATGCTCGCCGATCATCGGCAGATGGATCGTCCAGCCGACGATCTCCAGCCCCTCGGCGGCCTCCACCGCCTCGGGAAATTCCTCAGCCCGAGCCCATAGCGGGCCATCGAGGTGAGCGCCTCCAGGATCACCCGCGCTCCCTGGATGGGCGGCCGCCACCGCGGCGACATCCTCGACCCGCGACAGAGTGGTGATGACATGCGGCTCCTCAAGAAGCGGCTCGGCGACCTCGTCCCCGGGCCGCCACGGGGTGAGCACGACGACGTCCCCCTCGAAGCCCGGCAGTCCCGCGCCTCCGGCGCTCGCCAGACCCCCGGCGGAACCGGAGCGCACCGCCGCGACCTCCTCGGCGGTGCCCACCGCCAGCGTGTCCAGCCCCCAGCCGGGACGCCTCGGCGGCCAGCCGCGGCAGGCCGAAGCCGTAGCCATTGCCCTTGGCGACCGGCACGATGCCCTCGGTCGAACTCGCCACCCGATCCTGATGCGCCCGCCAGGCGGCGGCGTCGACATGCATCACGAGGCTCATCGCGACCTCCGGTCCATGTACCAGTCGAAGGCCTTGTAGAGCAGCGGATCGATGACCAGATCCCACTCTCCGATGTAGGAGACGGCCTCGCCGCCCGAACCCACCTTGAACTGGATCAGCCCGAGCTCCGGGTCGTCGGCGGCCAGCCCCTCGGTGATCCCGCGCAGGTCGTAGACGTCGGCGTCGACGGCCATCGAGTCGCGGATCATCTGCCACTGGATCGCGTTGGAGCCGCGGACCTCGCGCTTGGCGCTGGTGGAGGCGCCGTAGGAGTACCAGGTGTGCCGCCCGACATGCACCCAGGTGGTGGACGCCACCAGGTCGCCCTCGTGGTGGGCGAGATAGAGGTGCATCCGGTCGGGGTCCTCGCCGTTGAGGGCGTCCCACATGGTCTGGAAGTACTCCAACGGCCTCGGCGTGAAGCCGTCGCGTCCGGCGGTCTCGACGTAGACCTTGTGGAAGTCGGCCAGATCCTCGCGGCTCCCGCGGGACACCTCGACCCCCTTCTTGGCGGCCTTGCGGATGTTGCGGCGCCACAGCTGGTTCATCCCGGCCAGCACCTCGTCCTCGGAGCGACGGGTGCGGACGCCGTCGGTCCAGGTCACCAGGGGGAGCTGGAAGTTGAACTTCGGCTGGCCGGCGGCGAATCCCTCGGCGTCCTTGGGGGGACGCCATCCCAGGTGGCGCAGCTGGTTGGCCAGCCGGGTGGCTCTCAGATTGGTGACGTCGGCCGGGGCCTGCGACAGGGCGGTGATCGACTCGTCGGCGATGGCGTCCTTGATGGTGTCCTTGCGCCAGGTGCGGTGCGGCAGGGTCGGCCCGATCCGCAGCGCGAAGGCGCCGCGCTTCTTCGCATGGGCGCGCAGGGCGCCGAGGATCTCGGGGAGGTCGGGGGTGTCCCAGTCCAGCACCGGGCCCTCGGGAAGATAGGCCAGGTAGCGCTTGAGTTTCGGCACCTGGCGGTAGAGCACCAGTCCGACGCCGAGCAGCTCTTCCTTGCCGGCACCGACGCCGGTGCGAACGATCCCGATGGACTCCGGTAACCACTCCTGCTTGACCTTGGCCCAGGCCGGGGTCTGGAGGAAGCTCACCGTCTCCGCGGCGCGGGAGCCGGGGGCGCTCCAGTCCTTGATGAATGCGAGATGCTGGGCGGAGGAGATCTGGCGTACCTGAATCACAGGGACACCTTACGGGGCCTGGCGCTGTCCGGAACCAAAGGCGTCGACCGGTTGGGCTGTCTCATCGCGAGTGATGCCGCTGTCGCGCGCGGCGCTGTCGGGCTGAATCGGCGGGTCGAGGGGTTCTTGGGTGGCCGGCTGATCAGCGCTGCCTTGGGCTGTCCGGGCTCGCCTGCCGAACGGCGTGATTCCGGAGGGTCGCGTCGCCGGAGCCGGCCGGATGCTCGGGATGATCCGGCTTCGCCTCGTGATCCCCCTTGTCAGCCTCATGATCCGCATTGTCGGCGGTCTTTCCGAGGGCCAGCGTCCGGGCGTAGTCGGCCTGGGTGGGCATTCCGTAGGCGCGCGCCGTCTGATCGTGCAGGCTGATCACCTGGCGTCTGATCCGTTCGGAGAACTCGTGGGCGATCTCACCGGGAGCCGGCTGCATCGGGTGGCCGTAGACCACATGGACCGGGGGGCGTCCCTTCGGCAGCGCCGCGCCGTCCGAGGAGGGCATCGCGGCGAAGGCGCCCACCAGTGCCACCGGGATCACCGGGACGCCGCGGGAGATGGCCAGTGCCGCCGCGCCGGGTTTGAAGGTGCCCATAGCGCCGGTGCGCGACCGGGTGCCCTCGGCGAAGATCAGCAGCGGAATGCCGTCGGTGAGCAGGGAGCCGGCCAGTCCGCGATGGGTATGGGAGGAGCGGCCGGACTTGGAGCGCTTGCCGCGGTCGACCGGGAAGGCGTTGAAGAACAGCACCGGCGTGAAGGCCTTCCACCACGCGGTGAAGAAGTAGTCGGCGGCCGCCCCGGTGGACAGGTACTTGCTGAGCCGCCTGGGCAGTGATCCGAAGATCAGCGGGGTGTCCAGGTGGGAGGAGTGGTTCGCGGTGATGACGTACGCGCCGTCCAGATTCTCCAGGTTCTCCAGGCCGTGCACATGGACCTTCGTCACCCGCCACACCAGAGGCTTGAGCAGCAGCAGGTTGGCGGCCTGGCGAGCTATCGCATTGACGTCGCTGGTGTAGCGTCCACGATCCTTCACTTTCGGCTTGACGGCCATACTCAGCGCTCACCCGCCTGGCCGGATGTGTCCTCGGGAGAGGCGCCGGAGGGAAAATCGGTCTTGTCGCGACTCGAGGTGAGATTGCGCGACAGCCAGCGCATCGTCGATCGCGGCGCCGTCCCGGCCACCGCGATGGCGGCCTTCCAGCGGGCGCTCGGCACCGAGATCACCTTCCCCTTGGCCAGATCCTTCAGCGACTCCCGGACCAGGGTGGCCGCGTCGATCCAGACGAACTCGGGAGGCTGGTGGCGGTGACATTCGCCCGCGAGTGGAACTCGGTGTGCACCCAGCCCGGGCACAGCGCCTCGACCTTCACGCCGCTGCCGTGCAGCTCATTGGCCAGGCCCTCGGTGAAGGTGAGCACCCAGGCCTTGATCGCCGAGTAGTTGCCGGTGTTGATCCAGGCACTGGAGGAGGCGACATTGATGATCCCGCCATGCCCTCGCGATGTCATCGACCGGCCGGCCGCGGCCGACAGGATGAGCACCGCCTTGCACATCACGTCGAAGGCCCGCTCCTGCAGCGGCAGGGTCTCCGGGTCGAGGATCTTGGCGTGCAACCCGAAGCCGGCGTTGTTGACCAGAAGATCGATGGGCCGCTCCGGGTCCTCGAGCCGGGCGGCGAGGGCGTCGACATCGGCGCGCACCGACAGGTCGGCGCGGATCGTCTCGACCGAGACGCCGTACCGCGGCTCGATCTCCGCCTTGATGGCCGCCATGCGGTCGGCGTCACGCGCGGCGATGATGACGTCGTCCCCGCGCGCGGCGAGCTGTGTGACGAACTCCCGACCGATGCCGGAGGTACCGCCGGTGACCAAGCAGGATGACATAGGCCCTAATCTACGACCTCCGGTGCACCGATGAGACCCTCCAGCTGGGGGTGAACGGACTGGACGCGCGGATTTCTTACGAGATGGCCGCGATGTGGAGCTCTACGGTGCCTCGGAGCCGGTTGTTTCGTCGATTTTCCGCGGTGTGCTCCGGGAGACCTGCGGATAGGCTCGGGGAATGACCGAGTGGACCATAGGCGGAACCGTTGACGAGGCCGATCTGGTCGCCCAGGCCCGGGAACGCGGCGGGAGTCTGGCGCAGATCATGCTCGGCGACCCCCAGTCCTGGCGCAAGCCGGTGGTGAACCATCCCGGTGGTGCCGCGGGGCTGGCCAAGGCCGCCGGCGAGGCGGGGATCGCGGTGGTGGTGCACGCGGCGTATGTCATCAATGTGGCCTCCCTCAACAACCGGATCCGGATTCCATCCCGCAAGCTCCTTCAGCAGACTCTCGATGCCGCCGCCGAGATGGGGGCGATCGGGGTGGTGGTGCACGGCGGCCACGTCCGGGCCGGCGAGCCCATCGAGCAGGGTCAGGACAACTGGCGTAAGGCGGTCGACGGGCTGGAGATCCCGGTGCCGCTGCTGCTGGAGGACACCGCCGGCGGCAAGAACGCGATGGCCCGCCAGCTGGAGCGGATCGAGGGCACCTGGACGGCCATCCAGGCGGCATCGGGGGCCGAGAATGTCGGCTTCTGCCTGGACACCTGCCATGCCTTCGCGGCCGGTCTGGACCTGACGACACTGGTCGAGGACGTGCTGGCGATCACCGGGCGGATCGACCTGGTCCATGCGAACGACTCCCAGGGGCCGGCCGGGTCGGGTCGCGACCGGCACGCCAATCTGGGTCTGGGGCGGATCGACCCCGAGGATCTGGCGGCGGTGGTGCGCCGGGCCGAGGCCCCGGTGGTGGTCGAGACGCCGGGAGGAGTCGAGGAACAGGCCGCCGACATCGCCTGGCTGCGCGCCCGCCTGGACGGCTGAGCCGGCGTCATCTGGTTGCCGGATCTCACTACCATGGGTCCCGTTACCTGCTCGGTGCATCAGCCCCCTTGAGGAGAACCCATGTCCATCGCCGATGTCTCCTACGGTCCCGGGCGCGATACCGCCCCCGACCCGGCCGCCGCTCTGCTCGGCACGCCGGTACCCGGGGAGGATCCGGCCGAGGTCCATCTGGCGCACATGTTCCGCGACACCGTCTCGAAGTACGCCTACCGCCCGGCCTCGCGCGTGAGGGTGGAGGGGCAGTGGCGGATTCGCACCTACGCGCAGATGAGACGCCGGGTGGACGCCGTCAGCCTGGCCCTGGTCGAGCACGGCGTGCAGCGCGGGGACCGGGTGGCGATCTTCTCCCACAACAGCCCCGAGTGGATCGAGATCGACCTGGCCGCGATGACCGTCGGCGCGGTTCCGGTGCCGATCTATCCGACCTCGACCGCCGAGCAGGTGGTGCACATCGTCTCCGACGCCCAGGTGCGGGTGATCTGCGTCGCCGGTCCGGCCGAGCGAGATCTGGTCGGGGCGGCGTTGGACCGGATGCCCAGTCTGGTGGCGGTCGTCGTCATCGACACCCCGATCGCCACTCCCGACGCCGCGGCCTCGCAGGCTCAGGACGACCGCCCGGCGTCCTTCGGGGAGGTCCCGGTCCTCACTCTGGACGACGTCGTCTCCGTGCAGCGCACCCCGGCCAGGACAGCCGAGCTCCAGGGCCTGCTGGATGAGCGGCTGGCTCAGTCCGCGGGGGACGACGTCGCCTCCCTCATCTACACCTCCGGCACCACCGGCCTCCCCAAGGGTGTGATGATCACCCACCGGGCCGCGATGGCCCAGGCGCGCGCCCTGGACGAGTTCTTCGACATCCGGCCGGCCGACCACTCGCTGAGCTTCCTGCCGCTGTCCCACGCCCTGGAATGGGCCTGGTCGATGGTGCTGCTCACGCACGGCTGCCTCAACACCTTCGTCACCAATCCCAAGACCGTCGCCGCGATGCTCGCCGAGGTGCGCCCCACGCTGTTCGTCTCGGTGCCGAAGCTGTACGAGCAGGTGATGACGGTGGCCCACGAGAAGGTCGACGACTCGCGCCTCAAGACCCGCCTGTTCGACTGGTCGCTGGACATCGGCCGGCGCTGGTGGCAGGCCTCGGAGGCCGGACGCCGCCCCGAGTTGGGGCTGAGGCTGCGCCATCGGGTGGCCGATGCCCTGGTGCTCAGGGCGATCCGGGACGCCGTCGGCGGCCCGAAGACCGTGCTCGCCGCCGGCGGAGCCCCGCTGCGCAAGGAGGTCGAGGAGTTTTTCGCCTCGGTCGGGATCCTGGTCTGCCAGGGCTACGGGCTCACCGAGGCCTCCCCGCTGGTGAGTTTCAACTCCCCGGACGCCCACAAATTCGGCACTGCGGGCCGGCCGTTGGTGAGCAGTGAGATCAAGGTGGGCGAGGAGGGTGAGCTGCTCTATCGCGGCCCGAACATCATGAAGGGCTACTGGAACGCCCCGGAGGCCACCGAGCAGACGATCCAGGACGGGTGGCTGCGCACCGGCGACGTCGGGCACATCGACGAGGACGGGTACCTGGTCATCACCGACCGGCTCAAGGACATCATCGTCACCCTCAACGGCAAGAACATCTCCCCCCAGCCGATCGAGGGGCTGCTGATGGCCGACCCGCTGTTCGAGCAGGCCGTGATTCTGGGGGACAATCGGCCCTGCCTCACCCTGCTCGTGAAGCCGTCGATGCCGCGGGTGGAGGAGCTGGCCGAGAAGCTGCACCTCAACCTGTCCGGGGTCGAGGGGATGCACAGCCCGGAGCTGGTCGAGGAGATCCGGCGCCGGGTCACCGACCTGACCAGCAGACTGCCCAATCAGGAGCAGATTCGCGATCTGCAGGTGCTGTGGGAGGACTTCACTCAGGACAACGGACTGCTCACCCCCACCCTCAAGGTGCGGCGGCGCGAGGTCGAGAAGCGGTTCAAGGATGTCATCGATGAGATGTACGTCCGGTTGGCCGTGCTGCGGAAGAACGGTGCCGGCCGGTCGTCGCATGGTGATTCGCACGATTCGCACAGCTCTGGGTCTCATGGTGCCGATGCCGGCTCCGATGCCGGGTCTGGTTCTCGGCCGACTGCAGGCGGAGATGCCGGCCGGGACCGCGGCTGAGCCGTCACTACACTTCTGACCATGGGACTGAGGAACTTCCTGACCAACCGCGGTATGCCGACCGGAGGCATCGACCTCCCGGAGGTATTGAATGTCCTCGCCAACGGTGGGGTCCTGGTCGATGTTCGGACCCCGCGGGAGTACGAGGCCGGTCACGCTCCCGGTGCTCATCTGGTGGAGCCCAAGGATCTGGCGGAGGACCCTTTCACCGCCGTCTACGGGGACGATCCGCTGGCCGAGCCCGACCCGCACTTCGTGCTGGTCTGCGACACCGGATTCCGTTCCGGGCACCTGATCGAGGCGATCCGCGAGAAGGGGTACGACGCCGACTTCCTCACCGGTGGCCTGCGGGCCTGGCGCGAGGGCGGCGAGATCCTGATTCCCGGGCCGCCGAGGCACTGACTGTGCTTGTCAACGGAGGGGCCGACCCCTCCGCGTCGCTTCGCTCCTGCCTCCCCGTTGCGCCGGTCTGTATGTGGCAAGCACTGCGGGCGCCGGCCTCTTTGGCCGTCAATCGGCGGGGGCGACCCCTTGCGACCCCGTTGCGCCGGTCCTGTTGATGGTTGCGGCGGCTGCGCTGGCCTCTTGGGTATAAGGCCGACCCCTCCGCGTCGCTTCGCTCCTGCCTCCCCGTTGCGCCGGTCTGTATGTGGCAAGCACTGCGGGTGCCGGCCTCTTTGGCCGTCAGTCGGCGGGGCTGGCCCAAAGCGGTGGAGATCACTCCTGCCTCGCCGTCCCCGGGCCCTGATCGGGCTGGATTACGGCGAGGCGGGAGTGATCTCCAACCCGATGGGGGAGCCGGCTAAGCCCGGCGGTAGTTCTTCACGAAATCGGGGGTTGGGATGCCCGGGATATTTCGTGGGTCGGGGACTGGAGATCCAATCGCGAATGTCGTCGGAATGACCCCGGCCCATATCGGCAGCGCGTAGTCCTCCTCGTCGTCTGCCGGCGGACCTGTCCGGACCTTGGCGGACGCCTCGGCCAGGCTGAGCCTGATCACCGAGGTCGCTGCCAGTTCCTTCTTGTCGGGCTTGCGGGCCGCGTCCCACGAGCCGGGGGTCAATCGCTCGCTGATGGCCGCCAGAGCGTCGAGCTTCTCCGCCTCGGCAACTCTCATGGCACGGCCGAGGACGACAACGCTTCTGTAGTTGATCGACTGATGGAAGACCGAGCGAGCGACGACGATGCCGTCGACATGGGTCACCGAGAAGCAGACATCGATGCCCTCGCCAGCCCTGCGCATCACCCGGCTTCCAGACGAGCCGTGGATCAGCAGTTCGTCCCCCACGCGTCCATAGCCCGTCGGTATCACACAGGGCTGGCCGTCGATCACAAATCCAAGGTGACCGATGAAACCCTCGTCCAGGATCGCGTTGATCGTTTCACGGTCATACTTGGCCCTGGAGGGGTTGCGGCGGATACGCGTCCGGTCGCTCGGAGGTTCGGAATCTGTTGCGGACATGTCATCCTCCGTATTCGGATTGAAACAAAAGGAATATCTGCGCCCTGTGCTCGCGGGCGACTGCTGAGCCGATACGGTCGTGTCCTCCGTGAGGGTATCAACTTTCCAGCGACCGATGGATGGTCGAGGTCAGGCGCTGTAGATGGTCTTTCCGCCGATGACGGTGGTCGTGACATGGACGTTCTCGATCTCTTCATCAGGAACCGAGAACAGATCCGCGTCGAGCGCGGCGAAGTCCGCGAGCTTGCCGACCTCGAGAGTTCCAAGGACATCCTCCTGGCTGATCGAGTACGCGGAACCATAGGTGTACGAATGCACCGCTTCAGTCACCGAGACCCGCTCAGCGAGCCCGAACGGCTTTCCCGACGAGGTGCGGCGATTGACCAGATCATGGATCGACTTCAGTGGATTCGGAGTGTTCGACGGGCAATCAGTGGACCCCGGTACCACCATCCCCGCATCGAGGAAGGACCGCATCCGGTAGGTGCCCGCGGCGCGCTCCTCGCCGAGAGCCTCGAGCACTCCGTCTCCGAACTGGGAGACGAAAATTCCCTGCGGGCACGGAATGACGCCGAGGTCCGCACACCGCTTCACCTGCTCATCCGTGGCGATCGCGAAGTGCTCGATCCGGTGCCGCACATTCCTCGGGAACAGCTTCTGAGCGTTCTCGTACGCATCGAGCACATGATCGATGGCGCGATCTCCGATCGCGTGAGTGGCCACGGCCCATCCGGCCCGATGATAGGAGAGAATCAGATCGGAGAGCTCGTCCGGCTCCACCCTCATGACGCCGCGATTGTCGGGCTCTCCGCAATACGGTTCATTGACCGCAGCAGAACGGCCGATGAGTGATCCGTCGGCGAGAATCTTCACCGGGCCGACTCGAAGCCTGTCGTCGCCGAATCCGGTCCTGATGCCGAGGTCCAGGGTGCGCATGCCATCTGCATCGAGTTCGAGTTCGTGGAGAACCGGATAGAACGGCATGACCGTCATGCGTGGTTGAAGGGCTCCTTGGGCAATGGCGTCAAGATAGATATCCATCACCGGGCTGTTCGCACCGAACACCCCACCCAGGAGCACGATCGGCTCCACCAGGCTGGTCAGGCCGAATGAGATCGCCTGATCGGAGGCCAGCTTGAGATTGGCGATCGCCTCTTCTTTCGTCACCTTCGAACCGGCCAGCTGGATGGGTTCGCCGGCCTTCTCCTGAAGAAGGCCCTCGGGTCGGCCGTCCGAGCCGCGCACAACCCGGCCGCCCTCGAAGTCCGGATAGTCATTGCGATCCGGGTACCCCGCTGCTTCGAAGGCCTTCGTATTCGCCACGATCATGTGGTTGGACACATGCACCAGAATGACCGGGTTGTCTGGCGACACCGTGTCGAGCATTTCAGCGGTCGGGTGTCCTCCCAGATGGTTCTGGTCGTAGTAAGCACCGTGAATCCATTGACCGTCGGGCGTCTTCCTCGCCCGCTCTCCAACAGCCCGGCAGAGATCGTCCAATGTGGAGACGCCGGGCCAGTGCAGATCGATACTGCTGAGCTGCTCCCCGGTACCCATGGTGTGATGGTGCGCATCGTGGAACCCCGGCACGATGACCGATCCCTTCACGTTCACCACCTCGCGCGGGTTGAGACCGTCGAGGTCGGCCAGATCATCGCGGGTGCTGACGCCGACAATCCGGCCATTGTCGACCGCCAGTCCGGTGGCGTACTTTCCCGGAGTGGTGATCCGCCCGCCGGCCGGGAGCCCTGCTCCGGTCCAGAAGTTTCCCTTGAAAACTGTATCAATGGTCACTGCGAAATCACCTTTCCTATCAAGATTCTTATCAAGAGAAGCACGCCGAACAATGCTCCCTCAACGCGATACGGAAATCCATCACGCCTCGCGCCGTATCCGTGATGAATGGCCTGCAACTCTTCACTCCACCGACCCGGTCTGTCTCCAACCCCCGAAGGTCCGGCCGTCCGAAAGCTCCACCATGGCCGTGACGACGGCCCCGTAGGGTCCCCTCCAGAGGCTGTGGAAGCGGTACAGCTCCCGGCTGTCCACCTCGCAAGTTGCTGCAAAAGAGCCGTCGGCCTCCCAACCGGCGGGCACGATCCGGCCGTTGACGGTGACCCGGAGCTCGCCCGCAGCCGGCTCCGAGAGCCTCCCGCGCACCAGGATCGGCGTCCCGCCAGTATCGCTGGTGGGTCCGGCCTGCACTGACAGCTGGGCGATCCCGGTCCCCGCCGGGGCCGCCTCCGCGCCGGACGTGGCGCCAGACACGGAATCGGCAGGTCCCGCAGAAGCAGAGACCCCGTCCGGCAGATCATGCTGGGGCAGACGCCGCGGCGGCGTACGCCCGAAGAGCCCGCCCAGGGAGCCGATGACCCTCTCGATCGACCGTGCGATGGCGAACAGCCTCCCGTCCGACCCGGCCGGTCCCGCGATCGTGACGCCGATCGGCATCCCGATGTCATGGAGCATCCCGAGCGGCACGGTGACGGTGGGAATCCCGAGGTGGCGGAAGATCAGGTTCCCGTTGCCCACCCAGGTGCCGTTGGACATCGCGATCCGGTTCGACTCCGGGTTGAAGTCGGCGTCGAACGGCCCGATGTTGGAGACGGTGGGAAGGATGATGATGTCCCAGCCACCCGCGGACAGCCAGTCCTCGAAGTCGATCCGGCGGGTCTCCTCGAGCCCGCGCAGCCCGTCTCCGAGCTGGGAGATCTCGTCGAGGGACGGCACGTGCTCGCGCGCCCACCGGACGTAGTCCTCGATCTCGACATCGGTCTGGTCGCTGAACTTGACGGAGTCCGGCGGCGGCGGGAACACGCGGCTCTCATCGGCGTCGGCCAGCCGGTTGATCCCGGCGTCGTCATTCAGCTTCAGGAAATGGTCCCAGGCGTAGGTCATCAGACCGCGCCGCTCGTCGTCCAGGAACGCCGTGGGCACGATTCCCCGCTCCGTGAACTCCTTGGCGTTGGGGACGGGGTAGTGCTCCAGGACCGGAAGATCGGTGCGCTCGACTGCTGCGCAGTGCGGTCCGAAAGCCTCCAGGAAGGTGGTGAAAATCTCTGTCACCGAGCCGCGAAGGTTGAGCGGGTGTTGCTCGTCGATCGTCTCCCCGGTGAAGATCTCCGGAACCGCGACTCGCAGCTCCGACAGATCCGCCTCCTGCTGCGGCTGGAGCGGTTCGGAGGAGGGGAACTCGGCGGCCTGCTGCTCCCGCCAGAAGTCCCCGTCCACCCGCGAGTCCGGCTGGGCCAGAACAACGGAGACGGCCTCGAGGTCCTCGACAGTGCGTGCCATTGGCACGACGACGTCCATGGTCGGCACCAGCGGCCAGACGCCGCGACACGAGATCAGTCCCCTCGACGGGGTGTACGCCGCCAGCCCGTTGTTGGACGCCGGGGTGCGCCCCGAGGACCAGGTCTCGGTGCCCAGCCCGAAGGCAGCGAAGCTGCTGGCCGTCGAGACCCCGGCGCCGTTGGAGGATCCCGACTGGTAGGCCGCGGGCAGGAAGTTCTCGTTGTAGGGGCTCTCGGCCCGGCCGTAGAGTCCCCGCTGCATCCCGCCGTCGGCCAGCGGGGGCGTGTTTGTCAGGCCGATCAGCACCGCCCCGGCGGCGCGCAGCGAGGCCGCCGCCCAGGAGTCCTCCCTGGCGATGACGCCCTTGAAGGCGGGAGATCCGCCGGAGACGGGCAGCCCCTTGGCGGCGTACATCGCCTTGAGGGTGAACGGGACGCCGTCCAGCACCCCCAGCGCACGCCCCTCGGCCCGCCTCCGGTCGCTGGCCTGCGCCTCCTCGAAGGCCGCGGGGTTGAGCACGACCACGGAGTTCAGCAGTGGGCCGTGCCGGTCATAGGCCGCGATCCTCCGCAGGCAGGCCTCGACGATCGCGACGGACGTCGTCTCGCCTGTCTGGAGCATGTGCGACAGCTCGTGGATGCTCTTCTCGAACACGGCGGCGGTCTTCATGGTCAACAACTCCTCGGATGGAGCCCGGCCGACGGCCGGGCAACGATGGGCGGTTTCTGTGGGCGGTTCATGCGGGGCGAGGGCAGCGACGGCGCGGGGCGGGCCTTTCGGAGGCCGCCCGCGCCGTCGCTCTCCCAACGGCGTCACGACCTGGCGGCCGCGGTCTCCCCGATCGTCTGGATCAGCACGTCCAGCGCCTCGTCGAGCAGGGAATCCTCGATGACGAAGGGCGGCAGCAGCCTGAGCACCTGGTGGTCGAGGCCGCAGTCCAGCAGGATGACGCCGGCCCGCTGGCAGCGGCTCATCACCTCCGCGACGAACTCCCCGTCGGGCTCCTTGGTCGTCGTCTCGGTGCCGGGCCTGACGAACTCCAGGCCGATCATGGCGCCGCGACCGCGGATCTCGGCGAGTCCGGGGTAGTCGACTTCGGCCAGCCGGGCCGTGATCCGGCGTCCGATCTCGGCGGCGCGGGCGTCGAGATGATGATCCTCCATGTAGTGGAGGGCGGCGGCCGAGGCCGCGCAGGCCACCGGATTGCCGCCGTAGGTGCCTCCCAGACCGCCGGTCTGGACGGCGTCCATGATCTCGGCCCGCCCGGTGACCGCGGCCATCGGGAGGCCGCCGCCGATCCCCTTGGCCATCGACATCAGGTCCGGGATGACGTCCTCATGCTGGCAGGCGAACCAGTCGCCGGTCCGGCAGGCCCCCGACTGCACCTCGTCGGCTCCGAAGACGACGCCGTTGCGGTGACACCAGTCGACCAGCGCGGGCAGGAACCCCGGGGCGGGGACGACGAATCCGCCCTCGCCCTGGATGGGCTCGATGACCAGGGCCGCGACATTCTCGGCGCCCACATAGGTCTCGATCCACCTGATGGCCCGGCTGGCCGCCTGCGGCCCGTCCAGCCCGTCCCGGAACGGGTAGGACATCGGAGCGCGGTAGACCTCCGGGGCGTAGGGGCCGAATCCCTGCTTGTAGGGCATGTTCTTCGAGGTCATGGCCAGGGTGAGGTTGGTCCGGCCGTGATAGGACCCCTCGAAGACCACGACTGCCGGTCGCCCGGTCGCCCGGCGGGCGATCTTGGCCAGGTTCTCGACCGCCTCCGAACCCGAGTTGACGAGCAGCGTCCGCTTCTCATGATCGCCCGGGGTGAGCCGGTTCAGCAGCTCGGCGACGGTGATGTAGGACTCGGTGGGGCTCACCATGAAACAGGTGTGGGTGATCCGCGAGACGGTGTCCTGGACGGCTGCGGCCACCTCGGGGTTGGCGGAGCCGACGCCGGTCACCGCGATGCCCGAGCCCAGATCGATGAACTGGTTGCCGTCGACGTCGCGGACGATCGCGCCCTGGGCGGACTCCACGTAGATCGGCAGCGACGAGCCGACTCCGTGGGGCACCGCCGAGGATCGTCGGGCGGCGAGCTCGCTCGAGCGCGGGCCCGGCACCGGGGTCACCAGCGATCTGCGCTGGTCCAGGCGAGTGGGTGTCATGACATCTGTGGACAAGGGAAAACCTCGACTTCCGTGGTTGTCGTAGGGGACTGCCGGTGTGAGAACCGGCACTCTGTGCAGGGTTGTGCGGGGGCGAGGGCCTCAGTACTTGATGCTCGGGTCCCCGACGCTGAGTCGGGGCGCAAGAAGAGCGCTCACCAGGGTCAGCAGCGAGAGGACGATGAGCAGCACCGGGGCCGGCCACCAGCTGCCACCGGCCGAGGCGACCAGGGCGGCCGCGATCAGCGGCATGAAGCCGCTGAAGATCGCACCGATGTTCGTCGCGGAGGTGACGCCGCTCAGCCGCAGGTTGGGCGGGAAGAGTGCGGTGAGAATGGCTCCCTGGGCCGCGTAGCAGATCGATGCGACGGTGACGCCGAGGGTGATGGCGAGGACCACCAGGACGGGGTTCTTGGAGATCAGCATGAAGAAGACCGGGAACGCGATGACGGCGGTGAGGATGGCGCCGGCGGCCATCACCCGGCTGGGGCCGTACTTCACGCCGAGACGTCCACCCACCCACAGGATGATGGCCTCCCCGACGGCGGCGACCATGGCCGCCAGCAGCAACAGGCTGGAGCTGAGTTTGAGGGTCGTCCTTGCCGTAGCTCTGCGCGAAGGTCGTGACGATGTAGAAGCCGCCGATGCCCACCAGCGAGGCGAGGAATCCCACGATGATCTGGGGGAAGTGGGTGCGGAAGACCTCGATGAGGGGGACCTTGGCGATCTCCTTGGACTCTTCGACCTGTTCGAAGACGGGGGACTCCTCCATGCTCCTCCGGATGAAGTAGGCCACGATCAGCAGCGGGATCGCGAGCAGGAAGGGGATTCGCCAGCCCCACCGTGAGAAGAAGGCCTCGGTGGTGAGGGCGGAGGTGATGAAGAAGGCGGAGGACGACAGGATGGTGCCGACCGGGCTGCCGAACTGGGGGAGGACGGCGTACCAGGCCCGCTGCGCGGTCGGCGCGTGCTCGGCCGCCAGGGTGACTGCGCCCGACCACTCGCCGCCCACTGCCAGGCCTTGGAGGAACCTCAGGGTGGCCAGCAGGGTGGGCGCCCAGATCCCGATGGAGGACGCCGGTGGCAGGAGGCCGATGAGTGCCGTCGCCCCGCCGATCCCGAAGATAGTGATCATCAGGACTGAGCGTCTGCCGACCTTGTCGCCGAGGGTGCCGAAGATGATCCCGCCGACCGGGCGGGCGACGAATCCGATGGCGAAGGTCGCAAACGAGCTCATGATCGCAACCCATGGATTCTCGCCGGAGAAGAACTGCGTTCCGAATACCAGCGCGGCCGCCGTGGAGAACAGGTAGAAGTCGTACCACTCCATGGCGGTTCCGACGAAAGCAGCCAATGAAGCGCGCCGCGCGATGTGCGGGTCTGTCTGGATGCCACCTTCGCCCGTGCTGGATGTGCTGCTGATGGTTGTGGACATCACAATCCTCCGGTTTCTGAGATCTGTGGAGATCGCCGACGGTTCAGGTTGAAATGAATGATCGTCATAGATTCTGGTAGGTGAATTTCCCGCCCAGAACGGTGGCTCTGACGGGGGTCTGTGAAATGGTCTCGGGCTCCGCGTCGAGAAGATTGACGCCGAGTGCGACGAAATCGGCAAGATAGCCTCGCGCGAGCCGGCCCTTGGTGCTCGCGAAGCCGGTGGCCGCCGCGGAACCGGTGGTGTAGCACTCGAGCGCCTCGCGCACTGACAGGCATTCCTTGCGCGGCCCGAAGAGCTGGCCCTCGCCGGTGGTCCGGGTGACGAACTTCTCGATGCCCAGCAGTGCGGACTCGCTGGCGCAGGGGGCGTCCGAGCTGCCCGGCAGGATGATCCCGGCGTCCAGGAGGGACTTCCCGCGATAGGTGAACTGCAGCCGTTCGGGAGTGAGGGCGCCGATGATCCCGTCGCCCATGTTGTCGAAGAAGACCGACTGGGTGGTGGGGACCACTCCCAACTGGGCGATTCGTTGCAGCTGGTCGGGGCGCAGCACCGCCGCGTGCTCCACGCGCAGGGGCAGCAGGGGTTTGCGCCGGGTGAGGGAGAGCGCCGTGGCGTAGGCGTCGAGGGCGACGTCGATGCCGTGGTCGCCGATCGCGTGGGTGGCGACGCTCCATCCGGAGCGGATGGCGTCAGGTGATCTGCGCCGTGAGGGTGGCGGCGTCGTGCTGCAGGTAGCCGCAGTTGTCGGGTGTGCCGCGGTAGGGCGCCGTCATGGCCGCGGTCTCCCCGCACAGGGACCCGTCCGCGAAGACCTTGACCGGGCCCGAGGGAGAGCATGTCGTCGCCCAGTCCGGTGCGGATGCCGAGATCCAGACCGAGTCCGAAGTCGTCATCGGCGGCGGCGCCGATGGGGTGCAGGGTGTCGATGGTGGGCATCACCTGCGCGCGGACCGGCAGCCGGTCGGCGTCGCGAAGCTGCTGGTAGGCGAGCAGTTGGATCGGAGAGTCGCCGATCCAGCCGTCTCCCACGCCGGCGTCGGTGAGGCTTGTGATCCCCTGTGAGGCGAGGCGCTGGCCGGCGGCTCGGATCGCCCGGGCGATGGTTTCGGTGGAGTACGGCTTGAACAGGTTCTGGACGAGGTTCTGAGCGTTCTCCTGAACCAGTCCGGTGGGGCTGCCCGACTCGTCGCGCACCACCCGGCCGCCCCTCCGGGTCATGGAAGCCCGGGTCGGTGGCGCCGATGAGTTCGAGCGCGACGGTGTTGACGACCGAGGCGTGCCCGGAGGTGTGGCGCATGAACAACGGATGGCCCCGGGTGATGCTGTCCAGTCGTGCGATGTCGGGGTAGCGCCCGCCGAACCGATGGTGGTCGAATCCAGTGCACAGCACCCAGTCGGAGTCGTTGAAAGCGCCGGCATTCTCGCGCTCGGTCAGCCAGTCGGCAATACGGTCGTAGAGGGCGTCGAGAACCGTGAGATCGGTGAGATCGATCTCGGACAGGGTCCGGCCGAGCCATGCGGTATGTATGTGGACGTCGTTGAAACCGGGGACGACGAAGGCGCCATCCAGGTCCACCCGAGTATCGGGGACGACGTCGTCGAGTTCCTCGTCGAGGCCGACGATCCGGCCATTGAGGACACCGATTCGCGATGCTGTCGGATGCTGTGAATCAAGGGTGACGAACGACGCATTCTCGAATATCGAATCGATTCTCACACTGCATCTCCCTATGGGATTTCTTGATGCCGTCCACTAGTTATTACGGGAGATAAGTTTAGCGAGAGTGCGCCACGCTACCGCTGGGAATGAGCACCCAGTTCTTGCGATGATCTTGTGCATCTGCCCAATCGACGGCCACTTGCCAAGAGCGAGAAACGTGGCAGAAATAATCCTGCAACAATTCGGCGCGACTGAAACCTTCCTGTAACAATCACGCACTGAAGCTCTCGCCTACGCTGGTGATGTGGATGATCAAGACGAACGCTGGTCCGAGCTCATCCTTGAGCTTTACGGGCACCGGGATGTGCTGGTGGAGAGGTTCCTCGCCCAGATGCGGCTGCGCGGAGACTACGACTCCTACGGCGTCACCCGGGAGGATCTGGAGGCGACCGCCTTCAAGGCGTACGAGGCGATTCTGCGCTACGTCGTCGAGAGCGATCCGGCGCCACGATCCCCGGCTGGACCTTGCTGCCACGCTGGGGCGGCGCCGGGCCCGCCAGCACGTCGCGCTGGACGATCTCGGCGTGGTGATCTCCATCGACTTCCAGGTGATCTGGCAACTGCTGTGCGAGCTCGCCGATCCCGCCGATGACTCGCTGCTGGTGAGAAAGGTCGCGGATCTGTGGGAGGCGGTCGACGGCTTCCGCCGCGCGACCGAGGAGAAGTACCACGCAGAGGCGATGAGTATGGCGGGCGAGCTGGCCAAGGAGCGGGAGGCGCTGCTGCGCGACTTCCTGGGCTCGACCGTTCCGTCGGAACCCGCAGTGAACTCGGTGGCCAAGGCCTTCGGGCTCGATCCGGGAGGCGGCTACACGGCATGCGCGGGCCTGGAGCGGGAGCGGCTCGGAGGAGCGCTGCAGGCGATGGAGAGCTTCTCGAAGAGGGTGATCACCTGGACCGACGCCGATGACGGGTGGATGGTCTTCTGGCCCTCGGACCTGCAGGGGGCTCCCCTCCGGGGGTTGGAGGGTGTCAGCTGCGGATACCTGGATGGCGTGGATGGGCTCGGGAGGGTTCCCGAGAGTCTTCGCGTCGTCCGGTCCTTCATGAGGGTTGTCGGGGATCGCGCCGACGAGGGTCCGATGGACATCGAGGAGCGGTGGGCGCTGCTGGTGTCTCTCGACCTGAGCGCGGCGATCCCCAGCCTCTTCGCGGGGATCTCGGACAGGCTGTCGAGGTCGCGCAGTCAGGAACGCAGCCGGATCATCGAGACCGTCGGGAGTTACATGAGAACCGGAAGCGTGAGCGAGACCGCCCGGGAGTGCTTCTGCCACCGGAACACGGTCCTCAACCGGATCAAGGCCTTCGGCGAGCTCACCTCCCTTGATCTGAACGTTCCCGGAGACCTGGCGCTCGCCTATCTGTTCGTCGAGAAGGCGGGAGGATCCCTGGTGGCCGAGGGGGCATTCGGGTCGGTCTGATCGGCGCCGGATGTCCCGGATTCTCCCGCCCCGGTGCTTACGTCAATCATTGGAGGCTATTGAGCAGATCGCGCTTGACTAGGGGAGGCAGACCGTCCCTGCGACATCGTCACACAGGCACGGCCTTTTCCTCGAGACCCGACTATGGGGCATACCGAGGCCGGTTGCACATATTGTCATCGGTGGAGAGCCGGAAGGCGTCTTCGTCCAACGAAGTCGTCCACAAGCGGAACGTGTCGGGTCGAAGAGGGCCACCGCTTTCGGAGACATCGCGCTTGAACCATTTCACGGCTTCGATATGGGTGTCACTGCGGTTGGCCTCATCCAGCGATGGGATGAGATCGGTATCTCGCGACGCCAGGACAACCGCGTCATAGATGCCGGTCTGAGCGAGCCGCACCATGGCGAGAGCGCATAGCACGTCTATGCCCTTCTCCTGAGGGGGATGTCCGGGATCGATCTCACGATGTCCGTTAACCCATTGGTACGTGTATTTCAGCGGTCTGTACGTGACGTTGAGATCGATCTCATGAGCCTTGGTGTCCTTCAGTCAGCATTCCCTTTGCGCGAGATTGCGCCGATACTGATGCGGGCTGACGTCTTGACTGGGCAACCCTCAGTACACCTCGACGCGGGCCGCGATCGCTTCTGGATACCCTTTTCTTGCGTTCGCGGCCGACTTCGCCCGTGCGAGCTGTTCGGCGAACCATACGGGGTGGATGAGCGCGTCCTCACGCGGCTGATCGGGCAGGAAAACATCTGCGGCAGTCAGGTGGACGTTCTGATAATCGATGACGAGAGCGAAGCGCTGTCGGCCGCCATGGTCAGGTATGCACCCCTCCATGTAGGGGAGAAATAAACCCCGCCAGTCCCGGAGGACGGCGGGGAGGAATACATGCATTGAACCATGCTCGTCATCTCAGCACAAGTGGCGGTCGCGTGAGGCATGGCGGGGGGCTGACGCGTCGTGAGTACCTCGCCATGGGGCTTAGCTCAGTTCTCAGACCCTTCCCGTCAGACTCTCCTCGCTCGGTGCCGCGGCAACCGCCGCGGCGATCGCCGCGGGATCCAGCCCGAGCACTCGAAGGCATCCCTTGGCAATGATCCGGGCCGCCTCGGGGCCGACGTCACCGTCCTGGCGGAGCGGGATCACCGACTCCACCAGCTGCATCACCAGCGCCCCGGCCAGCTCCTCGTTGATCCCGGGCAGGGGGGTCACCTGGGCCCCGAGATCGCCGTACATGCTCTGCAACTCATCCCGCAGGGCCCGGAACTGGGTGTAGTGCTCATCGGCCCGCACTTCCGGCAGGATGTACAGGGCGGCGATGTTGTGCGGCGCGGTGCGCAGCATGTTCACATCCGACAGCGCCAGCGCGTAGAGCGCCGCAGCCGGGTCACCGCCGTCCAGCATCCACTGCCAGATCCGCCGACCCGCCTCCAGACTCGGCCGGACGGTCCGCTCCAGCAGCTCCAGCAGAATGTCGGCCTTCGCGGCGAAGTAGTGGTACATGGTGGCCTGACGAATCCCGGCCCGCTCGGCGATGTGACGGGTCGTCGTCCCACCCAGACCCTGCTTGATGAACAGCACGGCCGCGGCGTCGAGGATCTCCTCGCGCGTCTCACCGGTCACCTCGTCGGCGCGAGGTCGTCCCGGGTTCCGTCGCTTGGTTGTCTGCGCCACACGGCGAAGTATCCCATCCATCACCGAACCCGCTTCCCAGCACGCCGAATACGCCGCCAGCTCAGTCATCCCAGCGTCTCCCCGATCGACGCCAGGAGCCCATCGCTGCCGGCCCGCCCGGTCAGCATGACGCCGAAGGGCAGCCCCTCGACCTCGCCGGCCGGCACCGCGACGGCAGCCATGTCGAGCAGGTTCGCGAAATTGGTGAACCGCCCCAGATCCGCGTTGACGCCGACCGGATCGGCGGCCACCGCGGCCAGCGTCGGGTGCTGGGTGGTGGTCGGGGTCAGCAGGGCGTCGACGCCGGCCATCCGGCGTGCCGCCTCGACCCCGAGCTCCCTCAGCCGCCGCTGGGCCCTCAACAGGTCGACCGCGCTCCAGGAGCCCGAGTTGAGCACGATGGCCGAGACAGTGGGATCGAGGCCCTCCCCGATCTCGTCGCGGTGCGCCTCGACGAACTCCCCGACCGCCTCGTGCCGCTGCGCCACCAGGGCCGACTCGTAGAGCATCCGCGCGGCCTCCAGCATCGGGTCCAGGTCGATCTCGACGACATCGATCCCCCCGTCCCGGCAGCTCCCGACCACCTCGGCGAAGGCCTCGGCCCAGCCCGCAGCCAGGGCGCCGATCTGCTCGGGATGGGGGACGCCGATCCGCCGGCGCCGGTTCTCGGCACTGTCGATGACGACGCCGTCCACCACAGTCTCGCCGAACCGCGCCTCCGCGATCTCGGCCGCCGGCGACGTCATCACCCCCAGAGCACTGCGTGCCAGCGGCAGCTCACGGGCGAAGACGGTGACACAGTCCAGCGTCTGGCAGGCCGGCACGACCCCGATGGTGGGCACCAGGCCCCGGGTGGGTTTGAGCCCGACGATCCCATTGAGGGCCGCCGGGACCCGACCGGAGCCCGCGGTATCGGTGCCCAGGGCGATGTCGACGATCCCCAGCGCCACCGCGACGCCCGATCCGGCGCTCGAACCTCCGGAGATCCGCGACGGATCCCAGGCATTGCAAACCGCGCCGTAGGGGCTGCGGGTCCCGACCAGCCCGGTGGCGAACTGATCCAGGTTCGTCTTGCCGATCACCAGCGCCCCGGCGGCCCGCAGCCGGGCCACCGCGGGGGCATCGGCGGACGGCTGGTACGCGTACGACGGGGCGCCGGCGGTGGTCGGCATCCCCGCCACGTCGATGTTGTCCTTCACCGCGACCAGGACGCCGCGCAGCGGCAGATCGGCGCCGCCTCCTTCGGCGCTGCTTCCGGCATCATCGACTCCGACAGAAACAGCGGCCGCCTCGTCGATCCTGCGCGCCTCGGCCAACGCGTCCTCGGCCTCGCGCAGATGGATCCACACCTCGGAACGATCCACCTCCGCGATCCGCCGGTAGGCGGCCTCGACCCGGTCGACAACACTCTCCGCAGCACTATTCATCCTGGTGAATCCCATGATCCGTTCGGCGACAGAGACTTCAGAGGTTCCAGAAATCTCCGAAGTACCAACGTTCGTATTGGCGCTCATGCCGCGTCCCTCCTCGCCTGCCCGGGGTCGATGGCCATCAGCACCTGCGCGGCACTGACCTGGGTCCCCGGCGTCACGTAGATCTCCCGGACCACCCCGGCAATGGGTGCCGCCACCTCCATCTCCATCTTCATCGCCTCGACCGAAGCCAGTCGCTGGCCGGCCTCGACCGCCTGCCCCGGCTCCACTTCGATCCGCCACACGTTGGAGGTCAGCGGCGCCCCGACGGCGGTGCAGCCATCGGGCACCCGGACCTCCTCGGGAGCCGCGAAGCTCTCCGGCTCGGGGGCGACGTCGAACTCGCCGGAGGCCCGCCAGCGCTCCTTCTCCTGCTCGAACGCGGCACTCTGGCGATCCTTGAAGGCGGCGATCGAATCCCCCTCCCGTGCCAGGAAGCGGGTGTACTCGGCGTTGTCGAATGCTCCTTCGGCGATCTCCACCTCGCCGCGTCCGGCCTCCACCTCGGCGCGCATCTCCAGCAGCTCCTCGGCCGAGACCGGATACCACTGGATGCGATCGAAGAACCGCAGCGACCAGGGATGCTCGGCGAACAGTCCGGTGTGGTGGAATCGGTTCCACACCTGAATGGTTCGGCCGACGAACTGGTAGCCGCCGGGACCCTCCATGCCGTAGATGCACAGATAGGCGCCGCCGATGCCGACCGAGTTCTCCGCGGTCCAGGTGCGGGCCGGGTTGTACTTGGTGGTCACCAGCCGGTGCCGCGGGTCGATCGGTGTGGCGACCGGCGCTCCCAGGTAGACATCGCCCAGCCCCAGCACCAGGTACTGCGCGTCGAACACCGTCCGGTAGACCTCGTCGACCGACTTCAGACCGTTGACGCGCCGGATGAACTCGATATTCCAGGGGCACCAGGGGGCGTCGTCGCGCACCGAGTTCATGTACCGCTCGGTGGCCAGCCGGGTCGCCGGGTCGTCCCAGGACAGCGGCAGCTTCACGGTCCGCGAGGGCACCGTGAGCCGGTCGGTGCTGGGCAGGGTGTCCTCGATCTGCTGGAGGGTCGCCACCAGATCGCTGGGGTGAATCCTGGCCGGATCGGCGTGGATCTGCAGGCTCCGGATGCCCGGGGTGAGATCAATCAGCCCGGGCAGATGGGCAGACTGCACGGCGTCCTGCAGGGCGTGGATGCGCATCCGCAGGCCGATGTCGAGCACCTGATCGCCGTACTCGACCAGCAGACTGGAGTCGCCGCTGCGGCGGTAGGTGACGTCGGGATGGCCGTGGACCGCCGTCCCGTCGGGCGATGACGCCGTCGTCCCCGTCACCGCTGCGCAGCACCGAGACCGAGGAGCACCGCGCCCGAAGGTCCTCGGTGGCCCCCTCGCCGACCGGCACGAATCTCACCGTGTCCTCGGGGCGCAGCTGGCCGACCTTCCACAGTTCGCTGGAGGCCACCACCGCCGGGCAGGTGAAACCGCCCAGGCTCGGTCCGTCGGGGCCCAGAATGATCGGGGTGTCGCCGGTGAAGTCCAGCGCCCCCACCGAGTAGGGGGTGTCGTGGATGTTGGAGGGGTGCAGGCCCGCCTCTCCACCGTCCTCCCGGGCCCAGTGCGGGTGCGGGCCGATCAGCCGGACCCCGGTGCGCGCCGAGTTGAAGTGCACGGTGTAGTCGGTGCCGAAGAGGGTCTCGATGTCGTCATGGGTGAAGAACTCCGGGGCGGCGTGCGGCCCCTCGGTGACGCCGATCCGCCATGAGTTGGTGAGCGCCGGACGCCGCTCGGGAGGGGTGGGCCCGCCCACCGGGGAGTCGGGTTCGGAGCCCGGACGCAGCACGTCGCCGGGCAGCAGAGCGCGACCCTCGTGCCCGCCGAAGCGGCCCAGGGTGAAGGTGGAGACGCTGCCGAGATAGGTGGGCTCGTCGAACCCGCCGCGGATCGCCAGGTAGACGCGCATCCCCTGGGTGGTGGCCGCGCCGACGTCCAGGGTCGCGCCCGCGGGCACCTCGACCGGCTGCCACATCGGAACGGGGACGGCGTCCAGGGTGGCGTCGGTGACCGCGCCGGTCAGGCAGATCACCGTCGGATGGCTGAATCTGAGGGTCGGGCCGGTGGAGGTGCACTCCAGGCCGGGGGCGGTCGCCGGGTTGCCGACCGCGAGATTGGCCTCGCGCAGCGAGAGATCGTCCATCGGGCCGGACGGCGGGACGCCGACCTTCCCACAGGC
Source organism: Acidipropionibacterium sp. (assembly GCA_022647765.1). Taxonomy (GTDB): domain Bacteria; phylum Actinomycetota; class Actinomycetes; order Propionibacteriales; family Propionibacteriaceae; genus Acidipropionibacterium. The sequence goes on from JALCLH010000006.1 coordinate 187,448, forward strand.
CGAGCCGCCCGGGAAGATCCTGGACGGTGGTCATCGCGCCGGGAGCCAGCACCTCGATCCGCGGCTCGGGGTCGGTCATCCCGGACAGAGTCGAGGTGGAGTGGGAGATCTCGCGCACCTCGGGGAGGGTGACGATGCGGCGCAGCAGGCCGAGGTTGGTCTCGATACCGCGGATGCGGGTGGCAGCCAGAGCTGTGCCCAGGGCGTCCAGGGCGGCGTCGCGGGTCGGTCCGTAGGCGATGATCTTGGCGAGCATCGGGTCGTAGTCCAGGGTCACCTCGGTGCCGGTCTCGACCCAGCCGTCGACGCGGACGCCCTCTGGGAAGGAGGCCTCGGTGATGAGCCCGGCACAGGGCCGCCCGCCCAGGTTCGGGTCCTCGGCGTAGACCCTCGCCTCCACCGCGTGTCCCCTGGGGTGCGGGCGGGTCGGCGAATGAGCCCGTCGAGGGCCGACGGGCCCTGGCCGGCGAGTCGCAGCATCTGCTCGACGATGTCGATCCGGTAGACCTCCTCGGTCACCGGATGCTCCACCTGGAGGCGGGTGTTGACCTCCAGGAAAGGAGGCCTGACCGCGGGTGGGGTCGTAGACGAACTCGACGGTGCCGGCGGACCGGTAGTTCACCGATGCCGCCAGGGCGGCCGCCGAGGCGTGCAGGCTCTGGCGCAGCTCGTCGGACAGGCTGGGGGGCGGGCGCCTCCTCGACGACCTTCTGATTGCGCCGCTGCAGGGAGCAGTCCCGGTCGCCCAGGACCGCGACCCGGCCGGCGCCGTCGCCGATGATCTGCACCTCGACGTGGCGCGCCGGGCGGACCAGGCGCTCCAGGAAGACGCCGGAGGCGGCGAAGTTGCTGGCCGCCAGCCGACCCACCCGCTCGAAGGCGTCGGCCACCTCCTGCTCGGTGGAGCAGACCGTCATACCGATCCCGCCGCCACCGCCGGTGGCCTTGAGCATCACCGGCAGGCCCGATCCGCCGGGCCTCGGCGACCGCCTGATCGGCGCTGTCCAGCAGTCCGGTTCCGGGCATCAGCGGGACGCCGGCCGCGGTCGCCAGGGCGCGGGCGGTGTGCTTGGGGCCGAAGGACTCCAGCTGTTCGGGGGTCGGGCCGACGAAGGCCAGGCCGGCGGCCTCGACCGCCCGGGCGAAGCCGGCGTTCTCGGACAGGAAGCCGTAGCCGGGGTGAATGGCCCCGGCGCCGGTCGCCAGGGCGGCGGCGATCACGGCGTCCTGATCGAGATAGGAGTCGCGGGCCGGAGCCGGCCCGATCGGCACGGCGACGTCGGCCTCGCGGACGTGACGGGCCCCGACGTCGGCCTGGGAGTAGACGGCGACCGTGCGCAGGCCGAGCCGGCGGGCGGTGCGGATGATCCGGCAGGCGATCTCGCCGCGGTTGGCGATCAGTACCGTGTCGAAGGACCAGCCTGTCAGAGTCGTGCTGGCGCTCATCGGGCCTCCTCGGGCTCGGTGATGACCATCCGCAGCGGCGTCGGGTTGAAGTCGTTGCACGGATTGTTCATCTGGGGGCAGGCCGAGACGAAGACCAGAACGTCCATCTCGGCGCGCAGCGCGACCCGCTTGCCGGGGGCCGAGATGCCGTCGACGATGCCGAGGGTGCCGTCGGCTTCGACCGGCACATTCATGAACCAGTTGAGATTGCTCACCAGGTCGCGCACCCCCATGCCGTACTTGGAGGCCTCGTAGAGGAAGTTCTCCCGGCAGCCGTGCTCGGCGTAGGTGTGGTGGCCGTAGCGCAGGGTGTTCGACTCCTTGGAGCAGGCGCCGCCGATGGTGTCCTGGCGGTCCACCTCGTTGCCGACCACGGTCATCAGGGGGTTGCCGAGGTTGGATCGCAGCACCGTGCCGGTGCGCACGTAGACATTGCCGTTCATCGCGATGGTGTCGGGCACCGAGTAGCGCTCGTCGGTGTCGGCGGCGTTGTAGATGAGGCAGTCGCCGGACTCGTTGGCGCCGACGTCGACGATGGTGAGTACCTGGCCGGCCCTCACCGTCCCCGACCAGGGGGTGCGGGCGGCGACGATCTGGTCGCAGACCACCCGTCCCGGAACCATCGGTTCGGACAGATCGAGGACTGTTCCGGGGACGTAGGAGCCGGCGTCCAGAACGGCGTCGGGGGCGACGGTGGCGTATCCGAGTGCAGCAGTCATGATCACAGGCCTCGCGATTCTGCGTAGTCGACGGAGTTGAGATAGGCCCGGTGAGATTCCGGGGAGGAGTCCCACAGCGGATCGCCGGGGCCGGTGGGCCGGTCCCGCCAGGCGTGCACCCGCAGCAGCCCGCAGGTGAACTCCGGGCGCGGGTCGATGGGATGGGGGGTGTTGGCGATCAGGACGATGAGCGGCAGCTCGGCGATGAGATCGACCACCTTCCCGGGGCCGGCAGATCCGGTGAAGGTGAGGGCGCCGTCCGGCTCGACGTGGACGCCCTGGAAGAAGGAGACGCTGGGCGGCAGATCGCGCGGAACCAGGCCGTGCTTGCTGGCGGCCATCGTGAACAGCGAGCGGCCCGAGGGGCTGGCCGAGTCGGGGGTGTGCTGTCCGTACTTGCGGTCGCAGACCTGGTCGGTGGTCGTCCCGCACAGGGCGTCGTGGTGGCCGGAGTCGTCGGAGACGATGGTCGCCAGCACCCGTCCGTCGCCCGAGAGCAGCGGATGGCCGGTGGTGAGATAGGCCTGCCAGGGGATCTTCTGGGTGTCGGCGACGTTGAGCCGCTCCCAGGGCTGGTCGGCGTTGTAGACGATGAGGTGGGCGCAGGCCTCTCCGGTCACGTCTGTCAGCCTGATCCGGGTGCCCCTGGCGACCACTCGGTGGGTGTAGCCGCCGGCGGCCACGGTCTCGGCCCAGACCAGGCGGTTCGGGTTGATCCCGGCGGGCGGGTAGGGGGTGGTCCGGGCCGGCACATAGGCCATGGCGTCGGCGAGGGCGCCCGTCCTGGGATCGCGCGTCGGCCCGGGCCGACAGGACGGTTCCGGTGTCGTGAAGATCTGCTGTGATGGTCATACTTGGGGCTCCTCAGATATCAGACGAGGGTGTTGCAGAGATGCGGGATCGGTGCGAGCGAGGGCGCGTTCAGGCCGTGGTGGGCGCATTCCTCACCGGCGGATAGTCGTCGACCTCGACGGTCGGGACGAGGGTGGTGTGCGGGGCGAGATGGCGTCGCACCAGGACCCCGACGGCCAGCGCGAGGGCGATGAACAGCACCGCGCACCACTGCAGCCACCAGGTGTGGCCGGTGAGGTCGAAGACCTCGGCGCGCGGCCAGGCGAGGTTGATCACCATGAAGGTCTGGTAGACCACGGCTGCGACGTTGACCGGCAGGGCCCAGCGGCCCATCGAGAACAGCGGCTTGCCCTCCTCGTCGACGTCGCGGCTGCCGAGCGGTCCGATGCCGGCCAGGCCCAGACGGCGTCTCCTCACTCGCAGCACCAGCAGCGGAACGGTGACGCCCATGTAGGCCAGGTAGAGCATTGCGATGCACATGCTGGTCAGCGCGGTGAAGATGGCGCTGTTGCCGACGTTGATGAGCAGGGACAGCGCGGCCAGCGCGCCGACGGTGATCGCGGTGTAGACGGGGGTTCCGGTTCGCGGCGAGACCCGGCCCAGGAAGCGGTATCCGGGAAGCGCCTTCTGGCGGGCCATCGAGTACATCATCCGGGAGCCGGAGGTCTGGACGGCCAGAGTGCACGAGCAGACGGCGATGGCGACGTCGACCAGCAGGATCCGGCCGCCGACCGGGCCGAGCACCGAGGTGAGGACCCAGGGCAGGCCCTCGGTGGCGAGGTGGCCGTCGGTGAGGCTGGGGGCGGCCAGCAGGGCGCCGAGAAGCAGCAGGGCGCCGCCGATTCCCGAGACGGTGAGGGCGTGGACGATAGTGCGTGGGGTGGTGCGGCGGGGAGCGTGGGTCTCTTCGGAGAGCTCGCCGGCGGAGTCGAATCCGACCATGACGTAGGCGGCCATCAGGGCCGAGGCGAGCCAGCCGGAGATCGACGCGGTGCCCGGGGGCAGGCCCTGGGTGGTGAACAGCACCGCTGGTCCGCGCCGGGCGTGGAAGAGCAGGGCGGAGACGATGGCGATGACGCCGACGATCTCCAGCACGACGCCGGTGGAGTTGACGATGGACATCAGCCGGACGCCGATGATGTTGATCGTGGTGGTGACCGCCAGCAGCATGACGCCGAGCACGATGGCGTTCTGAGCGCCGGTGGGGGAGCCGACGGAGGTGTCCGCGCCGGGGCCGCCGATCATCTGGAAGCCCGACCAGACCGAGGGCAGCACGGCCTGCAGGGCGATGGCGGCGGTGGCCACGGTGAGGATCTGGGCGATGATCATCACCCAGCCGGTGAACCAGCCGATCCGCGGGCCGGCCAGCCGGGAGGACCACTGGAAGATCGCCCCGGAGATCGGGATGCGCGCGGAGAGGCTGGAGAAGTTGAGGGCGACGAGCATCTGGCCGGCGAAGACCAGCGGCCAGGTCCAGAAGAAGGCCGCTCCGCCGAAGCCGAAGCCCAGGGAGAAGAGCTGGAAGACGGTGGTGAGGATGGAGACGAAGGAGAATCCGGCGGCGAAGGAGGAGAACTTGCCGACCTTGCGGTGGAGCTCCTGCTGGTAGCCGAGGTCGGCGAGATCGAGATGCTCGGTGTCGGTCGACGACCGGCTGGAGGTGGGTGCGGCAATGTCTGTCATGAGGGCTCCCAGGACGAGATACCAAATCTGTCGTTTGACAGATAAGAGACTGCCTGAGCTACATCACCAAGGAGTTTCGGTCATGTGACAGATTTTGTTCCGGGTGTGACGGCTGTGTTGCAGAGTCGCAGAGCCGAGTGCGGGATGTTGGTGGGGGTGGTGTCGCCCGAGGGTGCCGGATGAGTCTCGTCCGCACCCTCGGTCGTTTCGTCCGCGCGTGGCGGCCAGTTCCCGACCTCGTGTGGTCCCGATCACTCCAGACAGGGGGTGTTTCGGTATCGCGAGCGCCGATCTCCGGCGTGTCGGGAGTGATCGGGACCACAGATCGTCGGCCTGGCCGGACTTTCGAGGCCCACGGCGCTGCGTCATCTCCACGCCCTGCAAGGCCAGAGGCTGGGGACCTGGGAGGGACTAGCTCTCGGGATCCACGAGCCTCGTGGCGACTGCGCTGATCTACTCTAAAGCGAATTTTAGAGTAGATCTTTAGAGTAGGCGCCCGGTCGGCGAGGTGGGTGCCTGCGGCAGGGTGCACTTTTCACTCGCCTAAGGCCTGGTTCGCCGGTCTCATCCGATGAACCGGGTCTTAGGCGAGTGAAATGTTCACGCCCATCCGGGGGAACAGGCTGTCTGGAGCGCCAAGCGGCCATCGGGTGGCCCTCGGCGCTGGATGTGTTACAGATCGGCCGAGTATGTAACACATCCGGGCGATGTGTTACATGCGGTGACATGGTCTCGGTGGGGCTGTGTCACAGCTCTGCAGCCCGCTGGGAGGCCGCGGCGACCGCCTCGATGAGCCCCGACCGCAGGCCGGCCCTCTCCAGGACTCGCACCCCCTCGATGGTCGTTCCGCCGGGGGAGCAGACGGCATCCTTCAGCTCCCCGGGATGCTGGTCGGTCTCCAGCAGCAGCTTCGCCGTGCCGAGTAGGGATTGCAGCGCCAGCCGCTTGGCGACCGGCCGCTTCAGCCCCTGCTGGACGCCCTCCGTCGGCCAGCGCCTCCGCGATCATGGCTGCATAGGCCGGGATCCCGCCGGACAGTCCCGGTGACTGCGTCCATCAGCCTCTCGGGCACCCACTCGACCAGCCCGATGGCCGAGAACCAGCGCTGGAACTCGGCGCGCTCGTCGTCGGTGACGGTCGTCGCCTCCGAGAAGCCGAAGGCTCCCTCGGCCACCCGGGCCGGGGTGTTCGGCATCACCCGTCAGCACGCGGGGGCCGGCCGGCAGGTGCGCGGTCAGGGTCGCCATGTCCCAGCCGGCCACGATGGAGATGACGGCCTTGCCGTCGAGTCCGTCGCCGGCCTGGTCGAGGGCGACGGTCGCGTCCTGGGGCTTGACCGCCAGCAGGATGACGTCGGCCCTGCCGACGAGCTCGGCGATGCTCTCGGTGGTGGAGACGCCGGCCTCCTCGGCGCGCCGGCGCGCCGCCCGCAGGAGGTCCCAGGCCGTGACGTGATCGGCGGGAAGCGCCTCATGCGAGACCAGCCCTGCGCCGATGGCGCCGCCCATCTGTCCGAAACCGATGATGCCGAGATGAGAACTCATGATGTGTCCTTCCGAGGGGATGTCGTGAGGAGGCGATGAAGGGCCTCAGGTGTCAGCGCAACTCGATGAGCCCGTTGGGGGTCTGGAGCCGGGCGACGATGGTGGGGACGAGTCCGAACCGGATCGGGGGCAGCTCGGCAGTCCGATGCCGGTCAGGGTGCGCTCGAGGGCGGACGGATCCGGGGACTCGAACTCCAGGCCCTTCAGCGCGAAAGTACTCAGCGCCGGGTTGGCCGAGGGGTGGGCCGTGGATCCCCAGTTGATGAGGAAGGGTTGCAGACCGCCCAGCGGCAGGGCCGGATTCATCGCGACCCGCCACTCCAGCAGGGTGCCGTCGGGGGCATTGCGCGACCACTCTTCGACCGGGCCGACGTCGATCCCGTGGGAGGCCGCGTCGGCTGCGGTCCGGTCCAGATCGCCGGGGTGGATGGCCCAGGTCACCAGGTGCGGCCGCGGATCCGGGCCGCGGCGTCCGACCCCGAACATGGTGGACGACGCCGCAACGTCGGGCTGAGCGTCGTCGAGGCCGAGAAGCTCGAGATAGGCCGGGTTGCGATGACCGTCGTCGAGCCGGACCAGGTAGTTCTTGGTGCCCATCCCGGCGTGCTGCCCGCCGAAGACCGGCGTCACACCGGTGACCCGGGCGAACTCGTGGACATAGTCGTCGATGTGGGGGACGAGCAGGACGAGGTGGTCGAGTGGAGTGGTGATGATGAACTCCTTCGCGCGATGGACCGGAGGATCACCAGTGTGTCAGATCAGCCAGAGCCCCCCGATGAGGGCGAATCCCACCAGTCCCGCACACGGTGGTCAGCACGGTCCAGGTCCTCAGACCGTCGGCCACATTCAGCCCGGTGTACTTGGTGACGATCCAGAACCCGCCGTCGTTGATGTGCGACAGGCCCAGCGCACCGAATCCGATCGCCAGCGCGATGAGCGCGATGTGGAAGGTGTCGTAGCCTCCCTGGGCCACCGGAGCTGGCCAGCAACCCGGCAGTGGTGAGAATCGCGACGGTGGCAGAGCCCTGACTGCCGCGCAGCGCCAGGGAGATCACGAATGCGGCCACGAGCAGCGGCAGGTGGGCCGAGACCAGCACGCCCGCCAGGGCCTTGCCGATCCCGCTGGCCACCAGCACCGAGGCGAAGACCCCGCCGGCGCCGGCGACGAACACCACGACGGCGACGTTCGGGAGGGCGTCGTCGATGATCCGTCCGCGCTTCTCGAGACTCCAGTGGTGCTGGCGGCCCAGGCTCAGGTACGCGAGCAGCACGGCCACCAGGAGCGCCACCAGGGGAGCGCCCACCAGGCTCAGGATCGAATGCGCCAGCGTCCCCTCCGGCACCAGCATCTTGCCGACGGTGCCGATCAGAATCTGGATGACCGGCGCCAGGATGAGGAAGAGCACGAGTCCGGACCGGGTGGGGTTGTCCGCGGCGTCCGGCTGAGAAACCTCGGAGACATCCTCATCTCCGGTGGGCGGCGTCCCGATCGGGGTCTTCCCGAGCACGATGTTGTCGATCGGGATCTTCTTCGAGACGAGGTACCCGACCGCCGCCACGACGGCGCAGACCGGGATGCCGATGAGGATCACCAGACCCGGTTGGGCTCCGATGATGGCGGCCGCAGCCGTCGGCCCGGATGGGGCGGGATGGCGACGTGCACGGTGAGGATCGCGGCGCCGACCGGCAGGGCGATCTTGAGCAGCTTCGTGTGGGTGACATAGGCCAGGCTGAAGACGATCGGAGCCAGGATGATGAACCCGACCTCGAAGAAGATCGGGATCCCCACCAGGAACGCCACGACCGTCACGGCGATCGCCACGCGCTTCGTCCCCAGGACATCGGTGAACTTCCGGGCCAGGACGTTGGCGCCGTCGGCTCCCTCGATGAGTGAGCCGAGCATGGCGCCGAGGGCGACCACGGTGGCCACCGATCCGAGGGTGTTCCCCATTCCCTTGGTCATCGTGTCGGCGATATCGGCCAATGGGATTCCGGTGGCGATCGCCAGCAGCAGGGACACCATCATGAGTGCCACGAAGGCGCTCATCTTCAGTTTGATGACCAGGAACAGCAGCAGGGCGATCGCCAGCAGCGCGAGGGTGAGCAGTACGCCCGTCGACATCTCATTCGCCCTTGTCGGCGGGTTCCGGGGCGACCACGGTGATCACCGAGGAGTCGTCATGGGCGGCCAGTCCGCGAGTCGCGCCCTGGATGTAGAGCTGCTCGGCCGCGGCTGCCACCGGGGTGGACAGGCCCACCGACTTCGCGGCGGCGGTCACCAGCCCCATGTCCTTGACGAAGATGTCGAGCCGGCTGCGGACCTCGACATCGTCGGCGTCGTAGGCGTGGAGCATCCGCGGTCCGCGATCCCCGAGCATGAAGGACTCCGCCGCACCGGACATCAGCGCCGACAGGGTCTGCTCGAGATCCAGGCCCAGCGAGCGCGCCAGGGCCAGGGCCTCGCCGGCCGCGGCGATGTGCACCCCGCACAGAAGCTGGTTGACGGTCTTCATCGCCTGACCGGCGCCGGGCTCGTTCCCGACCCGCACCAGGGTGGACGCCATCGCGTCCAGGACGTCCTTGGTGGACTCCCAGACCGCGTCCTCGGCGCCGACGACGACCAGCAGGTCGCCCTTTCCGGCGCGCACCGCACCGCCGGAGACGGGGGCGTCGACCAGTCCGAGGCCCATCCCGGACAGCCGGGCGGCGGCGGCCTTGACGGCGTCCATCCCGACGGTGGAGGTGAGCAGCACGGTGGCTCCCGGCTTCATCGCGGTGGCGACGCCGGTCTCGGAGAACAGCACGTCCTCGAGCTGAGCGGGGTTGCGCACAGCCAGCAGGACGACGTCGGCCCCGGCGGCGGCCTCGCGGGCGGTGCCGGCCGCGGTGACCCCTTCTTGAACGGCCAGGCGGGTGCGCTCGGCGGCGATGTCGAAGCCGGTGACGGTGAACGACTTCTGCAGCCAGGTGGACATGGGCAGTCCCATGGCGCCCAGACCGAGAACGGCGACAGTGGTGGTCATGATGGATCTCCTTTGATCTTCGGATTTGATCTTCAGACGGCGCGCCGAACGACGCGCCGGAGTAGCACAGGCGGTGACGCAGAGAAAGAGGAGTGGTGGGGCAGGGATCTCAGAGGGTCGACTGGAGCTTCTCGACGACCTCGGCCAGGGACTCGTCGTCACCGACGTTCCCGGCGAAGACGATGTAGGGAATGCCCCGGGCGGGTCCGTCGGCCGGCTCCCACATCGAGACGATGCCGGGCAGCATCGGTCCGCGGACCGTGGCGTGGCGGATCCCGAGCCCCTTGGCGGCGACGTCGGAGGAGGTGATGCCCCCCTTGGCGATGACGAATCGGGGCGCGCGTGCGGCGAGGATCTGCCGGACAGCGCTCACCAGGGCGGCGGAGACGTCGCGGGCGATCCGCAGTGAGTCGTCGGCGTCGGCCCCGGCGACCAGCCGGCTGCTGGCGCGCACGACGACGGGCCCGCGGCCCAGCTGCTCGGTGGCGGAGGCCACCACCTCGCCGATGTGGGTGTCCCGGCGGTCGGGGTCCAGCACGGTCGGGACGTCGATGACCAGCTCCGGGATGGGGAGCCTGGCGCGTAGTGCGTCGACCTGGCGGACGGTCAGTCCGACGTGGGAGCCCACCACGATGAGCCCTCCCTCGGCGTCGGAGGCGACGGCGTCGGCGGCGGGTCGGGACTCCTCGGGGGTGAGCGGAGGGTGGATCTCCTGGCCGATCCGGGCTCGGACGAAGGGCGGGCCGACCCGGTAGACGAAGGTCTGCCCGTCGGCCTCGGCCTGTGCCAGGGCGAGGGAGAACAGCCGCAGGTCGTTCTCCTCGACGCAGTCCACCACGATCGGCCGGCGGTCGTGGGCCTGGCGCAGGGTGGCCAGAACGGCGTCCGGGTCGGTGCGGATGTCGGCCAGCCGGACCCGCAGCACCTCTTCTGCCGGACGGCGTCCTCCCGATTTCTCGGCGACCCAGTCGGGCAGGTAGGAGGCCTGGTAGCCGAAGGACTTGTCACGGGCGAACTCGGTCTCGCCGACCGGCAGGTAGCCCTCGGACGGGCTGCCGGCGTAGTGGGTCGAGTCGACGGTGATCCGGCCGGCGTCGGGGAAGGCCGGCACGATGACGACGCCGTCGACCCGCTTCCCGTCGGCCGCCAGCTCGGTGGCGATGACCTCGGGCTCCAGCGGGAAGTGTCCCCGCAGCGTCGAGTCCGAGCGGGACACGAAGGCCACCGGGCGGCCGGCCTGTCGGGCGGCCTCCAGGCCGTTGACGACGACCTCCCGGTTGACGCGCTCGGCATCAGTCGGAGAGAGACTGCGGGAGTTCGTCATGACGTAGACGGCCGGGGCGCCGGTGGACAGCGCCCACTCGAGGTCGGTCGCCTCCCAGGCGGTGATGACCGGAAGGGCGGAGACGGACTGGGTGCCGGTGGGATCGTCGTCCAGGACGACGAGCACCGGGCAGCCCGCGCGTGCGACCTCCTCGGCGGGAACGGCGCGGCCCTTCGGCAGATCCGCGGTGAGCTGTTCAAGTGCAAGTGGGTCCATCGTCACTCCTATGTGATCAGACCTCTGATGACTGGGTATGACCATAGTCCTCTGATGAGTCCGCTGCAAGCTGAATGGCGCGCCTGGTCGGGATGGGCGGGCTCGGGCGGGCTTGGCCGGACCTGCGGGACGGCCTCAGCGGGCCGATACGTAGGTCGTGATGTCGTGAGCGGTCTGGTCCATGTGCGCCGACATCGCGGCCCTGGCGGCCTCGGCGTCGCCATCGTGGATCGCCTCGAGGATCACCTCGTGGTGCGCCATCGCGTGCACCCGAACCGCGTGGTGCGCCGACGTTTCGGTGCGACCCGCCAGCAGGGCGGTGCGCAGCGGATCGAAGACCGTGGTGAGGAAGGGGTTGCCGGAGGCCTGGAGGATTCGGTCGTGGAAGGCGAGATCACCGCGCACGGTGGCGACGACGTCATCGGCGGCATGATCGCTCTGGTACTGGGCGAGGATCTTCTCCATGGCGTCGAGATCCTCGTCGCTGTGCCGCTCGGCGGCCAGCCCGCTGGCGCCGACCTCGATCATTCTGCGGATCTCCACCAGATCGAGGGCGATATCGCGAGGGTTGGAGGTCTGCGACTGCAGGGCGATCATGCTCTCCAGGTCGGTCCACTGACTCGCGGGATTGACGAAGGTGCCGCGTCCGTGCACCGGCCGCAGCACGCCGCGGTCGGTGAGGATCCGTACGGCCTCGCGGAGAGTGAGCCGGGAGACATCCAGGCTCTGGGCGAGCACGGTCTCGGCGGGCAGTGCCTCCCCCACCTTCGACCGAGCCGCTGACCACGGCGTCGAGCAGCTGAGAGACGGTCGCCTCGACCCTGCTCTGCGCCATGACATCATCCTCCCGTGCTCGCCGTCCCTGTGGATTTTAGGGGAACGGCGAGTCGGGATGGTTTCAGTCCTCCAACCAGGCCATCGCATTGACCTGGGCCGAGTCGACGCCCTTGACGCGCAGCGGTCCGAGGGTGATGGACCTGATCGTCCGATGGGCCAGCGAGGCCAGCGTCATGTCCTCGATTCCGGTGATGACGTGATCGGTGTAGTTGCCGAGCAGCCAGCGATGGGCCTCGGCGCCGAGATCGTTGGAGGGGGGCCCGATCGACAGCCAGTCCATCCCGATGCAACACAGGTCGGGGCACTCCTCGGCCAGCCAACGACACAGGTCCGGGTGCAGGCTGACCCCCTCGTACTCGTAGGTGTGCGGATCGGTGAACTTGTACTTCTCGAAGCCGGTGCGGATCAGCAGGAGACGTTTGCCCTGCAGGCGGTCGGCGAAGGGCTCGAGGTCGGCCCTGGTGACGATGGATTTCGGGACGCCGCGCTGCGGGATGTCGGCGACCAGGACCTCCTCGCCGGTGTAGGCGAAGGTCTCGATGGGCAGGGTCTCGAAGTCGGCGCCGTTGGGGTTGAAGTGGTGCGGGCCGTCCATGTGGGTCCCGAAGTGGTTGGGAAGATGAATGATCTTGGAGTTGAAGGGCTTTCCGGTCTCGGAGATGACCGAGTCCTGTTCGACACTGATGACGGGCTCACCGGGATAGGCGTTGTCCTTGGGGTCGAGCAGGTGCGACAGGTAGACGAACATCGTTGTTCTCCTTGTGGTGGATTTCGACGGTGTGGATCCGACGGGAGGCCTGCGGCGGTGCAGGGTCTCCTCCCCGAAGGCTAATCAGACCTCTGATGTGTTGGCAAGGGTGGTGGCTCGCTGTGCGGTGTCGGCGCGGGGTCGTGTCCAGGAGCTCCGGATGATATCTGTCTTGTCGGGTCAGCTTCAGTGCCGGTTCCCGCGAGTTCATGACTGACGAGGGATGAGCCACGGTAAGTATGGTGGGCGGCATGACCGCGCAGCTCACTGCGCTCCAACAGATCGACTCCCGTCCACTCACCGGCCATCAGAAGAGCCTCATCGGCCTCGCCATCGTCGGGAACATCTCCGAGTTCTTCGACATGTTCCTGATCGGCTTCGTCGTCTCCCTGCTCACCACGCCGTGGCGCCTCACCGGCACCGAGGCAGGCATTATCCTCGCCTGCTCGGGCCTCGGCACCGTGCTCGGATCCATCATGTGGGGGCGCCTTGCCGACAGGATGGGACGCCGTCGCACATTCTTCTGGTGCGTCCTGCTGTTCGTCGTCTTCACCGCCATCTCCGTCTTCACCCCTGATCACGGCTGGATCATGCTGTCGGTACTGAGGATCGGCGTCGGGATCGGCGTCGGCGGACTCAATATCACCTCGATCCCGTACGTTCAGGAGTTCGTGCCGGCCAAGCAGCGCGGGCTGCTGTCCGGCCTGGCCTCGGTCTTCATCCCGCTCGGCCTGTTCCTCGGATCGCTGGCGCAGAAGGGGCTCGGCGACAACTGGCGGGCCCTCATCGCGCTCGGCGCGCTGCCGGTGTTCCTGCTGATCTGGATTCGCGCCGTCCCTGAGTCGCCACGATTCCTGCAGAGTCACGGACGCCTTGAGGAGGCGAGGCATTCCCTGGCCTGGGCCCTCGAGATCAGGGACGATGAGGTCGGTGACCTGCCCCCGGTGGAGAAGGTCCGGACGGCGTCCTACTCCTTGGTGTTCAGCAAGTACGGCAAAAGTCTGCTCATCGTCACGCTGGGCTCGTTCTGCTTCATCCTGGGGTCCTTCACCGTGCAGTCCTGGGGCCAGACGCTCCTGGAGAGCGGCTTCAGCAAGACAGCCGGCGAGGTCGGCACGCTGTTCATGATCGTCTCCCTGGCGGACCTGCTCGGACGCCTCGCCTCGGCCTGGCTGGCCGATCATCTGGGCCGGCGTTGGACGATGTTCCTGTTCGGCGCGCTGGGCGCGGTGGGCTGCCTCATCGTGGCCGTCTCTGCCCACAGCGGCCTCGGCTGGGTCGTCTTCTTCATCGGGATCCTCGTCACGATGGCCTTCGGCGACGGTGCTTTCGGCATCCTTAACGCCTTCGGCGGGGAGCAGTTCCCCAATGAGGCCCGCTCGACCGGGCTGGGCCTGGGATACGGCATCGGCTCCACCGCCAAGATCTTCGGCCCGGCGCTGATGGGCGTCATGATCGGCGGCAACATGGTGAAGCAGGACGTCACCCTCGACGCCGTCTTCCCGGCGTTCATCCTGTTCGCGGCCCTCCTGCTGGTGGGCGGCGTCATCTATCTGTTCGCCCGGGAGACCAAGGGCACGGCCCTGGAGGACATCTGAGTCCTGTGGCACCATGCCGGGGGAGGCATCGTGAATCAGCCAGACCAGACATCCGCACCAGACATCACGCCATCGGTGGGTGGCGCGATCCGCATCAAACGCGTCTACCAGACGCCGTCAGCCGAGGACGGCAGGCGGATCCTCGTCGATCGCCTGTGGCCGCGCGGCGTCTCGCACGAGCGGGCGGCCCTCGACGAGTGGCTGAAGACGATTGCTCCCAGCCCCGAGCTGCGCACCTGGTGGAAGCACGATCCGGAGCGGATGGACGAGTTCGCCGAGCGCTACTGCCATGAGTTGGACACCGAGCCGGAGAACCGGGAGGCTGTCGAGCACATCCTCGGGCTCCTTCGCGAGGGCCGGGTGGTCACCCTCGTCTACGCGGCCAAGGATGAGCGGGTGAATCACGCCCGCATCCTGGCCGAGTACCTGCGGGAGGCCCTGGCCTGAGCGATCGCTCAGATGGGATCGCTCGTGCGATCATCGGTCAGACGTCCCACCCGATCGACACCGGCGCCGGCGCAACCGCTCCGGCGTCCAGCCCGAGATCGTCGAGGAACCCGTAGCGGCGTCTCAGTTCCGCATCCTCGCCGCTCTCGCCGAGACCCAGCCACCAGGCACTGATCTCGGCCCAGCCGGGGGCTCCCATCGACCCGGTGAGACCGCGCACCGCCAGGCTGGAGGCCAGACAGGCCAGATCCAGTCGCCGGGCCAGCGGCCAGCCGGACAGGGCGGCCCAGGTGAAGGCGGCATCGAAGACGTCCCCGGCCCCGGTGGCGTCGACCACCTCGTCCGCCGGCACGGAAACCGCCTCGGCGTGGATCTCCTCGCCGGTGTCGGAGTCGACCGCCCAGGCGCCCGCCAGGCCGTCGGTGACCACCACGACCGGCACCCTGTCGGCCAGCGCCCGCGCCGCCTCTCGCGATGCATCGCGGCGTGACAGGCCCATCGCCTCGACCGCGTTGGGCAGGAAGGCCGCGCAGTACCCGAGCTCATCCAAGACGCCGGTATCCCAGCGTCCGGTCTCGTCGAATCCGATATCCGCGATGACGGCGGTGCCGTCGCCGGCGGCCGCCCGCGTCCACCCGGCTCCGATGCCGGAATGCAGTTGGGCGAGGTCGACCAGGGCCGCCCGGGGATGGGGGACGCCGGTCAGCAGCTCGTCGATCCGGACCGGCGGAGGGGTCTCGTGGGTGACCATCCGGCGATCGCCCGAGTGGGCCACCGAGACCGTCAACGGCGTCGTCCAGCCCTCGCAGACCCTGGACGCCGACAGGTCGACACCCTCCGCGGCCAGCGCCGACCAGCAGAACCTGCCCGCCATGTCGCGGCCCACCGTCGCCGCCAGGCTGGTGCGCAGGCCGAGCCTGGCGGCGGCCACCGCGAGGTTCGCCACCCCGCCCGGAGCGGTGGCCATCCGATCGGCGCGGATTTCCTCGCCATTGGCCGGGAGCCGCGGCAGACCGGTCATCACCAGATCCCAGAAGACGGTGCCGGTGAGGACCACATCGGTCGGAGAGCTGTCAGGGTGAGCCATGCGACGCATTGTGCCCGGTCCGGGCGTCGTCGGGGTGAGGCAGGGGGCTCCGGGAGTCGGTCGGTCAGATTCATGGTCCCGATCACTCCCGCTAGGCCGGTTTTCGGCACCGCACGTGCAGATTTACGGCGTATCGGGAGTGATCGGGACCATCGTCCTGGAGTCACCTTCTCAGCGGCGCCCGGGAACGGCGAAGATCACTCGGCTCTCCCGCCTGGGGTCGGCGGATCCGGTCACCGTCAGCACGAGGCGGTCATGGTGTCCACGGGAGATCTGCACCTGGTCGTCCCTGCTTGCCACCGTGCCGGCCATGCTGAATGGAAACTCGACGGTGAGCGGGGTGGCGGTCTTTGTCGGGTTCGAGATGACGACTTCGGTCTGCAGCGCGGGTCGTCCGCGGTAGCGAGTCGTCGTCGTGATGACTCCGACGGCAGCCGGTGCGCTGACCGTGTACCCGCCGTACTGGCCGGGAGCGAAGAAGTGGCCCAACTGAGTTGTCCCCGCCTGTATCAAATGGGCCTTGTCAGTCGCCAGCAGGACTTTGACCTCGGGCCAGATCACCGCCCGAGCAGTTCGGCCGACACCGGCCTGTGGCAGCACCTGATAGGCGTACCAGCTCTCATCTGCCGAATGGGAGAACTCGGCGCGAATGTACTGCCTCGAGACAGGGTCGGTCGACCCGGCCGTGTCAGACCCGGAGTTGATGGCGTTCCACGTTCCGGTCCGCATCTCGGACCTCACCTGGAACGGGCGGGCTCTCCTGCCGGGGATGGCCAACGAGACGAATCCGGCATGACCGTCTACATGCAACGAATGCCCGGATCGGCGGGTGGAGGAGAGCTTCGTGAGCCGTCCGTCCAGCCGGACCAGGGGAAGCCTGCCCGGCGCGAAGGCACGGTTCTCGACCACGGTCAGTACCGCAGTGCTCGAGGTGTCAGTCACCCCGGAACCGAGGCAGACGATGCTGTCCGTCAGGAAGTACCACGATTTCTTGGCCGACAGCGTCCCAGTGGCGTTCACCAGATCCATCGCCGTGGTCCCGACCTCGCCGGCCAGCGTCACGCCGCCGGCATAGGCGTTCGACGCCCGCGGAATACCGGTGCCGTCGGCGAGCCCCGACGTCCGCGTCTCGGAATTGGCAGTGATTCCGGGAAGCGCATACGGATCGACAGTGGGCCAGAAATCACTCGAGAACTGCGCCGAATCCTTGCGATGGTAAAGAAAGAGAGCCCCGTCTCCTTGATACCAGCCCAGGTTGTTCTCCCTGTTGCCCCACTCATAGCGACCGATCCTGCTCGACGATGTACTCACCGTCGCCGCCCAGGACGGCCTGTGCTGAACCATCCGCTCCTGAATGACGGTGTTCGTGATGCCCACCTGAGCTTTGCCTACCGGCACCGAGGAGTCTTTCAGCACAGACACTCCCAGTGCCGATGCGGCGAGAGTCTGCGAGTTCGTCGCGACGCTCTGATCGGTCGTGCGCGTGAGCCAGCCCTTGACCATCGAGCGCCAGGACGCGGCCTGGTCCGCCGGTGCGGAACCGGCGAGCTTCAGAATGGCGGTGACAATATCGAAGCCGGAATCGAAATCCCGCTGGGCCTGTCGGGAGACGGCGCGTCCACGCACCGTGTCCATGGTGCGCAGATCCCATTGGAACGGGAGGAACGACTTTTCGACGGCGTCGAAAAGATTGCTCGCGTGTGTATCGGATACCGCCCACGCGCTCCCTGCGAGCAGAGCCATCGCCTCGGCGACGCCGGCGAGCGCGACACCGCCATATGTCCCGACGTAGGGCAGGTAGCCGTGCTGGATGAAAGAGCCGTCCGCATAGAAGCCATCACCGGATGAGACCAGTGAGAACAGGCTGTTGGCCCCTCCGCCCTTCACATCGGGCAAGGCGTCTCGGCCCAGCACGATGATGTCGTTGTTCTCGGTGAGCAGACCGCGCAGAATGCATGCCAGAGCCTTGTCTGAACGGTTGGCGCCGGTCTCATCCTCCACGTGTCCTGCCGGAACCCGTGACCACGGCAGGGACTTCAATCGCTTGTGCAGTCCCGGCTGGTTGGATTTCACGGTGAACACGTAGTCGGCGCCGGCGGCCAGGATCGCGGTCGCGGTCGCGGTCTGGGTATGGAGGGCGTCGGCGGTGATCACCGCACCGGCAGCCCGTTCGCCCAACGCGGTGATGAGGTCGGGCAGGGCCGGGATCTCGTTGGACTTCGCGTCGACGGCCTGCTGGGCGACCACGGTGCCGCTGGCGTGGTCGAGGGCTGCGACCAGGTGCCGGGCCTTTTCGGTTGCCGATCGGGAGCCGCGCAGGGTTTTCCCGTCCACGGCGATGACACGGCGCCCGTCGATGGTGGTGGTGCGGGTCCAGGCGTACAGGCACAGTTCGGCGTCCAGTGCGGCGGCATCCAGGCGGGCGAACAGCTTGCGCAGGTTCGATTCTCCGGGGGCTGCGCCCTTGAGAGTGGAGCCGGTGCGCTGGTTGGGATCGGGTGCGAAGTAGCCGACAGCGGAGAGCAGAGCGGCGCGGTCCGTGGCAGCGGCCTGGTCCCCCAGCAGGGTGAAGATATCGCCGAGGGATTTCGGCATGCCGATCTCCCAGAACCACCAGTTGCCGGGACGATTGCGCCCTACCCGGTACACGGAAGTCAGTCGATCGAGTGCGGAGTTGATCGATGCGAGCAGATCTCCGTCATTGTGGTATTTGCTGCCCTCGGACGCCCAGGACGTCGCCAGGGAGACCAAACGAGTGCCCGTGACGCCCATGTTCCCCACCTGGTCGGTGGTGGCGGCCGATCCCATCGGAAGATCGGTCCAGACTCCGGCATCCGACACCTTCAAGGTGGTGAGCAGGTCCGCGGTGCTGGCGTCGAGCGAGGCGCGTTTGGCGGCCAGGGCGCTGTCGGTCGCAGCGATGCTTCCACCGGTCAGGGCCTGTCGCCGGCGATCCAGGAGTTCGGTGTACGCGTCGGCCGCGATCGCCCGCGGAGTCGTTTCGAGATCAAGACCAGCGACTGCGGCAGCCGCGAGGGCGCCTGCCAGGAAGGTGCGCCGCGGAATAGAGAAACGATGTGAAATCTCAACCATTTAATCCCCCTTGAACGTATGAGCATTCAACATGGGGAAGACTAGGTGGAATACGTTTCCAAAGAGTTTCAGCACCGCCCTCCGCTCACGACGATTGAGCGTTTAGGCGTCAGACTCCATTTTCGGATCCGTGCGAAGGGTATGCCTCCGGGAAACGGGCGGCGAAAGTGATCGGGACCATCGTCCCCGGAGGCACCTTGTCAGCATCAGCCGAGCAGCTCCTCGACCGCCGAGTTCTCCAGCCCGAAGGCCTCCCCGACCGGGGCGCTGTAGAGCCTTCCGCCATGGGTCGCCAGGCCTCGGGCGAGATCGGCGCGGGCGGCCAGGGCCTCACGCCAGCCTTCATCCGCCAGCAGGACGGCGTACCTCAAGGTGGCGTTGGTGAGGGCATTCGTGGCGGTGTGCGGCACCGCGCCGGGCATATTGGCCACGCAGTAGAACACCGTGTCGGAAACCCGGAAGGTCGGATCGTCGTGACTGGTGGGGTGCGAGTCGGCGAAGCAGCCGCCCTGGTCGATGGCCACATCCACCAGCACCGATCCTGGCGCCATCGTCGTCACCATCTCGTGGCTCACCAGATGGGGCGTGCGGGCGCCGGGCACCAGCACCGACCCGATCACCAGGTCGGCCTCGGCGCAGGCCTGGCCGACCCCGAAGGAGGTGGAGTACTCGGTGTCCACGGCGCCGCCGGTGACCTCCTCGATGTAGCGCATCCGTTCCTCGTCGACGTCGAAGAGCCGCACCCGGGCCCCCATTCCGAGAGCGACCCGGGCGGCCGAGAAGCCGACCACCCCGCCGCCCAGGACGACGACGTCCCCCTTGTGAACCCCGGTTCCGCCGCCCAACAGGGTGCCCTTGCCGCCGTAGGGCTGCATCAGGCAGTGCGCCCCGACCTGGGTGGCCAGCCGCCCGGCGATCTCCGACATCGGGGAGAGCAGCGGCAGCGCGCCGGAGTCGGTCTCGACCGTCTCGTAGGCGATCGCGGTGACGCCGCGGTTCAGCAGCACCTCGGTCAGCTCCCGGTCGGCGGCGAGGTGGAGGTAGGTGAAGAGCACCTGGCCCTGGCGCATCAGCGCGTACTCCTCGGCGACCGGCTCCTTGACCTTGAGGATCATCTCGGCCTCGCCCCAGACGGTCTTCGCCTCCTCGATGAGGGTGGCTCCGGCAGCCCGGTACTGGGCGTCGGTGATGGCCGAGCCGAGGCCCGCGCCCGCCTGAACCAGCACCTCATGGCCGTGCGATACCAGGGCGTGGACTCCGGCCGGGGTGATCGCCACCCGGAATCACGTGTTCTTGATCTCGGTGGGGATTCCGACTCGCATCTGCTCTTCTCCTTCGACGAGCGATGGCCGGCTTCGCTGCCGGCGCGATGTCAGCCCGATTCTCCCGGGCCGCCCACGTTCACAGTAGTGCTTCGCGGCCCGGGAGAGAGACCCTCTGTCGTGGATGGCAGGGAGAGGGTGCACATTTCACTCGCCCAACCCCCACATCGTCGCTCGCCACCGTGAATCCGGGTCTTACGCGAGTGAAAAGTGCAGGTTCGGCTCGCGAGCCCTCCCTCGTAGTCTGGGTGCCACACCCGATCAACGTGGAGGGGACGTCATGACCGACGAGTTCGACATTCAGAGCAGGTGGCCCGAGCTGTTCGAGCAGCTGGGCCCGGCGCAGCGCCACTCGGTGGCCCAGGCGCTGGAGCACGCGCGTGCGGAGGGGCGCCAGGTCACCCGCCAGGAGGTCGTCGACCTCATCGACGAGACGCGGGGAGCCGTTCCCCCGGAGGAGTACACCCGGCGGGACATGCATCCTCAGTGATCCGCCGGCGCAGACATCCCGTCCGCGCCGGCGCAGCCATTGCGTCAGCCGTGCAGCACGACATTGCGCGGCTGCTGCCCGAGAGCCAGTCGCTCGGCCTGCTCGGCGACCAGCCTGGCCATCCGCGGCGGCAGTGCGTCGGAGTTGCCGCCGACATGGGGCGTGACGATGACGCCGTCCGGGGACCACAGCGGATGGTCCTCCGGCAGCGGCTCGGGGTCCCAGACGTCGCTGGCCACCCGGATCCTGCCGCGCCGAACATGGGAGACGAGCGCCTCGGTGTCGACGGTCGGGCCGCGCCCGATGTTGACCACCAGGGCGCCGTCGGGCAGTGCCGACAGCACGGCGTCGTCGATGAGACCCGCGGTGGCCGCGCCCCCGGGCAGCGCATTGATGAGGATGTCGGCGTCCGGCAGCAGGGCGGGCAGCTCGTCGATCCCGTGGACGAGCATGCCGTCCTGCTCGCGGGCATGGCTGGCGACCGGCGTCAGCTCGACCTCGAAGCCGACAAGACGCCGTGCGATCGCCTGCCCGACACCGCCGTACCCGAGCAGCAGGATCCGCCGGTCGGCGAGCCCGGGGGAGTCCAGAACCTGCCAGCGCCGCAGCCGCTGGGCCTCGATGAACTCGGGCAGCCGGCGCTGGGCCGCCAGCAGCAGAGCGATGGTGAGTTCGGCGGTGGCGGTCTCGTGGACCCCGGAGGCGTTCGCATAGGAGACGCCGTGGGGCAGAGTCTCCTGGACGCCGTCGTAGCCGATCGCCCCGCCCTGGATGAAGCGGCAGCCCACCTTCGCGAGGTCCGGCAACGGGTGACGGGGGCCGACCATCTGAGGAACGTACATGTCGATGTGGTCGCGCGGCGACGCCCCGGTGCCGTCCCACAGCACCAGCTCGACCCCCAGCGCGGGGTCGAGGCGCGCCGCGACGTCGTCGAGGAGCTGCTGGTTCGGGACGGACACGACGATGCTCATGGGCAGAAGAGTATGCCCGGCGTCCGCCCCCGATGATTGAGATGTCGGGGGCGGGACGCCGGGCGTGCCATGGGCCCGGATGCGATCGGGAGGCCCGGGCGGTCAGGCCTGCTGGGCCTGCGCCTGGTCCTCGGCGCCGGCGGTCTGGGCGTCGGCTGCCGGGGCATCGGCGGAGGCGCCGGTGCCGACCTGACGCTGGCCGTGGGTCACCTGGATCTTCTGCGGCTTGGCCTGCTCGGCCACCGGGATCGTGATGACCAGCTCGCCGTTGTTGTAGTCGGCCGAGATCTTGCCGGCGTCCAGGCCGGAGTCCAGCGACAGCTGGCGGGCGAAGGACCCGTAGCTGCGCTCGCGGGACACCCAGCCGGAGTGCTCGTCGTGCGTGACCTCCTCGGACTTCCGCTCGGCGCGCACTGTGAGCACGTTGTTGTCGACGTCGATGTCGATGCTGGCGGGATCGACACCCGGCAGATCCATCTTGGCGACGTAGTTGTCGGCGTCGCGATAGACATCCATCGGCATCAGCTTGGCATCGCCGGTTGCCAGCTGGGCGAACTGATCGAAGAAACGATCGAGACCACGGAACGGATTGACTTCTACCAGAGCCATTGTGTTCTCCCTTCTGACGGGCGGGTTCCGGAGTCTCCGGAGCCCTGAAGCGTTCAGTTGTCGGTGGCGCCGAAGCACCGGCGGGACGCCGTGTCCCGTCGGCCTCATCGCCGTCACGTACAGCTGAACCACAGGGGCGCCCCGGTTATTC
Source organism: Acidipropionibacterium sp. (assembly GCA_022647765.1). Lineage (GTDB taxonomy): Bacteria > Actinomycetota > Actinomycetes > Propionibacteriales > Propionibacteriaceae > Acidipropionibacterium. The sequence goes on from JALCLH010000006.1 coordinate 209,608, forward strand.
CAGAGTTGAGCCGAAAAGACTCAACTTTTTCTGGGAGAGAGGAGGGCGCTCCCCACCCGCTCGGACGGGCCGCTCTCGGCCCTCGAGAAGGTCCGCCGAAAGGTCAGCGATCGGTGCGGTTGACCCGGATGTTCGGCCTGCTGGCGGCGCAGCCGGCGTGCATGAGCACCATCCGGTCGGGCTCGCCGTTGACCGTGGAGTACTGCATGGCGATGGCCTCGGACTGCCAGTCCAGGGGTTCGCCGCAGTCGGGGCAGATGGTCGTCTCGGTGTTCATGGTCTCTCCTCGGGCGCGCGTGCCGGGATTCCTGAGCCTGTGGGGCGGTCGCGGCTACGGGCCCCGAACGTGGATCACGGTAGGCGGCGAGGTTTCACCGGCATTGCGGGCGTGGATCGATTCGACGCCCGGCGACGGGACGACGCCGGCCGGGCAGGCTCTTCGGCAACACGCCGGGGGTGGTCGCGCGCCGGTCCCGCGAAGTTCGCCCGGCGTCGTTTACATTGCTCGTATGCAGTACAGCCAGAGCGGGGCCTCGGTGGCGGGTGCGGACCAGGCGGACGAGCCGACCCTGATCCTCAGATCATCGGGGAGGACGCCGAGCACCGGACTGGCGGATCTGGCGGTCTCCCGGTCGGCGTCTCCGGTGATGCGCCCCGGCGTCCCGGACCGGGCCGAGCCCCTCTCCGCGGCGCTGGCCGCCGAGACCGCGCGGTTGAGCAGCTGGCAGGGCGGCCAGGACCTCGCCTGGTGCAGCGCCCTGCCCGGCGCCGAGCACGCGGTGAAGGTCGCCGCCGGCAGCGGGATTCGCCACCGAGGACGCCTCCTGACCCCGACGGCCTGGGGCTGCGTGAAGGTGTCCCGGACGGGCGGGGGACTGGACTGGCGCATGGCGCTCCCGGCGGAGGGGCACGGCGTCCAGGAGCTGCACGAGGCCACCCGGCGGGCGACCACCGGCGCGATGAGGCGCTTCGGCGGGGAGGGCGGCGCGCTCACCGTGGCGCAGGCCGCCGGATTCATCGCCTTCCTGCCGCTCAATCTCTTCGGTTTCGTGATGACCGGGTTGGCTCTGAGCACGGTCAACTCCAGTATCTGGGTGGTGCTCGCCGTGCTGGCGGCGGTGGCGGTCCCGGCCAGCGTCATCCTCCCGTCGGTGATGCGCGGCAGGCGCAATGCCGCCGTCGGGAGGATATCGGTGGATGTCGACGTCGCGACCCTCAGCGGTGCCTCGCGAGGCTGCGTGGCGGCGCTGGCCCAGCTGGCGGAGACCTCGCCCCGGGTGGCCGGACCGGCGGCCGAGGCGATGCGCCGGTGCGTCGAGCGGCGCGACCGTTCCGAGGAGCAGATGACTCGCTCCGCCACCCTGGTCCAGGCCTGCTGCCGGGCGATGGGCGCGGCCGCCGGCACCTCGGCGGAGGCCGAGACCGCAGCGGCGGTGATCCCGGTGCTGGACCTGGTCCCCGACGGGACCGCTGCGATGGCCGACGTCACCGCCCAGATGACCTGGCTGGCGGACCGGATCGCCAGCTGGCGGGACTCGCGGGGCGCCGCGCAGAGCGAGCGGGAGCGCGAGGACATCCGCCTCGGCAGCTACTCCGAGCAGGTCATCGCACCGGCGGTGGACGCCGTCGCCCGCGTCATCGGAGCCGATCCGACTGACGCGAGGCCGGGACGCCGCAGCGAGTCGCCGCAGGGCTGATCTTTTCTCGTTCCCCATCGGAATGTCCGGCGGGAGGACATGCCTGCGGCGGCGTCCCGAAGATGGGGACGCCGCCGCAGATGGTAGGTGGGGGAGCGGCGACTACTTGTCGCCGCTGACCGCGTCCTTGATGCGGTCGCCGGCGGCCTTGAGGCCGGCCTTGGCATTCTCCACACCCTCCTTGACATGGCCCTGGGCGTTCTGGGCCTTGCCCTCGGCCTCGGTGTCCTTGTCGCCGGTGAGCTTGCCCGCGGTCTCCTTGACCTTGCCCTCGACCTTGTCGCGGTTGGCGCCGTTGTCAGTCATGTCCGCTCCTTCTCGGTTGATTGTCGATAGATCTTCCTGCTGTCGACCCTCGCATCCGATCATGCGGTATTCAAGGGTCAGGCCGGAAGGATCGGCTGCGATCGGACGCCAGCAGCGAACGGCGTCAGAGCCGCTTGGAGAACTCGACGAAGTACAGGCCCTCCACCCGTGGGATCCCGAACCGCTCGTTGCCGTAGGGGAAGGGGGAGGTGACGCCGGTGCGCCGGAATCCGCGGCGCTCGTACCAGGCGATGAGATCGGTGCGGACGGCGATGACGGTGAGCCGGATCTCGCCCAGGCCCCACTCCTCGCGGGCGACCCGCTCGGCCTGGGCCAGCAGCCGCTTGCCGAGCCCCGTGGTCTGCAGGGCCGGATCGACGGCGAACATCCCGAAGTAGGCGTGATCGTCCTGCCGCTGCAACTCGCAGGAGCCGAGGATTCTCCCGTCCTCGCGCACGGTGAGCAGGCCGCCGTTGGGCTGCTCGATGAGCTGGGTGATCTCGTCCAGGTCGGTGCGCTGGCCGTCGAGCAGATGGGACTCGGTGGTCCACCCCGCCGCCGAGCCGGTGGCCCGATAGGCCGCCTCGACGATCTCGTGGATGCGCTCGGCGTCGGCGGGGGTGGCGAAGGAGAAGAGCGCGGTGCTGGTGCTGGTAGGACTCACGGCGCACCAGTATGCGTCATCGTCGTCGCAGGGCAACTCCTGGGACGCAGGGTGGACGCCGGTGAGCGGACCTTGCGGACGGGGCGCAGAACTGTCGGTGCCGTGGTGCAGAGTAAGGACACGCGGAGAGCTGAAGTGAAGAAGGCGGGAAAGAGGAATCGTGAACTGGACGGACGCCCCCTGGCTGGGCCTGGACACCGAGACCACCGGCGCCGATCCATCGGCGGACAGGCTGGTGACGGCCGTCGCTGGTGCTGCGTCCTGCCGGTGCGGGGGCCGCAGGGGAGGCGACGCCGCAGCCGAGCGTGCGCAACTGGCTGGCCGATCCCGGCGTCCCGATTCCAGCCGCGGCCACCGCCGTCCACGGCATCACCACCGAGGCGGCGCGCCAGCACGGCAGGCCGGTCGTCGAGGTGCTGGACGAACTCGCCACCGCCCTGGTCGAGCACTGGCAGCAGGGATTCCCGGTGGTGGTCTTCAACGCCCCCTTCGACCTCACCCTCATCAATGCCGAGCTGCGGCGTCACCGGCTGGGGTCGCTGGAGGAGCGCCTCGGCGGCGACCCGGCGCCGGTCGTCGACCCCCTGGTGCTCGACCACGCCCTGGACCGCTACCGGCGCGGCAAGCGCACCCTGTCGGCGATGACCTCGGTCTACGGGGTGCCGCTGCTGGAGAATGCGCACACCGCCGAGGCCGACGTCGCGATGATGCTCGGGGTGCTGGAGAAGATGGCCGCCAAGTACCCGGGGATCGGCTCGATGGACGCCGCGGAGCTGCATCGTTTTCAGGTCGACGAGCACCGCAAGTGGGCCGAGAACTTCGGCTCCTGGCTGCGCTCCAAGGGGCGCCGGGACGACGTCTCGCGCAGCTGGCCGCAGGAGTGACGCCGTTCCGCGGATTCCGCGGATCGGGTCAGGCGAGCGCCGTCTTGACTGCGGCGGGCACGCCCCGCTCGTCGAGGACGGCCATTCGCCGGGCTCCGGGACCGCCCGGTGTGCACACCTTTGCGATGAGAGCAGCGGGCTCCTCGTCGCTGGCGGCCATCCAGTCGGCGGCGCCGGTGAGGGCGTCGGCGACGAGACGCCGTGCCTCCGGCCGTGGAATGCCGCGTCCGACCCCGGCGTCGACCATGGCCGCCGCGAGGTAGAAGAAGTAGGCCGGGCCACCGCCGCTCAGTGGTTCCAGCACGGTCTGCTCCTGCTCGCTGAGGCGCAGCACCGTCCCGGAACGGCCGAAGAACCCGGTGACGGTCTCGATCTGCTCCTCGGTGCATTCGTCTGCGCATGTGAGCAGGGTGATGCCGTCGCCGACCTGCGACGCCAGGCTCGGCATGGCGCGCGCCACGGCCCGGTGATCCGGGAGACCGGCCTGCAGGTCCGCGAGACTCACCCCGTAGGCGATGCAGGCCAGCACGGCGCCCTCGTCGAGGTGGTCGGCAATCTCCCCGAGGACCTCGGGAACTGCTTGTGGAATGACGGCCAGGACGACGAGCTGGGCGCCGCTGACCGCCTCGGCTATGTCGGTGGTCGCCTGAACCCCGTAGCGGCCGGCGAGTTCATCGGCCCGTTCCCGACGGCGGGCCTGGACTCGCAGGGTCTTTGGCAGCAGGCCCCCGTCAAGGGCCCCAGCGAGGAGGGCCTCGCCCATCGTGCCCACTCCGATCAGGGCGACGGTCGGCAGATCAGTCATGGCTGTGGATTCTAGTAGTGAGTCTCGGGCGGATCTATGGATGATCGTGGACGAGATCTGCCATATATCGGCCGGGGACTGGATAATCCATGCGGTGGCGTCCTGGTGGCAGATCTCAGCGGTATGCGCTCGTGGCAGTCACAGTCTTCTCACAGATGCAGGGATACTTGGCGGTAACTGTTCGGGTGGTGGCTGGCACCCTGACTTGGGAAGTCTGACGGATTGTCGTTTGAGTTCAAACGACAATCCGTCAGACTTCCAACGCCCACCACCACCGGGACACTTATCACTGTCAGTGACCTCTGATAGAGTCGCACGATTGCCCAGGCCTCTCCGAAAAATAACCGTGTTCAACCCTTGCATCTATGACTCTCGTCGGGTAGTCTTTTTCCATGGACGACGTCACGGGATTCCGGACACGACTCCAGGCCATCAGAGAACAGCTCGACGGTCTGGACTACACAGTCCTGCCCCGCATGTCCGATGCGGAAATGGTCGCCACGATGACAGAGATGCGGGGCTTGGCCGATCGCATGGTTGCCGGAGCGGCCGTGGCCGTCAACGCCGCGGACGCGGCGAAAGCAACAGACCACACCACCGGAACCCCACTCGGTGATTTCCTGGCCGCCGCCGAGGGATGCACACCCAGCCAAGGAATCGGGGTCGTGAAACGCGCCTCCAAACTCGCCCACCACCCCGGGGTGCGCGATGCCGCACTGGCCGGTGATGTGTCGCCGAATCATGCGACAGCGATCGGGGAAGAACTGGAGAAGTTGCCCCAGGATCAGATGAGCAGTGAGCAGGTCGACCGGGCTGCCGGACTGTTTCTGGACCGGGCCGCGACTACACCACCAGGTCAGCTCAAACGCGCAACTCAGAAGATACTGGAAGAGGTCGCCCCCGAGGCGGCGCCCTCACCCGGTGATGAGGCTGCCCGGATCGCAGCGCAGCGCAGTCGGGCCGTCAAAGATCGGCATGTCATCTGGGGTTCCGATGGTGAAGGATCCACCTGGTTTCGTGGACAACTTCCTGACCTGGAAGCCCAACAACTCATCGGCACCCTGCAGGCCTTCGGTGAGAAAGGCCGGCGTGCCGAACGCGACGAGGCTGAAGCGTTGAGAGCCCGGCGCGCCGAGGGAGATATCACGGATTCCCAGTACCTGTCCGCCCGGCTTGAACTCGAATCGCGTGAGGCCCGGTCCACTGCGCAGCGGATGGCCGACGCCCTGATCGACATGGTCGGGCTACTGGGCAGCCTCGACAAGGTCCCCTCCGCCGGAGGCCAGACACCCAGACTCGTCGTCACCCTCAACTACCAGGATCTTCACGATGCGCTGGAAGGAACAATCGCCGCGGGTGTCGTCCATGGTGCCACCGGTGAGATACCCGTCGATGCGGGATCGCTGCGTCGGATGTGCTGCGAGGCAGGGATTCTCCCCGTGGTATTGGGCGGTGAATCCCAGGTCCTGGATGAAGGCAAGGACCGCCGACTGGTCACCGGTGCGATCCGCAGGGTATTGGAAGTCAGAGATAAGCATTGCATCCACCCGGGCTGCAATGTTCCAGCGAATTTGTGCCAGGCGCATCATATCCGTCCGTGGTGGGACGGAGGCCCGACTTCCTTGGAGAATCTTGTCTTGGTGTGCAGGCATCACCACGCCCTGGTAGAACCCGACAGATATCACTCAAGAGACCAGTGGCAGATCGTCGTGGATCCGGACACGAAAATACCTCGGATGCTGCCACCGGAACGACTCAAGAAACACCTGCGGAAGTCTTCGGGGGACCCAGACGTAGCCAGAACCGATGACCCGACCTCACGGGAGAACTCTGCCCACACCTTGGGGCCAAGCGCTGGAGAGAACGGCGAGAACTCTGCTCAGCCGGCTCTGGTGGCGTGAGAACTGGTGGTGGGTGAGGGAGGCGAGGACGAGGGAGCGGGGACTGCGCACCGCCGGCCACCGGCCCCTGGGCTCGATTCATCTAGAGTTCGTTGAGGGCCAGCACAAGCCCCACCAAGGAGGTCGACCACCGATGAGACCCGCACAACTGAGACCCGCACAGCGCGCCGTCGCCGCCGCGCCATTCCATGCGATGGCGTTCAGTCAGCGAGCCAGAGAACTGGAGGCGCAGGGCCACCGCGTCGTCAGCCTCTCCCTCGGTGAACCGGACTTCGGCGCGCCGGCGTCGGTCAGGCAGGCCATGTGCGACGCCATGGACGGCCAGCCGCTGCCCTACACCTCGGCCATGGGGCTGCCCGCCCTGCGCGAGGCCATCTCCGGGTTCTACCGCGACCGGCACGGCGTCGAGATCGACCCGGCGCGGATCGCCATCACCTCCGGAGCTTCCGGCGCCCTGCTGCTCGCCACCGCGGCCACCGTCGACCCCGGAGACGAGGTGATCCTTGCTGACCCCTGCTATCCGTGCAACCGCGAACTGGTCACCTCCTTCGGCGGCACCGTGGTCCTGATCCCCACCTCCGCGGCCACCCGTTACCAGCTGGACGCCGAGTCGGTGGAGCGGGCCTGGAGCCCCAGGACCAGGGGAGTCATGGTCGCCACCCCGTCGAACCCCACCGGCACCTCCATCCCGTTCTCCCAGCTCGCCGCGATCTGCGACCTCGCCCGGGCCCGCGAGGCCTGGCGCATCGTCGACGAGATCTACCTCGAACTCTCCGACCCCGGCCCCCGACGGCACCCCGGCCCACACCGTGGTGGAGACCGATCCCGATGCCATCGTCATCTCCAGCTTCTCGAAGTACTTCGGGATGACCGGCTGGCGTCTCGGCTGGGCGATCCTGCCCGAGAGCCTGGTGCCGGCCGCCGAGCGACTCGCGATGAACTACTTCCTGTCGGCCTCCAATCCCGCCCAGCAGGCGGCCCTGGCCTGCTTCACCCCGGCCACCCTGGAGGTCTGCGAACAGCGGCGCCAGGAGCTGCTGGCACGACGGCGTCTGGTCCTCGACGGGCTCGACCGGATCGGCCTGCCCGGTGCCGGTGACGCCGGACGGCGCCTTCTACGTCTACATCGACGTCACCGGCACCGGGCTGGACGCCTGGCAGTTCTGCGAGCAGGCCTCTGGACCGCGCCAAGGTGGCGCTCACCCCGGGCCGCGACTTCGGCCCGGCCACCGCCGGCAGTCACGTCCGGCTCTCCTACGCGGCCTCCCGCGAGGAGCTGGCCGAGGGGATCGAGCGCCTCGGCGTCTTCCTGTCCGAGCTGGGGACCGCGCTCATATAGTGGCAGTGCCCCGGCACGAATCCCCTGACCGGAGACCGCTGAAAGGATCGGGCACCACATGGCAGCAGCGCCGGGTGATGACGCCACCATCGACGACCGGCCCTTCATCGACGCCAGCTCCCAGGCCAGGAGGCGCTACGGCAGGTTCAACCTGGCGATCATCGGCGGCACCGGGGTGGGCAAGTCCTCCCTGGTGAACGCCGTCTTCGCCCGCGACTACGCGGCCGTCGGCAAGGGAATGCCGCTCACCAGCGGCGTCAACTACTACCACGACGAGTCCCTGGGAATCTGGGACTTCGAGGGCTTCGAGATCGGCACCGAGGCCACCCCGGCCGCCGCCCTGAGATCCCACCTCGCGGCGATCGCCAGGCGTCCCGCCGACGAGCAGATCGGCGTCGTCTGGTACTGCGTGCTGTCGGGCGCCGACCGGCTCACCCGCGCCGACATCGAGATGATCCGCGAGCTGGACGCCGGCGGGCTGCCGGTGATCCTGGTCCTCACCAAGGTCGACTGGGACCGCAATCCGGTCACCGGGAAGTACAGTCCCCCCAAGGACGTCGAGGAGTTCCGGAACTGGCTGGAGCATCCGGTCGCCACCGACGGGACGCCGATCCGCCTCCCGATCCGGCGCGTCGTCCTCACCTCCACCCGCGACCGGCACGGGAAGGGCACGGGGCATGGGCTCGGTGAGCTCGTGGAGGCCACCCTGGACCTGTCTCCGAGGGACGAGAAGGACGCGTTTCGCATCGCACAGCGACTCAACCTCCCCTGGAAGCGGGAGATGGCCCGACCCGTCATCGCTGCTGCATCGGCTGCTGCCGCAGCAGCTGCCGCGGTTCCCATCCCGGTCGCGGATGCGACCGCCCTGGCGCCGATCCAGATGACGATGATGGGCCGGATCGCGACCATCTACGACCTGGAACTCACCTCGATGCTGTCCACCTCGACGCTGGCCCAGCTGGCCGCCCAGATCTCCGGCCAGGCGCTTGCCCGCAGCTTCCTCAAGCTGATCCCGGTGGCCGGCAGCGTCATCAACGCCGGCGTCGCCTCCTCGATCACGGCGGCCACCGGCGAGGGCTGGATGAGGCTGTGCGAACAGGTTCACACCGGCAAGCTCGATCCCTCCCAGGTCTCCGATGCCCTCGGTGGCTTCAAGCCGGGAGTCCTCGCCGTGGTCTCCCGGCTGGCGCTGGGCAGGATCTCGAAGATCTGAGCCGGCTGGCATGGTCCCGATCACTCCCGATAGGCCGTGAAACTGCGCTCACGATGCAGAAACACGGCGTGTCGGGAGTGATCGGGACCATCAGATCAGCCCGGACCCGATCAGGCCTCGGGCTTCAGGGCCTGAGCCCCCAGCTCCGCCTCCAGCTCGCACATCAGCGCCACCAGACCGGTCCAGCCGGTCTGGTGGCTGGCGCCGATCCCGGCGCCGTTGTCGCCGTGGAAGTACTCGAAGAAGAGGACGAGATCCTTCCAGTTCGGGTCCTTCTGGAACTTCTCCACACCGCCGTAGACGGGACGCCGCCCGTCCTCCTCGCGCAGGAAGGTCTTGATCAGCCGGTGCCCGATCTCCAGAGCGACCTCCTTGAGGTTCATCTGGTGGCCGGAGCCGGTGGGGCACTCGACCGTGAAGCCGTCCCCGTAGTGCAGATACAGCTGGCTCAACGCGCGGATGATAACGGCATTCATCGGGAACCACACCGGGCCGCGCCAGTTCGAGTTGCCGCCGAACATGCCGGTGTCGGACTCGGCGGGCACGTACTGGACCCGATAGTTCTGGCCGCCCCACTCGAAGTTCACCGGGTCGTCCAGGTGCGCCCTCGACAGTGAGCGAATGCCGTAATCGCCGAGGAACTCCTTCTCATCGAGCATCACTTCAGGATTCTCCGCAGCCTGCCGGCGTCGACCAGGGAGAGCAGCCGGGTGCCGTTCGCGCTGGGGGCCGGTACCTTCGCCAGCTCGGGATCGAGGTCGGTGAGCCGGGTGCGCGCCTCGGCGATCCTGGTCACCAGCTCGGGGTGGGCCTTGATCATCGCGGGGTTGAAGACCGTGGCGGCGCACAGCGGCAGCAGGCCGACCAGGGAGCGCACCTTCATCGGCACCGTCGAGCCGTCGGGCAGCCGGATGATGTCGTAGAAGAAGCCGTCCTCGTCGTCCCACAGGGTCTCCTCGCCGTCCGGCGGATTGACCGCGACCTCGATGAGCGCGAAGTGCTCGATGAACTTCGCGGCCATCTCGTCGTAGAGCGGGTCGACCTTGGAGAGCTCGAGGGAGATCTGCAGCATCCACTGGCAGTACAGCGCCATCCACGCCGTGCCGTCGGCCTGCTCGAGGGTGCCGCCGCCGGGAAGCGGAGCCGAGCGGTCGAAGATCCCGATGTTGTCGAGGCCCGAGGAAGCCGCCCTGGAAGAGATTGTTGTTGTTGGCGTCCTTCCGATTCACCCACCAGGTGAAGTTGGTGAGCAGTCGGGGGAAGACGCGGGCCAGGAAGTCGTAGTCCGGCTTGCCGCCCTGGGTGACCTCGCGCCGGTAGACCCACAGCGCCGCCCAGGCCGTCACCGGCGGGTTGACGTCGGAGAAGTTCCACTCGTAGGCCGGGATCTGGCCGTTCGGATGTAGATAGCGAGCCGACAGCAGCAGCTCGATCTGCTCCTTGGCGAAGTCGATGTCGACCAGTGCCAGCGGGGCGCAGTGGAAGGCGAGGTCCCAGGCCGCGAACCACGGGTACTCCCACTTGTCGGGCATCGAGATGATGTCGCCGGCATTCATATGCGCCCACGTCGCGTTGCGCTCGCCCGAGGAGGCCGCCGAGGGGCTCCAGGGGTTGACGCCGTGCTCGTGCAGCCAGTGCGCGACGTCGTACTCGAAGTACTGCTTGCCCCACAGCAGGCCGGCCAGGGCCTGGCGCATCACCAGCTTCTCGTCGTCGGGAAGCTGGGCGGGGATGACGCCGGCGTAGAACTCGTCGGCCTCCTGATGACGCTTGCCGAGAACGGTGTCGAAGTCCTTGCCCAGTGCATTTTCCGCGGTCTCGGAAGGCGCATTCTTGTCAGCGATATGGGTCAGACGCACCCGCACCGTCGCGCTCTGGCCGGCCGGAATGGTGACGGAGTAGTGCGCCGCCGCCTTGGTGCCGGTCTTCTCCGGGTTGACGGCGTCCGTGCCAGTTGACGACATGGTCGTTGATGCCGTCCTTGACGTACGGCGTCGCATTGGTCCCGTTGAACAGCCGGGCGTTGTTCGTCTCGTTCTCGCAGAACAGCAGATCGGCGTCGGAGGAGGCCTGGAAGCCCCAGTCGCCTAGGGTGTCGTGGTGGGCGAGGACCCCCTCACCGCCGGGCAGGGCCGCCGCCTTCAGGCTCGGGCGGGGAACCTCGCGGCCCCAGGACCAGGTGTTGCGGAACCACAGGGTCGGCAGCAGGTGCAGCGGAGCGGCCTCGGGCCGCGGTTGTGCGCGGTGACCTGCATCAGGATGTCATCGGGGCCGGCCTTGGCATACTCCACGTCGACGTCGAAATAGCGGTCGTCGTCGAAGATGTGGGTGTCCATCAGCTCGTACTCGAAGTCCAGCTTGCCCGCGCGAGGAATTCTCCCGGATCAGCTCGTTGTAGGGGAATTCCGCCTGCGGGTACTTGTAATTGAGCTTCATATAGGAGTGGGTCGGGGTGCTGTCGACGTAGAACCAGTACTCCTTGACGTCCTCGCCGTGATTCGCCTCGCTGTTGGTGAGGCCGAACATCCGCTCCTTGAGGATCGGGTCCTTCTCATTCCACAGCGCCAGCGACAGGCAGAGCCGCTGGTGCTCGTCGCTGATCCCGGCGAGCCCGTCCTCTCCCCAGTGATAGGCGCGGGAGCGGGCCTGGTCATGGCTGAAGTAGTCCCAGGCATTGCCATCGTCGGAGTAGTCCTCGCGCACCGTGCCCCACTGGCGCTCGCTGAGGTAGGGGCCCCAGGCCTTCCACGGGGCGGAGCCTCTGTGCGCCTCGGCGAGGCGTTCGGATTCTGCGCCGTGCGGTTGGGCGGTGTTCGTTGTGCTCACGGGTGGAGGTCCTCTCCCCGGATTGGCTACCGATGATGTGAGTCTAGGTCTGGCCGTTCGTCGGCCGCCTGTCGTATGGCGCCGAGCAGTACCTCGGCTCCGTTGACCGCCCAGTCGTCGCGGATGTCCTCGGCCTCGGTGTGGCTCAGCCCGTCAACACAGGGGATGAAGAGCATGGAGGCCGGCGCCCGGGATGCGACGTTCATCGAGTCGTGGCCCGCTCCCGAGGACATCTCCACGGTGGAGTAGCCGAGTCCCGCCGCGGTGCTGCGTATCAGCTCGGTGGTGCCGGCGTCGAAGACGGTCGGCGGCATGTCCAGAACCGGCCGCACCTCGGCGGTGACGCCGCGCCGTTCAGCGATATCGGCCGCAGCCGTGCGCAGCTGCGTCACCGCCTGGTCCAGGACCGAGGGCTCGGGGTGCCTCAGATCGATCGCGAGTCTCACCCGGCCGGGAATGACGTTGCGGGAGTTGGGCTGCACCCGGATCTCACCGACGGTGGCCCGCAGATCCTTGTTGACGGTGGTTGCCAGTGCGTCGACGGCCTCGATCAGCCCGGCGGCGGCGACCAGGGCGTCGCGGCGATCGGGGTGCGGGGTGGTGCCGGCGTGGCAGTCCTGGCCGGCGATCACGACGTCGAACCAGCGGATCGCCTGGACCCCGGTCACCACGGCGATGTCGGTGCCGGTGCGCTCCAGGACCGGTCCCTGTTCGATGTGGGCCTCGAAGCAGCGGTGCACGGCCAGCGAGGAGCTGTCGAAGGTGCCCCGGTAGCCGATCCGGTCCAGTTCTTCTGCGACGGTGACGCCGTTCGCGTCGGTGCGGGCCAGGGCGTCGTCCAGACCGATGGTTCCGGCCACCACTCCCGAGCCCAGCAGGCTGGGGGAGAACCTGGCTCCCTCCTCGTCGGTCCAGTCGACCAGGGTGATCGATCGGAGGGTGGTGGCGCCGGCGTCGTCCAGGGATCGCAGCGCCTCCAGCCCGGCCAGCACCCCGTAGGTGCCGTCGTAGCGCCCGCCGAAGGGTTGGGAGTCCAGGTGGGAGCCGACCAGCACCACGGGCAGGGTGTCGTCGCGGCCGGGGCGGGTGATGAAGACATTGCCGATCGGATCGATATCGACCCGATAGTTCTGGCGGCGGGCGATGCCGCACAGCTCGTCGCGGGCCAGCCCGTCCTCATCGCCGAGGCTCAGCCGATTGAGCCCGCCACCGTGGGTCGCCCCGAACGTGGCGAACCGATCAAATGTCGCAGCAGCCGCTCCCGGTCGATCCGCAGGGTCGCGGTGCGAGCAGAGATGCCATCTGGACTCCCTCCGAAACAGCTGGCAAGGCGGTTCCCGCCAGTGCCGTGCATTCTTGCAGGCAGCTCAACCGACTCGATCAGTGAAGCTCAAGCGGGGCGTCGAAGCGGGGCGTCGAAGCGGGGCGTCGAGGTGGCCATGGGCTGCAACTTTCACTCGTCTACGGACCAGGATCCGCGATGGCCGGCGTGGATGGGGGCTTACGCGAGTGAAAAGTGCGGGTCGGTAGGGTTGGATGCTGTACTGCGGGGCTGAGCCGACGGGGGAGCGCGCCTGCCCAGGAAGAGGACGTGAGTACCACTCGGACACGACATGAGGCGATGAGCTTCGGGACGCCCGAAATTACTTCACGACATGGATGGTCCGGTCAGAATGTGGCGACGGCGGCGTTGATGCTCGCCCTTATTCTGCTCTACTCCACCTATTCCATGGTCAGATACGCGCAGTTCTGCACCGGGGGATATGATCTGGGGATCTTTGACCAGGCTGTGCGGCACTATGCTCATCTGCTGCCTCCCTATTCTCCGGTCAAGGGCTATCGGTACAATCTTCTGGGGGATCACTTTCATCCGCTCCTGGCAGTGTTCGCACCCTTCTACTGGATCTGGGATGATCCGAGGGTTCTGCTGCTGGGGCAGGCGCTGGCAGTGGCGTTCTGCGCCCCCATCCTGGTGAGGATCTGCGATCGAAGAATGAGCGCGGTCCTGTCACGTCTTATGGTGCTGGTGTTCATGGTCTCCTGGCCTCTGCAGGGGCTCATCGACTTCGACTTCCACGAGATCTGTCTGGCGATGCCGCTGCTCTGTCTGGCTTTCGACGCGCTTGATCGTGGAAAGGCGGCCGGGTTCGTGGTGTGGTCCGGGCTCCTGCTCGGGGTCAGGGAGGACATGGGGCTGGTCGTCGCGATGCTGGGGGTGGTCTGGATCGTGCAGCCCCGCCGCGGTCATGGCTCAACTGTCGGGAGAAGAGAGCGGTGGATCGTCGGCGTCTCGATGATCCTGACCGGAGCGATCGCATTCGTCCTCGTCGTTCGCGTGCTCATCCCCCATTTCGCGGGCGGCGGCACTTACAGTTACTGGGACTATCCGGGCCTGGGGTCCGGGCCCTCCGCCATGATCGGATCGATCGCGACCGATCCGGGAAATGCAATTCATCTTATGGTGGATAACGCAATGAAGCGGCAGACCTTGGCCTGGCTTGCGCTTCCATTCTTGTGTCTTTTTCTCTTCTCTCCGCGGTGGGTGTTGGCGCTGCCGCTTGTCGTCGAGAGATTCTGGTCCTCGAGAGAGCTGTTGTGGTATCCCCGGTTCCACTACAACGCTGTGATCTTTCTGATTCTCTTCGTCGCGTCTGTCGATGCGCTGGAATCACGACCGGTGCGTCGATGGCGGGTGCCCGTCTCCTGGGCGGTCTTGGCGGCGCTGGCGATTTCTATTCCTGTGGTGCATAGAGCGAACTCGTTTGCCGAGCCGTTCGCGCAACTCCCCGGGAAGATCGTCTCGCGCAGCTCGCCGTCGGTGCGCGCCTCCAGGGACGCGGTCGCTCTCATTCCGGCCGATGTGTGCGTCACGGCGGATGACCGGCTGGTGTCGCACCTGACCAGCTCGAATCGGGTCACGGTGCCCGGTGCGTCGGCTCCCGCGCCGGCCTACATCCTTCTCGACATGTCGCGTCCGGACACCGGAGGAGGAGGCGGCGATCCCCGCACCGTGCTGGAGTCGGCGCTGGATTCGGGCTACGGCGTCATCTTCGATGAGGACGCGATCGTGGTGCTCAGGGGGAAAGACACGCGGCCCGACCCGGCGCGATGCGGCCCGACGGCGCCATGACTCCTGATCGGGTCACTCTCGCTCCGTAACCGTTGCGCAATCCTTGCGAAACACCAGCCTCCCATGATGGGTGCCACAGCCATCCACGACGTTGGAAGGACACGCCATGACCAAGGACATCATCAAGATCTCGACCGTTGCATTCAATGCGAAGTGGGGTGACAAGGACGCCAACCTCAACCGCATGCTCGGCTATATCGAGACCGCCGCTGCTGAAGGCTCTCAGCTGGTGGTGTTCCCGGAGATGGCACTCACCGGATATGACGACGAGGCCGAGAAGCCCAAGGCCGAGAAGATGCAGTCCCCTGCTCGCTGAGACCGTGCCGGGCCCCAGCTCCCTCGCGATCGCTGCCAAGACGCAGGAACTCGGAGTGTATGTCGCCTTCGGCCTGCCAGAGCGGGAAGGCACGGACCCGGCCACGATCTACAACTCGGCCTGTGTCTGTGGGCCGGACGGCATCATCGGCTCCTACCGGAAGATTCACCTCCCCGCTCCCGAGCCGGCCTGGGCGACTCGCGGGGAGGAGCCCTTCATCTTCAATACGCCGTGGGGGCCGGTCGGTCTGGCGATCTGCTACGACACTTACTGCTTCCCCGAGCTGATGCGCTACTACGCCGCGAAGGGCTGCCGTCTGTACATCAACTGCACGGCCCTGGCGAAGTGCCACGGCCCCGCGCTGGGGACGACGACGGTCGAGGCCGGCGTCATCACCAACCAGATCTACGTCGTCTCCGCCAACCTGGCGAACACCGATCTCTACAACGTCTTCTGGGGAGGATCCAGCATCATCGGGCCCAGCACGCGGTTCTGGGAGACGGAATACTACGCCGGGCTCCCGTTCACCGATCCCCGCGCGATGGAGAACAAGATGTACAGCGCGGTGGTGGATCTCAGCCTGGCCACTCGCGAGAAGTTCGAGCCGAATCCTCTCATCGATGGCGCGACCGATTTCCGCCCGGCCCTCTATCGCAAGCTGTACACCGACCTGCTTCAGGACCCGAAGTTCCAGGAGCCGATGCTGTCCATGGAGGAACTCAACACCGCGGCCGAGGAACTCGTCGAGTCGGCGAAGAAGTAGTCATTGAAGAACTTGCACATTTCACTCGCCCAAGGACCGGGATCCGCGGTGGGCGGCGTGGATGGGGGCTTACGCGAGTGAAATGTGCATGCCGCGGCCGTCTCCCCCGCGCCCCGCACACGCAGACCCGGCTCACCCGCGCTCGACCATGCAGGATGCAGTGACTTCCGTTCTGCGACGGGGTGAGCGACAGCTGGCCGGTCAGATGCCGGCGTCTGTCGGCTCGCTGCCTCCGATGTCTCGCAGAGTGCGGTCGAAAGCGGTGATGAGGAAGAAGACGAGCGCGATGCCGATGACGATCCAGCCGAGCGTGTGCAGTCCGGCGGTCGTCGCCCGCGCGCCATATACGTTGCCGTAGATCACGGAGGAGAGGATTGCCCCCACATACATGAAGGTTCGCAGCAACCCGGCCGATGAGGCGATGCGCTCCGGATCGGCCTGGAAATAGAGGGTGTTCTGAATAGCCAGGTTGTTGAGCCCCTGCGGAATGCCGAGCACGAGCATCGCGAGGACCAGAAACCAGATCGGCGAATCTGCGGACATGAACAGCACAAGAACACCGGCGATCAGTTGCGCGATGGAGCCCGCCAGCAGTTTTCCAGCGACCTCGGGACGGCGTCCGAAGGAGATGGAGACGCCGATGCCGGCCAGGAAGATGGGCAGCAGGACCAGTCCGGCGCCGGTCGCGGTCAGCCCGCGGCCGTCCTCCAGCCACTGTGTGAAGCCGTAGACGAAGAGATACGAGATCGTCGCGGCCAGCATCGAGCGCAGGTAGGTGAGCAGCAGCGGGCCGTTGCCGATCAGGACCCGGATGTCGATGAAGGGCTGGGCGGCGCGCATCTCCCACCAGACCAGCCCGGCGCCGGCGATGAGCGCGACGGCGAGCAGCCACACCAGGCCGATGGCGAGATTCTGCAGGAACACGAGCAGGGCGAGCATGGCGACGGCGAAGAGCAGGACACCGAGCCAGTCGATGCGAGGACGGTTCTCGGGCGCGGGTTCGAGGCCGGTCCGCCGGGGGAAGAAGATCCAGCCGAGCACGAGGGTCGCCAGCCCCAGCGGGAGGTTGACGGCGAAGGTGGCTCGCCATCCCCAGCCGCCGATGAGAAGACCGCCGAGGGTGGGTCCGATCACCGCGACTGTCTGGGTGGCCACGGACAGGGCGGTGAGGATGCCGGCCGGCGACTCCAGGCCGGTGCGCTCGGCCTCGGCGCGGATCATGTGCATCGCGGCGGGGTAACCGGCGCATGTGCCGAAGCCGAGGACCACTCTGGCGGCGACCAGCCACCAGATGCTGTCCTGGGACGACGGTGTGAGCACGCCGATCGCTCCGGCGAGGGCCACCAGTGCGCCACCGGCCAGGAAGATCGGCTTGACGCCGAAGATGTCGACGAGTCTCCCGACCAGCGGCTGCCCGATCGCGGTGGCGAGATAGAGGCTCGACACCAGCCATACCGTGGTCGAGGCGGGCGCGCCGAGGGCGATGCCGATCGGGGTGAGCGCGACGGCGATGATCGCCGTGTTGATCGGGTTGAGGGTGGCGCCGAGCATCATCGGCGCCAGCAGCCGGGTGTCGAAGCGGCCGGCCGGCGCAGGCCTCAACGCCATCAGGCGAGCATCTTCTGGAGGATCGCGGTGGCCGCGGCGAGTGTCTGCAACTCGTCGGGGGTGACGCGCGTGGCCAGGGTCTCCTCCAACCACGCCGCGCCGGCGTCCTTCTGCCCCTCGATGCGCGCCCAGCCCGCGTCGGTGAGCTCGATGATCTGGCGGCGCCCGTCGTTCGGGTCCTGGCTCCGGGTGACCAGGCCGAGGTGCTCCAGGGCCTGCACGGTGCTGGCCATCGACTGCGGCCGGACCTTCTCAACGGCGGCGAGGGCGCTGACCGTCGCCACTCCGCCCTTGCCGAGTCGGGCGAGCGCAGACGCCTGGGAGGGGGTGATCGCGTCGTCGGCGCCGGCCTCGCGGAACCGTCTCAGCAGCCGGGCGACGACGGCGCGCAGGTCGATCGCGACCTGTAGTGGGTAGTCGGATTCGGTCTTGGTCATATAAACAGTTTAAACTGTACAGGTACACCTGTCTAATATGTCAGGGTTCCTAAGGAGAGAACACATGCCGCTGACCGCACTCGACACCGTTCCCGCACTCGTGCTCGTCGACCTCCAGAAGGGAATCCTCGGCTCCGGGCGCCCCGGCGTCCCCGTCCTCCTGGACAACGCCGGGGCCCTGGCCCAGGCATTCCGCGAGCGCGCCCTGCCGGTCGTCCTGGTCAATGTCACCGGGAGCGCGCCCGGTCGCACGGATGCCGGACGCGCCCGTGAAGCGGTGCGGCAGCGTCCCGATGACTGGGCCGAACTCGCCCCGGACTTGGGCACGCACCCCGACGACATCCTCATCACCAAGCGGACCTGGGGCGCGTTCCACGAGACCGGCCTCGACCGGAAGCTCCGCGCACGCGGCGTCACGCAGCTCGTCATCGGCGGCGTCGCGACCAGCAGGGGAGTCGAGTCGACCGTACGGGCCGCCCACGAGCACGGTTACCACGTCGTGCTGCCCACCGACGTGATGCTGGACGCCGACGAAACGAGTCACCAGCACAGCATCAGTCGCATTTTCCCGAGGATCGGCGAGACCACAACGTCGGCCGAGATTCTCACAGCTCTCGCGACGCGTCCCTGACCGCGAGCATCGGATCGCGGGTCGTGTCGATGCTCGTGCGGATGGCGATGTCGATCGCCCGCACGATGTCGGACATCGGCAGGGACGGTGCGCCGGCAGGCTCCGCCCCGGTGCACCACGGGAGGTGGACGAAGCCCGCACGCACCTCCGGCCGGTCCGCGACGGCGTCGAGGGCTGTGAACATGACGTGGTTGCAGACGAAGGTGCCCGCCGTGTACGAAACGGCTGACGGGATCCCCGCGTCGACGAGTGCGGCGGCGATGGCTTTCACCGGCAGGGTCGCGAAGGCGGCTGCGGGAGCGCCGGGCATGCTCGGTTCGTCGATCGGCCGTGCACCGTCGTTGTCCGGGATCCGGGCGTCGGTGAGATTGATTGCGACTCGCTCCGGCGTCACGGCTGCGCGACCGCCCGCAAGACCCGTCGCCAGGATCACGTCGGGGGAGTGGGCGTCGATGAGTTCGCGCATCCGCTCCGCCGCTCGCGCAAAGGCAACCGGCAACACGGCGGTCACAAGGCGCTCGCCGCCCGTCCACGCCTCGCCGACGAGCCGGACGGCATCACCGGAGGGGTTCGTCGCGTCCCCCGCGAAGGGCTCGAACCCGGTGAGCAGCACGGTCGTCATTCCACGAGCATATTCAGTGACGAGGCGCTGCAGACGCCATGCAGGGGTGACGGAAAAGTCCGGGGTGTCGTCTGTGACTAGGGGTTGAGCCCCTCTCGGCGTGTCATACAGGCGGGCGAGGCCCCCGCACGGTTTGGATGGAAGTACCACTACAAACCACCGCCGCAAGGAACCTCGCCCGCGATGCCATCCTCCCCCACCGCGCCCGCCGTCCGCACCCCTGACACGCCCGCACCGAATGTCCGGCTGGTCGATCACCTGGCCCGGGTCCCCGACCCCCGCAAACCCAGAGGCACCCGGTACCCGCTGACAGGCCTGCTCCTCCTGGCGATCTCGGCGACCCTGGCCGGATGCCGGGGCTTCACCGCGATCGGAGAATGGGCCCACGCCCTCACCGGCCACTCCCTGGCCGGGTTCGGGCTGCGCGCGGCCCCCGGAGAATCGAACCTGCGCAAGCTGTTCTCACGTCTGGATGCCGCCGCACTGGACGCTGAACTGTGCCTGTACGCCTGGACCCGCACCACCACCATCGACGGGCGCCGTGTCATCGCCGTGGACGGGAAAACCCTGCGCGGCTCCCGATCGGCAACCGAAAAGGCCCGGCACCTGGTCGCAGCCCTCGACCACGCCAGCGGCACCGTGGTCGCCCAACAGGCCGTCGACGCGAAGTCCAACGAGATCCCGGCCCTGCCCGACCTCATCACCGCGTTGGGCGAACGGGCTGCCGGTGCGGTGATCACCGCCGACGCCCTCCATACCCAGACCGCGACCGCGACCGCGATCCTGGCCGCCGGCGCCGACTACGTGTTCACCGTGAAATCCAACCAGCCGGGACTGCACAAGCGATTGAAGTCCCTGCCGTGGTCACGGGTTCCGGCAGGACACGTCGAGGTGGAGAAGTCTCATGGGCGCAGGGTCCGGCGGACTCTGAAGGTCGTCCAGGCACCCGAGAATCTCGGGTTTGAGGGGGCGGTGCAGGTCGCCCAGTTGCGCCGGGTCGCCACCCGGGGCCAGAAGAAGACCACGGAGGTGGTCTACCTCATCACCTCGGCCGGTCTGCCCGATGCACCACCGGCCCGGCTCGCGGCGTGGGTGCGCGGTCATTGGGGTGTGGAGAACCGGTTGCACTGGGTCCGTGATGTGACCTTCGACGAGGACAGGCACCAGGCCAGGACTGGGTCGGCGTCTCAGGTGATGGCCACCCTGCGCAGTGTGGCGATCGGTATTCATCGGATGAGGGGTGAGGCGAACATCGCGCGGGCGATCCGGCGTGCGGCCTGGGACCCGTTGGCGACCTGTGACCTGGTCCTCACACTCTGATCACAGCTCGATCACAGGAAGGAGAAACGACTTTTCCGGGACCCTGAGACGCCATGGGGCACTAGCCGAACGGCCGTGTGTCGATGAACGCGGCGAGCTCTCGCGGGTCGCGGTGACGGTCGTACTCGCGGAGCAGGTCGATGTAGCGGCGCTTATCGATCCGCCAGTCATACAGCTCGGGAGTCTCGGAGTCCTGCGCAGCCGCGAACACGAGGTCAGCAAGCAGCCGGCTGGAACGTCCGTTGCCGTCGGCGAATGGATGGATCCGCACGACCTCGGCGTGGGCAGCGATGCCGAGCTGGTGTGGTGTCCCAGTCCCTGACATGCTCCCATCTGTAGCGGATAGTCCCGATGGAGGCACGCAGTTCGACGGAAATCTGCTCAGGGTCGACGCCGATGTTCAGTTCCCGTCTGCGGAAGACTCCGGCCCACGTCCACACATCGCCGTAGAGGCGACGGTGTAGATCGCGGATGAAGAGGTCCGAGAGCAAGTCGGCTATGGTCAACCTGCCATAGAGCACCGACGTCAGCAGTTCTTCTGCGGTCTGATCCTGTATTGCCTGTTCGAAGTCATAGACCGCAGCCTTGGTGATTGGATCCTCGAAAAGTCTGTGCGCCTCCGGGAGTAACGCGTCGAGCTCATCGTCGGGAACCGGAGTCTCGCCATAACCCGGCGTGAAGGACATCAGCTTCGCTGGCTGCGTTCGGCCAAGAACCGCTTGACGCGCTCTGAGCGTACAAATCCGGTCGGTACGATGCGACGTTCGAGCTGTGCCGATTCTCTTGTCGAGCGCGCGACGGCACGCTTCAAGGCCTCCCTATCCACCACACGAACGGCCATGACTCATACCTCCTCCGGCATCGACAAAGACGGATTGACTGGGTATCACCCCTAGTCAACCGGCCTTTTGGGGGATGTGGAGCATAGGGGATTCGAACCCCTGACCTACTGCTTGCAAAGCAGCCGCGCTACCAACTGCGCCAATGCCCCTCGTCGATCGAATCGACCCGACCTAGTCTACGTGCCCGGACCGGACACTGCGAAACAGACCGAGATGGACCCCTCTCAGACCCCCTGCGCCCGAAGAAGAGACCCGTCTTGGTGCTTCTCGCAGTCAGCCCAGCAGATCCTCCGGCGAGACGACCTCCACTGTGAACCCGGCCTCCTGAAGAGCCGGCGCCAGACGCTCCGCCTGCCCGCTGATCCCGATCCCCCAGCAATCCGCAGGCAGAAGCTCGGTCCAGGCCTCGTTCGCCCGGTCGGCGCCGACAGCCGCCGTGTCGGCCATCAGCTGGTCCACCCAGGATCCGGTGAGTCCGGCCATCTCCAGCACCGCGACCTGCCGGGCCACCGAGGTCGCGGTGTCGTACTGCAGCGGAGCGACGCCCACGGAGTGGTTGCGAGCATCGCGCACCTCGTCCTCCTCGAGCGCCGGGGACGCCGGATCGAGCAGCTCCAGCCCGACCTGCAGGGCCTCGGCGGCCACCTCGGTGCGAAATGCCCCGCCGACCGTCACCAGACCGCCGTCCCGCAGCGCGATGACCCCCGCCGAGACGCCGTAGGACCAGCCCTTCTCCTCGCGCAGCACCGTGTTGAGCCGGGACCCGAAGGTCCCGCCCAGCACCGCGCAGGCCACCTTGAGGGCCGCCCACCGCGGATCCTGGCGCCCGGGAACCCGGGCCTGGATGCGGACATCCGCCTGAACGGCGTCCGGACGGTCGACCAGCAGAACCGACATCGGCTTGGCCAACCCAGACTCCCCGGACGTCGGGCCGACGGCCCCCGGCGTCACACCTCCCACCGTCCGCTCCCCGGTCCATCCGGAGAAGGCATCCAGCTCCACCGACTCCACCCCGTCGCCGGCCAGCACCAGCACGGCCCCGACCGGACGCCAGGTGGCGTCGCGGAAAGCCCGCACGTCGCCGGGGGTGATCTCCTCCAGGGTGGTCCCGGTGCCCACCGTCGGCCGGGCCGCCCGATGACCCAGCGGCCATACCCGCCGGGAGGCCGCCAGCCCCGCCAGACTCGGCCCGTTCTGGGCCGTCTGGGCCAGACCGGCCCGCGCCTGCGCGATCTGGCGTCTCACATCCTCGTCGGCCAGCGCCGAGGATCTCACGATCTCGGCCAGCAGGTCGATTGCCGGCGCAAGATTCCGGCGGGGAACATCGATACCGGCATGGCTGGAGGTGAGACCGCAGGAGCCGCCGTAGTCGGCGCCGATCGACTCCATCGCCTCTGCCAGCGCCGCTCCCGGATGCTCCAGAGTTCCCTCATCGCTGGTGGTCAGCACCAGATTGGCCACCCCCTCGCGGGCCGGATCCTCACTGTCCAGCGGGACGTCGAGGGCCAGCTCGGCGGTGACCACCTGCTGACCGGGCATCGGGACGCGGACCACCCGAAGCCCGGAGTCCAGCTGCTCGTGGATCGACGCCGGGAAGCTCCACGGCGAGGTCGAGGTGACCTCCGGCCGCCGGTTGAGGGCCGAATTGAGAGATGGGTTGGGGGAAGAAGTGTGAGCGGTCATCGTGACTCCTCCGTTCCGGGACGGCGATGGACCAGGACCGAGGCCCGGTCCGGGTCGAGCCACCTCGCGGCGGACGTCGCCACATCGGCCGCCCCGACCTGTGTGACCCGCTGCAGATAGCTGTTGGCCAGCTCTGCGGATCCCATGATGGTCTCGTTGAAGTTGAGGGCGTCGGCGCGGTCGTCGGCGGTGGCGAGCTCCATCAGCCACTCGCGTTCCAGCTGGGCATGTGCCCTTGCCAGCTCCTGGTCCGTGGGTCCGTCCGCCGCCAATCCGTTCAGCGCGGCGCGCACCTCGTCGGTGAACTGCGATTCGGTGACGCCGGGGCGCAGATGGGCCACCAGGGTCGCCGCGGACCGGCCGCGGGACAGACCCAGGTCGTAGCCGGAGATTCCCTCGACCAGCTCCTTCTCGCGCAGCAGACGGCGCACCAGCCGCGAGGCCATCCCGGTGGTGAGCACCGAGAGGGCATCCTCGAGCCTCAGCTGGCCGGTGTCGGTCACCGACGGCGAGGGCCACGACATGGTGACCGCGGTCCGCGGCACGTCGCGCTCCAGCACGAGTCGCGACGGCGTCGGAATCAGATCCGAGGCCTGGCACCCGGTCCCGCGCCGGCGCTGCCCCCTCAGCGGCAGGGACCGAACCCAGGTACCGATCGGCCAGCCTCAGCGCCTCATCGGCACTTACGCACCCGGCGATCACCAGGCAGGCGTTGTCGGGCCGGTACCACGTCCGATGGAAGGAGACGACGTCCTCCAGGGACGCGGCATCCAGATCGGGCACCGAGCCGATCGTGCTGTGGGCATAGGGGTGGGCGGCGCCGGTATCGCCGCCCACGGCCGAGCCGGACCCGAACTGCTGCGTCAGCAGATGGTCGAACAGGTCGCCATAGGGCACGTTGTCGTAGCGCTGGCGCTTCTCCTCCTTGACCACCTCGCGCTGGGTGTTCAGGTTCTCAGTCGTCACCGCCAGATGAGCCAGCCGCTCGGACTCCAACCACAGCGCCAGCTCCAGCGCCCCGGCCGGCACCGTCTCGAAGTAGTTCGTCCGGTCGAAGCTGGTGGTGGCATTCGCCGTCCCGCCCACCGACTCGATGGTGGCCAGGTGCTCCCCCGAGGCGATCCCGCTGGTGGTGCCCGAGAACATCAGGTGCTCGAAGAGATGGGCGAAGCCGAAATGGCCGGGGCTCTCGTCGGCGGAACCGACCCGGTACCAGATGTTGACCGCCACCGCCGGGCAGGTCATGTCCGGATTGACCACCACCCGCATCCCGTTGTCGAGGGTGGCCGACCTCAGCTCGATGTCTCCTGGCATGTGCCTGAGAGTATCCGGTCTGCCGAGGTGCGCTTTTCACTCGCGTAAGGCCCGGTTCCCGCGTCGCACCTCAGAACCCGCCTGTTACGCGAGTGAAAAGTGCACCCGGAGCGCCCCAACCACTCACGAATGGGACCCTGGCCGCCGAGCGCCGTACTCTGGAGCGCATGAAAACGCAGCGAGAAGTGGTCTCCCACGCGCTGCAGCGCCGTCGAGCACTGGAGGCGCTGCGCAGGCCTCAGGTCGACCTCAACGCCCCGGCATCCTGCGACGCCGATCCGATGCTGGTCCGCGCCGCCCTGCACCACGGCGAGCAGATGGACCGGTCCTGCCCGGTCTGCGAGTCCCCGCGGCTCACCCTGCTGCGCTACACCTTCGGCCGCCAGCTCGGCCAGTTCTCCGGCCGGATCAGAAGCGCCGAGGAGCTGGAGGAGATGGAGACCCAGTTCGGCGAATTCCGGGTCTATGAGGTCGAGGTCTGCCCCGACTGTCTGTGGAATCACATCCTGACCCACTACATTCTGGGGGACGGCCGCCGACGCAGGCCGCCGCGTCACCAGCAGACTGTGGAGGACATCTATGGCTGAACCGAAACGTAGGGGCAGCGCGCCGCGGCACGCCGCCCCTGACGAGTCGGGATACTCCAGCACCGGTCACTCGAGCAGTTCGGGTGGACACGGCTCGAGGCTGGGCACCTTCTTCAAGAGGCTCTTCTTCACCCTCCTGGTGCTCTTCCTGGTGGTCGTCCTGGCGGTCGGTGTCACGATCATCGTGTTCTACAACCGCACGAATCTCCCCGACGCCAATCAGGACTTCCAGACCAACACCTCCTTCGTCTACTTCAACGACTCGACCACCAAGCTCGGGTCCTTCTCCATCCAGAACCGCCAGACCATCGGCTACGACCAGATGCCGCAGTCCATCAAGGACGCCGTGATCGCCGCCGAGAACCAGTCCTTCTGGACCGACAACGGGATCTCCTTCAAAGGCATCACCCGGGCCGTCTACGCCATCTCCCGCGGCGGCGAGGTGCAGGGCGGCTCGACCATCACCCAGCAGTACATCAAGGTGCTGTATCTGAACCAGGATCGCACCATGTCGCGCAAGTTCAAGGAACTGGTGCTGGCGGTGAAGATGGGCAGGCAGGTGCCCAAACAGGACATTCTCGCGGGCTATCTCAACACCATCTATTTCGGGCGCGGCGCCTACGGCATCGAGGCGGCGTCGAAGGCCTATTTCAATGTGAGCGCCGAGAAGCTCACCATTCCGCAGTCGGCGGCGCTGGCCGCGATCATCAACAATCCCTCCCTCTTCGATCCGTCCAACGGGAACGCGGCCAGGGCCCGTCTGCTGGACCGCTACCGATACGTCCTGGACGGGATGCTCCGGCGGGCAATATCACCCAGGCTCAGCACGACACCTACGCGCGCGCCCTTCCGGTCTTCCCCGACGTCCCGATCAACAATCGGTGGGGCGGGACCAACGGCTATCTGCTGAAGATGGTCGAGCAGGAGCTGCTGGACGACGGCTTCTCCGAGGACCAGGTCAACGGCGGCGGGCTCAAGATCACCACGACCTTCGACCTCACCGCCCAGCGCGCGGCGGTCACCACCGGCCAGCGCTTCCAGATGACCGCCGGAGCCAATGCCGGCGAGGCCAAGGCCAAGCAGCTGCACGCCGCGATCGCCTCGGTCGACACCGCCACCGGCGGGGTGATCGCTCTCTACGGCGGTAACAACGACTATGTCGCCAACACCCGGAACTGGGCGACGACGGCCCGCCCCGCGGCGTCCACCTTCAAGACCTACGCGGCGATCGCCGGGCTGCGCAACGGCTTCAACCTGGAGTCCGTCCTCGACGGCGACTCCTTCACCCCGAAGGGCGACAAGACGCCGATCCGCAACGAGTTCAAGGAGGAGTACGGCCCCGTCACGCTGAAGAAGGCGCTGGAGGACTCCATCAACACCGCCTTCGTCGACCTGGTCTCCCAGATCCGCAACGGCCCGGCCCAGGTGGTCAAGGCGGCCAACGACGCCGGGGTGCCCAAGGGCGACGGATGGGATCTCAACAACCGCATCCCGCTCGGCGTCGCCGAGGTCAGCCCGCTCCACCAGGCCGCCGGCTACGCGACCCTGGCCGACGAGGGCAAGCAGGTCACTCCGCACGTCGTCGCCAAGGTGACCGACAAGAGCGGCAAGACCCTCTATACGGCCAAGACTCCCAGTAAGCAGGCCATTGAGAAGGACATCTCGCACGACGTCACCTATGCCTTGGAGAATGTGGTGAGCGAGGGCACCGGCACCGCGGTTTCCGGGCTCGGCTATCCGGTGGCCGGAAAGACCGGCACCAACGGCGTCGGCGACACGATCACCTCCGCATGGTTCGTGGCCTACACCCGCCAGATATCCACCGCCGTGATGTATGTGGCGGGAGATTCCGGAAATGGGGATCTGGATGCCTATGCAGCGCCCGGGGATGCCACATTCTTCGGCGGCACCTATCCGGCGCAGACCTGGGCCGCATATATGAGCGTGGCGATGTCGGGCAAGAAGGCACAGAAATTCCCCGAACCGTCCTGGGTGAATCTCAGCGGCAAGCACCACGGCAGCTCGGATCCCCAGACCAGTGCGGCGGATCCGACCACTCAGGGCCGCCGCTCCCGAGACGACCAGCACCTCGACATGGCAACCCAGCTGGAGCGCGCCGGCCACCCGGACAACGACCACGACGAGCCGCCCGACCCGTCAGCAGACGACCTCGCAACCCACCAGGAGCGCCGAGCCGCAGCAGCCCCAGCAGCCGCAGCAGCCTGAGCAGCCACAGACCTCCACCCGGGGGGCCGAGGGAGGCGGCGCCACCGCCAGATCCTCCACCGGGACCGGCGGCAACAACAACGAGGGACACCGGTGAGCTTTCCCCAGCACTACGCCGGGGCCGGGGCGTCGTCGCTCGCTGGTCTCGCGCTGGGGCCTAGACCGGCGGATCGGCGGCCCGATGGGGCGTCACGCCTGGCCGCGCGGGAGGTTCTTCGACCCGGCGCCGTGGGCGGTGCTCACCGCCACCATCGTCTGGCTGCTCACCATCTACCGGATGACGCCGTGCGTCCAGCACGACGCGACCAAGGGGGTCGACCCCTACCAGCGGATGTGCTACTCCGACATCCCGGTGATCTACCAGAGCTCCGGGATGGGCAAGGGCGGTGGCCTGCTGAGCGGCCTGGGCATCGAGCAGAGCCCGCTGGTGGTGGCCCTGATGGCCTTCTGCCGGGCGGTCGTGAAGCTGTTCGGCGCCCATGTCGGGCCGACGGCGTCCCCCCAGCAGATTCTGGGCGCCGCCAACGCCTACTGGGGGGTCGCTCAGATCGTGCTCTTCGCGGCCTTCCTGGGCGTGGTGGTGGCTGCCATGCTGATGGGCCGCGGGTCGGACGCCGGGGTCGGCGTCGACTCCTGGGGTCGCCCGGACGGCCCGCAGCGACGCAGCTGGGACGTGTTCTGGGTGGCCGCCAGCCCCTGCATCTATCTGGCCGGGCTGGTCGACTTCACCCTGGTGCCGGTGTGCCTGGCGATGTTCTCGATGCTGGCCTGGACCCGGCGTCGCCCGGTGCTGGCCGGGGTGCTGATGGGGCTGGCCTGCGCCGGCAGCCTGCAGGCCGCGCTGATCGCCTTCGCGGTCCTGGTGCTGTGCCTGCGGGCCACCCGGCTGTCCGAGCTGGGCCGGTACCTGGTGGCGACGATCGTGGTGCTGGCGGCCTGTCATGCGGTCGCCCTGGCGATCAGCCCGGCCACCTGGTGGCGCAGTTTCCACGGCACCTTCTGGTCGGGCACCGGGCTGGGCACCGTCTGGTACATCGTCAAGGACTCGACGGGGTCCATCGTGCCCTGGGTGGGGTGGATCTCCGGCGTCCTCACCGCGGCCGGGCTCATCGCACTGGCCTGGTTCTCGCTGTCGATCCCGCGGCGTCCCCGGGTCTCCCAGGTGGCCTGCCTGGCGGTGATCGTCTTCTTCCTCACCGCGAAGGTGTACTCCCCGCAGTTCGTGCTGCTGCTGGTGCCGCTGTGCGTGCTGGCCCGCCCCGACTGGCGCGACTGGACCGTCATCACGGTCACCGAGTCGCTCTACTTCTGCGCGGTGTGGGCGCATCTGGGCGGGATGTCGTTGCCCGGGGGGTCCAGCGCCGACATCGTCTACTGGGCTGCGATCGTGCTGCGGCTGGCCGGCGAGGTGTGGTTCGGCTGGGGGATCGTCGACGACATGAGACGCCCCTGGGTGGACTCGGTGCGGATCGGGTTCACCGACGATCCGACCGGCGGAGTGCTCGATCATGCCCCCGACGGGCAGGACGAGGTGACGCCGGATGCCGGGGCTCCCGGGGATCTCGGGAGTCCGGTGATAGCGGGGGACCGAGGGTGACCTCGCGCTCCTCCCGGCCCGTGCGCTCTTCTCGCGCAGCTGTGCTCCCGACGATGCCCGCCGACGATCTGCCCCTGGTGCTCAGGACCTGGCTGGGCAGCCGGGTCCTGCTGGCCGGCGTCCTGGTCGTGGTGGCGCTGAGCGGTCCACGGGTTCGAGGCGGCGATCTCCAACTGGGACGTCCAGCACTTCATGTCCATCGCCAGGAACGGCTACGCCGACCCGCTGGAGATGGCCTTCTTCCCCGGGCTGCCCGGGGTGATGCGCGCCGGTGCGCTGATCGGCCTGCCGATGCCGGTCACCGGGGCTCTGCTGGCGCTGATCTGCTCCCTGGTGGCGGCCCTGGCGCTGTTCCGGATCGGCGGGACGGTGCCCGCCTGCCTGTGGCTGATCGCGCCGACTGCGGTCTTCACCACTGTCGGCTACACCGAGGCGCCGTTCTGCGCGGCGGCCTTCTGGGCCTGGGAGAGGGCCCGGGCGGGGAAGTGGTGGCCCGCGGCGGGGCTGGCGGCGCTGGCCTGCACGCTGAGAGTCTCGGGGCTGTTCCTGGTGGGGGCACTGGCCGTGATGGCGGTGCTGGGGGACGGTCAGTGGCGCGACGGCCGGGCCGGGAAGGCTGTTCGGCCGGTTGCCAGGACGCCGGCGGCGATCGCCGGGAGGTTGGCTCCGCTGCTCCTGCCGCTGGCGGTGCTGGCCGGCTATGTGGTGTATCTGCACGGTCCTGACCGGGTCGTGGACGGCCTGGTTCCAGGCCCAGGATCGGGGCTGGGGGAGGGGTTTCACGACCCCGATGGAGTCCCTGCGCAACACCCTGCCGGCGACCTCGACCTCGGCCTGGAAGTCGGTCTACGGGGCGGACGCCGGTCTGGTGGCGCTGCTGTTCCGGCTGGAGATCGTCGGCGATGGCTGTGGGGGCTGTCACCACTGTGTACTGCCTGCTGCGGCGACGCTGGGCCTCGGCGTCCTGGGTGGGGATCCAGGTGCTCGCGTTCTCGATCGGGCACTGGTTCATGAGCGTCAACCGGGCGGTGCTGCTGTGGTTCCCGCTGTTCATCGCGGTCGGGGAGCTGACCCGGGGGCCGGCGCGTCCGGTCGGGGCTCAAGCTGTTCTGGCGATGGCTGGTGGGCATCTGCGTGATTCTCGAGCTGGCCGTGATGGTGTGGTGGGGGTGGCTGTTCTACGCCGGCAAGTGGTCGAGCTGAGGTGTGGTGGG
>JALCLH010000007.1 GCA_022647765.1 Acidipropionibacterium sp.
TAAGCGCGGGGAGGGCGGACGACATTGGAAGAGTGGCGGGGAGCGTCACGTCACTCCATGTCCTTCGCTGCCATCACGGTGATCAGCTCGTAAGCGATGTTCGCAGCTGCAACAGCAGTGACAGCTGCGTGGTCGTAGGGCGGTGAGACCTCGACCACGTCTGCGGCGACGACGTTCAGCCCCCTTAGTCCACGCAGCATCGTCTGAAGCTCGCGACTCGACATTCCTCCGAACTCGGGGGTGCCAGTGCCCGGAGCGAAGCCCGGGTCGAGGACGTCGACGTCGACCGAGACGTATACGGGGTGGTCGCCGATACGTTCTCGAACCCTGGCGAGCACCCCATCAGTTCCAATTCGATCGAACTCTGTGCAATGCACAGCTGTGAAACCCATTTCTGAATCATCGCGGAGATCCTGCGGGTCATACAAAGAGCCCCGAATACCCACGTGGGCGGAATGCTCTTTGACAAGCAGCCCCTGCTCCATTGCTCGCCGGAATGGTGAGCCATGTGTGTCCGGAGCGCCGAAATAGGTGTTCCACGTATCAAGATGAGCGTCAAAGTGCAGCAAAGCCACGGGTCCAGTCACATCATCGACCGCTTGGAGAGCAGGTAGTGCAATCGTGTGGTCACCGCCCAGCGCAACGAAATGTCGCCCGCTAGCCAGGAGAGCACGGAGCCCGTCGTGGATCTGATCAATCGCAACATGAATGTCAAAGGGACTGCACGCCACATCCCCGGCATCCACGACCTGCTGGGTCTGAAATGGCATGACCCCCATGTCTGGATTGTACGGCTTGAGTAGCCGTGATGCTTCACGGATGGCCGACGGCCCAAAACGAGCACCAGACCGATAGGTGACTCCGGCGTCGAACGGCACGCCTACCACGGCTGTGTCATATCGTTGAACGTCTTCGAGTCGTGGTAGTCGACCAAACGTGGTCAGCCCCGCATAGCGCGGCACTTGCTGTGCATCGACCTGTCCGATCGTCCCTTGAGAATAATGCACATGCTGGGCAATCCTGCGATTGTCACTCTCGATAGAAGTCGATTCAGACATATCTGTTCCTGCCTCTCAATAGCCAGAACGAACTGGAAACAATCTCAACAGCCGGGTTCACCGCTCACTCTCGCGTGCTGCTGCTTGGAGCAGGCCATCAGTGCGATGAGGTCGAACACCACAGTCGCGGCCTGAATGCTCGTCACCTCACTGTGGTCATATGCAGGGGCGACCTCGACGACATCTGCGCCAACCACATCAACTCCTCTGAGAGCTCTGAGGAACCGCAGGAGCTCCCGAGAGATGAGGCCACCTGCCTCGGGAGTGCCGGTACCAGGCGCGAACGCGGGATCGAGTACGTCTATATCGACGGAAATGTAGGTCGGGGCGGAGCCGAGGCGGGTCCTGGCCTCAGTGACCAACTCATTGAAGCCGCGATCGTCGAAGTCGCTGGATCGGATGACTTTGAACCCCATGTTGGCATCTTCGGACAGGTCGTTTGCACTGTATATTGGACCGCGGGTTCCGACATGGATGCAATGATCAGGAAGAAATATGTCTTCCTCATAAGCACGTCGGAACATTGTGCCATGAGTGATCTTCATTCCGAAGTACTGATCCCATGTATCGAGATGTGCGTCGAAGTGAATCATGGCCACCCGACCGAATTTCTTATGGACTGCGCGAAGCATGGGCAGAGCAATAGTGTGATCGCCACCAATTGCAATGAGCCGTCTGTTCGCTCCGAGGAGACTCAGTGCGCCGTCTTCGATCTCATGGACTGCGGCATTGATGTCATACGGGGTGCCCACCAAGTCACCGGCATCGACTACTTGGAGTTGCCTGAATGGGGAGAACCCAAAATCGGGATGATACTGTGGTCGAATAGTGCGTGATGCCTGGCGCACACCCATTGGCCCAAATCGGGCGCCAGAACGGTATGAGACACCTGCGTCGAAGGGGACGCCGACGACCCCGACGTCCCATGTGCGGACGTCTTGCGCTCGTGGTGCTCGGGCAAACGTCCCTTCGCCGCAGTAGCGGGGAAGTTTGGTTACATCGGTAGGGAGCACAATGTCTTCCGATATTTCTTCCATCAGTCCTTCTTCTCGCGGAGGTCGAGTGGCTCGCCAAGCTGTGGGAGAAAGCGAGTCAGGAATTTCTTTGTTCGATCCTCTTTTGGATTTCTAAGAATTACATCCGGTGGGCCTTGTTCAACGATCACACCGTCTGCCATGAAGATGACGAGATCGGCAACGTCGCGAGCAAATGACATCTCGTGAGTGACCACCACCATCGACTGTCCCTGGGCGGCCAGACTGCGCATCACGCTGAGAACTTCCCCGACTAGTTCGGGATCGAGCGCAGATGTTGGCTCATCGAACAGCATCACATCGGGCTTCATCGCTAGCGATCTGGCGATCGCCACTCGCTGTTGTTGTCCTCCGGAGAGCTGCGACGGGTAGGCATGACCCTTGTCCTGGAGCCCAACGCTCGCAAGAAGATCAAGGGCGGCAGATCTGCTGTCTTCTTGGGTTGCGCCCAACACGTTTCGGTGACCGAAAGCGACATTGTCTAGAACCGTCATGTGAGGAAAGAGATTGAATTGTTGAAAGACCATTCCGACGTTTTGACGATGAGCCGCAAGATCTCGAGGTCGGCGTTCCTTGAGAAGGCCTTCCTCCAAGTCGTACCCAACGCTCTCTCCGTTGACGAAGATGACACCTTGGTCGAGGGTCTCCAAGTGATTTATACAACGAAGGAGGGTGCTCTTCCCCGAGCCGGACGGGCCTATGAGGCAGGTCACCTTGTGCGCCGGGGCATCGAAGCTGATCCCTTTGAGGACCTCGAGCGATTTGAAGCTCTTTCGAGCCTCTCGAACTTGAACTGCGGGAGTAGTCAATTTTTCTCCGATCACGATGATATTTGTCTCGCACTCGCGAACTCAGTCGTCTTGATCTTTGGCCGAAGCGGACGAGTCTCGTGAAGAGTAGCTCCGTTCAAGTATTCCTTGAAGGGCCATCATTGCGGATACAATGATGAGATACCAGATACTTGCCACTATGAGCATCGGAATGACCTGATAAGTCTGTCCGGCAATTACCTGCGCCGAGAAGAGGATCTCTGGAACTGAAATTACACTGACGAGGGATGTCATCTTCAGAAGAGAAATTATCTCGTTTCCAGCTGGGGGTACGATGATGCGCATAGCCTGTGGAAGCACGACTCGAGTGAAGACTGTTTGGCTTCGAACTCCTAGTGCACTCGCCGCCTCGACTTGGCCGCGAGGTACGGAGACTATCCCGTTGCGGATGATTTCAGCCATATACGCTGCCTCGCAGAGAGCGATGCCGAGCGTCGCAGCGACCCATCCGTTGATCACGGAGTTTGTCGGTACAGCGATGAGCGGGGCGGTGAAAGGAAGGCCGACACTGAGGGTTGGATAGAGGGCGGCAAGATTGAACCAGAATATGAGCTGGACCAGCTGGGGCACGCCACGGAAGAACCAGACGTATATCTTGTAGAATCTGATCAGGATCGGATTTGGACAGGCAGACGCTAGAGCAAGTCCCAAGCCGAGGATCAGTGCGATAAGAGTCGAGATCACGGTGAGGAGGATGGTGTTCCTCACACCTCTCAGGATGGCGCCGTTGAAGAGATAGCTCCAGATGATCCCCCACTGGAATCTTTGATTCCTTACCACGCTTATAATGAGGAGCGCAGCCAACAGAAGCAGGATGATGGCTGCTGTCCAAAGGACAATGTGATGGCGAGGTCTTACCTTCAAGTCCCTGACCACAATGTTATCGGCATTGCTGGCGTCAGTCTGTTGGTCGCTGATTGCGCCAGTATCTCGTGTGTCCGCCATGAGGTCAGATTCCGTTGTTGACGGTTACCGTGCTGATCTTCCCTTGGCTGTTTCCGAGGTTGTACTTGGCGAGAATCTTAGAGTAGGTTCCGTCGTCAATGAGCTCTTGGAGAGCGTTCTTGATCTGCGGGGTGAGCTTGCTGTCTTTTGCGACTGCAATGCCGATGTAGGCCGGACTGAAGACCTTGCCGACGCTCTTGAACACGTCCGGTTGCTGACCCTGCATGTATTCCCAGACTCCTGGATCTCCTAATCCAACCTCGATCTGGCCGCTCTTCACGGCGAGGGAGACATCTTTCCAGCTTGGCAACTGTTTGATTTCAAGCGCCTTCTTGCCGGCGTCGGTGCACTTCTTACTCTGCTCTTCGGCGGCGGCCTCTTCGGCAGCCCCGCGCATAGCCCCCACCTTGTGGCCGCAGAGGTCATCAATGCTATCAGGTACAAAGGACGCATTTGCTGCAATGATCATTCCGGATGCGGTCCGGTAGTAGTCAATGAAATCGACTACCTTCTGTCGCTTCTTGGTATCAAACATGGACGCTGCGGTCGCGTCGACTCGCCCGGACTGAATTGCTGGAATCAGAGCGTCGAAGCTGATGGAGGTTACAGTGACCTTCTTGCCGAGTTTCTTTCCCACTGCGCGGAGAAGGTCTACATCGATTCCCCGGAAATCTTGCTGATCCGCCGTCTTCGACGAGTACGGCAGCCCCACGGTAGGGTCTGTTCCGACTCGGAGAACGTTACTCGTGTCGCTTGCACTTGACTTCGTGGAACCAGAGGAGCCAGCGGTTCCACAGGCGGTAAACGAGACGGCACACATGACGCTGATAGAGGTTGCAAGTATCCGCTTCAAAGAAGTTGGGAGCATTGTTCTTCCTTCCAAGTGGGTGGCCGTCCGAGGTGGGATAGATGCCTTGGGCAGTCGACGTTGCGATGGTCGGCCAGGTAGAGCTGCTGGTCGTGTGGGGACCCGCAGCGACAGCCTTCGTCGTCAAGACCTCATCTTGGAGTAGCGCAGGAGATTGCCACAAGCCAGGAGGCTCGATTCGGGAGCAATCCATCGAATCTGGGCTTGTGGCATGTGCGATCCTCCATGGTTCGTCATTGTGATGAAACATGCGGTCCATATCATCAGAGCATGTCGGTGTCGCTTGCGGAGGCCCGCGGCTCGAGCTTGGATGAGCTGCTCGGCGTTCCAGAGCTCAGATTGAGACTCGTATGTGCGTCGGGCAGTGCGCTCGATCGTCCCGTTCGATGGGTGTACACGACGGAACTGGTGCACCTGGGCCCGTATCTCCGTGGTGGTGAGCTGGTCTGTACGGTCGGCTCGAACTTGGTGGATCAGGAGAGCTGCGACGCCTTTGTTGAATGCCTCCGGGCCGCCCGAGTGGTGGGTCTGTGCTTTGGGTCTGGCGACGTGCATCGTGACATCCCGGAGCCATTGATCCGCGCGTGCCGCCGGTCGGAGGTGCCTCTGCTCGAGCTGCCGGAGGGGGTGAGGTTCCTCGCCATCACGGAGTACCTGGCGCAGCAACTGCTGTCCGCCGGGGTGGCGACCAATGCGCAGCTGACCGGATTGACCGCGCAGTTGCTGACCGCGGTGCGGCAGAAGGTGTCGATAAGTTCGCTCCTGCAGATGGCCGAGCGTGAGCTCGGGGGCCGGTTCACGCTGAGACAGCCGAACGGACGCGTCGTAGGTTCTGATCCAGAGCTCGGCGCGGGATTCGAGTCGGAGGATGTCTCTGTGCCGATCGCCGAGGGGGGACGGTTGTGCTGGTCGCCCGACCGCGGGGACGGCAGAGGCGATGTCGATGACGAAGCTCTCGTGCAGATCGGCCGAGTGCTCGATATCGCATGTTACGAGGAAGAACTGGAGCAGAACGGTCGGCGCGAACGGTTGGGCCTTCTGTTCGAGCTGGTTGCTGACGGTCTGGCGGATGTTGCGGCACTGTTTCCTTCTTTCTCGGAGTCCGGTGTGATCGCCGGTACCGTCACGGCATCCGTGTGGGCGCCCGGCTGTGCGGCGCAGCTCGGTGGTCGCTTGCACGCAGCGTTGTTGGGAGATGCCCCGGACGCGGTCTATGCCGTGACTGCGACCGCAGCACAGGTCCGCGAGGCCGCGGCAGACCTTTCATTGGTCTGCGGTTACGGCAGCACCGTGCCACTCATTGAAGTCGGCCGGAGCATTTCTGAGGCTCGGGCGTGCCTTGAGATCGCGCAGCGCACAGGCGAGGTCGTGGGACCGAGCAAACTGACGAGTCTGGTGGGGTTGCTCGAACAGCAGCCCTGGAAGCGGTTGAGGCCATTCGTCGATCAGCTACTGCGTCCGGTACTTGACCACGATCGACGACATGGAACGCAGCTGCTGGACACCTTGAGGGCATTTCTTCATCATGATGGAAATCTTCAGGAAACCGCTCGGGCACAGTACTTGCATGTCAACACGGTGCGAAACAGACTGGGGCGGGTCGCACAGCTCAGTGGACACGACCCTCTGAGCTTTGACGGCCGGGCGGCACTGGAGATTGCGATGTGGGCCCGCGATCGGTCCCAACGGCGTCTGGGCTCGCATTGATGTCGTTCTCAAAGGAGCACCTCGGGAACTGGCTCTGGTGGGGGACAGGATCCCTGCGTCGAGCTGCCTTCCCGGAGCGAAGGGTGATCGTTGCGCCCTTTCGTTGGAGTCGAATGGTTCGGTGGTGAATGGTTCAGTGGGTTAGGCGACTTGGGTGCGCTGGTCTCCGCCTACGTATTCGATGGCCAGTTCGCCGCCGACGGCGTTGAGGTACTTACGGATGGTGCCGATTCGTGCGCTGTCAAGGTCGCCGCGCTCGATCTTGGAGACCTGGCGCTGCCCTACGCCGACTCGGGCCGCGAGCTGTGCTTGGGTGAGTCTGGCGCGCTCGCGCAACTCCCGCAGCCGGTACGTGCGGGCCTTCGGCGACACTCCAGCCCTCAGAGGAGGTGTGCCCATCCTTCTTGGAACCTGCGTCAGCTCTTTGATCTGTTGGCGACGAGGAGAGTGTGAACTATAGTTGACACATGGAGATCGTCAAGAGCACGACCTTCGATCGTTGGCTTCGGGGGCTGAAGGACCGGCGAGCCGTCGCTCGCGTCATGGTGCGCGTCGATCGCCTCGCTCATGGGAATCCGGGCGACGCCAAACCAGTCGGCAGTGGAATCTCGGAGCTGCGGATCAACTACGGCCCGGGCTACCGGGTCTACTTCCGGCAAGAAGGACAGCGACTGATCCTCCTGCTCTGCGGAGGAGACAAGTCAACCCAGCAGCGCGACATCGAACTGGCGCACCGAATCGCACAGGATTGGACCACCAATGAGCAACACGACTGAGGCATTCAGTCCCTACGACGGCGCTGACTACCTTGACAACTTGGACGACGTGGCCGCTTATCTTGAGGCGGCGCTTGAAGATGGTGACGACCCTGCGCTCGTCGCGCGGGCGCTCGGCACCATCGCTCGCTCCGGAAACGTCAGCGAGCTCGCGCGCCGCGTCGGCATGAGCCGCGAGGGCCTCTACAAGGCTCTCTCCGGGGATGGCAATCCGAGCTTCGCCACCATCGTGAAGGTCGCCGGCGCTCTGGGACTCAAGCTCCATTTCGAACCCGCTGTCTGAGCTATGAGCTGGGGGCTGCCATAAGGCGCGCTTTGGTGAGGCTGCCCGCGTTCCGCCACCTGGCAGAACGCGCCGGAGAGTCTCTACCGTGCTCGTTGTACAGGGAGTAGGTGGAACGAGGGCGGCGTCCATGGACACGACCTATCACGAGCCGCGAGTTCAACCGGGACTCCTAACGAATCCCACACCTGCTCAGGCCATCGCGAAATGCACTCGCTGCGCCGGCCCGGCGAGCATGACCGTGACCAGGATGCCTACCGCGAAGATCCCGGCGCAGGCAATAATCGCATCCGGTACGCCAATGAGGTTCGCGACGACCCCGACCGCAAGTGTGCACATTCCGCAGACGCCGTAGGCGACGGCAGCATATGTCGAGGCGGCGCGCGATTGCCGTATCGGGGTGAGCCCGTGCGTGACCGTTGCCAGTCCGAGACTGTACGACGGGCCCTGACCGAGCCCCGCCACCGCAGCGGCGAGCAGCAGAGCGGCGGAGTTCCCGGAATGCAGGGCGAGACCGATGCCCGCTGATCCGACGACCAGCGGAAGGCCGGTCATCCAGGCGCGCAACTGCAGCATCCGGCGCGCGCAGACGGTCTGTCCGAGCCACGCGCAGGCCAGGAACACGCAGCCCGGGATCATGGTCTCGAACAGCGAGAGCTCCGGGCGGCTGTGCCGCACCTGGGTCGCGACCAGAGCGAGCACGACGCCGGCGCTCGACCATGCGAGTGCGCCCAGCACATAGCCCGCGACGCGGTGGCGCCGGTGGTAACCGCCGACGACCTCTGCGAGAGGATGAGCCACCCGCGTGGGCTGCGTGCGGCGGGACGCCCGGGAGGTGTGTGCGCGTCGTGCCTGCGAGTGCTGGGTCGTCGCGCCCCAGAGTCCTGCGCCGATGAGGGCCGCCACGGCGGCGTGGCCCAGGTAGACGGCCGGGAACGGCACCGGCAGCGCTGCGCCGAGGAGTCCACCGAGGAGGTTGGCGGCCAGCGCGCCCACCACCGCGGCGGTACCGGCCACGGTGCGGGAGCGCTCTCCCAGCCCGGCCAGGGTGACTGCCGAGGCGGCTCCGGTCGCGATGCCCGCAGCGACGCCGGCGATCACACGTCCGAGCACCAGCAGGGCGAAAGATGCGCTGCCCGCGAGCATAGTGAGGTCGGCAACGACGACCACGCCCATGGCTGCAACGACCATCGTGACTTCGGTGCGTATCGCGTGGGCCGGTCGTGCCACTGTCACGATGAGCGTGACCAGCAGCGCGAGCAGGTAGGCGCTGAACAGCGCGGATTGCAGCAGAGGCGTGAGACCAAAGCGCTCGGCGTACAGCGGAACGAGTGGATTCGGAAGGTTGACCCCGGCGATCGACACGCACAGCGCCAGGGCCGAGAGCATCCCGGCCCCTCGACGGATCGACGGTTCGTTGCGGATAGTCGGTGAGTGCTGCTCGCAGTGCCAAAACACACACCGATTATGAGAATTGCTGATAGATTCGACAAGCTCTTATGGTGAGAGTGATCATAATGCACAAGACTGACGCCGGATGAGTGGACCTCCTGCGCATCCTGACCATCGAAAGGCCTGCTATGAGCGTGCTCGACCTGACCGACCAGCGCATCCTGCGCGCACTCGACGCCCATCCGCGGGCGACCGTCCAATACCTTGCCGAATTTCTCGGGCTGGCCCGCGGCACCGTGCAGAGTCGGCTGAAGCGCCTCGTTGACGGCGAGCGTCTGGCTCCGACCAGCACACGCCTGCATCCCTCAGCCGTCGGCCGCCCACTGCGAGCGATCGTCACCGCACAAGGCGACCAGAGCATGTTCGAGGGCACAATCGACGACCTCTCAGACATCCCGGAAGTCGTGGAGGTGCTCGGCATCTCCGGGGGAAGCGACCTGTCGATCGAGATCATCGCGCGCGATGCTGACGACATCTATCGCATCACTCAGCGTCTGATGCAGTGTCGGGGCATCAGTCGCACCTCGACGAGCATCGTGCTGCGGGAGCTGCTGCCCCGACGCATGAAGCAGTTGCTGGACGCCGACGCCCCGTCGGGCTGACGCGAGCGGGACCATAGGTCGACTGCTCACTGAGGTCGAGCTCGCACACGACGTTCGCGATCACCGATGTTCATGCAACGACGCATTAGAGTGTTTGACGGGCAGATCCAGGCACTGGCGCCCGAAGTGGAGACATCCAATCGAGAGTGTCTCTGTCTTCAAATCGGACCGCAAGAGAAGTGGATAATCGTGAGGAGGTGTTTCATGAAAGAATTCGATGACCAAGGATGTGAGATCTGTAGACAGCAGTGGCTGTCCGGCACGCATCCGCGGGAATTATTCGTCTGTGCGTCGGAACAGGTGAGCTTCTATCAGTGTGATGCGTGTGGGGCATACTGGGAGGAGACGAACAGGTATGCCGCCCAAGTTGATCAGGATCGTGTTCAGAGGTGCCGAGATCGACGTGTCGATGTGTGATAGTCAGGGTGCTCTGCGAGAGTGGAAGGCATCGAACGGGCGGCGGTTGACGAGAGTTCGGTCATGGTTTTTTCGGAGGAGAGTTCGGCATTAACGGAATTTATAGAACGATTGCGAGCCTGGAATGAGTATGTGAAGGTAGGGAATTCCGGTAGATGAACTCATTCAATCCTGGGGGGAGGCTCAGAATACTGTGGATCCACATGATTCGTTCTCGTCATACAGTGACAGATACTCGTTAGGACTTGATGAAGACTCCGGGAAATACTATATGTCGTTTCCGGTCAGCAATGGAAGTGTTGACTATGAAGAGTATTATGCACTGACATCGGAGCAATACCAGCGATTCTTGAATAGCCGGGAGTCGGCAGGTCAGTTCGTTGATTCGTGTCGTCAGCGACAACACGATGACCTGCTGATTCAAAAGCCGGGCTGGAACCGCGGCACACCAGTATGAGTCACCGAGAATGACTACAGCCGGAAGGCGGCGGGCGCAGTGTGTGTAACTGTTCAGACGGCGCCGATGCCGATGGTCATTCAGGCACCCCAGTCTCGCCGTTCGCCAGGTGCGCGACCCCCGTGATGATTGTGCCCAGACTGAGGAGACCAAATATCGCCGCCAGGATGATTGCTCCAACAAAGGGGCTCACTGTGATGTTCTTCAAGAGTCCGAGAAGCCCCGCTCAGTCCATAGTCCTTTCCTGACCTGCCGCCACTGTGTAGTGGTCAGCAGACCTTCCTGCCGCGCCTGCTTCGCTGCGTCCAGTAGGCGCTCCGTCTCGATGCGCCCGCGGCATTCGAGGATCGCTTCCGCCACCGGCTGCGACGCCAAGCCTTCATAGAAGGTGGTGCGCATACGGTCGGGAACCTGCGTCAGCTCGATGAAGGCCGGGAGCCTGGCGCGTACCCTGCGGGGAACCGCGACCTTGATTCGTCTGGGGTTCACGTCGGCCAGGCCGAACAGGGCCAGCACCGATTCCCCGTGCAGATACGCGCCGCCTCCGACCCGCATCAGGGCCTCGGCGAACTGGTCGAAGCGTGTCGGCGGGATGTCCGGCACTCGGTACAGGCCATAGGCGACGTTCGTCAGGCCACCGCGAGCGGCCAGCTTGGGTAGCTCAATCGCAGGAACTCCGGCGTTCACTGCGTCCTTGGTCGTGACGTAGCCGTAGTTGTCGTAGGCGATCTCGCGCACGACGTCCCGGTACTTCACCTTGACAGACATGGCATAACTATACCGAAAATGGTAGAGTTGCGACATCGTTCTAGCCTGCCCCGTTCCGCGATGATTGGGAGGTGAACCGCCCGCTTCCCACACTTGTCCAGTACAATAGCGAGCGTGCATTCGTCCCATCACAGCGGGCCGAACCAGTTTTCCAGCACGGGTGGCACACAGAGAGCACGAAGTTATGATGGGGACACGGAAATCGCATGGAGGAAGGAGAGCTACTCGTGATATCACCGAATAGCAGGCGCAATCACCATATGCTGCTTTCTACTAGCAATGTACTCTCAACTTGTAAAGACAATATCATCCGGTCTGCGCCCAAGGGGACAGCGATGTTCACTAACTCCGAAAGAAGCAACAGCACGATGAAAACCCGTGGGAACGACGGCGATGCCTGATGTTTGATGTGCTCACGCTTGACGCGGCGGGCCGCGTGGTTGAGCCGGAAGGCAAGACGCTGGAGTTCAAGCGCGACCTGTCGTCTCCGACGAAGCCTTTGCGGACGATTGCCGCCTTCGCGAATTCCGCGGGCGGGCGACTGGCAGGTTGACGGAAAAGTCCGGGGTGTCGTCTGTGACTAGGGGTTGAGCCCCTCTCGGCGTGTCATACAGGCGGGCGAGGCCCCGCACGGTTTGGATGGAAGTACCACTACAAACCACCGCCGCAAGGAACCTCGCCCGCGATGCCATCCTCTCCCACCGCACCCGCCGTCCGCACCTCTGACACGCCCGCACCGAATGTCCGGCTGGTCGATCACCTGGCCCGGGTCCCCGACCCCCGCAAACCCAGAGGCACCCGGTACCCGCTGACAGGCCTGCTCCTCCTGGCGATCTCGGCGACCCTGGCCGGATGCCGGGGCTTCACCGCGATCGGAGAATGGGCCCACGCCCTCACCGGCCACTCCCTGGCCGGGTTCGGGCTGCGCGCGGCCCCCGGCGAGTCGAACCTGCGCAAGCTGTTCGCCCGCCTGGATGCCGCCGCTCTGGACGCCGAGCTGTGCCTGTACGCCTGGACCCGCACCACCACCATCGACGGGCGCCGTGTCATCGCCGTGGACGGGAAAACCCTGCGCGGCTCCCGATCGGCAACCGAAAAGGCCCGGCACCTGGTCGCAGCCCTCGACCATGCCAGCGGCACCGTGGTCGCCCAGCAGGCCGTTGAGGCGAAGTCCAACGAGATCCCGGCCCTGCCCGACCTCATCACCGCGTTGGGCGAACGGGCTGCCGGTGCGGTGATCACCGCTGATGCCCTCCATACCCAGACCGCGACCGCGACCGCGATCCTGGCCGCCGGCGCCGACTACGTGTTCACCGTCAAGGCCAACCAGCCCGGACTGCACAAGAGGTTGAAGTCCCTGCCGTGGTCACGGGTTCCGGCAGGCCACGTCGAGGTGGAGAAGTCTCATGGGCGCAGGGTCCGGCGGACTCTGAAGGTCGTCCAGGCACCCGAGAATCTCGGGTTTGAGGGGGCGGTGCAGGTCGCCCAGTTGCGCCGGGTCGCCACCCGCAAGGGGAGGAAGACCACGGAGGTGGTCTACCTCATCACCTCGGCCGGCCTGCCGGCGGCACCACCGGCCCGGCTCGCGGCGTGGGTGCGCGGGCATTGGGCTGTGGAGAACCGGTTGCACTGGGTCAGAGATGTGACCTTCGACGAGGACAGGCACCAGGCCAGGACTGGTTCAGCGCCTCAGGTGATGGCCACACTGCGCAGTGTGGCGATCGGCATTCACCGGATGAGGGGTGAGGCGAACATCGCGCGGGCGATCAGGCAGGCGGCGTGGGACCCGTTGGCCACCTGCGACCTGGTCCTCACACTCTGATCACAGCTCGATCACAGGAAGGAGAAACGACTTTTCCGGGACCCTGATGTTCGAGAAGAGGTCCTACCTCGAGGAACACCTCGATCAGGTGCGAGAGCTTCTATTGTTCGAGCCCCGAGGCGCATCCTGGCACAACGCGAACATCATCGTGCCGTCCGAGAACCCTGAGGCCGACTTGGGATACATCATCCTGGAGTCGACCGAGTACCCCGCCATGTCCGGATCCAACACGATGTGTGTGGCGACGGTCCTGCTCGAGACGGGCGTTCTGAACATGACCGAACCCATCACGACCCTGACCCTCGAGTCACCGGCGGGCCTCATCCGGGTGCGCTGCACCTGCGAGAACGGCAAGGTGACCCAGGTTCGTCTGGTCAACCAGCCTGCATTCGTGTACCACCGCGACCAGGCAGTCGAGGTCGCCGGCCTGGGCACGGTGCAGGTGGACGTGGCTTACGGCGGCATGACCTACGCGATGGTCCACGCCGAGCCGCTGGGGTTCTCGATCGACCCCTCCGAGGCCAGGGATATCTGCGAGGTCGGAGAGCGGATCAAAGCTGCTGCGGTCGAGCAGCTGCCCGTCCAGCATCCTGTGAATTCGCGCATCCCCGGGATCACCAATTTCCAGCTGATGGGTCGCCTCGGCTACGACCACGGGACGCTCACCGCGAAGAACGTGGTTGTGGTCTCTCCTGGCCGGTGCGACCGGTCTCCCTGTGGGACGGGGACGTCCGCGCGCCTGGCTCTCCTCTCGGCACAGGGGCTCATCCGCCCCGGCCAGCACTTCCGGCACGAGTCGATCATCGGGAGCACCTTCGATGCCGAGGTCGAGAGGTTGACGAGAGTGGCC
Organism: Acidipropionibacterium sp.; assembly: GCA_022647765.1. GTDB lineage: Bacteria > Actinomycetota > Actinomycetes > Propionibacteriales > Propionibacteriaceae > Acidipropionibacterium. Next base: position 13,870 of record JALCLH010000007.1, read on the forward strand.
GAGTACGAGGCGGTCGTTCCTGCCATCGCCGGCCAGGCCTGGATAACTGGGTTCTCACAGCTGAGCCTGGACCCGACGGACCCGTACCCGCACGGGTTCACGGTGTCCGACACCTGGGGCGCAGGTCCCGGCCAGATGGCTCCGGCTACCGTGCGCTCCTTCAATGGCGCCGACTGACGCTTCGGCAGTTCTCTCCCGGCCTGCCTATATGCTGGCGGCGGCTGGGTGAGGAGTCACTCCTCGCCCTCTCCCAAGATGGCGATAAGCTCCTCGGCGCTGTCGATGGTCTGCTCGACGAGTGCTTGGTGGATCCGATCCAGATCACCGGTGAGGATCGCTTGGATGAGCTTTTCGTGCACGTCGAATGCGCGGGGCTGGTTTTCTCGGGCGAGTTGGTCCTCGGCCAATGCCACCGTGATCTGCGCTTCGGTCACGGGCCAGAGTTTCAGGAGCAGATAGTTCTCCGAGGCTTCCCAGATACACCGGTGGAACGACAGATGGGCCTCGTGCTGCAGGACCGGGCTGTTCTCATCGCGGTGCCGCTGCAGCTCCTCCCAGCCTGCCATGACTTGGCGAGTCCGCTTCCCGGTTGTGTCCTCAACCACTGCGGTGAGCGCAAGCATGTCGAGCGCGACCCGGGTCTTCGCGATGTCTCGGAGTGCCTGGGCGTCGAGGTGGGCGATACGAAGACCCGTGTAGGGCACTTGGACGACGAGGCCGACCTGTGCCAGCTGATTGAGAGCCTCGCGCACTGTCGCGCGGCTGACCTTCAGCAGCGAGGACATGCCGAGTTCGGTGATCTTCTCTCCCGGGCGGAGAGTCCCACGAATGATGGCGCTTCGAACCTCCCGGACAGTCGCCGCTCGTTTCGAGAGTACGGAAACCGGCGTCAAGGCCCCCGGTTCTGAATTCGGTGCAAGAGATTGAGGTAACGTCAAGCCAAGCCATTCTGCGATGTTGGAAAATGAGCGTACTGACAAGTAGCCTATCATGTCGATTGTCTGACATCAATATTCTCGTCTGGAGGTGCCGGCAAATCGGTAGGATGAACTATGGCTAGGGGTTGAGCACTCTTCGGTGTATCGCAGCTATGAGCGAGGATCGCGCTCCAGGCTTCGATGATCGGTCGCATGGGTGGGACCGCTGGCAGTGTCAAGACCTATCGAAGGGATGGCTCTCAATGCTCGGAGTAATGATGCATGGGCCGGGGGATGTACGGGTCGAGGAACGCCCTGACCCTCGGATCGAGCAGCCCACCGATGCTGTGATCCGGGTGATCGCGGCCTGCGTGTGCGGCTCCGACCTGTGGTCCTGGCGGGGAGTTGTGCCCGTGCCGGAGCCGGTGCCGAAGGGCCACGAGTACGTCGGTGTGGTCGACCAGATCGGCTCCGAGGTGTACACCGTCAAGCCGGGCGACTTCGTCGTGGGATCGTTCTGGGCATCGGACAACACCTGCGAGATCTGCCAGGCCGGATTCCAGTCGCGCTGTCTCAATCGGGTGCTGATGGGCAGTATCGGCGCTCAGGCCGAGATGCTGCGCGTGCCCTGGGCCGATGGCACCCTGGTGGCCACGCCAGGAGAACCCGCTGCCGATCTTCTGCCCTCGCTGCTGACAACCTCGGATGTGCTGGGAACCGGCTGGTACGGAGCGGTCGCCGCACATGCGGGGCCCGGGAAGACGATTGCGGTCGTTGGTGATGGCGCCGTGGGCCTGTGCGCGGTGCTGGCCGCCCGTCAGCTCGGCGCCGAGCGAGTGATCGTGATGAGCAGGCACGCCGACCGGCAGAAGATGGCCCGCGACTTCGGCGCCACCGATGTGGTGGAGGAGAGGGGAGCCGAGGGCGCCGCGAAGGTTGCCGAGCTCACCGGCGGGATCGGTGCCCACGGCGTGGTCGAGGCGGTCGGCACTGAGAGCTCCATGGTCCAGGCGATCGACTGCACACGATTCGGCGGCTACCTGGGCTATGTCGGGCTCCAGCACGGAGTCCAGCTGCCCGGAGAGGAGATCTTCAATCGGAGCATCCACATGGAGGGCGGTCAGGCTCCGGTGCGCAGATTCCTGCCCAAGTTGATCGACCTGGTGTGGAACCGGAAGATCGACCCGGGTCGCGTCTTCACCGCCGACCTTCCGCTGGAGGAGGCGGCCGAGGGTTATCGGGCGATGGATGAGCGCCGGGAGATCAAGTTCTCCTCCGGCCGTGAACGACCATTCGGCGTCACCATTGATGATGGACTCGGTGAGGGGCCCCGGGCGACACCACCGGGCCCCTCACCTCACCTCGCCAAGTCTCAGCAGTACTGCGCCGCTCAGACCAGCGCCGCGATGGCGTCCCCGATCTCGGTGGTGGTGCGCGCCGCAGCTCCCAGCCGGGAGGCGATGTCGGTGCTCACCGCGGTGCGAATCCGCTCGGCGTCGGCCGGGCGTCCCAGGTGGTCCAGCAGCAGGGCCATCGAGGAGATCGCGGCGGTGGGATCGGCCTTGCCGGTCCCGGCGATGTCGGGGGCCGAGCCGTGCACCGGCTCGAACATCGAGGGGAACTTTCCGCTGGTGTTGATGTTGGCGCTGGGAGCCAGCCCGATCCCGCCGGTGACCGCACCGGCCAGATCGGTGATGATGTCACCGAACAGATTGTCGGTGACGATGACGTCGAAGCGCTGCGGCTCGCGCACCAGGGCGATGGTGACGGCGTCGACATGCATGTAGTCGTGCTCGACCTCGGGGAAGTCGGCGGCCACCTCATCGACCACCCGACGCCACAGCGACCCGGCGTTGACCAGCACATTGTGCTTGTGCACCAGGGTGAGGTGCTTGCGGCGCGCCTGCGCCCGGGTGAAGGCGTCGCGCACCACCCGCTCCACGCCGAAGGCGGTGTTGATGCTCACCTCGGTGGCGATCTCCTGATCGGTGCCCACGCGCACCGCCCCGCCATTGCCGCAGTAGAGCCCCTCGGTGCCCTCCCGGCACACCACGAAATCGATCGGGCCGGCGTCGGTGACCTGCTGAGACAGGGGAGTGGGGGTGCCCGGATACCACACCGAGGGCCGCAGGTTGACCCCCTGATCCAGGGAGAACCGCAGCTTCAGCAGCAGGCCGCGCTCCAGCAGACCCGAGGGCACCTCGGTGGACCCCGGGGCGGCGCCGACCGCGCCGAGCACGATGGCGTCGGCGGTGGCGATCTCGGCCAGGGTGCCGTCGTTCAGCACCTCGCCGGTGGCCTTCCAGTGCTCGGCCCCCAGGGAGTACTCGCGGGTGGCGTAGGCGTCGTCTCCGATGGCGGCGCCGAGCACCTTGAGGGCCTCGGCGGTGACCTCGGGCCCGATCCCGTCGCCGCCGATGACGGCGAGGGTGGGCCCTGCAGATGAGAGAGCGGCAGAAGGTGAAGCGTCATTCGTCATGGCGCCACGGTAACGGCTTGTCCAGCATGTGACATTCACATGTCAGTCCGTGAACAATCCGGGACACGCCCGGTGTAGCGTGTCGGCCATGAGTCTCAGCTTTGCAGCCCCCGATGATCCCACCTGGTCCTCCGACGAGACAATCGCGGCGCTCCACGCCGACCCGAAGTTCGGAGAGGCCTTCACCGATCACATGGCCGAGGCCACCTGGACCGCCGACGGAGGCTGGGCCGAGGACGCCGTCGTCCCCTACGGCCCGCTCAGCGTCAACCCCGGCAGCGCCGTGCTGCACTACGCCCAGGAGATCTTCGAGGGCCTCAAGGCCTACCGGCACGCCGACGGCACCGTGTGGCTGTTCCGCCCCGACGCCAACGCCCACCGCTTCGCCAACTCCGCCCGCCGCCTGGCCCTGCCGGTGCTGCCCGAGGAGGACTTCGTCACCAGCTGTCTGCAGATCGCCAGGACCGAGGCCCGCTGGGTTCCCGACCCCGGCGAGAACGGTGAGAAGAGCCTCTACCTGCGCCCCTTCATGATCGCCTACGAGGACTTCCTCGGCGTCGCCCCGGCCAAGAAGGTGCTCTACTCCGTCATCTGCTCCCCGGTCGGCGCCTACTTCTCCGGCGGCGTCTCCGCGGTCCGGATCTGGCTGGAGCGCCACAACTCCCGCACCGCCCCCGGCGGCACCGGATCGGCCAAGTGCGGCGGCAACTACGCCGCCTCCCTGCTCGCCCAGGAGGAGGCCTACGCCAAGGGCTGCTCCCAGGTGCTCTTCGCGGACGCGGCCGAGCACGCCTGGGTGGAGGAGCTCGGCGGCATGAACATCATGGCCGTCAGCAAGGACGGCGAGCTGGTCACCCCCGAGCTGAGCGGCACCATCCTGCCCGGCGTCACCCGCCGGTCCATCCTCGACATGGCTCCCGACATGGGTCTGACGCCGGTCGAGCGGAAGCTCGGCGTCACCGAGCTGCTCGACGGCATCCGCTCCGGGCAGTTCCCCGAGGTCTTCTCCTGCGGCACCGCCGCGGTGGTGACGCCGATCGGCTCGCTGGTCGACGAGTCCGGCGAGACGACGGTCAAGGAGCAGGCGGGCGAGGTCACGATGGCCATCCGCAAGCGGCTCCTCGACGTCCAGTACGGACGCCTCGAGGACACCCACGGCTGGCTCCACCAGGTCTGCTGACGTCATGACCGCGCCCCGGAGCGTCACCCTGTTCGACACCACCCTGCGCGACGGCGCCCAGCAGGAGGGGTTGAGGTTCAGCGTCGAGGACAAACTGCGGGTGGCGAGCCTGCTCGACGGCCTCGGGCTGGGCTTCATCGAGGGGGGCTGGCCCGGCGCCAACCCCGCCGACACCGCCTTCTTCCGGCGCGCTCGCACCGAACTGGCGCTGCGCCACTCCCGTCTGGTCGCCTTCGGATCGACCCGACGGCCCGGCAGCCGCGCCGCCGACGATCAGCTGGTGGCGGCGCTGCGGGACGCCGAGGCGCCCGTGGTGTGCCTGGTCGCCAAGTCAGATCCGCGTCATGTGGAGAAGGCGCTGCGCACCACCCTGGCCGAGAACCTGGCGATGGTCACCGACACCGTGTCCTATCTGGTGGGCCTGGGCCGCCAGGTGATGGTCGACTGCGAGCACTTCTTCGACGGCTACCGGTTCGACCCGCACTACGCCCTCGAAGTGGTGCGCGCGGCCGCCGAGGCCGGGGCGTCGACCGCCGTGCTGTGCGACACCAACGGCGGGATGCTGCCCTCGATGATCACCGAGATCGTCGGCGCCACCGCCGGGATCGGCGTCCCGCTGGGTATCCACTGCCACAACGACACCGGCTGCGCGGTGGCCAACTCGCTGGCCGCGATGGAGGCCGGGGCGGTCCAGATCCAGGGCACCGTCAACGGCTACGGGGAACGCACCGGCAACGCCGATCTGGTCACCCTGATCGGCAACCTGGAGACCAAGTACGACCTGCGGGTGCTGCCCGCCGGCCAGCTCGCCAACCTGTCCGGGGTGGCCCACGCGATCGGTGAGATCGCCAACCAGCTGCCGGCCACCCGCCAGCCCTACGCCGGGCGGTCCAGCTTCGCCCACAAGGCGGGCCTGCACGCCTCAGCGATCAGGATCGACCCGGATCTCTACCAGCACATCGACCCGGCGGTGGTCGGCAACGACATGCGGATGCTGGTCTCCGGGATGTCAGGGGCGGGCCAACATCCTGCTCAAGGCCAGCGAGCTCGGCTTCGACGATCTCACCCGCGAGCAGGCCGGGGAGCTGGTCGAGCTGGTGAAGCGCCGGGAGGTCGACGGCTACTCCTACGAGGCCGCCGACGGCAGCTTCGAGCTGCTGCTGCGAGAGCATCTGGGGATGCCCACCTCGGCCTTCGAGGTGCTGTTCTGGCAGGCCAGTTCGCACCAGACCGGAGACGGAGAGGTGATCACCACCGCGGTGGTCTCGCTGCATCCGACCGGGCCCAGTGTCAATGGGAGCAGTTCTGGGAGCAGCGCGACCACTGTCGAGGCCACCGGCAACGGGCCGGTGCACGCCCTCGACCAGGCCCTGCGCGGAGCCCTCATCGACCACTTCCCCCAGATCGCGGCCTGCCACCTCACCGACTACCGGGTCCGCATCCTCGACGACGGCCACGGCACCGACGCTACCGTGCGGGTGCTCATCGACACCGAGATCGACCAGCACATCACCGCCACGGTGGGGGTGGGCACCGACATCATCGAGGCGAGCTGGGAGGCGCTGTCGGACGCCTACCGGCACGCCCTGGTCGCATCGGACCAGTTCACCTCGGGAGAGTTCATATCAGGTCAAGCACCAGCTGACGCCGGGGTTGCCCTTTCCCGGTCGTGAGGGGCTCGGTCGTGAGCGGCTTGATCGTGAACGCCCCGGCCAGCGCCTCCTCGGCGTGCGGGATCGCCTCGGCGGTGTCGGTGAGCAGGGTGGCCAGCGGCTGCCCGGCCCTCACCTCGTCACCGATCCCAGTCTCCAGGCGGACCCCGGCGGCCGCCTGAACGGCGTCCTCCTTGCGGGCGCGTCCCGGCGCCCAGCCGCCAGGAGGCCAGACCCACCTCCATCGCGTCGACGCCGGTCACCACGCCGTCGGCGTCGGCCACCACCTGCTGGGCGTGACGGGCCACCGGCAGCGCGGCGTCCGGGTCCCCGCCCTGAGCCCGCACCATGGCGCGCCAGACGTCCATCGCCCGGCCGCTCCTCAGCTCCTCGGCCGGATCGGCGTCCAGACCGGTCGCCGCCACCATCTGGCGGGCCAGTGCCAGGGTGAGCTCGACGACGTCGTCCGGCCCGCCCCCGGCCAGCACCTCGACCGCCTCGGCAACCTCGATGCCATTGCCCACCGCCGCGCCCAGCGGGGCGTCCATATTGGTGAGCAGAGCGCTGGTGGCCACCCCGGCGTCGCGCCCCAGCCCGACCAGCCGGCGCGCCAGTTCGCGGGCATCGGCCTCGGTCTTCATGAACGCGCCCGAGCCGGTCTTGACGTCCAGCACCAGCGCCGAGGTGCCCTCAGCGATCTTCTTGCTCATGATCGAGGAGGCGATCAGCGGGATCGACTCGACGGTCCCGGTGACGTCGCGCAGCGCGTAGAGCTTCTTGTCGGCCGGGGCCAGACCGGGACCCGCGGCGCAGATCACCGCCCCGACGCTCTCCAGCTGGCGCATCATCTCCTCATTGGACAGGTTCGCCCGCCAGCCGGGGATGGCCTCCATCTTGTCCAGGGTGCCGCCGGTGTGGCCCAGGCCCGCGGCCCGACAGCTGCGGGACGGCCGCCCCGCAGGCCGCCACCAGGGGAGCCAGCGGCAGCGTGATCTTGTCCCCGACGCCGCCGGTGGAGTGCTTGTCGACGGTCGGGCGGGACAGCCCGGAGAAGTCCAGCCGATGCCCCGAGGCGATCATCGCGGCGGTCCAGCGCGACAGCTCGGCGTCGTCCAGTCCTTGGAAGAACACCGCCATCGCCATCGACGACATCTGCTCGTCGGCCACGACGCCACGGGTGTAGGCGTCGATCAGCCAGTCGATCTGCTCGGGTCGAGCCGGTCCCCGGATCTCTTGGCGCGGATGAGATCGACCATGTCGAACTGAGTTGTCATGGCGGCCAGTATTCCAGCACCGATATTCTGGGGCCATGCGCATCGCCCGATTCGTCCCCACCGGTGGGGATCCCGCCTTCGGAATTGTTGAACTGGCCGCTGATGAGGGGGATCACCCCGACACCATTGCCGTCATCACCGGAGATCCAGTGGCCGAACCGGTCCAGTACACCGGGGCCCGTCACGACCTGGCCGAGGTCCGGCTGGTGACCCCGGTGATTCCCCGCAGCAAGGTCGTCGGCATCGGGCGGAACTACGCCGAGCACGCCGCCGAGCTGGGCAACGAGGTGCCGTCCGAGCCGCTGGTCTTCCTGAAGCCGAACACCGCGGTGATCGGCCACGACGAGCCCGTGATCCGGCCCCCCTTCTGCCACGAGCTGCACTACGAGGGGGAGCTGGCGGTGGTGATCGGCCGGATCTGCAAGGACGTGCCCCCCCGAGCGGGCCCAGGAGGTCATCTTCGGGTTCACCGTGGCCAACGACGTCACCGCCCGCGACGTCCAGCACACCGACGGGCAGTGGACCCGGGCCAAGGGCTCGGACACCTTCTGCCCGCTCGGGCCATGGATGGTGACCCACCTGTCGGTGGCCGAGGCGCAGAACCTCGCCATCACGACCCGCCTGGACGGGAAGGTGGTCCAGAAGGGCAACACCCGGCAGATGGTCAGGCCGATCCCCGACCTCATCAGCTACATCTCCTCCTTCACCACCCTGCTGCCGGGAGACGTCATCCTCACCGGGACGCCGGCCGGGGTCGGGCCGATGGAGCCAGGGCAGCGGGTCGAGGTCGAGATCGACGGCATCGGCACCCTGGCCAACACCATCGCAGGGTCCTGAGACCGGCCATGGTGGTGCAGCGACGGCCCAGCCCGGTTCCCGACCGCTCCTCTCAGCAGCGTCTTCCCGGCCGGACCCGCGACCCGCAGCCGGGGGTGGACTACTCGCAGGTGCTGGTCACCCGCACCGAGGGATGGCTGCCCGGGCTGGTCGGCATCGCCGGGGCGATGCTCGGCTACGCCCTCGTCGTGCCGGTGGTCCTCCAACTGCTGCTCGGCCTGGGCTGGCTGGTCACCGGCCGGTCCGAGCCCTTCTCCCGGTACGCGACCGCCGGCCAGAACTTCGAGACCATCTGGGGCCTGTGCTCGACCCACCTGGCCCTGGCCTGCCTGATCCCGGTGGTGCTGCTGCTGGCGCGCTACCTGCACCACCGCTCGCCGCGCTGGGTGTGGTCGGTGCAGCCGGGGCTGCGGGTGAGATTCATGCTGGTGGTGATGGTGGTCGCCGCCGTGGTGCTCAATCTCAGCCAGGTGCTCTCCAGAGATCTCGGGCACACCGCTTTTCACGCCCCTCATCTGTGGTGGCTGTGGCTGCTGGCGATCCTGCTCACCTCCCCGCTGCAGGCCGCCGCCGAGGAGGTCTTCTTCCGCGGCTATCTGATGAACTGCCTCGGCGCCCTGGGCGCCAACAAGTGGCTGTCGGTGATCGGCTCGGCCCTCATCTTCGCCCTCTTCCACGGCACCCAGAACCTGTGGCTGTTCATCGACCGGTTCTCCTTCGGCCTGGCGGCGGGCGCCCTGGTGCTGGTCACCGGGGGCCTGGAGGCCGGCATCGCCGCCCACATCGTCAACAATCTCTTCGCCTTCGGCTACGCCGTCTTCCTCGGCGGCGCCGCCCAGGCGAAGGGCGTCGTCTCGATGGGAGCGGTGGACGCCCTCTGGGATGTCGGCGGGTTCGTCGGCGTGGCGCTGGCGGCCTGGTGGATCGGCCGTGCGATGCACCTGGCGCGTCGCACGCCGTCCTTCGGCGCGGCCGATGTGCGCGGCAAGTAGCAGGTTGGACGACTTGCGCAGCCGGCAGACGGGCTGATAGCGTTCCTCGTCGTTGCGGCGGCCCGGGCGACCGGGTGAAGCAATGGGGTATGGGGTAATTGGCAGCCCGGCTGATTCTGGTTCAGTTAGTCCAGGTTCGAGTCCTGGTACCCCAGCTCTGGAAGGCAGATGCAGGTCATTGGCGAGGCGCCGAACGGTCTGGTAAGCTTTTCAAGCTGGGTTTTTCTCGGTACAAGTGAATATTGGTAGCGTAGAAATACGTGTCGAAACATGTATGGCCCCGTGGTGCAGCGGCCTAGCACGCGGCCCTCTCAAGGCTGAAACGGCGGTTCGAATCCGCTCGGGGCTACCACATGAAAAGCCCGGACCTTCGCGGTCCGGGCTTTTCCATATCCTGTTGCTGTTCGGCCCAGTTGGTATATGACCCTGCTGTTACTCGGCCCAGTTGCTATTCGGCGGAGCGGCGCAGCACCTCGGAGAGCCGATCGGCCGCCGCCATCACCGCGGGGGCGTGGATGCGCCCGGGCTGGCGGGTGAGCCGCTCGATCGGCCCGGAGACCGAGACCGCGGCGGTCACCTTCCCCGAGGGGGAGTGCACCGGGGCCGAGACGGAGGCCACCCCGGACTCGCGCTCCCCGACCGACTGCGCCCAGCCGCGCTTGCGCAGGGCGGCCAGAGTCACCGAGGAGAAGGCGGAGTGGGACAGCGATCGCTGGATCCGGTCCGAGTCCTCCCAGGCCAGCAGCACCTGGGCGGCCGAACCGGCGTCCATCGAGAGCACACTGCCCACCGGGATGGTGTCGCGCAGGCCGGTCGGTCGCTCCGCCGCGGCCACGCAGACCCGGCCATCCCCCTGACGCCGGTAGAGCTGAGCCGATTCGCCGGTGATATCGCGCAGCCGGGCCAGGATGGGTCCGGAGGCGGCGAGCAGCCGGTCCTCGCCGGCCGCGGCGGCCAGCTCGGCCAGTCGCGGGCCGAGGATGAACCGTCCCTGCAGATCGCGGCTGACGAAGCGGTGGTGCTCCAGGGCCCGGGCCAGCCGATGAGCGGTGGGACGAGCCAGGCCGGTCGCCTGAACCAATCCAGCCAGACTCGCCGGACCGGTCTCCAGTGCCGACATCACCAGCGCCGCCTTGTCGAGGACACCGACCCCGCTTGATTCGTCCATATTTCAAGATTAGCGTCTCACCTCGTGATCGGCCAGCCACAATGGCCATAGCCCTCAGACCGAGGACCGAGAACTCAGGAAGGGAGTGAGATGGGTCGCACACTCAGCGAGAAGCTGTGGGACGCCCACGTCGTGCATAAGGGTGAAGGGGGCGAGCCGGATCTCCTCTACATCGATCTGCACCTGGTGCACGAGGTGACCAGCCCGCAGGCCTTCGAGGGGCTGCGGCTCGCCTGGCGCACCGTGCGCCGTCCCGATCTCACGATGGCCACCGAGGACCACAACATCCCGACCCTGCACCCCGAGCTCCCGATAGCCGACCCGGTCTCCCGCGCCCAGGTCGAGACCCTGCGCAAGAACGCCAAGGATTTCGGCGTCCCGATCCACTCGCTGGGCGACAACGACCAGGGCGTCGTCCACATCATCGGACCGCAGCTCGGCGTCACCGAGCCCGGGATGACGATCGTCTGCGGCGACTCCCACACCTCCACCCACGGCGCCTTCGGCGCGCTGGCCTTCGGTATCGGCACCTCCGAGGTCGAGCATGTGCTGGCCACCCAGACCCTGCCCCAGGCCCGCCCCAAGACGATGGCGGTGACCGTCGACGGGCACCTGCCCGACGGCGTCACCCCCAAGGACCTGGTGCTCACCCTGATCTCCAAGGTCGGCACCGGCGGCGGGCAGGGATACATGGTCGAGTATCGCGGCCAGGTGTTCGAGGAGATGTCGATGGAGGGCCGGATGACGGTCTGCAATATGTCCATCGAATGGGGGGCCAAGGCCGGCATGGTGGCCCCCGACGAGACCACCTTCGCCTACGTCAAGGGCCGCCCGCACGCCCCGAAGGGAGTCGACTGGGACCGCGCCGTCGAGTACTGGAGGACGCTGCGCACCGACGATGACGCCGTCTTCGACCGTGAGGTCCGCCTGGACGGCTCGGCCATCACGCCGTTCGTCACCTGGGGCACCAACCCGGGCCAGGGCGTCCCGCTGGACGCCGCGGTGCCCGCCGCCGACTCCTTCACCGACGATGTGGCGCGCAGCTCCGCGGAGCGGGCGCTGACCTACATGGCGCTGGAGCCGGGGACGCCGATGCGCGACATCAAGATCGACACCGTCTTCCTCGGATCGTGCACCAACGGCCGGATCGAGGACCTGCGGCTGGCGGCCGGCGTCATCAAGGGCCACAAGGTCGCCGAGGGCACCCGGATGCTCGTCGTTCCCGGCTCGGCGCGGGTGCGCCTGCAGGCCATGGACGAGGGCCTGGACAAGATCTTCACCGACGCCGGCGCCGAGTGGCGCGGCGCGGGCTGCTCGATGTGCCTGGGCATGAACCCCGACCAGCTGTCTCCCGGGGAGCGGTCGGCCTCGACCTCGAACCGCAACTTCGAGGGACGCCAGGGTCGCGGCGGGCGGACCCACCTGGTGTCCCCGCCGGTGGCGGCCGCCACCGCCGTCACCGGACACCTGTCCTCACCCGCCGACCTGGCTGTCAAGGAGGCCTGAGTCATGGAGAAGTTCACCACTCATACCGGCGTCCCGGTTCCGCTGCGCCGCAGCAATGTCGACACCGACCAGATCATCCCGGCGGTCTACCTCAAGCGGATCACCCGCACCGGATTCGAGGACGGCCTGTTCGCCGCCTGGCGCAAGGACCCGCAGTTCGTGCTCAACCAGCCGGCCTGGAAGAGCGGATCGATCCTTATTCCGGGGCCCGACTTCGGCACCGGCTCCTCCCGCGAGCACGCCGTCTGGGCGCTGCAGAACTACGGCTTCAAGGTCGTCATCGGATCGCGCTTCGGAGACATCTTCCGCAACAACTCCGGCAAGGCCGGACTGCTCATCGCCACCGTCGACCAGGAGGTCGTCGAGCAGCTGTGGGCCGACGCGGAGGCCGCCCCCGGCGAGCCCTTCACCGTCGACCTCCAGGCCCGCACCGTCACCACGCCGCAGCGGGTCGCGGAGTTCCAGATCGACGAGTTCACCCGGCACCGCCTGCTGGAGGGGCTCGACGACATCTCCTCGACCCTCCAGCACGCCGACGAGATCGCCGCCTACGAGGCCGCCCGGCCCTCCTTCAAGCCGACCACCACTCCGGTGGAGGCGACCGTCTGAGGTTCTGGGGGCCTGAAAGAGGTACCGTGACCCGGTGCTGCCTTCGAGACTGAGCAGTCCCGCCGACAGACCGGGTCCGGTCTTCGCCGCCGGGGTCGCCGTGCTGCTGCCGCTCGCCCGGGTGCTGACCCGTTCGGACTTCGCCGGGGCCGAGAATCTTCCGGCCTCCGGCGGTGCGCTGATCGTCAGCAACCATGTGTCGAACTACGACCCGGCGGTGATCGGCAGCTTCCTGGTGCTCAACGGGCGGTTTCCGCACTGGATGGCCAAGCAGGAGCTCTTCGACGCCCCGGTGATGGGTTTCCTGGCGCGCCAGGCCGACCAGATCCCGGTCGACCGGAAGGCCCCCGGCCCCGAGATCCTGGCGGTGGCGCGGCAGGCCCTTCGCCGTGGAATGACGGTGGTGGTGTATCCCGAGGGGACGATCACCGCCGACCCGCTGCACTGGCCGATGCGAGGCCACACCGGCGCCGCCCGGCTGGCGATGGAGACCGGGGCGCCGGTGATCCCGGTCGGCCAGTGGGGCCCGCACGAGGTGATGGGCTTCCGGGAGATGACCTTCCCGAAGGTGCTCCCCCGAAAGACCATGCGCCTGCGCTGCGGTCCGGCGGTCGACCTGGCCGAGTTCGGCGGGCGCGACCACGATCTCAAGGCGGTGCGGCAGGCCACCGAACGGATCATGACGGCCATCGACCGGCAGGTCGAGCTGGCCCGTGGCGAGACCGCTCCCGACACCCGTTACGACATGCGCACCGGCACGCGTGTGGCCAAGGGCCCGACGCGCTGATACCGGTAGTGTGAGGCCGTCTGACAGGAAGGACATGATGACCGCTCCCACCCCATCGGCCCCCGACCCCACTTCTCCGGCCCCCGATTCCGCCGTTCAGGAGGCCTCGCGGATTCGCGTCGCCGTCGTCTTCGGAGGAGTCAGCGCGGAGCACTCGATCTCCTGTATCACCGCGGCCAATGTGCTGGCCGCGATGGACCTCGAGAGGTTCGAGCCGGTCGGGATCGGGATCACCCGGGACGGCATCTGGACCCGGTGGAGCGCCGAGGAGATCAGGGCGCTGCCCGAGCAGGGCGCGCTGCCCGAGGTCACCGACGACCATCCGGGCACCGGGCTGAGGCCGCTGGCGGGCGGCTGCTTCCTGGTCGATGAGGGGGGCGCGGCCCTGGAACCGATCGACGTCGTCTTCCCCCTGCTGCACGGTCCCTTCGGTGAGGACGGCACCATCCAGGGGCTGTTCGAGATGAGCGGGGTGCGCTATGTCGGCTGCGGGGTCGCGGCCAGCGCCAACTGCATGGACAAGCAGCTCACCAAGGTGGTGCTGAGCCAGGCGGGCATTCCGGTGGGCCCCTATGTCGAGATTCTCCCGCACGAGTGGGACGCCGATCGCGCCGCCTGCCTGGAGCGGATCGCCGGGCTGGAGTACCCGCTGTTCGTCAAGCCGGCCCGCGGCGGATCCTCGGTGGGGATCTCCCGGGTCGCCTCCCCCGAGGGGCTCGAGGCCGCCGTCGAGGAGGCCCGCCGGTGGGACCCGAAGGTCATCGTCGAGCAGGGCCTGGCCGGCCGGGAGATCGAGTGCTCGGTGCTGGACGGCCACCACGGAGAGGCGCCGCGCGCATCCCTGCCCGGTGAGATCATCGTCCACGACCCCGAGGGGTTCTACGATTTCGACGCGAAATATCTCACCGCCGACTCGCTGGCCACCGTCGCCGTTCCGGCCGATCTGGACGAGGCCACTATCGCCCGGGTCCGCGAGACCGCGGTGCGCGCTTTCCAGGTGCTGGGCTGCGAGGGGCTGGCGCGGATCGACTGCTTCGTGACCCCCGAGGGCGAGGTGCTGGTCAACGAGCCCAACACCGTGCCCGGGTTCACCAAGACCTCCGGCTTCCCGCTGATGTGGCAGGCCAGCGGATTCAGCTACCGGGACCTGGTCACCGAGCTGCTCGAGCTGGCTCTGGAGCGTCCGCTGGGTCTGCGCTGACGTCCCGGGCGGGTTCTTCTGAGCGGGTTACTGGCAGCCTGGATTACTGGCAGGGCGTGACCGAGGCCATTTTCCCGACTGCCGGTGCCAGATCCACCAGGGCGTCGGCGGCGGGGGAGTGGACGGCCGGCACCGTCACCTCGATATAGCCCACCCGGCCGATCGTGGTGAACCTCCGGGCCTCGGTGAACTCCTCGGTGTACCAGCCGACGGCGTCCACCTCGTCGCACCGGGAGGTCGACGTGAGGCCCTGCGGGCGCGGCACCCCGCAGCGCAGGGTGATCGCCGGATCTCCCCAGGAGGCGGTGTTGGCGGTCTCGGCCGAGCGGTCCAGCCCGGCGATCCGCTTCGGCAGCGCCGACATCACCGCCGCGCAGGACGCCGCCGCCGAGCCGGTGGGGGAGGGCTCCGGAACCGGCGCGGTGCTCCGGGAGCCGCACCCGGCGAGCGCTGCGCAGGCTGCGAGCAGGGCCACCGCGCTGCGGAGCGTGTTGCTGAGCAGCCGTACAGGGCGAACCGAGATCATGACTGCACGCTAGCGTTACCGTGACAACGTCACATCACAGCAGGAGATGCCATGAGCAGCACGGGACCGACCATCGCCGAGGTAGGAGAGTTCCCTCTCATCGCCTCCTTGGTGCGCGACCTTCCCTCCGACCCGGCGGTCTCGGTGGGGCCCGGCGACGACGGCGCGGTCTTCCTCCTCGACGGCTCCGCGGTGGTCTCCACCGATGTGCTGGTCGAGGGGGTGCACTTCCGCCGCAGCTGGTCGGGGGCCGAGGATGTCGGGCGCAAGTCGGTGGCCGTCAATGTCGCAGACATCGAGGCGATGGGCGCGATCCCGGCCGCCCTGGTCGTCGGCTTCAGCGCTCCCGGCGATCTGCCGGCCAGCTGGGCCCGCGAGTTCATGACCGGGCTGCGGGAGGAGTCGGCCCGGGCCGGGGTGAGCGTGGTCGGGGGAGACACCACCGCCGGGCCGGTCATCACCGTCTCGATCACCGTGATCGGCCAGACCGCCGGGATCGCGCCGGTGCGCCGCGACGGGGCTGTTCCCGGGGATGTCGTCGCCATCCGCGGCCGGCTCGGCTGGGCCGCCGCCGGTCTGGTCGTGCTGGGCCGGGGATTCCGCTCGCCGCGCGCCGTGGTGGACGCCCAGCGCTGCCCCGAGGTGGTCTACGGGGCCGGCCGCCAGGCGGCGGTGGCCGGGGCGCACGCGATGATCGATGTCTCCGACGGGCTGGTCGCAGACCTCGGCCACATCGCGGACGCCTCCGGATTCGCGATCAATGTCGACACCTCCTTGCTGGAGGTCGCTGAGCCGATCACCACCGTCGGCATGGCCACCGGGCTGGACCCGATGACCTGGGTGCTGGGCGGGGGAGAGGATCACGCCCTGGCCGCGACCTTCGCCAGCGGCGCGGTGCCCGAGGAGTGGCAGCCGATCGGCACCGTGCTGGATCCCAAGAACGTTCCCGAGCCCACCGTCCTGGTCGACGGGCAGCCCTGGGAGCACCCCGGCGGGTGGACCCACTTCTGATAGCCGCCTGCAGGTGAACATTTCACTCGCCCAAGACGCCTTCGCGGCGACGATCGTGTCGAACCGGGGCTTACGCGATGCTTCTATGTCTGTCAAGCCGCTGCCACCACCTGTGCCGGCTCATCAGCGCAGACCGGGTGTGCACGGTTCAACAACCTCCAGATACTGCGGGCCACATACCGCTTCAAGCACCTCCAGATCTCAGTACGAGTCCGACCCTGCCTGGTGCGCCGCTCCACATACTCCCGGGTCGCCTGATCCCCCCGGGCCCGAGTCATCACGATCCGGTACAACGCCGCATTCAACCGCCGATCCCCACCCCGGTTCAACCGGTAGCGCACCGTCTTGCCCGAGGACGCCGCCACCGGAGAGACCCCGGCCAGCGCGGCGAACCCCGCCTCACTGCGGATCCGTCCCGGACGCGACCACGCCGAGATGATCACCGCGGCACTGACCGGGCCCACCCCGAACAGGTCCAACAGTTCGGGGGCCACCGCACCCACCAGGCCGTCGATGGCGGCCAGGTTGGTCTTCAACTGCGCGTCAAGGTCGGTGACCCGCCTGGCCAGGCGCACGGCCTCGGCGCGCGCGGTCGCCTCCCCGATCCGGTCACCGGCACGCTCGCGCCAGCGGGCCACCTCCGCGATCTGGGTGCCGGTCAACGTGTGGCGGGCATCGGCGCCCAGGTCGAAGCGGCGCAGCAGGCCGGTCAGGGTGCAGATCGCGGCACTGCGCTCGTGGTTCATCTGCTCGCGGGCGCAGGTGAGGACCTCCAGGCCCTGGCCGGTCTGGCCCGAGCGCCAGTCCCGCAACCGGGACATCCGGGTGGCCGCGGCACTGGAGGCTGCGGCGACCGCGTCGATCGGGTCGGTCTTGGGGCCCCCGGCCCGATGCGGGGTGGGGGCCTCGGTGACCCGGTAGCCGGCCCCGGTGAGCCGGTCGGCGATGGTGGCCCCGTAGGAGCCGGTGCACTCGGCCGAGATCAGGACCTGGTCTGGTCCGGTGCTGGTGCGCCGCCCGATCCAGTCGAGGGCCCGGGCCAGTCCGGCCGGGTGTGTGGGGAAGGTCTGCTGGTCGGTGATGCGGCCGGTGGTGGTGTCCAGGATCGCGTAGGAGTGGGTGGCGGCGTGGGTGTCGATGCCCACGATCCACCGGTAGCGGTCTGCGGTGAGGGGTTGCATACTGGGCATTGGCGATGCTCCTCGACGTGTTGGGAACGGTGTCGCTGTCGGCGCCGGCTCGTACGGTGTGATCGCGGGGCAACTCTGTCATCGGTCACGCTCCCACCGGGTGTGGGGGTGGACGGGCTTCTATCAGGTCACCGCGGTCGGGCGGGCCGGTGCCGTCATCGGGGGCCTGGATGGACACATCGCGTAATGGGCACCCCATTGTGTGTGGGGGCCGGAGTGATATGGGGTCACGTCCAGGCATCCGGTGACGACACCCAGCCTGCCAGTCGGTCCCAGACCGACCACCACCAGACTTACAGAGTGAAATGTTCACCGTCCCTTGCCGCAGACGATTCCGGAGGGTGAATCTGGGGGTGCTGGGCGCGGGCTGACCGGGAATCCGGCCCCCGCTTGCTAGCCTCTGCCTTATGGCGACCCGTGTGTCTTCCCCGGCGCGGTCCCGCAACGGTTCGGCGAAGAAGTCGTCGAGCCGCAGTGGTACGCGATCTTCGGGAAACAGCAAGAAGAAGACGTCGGCCAAGCCCAGCAAGGGCCGGCCGGCGACCTCGACGAGCCCCGAGAACCCGGTGGCCCGCGCCCTGGCCGCCACCTGGACGGGGATCGCTCACCTCATCGGCGGTTCGGTGCGACGCATCGGCAACCGCACTCCGGCCACCCACCCCGATCGGCGCCGCGACGGCTCCGGGCTGTTCCTGCTGCTCATCACCGTCCTCATCACGATCGCCTTCTGGTTCCAGCTGTCCGGGCCGGTCGGCTCGGCCGTGCGGGTCGGCATCTCCACCATCTTCGGTTCGCTGTCCTATGCCCTGCCGCTGTTCGGCGTGGTGATGTGCTGGCGGATCTTCCGTCACCCCGAGCGCAACGGCCCGGCGGGGCGCCAGCTGATCGGCTGGTCGCTGCTCTTCCTCGGGATTCTCGGTGTCGTCAACATCTCCGACGGACTGCCCCGCCCCGATCAGATGGACCGGGTGCGGGCCTCCGGGGGGATGCTCGGCTTCATCTCCTCCAGTTTCTTCGCAGACCTGCTGAGCGACTGGGGTGCCATCCCGCTGCTCATCGCGGTGGCCCTGCTGGGCATCGTCATCGTGGTGGGGCGCCCGCTGCGAGATGCCGTCTCCCGGATGCGCGTCGCCCGGAAGCTGCAGGCCGAGCGTCGCCAGCAGGAGGAGATCGAGTCCCGCGAGGCCTACGAAACGCCGCTGATCGCAGACCAGACACCCACCCAGAATCTCAAGGCACAACCCGCTGCGTCCGCCTCTGCCGACACCACCGCCACGGCCGTCGACGAGGTGTTCGACTACGACGCCCTGATCGCCGGGCCCGATGCCAGGTCAGGATCTGGCTCAGGGACGAAGAAGGAGGCGGCCGCAGGCCCGGCCGAGCGGACCACCGCCGGTCTGCCGCAGGGATTCACCGTGCACGAGCCCGCCGGGTCCGAGCCGGAGGAGCCCGAGCAGGACCCCCTGCCCGCTCAGCAGTTCCAGCTCTCCGGCGACGTCTCCTACTCGCTGCCGCCCGCCGACCTGCTGGTCGCAGGGTCGGTGCCCAAGGCCCGCACCGAGGCCTCCGACGCCGTGGTGGCGAAGCTTTCGGGGGTCTTCGAGGAGTTCGGGATCGACGCCCGGGTGACCGGCTACTCCCGCGGCCCGACGGTGACCCGCTACGAGGTGGAGCTCGGGGCCGGCATCAAGGTGGAGAAGGTCACCGCGCTGAGCCGCAACATCGCCTATGCGGTGGCCTCCCCGGATGTGCGGATCCTGTCCCCGATCCCCGGCAAGTCTGCGATCGGCGTGGAGATCCCCAATACCGACAAGGAGGTCGTCTCGCTGGGCGATGTGCTGCGCTCCCCGAAGGCCCGCAACGACCACAACCCGCTGGTGGTGGGTCTCGGCAAGGACGTCGAGGGCGGATTCGTCATCGCCAACGTCGCCAAGATGCCGCATCTGCTGGTGGCCGGGGCGACCGGATCGGGCAAGTCGAGCTTCGTCAACTCCCTCATCACCTCGGTGATGATGCGCGCCACCCCCGAGGACGTCCGGATGATGCTGGTCGACCCCAAGCGGGTCGAGCTCAACCAGTACGAGGGCATCCCGCACCTGGTGACGCCGATCATCACCAGCGCCAAGAAGGCCGCCGAGGCCCTCCAGTGGGTGGTCCGCGAGATGGACCAGCGCTACGACGATCTGGCGGCCTTCGGGTTCCGGCACGTCAAGGACTTCAACAAGGCGGTCCGGGCCGGGCAGGTGAAGCTGCCGGAGGGCTCCCAGCGGGTGCTGGCCCCCTACCCCTACCTGCTGGTGATCGTCGACGAGCTGGCCGACCTGATGCTGGTGGCCCCCCGCGACGTCGAGGACTCGATCGTCCGCATCACCCAGCTGGCGCGCGCCGCCGGCATCCACCTGGTGCTGGCCACCCAGCGGCCCTCCACCGACGTCGTCACCGGGCTGATCAAGGCCAATGTGCCCTCCCGGCTGGCCTTCGCGACCTCCTCGATGACCGACTCGCGGGTCATCCTCGATCAGCCCGGGGCCGAGAAGCTGGTCGGTCAGGGCGACGGCCTGTTCCTGCCGATGGGCGTCTCCAAGCCGGTGCGCGTGCAGGGGTCGTGGGTCTCCGACAAGGAGATTCACGCCGTCGTGGAGCACGTCAAGGAGCAGATGGCGGCCCACTACCGCGAGGACGTGGCCGCCCCGGCGGTCGAGAAGAAGGTCGCTGAGGACATCGGTGACGATCTCGAACTGGTGCTCGAGGCGGCGAAGCTGGTCGTCGAGCTGCAGCTCGGCTCGACCTCGATGCTGCAGCGCAAGCTGCGGGTCGGCTTCGCGAAGGCCGGGCGGCTGATGGACATCCTGGAGACCCGCCAGGTGGTCGGCCCCTCCGAGGGGTCCAAGCCGCGCGACGTCCTGGTCAAGCCCGACGACCTGGACGACGTCCTGGCGAATCTCCAGACCGAGGGCTGAGACCGAGCCTCAGCTCTCGGCGGGAATCCTTCCGTTGTCCCAGCGCCGCCAGGCCTGGGGCGCCGACGGCATCGCCAGCATGATGAGCACGATGATGGCGCCCACCCACGGGATGAAGTTGAGGAAGTACATGGCCCCGGACTTGTCGGTGTCGTGGAACCGCCGCCAGACGATCGCCCAGCCCGGGACGATGTTCGCCAGTGAGTAGATGCCGAGAAGCACGAGAAGAAGGACAGGGAAGAAGCCAAGGGCGGCAGGGGGCGAGGACTGGTAGGAGTAGGGATCCGACGCGGCATTCGCAGCCATCGCGGCGCCGCCGCCGGTCACCACGAAGAGCACCGTCAGAACGACAGCGACCAGGACGTTGAACAGCACCACCCACCAGTACTCCGAGCGGGAGGCCCGCCCGGTGAAGACGGCGTAGTTCTTGAAGTACAGCTTGACAGCGGTCGGAAGGCTCACCGAGGGGCGCGGCCGGCCCGCGCCGGGGGCGGGAGCGTATGGATTTGCTCCATAGGCTCCGTACGGATTCTGACCGTAGGGGTCAGCCTGGTACGGGGTCTGCTGCCCGTACGGATTCTGTTGGGGGTACTGAGGTCCCTGGTAGGGGACCTGCTGGCCGTACGGATCCTGCTGGCCCTGGCCCTGGCACGGGTTTGCGGGGGGCTGTTGCTGCCCCCATTGCGGTTCCGGCTGCCGCGGGTTCTCCTGCGAGTTTTGGTCGTAAGGCCCCCACTGCCGCTCCGGCTGCTGCCGGTTCTCCGGGGAGTTCGGGTCGTAAGGCCCCCACGGTTGGTTCGACATCCTGGTTCCTTTCGTTCTGAAACGGCTCAGGGGCCGCGGACTGGCCGCGACCCCTGATGTGAGATGTTCTGGTGCGTGCAGTTCTAGCGCCCAGGCGGTGGCGTCAGCTCTCGACCGGAAGCTTGCCGTTGTCGAACCGCTGCCAGGCGTCGGCCTTGGGAGCAGACGCCAGGAAGACGATCAGGATGATCCAGCCGACGATCGGGACGAAGACGATGAAGAACCATCCACCGGCGCGACCGGTGTCATGGAGACGCCGCCAGACGATCGCCAGCGACGGCACGATGGTCGCGAGACCCCAGACACCGCTGAGCACGTCGAGGAAGGTGGTGCCGGAATCGCCGATCATCCGGCCGAGGCCACTCAGGATGATGCTGATCAGCCAGCTGAAAACGAACATCCACCAGTACTCGGACCGGGAGGCCCGGCCGTTGAACACGGCGTAGTTCTTGAAGAACAGCTTGACGGCCTGCTGCATGTTGACCGAGGGCCGCGGCCGACCGCCTTCGGGTGCGGGCACCGGTGCGCCGTACGGGTTCTGCGGGTACTGGTTCTGATCGTAGGGAGCTTGCTGGTACGGATCTTGCTGATAGGGGGCCTGCTGGTACGGATCCTGCGGGTACGGGTTCTGGGGCGGCTGGCCCTGGTCGAAGGGGCCGCCGGGCTGCTGACCGGATGGGTCGTTGGGGTTGAACGGGGGGTTCGTCATGTCACTCCAGACGGGTCGGTAGCCAAATATCACGCCCATCATAAGGGCCGGACCGGGCTCATGGACATAGGCATGCGGGGAGGCGGAGCCGCAGAGTGTCCAGATCGGTGCCCCTCAGAGGCCGGCGTCCTCCCCGGTCCGGAGTTCGGTGGCGATCGTGGCGACGATCATCCCGATCGACGAGCCGATGACCGGTGCCGTGCCGGGCAGGAAGGTCGAGGCGCCGACGATGACGACTCCCGCGAGTAGGACGCCGGTGGCCAGCGGGCCGAGCGCGTACCGCAGGGCGACCGCCCAGACGCAGATCACGAACAGCGCGACGGGGACGGTGAGGGTGGCAGCGGCCGCGACGGGCGGCGTCTCCCCGTGTCCTGCAGCGCTGCCGATGGCGACCTCGATGCCCGCCGAGAAGGCTCCTGCGGCGGCGAAGATCACATAGTGGATGTAGCCGAAGGTCAACGAGGAACGCAGCCCGGTGAAGTGCTCGTGATGTTCGCGGGAGAAGTACAACCACCACATACCGGCGGCGATGATCAGTCCTGATACGGAGATGGTGATGAGGTCAGGAATGTGATGGCCCTCATCGATCGCCTCGACGATCGAGTTGGCCGAGGCGAGGATGGATTCGCCGAGCAGGATCAGGGTGAACAGGCCGTAGCGCTCCGCGATATGGTGAGCGTTCCATGGTGTGGGTCCGTGGGATTCGGCCCAGATTGGCACGCTGATCTCTGCCGCCACCAGGACGAAGAATCCGATGAATCCGATGGTTTCGGGCAGGAACAGGCGCGCGATCCACAGCATTTGAACAATCGTGATGCCCGCTGCGTAACGGAGTGCGGTGGCGCGAAGATCTGTATCGCTGACGGCGGCGCGAAGCCATTGGGCGACCAATGCCAGGCGCATGATGACGTAGCCGATGGTCAGGGTCTCGGAAAAGTCGTTTCTCCTTCCTGTGATCGAGCTGTGATCAGAGTGTGAGGACCAGGTCGCAGGTGGCCAACGGGTCCCACGCCGCCTGCCTGATCGCCCGCGCGATGTTCACCTCACCCCTCATCCGGTGAATGCCGATCGCCACGCTCCTCAGGGTAGCCATCACCTGCGGTGCCGAACCAGTCCTGGCCTGGTGCCTGTCCTCGTCGAAGGTCACATCACGGACCCAGTGCAACCGGTTCTCCACAGCCCAATGACCGCGCACCCACGCCGCGATCCGGGCCGGCGGCGCCGCCGGCAGACCGGCCGAGGTGACCAGATACACCACCTCCGTGGTCTTCCTCCCCTTCCGGGTGGCCACCCGGCGCAACTGAGCGACCTGCACCGCCCCCGCAAACCCCAGATCCGCGGGTGCCTGGACGACCTTCAGAGTCCGCCGGACCCTGCGCCCATGAGACTTCTCCACCTCGACGTGGCCTGCCGGAACCCGTGACCACGGCAGGGACTTCAACCTCTTGTGCAGTCCCGGCTGGTTAGCCTTGACCGTGAACACATAGTCCGCACCGGCGGCCAGGATCGCGGTCGCGGTCGCGGTCTGGGTATGCAGAGCATCAGCGGTGATCACCGCACCCCTCACCCGCTCGCCGAGCGCGGCGATGAGGTCGGGCAGGGCCGGGATCTCGTTGGACTTCGCATCCACGGCCTGCTGGGCGACCACGGTGCCGCTGGCATGGTCGAGGGCTGCGACCAGATGCCGGGCCTGTGCGGTCTGCGATCGGGAGCCGCGCAGGGTCTTCCCGTCCACAGCGATGACACGGCGCCCGTCGATGGTGGTGGTGCGGGTCCAGGCGTACAGACACAGCTCGGCGTCCAGAGCGCCGGCATCCAGGCGTGAGAACAGCTTGCGCAGGTTCGACTCGCCGGGGGCCGCGCGCAGCCCGAACCCGGCCAGCGTGCCCTCGGCGAGGATGGCGGCCCATTCGCCGATCGCGGTGAAGCCCCGGCATCCGGCCAGGGTCGCCGAGATCGCCAGGAGGAGCAGTCCCGTCAGGGGGTATCTCTTGCCTCGGGGTTTGCGGGGGTCGGGGACCCGGGCCAGGTGATCGGCCAGCCGGGGGTTTGGTGCGGGCGTGTCAGGGATGCGGACGGCGGGTGCGGTGGGGGAGGATGGCATCGCGGGCGAGGTTCCTTGCGGCTGGATGTTGGTAGGGGTACTTCCATCCAAACCGTGCGGGTCCTCGCCCGCCTGTATGACACGCCGAGAGGGGCTTAACCCCTAGTCACAGACGACACTCCCGACTTTTCCGTGGCCCTGAGCCGATGGTGACGACGGTGAAATCGTGGTGCTCCATCGCCGGGACGGTGCCGGCCGCGAGGATGAGGACGCCGGCCATTTGGATGATGGTCATCACCCGGTAGAGCCAGTCGTCGGTGTCGAATGCGGTGGCGAACCAGGTGAAGTTCATCCAGGCCCACCAGATCGCGAAGAACACCATGAGGTATCCGAGGATCCCTGCTCCGAGGTGCCCATCAGCCTCCATGTGGTGGAGGGTCTGGGAGGAGAAGGAGACCGCGACGACGAAGACCAGGTCGAAGAACAGTTCGAGCGGGCTGGCCGCGCGGTGCTGTTCGGATGGATCTCGCGGTCTCATGGGGCGCAGGCGGGGGAGTGGGCTGGTGGTCATGTCCGTCGAGGTCTTTCGGTCAGTGGTTCACGGGCGTGAGTGATCGGGGTGGGGAAAGGTCAGCCCTCGCGGATGGTCATCTTGGTGAGCTTGTCGCCGGAGATGTCGAAGATGAAGCGGCTCAGGCCGTTGGCATGGGTGCTGGCCCAGTCCCCGATGACGGTCACCTGCTCGCCCTGCTGGCTGACCTCGGTGGGGGTGAGGACGCCGTTCGCGCCGATGAACTCATTGTCGCTCCACGCCTTGATGGCGTCGCGACCGGTGAACGTCCGGCCCCAGTCGTCCACTGCCCCCGTGGTGGTGAACGCGTCCAGGAACGCGGCCTCATCGTGTCGGTTCACAGCCGCGATGAACGATGCGACGGGCTCGGGGATGTGCTTCACAGTCATGCTGATGTCCTGTCTTTTCTGGTGCTGACCAACTCTGTTGCGCTGCCTGCCGTGCCCCGTTGCGGGGTATCGGTGCCGGGCGGTGGTGTATCTAAGATACAGGTTAATATAGTGGTATGACATTGGATGCGCGAAGCGATACCCGAACGCGTCTCCTCGACGCCGCTGCGGATCTCGTTGCCGCGGCACCCGGCGAGGAGGTGTCGCTGCGGTCGGTCTGCGACCGGGTTGGAGTGAAAATGCCCACCCTGTATCACTTCTTCGGCAACAAGCAGGGACTTATCGACGCCGTCATCGAGCGCGGATTCGAGCTCTACCTCTCCCGCAAGAATGCGCACGAGTCGTCCGGCGACGCCATTCAGGACATTCGTGAAGGGTGGGACGCCCATGTGGCCTTCGGGCTCGAGAATCCCGGCTTCTACACCCTGATGTACGGGCAGGTGCGTCCCGGTTACTCGCTCGCTCCGATGGAGCCGTCGAGTGCGATGCTCCTCGCTCTGACCACGCGGGCAGCCGGGGAAGGAAGGCTCGTCGTGTCTGCCGAACAGGCGACGGCGCACATCCTCGCCACCAACGTCGGCGTCACCCTGCGCCAGATCATTCTGGCCGTTCCCGATCCCGAGCTGTCGGCCGCCGTCAGAGACGGCGCGATCGCTGCGATCACCGGGGTGCCCGGCGTCTCGTCACGAGGGTCCCGTGAGCAGGCGGCATTCCAGCTGGTCGAGTACATCGCCGCGCGTCCCGACCTGCTGGGACATGAAGAGACCCAGCTCTTCATCGCCTGGCTCAACCGCACTGCCGAGAGCTGAGGTCAGCCGTCGTGCCGTGCGCCGAACTTGCGGTAGGCGTTCTGCTTGGAGGTGTGCAGGGCGACGCCGATCGCGGTCCAGGAATCCCCGGCCGCGCGGGCGGCGGCGACGGCCTCGCGCAGTTCGGTCTCGGCGTCGGCGACCGCCCGGCGGGCGGCGCTGATGGCACGCAGGTGTGTGGCGTCGCGCATGGTGGCCGGGTCGATGGAGGCGATGAACGCCTCGATGTCCTGGTCATGGTCGGTGGATGTGGTGGTCTTGGGCATGATCTTCCTCCTTGCCAGAGATAGTCGCTCGCGGTAGCGGACCGGAGGATCGAGCGCGTGGAGGATACCGGCATCGGTGATGCCATGTTTCCGAGCGCACTGCTCAACGCCATCATGCCCGGGGCCCGGCAGGACGCCCTCATTCGGCGTGTCCCGCTCGAACCCCTCGCCGTCGAAGCATGGGAGTTTCGCCAGTCCTTGCGGATCACCGACGCGTTCTACGTGGTCGCCGCCCGCGTCCTCCGAGCAAGCCTGGCCACCTTGGATACCCGACTGTCGGGAGCGCCGTGACTGGGAGTCACCGTCACCCTCATGAGATGAACGCCTCGATGTCCTGGTCATGGTCGGTTCTGCATGGTCTGGGTCTCTCCCGTTCATGGAAGAGACCCGAACCCGAGTGACGGTGTTGAATTGTATGTGCGAGAGCCAAAGCCTAGTATAGATTCTTCTCGCGAACGATGATATCTGCGCCCACGACTGCGACGACGATGACAACGACTGCAAGGATTGCGGTAATTTTCCGGTTCATTTCGATTCTCCTTCCTGGCTGCTTGATGGTTGGGTTCGGTGGACATCGCGGTTACTTGTTCTTCTTCGGGATGACGTTCGCCATCGCGGCTGCGAGAAGGGCGCCGATGGCGCAGATCCCGAAGATCCACCGGTAGGCGGCGAGACTCGGTATGACAGCCGCGCCTAGGCTGATGGTGAGGGTGGCGAGGATCGAGCCGCACAGGGCCGAGACCAGGGAGATGCCAAGATCGCGGAACAGCGCGTTGAGCCCGTTGGCTGAGGCATTCTGCTCGGGCGGGACCGAGGCGTTGATGAGCGCGGGGAACGCGGCGAAACACAGCGCGACACCGATGCCGACAACCGTGGTCCCGATGACGATCCAGGCCAGACCCGAGATCAGCCAGATCCGCATCAGCCAGCCGGCAGCGACGACTAGGGCGCCGACGATCAGGGTGACGCGTGCGCCCCAGCGGTCGATCATCCGCCCCGCGACGGGCGCCAGGACGAGCATGGCCAGTCCGGAGGGCAGCAGGGTGAGCCCGGCGACGGCCACCGAGGAGCCGAACCCGTAACCGGTCGCCGCAGGGGCTTGAACGTAGGAGGAGGTGCCCAGGATGGAGCCGAACATCGAGAAGCCGATGAGGATGGACGCCAGGTCTGTGAGCAGCACCGGGCGCCGGACCAGGGTGCGCACGTCCACCAAAGGGTTCGCCTTGCGCCACTGCGACCGCCCGAACAGGGCTGCGAGGATCACGGCCACGATGAGCAGGCCCCAAGTGCGCGGGTCAGACCAGCCCCAGACCCCGGCCTCGGACAACGGAAGCAGCAGAGCGAGCAGGGTCAGGGCGAGCAGGGATGCTCCGGGCACATCGAGGCGGCCCTTCGCGTTGATGGGCGCTTCAGGGACGCGGAGCAGAATACCGGCGAATGCCAGGACTGCGGCGGCGAAGGTGATCCAGAACAGGACGTGGTAGTCCGCGTACTGAGTGATGACCCCGGCCATGGGCAGCCCGAGGGCGCCGCCGACGCCGAGCATGCCGGAGACCAGGGCGATGCCCGAGGCCTGCCGGTGGCGGGGCACAGTGGCGGTTACCAGGGAGATACCCAGGGGGACGGTGCCGCCGGCCAGTCCTTGGAGGCCACGGCCGATGATGAGCCAGCCGATGGTCGAGCTCAGCGCGGTGATCAGTGAGCCGATGGCCATTGCGGCCAGGCTGATGAGCAGCATGAGGCGCTTGCCGCGCAGGTCGCCGAGTCGTCCGGCGATGGGGACGGCGATCGCGCCGACCAGGACGGTGGAGGTTACCAGCCATTGGACGTTGGTGGCGCTGGTTCCCAGGATGCCCGGCAGCAGTGGCAGTACGGGGACGAACAGGGACTGGGCGAGGGCGGAGACCAGTGCCCCGAGCGCGATAAAGGTGACCGCGAAGCGAGGTGCGGGTGAGGTCGTTGAAGAACTCGTGGGTCGAGTCCTCGACGATAGCTGGCTCAGGGCTATCCATCTGGGCTGACCTGGCGTGGCGATTCCGCTGTTCTCCGCCAAGGCCGGTTCGCAGGGCCTCGTTCCAGACTGACAGGATGCCCCCGCCCACTCGGCGGCCTGACAGGACCCTGCGCGGACCCGGGCATGGCCACAAGATCGGTGTAGCGCACCGGCTCATGACCCACCGCCAGCTCCATCACCCGCAGAAACACCAGCCCACGACTGCGCGACCGGCGCCGATTGAACCGGAAGCAGAACTCATCCAGGTACTCCTGAAGATGCTCGGGCCCGACCCCGCCCTGATGCGTCGACAGCAACCATCGCTTCACCAGGGACGCCACCCGGTGAACCCCTGGCAGCAGGGAGTCGATGTCGCCACCGCGGGCCTTGACCGCGCGCTGACTTCGCCGGTCATGGACATACCCGTCCCCGGTGATCGACAGGTAGCCGCTCCACCCGTCGGTGATCACCGTGGACCCGGGCGCCACGGTCCCGGTGATGAACCCTCGCAGTGTGGCCGCCGACGCGTCGTCAATCACCTGCATCCGGGCCCGGCCCAGCCCCCCGGCAACCCGATGTTCCACAGCCACCACGACGAGAGTCTTCTTGCCCTTGGCCCGGCCCCCGGCAAGACCCTTCTCCTGTCCGCCGATGTAGGTCTCGTCGACCTCCACGGTCCCGGCCAGCAGGTCGCGGCCCGGCCGGTTGAGCACGCGGCGCAGCCGGTGGAGCATCGACCACGCGGTCTGGTAGGAACCGATGCTCAGGCGCTGCTGCAGCGACAGCGCCGAGACCCCGTCCTTGGATGCGGCGAACTCCCAGCAGGCCTGGAACCACACCGTCAGTGGTGTGCGGCGACGGTCGAACAGGGTGCCCGCAGTGACCGCGGTGGTCCTGCGGCACCCCGGGCACTTGATAGCTGAAGCGCTCACGTGCCAGCCGCCCTGGTGGGCGCAGTGAGGACAGATGAACCCGTCGGGCCAGCGCAGCCATTCCAGGTAGTCCAGGCAGTCGGCATCGGTGGTGAACCATGACTGGAACTCGCCCAGCGAGGCGGGGTAGTCCCGGCCCGCGCGCCGACGTGTCGCATCAGGCTCGTACATGGGACACCAGTCTAGGTCAGCTCAGATGGATAGCCCTGAGCTGGCTTACTGCTCCCATAGGTGAGGTTCCTTTCAGGCGGTTCACGGGTGATGGTTTACGACTGTAAGATTCTTGACAAATGTAAGTCAAGTGAGGCAGGATGGGATCCTGAGGGTAACTGGACGCGCAGCGTGATCCGAGACCGTCACTGCTGGGCCATGAGCCGCTGCGCCTGCTCGGAGGCGTCATAGATGGTGTCGTAGCGCTGCTCGATGAGCGGAGCGATCTTGCTGGTCTGGCTGTCACGGATCGATTTGTAGGAGAAATAGGGCAGCGCCCACCCGATCAGGCCGACAATACCGAGAAGCACGAACGGAACCCACAACGAGGCCAGCATGGAGAAGACGGAGCCTGCGAGGAATGCGCATCCGATGATGCCGATGGTGAATGCGACGATCTGCGCTTTCTGTGTCTTGGAGCGCTCGAGGCGGTCGATATCGGTGAGAGCGGCCTCGGATCTGCGTTGCAGTTCATTGATGATGGAACGGTTCTTGATGTGACGATCTCGCTTGAGGTTCAGGGCCGCCGATCCAAGAGGCGAATCACTGGATGGAGTTCCGTCCTCGACCCATCCGAACGACTCGTAGGTGTCTCTTGTCAGGGCCACTCGTTCGCTGGGCGCGAGGACCGTGCGGTACTCGTACGTGGTGGTTGTATTCGACGATGTGAAGCCATCGGTTTCGGTGCTCATTGTCATATTCCTTCGGGTGAAATGGTTGCCCGGCTGCCGGACATGTCTTCATTCTTCGTCGTTCGTGGTTCCGGCGGATCGTCCACACAGACGAACTTCAACTACTCCCTGCGCAGTACGTCGAAGGGGCTGAGCCCGAGGAGGGTGAGAGTCATGAGCACACGAGATGACGATGTGGAGAGGGCGTGGCCGCACCCGCCGTTCTGGCTTCGCTGGAAGGCGCTGCCGGAGTGGACCGTCAAGTTCGTCATGGCCGCCACCGTGGCGGTCGGGATCGTCATCTACGCCGTGGATGTCCGCAGTGGGGCCTCACCGGCGGTCTTCCTCTCACTTGTCGTCGCGGGCGCGGCGTGCCTGACGGCTTGGCACTGGCGATGGCCGACGCTCTGCCTCGCGGTCGCAGCCCCCGTGATCGGGGCTCTTGCCGGGATCGATCCCATCATTGAGTGGAACCTCGCGATCTTCGCCACCGTCACTCTCACGATGCATGGCATGCCGGTCTGGCTAGGCCTGATCCCGTCTCTGTCGAACTACGCCGCGACCGTCGTCCACTACGCCGGACTCGGGCTCGGGACAGTGGCGTTCACCTACAGGGATGCCGTCATCGCGGGCGCCAGCACATTCGTGTTCGGCGTCATCGGGCACTCGATCCTGATCTCACGACGCTACTGGGAGCAGGTCCGGCTCAGATCCCGCGACCTTGCCGCGGCCCAGGATGTCGCCGTCGCCCGTGGCGTGGCGGAGGAACGCCTGCGCATCGCCCGCGACCTTCACGATGTCATCGGCCACGAGCTCGCCGTCGTGAACATTCACCTGGGAGCGGCCGAAGTTCACCTGCCGGCTGGCAGTGACGAGGCTCGTGGCGACCTGGCTGCCGCCCGTGGCAACATTCAGCACATCTTGACCGAGACCCAGCACATGCTGAAGATTCTGCGAACTCAGGACGAACCCGAAAGTGCCAGTTCGCACGCTCCCCTGGCGGACTACGAGCACATCGGGGAACTCATCGAGCAGTGCCACAGAGCCGGCGTCGAGGTCGAAACGGCGTGGCCCCAGACGCCGCCGGTCCTGCTTCCAGAAGCCGCCCGCGCCGCCTATCGCATCGTGCAGGAATGCCTGACCAACGCCACCAAGTACGGCACCGGCACCATCGCCCTGCACATCACCACAAACGACAGATGGCTTTTCATCGAGGTGGTCAACCGGCAAGCCCCCGTCCAGACGCGCTCATCGCACACCGGGTACGGACTCGTCGGAATGCGGGAACGAGTCGCCTCTGTCGGAGGCGCCCTGAAGACATCCAATGATGGCGATCTGTTCTGGGTGCAGGCGCGTCTGCCCCTGGTCCAGCCGACCAGAGAAGAAGAGGGCCTGTGATGATCCGAGTCATGCTCGTCGACGATCAGGAAATGATCCGTGTCGGCCTGACCACCATCATCAATGCGATGGAAGGAGTCGAAGTCGTCGCCGATGAGCCTGATGGTCTTGCCGCCCTCAAGACTCTTGAGACCCTGCATGTCGACGTCATTCTCATGGACCTCCACATGCCCGGGATCGACGGCGTGGAGACGACCCGGAGGATTCGCCGGAAGCTCACTCCACAAGCCACCAAGATCATCGTCCTGACGACCTTTGATCAGGATGAGAACGTCATCATGGCCTTGAAGGCGGGCGCGAACGGCTTTCTTTCCAAAGGAGTGGGCCCCAGCGAGCTCGCGAGCTGCATCGCCGAGGTGGACCAAGGAGGTGGCGCACTCTCAGCGAACGCCGCGGCCGCGCTGATTCACCATGTGGCCCATGGCGACGAGATAATCGCTGACCCTCATGCGCATAGACTGTTTGGAACACTCACCGAAAGAGAACGAGAAATAGTACGGGAAGCAGTTGCCGGTCTCGACAACTCCGAGATCGCAGATCGTCTGTTCATTTCTCAGTTCACCGTCAAGACTCACCTGAACCGGGCGATGATGAAACTGGATGTGCACGATCGCGCAAGCCTTATCACGCTGGCCTACAAGGCAGGGATCCGGCCGGAGTAGCCGTCGAGGCATGGAAGTTTAGCCAGTTCTGGCGGATCACCGACGCCGTTGCTACCCATGTGCCTTGGAAGCAAGCCCCGTGACCTCGGATGCTCTGCTGTCACGACCCCGGCGAATCGGACTCGCCTTCGCCTGCCGAGCTGCTGCTCGCCAGCTGGGATGAGAGACGTCCGACTCCACTTCCCTAACATAGATGCGTATATGATCTAGTATATAAGCATCTTGGTTAGGGGTCGGTTGCGGTGGGTGTCGCTGAGCGATTGTCTGATCTTTCGGCTCGTGGTGGCGGTGTACTGCGCACCGCTGACGCCGAGGCCCATGGCATCAGTCGTCCCAGCGTCATGGAGTTTGTGCGAGCCAGGAAGATGGAACGTCTCGCCCGCGGTGTGTACGCGACACCCGATGCGTGGGTTGATGAAATGTACATGTTGTCACTGCGCTCGCACAGGGTGGTGTTCTCTCACGAGTCGGCCCTCTTGCTTCATGGGCTGGCGGAGCGCGAGCCGGAGGCCCCGACAGTGACACTGCCGTCGGGTTATAACGCCTCGGCTCTGAGGCGCGACGGAGTGCGCGTCTACTTCATCAAGGCAGACGTACTTTCCTTGGGCCGCATCGAGTTGCCTGCTCCCGATGGGAACATCAGGGTCCCGGAAAAGTCGTTTCTCCTTCCTGTGGTCGAGCTGTGATCAGAGTGTGAGGACCAGGTCACAGGTGGCCAACGGGTCCCAGGCCGCACGCCGGATCGCCCGCGCGATGTTCGCCTCACCCCTCATCCGGTGAATACCGATCGCCACACTGCGCAGGGTGGCCATCACCTGGGGTGCCGACCCAGTCCTGGCCTGGTGCCTGTCCTCGTCGAAGGTCACATCACGGACCCAGTGCAACCGGTTCTCCACACCCCAATGACCGCGCACCCACGCCGCGAGCCGGGCCGGTGGTGCATCGGGCAGACCGGCCGAGGTGATGAGGTAGACCACCTCCGTGGTCTTCTTCTGGCCCCGGGTGGCGACCCGGCGCAACTGGGCGACCTGCACCGCCCCCTCAAACCCGAGATTCTCGGGTGCCTGGACGACCTTCAGAGTCCGCCGGACCCTGCGCCCATGAGACTTCTCATCCTCCACGTGTCCTGCTGGAACCCGTGACCACGGCAGGGACTTCAATCGCTTGTGCAGTCCCGGCTGGTTGGATTTCACGGTGAACACGTAGTCGGCGCCGGCGGCCAGGATCGCGGTCGCGGTCGCGGTCTGGGTATGGAGGGCGTCGGCGGTGATCACCGCACCGGCAGCCCGTTCGCCCAACGCGGTGATGAGGTCGGGCAGGGCCGGGATCTCGTTGGACTTCGCGTCGACGGCCTGCTGGGCGACCACGGTGCCGCTGGCGTGGTCGAGGGCTGCGACCAGGTGCCGGGCCTTTTCGGTTGCCGATCGGGAGCCGCGCAGGGTTTTCCCGTCCACGGCGATGACACGGCGCCCGTCGATGGTGGTGGTGCGGGTCCAGGCGTACAGGCACAGTTCAGCGTCCAGTGCGGCGGCATCCAGACGTGAGAACAGCTTGCGCAGGTTCGATTCTCCGGGGGCCGCGCGCAGCCCGAACCCGGCCAGGGAGTGGCCGGTGAGGGCGTGGGCCCATTCTCCGATCGCGGTGAAGCCCCGGCATCCGGCCAGGGTCGCCGAGATCGCCAGGAGGAGCAGGCCTGTCAGCGGGTACCGGGTGCCTCTGGGTTTGCGGGGGTCGGGGACCCGGGCCAGGTGATCGACCAGCCGGACATTCGGTGCGGGCGTGTCAGAGGTGCGGACGGCGGGCGCGGTGGGAGAGGATGGCATCGCGGGCGAGGTTCCTTGCGGCGGTGGTTTGTAGGGGTACTTCCATCCAAACCGTGCGGGGCCTCGCCCGCCTGTATGACACGCCGAGAGGGGGCTCAACCCCTAGTCACAGCAGACACCCCCGACTTTTCCGTCGCCCTGATGGGAACATGGTCTTCACCTACAACTTGGAGCGCACAATCTGCGACCTGGTTCGCAGTCGCTCGCATATTGATCAGCAGACTCTCACAGCAACATTGAAGACATATGCGCGACGCCCGGACAAGCGCTTCGATGTTCTAGAAAGCTACGCGAACCAGGTAGGTGTAGAACGGCTAGTTCGCTCGTACTTTGAGGTCCTGTTATGAGGATGACCAGCGCGAACCAGCTCAAGGCCCAAGTCAAGAACCTCGGCGGGAATACTGTCAGCGGCCGCAAGAACAGTTCCGGCTGCTTGTGATCTCTCGGTCGCGTGACGATGCGACTCTCTCGGAGGCGGTGCGCACCGCCTGGTGGGCGGCGCTGATGGCACGCAGGTGTGTGGCGGCGTCGATGGAGGCGATGAACGCCTCGATGTCCTGGCCATGGTCGCATGATCTCGCTGTCACACGTGAGGGCGCCTAGTGACAGCAAGAAGTATGCAGATAGCATGCTAGAATCATGAGCATGGCAACCTTGCAGATCCGGAATCTCCCGGAGGACGTCCGTGAAGGCGTGGTCGCCCGATCTCGGCGTCTCGGCGTGACCATGTCGGAATATGTGACTCGCGTGCTGCGATCGGATCTGGGGCATCCGCTCTTCGAGGACTGGGCCGAGAGTGTCCGCACGAATGCCGTGCCCCGGGAGATCGACGTGATTGGTGCACTCGATGCCGCGCGTGACGAGTACGATCCGCTGCCGTTGACTCGCGATCCGAAGCAGTTGTGACCGCAGTCGTTGATGCGAGCGCACTGCTCGACGCCATCATGCCCGGGACCCGGCAGGACGCTGCTATCGCGGCGCTCGGAGGCCACGAGCTCTTCGCCCCCGCGCTCCTCGATCTCGAAGTGCTGTCGGCGCTGTGGCGCCTGGTCCGCGTCGAGCAGATCACGCCGGAGGAGGCTGAAAATGGAGTTGCGGCGCTTCGCGACGCCCCCATTCGCCGTGTCCCGATCGAATCCCTCGCCGTCGAGGCATGGGAGCTTCGCCAGTCCTTGCGGATCACCGACGCGTTTTACGTGGTCGCCGCCCGCGTCCTCGGAGCAAGCCTGGTCACCTCGGATGCCCGACTGTCGCGGGCACCGAAGCTGGGAGTCACGCTCACTTTGCTGAGATGAGCGCATCGACGAGCCGGGGACGCGCACAACGGCCCACTGCCAGGAGGCAGCGAGCCGTTGAATCCGATTATCGAACCGGTCGGGTCGTCATTGTCGACAACGACCTCAACGTAGGCACAGCCGGGCTCGAACCGGCGACCTCCAGCGTGTAAGGCAGGCGCTCTGACCAACTGAGCTATGTGCCCCGGGGCTCTACCGAGACTCACGTCACCCTATCCCCAACCCCGGGCACGGTAGAGTGGCGCGCCGTGGCACTTGTAGACCTTCAGCAGACCGCAGACGACCTCGATCACTCGCTGGCCTCCATCGAGTCCGTCCTCGACCCCGCAGCCAAACGGCAGGAGATCGCGGAGCTCGAGAAGGAGGTCGCCGCACCCGATCTGTGGGACGACCAGGAGCACGCTCAGAAGACGACCTCGAGGCTGTCGGCCCTCCAGTCGCAGGTGGACCGGCTCGACCAACTGCGCTCACGGATCGACGACGTCCAGATCCTGCTGCAGTTCGCCGCTGAGGACGACGACAAGGACTCCGCCGCCGAGGCCGAGTCAGAGCTGACATCGCTGCGCACCGAGATCGACGCCCTTGAGGTCCGGACCCTCCTGTCGGGCCCCTACGACGAGCGCGAGGCCGTCGTCACCATCCGCTCTGAGGCGGGCGGCGTCGACGCCGCGGACTTCGCCGAGATGCTGCTGCGGATGTACCTGCGCTGGGCCGAGCGCCACGAGTACTCGGTGGAGATCCTCGACACCTCCTACGCCGAGGAGGCCGGGATCAAGTCGGCCACCTTCATCCTGCACGCCCCCTTCGGCTACGGCACCTTGTCGGTCGAGCAGGGCACCCACCGGCTGGTGCGGATCAGCCCCTTCGACAACCAGGGACGCCGTCAGACCTCCTTCGCCGGCGTCGAGGTGCTGCCGGTGGTCGAGGAGACCGACCACGTCGACATCCCCGAGTCCGACCTGCGGGTGGACGTCTTCCACGCGTCGGGCCCCGGCGGCCAGGGCGTCAACACCACCGACTCCGCGGTGCGCCTGACCCACCTGCCCACCGGCATCGTGGTGAGCTGTCAGAACGAGCGCTCCCAGATCCAGAACAAGGCCGCCGCGCTGCGGGTGCTGCAGGCCAAGCTGCTGGAGAAGGCCCGCGCCGATCAGGAGGCGGAGATGAACTCGCTGAAGTCGGAGGGCAACTCCTGGGGCGCTCAGATGCGTTCCTACGTGCTGCACCCCTACCAGATGGTCAAGGATCTGCGCACCAGTTACGAGGTGGGCAACACCGACGGCGTCTTCGACGGCGACATCGACGGATTCATCGACGCCGGGATCCGCTGGCGGCGCGGTCAGGCCGGGGAGTGAGACCGGCGTCCCCGATCCTTGGTGGACGCTTCCGAAGACTTCCGGGGACCTTCCGGGCGCGTCCGATTTGCGCGGCGGCCAGAGTCTCATAGACTCGGTGGCACACTGAGAAATTCTCAGGAACTCCTGGTCGGGTCCTCACCGCCCTGCCACGGCATCGACTCAAGGACGGTCCGTTGATCACCTTCGACAATGTCACCAAAATCTACGAGGGACAGGCCAAGCCGGCCCTGCGGGGTGTCAACGTCGACATCGACAAGGGGGAGTTCGTCTTCCTGGTCGGCCAGTCCGGCTCGGGGAAGTCGACCTTCATCCGGCTCATCCTGCGCGAGTACCGCCCCACGAAGGGCATCATCTACGTCGCCGGCAAGGACCTCAGCACCCTGCACAGTTGGAAGGTGCCCGCGCTGAGGCGTCAGATCGGCACCGTCTTCCAGGACTTCCGGCTGCTGCCCGGAAAGACCGTCTACGAGAACGTCGCCTTCGCCCTGCAGGTGATCGGGCGACCCACCCGCGAGATCAAGAAGGTCGTCCCGGAGACCCTCGACCTGGTCGGGCTGTCCGGCAAGGGGAAACGGATGCCCGATGAACTCTCCGGCGGCGAGCAGCAGCGGGTCGCGGTGGCGAGGGCCTTCGTCAACCGTCCCAAGATCCTCATCGCGGACGAGCCGACCGGAAACCTCGACCCCGCCACCAGCGTCGGCATCATGAAACTGCTGGACCGGATCAACCGCACCGGCACGACCGTCATCATGGCCACCCACGACTCCACCATCGTCGACCAGATGCGCCGGCGGGTCATCGAGCTGGACGCCGGGGCAGTGGTCCGTGACCAGCGCGAGGGCGTCTACGGAACCGCCTGACCAAATCCCGGCGTCCTGCCCCCAAGAACTCAGCCACCACCGACAGATCCACACTGAGGAAGCCCATTCATGCGTCACACCCTGAGAGAGACCTGGACGGGTCTACGCCGAAACCTCACCATGACGATCGCCGTGATCGTCACCATGTGGGTCTCGCTGTCACTGTTCGGCGCGGCGCTGCTGGCCAATCAGCAGGTCGATCTGGTCAAGGGCAAGTGGTACGACAAGATCGAGGTCTCGGTCTTCCTCTGCGTGCCCAATGTGGAGGGCGGCCAGTGCACCTCCGGCGATGGCGCCACCCAGGCGCAGAAGGACAACATCCGGAAGGTCCTGGAGGCGAACCCGCAGGTTCAAGAGGTCTACTACGAGTCCAAGCACGAGGCCTACGAGGAGTACCAGCGGGTCTACCGGGACTCCCCGGTCAAGGACGTCCTCACCGAGTCGACCATTCAGGACTCCTTCCGGGTCAAACTCAGCGATCCCCAGCAGTACCTGGGGGTGGTGGAACAGGCCAAGAGCCTGCCCGGGGTGCAGGCGGTGCTGGACCTGCACCCGGTGCTGGACCCGCTGTTCATGTGGCTCAACGCCCTGAAGTGGGGGACTCTGGGCATGTCGGTGCTGCTGCTGGTGGCGGCCGCGCTGCAGATCGGCAACACCATCCGGATGGCGGCCTTCTCCAGACGCCGGGAACTCGGCATCATGAGACTGGTCGGCGCCTCGAACGCCTACATCCTCACACCCTTCCTGCTGGAGTCCCTGGTGGCCGGGCTGATCGGCGGGCTGCTGGCCAGCGGCACTCTTGCGCTGGGGGTCTACTTCATCATCATCAGGAAGGCGGCCACCTCGATCACCACCATCATGTGGATCGGATGGCATCAGGCATTCCTGGCGATGGCGGCGGTGCTGGTGGTGTCCATCCTGCTGTCGGTGCTGCCGGCCTTCGCCGCGACCAGGCGGTATCTGAAGGTCTAGCGCTTCGACGAAGTGGGTAGCATGGGGCGTCCGTGCCGTAGAACCGGCGCCGAAGGAGGTCAGGATGCCCAGGGAGAAGGGCCAGAGGGTCGTCGCCCGCAACAAGAAGGCTCTCCACGACTACACCATCGGGGACCGCTGGGAGGCCGGCATGGTGCTGCAGGGCACCGAGGTGAAATCACTGCGGGCCGGCAAGGCGTCGCTGGGAGACGCCTTCGCCCAGGTGGACGATCGCGGTGAGGTGTGGCTGTACAACCTGCACATCCCGGAGTACGCCTTCGGCACCTGGCGCAATCACGAGGTGATGCGCAAGCGCAAGCTCCTGCTCACCAAGCGCGAGATCGCGAAGCTGTCCCGCGAATCGGCCGACTCCGGCAAGACGATCGTCCCGCTGTCGCTGTACTTCAAGGACGGCTACGCCAAGGTCGAGATCGCGGTGGCCACCGGCAAGAGGGACTGGGACAAGCGCCAGGCCATCAAGGAGCGCGACGCCAAGCGCGAGGCCCAGCGGGCCATGTCGGCCAGGCTCAAGCACGGGCGCCGCTGACCGGGACGCCGGGTTCGAGGGTGTCGAGGTAGGTCTCGATGGCGTCCGCACTGCTCCTGAGGGTCTCGATGCGCTCCCGGATGGTGGTCAGCTGGCCCCGCAGCTCGGGCGCTACCGCCGGGCAGGCCCGCAGCCGGCGTCCATCGACGGCGGCGCAGGGCAGCACAACCCGGATGGCGTCCAGGGTGAGCCCGGCCGCCGACAGCACCACGATCTGCCGCGCGGTCCGCACGTCGGCGCAGTCGTAGTCCCGATATCCATTGGCGCCGCGATCCGGCGTCAGCAGACCCTCCTGCTCGTAGTAGCGCAACATCCGGGGACTGGTCCCCACTCGTTCCGCCAGCTCCGCGATCCTCATCAAGCATCCTCCCGACGTGACCCTGCCCGACTTGACCTTGACAGCACTGTCAAAGTTTAGCGTCGGCTCCGCAATGCCGCGTGACAAGGGGTCACGGCGGACAGGAGGAGTCGACATGGCGGATTCGCGGCGGATCGGACGTTCGGTGAGCGATGGCACGGTGGGCTGGTTGTCCTTCGCGACGACATTCGTCGTGGGGACCGACACCTTTCTGGTGGCCCCGCTGCTGCCGGAACTGCGCGGCCAGTTCGGCGTCGGCGTCCAGGCCTCCGGCTGGCTGGTGAGCGCCTACGCGCTCGGCTACGCGCTGTGCGCCCTGATCGCCGGCCCGGTGTCGGACCGGATAGACCGGCGTCGCATGCTGCTGGTCGGGATAGGGCTGTTCAGCCTGCTCACCGCCGGTTGCGGATTCGCCTGGGGGTTCTGGTCGATGGCCGGGCTTCGCTTCCTCACCGGGGCGGCAGCGGCCCTGGGGACGCCGCAGATCTGGGCCTCGATCCCGCAGTTGGTGGCCCCGGACGAGATCGTGCGGACCATGGGCCGGGCCACCGCCGGGCTGGCGATCGCCCAACTGGCCGGTATCCCTCTGGGAGCCTTCCTCGCCGTGGTGTCATGGCGGTTCTCGTTCTACGCGATCGGGGCGACCGCGGCCGCGATCACCGTGCTGCTGGCCCTGTGCTTCCCCCATGTGCCCGAGACTGCTGCGCCCGGCCCCTCGCGGGCGCGCGGCTATCGGGCGGTCCTCGCCTCCCGCGCCCTGGTGATCGGCCTGGTCGCCTACTTCATCTTCCAGACCGGCAACTTCGCGGCGCTGTCCTTCTTCGGCTCCTGGTTCTCCCGCGACTTCGGGCTGAGCACCGCCGGAATCGGGGCCGCGATGATCGCCATCGGCGCGGGCAACGCCGTCGGCTCCCTGTTCGGGCATCGCCTGGTGGCGCGCTGGGGCATTCGGCGGTCCCTGGTCATCGGCATCCTCGCGATGGCCGCGGGCTACCTGGCGGTTGCGTTCATCCGGCATCTGGTGCCCGCCGTCTGCCTGCTGACCCTGGTCATGCTCGCCGCCGGCTTCCTCTTCCCGGTTCTGATGGCCACCCTGCAGTCGGACGCCGGGGCGGCCCGGGGCACCGTCTCCTCCCTCACCAATGTCGCCATGTACGCCGGAACCACCATCGGCGCCGCGGTCGCCGGGCCGATCTTCGACGCCACGCCGCAGTTCACCGGGATCGCGGCCTTCGCAATCGCCGGCTACCTCGTCGCCCTCCTCCTGTTCACCCGCTCCCGGCGAACTGCATCGGGCGCCTCGCGATGACGGCATGTCTCAGCCGGGACCGTCCCAGGTTGTGAGGGGCCGCTTCCTGCTGTATAAATATGCACATGACTGCAAAGGCATTCAGTGTTGCGGTGGCCGGAGCTTCCGGCTACGCGGGGTCGGAGGCGGCCCGGCTCATCGTCATGCACCCCCATATGCGGCTGGGTGCGCTGGCCGCACACAGCAACGCCGGACAGCCGGTGGCCTCACTGCTGCCGCAGCTGACGGGCGCTCCCGGCGTCGCGCAGACCTTCAGCGAGATGGACCCCGAACTGCTCGCCGGACATGACGCCGTCGTCCTGGGGCTTCCCCACGGCGCCTCGGCGGACCTGGCCACAAAGCTCATCGAGCTCAACCCCGACCTGGTGATCGTCGACGCCGGAGCCGACTTCCGGCTGGCATCGGCCTCGGACTGGCAGAAGTGGTACGGCGGCGAGCACGCCGGAACCTGGGCCTACGGACTGCCCGAGCTCCCGCTCGCCGCCGGCACCGAACACCCCCAGGGCGCCAAGCAGCGCGACGAGCTGGCGGGACAGAAGCACATCGCCGGCCCCGGCTGCAACGCCTCGGCGGTGGCCCTGGGCCTGGCCCCGGTGGTGGCCGCCGGCCTCCTCGATCCCGTCGGGCTGTCCGCCGTGCTGCCGGTGGGCACCTCCGGAGCCGGACGCAAGGCCAAGGCGGACATGATCTTCGCCGAGGTGAACGGCGGCGCCAAGCCCTACTCGACGGGTGGAGCGCACCGTCATCTCCCCGAGATCCTGCAGTCCCTGCGCAAGGCCGGCGCCCCCTGGCAGACCAGCCTCACCCTCACCGCCGTTCTGGTACCGATGAGCCGCGGCATCCTCGCGGTCTGCAACGGGCGCTCCGCCGACGGCACCACCACCGAGGATCTGCTGAACTGCCTGGGCGAGGCCTATGCCGGCGAGCCCTTCATCACCGTCCTGCCGGCCGGGCAGATGGCCTCCACCCACCCGGTGATCGGCTCCAACATGGTGCGGATCTCGGCGGTGGCCGATCCCGCCTCGGGCCTGTCGACCGTCATGGTCGCCATCGACAACCTCGTCAAGGGCACCGCCGGCGCCGTCGTCCAGTGCCTCAACATCGCGCTCGGACTGCCGGAGACCGAGGGGCTGCCCCGAGTCGGGCTGGCCCCCTGACAGCCGCCCCGATCCACACCACACGATTTTTCACGGAGAGAACCACTATGTCAGTCACATATCCCAAGGGCTTCCGGACCAACGGAGTCTCCGCGGGGCTGCGGCGCAACGGAAACCCCGACCTCGCCCTCATCGTCAACGACGGCCCGCTCCAGGCGGCGGCCGGCGTCCTCACCAGCAACCGCGTCTTCGCCGCTCCGGTGGCCTGGTGCCGCGAGGTGCTGGCCGGCGGCACCGCCCACGCCGTCGTCGTCAACTCCGCCTGCGCCAACGCCTGCACCGGCCCCGCGGGCCTGGCCGACGCCAAGGCCGAGGCGGCCCTGGTCGCCGAGCTGGAGGGCTGCCCGCAGGGCGAGGTCCTGGTCTCCTCGACCGGGATCATCGGCCAGCGGCTCGAGATGGACAAGATGACCGCCGGCATCCGCGCCGCCCACGCCGGGCTGGCGACCGGAGCGGATGCCGACGACGTGGCGTCCCGGTCGATCATGACCACCGACACCCACCCCAAGACCACCGCGCAGGAGTTCGACGGGGCGCGCTTCGGCGGGATCGCCAAGGGGGCCGGGATGCTCGCCCCCCAGCTGGCCACCATGCTCGTCTTCATCACCACCGATGCGGTGGTCGAGTCCGCCGATCTGCAGAAGGCGCTGGCCCCGGCCGCCGACGTCACCTTCTCCCGGGTCGACTCGGACGCCTGCATGTCCACCAATGACACCGTCATCGTGCTGGCCTCCGGGGCCTCCGGCGTCACGCTGAGCCCCGAGCGGCTCCAGGAGGCCCTCACCGCTGTCAGCGCCGATCTGGCCCGGCAGCTGGTGGGCGACGCCGAGGGCTCCCATCACGACGTCCTGGTCCAGGTGAACCGGGCCAGCAGCACCCAGGCCGCGGTCGCCGTGGCTCGGGAGGTCTCGCGGTCCAATCTGGTCAAGACCGCGATCGCCGGCAACGACCCCAACTGGGGCCGGATCCTCTCGGCGGTCGGCTGCGTGCCGGCCTCGGTGGCCCCCTTCGACCCGGACCAGGTCGACGTGCGTCTCAACGGCGTCACCATCTGCCGGGGCGGGATGATCGGTGAGGACCGCAGCCTGGTCGACATGACCGGCCGCGAGGTCCACATCGAGATCGACCTGGCCGCCGGCGACGCCTCCGGGCACATCTGGACCAACGACCTCACCCACGAGTACGTCGAAGAGAACAGCGCGTATACATCATGAGCATTGCACTGGATGTCCCACTGAGCGCCTCCCA
This sequence comes from Acidipropionibacterium sp., assembly GCA_022647765.1. Classification (GTDB taxonomy): domain Bacteria; phylum Actinomycetota; class Actinomycetes; order Propionibacteriales; family Propionibacteriaceae; genus Acidipropionibacterium. The sequence continues at coordinate 56,544 of JALCLH010000007.1, forward strand.
GAGCGCCGCGCAGCGCAAGTCCGAGGTCCTGGTCGAGGCACTGCCGTGGATCCGCAGGTTCCAGGGCTGCACTGTCGTCGTCAAGTACGGCGGCAACGCCATGGTCGACCCGGTTCTCCAGCAGGCCTTCGCCGACGACATCGTCTTCATGGCCTCGGTCGGGATCCGGCCGATCGTGGTGCACGGCGGCGGGCCGCAGATCAACGCGATGCTGCACAACCAGGGCACCGCGGTGGAGTTCCGCAACGGACTGAGGGTCACCAGCCCCGAGGTGATGGAGGTGGTCCGGATGGTGCTGGTCGGCCAGGTCGGCCGCCAGCTCGTCAACCGGATCAACAACTTCGCCCCGCTGGCGATCGGAATGTCCGGGGAGGACGCCGGTCTGCTGTCGGCCAAGCGCACCCACGTCGAGGTCGATGGAGAACCCGTCGACATGGGCCTGGTGGGCGAGATCACCGACGTCAACACCGACCTCATCAACGACATGCTCGACCGCGGCCAGATCCCGGTCATCGCCCCGGTCACCCCGGAGGCCGATGCTCAGGGCAATCCCACCGGCGAGATCCTCAACGTCAACGCGGACGCCGCGGCCACCGCGATCGCCCAGGCGCTGCGCGCCGAGAAGCTGGTGATGCTCACCAACGTGGCGGGCATCTATCGGACCTGGCCCGACCCGCGCACCCTCATCCCCGACATCTCCGTCTCCGACCTGCGCCGCATGATCCCGCGGCTGGGGGAGGGCATGCGGCCCAAGGCCCAGGCCCTGCTCGAGGCGATCGACGGCGGCGTCACCAGTTCGGCGATCGTCGACGGACGGATCGAGCACGCCCTGCTGCTGGAGATTTTCACCACCAAGGGGGTCGGCACCATGGCCCGGCCCGACGACTACGACTCAGGTGTGACCGATGACTGAGACCTCTGTTCCAAAGACTTCTGTTCCAAAGCTTGATACCGCTGGATCTTCCGCCAACGACCCCGGACTCGCCCAGGACTGGGGCGAGCGCTACTCCCACAACCTGCTCGGCGTCTTCGGCTCCCCGCAGATGTGTCTGGTGGAGGGCCACGGCTGCCATCTCACCGACGCCGCCGGAAACTCCTACCTCGACCTGCTCGCCGGGATCGCCGTCAACGCGCTCGGCTACTCCCACCCCGCCTGGGTCGAGGCGGTCTCCCGGCAGGCCGGAACCCTGGCCCACGTCTCCAACTTCTTCACGACGCCGGGGCAGCTGGCGCTGGCTGAGAAGCTGCTGAGCATCGCCCAGGCCCCGGAGGGCTCGGCCGCCTTCTTCTGCAACTCCGGCACCGAGGCCAACGAGGCCGCCCTCAAGATCGTCAAGGCCCACCGCAAAGGGGGCCGGGTGATCGCCCTGGAGCACGCCTTCCACGGGCGCACCCTCGGCGCGCTGGCGCTCACCTACAAGGAGGCCTACCGCGCCCCCTTCGCTCCGCTGGGCGCCGAGGTGACCTTCGTCCCGGCCGAGGACGCCGCCGCCCTGGAGGGCGAGCTTTCCAAGGGAGACGTCGCCGGCGTCTTCGTCGAGGCCGTCCAGGGAGAGGCCGGCGTCATCCCGCTCAGCGCCGACTACCTGCGCGAGGTCCGGCGTCTGACCAGCGAGCACGACGCCCTGCTGGTCTTCGACGAGGTGCAGTGCGGGATGGGGCGCACCGGCCAGTGGTTCGCCCACCAGGCGGCCGGCATCCAGCCCGACGTGATGACCCTGGCCAAGGCGCTCGGCGGCGGCTTCCCGATGGGTGCCACGGTGACCTTCGGGCCGCAGATCAGTGCGATCCTCACTCCCGGACAGCACGGGACGACCTTCGGCGGCAACCCGCTGGCCTGCGCCGCGGCGCTCGCGGTGATCTCGACCATCGAGTCCGACCACCTGCTCGACAACGTCACGGCGATCGGGCAGCGCCTGATCGACGGCATCACCGGATGCCACCCCCGGGTACTGGAGGTGCGCGGCCGCGGACTGTTGCTCGGCGTCCAGCTGGACGCCGACATCGCCGGCGAGGTGGTCACCGCGGCCCGGTCGGCCGGATTCATCATCAATGCCGCCAATCCCTCGACCATCCGGCTGGCACCGCCCTTCATCCTCACCGAGGCCGAGGCCGACAGCTTCATCGACGCGCTGCCCGGGCTGCTGGACGCGGTCACCGCCACCACTTCCGAGAAGGAGAACTGAGATGCGCCACTTCCTGCGCGACGACGACCTCACCAGTGCCGAACAGCGGGCCGTGCTGGCCCGCGGACTCGCTCTGAAGGCCGACCGATTCTCCTCGACGCCGTTCGCCGGGCCCAAGACCGTCGCGGTGATCTTCGACAAGTCGTCCACCCGGACCCGGGTGTCCTTCGCGGTCGGCATCGCCGACCTCGGGGGCTCCCCACTGGTGATCGACGCCGCCAGCTCCCAGATGGGGCGCGGCGAGCCGATCTCCGACACCGCCAAGGTGCTCTCCTCGATGTGCGCGATGATCGTGTGGCGGACCTTCGGCCAGGAGCGACTCGAGGAGATGGCGGCCTCCTCGAAGGTGCCGGTGGTCAATGCGCTCACCGACCAGTTCCATCCCTGCCAGATCCTCGCCGACCTGCTGACCATTGCCGAGCTGAAGGGCGGTCTGGCCGATTCGGGTCCGGCGCTGGCCGGGCGCAGCTTCGCCTACCTGGGCGATGGCGCGAACAATATGGCGGCGTCCTACCTGGTCGGCGGTGCGCTGGCCGGGATGGATGTGCGGATCGGGTGCCCCGAGTCCCACTCGCCGCGCCCCGAGGTCGTCGCCCGCGCCACCGAGATCGCCGGGACCACCGGCGGTTCGGTGCTGGTGAGCCACCGATCCTGCTCGAGGCTGTGTCGGGGGTCGACGCGATCGCCACCGACACCTGGGCCTCGATGGGATTCGAGGAGGCGGGCCACGCCGCCGAGGGGGTGCTCAAGCCCTACCAGGTGACCTCCGAGCTGATGGCGCTGGGTGACGATGCGGTCTTCATGCACTGCCTGCCGGCCTATCGCGACCACGAGGTGACCGCCGAGGTCATCGACGGCCCGGCCTCGGTGGTGTGGCAGGAGGCGGAGAACCGGCTGCACGCCCAGAAGGGTCTGATGGACTGGCTGATGGATGAGGAGCAGCTTCAGAGCTAAGGGGCCGACCCCTTCGGAACCCCGTTGCGCTGGTCTGTCCGGGGGGGGAGTTCCCGCGCGCTGGCCGGGCCTGCACTTTTCACTCGCGTAACGCCCCGTCTCCAACGCCCATCGCGAATCGGGGCCCTTACGCGAGTGAAAAGTGCACCCACCCCTGCACCCCTGGGCGGTGGCGGCCTGGTCTGGGGATCGTGCGGGCTGTCGCTGGCCACTTGGCTCCTCGCCGGGACGGGCCCGGTAGTGTCATCAGCGATCAGCGCGAAAGGACAGACGTGACCTCATCCGACCAGCCCACCAGCCCCAGCAAACCCCTCGCCCTGTGGGGAGGCCGATTCGCCGGTGGACCCTCCCAGGCCCTCGCGGCGTTGTCGGTCTCCACCCAGTTCGACTGGAGGCTCGCCCGCTACGACATCGCCGGGTCCAAGGCCCATGCGCGGGTGCTGCATCGCGCCGGGCTCCTGGACGATGAGCAGTTCGCCGGCATGGAGGACGCCCTGGACCGGCTCGAGGCCGATGTCGTCTCCGGGGCGTTCGGCCCCTCTCCCGACGATGAGGACGTCCACACCGCTCTGGAGCGGGGTCTCATCGAGCGGGCGGGCGCCGATCTGGGAGGCCGGATCCGGGCCGGGCGCTCGCGCAACGACCAGATCATCACCCTGCTGAGGATGTACCTGCGCGACGAGGCGCGGGCGCTGGCCGCCGATGTGCTGGACCTCGCGGAGGTGCTCGTCAAGCGTGCAGACGAGGTGGGGGACGCCGTCATCGCCGGGCGCACCCACATGCAGCACGCCCAGCCGGTGCTGCTGGCCCATCACCTGCTGGCCCATACCTGGCCGCTGCTGCGCGACGTCGACCGGCTGCGGGATCTCGACCGGCGTCTGGATTCGAGCCCGTACGGCTCGGGCGCGCTGGCCGGCTCGACCCTGGGACTGGACCCCCAGGAGGTGGCCCACGATCTCGGCTTCACCGACTCGGTGCCCAACTCCATCGACGGCACCGCGGCTCGCGATGTCGTCGCCGAGTTCGCCTTCGTGGCCGCCCAGATCGGCGTGGACCTCTCCCGGATGTGCGAGGAGGTCATCATCTGGAACACCCGCGAGTTCGGCTACATCACCCTCGACGACTCCTACTCGACCGGCTCCTCGATCATGCCGCAGAAGAAGAACCCCGACATCGCGGAACTGGCCCGTGGCAAGGCGGGACGCCTCATCGGCGATCTGGCCGGGCTGATGGCCTCGCTGAAGGGACTCCCGCTGGCCTACGCCCGGGACCTGCAGGAGGACAAGGAGCCGGTCTTCGACCAGATCGACCAGCTCCACCTGCTGCTGCCGGCGGTCACCGGGATGATGGACACCGCGGTGTTCAACACCGAACGGATGGCTCAGATGGCGCCGCAGGGATTCTCCCTGGCCACCGATATCGCGGAGTGGCTGGTGCGCAACGGCGTGCCGTTCCGGCACGCCCATGAACTCAGCGGCGCCTGCGTGCGCGAGTGCGAGGAACAGGGCAAGGAACTGGCCGATCTCACCGACGAGGAACTGGTGGCGATCGACCCGCTGCTCACCCCGGCCGTGCGCGAGGTGATGACCGTGGAGGGCTCGGTGGGCGCCAGGACCGGACGCGGTGGGACGGCCCCGGTGCGGGTGCGCGAGCAGCTCGGTGAGGCGCGCGAGCAGATCACGGAGCTGAAGAGTTTCGTGGGGTGAGTGGTCCTTGTCCGGAAGTGCTGGGGGCGGCATCTGGGTGACGCCGCCCCTCGCCCCGATGGCGTTTTTCCGGGATCTGTCCGGGTGATCCGGCTGGGTTCGGACTCCGGGCTGAGGAATGATGGACACCATGACGAGCCCCTTCGCCGGTAATCCGTTCCAGCGCACCCCCAAGTACGACCAGAGCCTCGACTGGCGCGTCACCGACGCCCAGCGCGACCGCGTCCTGGACTATCTCGGGCAGGCCTATGCCGACGGGCGGCTCACCATCAGCGAGTTCGAGAAGCGGATGGAGGACGCCCTGGCCGCCCGCACTCGCAGGGAGCTCAACCAGACTCTCTCGGGATTGGCGACGGTGCCGATCACCGCTTCGATCACCGGCACCTCGATGGTCCGGCGCAGGACGGGGGAGCCCACCCCCGGCGGGACGGTGGCCACCGGGCTCATCGGGCTGTCCCCGTTCATCGCCGGGCCGTTCGGCCCGATCATCGGGGCGGCGGTGGCCGAAAAGGGGTCGTGGACCCGCAAGCAGGTGGCCAATCAGGCCAATGCGCAGGTCTACATGGTCGCAGTGATCGTGCTGCTGGGGATCCTCTTGGGCGGTGCCAAGATCATGGCGCTGGCGGCGCTGGCCTATGCGGTGATGACCGTCATTCAGGCGGTCAAGGGGTTCCAGGGCGAGTCGTGGCGCAGTCCGATCACCCGGGTCGTTCCCTTCCAGCTGTTCAAGGAGAACCCTCCGTCGAGGAAGACGATCGGTCGCTGAGCCCGTAGGTCTGGGGTTGGCGCGGGGCCGTCGACGGCTGGGCTAGACTGTGGGAATATCCGCAGCGGCCCAGCCGTTGTGTGTGGTGCGTCTGGTTCCCTTGGGGGCGGGCGCGCAGGTTGACAACTCAACAGGGGGATGACTGGTTTCGACTTGGAACGGTGGTTCCAGGAGAAGCGGGCCGAGAATCCAGGGTCATCTCGTAAACGACCCCTGGGAACCAATAAGTGCCGATAACAATCGCACTGACTTCGCTCTCGCTGCCTGATCAGTGATCGAAGGGTCAGCCCGGATGTAGCCTTCCATCCGGAATCTGGCCTCATTTGAAGGCTTGCTGCGTGGTAGTGGTCACGGGAACCACGCGGGACTTAACTGTGACTGGGCTTGTCTGCACCGTGTCGGTGGGAGTGTAGGAGCCAAGTAGAACGACAGCATCGACTGCGCCCGGAGAATGTCTGGTTCGCCTTTTAAGGACGCGGGTTCAATTCCCGCCATCTCCACATAGAGAAGACCCGCACCTAGTCAGGTGCGGGTCTTCGCCGTATAGGCGGGTTTGGGCATGTCCATCTTGTCACCTTCGTCACCTTGGATATGACGCACAACGTCACATAGACGTCACAGAAAGATGTAAATACATCTACTCCTAGAGCATGATGACGAGACGAAGCGCCCTTTCCTCAGCGAGGCGCCAGCTGTACGCTCCGTGTCAACATGATCGCAGACGGTCGGACCATTCCCCAGATCCTCCACGACTTTCCAGAGCTAGAGGAGGAAGACCTCAAGCAGGCGCTTCAATTCGCTGCGGCAACATTGAATGAGCGCCAAGTTCCACTTCTGAGCGCATGAGACTGCTGATCGATCTTCACCTCCTGACGTAATCGCTGCGCTTCTTTCCGCGAATCTTCCCACGTTCGAGGAGGATCTCGACGAGGGAGCGATCCTGGTGATCACAGATACCGTGATTCGGGTGCGACGCCTTCCGGTTCTGCCGGTCTGACAGTCGCCACCGCGTTCGCAAGGCTCGGTGATGTTGTGGTGCTTATCTGCTGTTTCGACAAGATTGGGGCAGAGCTCGGTTGCGCAATGGCGAACACGGCATCCTGGGTTGGGTAAATTGGTTGTGTGTGACGCAGCACATGGGGTTCGCGGTGATTCATGCGATGCCGAGAGGGTGGAGACGATGAGCGACAAGCGGCCCCCGGAGGAGTTTCCTGAGACGTTTGGTCCGGACGTGATCGTGCGGGGTATCGATCTGGATGATGAGGAGTTCGTTGTCGGCGGGCAGAGGTTGACCGAGGAGCGTGCGGCGGAGCTGGCCGATCATGCGGAGCGCCGGGGTGGCCGACCGTCGTTGAGCGGGGGCCGCCGGCATTCTCCGGCGTTGAATCTGCGGGTGTCTCAGTCGGACAGACAACGGCTCGACGCGGTGGCCGCCGGGCAGGGGCGCCGGGCGTCGGATGTGATGCGCGATGCGCTGCGCGAGTATCTGGACCGGCACCCATCCTGAGCCGTCATGCTGCTCCGCCGAGTCACCGGGCAAATTCCTGTATTTCGGGATGGATATAGAGCTTGCCGAAGAAGGCCTGGTTGGCGGTCCTTCGCAGCGAGTCATCCGAACTCATGTACAGCTTGTAGCAATTGTCTGCCAACTTCAGGCAGTCGTCCAGATGCGCCTTGGCCTGCTCATAGTCCAAACTCCCGGCCTCAATCTGGACGTCGAGGAAGGCGAGTCGTCGGCTGATGCGCTCCTGCTCGGTCTTGAGCAGGTCGATGGGGATGGCTCCCGCGTAGTGCGCCTGGAGCAGCTTGCTGCGCTCGTCGAGCAGGTCGGTGCGTTCGGCTTGATAAGCGTGCCATTCTCTGCGGGCAATGTCATGCAGCTGGTCGAACTCGGCCACAACAAATTCCCTGAGTGCGGCGATAGCATGTCCGGGTATCTCGATTGTGCGGTAGTAGTCCTCGACGGCGGCTTCGATATCGGGCACGTACATGGCAGGACGTTCGCAGGTGGTGCGCTTGGAGTGCCGCCCCGAGCACAGGAAATAGGGGTAGACGATGCCTTGTCTGCTGCGAGCATTGCTCGGGATGAGTCGGGAGCCGCACTCCCCGCAGTACACCGAGCCTTTGAGGTAGTGGTCGTGCGCCTGGGTCTTCTCGCCGGAAAGACGGTGGTCGCTGAGGGTCGCCTGGACGCGGTACCAGATTTCTTTGGACACCAAGGGTTCGTGCAGGCCTTGATAGGCCGCGCCCCGGAAGGTGACCTGTCCCTTGTAATAGGGGTTGGAAAGGATGCGGTGAACCGATGACAATGCCGGCGCCTTGGTCGGGCGCTTCGGCGTAGGGACGGTGGTCAGGCCCCGGTCAATGAGTTCTTCGCGCAGCGTGATGGTCGAGTAGCGTCCGGTCGCGTACGCCTCGAACGCCCATTTGACCAACGGGGCGCGCTCAGGATCGAGTTCGACCACGCGTACATCTCGCCCCAGTTCGTCGCGCCGGCGGACGTTGAGGTAGCCGATGGGAGCTTTGCCCGATGTGCCGCCGGTGACCGCCTTCTGGGTCATGCCCTTGGACACCTCGGTGGCGAGGTTGCGGCTGTAGAACTCGGCGATCGAGGACATGATGCCGTGCACCAGCATGCCGGAGGGCGTCTCGTCGATGTTCTCGGTCACCGATACCAGCGTGACCCCGGCTTGTTTCAAAGCGAGGTGAATGGTCACGTCGTCGGCGCGGTTGCGGGCCAGCCGGTCGATCTTATGGACGATGCAGTACGTGATCTCGTTGGCCTTGACGAACTCGATCATCCGCATCAGCTCTGGCCGGTCGGCCTTGCGCGCGGATTCGCCGGCGTCCACGAACTCATCGACGATGATGGCGTCCAGTTCGCGGGCCTTGCGCAGGTTTGCCTCCCGCTGGGCGGGGATCGAGAATCCTTCGTCACGTCCGCCGCGCTCGGCCTGTTCCTTTGTCGAGACGCGCAGGTAGGAGACGGCCAGGACGGTGGTCGCATGCGAAGGGGCGTCGATGGGTGCAGGGTTCTGGGGGATGGTCATGGCCGCGTTTCCTTTCCCGACAGACGCCGCCCGGTGTCAAACTGCTCTGGTTCTTGGGTGTCGTGCTCGGCTCTTGCCTGCTGCATGGCCAGGCCGATGACGACTTGGGCCAGCTTGTGCAGATCCGGGGAATCGCGCAGCTGTGCTTCGATCCGGTAGTTGCGCATCCGCTGTGGTGGGGCCTTCGGTTCTTTGCGTTTCCTGCTCATCGGACTTCTCCCATCTCGGGGTTGATGCCGGAGTAGAAATTGTCGTTGGCGTTCTGGCGCTTGTCGGCTTTGTGGATGGCGGCGTTGACTCCGATAGCGACGCGGGGAACCCGCTGCTGCGGTGCTTTCGATCAGACAGCACCATAATATACTCTTACCGGTCGCCTGGAATAAAGTTCAGCACTAAAAATCGAGCGGATCGGGAAGATCGTGGACAACATCAACCGGTTGTCCAATGGTATTGGCGTCAAGTGTCCGACCGATGTGGAAACGAGGAACGAGCACAGTGGTGAACCAGGCCCAAGCCGCGCGGTGCGACCCCAAGCCGAACCCGCACACCCGCGCCGAGAAAGGCGCTGACCATCTTCCAGAGCGCCTCCCAGGTCGCCGTCCCCGTCGGGATCGGGCTACTCGTCGCCGTTCTGCGACTACTCGCCGCCGACCCCCGCGGCCGCTCCGGGAAAGGCCTCGACATCGCCGGTGCCGTGACTGTGACGGTCGCCATCGCCGCACTCATCGAAGGCTTCGCCACTGCCCAGCAGCACGGTTGGGAATCGCCGGCAACGATCGGCCTACTCGTCGCCGGCGTCCTGCTGGTCGCGCTGTTCATCGTGATCGAGGCACGTGTCGCCCAGCCGCTCGTGCGACTGAACATCTTCCGCCTGCCCGGCATCGCCCCCGGATTCCTCATCCTTGCCCTCAACGGCACGGTCCTGACCGCCTCGACCCTCTTCGTCTCCCTGATCCTGCAAAGCGATCTCGGCAACGGCGCGCTCATCTCCGGTGTCGCGCTCATGCCCTTCGTGCTCAGCTCCGTCATCGCCGCATTCGCCGCCATGCAGCTCATGCACCGGATCCAGGCGCGCTACCTGGTCGCGATCGGCCTGGCGGTCGCGGCCGTCGGTTACGGCTGGCTCGGAATGCTCGGCGCCCACCCCAGCTATGCCGCGAACATCCTCGGACCACTCATCGTCGCCGGCGTCGGACTCGGCTTCGCCGTCATCGCCACCACCCGAGCGGCCACCGCCGCCGTCACCAAGCAGGACGCCGGCCTGGCATCCGGTCTGTTCAGCCTCGCCCGCCAGCTCGGTGCCGCGATCGGCATCGCCGCGCTCGTCACACTCGCCACTGCTCAGACCGCCACATACTTGGCCACTCACGCCACTGGCGGAGCAGCGACGGCCGCGCTGCGCGGCGACGCGGTCGCACTCCTGGTATGCGGTGGTCTGTGCCTGCTGTCCGGCACTGATCGCGCTGTTCCTTCCGAACCGTCCCGTCTCCACGGAGTGAACGGGTCGACATCGGTCGTATTCTCACAGATGAGCTGTCGCTTGAGTGATGCTTCCCATGCTTCTCTCCGGCCGCTATCGTCCTCGGTATCAAGCCCCGATGACGTCCTTCGGTCAACACGCCTGATCCTTCACGACAAGGTAGAGGCGCGGGAGAGCGGCTGACGGCAATGCGCTTTGCTGAAGTCTAGGTGTCTTGACTTGAAATTCTAGGGGCCCTAGACTTACGCTCATGAAGCGGGCAGACCTCATCAAGGCCATTGCCAGCTGGGCCAATGCAAACGACCTTGAGGTCCAGTGGCGACAGGGCGGACGGCACACTGTCGTGCGCCTGGGAAGCCGTGGCAGCTCGATACCTCGACACAGCGAGATCAACGAGATCACCGCTCGCAAGATCCTCAAGGACCTCGGTATCAAGGAGAAGCGATGACCATCCATCTCACAGCCCATGTCATCCGCTCTGGCGGGTGGTGGGCGGTATCCGTCGACGAGGTCGAGGGACTCAATACGCAAGCTCGCCGACTCGACCAGGTGCCCGCCATGGTCCTCGACGCGGCCGCCCTGCTCACTGACCGCCCAGAGTCGGATTTCGATGTCGAGGTGTCCACCGATGGGCTCTACGCCGACCAGGTCGCCGAGTACAAGAGTGCTGCCCAGCAGGCTGCGGAGGCCAGCGCCCACGCCGCGGCCGTGTCCCGGCAGTCGGTGGCCCGCTTGAGAGCCGACGGGCTTCCCGTTCGGGATGTGGCCACCATTCTCGGAGTCTCGCCACAGCGGGTGTCCCAGCTGTCGCACTGACTGGGCCCTTCGCGTCACCGGCCTTGACATGGCAGGTGATCTCGGCCAACTGCCGTGGCATTCCGGCGTCACCCCGGACCTGCAAGTCGTGCAAGTATGGGCGCATGATCCTGGCTGATCCGCCGCGCGCTGGTGAACTTCTCATCGCGACCTCGGCCGTCACCAGCGGGATCTTCGCGCGGTCGGTCATCTACCTGCTGGACGCCGACGAGCAGGGCAGCCTCGGCGTCATCCTCAACGCTCCGGCGGCGATGAACCTGGGAGACGTGCTGCCCGAGTGGGTGCATCTCACCGCGCCCCCGCAGGCCCTCTTCCAGGGCGGACCGGTCTCCCCGAACGGCGCGGTCTGCGTGGCCCGGCTCCACCATCTCTCGGAGGAGCCGCCGGGCTGGCGGCGGGTCGCCGGCCCGGTCGGGCTGCTGCATCTGGACACTCCGGTGGAACTGGTCGAGGGCGCCTACTCCGACCTGCGGATCTTCGCCGGCTACTCGGGATGGGAGCCCGGACAGCTGGAGGGCGAGATCGTCCGCGGCGACTGGGTGCGCGCCCGCGCCCACGAGGAGGACCTGTTCGGCTCCGAACCGCAGACCCTGTGGTCTCGCGTGCTGCGCCGCCAGAACGGTTCGGTGGCGATGATGGCGACCATGCCCGGCGAGCACGACGAGCACGCCAACTGACAACTGGCTCACAGCCGGGTGAACCCGGACTACCATGTGAACACATTCCGACTGGGGGCGTCGAGAGTCGGCGATGGTGAGGAGGTCGGAGCGTGACCCAGGCCAGCAGCGAGTCCTCGGGCCAGCGGATACTCGTGGTCGACGACGACCCCGCCCTGGCCGAGATGCTCCAACTCGTCCTTCACAAGGAGAGATTCGTCACCGACTGGTGTTCCAGCGGGTCCAGGGCGCTCGACGTCTTCGAGAAGTTCAGGCCCGATCTCATCCTGCTGGATCTCATGCTCCCCGGGCGCAACGGGATCGACGTCTGCCGTGAGGTGAGGCGGGTCTCCGGCGTCCCGATCATCATGCTCACCGCCCGCTCCGACACCCACGACGTCGTCACCGGACTGGAGGCCGGCGCCGACGACTACGTCTCCAAGCCCTTCAAGTCGAAGGAGCTGGTCGCCCGGATCCGGACCCGACTGCGCACCCCCGCTGGAGGTTCCCGACACCGATGTGATGTCGATCGGCGCACTCACCATCGACGTGCGCGCCCACCAGGTGAGCCGTGGCGGGCAGGAGATCGCCCTCACCCCGCTCGAGTTCGACCTGCTGGTGGCCCTGGCCCGGCGTCCCCACGATGTGTTCAGCCGCGACGCCCTGCTCCAGGAGGTCTGGGGATACCGGCACGCCGCCGACACCCGCCTGGTCAACGTCCACGTCCAGCGGCTGCGCTCCAAGGTCGAGGAGGACCCGGAGCATCCGAGCATCATCATCACCGTGCGCGGGGTCGGATACCGCGCCGGGCTCCGGCGAGAAGGACGAGAACTGACCGCCGGGCGGGCCCTCCGCGCACCCGGCGGGAGGAGTCGCTGGAACCGGCTGCTCGGCGCCCCGGCCCGGCTGTGGTGGTCCTCCCTGGCCCTGCGGATGGTCACCATCACGCTGACCGGCACCCTCGTCATCCTCGTCGTCTTCGGCTACATCCTGGTGCATCAGGTGGCCACCGGGATCCTCGACGCCAAGCGCAGCGCCTCGGTCTCGGAGGCCACCACCTCGCTGTCGCGCCTCCAGCAGCAGCTTCGCAGCACTGACCTGCGCACCGGCTCCCTCTACGAGCGGCTCAACCAGCTCGCCGACGACGCCGCCCGGCAGTCCGGCCAGTACCAGGTCATCATTCAGAGCCCGGTCTCCGGCCTGGTCTCCGGGGGCATCTCGGTGGAGTCGGTGCCCGCCGAGCTGGAGGCGAAGGTGGCCGGCGGCGAGGGCATCTGGACCCAGCCGACCACCGTGCTGCACGCCGACCCGGACGTTCCCGGCGTGCCGGGAATCGCCGTCGGATCGACCCTGTGGGCCCCCGGTCAGACCCATGGCTTCCCGATCTACTTCATCTTCCCCGAGACCGACGAGGCCGCCACCCTCGCCCTGGTCCAGCGCGTCGTCCTCACCATCGGGGCACTCATCATGCTCGCCATGGGACTGGCGACCTTCCTGTCCACCCGGCAGCTCTCCCGCCCGATCCGCCGGGCGAGCATCACCGCCTCCCGGCTGGCCGACGGCCACCTCGACGACCGGATGAGGGTCCGCGGCACCGACGACCTGGCCCGGCTGGCGACCTCGATGAACGGGATGGCGGCCGAGCTGCAGCGCCAGATCAACGAGTTGGAGGACCTCTCCAGCCTCCAGCAGCAGTTCGTCTCCGACGTCTCCCACGAGCTGCGCACCCCCCTCACCACGGTGCGGATGGCCGCCGACATGCTCATCGACTCCCGCGACGACTCCGACCCCGACATGGTGCGCGCCACCGAGCTGCTCCAGAACGAGCTGGAGCGCTTCGAGTCCCTGCTGTCGGACCTGCTGGAGATCTCCCGGTTCGACGCCGGCGCCGCCGTGCTCGCCCTGGACCTGTGCGACGTCGCGGCCCTGGTCGCCGACGAGGTGAAGGCCGCCGAGCCGCTGGCCGACAAGTTGGAGACGCCGTTGGTGGTCATCTCCGACGGGCCGGCCACCGCCGAGGTGGACGCCCGGCGGATCCGCCGGGTCATCCGGAACCTGGTCGCCAACGCCCTGGAGCACGGCGAGTCCAAGCCGGTGGAGGTCACCGTGGGCGCCAACCAGGACGCCGTGGCCGTCACCGTCCGCGACCACGGCGTCGGCTTCCAGACCTGGCAGGCCGAGAAGGTCTTCGCCCGGTTCTGGCGGGCCGACCCCTCCCGGGTGCGCAGCGTCGGCGGCACCGGCCTGGGCCTGGCGATATCCCTGGAGGACGCCCATCTCCACCACGGCTGGCTGGAGGCCTGGGGCAGCCCGGGCCTCGGCGCCCAGTTCCGGCTCACCCTGCCCCGCCACCCCGACCATCCGCTGGTCGACTCGCCCCTGCCGGCGTCCCCGGTCCAGGGGAGCCTTCCGGCGATTGTGAGAAAACCATGACCGGCCCGCAGAACGCCTTCTCCCGTCGCCGCTTCCTCGGCCTGTCCGCCGGGCTGGCGGCCCTGGCCGGATGCGCCCGGGTGCCCACCAGCGGACCGGTCACCCAGGTCCAGGCCAGTGCGGACGGCCCCGACCGCCAGGGCATCGCCGTCGACCCTCAGCCGCCGCCGCGCGGCGCCCCGCCCGAGCTCATCGTGGCCGGATTCCTGCAGTCGATGACCAGTCCCCAGGACGGCTACCGGATCGCCCGGGAGTACCTCACCGCGGCCGCGGCGCGGTCCTGGAATCCGGAGTCGGGGGCGATCATCTACGACGGAACCACCAACAGCCCGGTGATCTCCGGGGACTCGGCCGGCATGAATGTCCCCATCATCGCCCGGCTGGACGCCGCCGGCAGCTTCCAACCGGTGAGCGGCCAGATCTTCAACCACGACTTCGGGCTCACCCGGGTCTCCGGTGAGTTGCGGATCTCGAAGGCCCCGGCCGGCCTGGTGCTCTCGCAGTTCTCCTTCGAGCGGGCCTACCGCAGCGTCGCGCTGTACTTCACCAGCCTCACCCGGTCCTACCTGGTGCCCGAGCTGGTGCATCTTCCCCAGGAGACCTCCACCCCCACGGTGGCCGTCACCGACCTTCTCGACGGGCCGTCGACGTGGCTGTCGGGGGCGGTGACGAATGTCTTCCCGACCGGCACGAAACTCGCCTCGGACGCCGTCCCGGTGGACTCCTCGGGGGTCGCAGTGGTGCCGCTGAGCCGGGAGGTCACCCGACTCACCGACGCCCAGCGCCGCCAGATGGCCGGTCAGGTGACCTGGTCCCTGTCGACCTTCCCCGAGGTCACCCGGGTGAGATTCACCGTGGGCGGCACCGATGTCACGATCCCCGGCGCGGCCGAGGACGACACCGTCTCCACCGGACTGTTCACCTCGATGTCGCCGCTGATCTCCTCCGACCTGCCCACCATGATGGTGCTGCGGGACGGCGTCCTGGGCCGGGTCTCCGACCAGAGCGGCAGATTCACCCCGCTGTCCGGACTGCTGGGCTCCGGATCGGCCGGCAATCCGCCGGCGTCGATCGCGGTGGAGCGCTCCGGCGGGTTCTGGGCGGTCGTCGACCAGTCCCGCCAGTCCCTGCTGAAATGGCAGGAGGGGGCGAGCAGCACCCAGGTGCTGGCCGGCGGAACCGGGCTGCTGCGACCCCAGATCAGCACCGACGGGACGTCCTGGACGGCGTCGGTGAGTGGCCGCTCCTCCGGGCTCATCGCCGTGCGCCCCGACGGGCAGCGCCTCGAGGTGCGCGCCGAGGAGCTGTCGAGCCGGCGGATCCGGGCCTTCTCGGTGTCACCCGACATGGCTCGGATCGCGGTCGTCGTCGAGAACGGGTCCGCGCACCGGCTGGCCATGCTGCGTCTGCGGCCGCCCGCCGGCAGCGCCGCCGGGCTCATCGCCGACGGACTGCTCGAGTACCACCTCGAGGGCACCGACCCGAACCTGGCCCTGGTGGACGACGTCGGATGGCTCTCGGCCACCGAGCTGATGGTGGTGGCCAGGTCCACCCCCGACTCTCCCGGAGCCCCCTTCCAGCTCGCGCTGGACGGGTCGGAGGGGATCGCCGTGGGTCCGCTCAGCGGGGCGAATGTGGTGAGCCTGAGCACCCTTCCGCGCGCCGACGGGATCAATGTCCTGGCCCTCACCGGCTCCGGCCAGGTGCTGCGCTACGAGGACCGCTACCGGTGGCGGCGGATCGCCACCGGAGCGACCTCGATGGGGATCTGCGCTCAGGCCGGGGGATGACCCTCGGCACACTGCCGGGCGGCGACGGTTCCGCATACGCGGCGACGGTTCCGCATACCATGTGCGCATGCTGGAGCCACTGGCTGACCTGCTGCTGGGGGCCTGCTGCCCCGGCTGCGGGCGTCCGGGCGGCGGGCTGTGCCCACACTGCCTGGAGGCGGTCAGGCCGCGCCCCCGCGTCATCGTCGACGGGCCCCCGCCGGTGCTCGCCTGCCTGCCCTACCGCGACCCGCTGCCGGCCCTGGTGACCGCGTACAAGGATCGCGGCGCGGGCTGGCTGGGCGACCAGCTGGCGGCCTGGCTCGCGGTGGGTCTGGCGGCGGCGGTGGCGGCCGCGCAGACCCCGGTGACGCTGGTGCCGATGCCCTCGGACCGGGCCGCGGTGCGCCGTCGGGGAGCCGATCACTGCGCCGATCTGGTGACGGCGGCGTCCGGTCTCTGCGGACTGCCGCGGGGGAGCGTTCAGCAGCTGCTGCGGCGGACCCGCCGGGTGCGCGACCAGATCCAGGTGGGCCACGAGGAGCGGGCCGCCAACCAGGCCGGCTCGATGCGGGCGGACCCGTATTCTCCGGGTTCGCCCGATCCGGGATCGGGGCAGCGGCCGGTGGTGCTCATCGACGACATCAGGACCACCGGCGCCAGCCTCGATGAGGGCGTCCGGGCGCTGGAGGCCGCCGGCCACCGGATCCTGGTCTGCCTGGTGCTGGCCGACGCCGAGCATCCGGCGCGCTGGGCGTGACGGAGCGCGAGACGCGGGACGGCCGACACCGGCAGTTCACTCCCCGTACGCCCTTGTGATCCGGTAGCGTTGCCTCATGGCACGGCAACGGTGGTCCACAACCTTCGGGGGTGGGACGCCGTGGGATCGTGCCATTCGTCTAGTAGCCGGAGCACATCCGGCACACACCACAGGAGGTCGACATGGACGTCATCGTTTCTGGGCGGCACTGCAAGATCAGTGACGACATCAGGACCCAGGTCGAGGATCGAATCTCCAGCGTCGAGAAGCTGCGGGACCGGGTTCAGCGGGTGGAGGTGGTCTTCACGGTGCAGGACACCAAGGGTCCCAGGGACCAGGCCACCACCTGCGAGCTCACCCTCCGTTCGCGCGGGCCGGTGGTCCGCGCGGTCGGCCAGGCCGCGGACAAGATGGTCGCCTTCGACAAGGCGTCCGAGCGCCTGCACAGCCAGCTCGCCAAGGCCGCCGACCGGCGCCGCAGCCGGCGCGGGCTGCGGGTGTCCCAGGTGCTCGACGTGCCCGCCGACGAGATCACCGATGACGCGCGCGACATCATCGCGACCAAGAAGATCGCCGGGGACGTCGAGGTCACCGGGGACGGCCCGCTCTACGTCAAGGAGAAGGAGTTCCCGGCGTCACCGCTGACGCTGGCCCAGGCCCTCGACGAGATGGAGCTGGTCGGCCACGACTTCTTCCTCTACGTCGATGCCGAGACCAAGGCCCCCAGCGTGGTGTACCGCCGCCGCAAGGGGTACAACTTCGGGGTCATCCACCTCGACGTCGCCGAGACCCGCTAGATGGCGACCCATTAGATGGCAGAGCGTGCCGGGCATGTCGCAGTACGTGCGCTGACCCGCTCCCAGGCGGCCAGGCTCGCCCTGGCCGCCCAGGGGATGGGCCGAAAGCACCCGGTCCGCGTCGACCGGGCCGCCCTGTCCCGCACGGTGCAGCGGCTGGCCCTGTTCCAGGTGGACTCGGTCAATGTCTTCGCCAGGGCCCACGAGATGCCGCTGTTCAGCCGGTGCGGCGGCTACGACGTCACCCTGCTGAACCGGGCCGTCGAAGGCCGCTGGCCGGTGCTCCACGAGACCTGGGCCCACGTCGCGAGCCTGGTCGACATCACCCTGGAGCCCGCGCTGCGCTCCCGGCAGGCCAGCGCCGGCCAGGAGGCCTGGGGCTCGATGGTGAGGATCCAGCGGGAGCGCCCCGATCTGGTCGAGGAGGTCGTCGGACGGCTGGCCGACGGACCGGCCACCGCCCGCCAGATCTCGGCGGGGGAGCGGGGAGACCACCCCGAGAGCTGGGGATGGAACTGGTCGCAGGCCAAGACCGCCCTGGAATGGGCCTGGCGCTGCGGACGGGTCTGCGTCGCCGGCCGGACCGCCTCCTTCGAGAAGATCTACGCCCTGCCCGACCGGGTGCTTCCGGCCGCGATCAGAGAGTCGCCGACGCTGTCCGGCGAGGAGGCCCACCGGGAACTGGCCGATCGCGCCGGCCGGGCCCTCGGCGTCTTCACCGCCGACGACCTGGCCGACTACTTCCGCACCCGACGGGCGCCCACCGGCGCCGCGCTGGAGCAGCTGGCAGCCGAGGGACTGGTGGTCCCGGTCGCCGTCGAGGGTCGCGGCGGCTGGTGGATGAGGGCCGATGCCACGGTGCCCAGGAGGATCGACGCTGCCACCCTGGTCTCGCCCTTCGACCCGCTGATCTTCCACCGGCCGCGCGCCCTGCGGCTGTTCGGCCTGGACTACCGGATCGAGATCTATCTCCCCGAGCACAAACGGGTCTACGGCTAGTACTGCCTGCCCTTCCTGCTGGGTCAGGACTTCGTCGCCCGGGTCGACCTGCGCTCCCGACGGGCGTCCGGAGTGCTGGAGGTGGCCGCCGTCTGGCGGGAGCCGGGCGCCGAGCAGGGCCCCGGCTTCCCGGGATGGCCGCAGGTGGCGCGCCGGCTGGCGGACCATCTGGCCGAGGCGGCGAGCTGGCGCGGGCTGGATCGGATATCGGTGGTCGGCGGCGGGGATCTGGCGGCCGAGCTGGCGCGGGCGCTGGGCTGATCGGCCGGTTCGGGCTGGGTTGTGGTCGGCGCAGCGCTTAGGATGGAGGACGGCCCTCGGCCCGCCATGGGGCGGAGGGCCGGGTCGCCGGTCCTCGCGGCGCGGGCGACTGATTCATCCTTGGAGGAGGACCATCCCTGTGAACCCATTGGATCGCATGCTGCATGCCGGCGAAGGCAAGGTGATCCGGCATCTCCAGCGGATCGTCACCCAGGTCAACAGCATCGAGGAGGACTACTCCGAGATGTCCGACGAGGAGCTGGCGGGCCAGACCGCCGACTTCAAGCAGCGTCTGGAGAACGGGGAGGATCTCGACAAGCTGCTGCCCGAGGCCTTCGCCACGGTGCGCGAGGCCGGTCAGCGGGTGCTCGGCAAACGCCTCTTCGACGTGCAGATCATGGGCGGCGCGGCCCTTCACGAGTGCAATATCGCGGAGATGAAGACCGGCGAGGGCAAGACCCTGGTCGGCCTGCTGCCGGCCTATCTCAACGCGCTGAGCGGCAAGGGCATCCACGTCGTCACCGTCAACGACTACCTGGCGCGGATCCAGTCCGAGCAGATGGGCCGGGTGCACCGCTTCCTCGGCCTGGAGACCTCGGCCATCCTCACCGAGATGAATCCGGCCGAGCGCAAGATCGCCTACCGGGCCGACATCACCTACGGCACCAACAACGAGTTCGGCTTCGACTACCTGCGCGACAACATGGCCAACTCCCTGGACGACTGCGTCCAGCGCGGCCATCACTTCGCCATCGTCGACGAGGTCGACTCGATTCTCATCGACGAGGCCCGGACCCCGCTCATCATCTCCGGCCCGGCCGAGGAGAACAAGCAGTGGTACCCCGAGTTCGCCCGGATCGTCACCAAACTGGCGCGCGACCGCGACTACGAGGTCGACGAGAAGAAGCGCACCATCTCGGTGCTCGGCCCCGGCATCGAGAAGGTCGAGAAGAGGCTGGGCATCGACAACCTCTACGAGTCCGAGAACACCCCGCTGATCGGCTACCTCAACAACGCCATCAAGGCCAAGGAGCTGTTCCACCTCGACAAGGACTACGTGATCTCCAAGGGCGAGATCCTCATCGTCGACGAGCACACCGGCCGCACCCTGGCCGGACGCCGTTACAACGAGGGGCTGCACCAGGCGCTGGAGGCCAAGGAGCACGTCGAGATCAAGGACGAGTACCAGACGCTGGCCACCATCACCCTGCAGAACTACTTCAGGATGTACGACAAGCTGGCCGGCATGACGGGCACCGCGAAGACCGAGGAGTCCGAGTTCCAGAAGATCTACGGCCTCGGCGTCATCCCGATCCCGACCAACAAGCCGATGATCCGCGCCGACCAGAAGGACCTCATCTACCGCACCGAGGAGGCCAAGTTCGACGCCGTCATCGCCGATGTCGTCGAGCGGCACGAGGCCGGCCAGCCGATCCTGATCGGCACCGCCTCGGTGGCCAAGTCGGAGGTGCTGAGCGCCAAGCTCAAGAAGGCCGGCGTCCCGCACAAGGTCCTCAACGCCAAGCACCACGAGTCCGAGGCGGCGATCGTGGCGCTGGCCGGGCGCAAGGGGGCGGTGACCGTCTCGACCAATATGGCCGGTCGCGGCACCGACATCATGCTCGGCGGCAACCCGGAGTTCCTCACCGAGATCGACCTGCGCGACAAGGGCCTGGACCCGGTCAAGGACGAGGAGGCCTACCGGATCGCCTGGAAGAACACCCTCGCCAAGTACGAGAAGCAGTCGGCCGCCGAGCACGAGGAGGTCATGGAGCTGGGTGGCCTCTACGTCATCGGCTCGGAGCGTCACGAGTCGCGGCGGATCGACAATCAGCTGCGAGGCCGTTCCGGGCGTCAGGGCGATCCCGGCGAGTCCCGGTTCTACCTGTCCCTCCAGGATGAGCTGATGAGGCTGTTCAAGCCCGAGGTGATCGAGCGGGCGATGGTCACCCTCAAGATGCCCGAGGACGTCCCGATCGAGTCCAAGTGGGTGTCCCGGCAGATCGAGAGCGCCCAGAAGCAGGTCGAGGCGCAGAACTTCGAGATGCGCAAGAACGTGCTGAAGTACGACGACGTGATGAACCGTCAGCGCCACGCCATCTACGCCGATCGGCGCAAGGTGCTGGAGGGGGCCGACGTCGAGCACGAGCTGCGGGCCACCACCGATCGGGTGGTGGAGACCGGCGTGCGCTCGCTCACCGAGGGCTACTCCGAGGACTGGGATCTGGACCATGTCTGGACCGAGATGGCCACCATCTACCCGGTATCCCTGGACAAGTCGGAGTTCCTCGACTGCGAGGACCAGGACGAGCTGGTGGAGGCCTTCGTGGCCGACGCCCAGGCGGCCTACGACGCCCGCGAGGAGAGCCTGGGGGCCGAGACCATGCGCGAACTCGAGCGCCAGGTGCTGCTCACCGTGCTGGACCGCAAGTGGCGCGAGCACCTCTACGAGATGGACTACCTGCGCGAGGGCATCGGGCTGCGGGCGATGGCCCAGCGCGACCCGCTGGTGGAGTACCAGCGGGAGGGCGGCCAGATGTTCACCCAGATGATGGACGCCTTCAAGGCCGAGGTGGTCGGCTACCTGTTCAACCTCGAGGTCCAGGCCCCGGCGCCGAGCAGGGTCGGCATCGTCACGACCGAGGACGGCACCGCGGTGACCGCCGACACCCTGGTCGGGGCCGGTGCCGGAACCGTCGGCGGAGCGCCGGAGGGACGCCGTGCCGCGCTGAGCGGGCAGCCGGTCGCCTACAGCGCACCCGACGAGACTGGCAAGGACACTGAACGCGTCGACCGCGAGGAGGTCGAGCCGGCCAAGCCGACCGGGTTCCGCAATGTCGGCCCGAACCAGAAGTGCCCGTGCGGCTCCGGCAAGAAGTTCAAGCACTGCCACGGCAAGGACGGCGCCTGAGCCTCAGCCGCTCACCGCGACGAGCTCGGCCAGGCCCTTGGTGACCAGCAGCTGAGCGTCGTCGACCAGCCACTTGCCGGTCCGGCGGCGCAGGCACAGCGCCATCGCCAGCCGGTGGCCGGTCATCTCGACCATCACCACGGCGTCCACCCTCCCCTCGGCCAGCCGGGTCTGGGGGACGCCGGTCACACCGGCATTGCGCCAGCCCGGGCCGCGCGGCCAGCGCTTGACCCGCTCCAGAGCCTCCTCGGTGCACATCAGCCGCAGATGGGTCAGCGGGCGCAGGCCGGACAGGCACTCCAGGATGAGCCCCGCGACCGCGGTGGCCGAGGCCTCGGCGCCGGCCCGCCCGAGTCGGCGCGGCGGGGCCGCCGGGCGATGCTGCGAATCACCCGGGGCGGGCTCCTCGGCGGTCTCCAGCGGCAGCGGCTGCTGCCCGATCACCGGGACCAGTCCGCTCGGCGGGCCGCCCGGCAACCAGTCCGCCACCTGCTCCAGGACGATCCCGCCGGCCGCGACCAGCACCCGTCCGACCGGCTCCGGATCCGTGATGAGAGTGTTCATCGCCCCAGTGCATCCGAGATCGCAGGAGATGGCCAGTCATCGTCACCTCATCTGTGGACAACTCCGGCCTGTGGACAACGACCGCGGTGCGTGGGTGCGTGGACACCCCGCAGGGCCCCTTCGCCCACCGCGCCGACCACCATGCGGACGGATCCGGTCCGGAACTCGAGATGGTCGGCCCCTCGGACTACCGTGAGCAGGAACAGCATCCCAGGAGGTTCCAGACATGGCCGTTTCCAGCAGTGCGGGTCGAGGCAGTCACCGACTCGTCTTTCTGCCCACCGATGCGCGGGGAGCGCGTCGGCTGCGCAGCGAGGGCGGCACCGACCTCCAGGCCTTCGCCGTCACCCCTCAGCTGCGATCAGTCCTCGACCTGTCGGCCGCCGACGAGGAGCAGGCCGAGCGGGCCGCCATGGTGATCGGCTCGGTGTGGGGGCTGGCCCGGTTCGGACGGCGTCTGGTCCTGGTGGCGGAGGTGCCCGCGACCGTGCTGACGGCCAACGACGAGGTGGACAACGGCGGGGTCACCCTCACCAGGCTCGATCCCTCCTGGATCACCGCATGGTTCGCCGATGAGGACGACGCCGTCGCCGCCGAGGCGGCCCGGGAGGTGGCCGGCATGGTCATCGACGACGCCTGGAACGACGTCACCGTGCAGAGCCTGATCGCCTACCACGAGCTGTCCTGGCACGACATCACCGAGGACCTGCCGGCGGCCTCCAGCGATCCGCACGCCAGCGTCTGAGCCGATCTCCGGCCGGCCTGCCGACAGGGCCCTTCCTCGTCTTGTTCAGCGGGGCTCAGCGGTTGGCGAGGTACTCGTCGCCGGCCTCCTGCTGCACCTGGAAGGCCTGGGTGATGTGGGGTCCGGCGGCCGACTCCAGCTTGTGACCGACGAAGGGCAGCGAGACGGTGAACTCACCGGTGTAGGTGATGATGCTGCCCGGTCCGCCGGCCGCCAGATCGGCATGGCCGACCGCCTTGGCGGGCAGTCCCTTCGGGCTGATGGTGAGGGTGCCGGTGCGCGATCCGTCGGCTCCGGCCGGCTCCCACTCCAGGATGTGGTGGGCCGCCATCGTCTCCCCGACGAACTTCTTGACCTGGGAGGGGGCCGCCAGCGCGAGATCCATCGCGATCCCGCCGTCGGTGGAGGTGACATTGCTGGTGGTGGCGCCGATGCGGCGGTAGACGTCCTCCCACCACTTCGGATCGTTCATCATCTCGGCGACGGCGAACGGGTCGGCGGCGAACTGAGCACTGGCATTGATATCCATGGCTCCCAAGTCTGACATCCCGGGGCCGATGATGCGTAGTCTGAGATGGTCGGCCATGGTGGCCGGCACGGCTGGCAAGAGGGGCGTCCCAGTCGCGCGCGGCGCGGCGTCCCGGTGATGGAGGTGAGGGATGCGCATCGATCTGCACACCCATTCCACGGTCTCCGACGGCACCGATTCGCCGACTCGGCTGGTGATGAGGGCGTCCGCCGCCCGGCTGGCGGTGATCGGGCTGACCGACCACGACACCTTCGACGGTCTGGCCGAGGCGATGGCCGCCGGCGCCCGGTTCGGCGTCACGGTGCTGCCCGGGGTGGAGATCTCCTGTCAGCAGAACGGCCGTGAGGTGCACCTGCTGGGCTACGGAGTCCGCACCGACGACGCCGATCTCAACGCCGAGCTGGCGCTGATCCGCAACTCGCGCAACGGACGACTGCTGAGGATGATCCAGGCCCTTCAGAGTGCCGGTGTCCGGATCGGCATCGAGGACGTCCACCGGGTCGCCGGCACCGCCTCCAGCCTGGGCCGGCCCCACATCGCGGACGCGATGATCGCGAAGGGATACGTCGACGACCGGGACGAGGCCTTCCGCGACTGGCTCAACGAGGGCCGGCCCGGATTCGTGCGGCGCTACGCCTGCGACCTGGCCAGGGGGGTGGATCTGGTTCACGGCGCCGCCGGGGCGGCCGTGCTGGCACATCCCTGGGCCCGTGGCGCCGACGCCGTCCTCACCCCCGAGGTGATCACCGGGCTGGCCCGCGAGCATCAGCTGGAGGGCATCGAGGTGGACCACCAGGACCACACCGCGGCGCAGCGCTCCCTGCTGTTCGACCTGGGCGGGCGGCTCGGCCTGGTGCGCACCGGATCCAGCGACTACCACGGCACCGGCAAGAAGAACCACGAGCTGGGCTGCAACACCACTCGCGAGACCGCCTACCGGGAGCTGTGCAGGAGGATCGCGCTGCGCGGGGGAGTGCTGGGCCGCTGAGATCGTCGCGTCTTGGTAGAGTCCGGCAGGGACATCTGAAAGGACACCATGACCGACAACTCTCCCGAGTCCAGCACAGCACCAGAATCGGGTGAGGGCTCGAACGAGGCGACTCTGGCGCGCTCCCAGGAGCGCAGCGACAAGGTCGAGGCCGATCTCGAGAAGCATCCGGGAAACTGGCGGATCCTCACCGGGGACCGCCCCACCGGCAAGCTGCACATCGGTCACTACTTCGGCTCCCTGGCCAACCGGGTGCGTCTCCAGGAGATGGGCATCGACTCCTTCCTGCTGATCGCCGACTACCAGGTGATCTACGACCGCGACGGCGTCGGCGACATCCAGGAGAACGTGCTGTCGGCGGTGGCCGACTACCTGGCGATCGGCATCGACCCGCAGCGCACCACCATCTTCACCCACTCCGCGCTGCCCGGTCTCAACCAGCTGCTGCTGCCCTTCCTGTCCCTGGTGACCGACGCCGAACTGAGGCGCAACCCGACGGTCAAGGAGGAGCTGGCCAGCTCCGAGCGGCCGATGTCGGGTCTGATGCTCACCTTCCCGGTCCATCAGGCCGCCGACATCCTGTTCTGCAAGGCCAACCTGGTGCCGGTCGGCCAGGACCAGCTGCCCCACATCGAGCAGGCGCGGGTCATCGCCCGTCGCTTCGACGAGCGCTACGGCCGAGTCGATCCCGAGCATGCGGTGTTTCCGGAGCCGGAGGCCCTGCTGTCGGCCACTCCGCACGTGCTCGGTCTGGACGGCACGAAGATGAGCAAGTCGCATGGCAACACCATCGAGATCGGGATGAGCGCCGACCAGACCGCCAAGCTCATCAAGAAGGCCAAGACCGACGCCGACCGCCGGATCAGCTACGACCCGGCGAACCGGCCCGAGGTCTCCAACCTGGTGCTGCTCACCGCGCTGTGCGAGGGGATCGAGCCCGAACAGGTCGCCGAGGAGATCGGGGACGGCGGCTCCGGGACTCTCAAGAAGCGGCTGACGGCGTCGATGAACGACTTCTTCGCGCCGATCCGGGCCCGGCGCGCCGAGCTGGTGGCCGATCAGGGGCATCTGCGCGAGGTGCTGCGCGAGGGCAACCGGAAGGCCGGGGAGATCGCGGACCGGACCCTCGACGAGGTGCGCCACGCGATGAGGATGGTGTACTGAGAGGCTCCCGGCCGCCGATTGCTGGCAGCCGACCGTTCAGGCCATCGGGTCGTCGCCCTCGGACCACCACAGGCCGTGCGCCTCGCAGGCGGCCTGGGCCCGCAGCCGCACCATCAGGGTGCAGCAGGAGACCTCACCGGCGGCCAGCGGCGCCAGCTCGTGGTCGCTGAGGTTGAGATAGCCGGCGATCTGGCGATGGTGATGGCCGGCGCGGTGCAGGGTCTGAATCCGGTTGACGGTCGGGGCGGCCGGTACCAGGGTCTGTTCGGCCGAGGCCACCGTCGCGGGAGTGAGCATCAGCAGACGCCGGGCGTCGCCGGCGCGAATCCGCGCCCGGGGACGGCGTCCAGGAGTGACCATGCTGGCCACCGTGGCGCTCGGCACCCCGGCGAGATGGGCCAGCACCCGCCACGGCACGCCGGTGGCGGCCATCAGGTAGCGGACATGCCGACTGAGGTGGGAGCGGAACACCCACTGATAGTCGTCGGAAAGCTGCGATGGGGGTGGCATGGTGATCCTCCAGGGCATCGGACCGGGTCGTTGATGCATACCCGCGCCGTATCCGTAGAGGATGCCATGCCGAACGGTCATCCGGAAGGCTCCGGTGACCGATCGGCATGTTCCGGGGATCAGTCGGTGTGCGCCTTGCGAGTCCGGCGGCGTCGCCGCTGGGAGGCTGTGGTGCCGCGCTGAGCGCCGTCGCCGCTGACCGTCGTCTTGGCGGCTGCCGGCTTCTGCTCGACGACATGGGCCTTGGCCGTCTTCGCCTTGGCCGTTTTCTTGGTGACCGGCTTGGTAGCGGGCTTGGAGGCGGGCTCCTGCTCGGCGGCCGGAGCGGCGGTCGCCGGCGCAGACGCCGTGTGCCCAGGCGCCGTGTGCACAGACTGACCGGCGGCGACGACCTCGCCGTTGCGGCGACGGGTGCGCTTGCGCTTCGGGTGGTCGGACTTGTCCTTGGACCTGGCCGCCGGACGACCGTCCTTGCGATCGGCGTCCCGCTTGTCGTCCCTCCTGCCGCTCCTCTTCGCGTCCTTCTTGCCGAGGCGACCCGACCTGCGATGGTCGTCGTCGCGACGGTGCGTCGACGGATGGGTGGCCGGATCGAAACCGGGCAGGAAGCCCTCGGTGCCCTCAGGAATGTCGAGATCGGTGTACAGGTGGGCCGAGGTCGAGAAGGTGATCACCGGATCCTCGATCCCCAGATCGAGGGCCTTGTTGATCATCTTCCACCGGGTCACATCCGCCCAGTCGACCAGGGTGACCGCGACCCCCTTGGCGCCGGCGCGGCCGGTGCGCCCGATCCGGTGCACATAGGTCTTCTCGTCATCGGGGCACTCGTGGTTGATGACATGGGAGACGCCGGTGACGTCGATGCCGCGGGCGGCCACGTCGGTGGCCACCAGGATGCTGGCCTCCCCGGAGCGGAACTTCTTGAGGGCCTTCTCGCGGGCCACCTGGGTGAGATCGCCGTGGATCGCCCGGGCCTTGAAACCGCGATCGTCCAGGTCGTCGGCGAGCCGCTGGCAGGCGCGCTTGGTCCGGCAGAAGATCATCACCTTCTCGACGTCGCGGGACTGCAGGATCCGCGCGATGACCTCGATCTTGTCCATCGCATGGGCCTGGTAGATGAACTGGGTGGTGTCGGGCACCGTCGCCTGGGCGTCGGCACCCTCGGCGCGGATGTGAACCGGACGATTCAGATGGGCCCTGGCCAGCGCCATAATGGCGGCCGGCATGGTCGCGGAGAAGAGCATCGACTGGCGCTTGGGCGGAGTCATCGCCAGCAGCCTCTCGACATCGGGCAGGAAGCCCAGATCGAGCATCTCGTCGGCCTCGTCGAGCACCGTGATCCGGGCCCGGGACAGGTCCAGATCCTTGCGGTGCGCCAGGTCCAGGAGGCGTCCGGGAGTGCCGACGACGACGTCGACCCCCGTCTTCAGGGCGTCGATCTGGTCGTCGTAGCCGACGCCGCCGTAGACGGTGAGCACCCGTGCTCCCCGCACACTGGCGGCGGTCGCGATGTCGCGGGAGACCTGGAGGGCCAGCTCGCGGGTCGGACACATCACCAGGGCCTGGGGCTTGCCGTAGTTCGAGATCTCGTCGAAGCCGTCGTCGCCGGGAAGGGTGATGCGCTGCAGGATGGTGACGCCGAAGGCCAGCGTCTTGCCGGTGCCGGTGCGGGCCTGACCGATGAGATCGGTGCCCTGGACGGCGATCGGGATGCACATCGCCTGGATCGGGAAGGGAGCGAGGATGCCGACTCCGGCAAGGGCCTGGCAGATGTCGTCGCGGACGCCGAGTTCGGCGAAGCTGGTCGGCGCCGTGCCCGCAGGAGCGGCGTCTGCAACGACAGGCTCGGCGGATGTGGGCTCTGTGGGTGCGGGCTCTGTGGAGGTGAGAATTGCGGGGGCAGAAGTTTCAGCAGACAGGATCGTGGCCTCTTCGTGAATTGGGCCCGTCGAGGCCCGCCGTCATGGACTTCGGCCCGCGTCAGGGCGTGCAGTCGGCCTGCCCAGGACGGGGCCAGGTGCGGAGCGATATCGACACACCGCGGCCCAGTCTACTGCCAATGGCGCGCGAAGCCGGAAAGATCACCTTTCGGTACCGCGTCGTGGAGCGTGTCCGGGCCGTCCCGGGCGTTCTCGCGGCCTAGGCTGGCCATTGTGAGCACCGAAGCGATCAGGCCAGTTCCGGAGGACCCGCCGTCCTCGGCCGTGACCACCTTCTGGGCGGTGGTGAGCGCGACGGCGCTGCACGGCCTGAGAACCACCGTCGACGGCATGCCGATGGCCCCCGATGTCGCGCGGCGGCTGCTGCTCGCAGATCGCGCCGGGGAGTTCTCCGAGATCCTGGGCGAGTGCCGGGAGCACCTCGACAGCCTTGCCGAGCTCACCGAGGTGGAGCCCCTGATCGGCAGCATCGACGAGTACGTGCCCAGCCGCAGCTGGCTCCAGGTGCTGCTGCGCGACTATCTGCTGGTCGGCCTGAGCAGCGACTTCATCGACCTGGTGGAGGGCGGCCTCGGTGCGAGTCTCACTCCTGCCAGCGGATCCTTCGGGCCCTGGCTCGGCGTGGGGACCGGCGTCCGGGTCCGCTGGGACGAGGAGATGCGCGCCGAGCTGTCAGCCTCCTCGGAGCACTCCGCGGACTCTGTCTTCGCCCGCAAACTCGTGGGGGAGGTGCTCAGCGTCGCGCAACGGCTGGCGGCGGTCCATCAGGACCTCTGCTCGGTGCTCACCGGGGCCGGGGACGGCGAGCTGGACGACCTGTCGGCGATCAACGAGGTGATGGCCGAGGTGCTGTCGCGCCATGACAGCAGGGTGGCCGAACTCGGTCTGGAACCGTAGGAGAACCGGGTGGGAGAACGGGCCCGGCCCGAGGGCCGGACCCGTTGTCACAGGGCGTCGCTGTGGTGGCCGGCGGTCAGGCCCGGCCGAATCCGACCTGACGTTGATTGGGCTGGCCCAGGTCGAGGTATCCGAGCGAGCGGGTCGGCACCAGGACGATGCGGCCCTTGTTGTCGACGACCTTGAACAGCCCATCGGGCCGGGTGAGTGACTCGCGCAGGCTGGCCTCGATGGTCTCGGCCGCCTCGTCCGACTCGACGGTCACCTCGCGGGCGACGTCCGTGATTCCGATCTTGATCTCCATGCCCCCCAACCTACTAGCTGGACGAGCCGGCACCACGAGGTTGTGCGAGGGGCGCAGCGTCGCGGTGAGGATGGTCTCGGCGCCGCTGCTCAGCGAAGGCCGGACGCACCACACGGTGTGGGCGCCGGTTGGCCGCCGTGTGATCGGAGTACCGGGGACTGACTCGCGGATTTCTTACAAGATGATCGTGCCGGCGGCGATCTGGGAGCCGGATCCGGGGTGGTTTCGTACATTCTCCGTTGATCGGCAGATGTGCCGGCGGTTGCGTTCGCTGAGACTGCTCAGTGCAGCGCTTCAATCGCGGCGAGCAAGCTCGCTGACCGTGTTCTGAGAACTACGAACGATGGAGCCGCGGCTACTCCGCGGGGGTCTCCTGTGAGCGCATCGGCACATCGTCGGCCCGCCACAGCGCGACCGTCACATTGTCGAAGCCGCCGCAGGCATTGGCGTAGCCGACCAGAGAATCGGCGACGTGGTTGGGATCGGGCCGCCCATCATCGCCTGGCGGCGCCTGCCCGACGAACCCCCAGAACACCCTGGCGAGGTCGGCGGGGTCCGGCAGATGGTTCCACAGCCCGTCGCTGCACACCATCACCCAACCCGGGGTCCTGGGCCGGTAGGAGTGCACGCGCGGGTTGAGGTCGGCGGCGCGGGCGCCGAGCCACTTGGTGATCGCGTGCGCGCCGGCCCCCGCCTCGGCCTCCTCGCGGGGCATCCCCAGCTCGATCTGGGCCTGAGCGACCGAGTCGTCGACGGTGAGCCGCTGCTCCCGGCCGGACTCGGGGAACCAGTAGGCGCGGGTGTCTCCGATGCTGGCCACCACGACCCGCTCCACCGAGCAGATGGCGGTCACCAGGGTGCAGGCGCCGATCGGCCCGGACCCCGGACCGTTGAGCACCGCGCGGTGGGCGTGCCGGACCGCGTGGCCGAACAGCGAGACGACGGCGTCGTCGCCGGTGGGCAGCCCCTGCGCGAGTGCGCCGGTGAGATATCGGCAGGCCGAGCTGGCGGCCACCTGGGCGGCCCGCTCGGCACCCTCGGTGGAGGAGACGCCATCGGCCACCGCCAGGACGATGTGGCGGCCGTCGCGGTCGACGTCGATCGCCAGGAAGTCCTGATTGGTGGGATGTCTCAGGCCGATATCGGAGGCGGCGCCGATGGCCCGCCGCGCACCGGCGGCCTGGGAGACGAGAACGTTGGAACGCGGGATCTGGCGCGTCGGAAGGTCCTGGGGCTCTGGTCGGAAGGACGGATCGGGACCCGGCGGGCTGATGCTCCCGGACTCGGGTGAGGTCATCGGTTGCCTTTCCGTAATACCGAAGACCGTCCCGCACCTTGATGAAGGTGCGGGACGGTCCTCATTCCTCGAGCCCGGATGAATCAGGCGATGCGGACGTTCTCGGCCTGCTGGCCCTTGCGGCCCTCGGTGATGTCAAACTCAACCCGCTGGCCCTCGTCCAGGGTCTTGAACCCGTCGGTCTGGATCGACTTCCAGTGGACGAAGACGTCCTCGGAAGCGTTCCCGTCGACGGCGATGAAACCGTAACCCTTCTCAGGGCTGAACCACTTAACGGTTCCCTGTGCCATGTGCACTCCTTGTCAGCGCTTTGGGGATACACCTCGTACCCCCAATGCCGGTCCCAACCCCGGCGACGCCAGTGATGAGCCGCAGGCCTGGGGTTGACCGGCTCCTCCGGCACCCCCGTCCTGCGAGACGGCGGGACTAGTTTCTCACACATTGGCTCAACTACCGATATCGGGTCGGGAAAAGTGTCGGTGGGCAGTGGTGAGATGGCGTCATGAGCCTCCTTCGCGCCGCCACGACGACCGCCGACCGGGACCAGGCACGCGCCCTGGCCGACCGGCACGGCACCGTTCTGGTGCTCGGCGGGCCCGGCACCGGGAGAACCACGGTGTGCCTGGAGCGGGTGGCGCAGTATCTCGCTGAGGGCGGACAGCTCGACCGTGCCGTGCTGCTCACCCACAGCCGGGGCGCCGCCCAGGAGCTGCGCAATGCGCTGCTGGCCCGGGTCGGCGGGGCGCACCTGGCCCCCCGGGTGACGACGGTGCACGCCCTGGCCGCCCGGATCGTCTCCGAGCACGCCGAGCAGCCGCTCACCCTGCTCACCGCGCCCGAGCAGGAGTTCCGGATCCGGGAGCTGCTGGCCGGAACCGACCTGTCCGGCTGGCCGGAGCACCTGCGCGCCGGGGCCGGCACCGCGAGATTCGCCTCCGACCTGCGAGTGCTGGCCGCCGCGATCCGCCAGGAGGGCCGCGACCCGGCCGACCTGGCGGAGCTGGGCGCCCGCTACGACATCGCGGCCTGGCGGGTGCTGGGGCCCTTCCTCTCCGATTACCTCGACGTGCTCGACCTGGAGCAGACCATCGACTACGCCGAGGCGGTGCATCGCGCCAGAATCCTGCTCACCCGCCCCGACGTGCTCGCCTCGGTGACGGCGACGATGTCCCTGCTGGTGGTCGACGAGTTCGGAGAGTCCGATCCCTCCCAGGCCGCCCTGCTGGCCGGCCTGACCCGCGGGGGAGTGCCCACGCTGCTGGCCCTGGACCCCGACCAGACCGCCTTCGAGTTCCGCGGCGCGGTGCCCGATCGGCTGGAGGAGCTGTCCGGCCTGTTCCCCGACCTGTCGGTGCACCACCTGCGCGCCGATCACCGCTGCGCCGGCCGGGTCCACGACGCCGTCGAGCAGATCCGCGACCGGTTGCCGCTGGTCCCCGCCGCCCCGCCGTTGCGCCGGGTGGCGAGCACGGCGTCCCGCAGCGGGGGAGAGGTGATCTGCATGACGCAGCCGTCGGCCGCGCGCGCCGTCCGGGCACTGGCCGAGCAGCTGCGGCGAGCCCATCTGCACGACGGCGTCGACTGGTCGCAGATGGCCGTCATCACCCGGCACGGTTCCGAGATCGCGGCGCTGGCCGCGGTGCTGGCCACCGAGGGGGTGCCGGTGCACCGCAGCAAGGAGGAGGTGACGCTGTCCGGGGTGCACGCCGTCCAGGCCCTGCTGGTCGCCCTGGAGGCCGCCGCGGCCCTGTCCGAAGGCCGGACGCCGGGACCCGGTCTCACCACCGCGCTGATCGGCGGCCCGCTGTCCGGGCTGGACCAGGCGGTCTGCCACCGCATCGACGAATGGGCGCGGGCGCACCGCGTGGCGGCCCTCGACTGGACGGTGCTCACCGACACCCTGCTCGGGGAGGCCGTTGATCCGGAGGCTGCGGTCACGCCGGGCCTGGCCCGCGCCTGCCGGCCCGCCCGCGACATGGTGCGCCGGATCACGGCCGCCGGCACCCGGCTGGCCGCCGGCGGCGAGGTCCACGAGGCGCTGTGGACGCTGTGGGGGGCCACCTCCTGGTCGGCCGAGCTGCGCGACCGGGCGCTGGCCGGTGACGCCACCGCAGACCGGGAGCTCGACGGGATGTGCTCCCTGTTCGACCTGGCCGAGCGCACCTCCACCCTGACCGGGGCGCCCGGCGCCCGGCGTCTGATCCGCTCGGTGCGCGAGGAGACCATCCCCGCCGACCGCAGCCGGGAGTCGGACCGGGACCGGCTCGGCGTCAGCCTGATCACCGCCCACCGCGCCAAGGGGCGCCAGTTCCGGGTGGTGGCGGTCAGCGGGCTGGAGGAGGGCGGCTGGCCGGCGCCCAACCACACCGGCTCCCTGGTGTCGGCCGACCAGTGGTCCCCCGACGGCCCGGTGCCCCCTCCCGGATGGCCCGAGACTGTTCGCGCAGAGCGGAGACTGCTGCTGCTGGCCTGCTCCCGGGCCGCCGACCTGCTCATCCTCACCGCCGTCGACGATCCCAATGGCGGGGTGACGCCGTCCCCCTTCTTCACCGAGATCGCCGAGGCCTTCGGAACGCAGCCCGCCGTCGGCGGCCGGGCCACCCGGATGACCGACCTGGTCGGGGAGCTGCGCCGGGTCGCGCTGGCCCCGGCGTCCTCGCCGGCACTGCGGGACCAGGCCTGCGGGCTGCTCACCGATCTCGTCTCCCGGGGCGTCTCACAGGCCGACCCGGCCCACTGGTGGCGTCTCGGCTGGAGCGGTGAGGAGAGCCCGCACGCCCCCGAGGACGGCCGGCACATCACCGACCGGCACATCACCGAGACGGCTCCGCCGTCGGCCCAGTCCTCGTCGGCCCAGTCCTCGCCGGCCGCTGTCGAACCCGTCCGGCTGTCGGCCTCCCACGTCGGCGAGCTGCTCACCTGCCCCCGCCAGTGGTTCCTCACCCGGCGCGGCGGGGCAGCCGGAGTGCGCGGCCCGCGCGCCGGGGTCGGCTCCCTGGTGCACCGGGTGGCCGCCGAGACGATGGCCGACGGCTGGTCCCTGGAACGGGCAGAGGAGAGCTTGCGCGAGGGCTGGCCGCAGCTGGAGTTCGAGATCGGCTGGCAGTCCCCGGTCGAGGAGCAGGGCGCCCGGCAGGCCCTGGAGCGCCTGGACCGCTGGCTGGAGGGGCGCCCCGGCACCCTGGTGGGCACCGAGGTGGCCTTCGACCACACCTTCCACCTGCCGTCGGGGCCGGTGCGGTTTCGCGGCAGCATCGACCGGCTGGAGCGCGACGAGACCGGTCGGCTGGTCGTCGTCGACCTCAAGGCCGGCACCAGCAGCTCCGCCCAGGCCGCCCGCTCCCACCTGCTGCAGGTCGGCGTCTACCAGGCCGTGGTGGCCGCCGGCGGGGTGGCGATGGTCCCCGATCCCGCCCCGGTGGCCGTCGGCGGAGCCGAACTGGTCTACCTGCGCCGGGGAGCCGGACGCGGGGGAGCCGACCCGAAGATCGTCCGCCAGCCCTCCCTGGCCGACGTGCCCTGGCCCGAGGGGGAGGAGCGACCGGCCGACGGCCGGACGCCGGACTGGATCCACGCCCGGATCGACGAGGCGGCCGCGATCGCCGCCTCCGGCCAGTTGCGGGCGGTGCCGAATCCGGGTTGCCCGTTCTGCCCGGTGCGGATCGGCTGTCCCGCGCTGGTGCCGCCCGACGACGTCATTCCCGAGAAATCTCACGGCGCGAAGTCTCAGGACGAGCAGTCTCAAGAGCAGGAGAAGTGATGATGACCGGCGAACCGATGATCAACGACCCGGCACAGGTTCGGGACCTGCTGGACATCCCCTTCTCCACCGAGCAGCTCGCCGTCATCGGCGCGCCGCTGGAGCCCTGCGTCGTCATCGCCGGGGCCGGAACCGGCAAGACCACCGTGATGGCCGCCCGGGTCGTCTGGCTGGTCGCTTCCGGGCAGGTCCGCGCCGACCAGGTGCTCGGCCTCACCTTCACTCGCAAGGCCACCGCCGAACTGGCTGGACGGATCGACACGGCGCTGCGCGCCTCCGGGACCCTGAAGACCGGGGACCCCTCGGCCACGGTCGCCACCTACGACGGATTCGCCGCCTCCCTGGTCGACGAGTACGGGGCCTGGGACGGCGTCGAGCCCGGCGCCCGGCTCATCACCCGTGCCCGCAGCCACCAGCTCGCCCTCCAGGTGGTCGCCGGGCTGGATCGCCCGCCCCGGATGGCCGAACGGCTCGCTCCGATCTCGATCGCCGAGGCGATCGTGGCCCTGTCCGACGAGATGGGCGCCCACCTGGCCGACGTCGACCGGGTCCGCGCCGCCGACCGGTCCTGGCGCCAGGCCCTCGCCGACGCCCCCACCAGGCGGGGCGGGCAGCTCTACGCCGACGTCGCCCGCGCCATGGCCGCCGTCGACGAGCGGGAGGAGCTGCTCGGGATGGTCGAGGACTATCGGCGGCTCAAGGAGGAGCGCGGCCTGGTGGAGTACGCCGACCGGATGGCCCAGGCCGCCCGGCTGGCCGCCCACCGCCCCCAGGTCGGCCGCGACCTGAGACGCCGGTTCCGGGTCGTGCTGCTCGACGAGTACCAGGACACCTCCTCGGCCCAGGCGCAACTGCTGTCCGACCTGTTCACCGGGCCCGACGCCGCTCGTGGGCTCGGCCACCCGGTCACCGCCGTCGGCGACCCGCTGCAGGCCATCTACGGGTGGCGGGGCGCCGCCGCCAGCAACATCCTCAGCTTCGGCCGTCAGTTCCCGGCCCTCGACGAGGCCGGGGCGCCCCGCCCGGCCACCGAGTTCAGCCTGCTCACCAACCGGCGCTCCGGCACCCGGATCCTGGACTGCGCCAACGACATCTCGGCCGCCCTGAGATCCTCCGCCCTGGGATCGGCCACCGCGACGGCGGGCGGATCGGCGCCCTGGCGGCGCCGGACAGGACCCGACCCGGGGCGGCGCTGTGCCACGGCCACCTCAGCTGGGCCCGCGAGTGCGCCTGGGTGGCCGACAGCCTGGTCGAGGCCCGCGCCCGCGGCGAGATCGGCTCCTGGTCGGACGCCGCGGTGCTGGTGCGCCGCAACTCCGACGTCGCAGACCTGCACGCCGCTCTGGTGGGCCGTCAGATCCCGGTTCTGATCGCCAACCTGTCCGGGCTGCTCCAGCTGCCCGACGTCGCCCTGGTGGTCGCCCATCTCCGGGTGCTGGCCGACCGCCGCGACAACCAGGCATGGGCCACCCTGCTGTCCGCCGCCCGGTTCGGGCTGTCTCCCGCCGACCTCGCTGAGGTCGGGCGGCGGGCCCGGGAACTGGCCAGGATCCGCGCCATCGAGGACGGAGAACCGCCGGCCGGCGAGCAGACTCAGCAGCCGGAGGCCCATCTGGCCGACGCGGTCGCCGACCCGGGGGAGCTGGACGGCCGCTCCCGGCTGGCCAGCCGCGCTGCGCCGGCTGGCCGGGGAGGCTCGGGCGCTGTCCCAGCACGGGGTCGACGGCCCCGACGACCTGGTGCTGCGCGTCCAGCAGGTCACCGGGCTGACCGACGACCTGGCCGCCGATGAGCCGATGCGGGCCCGCAGCCGGCAGGGCCATCTCGACGCCCTGTGGTACGAGATCCACGGCGCCCTGGCCGACGATCCGGAACTCACCCTGCCGGGCCTGGTGACCTGGCTGGCCGCCGAGGAGGAGTTCGGTGACGGCCTGGCCCGCAGTGCCCCCGAGGCCCAGGACGCCGTCGTCATCAGCACCGTGCACGGCGCCAAGGGCCTGGAGTGGCCGCTGGTGGTGCTGCCGGACCTGGACGCCGGCGTCTTCCCCTCGACGATGGCCCCGGACAATTTTGTGACGAGGGCCGCCGTGCTCCCGCCGGCGGTCCGCGGCGACGCCGATTCGGTGGCCCAGCCCCGATCGGGCTCCCGCGACGACCTGGTCGAGTACAAGCAGGAGCTCGCCGCCGAGTCCCGGGGGGCCGAGGACCGGCTCGGCTACGTCGCCGTCACCCGGGCCCGGGACCGGCTGCTGGTGTCCTGGCACCGGTGGCGCCCCCCGGCGGTCCGCCCACGGGTCCCCGGCGACTACGCCCTCGCGGTGATCGATCGGATGACGGGCTGGGGGATGGATGCGATCGAGCCCCCCACCGACGACGAGATGCCCCCCGATGACGGACCGGCCGCCGGGACGCCGTGGCCCGAGCCCGCCGACCCCGACCGGACCGAGCGTCTCGCCGAGCTGGTGTCGCGGATCGAGGAGGGACGCCGCGCGCCGCATCCCGGTCCTCGGCTTCAGCTCGGCTGCCCGACGATCCCGCCGAGGCGGCGCTGGTCGCCGACTGGCGCCGGGACGCCGAGACCCTGCTGGCCGCAGCCCGCGCCGACGGCGCTCTCGGCGCCCGGATCTCGCTGCCGGTGGGCCTGACCACCTCCCAGGTGATCGCACTGCACGCCGACCGGGACGCCTTCCTCGCCTCGGTGCGCCGCCCGATGCCCCGCCGGGTGCTGCGCGGAGCGGACATCGGGACCCGCTTCCACGAGTGGGTGGCGCGCCACTTCCAGCCCGGCGGGCAGGAGCCGCTGGCCCTGTTCGACGACGACGGAGAGCCCCTCGACCCGCTCGGCGCCGGCCCTCCGACCCCGTGCTGGACAAGCTCAAGGCCGCCTTCATGGCCAGCCGGTGGGCCGGCGCCACCCCGCTGGCGATCGAGGAGCCGTTCACCCTCACGGTGGCCGGGCGGGTGATCCGCGGCCGGTTGGACGCCGTGCTGGCCGACCCCGACCGGCCGGGCCACCAGGTGGTGGTCGACTGGAAGACCTCGGCCCCGAACACCGCCGACCCGCTCCAGCTGTCGGTCTACCGGCTCGCCTGGGCCGGGGCCACCGGGGCCGATCCGGATCTGGTGCGGGCCGTCTTCCACCACGTCGGCGCCAACCAGACGGTGGAGGCGGCTCCACTGCTCTCGATGGCCGAGCTGGAGGAGGTGCTGGGCGGTGATCCGGCCGGTTCCGACAAGGTCTAAGATCCCGTGACGATGAATGTGGTGAACAGTGTTAAGGACGATCGTCGCGCGGCCATCGACGTCGCCGCGTACCCCGATCCGGTGGCCGCCTTCTGGTGGGCGCACCGCCACGGCCGGCGAATCGCCGTGCACACCTCCGGCACCACCGGCCGGCCTCGCACCATCCTGCGCAGCACCGCCTCGTGGGTCGACTCCTTCGGCCCCGCCGCCGAGCGCCTGGGAATCACCCCCTCGAGCAGGTTCCACATTCCCGGGGCGCTCGCCGCGACGATGAACCTCTTCGCGGCCTGCATCGCCGAGTTCGCCGGGGCCCGGTGGTCGCTGCGACCCGGACGGCGCCACGCACGTCGCCCTCACACCCTCGGGCCTGTCCCGCGAACTGGATTCCCGGCGTCTGGCCCCCGGCACGGTCGTGCTGATCGCCGGCGACGGGCTCGACCGGCGGCTGCGCGACCGGGCCGTCGACCGCGGGCTGCGCGTCGAGCACTACTACGGCGCGACCGAGCTGTCGCTGGTGGCCTGGGGGAGCTGCCGCGACGACCTGAGACTGTTCGACGAGGTCGAGGTGCGCATCGAGGACGGCCGCATCTGGGTTCGTTCTCCATGGCTCAGCGACGGTCCGGCCCCCGACTCCCCGGTCGGTCCGTGGCGCCGCGGCGAGGACGGCTTCGTCAGCATCGGCGACCGGGGTCGTCTCGAGGGCGACCTGCTGATGGTCTCGGGCCGTGCCGGAGCGATCACCACGGGCGGCGTCACAGTCGAACTGGCCCCGCTCGCCGAGAGACTGCGCGAAGCGGCGGCCGGGGAGATCCATCTGGTGGGAATCCCCCATCCGGTGGTCGGCCAGGTACTGGGCTGCGCGGTGAGCCGACCCGACGACATCGAACGGCTGCGCTCCTGGTCGCACTCCCATCTCGCCCCGGCCGAGCGTCCACGGGAGTGGGCGGTGATCGCGCGTCCGCCCCTCACCGCGGCCGGGAAACTCGACATGGACGCACTGGCTGCGCTGATCCACGGACACGGCGTCGCCGGCCGACACGCGGAGGAGGCCCGGTGAGGAGCGACCGGCCGGTCATCGTCGACGCCCTGCGCACCCCCATCGGCACCGAGCGCGGGATGTTCAGAGCCGTCACGGTCGACAGGCTGGTGACCCCGCTGATCGTCGAGCTGGTCTCGCGCTGCACGGCTCCCGACCGGATCGGCCAGGTGATTCTGGGCAATGTCCGCGGCCCCGGCGGCAATCTCGCCCGCTACTGCGCCCTGGACGCCGGGCTCCCCCGGACGGTGACCGGGCTGACCGTCGATCAGCAGTGCGGATCCGGACTGGCCGCGATCGAGTGCGCCCGCGGAGCGCTTGCGCTCAACCCCGGGCTCGTGCTGGCCGGCGGGGCGCAGTCGGCATCGACGCAACCACTCACGTTCTGGCCCGGCGCCGGCGCCGGCGAACCGGAGGAGTTCAACTGCGCCCGGTTCGCTCCCGAGCGGTTCGACGATCCGGGCATGGGGCCGGCCGCCGACCTGCTCGCCGGCGAGCACGGCGTCAGCAGGCAGCGGCAGGACGCCTACGCGTCGCGTTCCCACGAGCGGGCCGTGCGATCGATCGACGCCGGAGTCTTCGACGACGAGATCGTGCCGATCGACGGGATCCGGATCGACGAGCGCCCGCGCCGCGGGTTCACCGTGCAGCGGCTGGCCCGGTTCCGGCCGGTCTTCCGGCCCGGGGGCACGGTGACCGCGGCCAACTCCTGCGGCGTCAACGACGGTGCGGCGATGGTGCTGATGGCCGACGCCGTCACCCATGCCCGGCTGGGAGTCCCCGGACTGCGCATCCTCGATGCCGTGACGGTCGGAGGGGATCCGTCCCGGCCCGGGTTCGGGGTGGCGCAGGCGGTGCGCCTGCTGTATGAGCGGACCGGTCTGGGACCCGACGACTTCGACGCCGTGGAGTGCAACGAGGCCTTCTCCGGCCAGATCCTGGCCTGCCTGGATGCCATCGGCATCCCCGATGAGCGCAACTGCGTCCAGGGCGGGGCGCTGGCCCTGGGTCACCCGTGGGCCGCCACCGGAGCCATTCTGATGACCCGGCTGTTCACCCAGATGGTCCGCGAGGGAGGCGGCGGGAGAGGCCTGGCGGCCATCGCGATCGCCGGCGGAATGGGGGCGGCGATGGCGGTCGAGGCCTGCTGAGGGAATCGGGCGAGTCCGAGCTGATTGCCAAACTGATATTTGCCTGAGAATTCTTATTCGCATACTCTCAGGGTCGCCGCCTCTCCCGGGGCGGCCCGCACGGCTGGGTCTTTCCCCTGAGCCGACCCTGCGGGCCATCCATGGCCCCGATGTGCGGACCTCGATCAGGAGTTGTGACCTTGACCAAGCTTCGCCCCCGCATCACCGCGGCCGCCACCGCCATCAGCCTCGGCGTGGGACTGTCCCTCATCGCCTCCCCCGCGGCCCACGCCAAGGCTGTGCCCTGCATGCCCGCCAAGGGGACGGTGAGCTGCTCGAAGTACTGGGCCAACCGGGCCTATCCGGCCCGTCCCACGGCGGCCTCGATCCTGAATCTCCAGCGCGCGCTCGTTCAGGTCGGATATCCGATCAAGCCGCTCACCGGCACCCTGAACGGCACCACCACTGCTCGGCTGCAGAGCTATCAGCGAGAGCGCGGGATCAAGGTCACCCGCAAGTTCGATCAGCAGACCGTCAATGCGCTGCGGGCCGGCCGGCCCAAGCTGGTGAGCACAGTGGGCAAGCCCGCCAAGGTGGTGGCCTTCGCCGCCAAGCAGGTCGGGAAAGCCCTACCGGTCCGGGGCGTCCGGCCCGTCGGCCTATGACTGCTCCGGGCTCACCTCGGCCGCCTACAGGTCGGCCGGACGCGGGATCACCCGCACCAGCTACTCCCAGCTGTCCGCCTACAAGTCGGTGCCCAAGTCGCGCCTGCAGCCCGGCGACATCGTCGGCTTCTACAAGGGCGGCCACGTCGCGGTCTACGTCGGCAATGGCAATGTGATCCACGCCTCCCGTCCCGGACGCCCGGTGGCCAAGGTGAAGCTGTCGACCATGCCCTTCTACAAGGCCGTCCGTCCGGTGGTCTGACGCCGGGGCGCGGCGTCCTAAGATCCCCGATGTGACCTCTGCCCCCAGACCCTTCATCGGCGAGCCGCTCATCGACCGGTGCCACCTCGACCGCGACGACCCGGCCGCCAATGCCGCCCGGTGGGCCGATCCGGCGGCGCTGCTGCTGACCGTCGGACCGCGCGATGACGTCGTCGTCCAGGCTCTGGCGGGAGGCGCTGGGCCGGACGGGCAGGTGCGGCTGGCCCCCGCCGCCACCGGCGGGCCGCGCGACGACCAGAAGCAGCTGTTCATCGGGGTGGTGGCCTCCCGGCCGTGGTTCATCACCCGCGGACGGCTCGCCCCCGGACCGGGCGAGCAGGCCGTTCCGGTCCGGTCGCTGTCCCTGGGCCCGGTGGACCGTGAGATCGTGTGGGCCGGTCTGGCGGCCCTGCACTGGGCCGAATCGGCCCCATTGTGCCCGTCCTGCCACGGGCTG
The DNA here is from genome assembly GCA_022647765.1 of Acidipropionibacterium sp. Classification (GTDB taxonomy): domain Bacteria; phylum Actinomycetota; class Actinomycetes; order Propionibacteriales; family Propionibacteriaceae; genus Acidipropionibacterium. The sequence goes on from JALCLH010000007.1 coordinate 97,579, forward strand.
ACCCGCGTCACCCCCGGTGGTCCGACCCGGGTCTGCACCGGCTGCGGGCGGGAGGTCTTCCCGCGCACCGACCCGGCCGTCATCTCGGCGGTGCTGGACGGCGACGACCGCATCGCCCTGGGCCGGCAGGCCAGCTGGGCCCCGGGACGGATGTCGGTGCTGGCCGGTTTCGTGGAGGCGGGGGAGGCCGCCGAGCACGCCCTGGTGCGCGAGGTCGCCGAGGAGACCGGGCTGCGGGTCACCGCGGCGCGGTACGTGTCCTCCCAGCCCTGGCCGTTTCCCCGATCCCTGATGCTGGGCTACGTGGCCCGCGCCGAGGGGAGCATCGTGCTGGCCGATCACGAACTGGTGGAGGCGGACTTCTACTCCCGCGACCAGATCCGCGACCTGGTCGCCGGCGAGCGGCTCATCCTGCCGATGCCGATGTCGATCGCCAGATCCCTGGTGGACGCCTGGCTCGAGGAGCGGATTCCCGCCCCCGAGTCGGGCACCGATCTCAGCGCGCCGCTGGCCCGGTGAGCTGCCGCCAGCGGCGGCTCAGATCGGACTGACGCCGGGAGGTCTGCTGAACGGCTCGGACCACCGACTCCCGGGTGGCCACCAGGACCAGGCGGCGTCGCGCCCGGGTGATCGCGGTGTACAGCAGCTCGCGGGTCAGCAGCGGGGACTCCGGAGGAGGCAGCACCACGGTGACCCGGGAGAACTGCGACCCCTGCGCCTTGTGAATGGTGAGCGCCTCCAGGGGACGCAGCGAGGCCACCAGCGAGCAGGGCAGACGACGGCTCCTCGCGTCCGGACCCGGCAGCGCCACCATCGGCACCGGCGCCTCGCTCACCACCACACCGCAGTCGCCGTTGTTGACGTCGAGCTGGCGGATGTTCTGATTGACGATCACCGGCTGGCCCACCGTCCAGGCCTGCCGGGCGCCGGGGCGCCCGGCCGAGGCGGCCGCCGCCATCTGCTCGGACCACCGGGAGACGCCGTACGGCCCCTGGCGATGGGCGCACAGCAGACGATGCTCGTCGACCAGCGCCAGGGCCTCGTCGTCGCGTCCACCGGCCGCCAGCTCGGCCATCCGGGCGGCCACCGACGCGATCTCGGAGCGGACGCCGGGCAGATCGTCGAGGCCCAGCCGGCCCGGATCGGCCTCGACGAAGACGACCGACTCGTCGGCGCCGTCCAGCACCCCGAGAGCCTCGGCGGCCCGGCCGGCGCGCACCGCCTCCGCCAGGGCGGCGATCGCGCCCCCGGAGCGGTGATTGCGGGTCAGCGTGGTCACCGGGAGCACTCCGGGGCCCAGCTGCGACGCCGAACCGACGACGTCGGCCAGCACCGAGCCGGCGTCCACCGAGACCAGCTGCCCGGGATCGCCCACCAGCACCAGCCGGGTGTCCGGACCGATCGCCTCCAGCAGCCGCGCGGTCATCGGCAGGGACAGCATCGAGGTCTCGTCGACCACCACCACCGCGGCCGGCAGCGGGTCGCGGCGATCGTGCCGGAAGCCGCGACCGGGCCCCATCGACCCCAGCAGGGCGTGGACGGTGGTCGCCTCCAGCGGTCCCGGCGCCATCCCGGCCGGCAGCAGCGCGGCGACCTCCGCGACGGCGTCCCGCAGCCGGGCGGCGGCCTTCCCGCTGGGCGCGGCCAGGCTGATCGGTCCCAGCCCGGGCACCGCGGCGGCCAGCACCGCGAGGATCGCGCAGACGGCGGTCGTCTTGCCGGTGCCGGGCCCTCCGGCCAGCACGCTGAGACGCCGGTCGCAGGCGCGCAGGGCGGCCTCGGCCTGCGCCGGATCCAGGGTGATGCCGGCCCCGGCCAGACCGGCGGCCACGGCGTCCAGAGCGGACTGGGCGGTCTCGGGAGCCGTCGCCGGCGGGTCGGCGGCGAGCTGGGCCATCAGCAGGGCCACCTGCTGCTCGGCCTGCCAGTACCGCTCCAGATAGAGCAGGCCGGCGTCCAGCCGCAGCCCGCGCCGGTTGACCGGGGTGTCGGGCCCCGCCACCGCCGGACTGGCCTCCAGAGCGGCCAACCATCCGCCGGATCGGGCCACTGCAGGGCCCGGAAGGCCTCGATGGCTGCAAGTCTCCTGGGGACCGGCGGCCGCCACCACGGCCGGGTCCAGCAGCTGCCGGGAGATCTGGGTGCAGATGGTGGCCGGATCCATCTGCACCGAGCCGAGCCGCACCTGCCGGCAGGCCAGAGCGGCGGCCAGCTCGACCCGCTCGTCGGCCTCCCCGCAGGCCCGGCAGACCAGCCGGGCGAGATGGATGTCGGCCGGATTCAGGACGCCGGCGCGGGCGAAGTCCGCCGGCAGGCCGGTGGCCGAGATGGCGATCAGATCAGTCATCGCCGCTCCTCCCGCCACTTGACAACCCGCCACCCGACAGCCCGCCACGCGACAACAGGTCGGAGATCCGGACCACCAGCTCCGGGCTCGGGTACCAGCTGAACACACCGCTCGAATCGGCGCCGGTCATTCCCCGCACGAACAGATATCCGACCCCGCCCAGATGCCGGCCCGGATCGTAACCGGGCAGCCGGACCGACAGGAAGCGATGCAGCGCCGCGCTGTACAGGATCGCCTGGAGCGGATAGTGGGAGTCGATCATCATCGCCGCCATGGTGTCCTGGTCGTAGCAGCTCGGGTGCAGACTCTCCCCGGGCGGCAGTGGGACGCGATTGGTCTTGTAGTCGATGACGACGTGGCGCTGGTCGGGCAGCCGCAGCACGGCGTCCAGAGATCCGGTGAGGAATCCCGCCAGCACACGGTCGGCGGACGCCGATCCGGCCAGTACAGAGCCGTAGCCCGCCAACGGATCGTCGCGGGGCACCAGGCCCGGGTCGGCCAGCGCCGCGGCGATATCGGCCAAGGTGGCGGCCCGCGCGGAGGCGCCGGCCATCGCCAGCTCGAAGCCGAGTTCGGCCAGCCGGTTCCCCTCCCCGATGTCGCACAGTCTCAGCCCCGAGGTGAGGGCGCCGAGCGGGGTCCGCATCACGTCGAGGAGGCCCCGCGGCTAGCTCCGAGGGGTGGACGCCGGGCAGCGGGGTCCGGGCCAGGGCCGCCTCGGTGCACTTGGCGACATCGGCGTCCAGGCCGTCCTCGACCGGCCGGACCCGCTCCAGGACGGCATGCACCAGAGTGCCGAAGGCGGTGCCGCCGGGCATCGCGCACAGCCCCTCCTCATCACCGTCGGCCGGAGTCGCGCCGACTTCCGACACGTTCGCAGAGTCCTCGAAGTCCTCGGTCTCCTCGGGCTCGTCGGTGCCGCCGGGCCCGTCCTCGGCGGGCCGTCCGTCGCCCGGCGCGGCGCCCCCGGGCGAGACCCCGAAGGTGTGCAGACCCTCGGTGAGCCCCGAATAGGAGGTACGGCCCCAGCCGCGATCGATCCGGCGGTCCAGGGTGCGGGCCGGCCCCACCGGCGTCCCGGACCACCGCTGCCGCTCCGGGACAGAAGCTGTTGCCTGGGCACCTGGACCACATCGATGAGAGAGGGGTCGAGCCAGCCCAGCCGGGAGGGATCGATGTCGGCGTCGCCGGGGCCGGGAGTCTCCGCCGAACGGTGGTCGAAGGCCAGCAGCCGGTGCAGCGGGGAGCCCCGGTGCTGCGCCGGACCGGCGTCCACCACAGCCGCACCGCCGCCCGGGCGCGGGTCAGCCCGACATAGAGAGTGCGAAGATCCTCGGCCTGCTCGTCGTCGAGGTGCGACTGCCAGACCCGGTCGCGGCCCGGGCCCTGATCTCCCAGATCGAGCAGCCTGCGCTCCCCGTCGAACCACACCAGCGGCTCGCCGCGGTCGCGCTTGGGCCAGCTGCGGGCGGCGTCGGGCAGCAGCACCACGGGGAAGCCGAGCCCCTTCGCCTGGTGGATGGTCATGATCGTCACCGCGCGACGGTCGGTCTCCAGGCGCCGCGGCGACTCCAGGGAGGCCGCCCGGACCTGATCGCGCAACCAGTCGGCCACCCGCGCCGGGCTGGTCGACGAGCCGGCCGAACCCTCGCCGGCCTGCACCGCCGCGGTCTGGCAGACCTGGCGCAGATCGGTGAGATACCGCTCGCCGCCGGGTGCGGCCAGCATGCCCGCCATCACCCCGGGGCGGTGCAGCGCCTCATCGACGACCCCCCAGGCGCCCAGCCTCTCCCAGCGACGGGTCCACGATCCGATGGCCACCGCCAGATCTGGCCGGACCCTCGACTGCGGGCGGACCAGCTCCTCGAGGCGGCCGCCGCCCAGCGGGGACAGTGCCAGCCGGGCCAGCACGGCGGGATCGGGACGGGTCAGGGCGTCCAGCAGATCGATGAGATCGCGGGCCGCCCGGGACTGCCAGACCGACTCGTCGCCGCCGAAGACCGCGGGCTGGCCGGCAGCCGCCAGGGCCTCGCGAATCTGCGATCCGCGACGGCGGGTGCGCACCAGGACGGCGATGTCGGGGGCCACCAGGGGCCGGGCGAGGCCGTCTTCCCCGGTCCAGACCGAGCCTCCCTCCAGCATCATCACCACCTGGTTGGCCAGATCCTCGGCCACCCGCCGGTCGGCCGTCTCACCATCCATCGAACCCGGACCCTCGGGCTGGACACACCGCAGCTGGAAGGGGTGGGACCAGTCGTAGCGGTGCGCACCGGCGGTCCGGCTGTCCAGCCGCGAACCGGTGTGGCTCGCCCGGACCGGCGTCACCCGGATCCTGGAGTCGCCGAGCAGGGCGGAACCGAAGAGATGGCCGATTCCGGCCACCACCGGCTGGTCGGTGCGCCGGTTGACCTCCAGCGCGAGGGTCCGGTCGACACGGTCCGCGGCGTCCAGGTAGGAGTGGATGTCGGCGCCCCGGAAGGCGTAGATGGACTGCTTCGGATCGCCGATCAGCCACAGGTCCAGGTGTCCGCGGAAGGCCCGGTCGAGCACCTGCCACTGCAGCGGATCGGTGTCCTGGAACTCGTCGACCATCACCAGGCCGAACCGCGAGGACAGCGTCTCGACCGCCGCCGGACCCCGCCGAGGCTCCGAGAGGGCGCCGGCCAGGTCCGCGATGAGGTCGTCGAAGGTGTGCCAGCGCTGCGACCGGGCCCGGTGGTCGACCTCGTGGCGGACCCGTTGGGCCCAGCGGACGCGCTCGGCCGAGCGTCCGCTGGCCACCGCCTCACCGAGTTCCACCTCGCGGTACTGAACCTCCGCCTGGCGGGCCAGCCTCAGGAACGGGGCGGGGGAGGGCGGATCGGTCTGGTCGAGATGGTCGCCGAGATAGAGGTCGGCGGCCACCTGATCGGTCGCCGGTCCGGCATCGGTCAGCAGTCGCGAGGAGGGATCGTGATCGGCCAGCACCCCCAGTTCGGCGAGCATCCGGGATGAGAACTCGTGGGTGGTGGTGATGGTGGCGTCCTCGAAGGCGTCCAGCGCGGCTCTCAGGCGGGCCGCCATCTGCTCCCGGATCTCCGGAGGCCGGGCGGCGAGCACCGCGTCCAGCTCATCTGCGGCAGGGTCTTCATGGTGGACGCCGGTCAGCAGCCGGTGGGCCGCCATCAGCCGGGCGTGCACCCGGGAGCGCAGTTCCCGGGCCGCGGTGCGGTTGAAGGTGACCAGCAGCACCCTGCCCATCGTGACCTGCCCGTCGGCGATCGATCGGGTCACCACGGCGGAGATCGCCCAGGTCTTGCCGGTGCCGGCGCTGGCCTGCAGCAGGGTGGTGCCGTGCGGCAGGTCGGCGGCGATGTCGAAGGGCCGGGTGGGGCTCATCGGTACGTTCCCGGTATGCGTCCGGCGGCGGCGCCGAGCGGCTCGAAGAACCAGCGCGCCAGATCCTCCGCGGAGGTCCCGAGCGCCTGGCAGGCCGCGCGCAGGCTGTCCTCGTCGTCATCGAGGAATACCGCCCAGTCGTCGTCGCACTCGCGCTCCCACTGGACCCCCACCCCGGACCGTCCGGTGCGCCAGTCCGCCCGCGGACCGTTCACCAGGCCGGCCAGCACCGCCGCGGTGCGCAGCGGGAGGGGGACCAACTGCTGGGTCGACCACCAGGCCGCCCTGGCCAGGCCGGACAGCAGGTCGGCGGCCAGTTGCGGCCCTGGCGCCACCAGGGTCCAGGGAGCGGAGTTGCAGGCCAGCACCCCTCTCCACTGGCCGGGCCGGCCTGCGGCCACCGCCAGCAGGTCGATCCACAGCGCCAGCAGGTCGCGGGCCGAGGCGCGGGAGGGCGAGGAGCGCACCACGGCGTCCCCCCAGACCCTGACCCGCCCGGCGATCCGCAACCGGCGGTCGGGCTCGGCCAGTGAGCCCTCGGGCCAGATCAGCGGTGGCAGATCGCCGCCGACGGCCTCGTGGGCGACCTCGATGAGGCGCTCCGGGCCGGCCTGGCGGGCGCGTCGGGCGGTGGCCAGGATGGTCGCGGCCCGGTCGAGCTCGGCGTTGAGCGCCGTCAGCCCGATCCGGCCCGGCGGGGTCGATCCGCGCAGCCGTTCGGCGGTCCGGGCGTCCTCGGGGGAGGCGCCTTGCTCCAGGTCGTTGAGCAGCCGGGCCCGCACCCCGTAGCTGTCCAGCGGCCCGAGCTCCAGGGGCAGCTCGTCGACCGGATCCTCGTGCCAGCTGCGGGTCCCGGTGCCCAGCCGGGCGCGCAGCAGAGCCCGGGCCGGGTGCACCAGAATCGCGGTGAGGCCGGCCGGCGACCAGACGCCGGTGCCCACCGAGGCGGGCGCCGGCAGCAGCGGAGGGATCCGGACCTGCGCGGCGAGGCGCGCATCCGCACGACCTGTGCCGGGAGCCGGTGCGGCCGCCGCGCTGGCGCAGACCGGGTCGAAGCTGCGCCAGCCGGTTCCGGAGGCGTACTCGGTCGCCGAGAAGGGTTGCAGGCCGTGGGCCAGATGGACGGTCCGCGGATCGACGCCCGCCGATGCCAGCGCCTCGTCGAGGGCGGTGACGAACGGACCGGGCAGCACCGGAGCATTGGTGACCGGGTCGTGGGCCTGGCGCACCACCACCAGCCGGCGCCTGGCCGAGGCGACCGCGTCGATCAGCAGTTGCCGGGCGGTCGCCGCGGGATCGGATTCGACGTCGTCGTCGGCTCGCAGCCCCCGCAGCGGGTCGACGGTCTGGGCGGGAGAGTCAGGCTCGACCAGGATGACGACGTCGTGGGCGATGGCGTCGAGGTCGCCGGGGCCGCAGATGTGCGCACTGCCGTCGAACCAGATGGGGGGACGCCGTTCGGCGATCCGCGCCTCGAGCAGGCCGATGATCTCGCCGGCCCCCAGCGTCGCCTCGGGACCGGCGGGGGACAGCCGGGCGAGTGTTCCCACCGTCGCCGGGCCCTGCCAGGCCTGCCCGGGCGCCGACGCGGTGAGCTCGGTGACGATCTGGGTGATTCTGCGCGACCATTCCTCGGCGGTGGCCGGTCGCTGGCAGTCCATGACGGCCCGGCGGAGGCGCGAGACCAGCTCGGCGAGCCGGCCGACCAGATCGATGTCGGCGGAGTCGACGCCATCCACCGGGGTGACGGTCGCCAGCCATCCGGGCGGGCTGGTCGACATCGCCGCCCCCAGCAGCATCCGCTCGATCCCGGCCAGCCAGGTCGACTGGCGGACGCGCGGCAGTCCGGCGCGAGCCCTGGCGGCCGAGTCCAGGCCCCAACGGACGCCGGCGTCGGCGATCAGCCGGGCGATGTCGGCCTGGTCGTCGGAGGAGAACGAGAATCGGCGCGCCACCGCGGGCATCGCGCACAGTTCGACCAGCTGCGAACCGCCGGCTCTGGAGGAGCCGAGGCCCAGCACGGTGACGACCGCTTCCGCGACCGGATTGGCGGTGGTGAAGCCGGGAGGCTGAACCCGCAGCCCCCTGGCCGGATGGGCCTGGCCGACACCGCTGTCGGCGGGGGAGACCAGGGCGGCCAGCAGGGCCTCCTGCACCTGGTGGTCGGGGCAGACGATGACGATGTCGCGGGGCTCCAGACCGGGCAGGTCCGCGATCGCCTGGCACAGCACGTCGCGCACCACCTCGACCTGGCGGTCGGGGCCGTGGCAGTCGTGGATCGCGACGGTGTTGTCGGCGGAAATGGGACCGTCGGCGGACAGGGCCGGGGCCGGCGTCTTGGGATCGCCCGGGCCTCCGGGGCGGATCAGCGCTCCCAGAAGCCCGGCGTCATCCCGGCTGGGATTCCTGGCCGCGGACGGATCGGCGCGGCGCAGGCTCATCCCATCGGTGGCCTCCCAGGCGCTCCGGGAGGCGGGGCGCACCCGGTTGAAGGGGCTCCAGGCCGGACGGATGGCGGTGCTGGTCAGACCGCGATATCCGTGGTCGAGGTGGACGACTCGGGTGGGGAGCCGGCGTCCCAGTGCCACCGCGAGTTCCCTGTCAGCACGGGTGGTCGAGGCGCCGGCCAGCCAGGCGCATCGGGACCAGCGCAGCCGCACCGAGGGTTCGGCCAGCGCCGCCATCAGCAGCGCGTGCCGGTGCGGCGGGTCGGGGAAGTCGAGGTCCTGGCCGAGCAGCCGGCGCCACAGCGGAGCCCACCAGGCCCGCGCCGCGTCCAGCGGTTGGCCATCCGCTCTGACATCACCGCCCTCGGCCCAGGCCTTGAGCAGCTCGGGCCGGCCCGACGCCACTCGGCTGAGGCTGACCGCGGTGCGCCAGGCAGTGTCCCACCGCGGGCTGGTGGCGCCTCGGGTCGTCATCGCGTCGATGTGCGCGCGAACCGGCCCGGCCCAGGGCTCGTCGGCGTCCTGCAGAATCGAACTGATGCGCACCGCCAGCGGCTCGATGCGCCACGGGTCGGCGGCCGGGTCCAGACCGAGCAGTGTGGTCTCCAGTTCGCCGCGCAGCCGTCCGGGCAGCACCCCGGACAGCCCGACCGCGACACCGTCGCGGGTTGCCAGTTGCTCGGCGATGGCACGGGCGTGGGCGCGTGAGGGCACCACCAGCAGCGGGAGCCGGAACGGGTCGTCCGGGCGACGTGGGTCTGTCTCACCGTGGAGGGCCTCGATGACGGCGTCCACGGCCTGCTGCCAGGAGCCGACGACGCTCAGCCCGGCCTGCCCGGTGGGCGCCAAGAGGCCCGCGCCATCAGCCATTCCGCCTCCCCCGTCGTCATCAGACCATATCGTCCGGCCAAGACTTCTGGCATGATGAAGCCCGCATCTGTACAGATGCGGGCTCGAAGAACAAGCGAGTCAGCTGTTGTCCGAATCAGGTTGCAGCTCAGAATGACGTCTCTTGTACTCCGCGAGAGAGTTGCGGAACTCCTTCTTGCGTTGCTCGATGACCTCATCTGTGAGGCCGAGTTCGCGACGAGCTGCAGTGATCCGGTCAGGGTCGGTCACAGGCACCAAGTACATCGGTGTCTCGCTGATGAGATCACTCATGCCAGAATTGTAGCTCTGCCCAGACACTCAAGGCTCCTTCTTCGTCAACGTCCACGTTGGTGACAGTGAAGGAGTTCCCTCGCACCGTCAGCACTTCGCGCTGCCTCCGCTCGGTGGGGAGCGAGCCGAGGTGAGCTGCAGGCGTCCCCGCAGGTACGGTGAGATGGACTCGGACGATTGACTCCGGATAGGTCTTGATCCCTCGTCCCTTGGTAGTGAGAGCAAGGTATCCGGAGATATCGAACTGAGCACCGACGATGGCCTCAGCATCCGAGACTATCTTCAGGCCGAAGCGCGCAAGCGAGTCTGCGCGGTGGAGTTCACGCGTTTCGGGCAGCGGATGGCGCTCAAGGACTCGGTCGATCGTTGAGACCTTCTCAGCGATCTCGGGTGTGAGTCTGCCGGCCCTGAGTTGTTTCTGAACGATTCGATGAGAGCTGGTCGTCCACCACAGAAGAGCAGCCCGCTCATCAGCGGAGGCGTCATCGAGGCAATGCTCGCGCCAATGATCGAACGACTCGTGTGCAGTGCTCGGCATGATCTTTTCGGTGGACTCCCACCGTCACCCATGCCTCTTGCAGGAGCTCTGTGACGCCTCGGGGAGATGGTGGGTCCTCGAGTTCATGGGGATCGATGGTCCAGCAGGGAATCGAAACGTGTCGCCCTCAGCGCCTAGGGTGCTTGCGTGACACGCACAGATCCGGCCGAACAGATTCTCGACGCCCTGGACCCCGAGCAGCGCCGGGTGGCCACCGCCTTCGGCGCCCCGGTCTGCGTGGTGGCAGGCGCCGGCACCGGGAAGACCCGCGCCATCACGCACCGGATCGCCTACGCCGCGGCCACCGGGCGGGCCGACCCCCACCGGACCCTGGCGGTCACCTTCACCACCAGGGCGGCCGGCACCATGCGGGCCCGGCTGGCCAATCTCGGAGTGTCGGGGGTCCAGGCTCGCACCATCCACTCCGCGGCCCTGCGGCAGGTGCGCTACTTCTGGCCGAGAGCCTACGGCTGCGAGCTGCCGCAGGTCTCCGATGCCCGGTTCCGGATGCTGGCCGACGCCGCCCGCCGGGTCGGGCTGAGTGTGGAGACCGCCCTGCTGCGCGACCTGTCCTCCGAGGTGTCCTGGGCGAAGGTGAGCAATATCGGCGCCGACCAGTACCCGTCGTTGGCCCGGGCCTCCGGGAGGGTGGTCGCCGGAGTGTCGGCGGCCACCGTCGGCAGGGTGCTGGCGCACTACGAGTCGGTGAAGAGGGAGGCCGGGGTCATCGATCTGGATGACATCCTGCTGTGCGCCGGTCGGTCTGCTCTCCGACCATCCGGAGATCGCCGCCGAGGTCCACGACCAGTACCGGCACTTCGTCGTCGACGAGTACCAGGACGTCTCCGCCGTCCAGCACACCCTGCTGGAGCTGTGGTTCGGCGGTCGCGACGACGTGTGCGTCGTCGGAGACCCGCACCAGTCCATCCACGCCTTCGCCGGTGCCAGGGCCGAGTACCTCACCGGATTCGTCGAGGAGCACCCGGGCGCGACCCGGATCGAACTGGTCCGCAACTACCGCTCCACGCCGCAGATCGTGTCGCTGGCCAACGCCGTGCTGCGGAACCACCTCAGCGCCGAGGAGCAGACCGGCTGGGACCACGGCGTCCAACTGCTCGCCCAGGCCGAGGACGGCCCCGAGCCGCGCTTCGAGGCCTTCGCCGACGAGGCCGCGGAGGCCTCCGGGGTGGCCGCCTGGCTCACCGGGATGCACGGCCGGGGGATCGGCTGGTCCGACCTGGCGGTGCTGCACCGGGTCAACTCCCAGGCGCCCGCCCTCGAGTCCGCGCTCACCGAGGCCGGCATTCCCTACCTCATCAAGGGTGCCGAGCGGTTCTACGACCGGGCCGAGGTGCGCCGGGCGCTCACCACTGTCGCGACCAGGGCGCAGCAGGGGCCGGGGGAGCCGGGGCTCGGGCTGGCGGACGCCGACGAGATCCTGTCGAGCCTGGGTTGGACGCCCCAGCCGCCGGAGGGGCAGGGCAACGTGAGACAGCGCTGGGAGTCGCTGCAGGCCCTGCACGATCTGGCCGACAAGGTGATGGTGGAGCACCCGGACGGTCGGCTGGCCGAGGTCGACCTGGCCTTCCGGCAGGCGGCGCAGCTCCAGCAGGCCCCCGCCGTGGACGGGGTCACGGTCTCCACGATGCACGCCGCCAAGGGGCTGGAGTGGCGCGGGGTGGCGCTGATCGGCGTCTCGGACGCCATGGTGCCCTTCGTGATGGCCCAGAAGCCCGAGGAGCTTGCCGAGGAAAGACGCCTGCTGCACGTCGCGGTGACCCGCGCCGGGCGCCACCTGTACATCACCTTCGCGCGCAACAGCACGGCGAAGGGCCGCTACGGCATCTCGAGGTACCTCAAAGGGCTTCCGGGCACTCCCGACTCGGTGTCCGAGGGCCGTTCGCGGTCGAGACGCCGTCCGGTGAAGCTGCTCACCTGCCGGGTCTGCGGGGGGCCGCTCACCGCCGCGGCCGACCGCAAGCTGGGCCATCACATGGCCTGCGAGGTCGACGTCGACCCGGCGGTGGTCGACAAGCTGCGAGCCTGGAGGCTGGACCGTGCCCACCGCGACAAGGTGCCCGCCTTCGTCGTGCTCACCGACGCCACTCTGCTGGCGGTCGCCGAGCAGATGCCGTCGGGTCCCGATGAGCTGAGGCAGATCTCCGGCATCGGGCCCTCCAAGATCGAGCGGTACTCCGAGGAGCTGCTGAAGACTCTGGACGAGCTGCGCGGCTGACCCTCTCAGAGATCGGGAGCACCGATCCAGCCGGTGCCGGGCCGACCGTCGGCTCCCGCAAGTGCCGGTCATGCCGCGGCCTGCCGGACGGCATGCGACGGTTGGTGCCCGCAGTGCACGCAGTCGGCCACCGGGTCCAGCTGCGACGAGCACTCCGTACGGGCGGTCCACGACGCCCAGTTCGGCAGTTGCCATTCCGGTGACAGGGGACCGGACTCGACCAGCCGGGCGATGCTGCCGGCCAGCCAGTGGCGCGGCGCCCAGCCGGAGGCCGAGCCGTTCAGCGCGGCCGCGGTATGGGCCCACAACGGGTCGCGACGGGCCATCCCGATATCCAGGCAGTCCTGGCATCCCGGCCTGGTGGGCAGGCTGATCGGGCCCAGCCATGCGCCCGAGGCCCCCGCCCATCCGACCAGCACGGGAATGCCGCGGTGCTGACACAGGTGGACGGGTTCGCGCAGGCCCAGCGGATCCCGCGGGCACACCGCGACGAGATCGGGGCGCAGCCTGGCCCCGGACTCGCCGAGCAGGCTCCAGTGACCGCCGGGCCGCGGACGGCCTGTGCCGTCGCCCATCTCGACCACCAGGGCTCCGGGAACCGCGCGCGCCGCCTCCGCGACGTCGCCTGCCAAGGGCCCGGAACCCACCACCACGACGCTGATCTGCCGAGTGAGGCGGACGATCCCCAGTCGCTGCAGAGCACTCAGGATCTCGTCCGGCAGCCGGCCGGCGCTCAGTGCATCTCGGTCGGCGCCGCGGATCAGGAAGGAACGGCCGTCGGGGCACAGCAGCCGCAACCCGTGCGGCACCTCGACGACCTCGCAGTTCAGATGGAGGCGCGGGAGAATGTTCATGCGCCGATCCTGCCGACCGCTCGCAGCCCACCGCCAGGGTCCGACGGCAACGGGATACACCTCACTCCAGATGGACAACACTCTGGGTGACGCGGACAACACCTGGGACAACACCGCACGCCGTCGAAGCGTCCGACGATTCTGTCGGAGTGAGCCCTCTAAAATCGACCGTACCCGAACGAGTGACCTCCTCCGGACTCTCATCCATCTCCAACGAAAGCGGCGCCGAACAGTGACTGTCACCTTCCAAATTCTTGGTACATCCGAGAAGATTAGTCTCGACAACTTCCACGGTCTCGTGGCCGGATATACTGGCCGTGACGCAGCCGCCGTGCAAGCGCACATCGATGAACTCGCCGCCATCGGTGTGGCTCCGCCGCCCGAGGTGCCGATGTTCTATTCGGTGGATGCCGCGACGATGAACTCTGATGCAGAGTATGTCGACTCCTCCATGAGTCTTACTTCTGGTGAGGTCGAGCCGGTGTACATCCGGCACGCCGGTGTCTATTACATCGGCATCGGATCCGACCACACGGACCGGGACTTGGAGCGCACGGACATCGCCGACTCAAAACGTGCGTGCCCGAAGCCGGTCAGTCATGAGGTCATTCGGGTCGGTTCGCTTGCCGACCTCGAAGCCTTCAGCCTCGATGACGCGACTGCCCGATCCACAGTCGATGGCAAGCTGTATCAAGAAGGAAGGCTGTCGGGCCTGCGAACCCCGTACGAGATCTCCACTCGCCTGATCGACCGTCTCGGGCTCGTCGACGCTGACAACTTCGTGTGCCTTGGAGGCACGGTACCGCTTCTTGACGGTGCGTTCACCGCGGGCGAGAGGTGGCATATTGAGATTGAACTCGCTGATGGTACCCGACTTGCACATGAATACCGAATGAAGTGATGTGGGATATGGGAAATCGCCGTACTCGAACGGTGTCGGAAATCAGGATGAGGGGGCTCTTGTCTGTTGGCCGCGTTCGTGGCAAAATGCGACTTGCAAGACTCAATCGATGCAGCATAGAGGATAGGAAGCATGCCAAAACCGGAAATTGAGTTCACTCCGTTCGAGGCGGTACCACACACGCCGTGCGATCCACCTATCGAGGGTCTGAGTGAGCAGATTCTTGCTCACAATGATGAGGACGGCACCATCACTCGCGTGCTGACCTTCGAGCTGGGAGCCGACACTTCGCCGAACGGCATACTCAGGCACGAGTTCTGGGAAGAGGTCTTCATCTTCGAAGGCTCCTTCTACGACACACACTTGCAGCGTGAGTTCAAAGCCGGAGACTACGCGACCCGCCCACCGGGCATGCCGCACGGGCCATGGCGTTCTGAGAACGGTGCCCGGATGTTCGAGGTGCGGTACATGCAGCCGTCCGCATCGGCACCCACCGATGCTCGGTAATTAGGTGATGTGCCTGGTTCGGCCCCCGGAGAGGATTCGGGGGCCGACCCAGGGGACCGTCTACGTTCTACGGACTAGGGGCGGGACCCGCACCGCACCGCGGTCAGTCCTCGCCGGTTCCGGCAGTCGAGTTCACTTCACCAGCCCGAGCCGTTCGCCCGCCGGTATCAGCGCACCGTCGGTTTCGGCCTCTTGACGAAGCACCCCCGAACACGGCGCGAGCACCTGCGTCTCCATCTTCATCGCCTCCATCACCGCGAGCACGTCTCCCTCGGCGACGGTCGCGCCGTCAGCAGCCTTCCATGCGACGAGGGTGCCGGTGATCGGCGCGGAGACCTCGCCCGGTTCGTCCGCCGCTGCGGGCGTCGTCGACGCATCTGCGGCTGCCTCCGAGGACACAGCGGGCAGTCCGCCGGCGAACGACCCGATCAGCTGCGCGGGCAACCCCAGACGCACGCGATGCCCGTCGAGCTCGATCCAGGTGCGGGTCAGCGGTTCTGCCGGCACCCCGTCGGAGAACGGCTGGTCCAGCTCGTCGAGCCAGCTGCACTCGGTCTCGATCCAGCGCGTGTGCACGCCGAAGTCGTTGACATTCGTCGCGGTGAATGCCGGGTCGTCGACGATGCGTCGATCGAAGTCGAGCAGTGTGGGCACGCCTTCGATGTCGAACTCGCGCAACGCCTGGCGGGCCTTGCGCAGCGCCTCGTCGCGGTCGATGCCCCAGATCACGAGCTTGGCCAGCAGCGAGTCGTAGAGTCCGCTGACCACACTTCCGGCGACGACGCCCGAGTCGAGCCGGACGCCCTCACCGCCGGGGGCGTCGAAGCGGGTGATACGTCCGGGGGCGGGCAGAAAGCCGCGACCCGCGTCCTCGGCGTTGATCCGAAACTCGAAGGCGTGACCGCGGGGCGCGGGCGTCTCATCGATCTCGAGGGGCAGGCCGTCGGCGACGCGCAGCTGAGATCGCACCAGGTCGACCCCGCTGGTGAGCTCGGTGATGGGGTGCTCGACCTGCAGACGGGTGTTCACCTCAAGGAACGAGACGGTGCCGTTCGCGCCGACCAGGAACTCGACGGTGCCCGCACTCACATAACCGGCGGCCTCGCAGATGCGCTTGGCGGCAGATTCGATCGAGTGGCGCTGCTCATCGGTGAGAAATGGCGCCGGAGCCTCTTCGACGACCTTCTGATTGCGCCTCTGCAGGGAGCAGTCACGAGTGCCCACGACCACCACATGCCCGTCTGCATCGCCGATCACCTGCGCCTCCACATGCCGGGGGTGCGGCACGTACTGCTCGATGAAGCACTCCCCGCGCCCGAACGCCGCGATGGCCTCGCGCTCGGCCGACTCGAACTGATCGACCACCTCATCGAGGCGCCACGCCACCTTGAGGCCCCGCCCGCCGCCGCCGAACGCGGCCTTGATCGCGATGGGCAGGCCGTGCTGCTCCGCGAAGGCCAGCGCCTCCGCCCCGTCGGCGACCGGGCCGGGCGTGCCCTCGACGAGCGGAGCCCCGACCGAGGAGGCGAGCCGGCGGGCGGTCACCTTGTCCCCGAGGTCGCGAATGGTCTGCGGCTTCGGGCCGATCCATGTCAGACCGGCGTCGAGGACCGCCTGCGCGAACTCGGCGTTCTCAGACAGAAATCCATAGCCTGGGTGAACGGCGTCCGCATGTGATCTGCGGGCAGCGTCGATGATCGCGTCGATGTCGAGGTAGGTCGCGGAGGCGGTCGCCCCGGGCAGGGCGTAGGCCTCGTCGGCGACCCGGGTGTGCAGTGCCTCGGCGTCGGGATCCGAGTACACCGCGATCGACGTCACGCCGTAGGCGGTGCATCCGCGTGCGATGCGCACGGCGATCTCGCCGCGGTTGGCGATGAGCACTCTGCTGATCATGTTCAGTTCTCCTTGATGGCTGGTGGCGGGGCGCCGAGTGTCTCTGATGCGCTCACGGAGGCCGGAGCATCGGTGACCCCGTGAAAGCGGATGCGTGCACCGATCGGCACTTGACCGGCGAGGTTGAGATGGTAGGAGGCGACCGACCCGATCACCGGGTAGCCGCCGGTCAGCGGATGATCCGCCATGAAGAGCACGGGCTGGCCGCTGGGGGGCACCTGCAGTGCCCCCGATGCCGTGCCCTCGGAGGCCAGCTCGGAGTGATCGCTGCGCTGCAGCGGCTTCTCGCCATGCAGTCGCAGGCCGACGCGGTTCGACTGCGAGGTCGTCTCCCACTCCTGTCCGAACAGCGTCTCCAGCGCGTCATCGGCGAACATCTCGGTACGGGGGCCGAGTAGGACGTCGAGGGTGACGACCTCTCCGCGCGCCGGCAGAGCGAGTGCGGTATCGGCAAGGGGATCGGTGGCGCCGGGCCAGATCTGGGTGACTGCGGCGACCGCGGATCGATGCACGGGCAGCACATCTCCGACCGCCAGTGGCGCGGGCCCCAGCCCCGAGAGCACATCGGTCGAGAGGCTGTCGAGCACCGGGGCGATGGCGAAGGCGCCGCGCACGCCGACATAGGCGACGCTGCCGCGGGTGGGAAACCCGACCTCGAGGGTCTCGCCGCTGCGCAGGGCGAAGGCGCGCAGTCGCGGCACCTGACGATCGTGACGGATCGGTGTCCCGGGCGCGGTGTCCGTGGCGGGCTGCGCCGCGTGGATCGTCGCGGTCACCTCGGCTCCGGTGATGGCGAGCACCTGCTCTCCTATGGCGCGCAGCTTCAGCCCGCCATAGGTCTCGATGCTTGCGGAGTCGGATGTGTTGCCGACCAGCCGGGCGGCCAGCCGCGCGGCATCATGGTCGAGAGCCCCGGAGCGTGAGACGCCGAGGTCGGCATGCCCAGGCCGGCCCAGATCCTGCAGCGTCGAGGAGAGGCCGGGCTGCACCACCTCGAGGCCGTGGGCGGTGTGGGCCGCGTCGCTCGGCTGCGGTCCGGTTGCCGGCGAGGAGTCGGCGGCATGCCCGAGCGTCGCGCGAGCGGAGTCCGCGCCGGGCGATCCGGCGGCGGTCACCTGGGTGAACCGCACCCGCATTCCCGGTCGCAGAGTGGCCGGAGGGTCGAGCCGCAGATCGAACATCGGCAGGTCGGTGGTGCCGATGATCTGCCAGCCGCCCGGGCTGACCCGGGGGTAGACGCCGCTGTAGGTACCCGCGAGGCCCACCGCTCCGGCGGGAATGGCGGTGCGCGGCACCGTGCGACGCGGCACGTCGAGTCGCGGGTCGCCGCCGACGAGGTAGCTGAACCCGGGGGCGAATCCGGCGAAGGCGACGGTGTACACCGACCCCGTGTGCATGGCGATGACCTCATCCGGGGTCGTCTCGAGCAGGTGGGCCACTTCGGCGAGATCGTCGCCGTCATAGCGCACCGGCACCTCGACCAGCTCGCCGTCGGCGCCGAGTGGCGCGCTCACGTCGCGTTCGAGCAGCCGCCGAGCGAGCTCGTCGGCGTCAATGCGGGTGGGGCGGAACCGCACCATGACGGTGCGCGCCGCCGGCACGAATTCGTACACCCCGGCGATCGGGTCGTCGAGCAGGGACTGGTTGAGTGCGACCGCCTGCGCCAGCTCGTCGAGTTCGACGAGCAGAACATCGGTGTTGACCGGAAGGACGCGCATGATCAGACCTCGTACCGGGTGTCGGAGACGTCCGAGATGAACATGTATCCCGGGGCGTGGGTGATCGCGAATGGAATGCGCGACGCCATCACGGCCGCCTGGGGAGTGACCCCGCAGGCCCAGAACACCGGTACCTCGCCGTCGCGAATCTCAACGGGATCGCCGAAGTCGGGAGCGGTCAGATCGGTGATGCCGATGTCGGCCGGGTCGCCGACATGCACCGGAGCGCCGTGCACAGACGGGAATCGCCCCGAGATCATCGCGGCGTCGGCCACGCGGTCTGCCGGAATCGGACGCATCGAGACCACCAGCTCGCCGTGGAACGCTCCGGCCGGGCGGCACGCCCGATTCGTGCGGAACATGGGCACGTTGGTGCCGGCGGAGATGTGTCGCACGTCGATGCCGGCACGCTGCAACGGCGTCTCGAAAGTGAAGCTGCAGCCGATCAGGAAGGCCACCAGATCGGGGTGCTCGGCCCAGGCCTCGGTGGCATCGGTCGGCTCGTCGACGAGTTCGCCGTCGCGCCAGACGCGGTAGCGGGGAATGTCGGTGCGCAGATCGGCTGTCGGCGCCAGAGCCGTCTGCGCGCAACCGGGCTCGGTGACGTCGAGCACAGGGCAGGGCTTCGGGTTGCGCTGGGCGTAGAGCAGGAAGTCGTAGGCGTACTCGCGCGGCACGGCGAGCAGATTCGCCTGCGTCATGCCCGGGGCGATGCCTGCGGTGGGGCGGCACTCACCGGCACGGAACCGTTCGCGGCTGGCTCGGGCCTCGTCCCGGGCGATCTCGATGACGCTCATGCCCGGGCCTCGGCAGCCGGCGCGACATCGAGCGGCGAGCGGACCGGAATATCGGCGGCCTGCAGGCGGTCGCGCACCGATCGTGCCATGGCAAGAGCTCCCGGCGAGTCGCTGTGCACGCATACCGAGTCGGCGTCGAGATGCAGCACGGTGCCGTCGACGGCAATCAGCGTGCCCTCCTCGGCAAGGCGGACGATGCGCTCGCCCACGGCGTCCGCATCGTTGAGTACTGCGCCGGGCTCGCGCCGTGAGACGAGCGTGGCGTCGGGGCGATAGCCCCGGTCGGCGAAGGCCTCGGCGATCACGCGAAGCCCGGCGTCCCGAGCCACCTGGGCGAACACCGATCCGGCCAGTGCCATGACAGCGATGTCCCCGTCGAACTCCTGGATGGCCTCGACCACCGCGGCAGCCTGTATCGGGTCGACGGCGATGCGGTTGTACAGCGCGCCGTGCGGCTTCACATATCGCATGTGCGTGCCCGCAGACCGGGCGATGCCGTCGAGCGCGGAGATCTGGTAGAGCACATCCGCGGTCAGCTCCGGCGAGGCGACATCCATCGCCCGGCGACCGAAGCCGGAGAGATCGCGATAGGCCGGGTGAGCGCCCACGACGACGCCGCGCTCGGCGGCGGCCTGTACGGTCCGGACGAGTCCGATGGGATCGCCGGCATGGAAGCCGCAGGCGATGTTGGCGCTCGTGACGATGTCGAGCATGGCGTCGTCGTCGCCGAGAGACCAGCGGCCGAAGCTCTCTCCCATGTCGCTGTTGAGATCAATTCCTGTCATAGTGCTCCGATTCTGCGAGAGGTGTGCGTCATCAAGGTGTCACCGCCGGCCCGGTCAGGAAAGACCGAGCAGAGCGAAGATCGGCTGAATCGACTCGATGGCCATCCACCAGGTGAGGATGCAGACGAGGGCGCCCAGAATGAGCAGCCAGATCGGATAGCGGTAGTTGCGGAGCAGGTCGCGCCGCGCGAAGCCGATGTAGATCATGATCGTCAGGCCGATCGGCAGGATCAGACCGTTGAAGCCGCCGGCGAAGACCAGCAGTGCCGCAGGAGCCGTGCCCAGCAGCATGTAGACGATCAGCGAGACCACGATGAACGCCACGGTGGTGAGGTTGCGACGGCGAGGCTCCAGGAACTTCTTGCTGAACACGTTGAAGAAGGACACCGATGTGTAGGCGGCGCCGATTGTCGACGTGGTGCCGGCGGCCCAGAAGATGACGCCGAAGATGCGGAACCCCCATTCGCCGAGGGCCACCTGGAAGGCCTGTGCGGCGGGGTTCGCGGTCTTGCTGGCGAGATCGATGGTCACACCGCTTGCGGCAACGCCGAGAATGGCGAGGAACAGCAGGTAGCGGATGATGCCGGTGATGGTCACGCCCCAGAATGACGCCGTGCTGACCGCCTTGATGTTCTCGGGGCCGGTGATTCCCGAGTCGAGCAGGCGGTGAGCGCCCGCATAGGTGATGTAGCCGCCGACGGTGCCTCCGACGATGGTGGTCAGCGATGCCAGGTTGATGTTGTCGGGCATGACCGTCTCGGTGAGGGCGTGGCCGATCGGCGGATGCACGACGAAGATCACGATCAGCACGATCGTGACCTTGACGGCGGCGAGGCAGATGACGACGCGATCCATGACCTTGCCGGCGCGCTTGTAGAGGAACACCCCGATGGCCAACAGGGCGCCGATCAGACCGCCGATCTTCGGGTTGAGGCCGATGGCGGCGTTCAGGCCGAGACCGATGCCGGCGATGTTGCCGATGTTGAACACCAGGCCGCCGAAGATGACCAGCACAGCGAGCACGAAACCGGCCCCCGGGATCGCCTCGTTGGCCAGCGCCCCGGCAGTCTTGCCCGAGATGCCGATGATGCGCCAGACATTCAGCTGCACGACGAAGTCGATGATGATCGACAGCAGGATGCCGAAGCCGAAGGCGGCTCCCAGCTTGATGGTGAAGGTGGCGGTCTGCGTGATGAAGCCGGGGCCCACCGCAGACATCGCCATGAGGAAGATCGCACCGAGCAGCGAACTGCGCCGGTTCTTCACGAACTGGGCGGCATTACTGCCGGTTTCCGGGGGTGGCGGCGTGTGCTCGCCGGAAGACGTCTCTACCTTCATGGTGCTCCAGTCAGACAGGCGGGTGCGGCCCCGCGGTCGTCATCGCCTGTGCGGTGTCGCAGGACTTGCTCTACAGACGACCGGGCCAAGTATCAGCACTACCGGTGTGACATGGGGTTTCAATCGTGTTGCGAACAGATCACACGCATTGCGCACAACTGCGGGACATGGTGAGCCCCCGGTGCCGTTCTGTGTGCCTTCCCCTGCACACATTCCGCCACCGGGGGTCTGCTCGCAACCGTAGGGGTGCCGGACCGTTTCGTCAATACACGGAGAGGGGTGAACATTTCACTCGCCGAAGGGCCTGGTCCATCGTCCGGCCGCCGGATCCGGGGCCTTGCGCGAGTGAAATGTGCACCTCTGCCAGGCTTCCGGATCGTCGACGTCGCAGAACTGTCGGTGTCGGCGGTCATGATGGTTCCATGACTCAACAGCCCAGCATCTTCGACCTCTCCGGTGCCGGGGGGCCGTCCGCGGTGGCGGACCGGCCGGCCGACGGCACACAGCCCAGAATCGTCATTCGGCGCAGCGCCCGTCGTCGCCGCACACTGTCCGCCCGGCGCGAGGGCGACGCCATCCTGGTGATGGTGCCGGCCGGGATGGATCCCCAGGTCGAGCGCCGCCAGGTCAACGCCCTGGTGGAGAAGGTGCTGCGCAGGGAGGCCCGCGATCGGCACCCGGACGGACCGATCGAGCTCACCGCCCGGGCCAGGCGGCTGGCCGCCCGCTACATCGAACCGCTGGTCGGGTCCGAACTGGGGTTGACCGAGGTCCGCTGGGTGTCCAACCAGAAGCACCGGTGGGCCTCATGCACCCCCGCCACCGGCGAGATCCGGATGTCGGACATGATGCTCGGCTTCCCCTCCTGGGTGGTCGACCACGTCCTCATTCACGAGCTGTGCCATCTGGTGCACGCCAACCACGGCCCGGAGTTCAAGATGCTGGCGATGGCGCACCCGCGGGCCGAGGAGGCCGACGGCTTCCTGGCCGGCTGGTCCTGGGCCAATGGTCGCCAGTCGGACGGCGACTCCAGCCTGGACGACGATCTCGGGAAGGAGTAACGCGCGAGGAGGCCATCGCGCGGGGACTTCAGCCCCGCGCCGACCGGCGACGCGAGGGGGTGCCGGGGGAGTCGCCTCCCCCGCCCGACAAGCTCAGTCTGACAAGCTCAGCCTTCTCCTTCCGAGCGCAGCAGCTCTTCCAGCTCGGCGTCCAGATCGGCGGTGACCTCGTCGTCGCGGGTCGACTCGCCCGAGACATAGCCCAGCGGGTCGTCGAGATCGGCGGCGGTCGGCATCAGATCGGGATGGTGCCACACGGCGTCCCTCCCGACGGTGCCGCGGGCGTCGCGCAGGGCGGCCCACAGGTTGGCGGCGTCGCGCACCCGGCGCGGGCGCAGCTCGAGGCCGAGCAGCGAGGAGAAGAAGACCTCGGCCGGACCGGAGGTGGCCCGGCGCCGGCGCAGCGCCTCCTCGAGCTGGGCGTGCTGGGGCATCCACAGCCCGGCCACCTGGCTGGTCACCTCGTCGACCCAGCCCTCGATGAGCGCCAGCAGAGTCTCCAGACGCGACAGCACGCCCTCCTGCTCCGGGGTGCGGGTGGGCTCGAAGAGCCGGCCCTGGAGGCGCTTGGACAGCTCCTGGACCTTGTCCGGGGTCAGCTGGGACAGATCCTCGACGTCGACGGCGTCCTCGATCGCCGAGGAGTCGATCCGGATGCCGCGCGCGTAGTGCTCGACCAGGGCGAGCAGCTGCGGCCCGAGCCAGCCCACCGCGTTGAACAGTCGCTGGCGCGCCGCCTCGCGCAGCACCAGGTAGATCTCGATGTCTCGCGGGTCGAGGTCCAGATCGTTCCATGCCGCCGCGATGTTGGCGGGCAGCAGCACCACCTGGGCCTTCGGGAGCACCTGCAGTCCGATCTCGGTGCCGGAGACGGTGGTCACCGCCAGCTCGGCAAGGCCCTCGGCCAGCTGGGACCCGTAGAGCATCGAGGCCATCTGCTTGAGCACCGGGCCCATCATCGCCCCCAGAGCCAGCATCGGATCCTGCGGATTGTCGTCGGACTCGGGAACGAGAAGGTCGGTCATCGCCGCGGTGAGGGAGGTCAGCACCGGCTCGACGACCTTCTGCCAGGCGCCGAAGGTGTGTTCGATCCAGTCCGCCCGGCTCCACGGCTCGGGCTGGGCGGCCACCTGGGCGAACTCGCAGGCCTGGTCCAGCCAGTTCTCCGCCAGCCGCGAGGCGTCCAGCAGGGGCTCGCGGTCGCCGCGGCCGGGAGTGGGGTCCGGCCCCTTGGTCGCCGCGACATGGCGGGCCAGGTCCTTGATCCGGTTCCAGTCCAGCGAACCGGCGTCGGCCGGCTGCTGACCCGGGGGCTGGAAACCCACCGGCATCCCGCTCCCGGGCACCGACAGCCCCTGGAGCATCTGGGAGAGCTGCGCCATGAAATCGGTGGCGTTGCCCTCCATCGGAATGCCGAACTGCTGCATCATCCTGCGGAACTGTTCGGCCATGTCATCCGGATCGGGCTGTCCCGCATTGGGAGTCGAGTCGTGTGGACCGTCGTTCATGCCCATCTCCTGAAGTCTGATTCCTCTGGGGTCCACCCAGTCTAGAGAGGGGGTGGCACCTCCCATAGTGGTCCTTCGCCCATAGCCGTCCTCGCGCTGAAAACCGGTACCGCAGCTCAGGCTGCAGCTCAGGGCTGCAACTCGGTGCTGCGACCACCGCTGTGAGGAGCGGCCTGCCCTCCGCGCTCCACGGGTAGCATGTCCGCCATGTCCGCTCCCGATCGCCCACCCTCTGCAGGCAGCACCACACGGCGCCTGGAGTGGCAGTGGCCGGGACGCCGGAAGGCCCAGTCCGAGCCGGACGCCGGGGCGAGACGCTATCGGCTGACGGCCCTGATCTCCGCGGTGGTGGTTCTGCTCCTGGTGATCGCATTGGCCTTCGTTCCGGTGCCCTTCGTCAGCTGGGCCCCCGGCCGCACCGTCGACGTGCTGGCCCAGACCGAGCAGGGCAAGCCGATCATCCAGGTCTCCGGGCTGGCGACTCGCAAGAGCAAGGCCGATCTGCGGATGACCACCGTCTCGGTGACCACCGTCGACGGCAGGCTGAGCCTCATCGAGGCACTCTCCTCCTACTGGCTGCCGCACCGCGACGTCCTGCAGCGCGAAGCGGTCTATCCCTCCGGGCAGTCCGCCGACGAGGTGCGGGCCGCCGAGGTGCAGAGCATGGACACCTCGCAGCGGGACGCCGTGGTCGCCGCTCTGCGGGCCGCCGGCCAGCCCGTCACGGCGATGCCGATGATCGAGGCGGTGACGGTGGGCGGTCCGGCGTACAACGTCCTGGTGCCCGGCGACCTGGTCGGTTCGGTGGACGGCACCGCCGTGCAATCGGTGGCCGACGTGCAGCGCGCGATCCGCAGGCACCGGGCCGGGGACTCGATCTCCATGGTCGTGCTGCGCAACGGCGTCTCCAAGACCGTGCAGGTGGTGACCTCGGCGTCGCGCACCGATCCGAAGGTTCCGATGGTCGGGATCAGCCTGGACACCGGCTACCGCTACGCACCGACGGTGACCTTCGGGGTGCCCGCCAGCATCACCGGGCCGAGCGCCGGGCTGGTGCTGTCGCTGGGCGTCTACGAGACGATCGCCAGCACCGACCTGCTCGGGGATCTCAATGTCGCCGGAACCGGCGAGATCTCGCCGGACGGCACGGTCGGGGCGATCGGCGGCATCCATCAGAAGATCGCCGGCGCCCAGCGCGCCGGGTCGAAGATCTTCCTGGTGCCGGCCGCGAACTGCCAGGACATCAAGGGCGTCTCCACCCGGATGACGCTGGTCAAGGTATCGACCCTCAAGGACGCCATCTCGGCGCTCCAGAAGCTGCGCCAGGGCACCGACGTCAAGGAGATCCCGCATTGCTGAATGAGAATCTCCGCTCCGCGGAGGGGCCGGGAAACCCGCCCATCGGAAGCGCACGAGCCCACCTCGCCCGGCGTCGACCCGCTGGTGGCCGCCCTCACCGAGATCGACCGCTTCCTGGGCACCGCGGGCTGGGGGCAGCCGGCGCGACTGTTCGCCCTGGTCCCCACCGCGGAACTCGTGGCGGCCGAGCCCTCCCTGGCCGGTCAGCTCTCCGCGGGTTCGCCCGACTCGCTGTCCAGCATTGAGCAGGACGGTTTCGTCGGCGGCGACGATCTGGAGGCGACGCTGGCGTCCATCGCCTGGCCGTCGAGCGTGCACGGGGCGGCCGTGACACTTGAGCGGGTCTTCCTGCCCGCCGACGAGGAGGATGCGATGCCCGAGGATCCCGAGGAGGCCGCCGCATACGTGGCCGGACATCCGCGACGCCAGGATCTTCGTCTGGTCTGTGGGGCGATGCGCGATGGCGGCCACTACTCGGTGGCCAGGGTGCTCGATCACCCCGACGACCTGCTGGGCGGGCTCAACCTGGTGCCGAGTCTGGAGGCCGCCCTGCTGGCCACCCTGGACGATCCGTCCCCAGACAGTGCATCCCCGGACAGCGCATCGGCGGGCGGTTCGTCGTCCGACCACACAGGATCGTCAGACCAGGCGGGAAAGGGGGCACGATGAGCACGGTGCGCGGCGTCCCGCTGCCGAAGAGTCCCGCCGGAGCGAGCGGACGGCACCGCCGCCTGCTCATCGTTCTCGCGGTGCTGGCGGGGGCGGTGATCGCATGGTCGATCGCCTCCACGATCACCACCGGCCTGCTGTGGTACTCGTCGATCGGCTACCGCCGGGTCTACCTGGTGGAGGTGCTGGTGGGAGCCGGGCTGTTCCTGTCGGGTCTGATCCTGGTCGGCGGTGCGGTGGCCCTCAACATGGTGATCGCCGCCCGACTCGCCGCCGACAGGGAGAGCGACAAGGATCACCAGCCGAAGAACTACCAGCGCCTCATGGAAGGGCGCCGCCGCGCGGGGATCGTGATCCCGGCGGCCTTCGTCGGCCTGCTGGGAGGCAGCTCCGCGGCCGCCCAGACCACCACCCTGCTCGCCTGGTGGAACCGCACACCCACCGGCACCAGGGATCCGTACTTCGGGCTGGACACCTCGTTCTACCTGTTCACCTACCCGTGGCTGCACTTCCTGACGAACCTGCTCATCACCACGGTGGTGCTCAGCCTGCTGAGCGCCTTCGCGGTGCATCTGGCGATGGGCGCGGTGACCATCCTGCCGCCATCCGTACTCACCCCCGGTGGGCCGGCGCGGGTCAGGAGGCAGCACACCCGCCTGTTCAACGCCGGATCCCGGGCCCATCTGTCGGTCCTGGTGGCGATCGGCCTGGTGCTGGTGGGACTGTCGAGCCTGCTGGGGCGCTACGGGCTGGCGGTCTCCCAGAGCCCCCTGTTCACCGGCATCGGCTACACCGCCGACCACTACCGGACCACCGCCAAGATGGTGGTGGCGATCATCTCATTCCTGGTCGCCCTGCTGTTCCTGGCCAATGCCCGACTGAAGCACTGGGTGGTGCCCAGCGTCGGGATCGTCCTGATGCTCATCGCGACCATGATCGTCCAGGGCATCTACCCGGCCTTCATGCAGCGATTCTCGGTGAGTCCCGGACGCCCCCGACAAGGAGCGGCCCTACATCGTCAACAACATCGCGGCCACCCGATCCGCCTTCGGCATCGCCGGCACCACCGTGTCCGACTACTCGGCGAAGACCACCGCCAGCGCCGGTCAGCTGAAGTCCGACGCCGAGGCGGTGCCCTCCATCCGGCTGATGGACCCGTCGGTCATCGGGCCGACCTTCGAGCAGCTCCAGCAGGTGCGCGGCTTCTACTCCTTCCCCAGCACCCTGGACATCGACCGCTTCCAGGTCGACGGCGCGACGACCGACGCCGTCTCGGCCGCCCGCGAGATCGACCTCAACGGCCTCACCGACAAGAGCTGGAACAACGTCCACACCGTCTACACCCACGGCTACGGACTGGTCGCCGCCTACGGCAACCGGCGTCAACCCTCCGGAGAGCCCGAGTGGCTGGCCCGCGACATCCCCACCGTCGGGAAGCTGAAGGAGGCCCAGGCCCGCATCTACTTCGGGGAGCGCTCCTCCCAGTACGTCGTGGTGGGGGCCGCTCCGGGAGCCGCCCCGGTGGAACTCGACACCCCTGGCGGAGGGCAGGGGGACGCAGGCGGGGAGAGCAAGACGACGTACTCCGGCAAGGGCGGTGTGGCGATCGGCAACTACCTGGTCCGCGCGATGTACGCCACCAAGTTCGCCGACATCAACCTCATGCTGTCCGACCGGGTGCACTCGGACTCCAAGATCCTCTACGACCGCACCCCGCTGGACCGGGTGGCACGGGTCGCCCCGTGGCTCAAGGTCGACTCCGACCCGCTGCCGACCCTGGTCGACGGGCGTCTGGTGTGGATCGTCGACGGCTACACCACCTCCAGGAACTATCCCAACTCGACCCGGGTGGATCTGCGCCAGGCCAGCAGCGACTCCACCTCGACGCAGCGCCAGGCCCAGCCCGACGAGCAGGTCAACTACATCCGCAACTCCGTCAAGGCGGTCGTCGACGCCTACGACGGCACCGTGCAGCTGTATGCCTGGGACTCGACCGATCCGATTCTCAAGACCTGGCAGAAGGTCTACCCGGGATTGATCAAGCCGCGTTCTGCGATGTCGGCGGACCTGCTGCGCCATGTCCGCTACCCCCAGGATCTGTTCAAGGTCCAGCGTCAGGTCCTCGCCCGCTACCACACCACCGATCCGGACACCTGGTACCAGCGCAACGACCTGTGGCAGGTGCCCGCCGATCCGGTGCGCACCAACGACGGCACCCAGCCGCCCTACTACCTCACGGTCCGCTGGCCCAGCGAGACCACTCCGGTGTTCCGCATCACGGCGGTGATGGTGCCCTATCGGCGGGAGAACCTCGCCGCCTATATCGCGGTCGGGTCCGACGCCACCAAGAGCGACTACGGCAAGATCCGGGTGCTGAGGATGTCGAGCTCGAGCCAGATCGACGGGCCGAACCAGACCGCCAGCGCGATCACCTCCGACACCTCCGTCTCCGCGAAACTGCTGCCCTATCAGAACAAGGGCTCGGCGAATGCCATCCTGGGCAATCTGCTCACCCTGCCGGTCGGCGGCGGGCTGCTCTACGTCCAGCCGATCTACGCCCAGCGGCAGGCCGGCTCAGGGCGGATACCCGGTACTGAGGTTCGTGGCGGTCCGGTTCGGCACTCATGTCGGCATCGGCAGCACCCTGCAGGAGTCCCTGGATCAGGTCTTCGGGGGAGACGCCGGGGTCCAGACCGCCGACACACCGGGCTCGGGCGGGTCCGGCTCCGGCGGTTCGGGGACGCCGCCGGCCTCCTCGAAGACCACCCAGCTGCTCAACCAGGCTTCTGACGCCTTCACCGCCGCTGACAAGGCCCTTCAGAAGGGCGACCTGGCGCAGTACCAGGCCCAGGTCGACAAGGCCCGGGATCTCGTCTCCCAGGCTCTCGGCCAGGTCAAGTAGGCGGCCTCGACGCCGTGTGCAGGGGCCGCGCATAGGCTGGCGTCATGACATCCGGTGATGTGCACGAGCTGCCTCTCAGCGATCAGATCCGACTGCTCTCGGGCGCCGACGACTGGCACACCGAAGGGGCCGCGGAGATCGGCCTGCGCCCCCTGAGACTGTCCGACGGCCCGGCCGGGCTGCGGGTCCCCGACTGGCAAGGGCGGTTCGCTGCCCGCGACCTGCTTCCCGGCCGCCGTGTCGCTGGGTTCCAGCTGGGATCGCGAACTGCTCGGGGAGATCGGCGGCGCTCTGGCGGCCGAGGCCGGCGTCCAGGGGGTCGACGTCATTCTCGGCCCGGGGATCAACATCAAGCGCCATCCCTTCGGCGGGCGGAACTTCGAGTACCTGTCGGAGGACCCGCTGCTGACCGGCGAACTCGCCACAGCGATCATCCGCGGCATCCAGAGCCGCGGGGTGGGCGCCTGCGTCAAGCACTTCGCGGTCAACAACCAGGAGACCCTGAGGCTGTGCGTCGACGCCGTGGTCGACGAGCGCACCCTCCACGAGATCTACCTGGCGGCCTTCGAGACCGGTGGTGCGCCGGGCGAGGCCGGCCGCGGTGATGGCCTCCTACAACCAGATCAACGGTGTCTCGGCCACCACGAACGCGGCCCTTATCGGCTCGGTGCTGCGAGACACATGGGGATTCGACGGCCTGGTGATGAGCGACTGGAGCGCCGTCTGGGACCGGGTCGGATCGCTGAGGGCCGGCGTCGACCTGGAGATGCCCGGCAGCCGCGGGGCCTTCGACCGGTCGGTGGCCTCGGCGGTGCGCCGCGGCGCGCTGTCGGCCGAGGCGGTGGCCACCTCGGCCGGGCGGGTGGCCTGCGCTGGCCGACCGGATCAGCCCGCCGCCGATCGACCGGCTGCCGGTCGACGAGCACGACGACCTGGCGCGCCGAGCGGCCGCCGCCGGAACCGTGCTGGCCGCCAATGACGGCGTCCTTCCGCTGGCGCCCGGTGCGAAGGTGGCCGTGATCGGCGCCTTCGCGGTGCGGCCCCGCTACCAGGGATCGGGCTCCTCCCAGGTCGCCCCCACCCGGGTGACCGGGACTGCTCGAGGCCCTGGCGACCAAGGACGTGGAGGTGAGGTACGCCCGCGGCTACGACCCCGACGCTCATCACACCGACGCGCTGCTGGTGGCCGAGGCCGCCGAGCGGGCCGCCGAGGCCGATGCCGCGGTGGTGGTGGTCGGGACTGCCCGAGGAGCTGGAGTCCGAGGGATACGACCGCACCGGCCTCGAGCTTCCCAGCCAGCACGACGCCGTGGTGCGGGCCGTCCTGGCGGCCAATCCGCGCACGGCGGTGGTGGTCTGCTCCGGCTCGCCGGTGGCCCTGCCGTGGGCCGATCGGGCCGGCGCGGTGGTGCTGGCGGGATTGGGCGGACAGGCCGGCGGAGCGGCTCTTGCCGATGTGCTGACCGGCGACGCCGAGCCCTCGGGCCGGCTGGCGGAGACCTGGCCGCACGACCTCACCGAGGTGGCCTCCGACCCCTGGTTCCCCGGAGCCGGGCCGATGGTGCAGTACCGCGAGGGACCCGCGATCGGCTACCGGCACACCACCACCAACAGCATCGAGCCGGCCTTCTGCTTCGGACACGGGCTGTCCTACACCACCTTCGAGTGGAGCGACGTGGAACTCGGCTCGACCAGCATCTCCGCCGGGGACGGGTTCTCGGTGAGCCTTCAGGTCACCAACACGGGTGGGCGCGCCGGCAGCGACGTCGTGCAGGTCTACCTGGCCGATCGCACCGGCGTCACCTCCCGGCCGCGGCGCTGGCTGGCCGGGTTCGAGAAGGTCCGGCTGGAGCCGGGGGAGTCCCGCCGGCTGGAGGTCCCCGTCGACTGGCGGGAACTCGCCTTCTGGGATGTCGACGAGCACGACTGGAGGGTCCCCTCCGGGGCGTTCGGCGTCGAGGTGGCGCACTCCTGCGAGGACATCGCAGAGGTGCGCGAGCTGAGGGTGACCGGCGGCGTCGAGCACGCCCCGGAGCGCGCCTGGACCCCGCTGGTGGCCGACTCCGACGAGGCCTTCGCCGCACGGCTCGGCCGCTCGGTGCCGGTCGAGCCGCCGAGCAGGCCCTTCACCGCCAGTTCCGTGCTGGGCCAGACCACCTCTCACCCGATCGGACTGGGGATCCATGCCCTGATGGTGCGCCGGTCGGTCCTCAGCCAGCCCGATCCGCGATTCCGCCGGATGATGCAGCACTCGATCGACGAGCTGCCGCTGCGGAACCTGCCCTCCATGTCCGGCGGGCTGGTGCCGGTCGAGGCGGTCCCGCTGATCGTGGAGGTGCTCAACGGCGCCCCCGACGCGGTCCTGCGCAGGTCCCTGGGCGGAGTACTCGGCCTCGGCAAGGAGCTGTTCGACGCCGGCCGGGCCGCGCTGGGGGAGGTCGCCGAGCGGATTCGGCAGATCCAGCTGAGCGTGGTGGCGCCGTCCGGTTCCGCCTGTTTCCGTCTCTCGTGTCAACCGAGGTTGACGAATCCCGAGCGTGTCAACTATGGTTGACGCCATGACTCAGTTGACGGAACTCGCCTCCGGGGACGACCCCGCGACGGGGCTGCGGGCGGCGCGATCGCTCCGGGAGCTGGCCGAACGACTGGAGACGCTCCAGGTGGAGCGCGCTCGTTCGCTCGGCTGGTCCTGGCAGGCCATCGCGGATGCGCTCGGAGTCAGTCGGCAGGCGGTTCACAAGAAGTATGGAAGGAGGCTGTGATGTTCGAGCAGTTCACCAAGTCGGCACGGACCGCGGTGATCGAGGCGCGGACGGTGGCTCAGTCGTGCGGCGCGTCACATATCGACTCGGGGCATCTCGTGGTGGCGCTGCTGCGCTCAGACCCCGAGGTGCGGTCGGCCGTCGGACAGATCGACGCGGACCCGGATCGGCTGGCCGACGCGGTGACCGAGGAGCTGGGCAATGATCTGGATGCCGAGGCGCTCGCCTCGGTCGGGATCAACCTCGAGGACGTGCGCCGGCGCACCGATGCGATGTTCGGGGAGGGCGCGCTGCTGGGCCGGCCGGATCCCTCGAAATCCAATCTGCCGTTCGGGAAGGACGCCAAGAAGTCGCTGGAGCTGGCGCTCCGGGAGGCGAGACGCCTCGGCGGGAGACGGATCGACGGGGGGCATCTGCTCCTGGGAATCCTGCGCGCGGAATGCCCGGGCCGCACGGCGCTCGTCACCGCCGGAGTCGATATCGAGCGGCTTCGTCGTGTGATCGAGGACCGAGACCCCGCATCCTGATGCAAGAGATCCCCGGCCCTGCAGGGCCGGGGATCCTCAGATGGTAGCGGGGACAGGATTTGAACCTGTGGCCTCTGGGTTATGAGCCCAGCGAGCTACCGAGCTGCTCCACCCCGCGTCGACATTCGATAAACATACCAGAAGATCCAAGGCCGCTGAGCCAGGAGGCATTCGTGGGAATGGACGGGCAGGCCGCCTCGTGCGATGGCGATCCGGGCAGCGTGCACGTACCCACCCCGCCGCGGACGCGCTCCCTGCTGATCTGGCTCGGGGCGTCCCTGGTTCTCGCAGCGGCGAGCGCCGCGCTCTGGATGGCGATGGGGCCGCGCGGTCACTCGCAGCTGCAGTTGACCCCCACCATGGCCAACCTGTCTGCCCTCGCCACATGGGGATTCGGCACCTGCGGCGCCGTCGTGGTGTGCTGGCTGCTGGTGCGTGTCCTGAATCGTGGGCCGTCCTGGCTGGTGTGGACCCTCCGAGGTCTCGTCCTCGCGGCATGCGGCCTCGGGCACCTCGCCCTGAGCCTCGTCGTCCTCTTCTCGATGTCGACCTCTCCGGCATCTCCCGCTGCGATGAGGATCGGCGGCGCCTGCTACTACGAGGTGGTGGTGGACGACGGCGGATACAACGTCGATTACATCTACTACTCCAAGCACGGACGTTTTCTCATGTCGCGAACCGGCGTGTCGACCGGCGAGACCCGGGTGAGCGATGGTGAGTTCCCGCCCGATGCCTCTGTCCCCGCCACGTCATCGAATGATCGCGGGTGACGCCGACTGCCCGGACCCGCCCAGTGCCACGAGCCCGGGCACCTCGCCCTCCCGGTCTTCCGGATCAGTGGATCCACTGGCGATCGTCGCCTCCGGGACATCCGGGGAGTGGACCTTCGGCTTGGAGACGGCCGGCGCCGGGACCAGTTCGAGCGCCGGTTACACCGCGGTCGCCAGCCGAGACGGTGGGAGAACCTGGCAACGCCGCGGTGCGGTCTCCGCAGACCTGCCCGAGAAGTACTCCTATGCGGTGCTCTCCGGGAAGGTGCAGATCGTCGGCCTCGGATCGCGGTCGGACAGTGAGGCGCCACCGCTTCTGATGACCGGAGACGGCGGCTGGACCTGGCACTCCGTGCACCTTCCGGTTCCGGCGGGAACCCCGCCGTCCGCCCGGTTCCTCGACTCCGCCCGGATGAGCGACGGGGCCATCGTGGTCGTTCTCAACTACCCGTCATGGACCCAGAACCGGGGAGCGGGGAAGAGCTTCGTGTCCCGTGACGGCGGTGCCACGTGGCGGGCCATGAGATAGGCGCCGGACATCGCGCCGGACATGAACATTTCACTCGCGTAAGAGGCGATGTGCGATCCGCATCGCTCCGAACTCCCCTTCGGCGAGTGAAATGTTCACGTCAGATTGACATACAGGGGTCCCGCGCGAACCAGGACTCAGTCGGCGGGGAAGCAGTAGTGCAGCGACGGGTGGGCGCGGCGCAGATCGGTCACGTCCTGCTTCACCGCGGAGACGGGGCGCCGCTCCTCCAGCACATCGACGATGAGATCGGCGATGGTGGCCATCTGCTCGGCTCCCATCCCGTATCGGGTGACCTCGGTGGTCCCGATGCGCAGCCCGTGGGGCCGATCCCAGTCCTCTGGCCGGTCGCTGGGAATGAGGTTCTTGTTGGTGATGATGTTGGCCGCCTCCAGCCTGCGGGCCACATCCATCCCGTTCCCGAACCGGCGCACGTCGAGGATCACCTGATGGGTTCGGGTGAAGCCGCGGTCGGCGCCGAGCACGGCGATTCCGCGATCGTGCAGGGCCTGGGCCAATGTCTGCGCATTGGCGACGATCGCGGCCATGTACTCGCGGCCGAAGGCGAGGAACTCCGCGGTCGCGGCGGCGAGGGCCGCGACCCGGTTCACCTGGTGGGTGGCGGCGATCACCGGGAAGATCGTGTCGGCGATCGGCGCGGTGAGCTCCGGATCGTTCCAGACGATGATCCCGCTCTGCGGGCCGCTGAAGGTCTTGCCGGCCGACCCGGTCATCACCGCGGCGCCCTCGCGCAGCGGATCCTGGAACTGGCCGCCCCCGATGAGCCCCAGCTGGTGGGCGCCGTCGAAGAAGACGCGCCCGCCCCACGGCGCGATGATCTCGCTGATCTCGCGGATCGGGAACGGGAAGAGGGTCATCGAGGCGCCCAGTGCCACGAGCTTGGGGCGCTCGGCGCGGGCGATCCGCGCGAACTCGTCGAGGTCGACATC
Organism: Acidipropionibacterium sp.; assembly: GCA_022647765.1. Lineage (GTDB taxonomy): Bacteria > Actinomycetota > Actinomycetes > Propionibacteriales > Propionibacteriaceae > Acidipropionibacterium. The sequence goes on from JALCLH010000007.1 coordinate 131,516, forward strand.
GAGGGTGACCGGGTCGAGCGGGACGTCGACGATGCGCAGGCCGCGGATGCCCGCCGGGCCGATCTCGCGGTTGGCGGAGTGGCCGCCGGTGGGCTGGGGGATCGACATGATGGTGTCGCCGGGCCTGGTCAGCGCCGTGTAGACGGTGAGATTGCCGAGCATGGAGGCGATCAGGCGGTGGTCGGCGTAGTTGCTGCAGAAGGCCTTCTTGAGCAGCTCGACGCACAGCGCCTCGACCTCGTCGATGTAGCGGGTGCCGACGAACCACCGTTGCACCGCGCCGATGTGGCCCTCGGCCGCGCGGGTGCCGATCTCGCTGGACAGCAGAGACCGCACCACGGGACTGGTGGGAGCCTCCGGCGCCAGCAGATTGAGGCACTCCTCGCCGCGCCAGATCTCATTGCGGCGCACCGCATTGACGACCTCCTGCTGCACCAGCCGCAGCGAGGGCAGAGAGTCGATGAGGTCGCGGGCATGGGCGAGGACGCCGGCGTCGTGCACCTCGAACTGACCGGCGGGTTCGGCCTCATCGGCGGGGAGGGAGGGATCGACGGAGAGAGTCATGACGGTTCCTTTCGAGACATCCGACATACTGCACGTCTCGCGTTCCAGCGCGGTTACCGCTCCCGGCCCGGCCGGCGGCCCGGGATGAGGCGCGCCGCTCTGTCTATGGTCCGGACTGTCGCGTATCATCGGGGCATGGTGAATCCGGCGCTCATGGAACAGGTGGACATGCTCAGTCCTTCTGAGCTGGTCGAGCTTCGTGATGCGATCCAGGCCAAGATCGACGACGATGTGTCGGCGGGTCAGTGGGCGATTCTGGAGCAGCGCGTGGTCGAGGCCGACGCGAACCCGGGCGATTACATCACGCTCGATGAGTGGAAAGCGCGTCGTCGCGCGCGCCGCTCCGCGTGAGCTACACGGTCCGGCTGCTCGCCAACGCGCAGCGAGACCTCGCTGACATCGAGGCGTACTTCGACGACCACGTCCCGCACGAGACAGAGCGCTGTCTTGATGCGATCGAGGTCGCGCTGGACTGGATCGCCGACAACGCTCACCAACCGAGAGTGGGCCGGTTCGGCCTTCGCCACGTCAGCACGGAGAAGTTCCGCTACTACATCTGGTACAGGCTGTTCGAGCCGGAGCGATTCGTGCAGGTCGTCGCCATCCTGCATCACCGACGCGGCGATGATGCACTGGCCGAGCGGGTGCCGTGACGCCGAGCCGCCGCAATCGACGTGCTGCAGGCCGCCGGTCTACCGCTCCCGGCCCGGCCGGCGGCCCGGGATGAGGCGCGCCGAGTTGAGGATGAATGCGGTCTCGCTGCCGACGTGGACGATCGCGGCGAGCAGCGGGCCGAGCAGCCCGGCGGCGGCCAGCGCCATCCCGATGAGGTCGACCGCGATCGTGCCGGCGAAGTTGACCATGACGATCCGCCGCGCCCGCCGGGCCACCTGCACGGTGCGTGCCAGATCGTGCAGATCGGAGCTGATGAGCACGACATCGGCGCTCTCCCGGGCGATGTCGGTGCCGCTGCCCATCGCGATCCCGACGTCGGCGCGCGCCAGTGCCGGGGCGTCGTTGACGCCGTCGCCGACCATCGCCAGCCTGTGCCCGGCGGCGCGCTCGGCATCGATGGCGGCAAGCTTGCGATCCGGCAGGAGACCGGCGCGGACGTCGTCGATGCCGAGTTCGGCGGCCACCGCGAGAGCGGTGGGCTGCTGATCGCCGGTGATGATGAGCGTGCGCAGGCCGAGGCGGTGCAGTTCGGCCACCGCGCCGCTCGCCGACTCCCGGATCGTATCGGCCAGAAAGATCGTCCCGGCATATCTCCCATCGACGCCGACGTGCACCGGCGTCGCACTCGACCGGCCCTCGATTGAGGCCGGAGCATCGGCGACCAGGCCGCGGCTGCCCGCTGTGACGACCCTCCCGGCGACCGTGGCGGTCACCCCGAGACCGGGCCGGTAGCCGAATCCCTCGGCCGGGGAGATCGGAGCCCCCAGTTCGCGGCAGTGCCGTGCGATCGCCGTGCCGAGCGGATGCTCGGAGTACTGCTCGGCCGAGGCCGCCAGAGCGAGCAGCTCATCGGGGGCGACGCCGTCGGCGCTGCGGATCTCCACCACCGCCGGGGCGCCGGTGGTGAGGGTTCCGGTCTTGTCGAAGGCCACCGTGTCGACGGCCGAGAGCGCCTCAAGATGCGCCGCGTCCTTGATGAACGCGCCGGCTCGAGCGATCCGGGCGATGGCCGCCAGCATCGCCAACGGGGTTCCCGCGGCGATGCCGCAGGCGCCGGCGACGATCACCACGGAGATCGCGGAACTGATGTCGCGGGTGAAGACATAGGTGAGGATCGCCCCGACCATCGCCAGATACACCAGCCAGGCGGCCAGTCGGTCGGCCAGTCGCTGCGCCGGGGGCTCGGAGGACTGCGCCTGCTGCACCGCCTCGATGATGCGGCCGTAGGAGGAGTCGGCGCCGACCCGATCGGCGCGGATCTCGAGTGCGCCGATCTGGTTGATGGAGCCGGCGAACACCTCGGCGCCGGTGGAGATCTCGACCGGCAGCGACTCCCCGGTGATCCGCGACTGGTCGACGGTGGAGTCGCCGGCGACCACCACCCCGTCGACGGGCACCCGGCCACCGGGCGCGACCACGATCACCTCGCCCGGCTCCACCTCGGCCAACGGCGCCGTCACGATCTGGTCGGCCCTTCGCACCTGCACCGTCTCGGGCAGGAAGGCCATCAGATCGGTGAGGGCGTCGCGACCGCGATTCATCGAGAGGTCTTCCAGGATCTCCGCCGCGAGCACGAAGGTCGCGATGAGCAGGGATATCACCCACTCGCCGATCGCCGCGGCGGCGGCGATCGCGATGAGCATCGAGAGTTCCATGCTCATCCGGCGGTGAGCGATGTCGTGCACCGCCTCGACGAGGATCGGCCAGCACCCGACAAGCAGCCCGAGGACGCCGATCAGGGGAGCATTCGGCCACGGCCAGGTCAGGCCGAGCGCCACGGCGAGGGTGCAGGCCGCCACGAACACGGTGCGCGCCAGGTCGCCGCGGTCGATCCTGCGCCACAGCACCGCCGCGCTGGTGGCGGCCACCGCGTCCTGCTCCGGGGTCGGCGTCGCCGCTGATGCGGGCGTGCGTGCCGTGGTCACTGTGCCGGTCCCGCCGTGCCGGTGGCCGGCTCCGCGGTCACCGTGCCATCGTCGGCCACGTGGTGCTGCGGCGTCTCCTGGACGACGTGAGCGGCCTGGAACACCGCCTGGGTGACCAGGGTGCGGGCGTGCTCGTCGACCAGGCTGTAGAAGACGCGGGTGCCCTCCTGGCGGGTCTGGACGATCCTTCCCCAGCGCAGCTTCGCCAGATGCTGGGAGACGGCCGTCGGTGATTTGTGGACCCTCTCGGCCAGCTCCCCGACCGCCAGCTCCCCCTCGCGGAGGGCGAGGATGATCCGGATCCGGGTCGGATCCGAGAGCAGCGTGAACACCTCGGCCGCCAGCTCGACGTACTGGCTCTCGATCCCGAAACTGCATGTCTTCTTATCTTCGCGCATACGAAGATACTAAGGCTTCGGATTCCGAGGCACAAGGGGCACAAGAGTGACCGTCAGTAGGACGGAAGTAGGACCGATGAGCGCCTCGGGATCGGTTTCGGGCATGATAGACAGGTCGGCCGGGTCGCCATCGCGGTCCCGCGACCGGCGTCACACCCGGCCCGGGCCCTCCCGGGCGCATCGAGAGAGAGAACGTCATCGTGTCCATCACCATCACCGTGCAGCGATCCGGAGATCCCGAGGAGCGCCAGGTGGACACTACGACGACCGGCCTCGACCTGTTCGGCTCCGACCGCGGCGTCGTGGCCATGAGGGTCGACGGCGAGCTGCAGGACCTTCAGCGCGAGATCCCCGAGGGGGCCTGCGTCCAGGCAGTGGAGGCCACCAGCCCCGACGGGCTCAACATCATCCGGCACTCGGCCACCCATGTGATGGCCCAGGCGGTCGAGGAGATCTTCCCGCAGGTCAACCTCGGCATCGGCCCGTTCATCACCGACGGCTTCTACTACGACTTCGGCAACATCGACCCGGTCACCCCCGAGATGCTCAAGGATCTCGAGAAGCGGATGAAGAAGATCGTCAAGGAGAACCAGCGCTTCGTGCGCCGCACCATCACCGAGGACCAGGCCCGCGCCGAACTGGCCGACCAGCCCTACAAGCTGGAACTGGTCGAGTCCAAGGGAGGCCATCAGGCCGAGGGGGCCTCGGTGGAGGTCGGCGGCGCCGAGTTGACGATGTACGACAACGTCCGGCGCAACGGCGAGACCGCATGGAAGGACCTGTGCCGCGGGCCCCATGTGCCCTCCACCAAGTACCTCGGCAACGGCTTCGCCCTCACCAAGTCCTCGGCCGCCTACTGGAAGGGCGACCAGGCCAACGATCAGCTGCAGCGCGTCTACGGCACCGCGTGGGCCTCCAAGGACGATCTGGTCGCCTATCAGACCCGGATGGCCGAGGCCGCCCGCCGCGATCACCGCAAGCTCGGCGCCGAGCTCGACCTGTTCAGCTTCCCCGAGGAGATCGGACCCGGACTGGCGGTCTTCCACCCCAAGGGGGGCATGCTGCGCCACATCATCGAGGACTTCATCATCTCCGAGCACCTCAAGCGCGGCTTCGAGATCGTCTACACCCCCGAGATCACCAAGGGCGGGGTCTTCCACACCTCCGGCCACCTCCCGCACTACGCCGAGACGATGTTCCCCCCGATGAACGTCGACGAGGAGCGCGATGAGCAGGGCGCCGTCACCAAGGCCGGCCAGGAGTACTACCTCAAGGCCATGAACTGCCCGATGCAGAACCTCATCTACAAGTCCCGCGGCCGCTCCTACCGCGACCTGCCCCTCAAGCTGTTCGAGATGGGCCACGACTACCGCTACGAGAAGTCCGGAGTGGTCCAGGGACTCACCCGGATGCGCGGGTTCACCCAGGACGACTCGCACATCTACTGCACCCCCGATCAGGCGCCGCAGGTGATCCGGGACCTGCTGGGGTTCTTCGACGACGTGCTGTCGGCCTTCGGGCTGGGGGAGTTCTACCTCGAGCTGTCCACCCGTGACGCCGAGGGCAAGAACCAGGACAAGTTCATCGGCTCGGACGAGGACTGGGCCGAGGCGACCCGGATCCTCGACGAGACCTGCCGCTCCACCGGCCTGGACCTGGTGCCCGACCCGGGCGGCGCGGCCTTCTACGGCCCGAAGGTCTCGGTCCAGGCCAAGGACGCCATCGGGCGGACCTGGCAGATGTCGACCGTCCAGTACGACTTCAACCAGCCCGAGCGGTTCAAGCTCGAGTACACCGCCCCCGACGGAACCCGCCGGCGCCCGGTGATGATCCACTCCGCCAAGCTCGGCTCGGTGGAACGGTTCATCGGCGTCCTCACCGAGCACTACGCCGGGGCCTTCCCGGTGTGGCTGTCGCCGGTGCAGGTGCACGCCGTGCCGGTCGCCGAGGAGTTCGACTCCTATCTCGCCGGCTTCACCGCCAAGCTGCGCACCGCCGGGCTGCGGGTGGAGACCGACACCTCCACCGACCGCTTCGGCAAGAAGATCCGCAACGCCACCCAGACCAAGGTGCCCTTCATCGTCATCGCCGGCGGGGAGGACGCCGAGGCCGGGGCGGTCTCCTTCCGATTCCGCGACGGCTCGCAGCTCAACGGCGTCCCCCAGGAGCGGGCGGTGGCCATCGTGGCCGGCTGGTCGGCGGCGCGCCGCAATGACGATCCGGCTGCCGGCAACGCCGAGTCGGTGCTCGGCCCGGAGGTCTGAGGTATGGCGTCGGACCATGACGCCGACCGGGTGCGGGTCGAGTTCGCCGACGAGCAGGTGGGCGTTCCCGACCCCTTCCGGCGGCTCTGGACGCCCTACCGGATGGCCTATATCGGCGGGGAGAACAAGCCCGCCACCGGAGACGCCGGCGACGACTGCCCGTTCTGCCGGGCACCCGGCCTGGACGACGCCGAGTCCCTCATCGTGCACCGCGGCGAGCACTGCTACGTCATCATGAATCTGTATCCCTACTCCCCGGGGCACCTGCTGGTGTGCCCCTACCGCCATGTCGCCGGATATGTCGACGCCACCGGCGAGGAGACCCGGGAGATGGCCGAGCTGTCCCAGTCCGCGATCCGGGTGCTCACCGCCGTCTCGCACCCGCAGGGGTTCAACCTGGGCATGAACCAGGGCTCCCCCGGGGGAGCCGGGGTGGCCGCCCACCTGCACCAGCACGTCGTTCCCCGATGGATCGGCGACACCAACTTCCTGCCCATCATCGGCGGGACCAGGGCCGTGCCCCAGCTGCTGGGGGACGGCCGCACCCTGCTCGCCGACGCCTGGGAGAGGCATGCTTGAACACTTCAGGTCCAGCTGGCAGAAGGTGATGCATCCGATCGCCGCGGCGCTCATCCGGATGCACATCACCCCTGACATGGTCACCTGGGCCGGGACCATCGGCAGCATCGTGATGGCGCTCGTCTTCTTCCCCCGCGGCATGCTGTGGCAGGGGCCGTGGTTCGTCGCGCTGTTCATCTTCTCCGACTCGCTGGACGGCAACATGGCCCGCCAGCTGGGCCGGCACTCCGAATGGGGGTCCTTCCTGGACTCCACCCTGGACCGGCTGGCCGACGGGGCGATCTTCGCCGGGCTGGTGCTCTACTACGCGGGTCCGGGGGGATCCACCCTGTGGGCCGGGATCGGACTTGCCGCCCTCATCCTGGGCCAGGTGACCTCCTATGTGAGGGCCAAGGCCGAGTCCCTGGGCAAGGAGGCGAAGATGGGTCTGGCCACCCGCTCGGACCGGCTCCTGGTGACCCTGCTGGGCGCCGAGCTCACCGGGCTGGCGAATGCCGGGGTGTTCCCGCACTGGTTCGTCTGGGCCCTTCCGGTCGGGCTGATCTATCTCACCATCGCGGGGGCGGTGACGGTCGGGCAGCGGATGATGGCGGTGCGCCGGCAGGTCACCTCGTGAGCCCGGTGCCGGCCTCGGACGCCGGTCGTCCCAGCGCCGATCGTCCCAGGGCCGGTCATGTCGGCAAAGGTCATCTCAGCACGGGTCGAATCAGCACGGGTCGCGTCGGTGCGGGTCGCGTCAGTGCGGCTGCGATGGGCGCCGTGCGCCACCTTCCCCGCGCCCTGTGGTGGCCCGGTGCGCAGCTGGCCGGGGCGGTCCTGGCGCGGGTGCCGTCCCGGCCGGTGCGGCAGTGGATGCTCAACGCCGAGACGATGACCGGAGCGCCCCCCACCCCGGCGCAGACCCGCCGGGCGGTGGTCTCCTGGATGCGCACCACGGTGACCTCGATGAAGCTGCCCGGCTGGTCGGCCGATGAGATCGAGCGGCGGGTCGACTACGACCCGGCGGATCTCGAGATGCTGCGCCGGGCTGTTCTGGGCCGCGGGGCGGTGGTGGCGCTGCCGCACATGGGGTCCTGGGATCTGGCCGGGGCCTGGGTGGCCTGCCATGGCGTGCCGATCAGCGCGGTCGCCGAGCAGCTTCCCGACGCCGAGTTCGAGCTCTTCGCGCGCACCCGCCGGCGGCTGGGGATGAGGGTCTACGGCCATCGCGACCCCGCAGGTGATGCGCCGTCTCCTCGACGATCTGGGCGAGGGTCGGCTGGTCACCCTGGTCTCCGATCGCGACTTCTCCCGGCGCGGTGTGCCGGTCAGCTGGACGACCGGCCGGCGGCCCGGTCGCTGGCTCGATGCCGCCGGGACCGGCCCACCTCGCTGTGCTCACCGGCGCCGCCCTGATCGGCGTGGCGTGCAGCTACCTCGGCCCCGACCGGATGCGCATCGAGTTCTCCGAGATCCTGGAACCCGGGGAGGAGGCGACCAGCCGGGAGCGGGCCGCCGCACTGACCGGGCGCCTGGCCGACTGGTTCAGCCCCCGGATTCGCGCCCGGGTCGAGGACTGGCACATGTTCCAGCCCTTCTTCGCGGGGGTGAGGGCATGAGGTCCGCGAATCGGAAGGACGCCGGCCGCCAGGGGGACTGGCTGAGCATCGGACTGGTCTGCCCCTACTCCTTCAGCAGGCCCGGCGGGGTGCAGAGCCACGTCCTGGGGCTCGCCGGATGGCTGCGCGCACAGGGCCATGTGGTGGCCCTGCTGGGGCCCGGCCATCCCGGGCGGGCGGCCCTGGCCGAGCACGGGCTGCCGGTCGACTGCTTCACCACCACCGGTTCCACGGTTCCGGTGCCGGCCAACGGGTCGGTGGCGCGACTGAGTTTCGGCGCCGGCCCGATGGTGAGGGTGCGCGCCTGGTTGCGCAGCCACTACTTCGACGTCATCCACCTGCACGAGCCGCTCACCCCGTCCAGCTCCCTGCTGGCGCTGTGGAACGCCGACCGGCCGCTGGTGGCGACCTTTCACAGCTCCTTCGAGGACTCCAGCTTCGCCGACTCCCCGCTGCTGCGGGCGGCGCGGCTCCTGGCGCCCTCCTCGGTGGCCCGGATCGACGAGGCGGTCGCCGTCTCCGGGGCCGCCGCCGAGGCGGCCCGGCGCACCTGGCGGGTGACGCCGACCATCATCGGCAACGGCGTCGACACCTCCGCGCTGTCGGCCGTCTGGTCGCAGGCGAGGCCCTGGCGCGGCGGCGCCCGGCCGCGGATCTGCTTCCTGGGACGCTTCGAGGAGCCCCGCAAGGGCCTGGAGCACTTCCGCCGGGCGGTCGAGCGGGTGCGGCTGACCCATCCCGACCTGGACGCCGTGGTGGTCGGGCCCGGAACGATCCCCGCCGACACCGGCGGAATCCGGTTCCTCGGCCCGCTGCCGGACGCCGACCGCGACCGGGTGCTCGGCTCCAGCGACGTCTACGTGGCGCCGAACACCGGCGGGGAGTCCTTCGGGATCGTGCTGGTCGAGGCGATGGCGGCCGGGGCGATGGTGGTGGCCAGCGACCTGTCGGGCTTCCGGGAGGTGCTCACCGACGATCGCGGCGTGATCGGCTGGCTGGTGCCCTGCGGCGACGCCGCGGCACTGAGCAGGGGGATCAATCAGGCGCTGGCCGGATACGGCACCGACCTGTCGGCGCGCGGCCTGAGACGGGCCCGGCAGTTCGACTGGCAGAGCGTCGGGCCGCAACTGGTGGGCCGCTACCGGGCCGCCATCTGCGCCCGGCGGAGCCGCTGACCGGCGTCTCGCTGAAGATCATCTACTACGCTGACAGCGTGGTGACAGCGAGCGAACCCGACGCCGGGCCGGACCGGGCGAGCGAACCCGCTCCGCGGCCCGACGCCAGCATGGACCTGCTGCGCAAGGTCCGCGAGGGCGCCCTGGAACCGGAGTACCTCACCGCCTCCGATCGTCGCGGCTGGGAGGGGCGGGACCGCCACCACGCCCACCGGGATCACCCCGAGGACCACGGAAATATTGTCCAGGACGGGAAGGACCGCCCCCGCGGCCGGGCCGCGATCGGCACCGTGGTGATGCTGGTGCTGGCCGGCCTGCTGCTGGGCGGGGCCTGGCGGGCCACCTCGGTGGCCCGGCCCTCCCAGCTGGCCGAACGCGACAATCTCATCAACCGGATCCAGTCGGCCCAGGCCCACCAGGCCAGCCAGCAGGCGGCGGTGAACCGGCTGGCGGGGCAGGTCGACTCGATGCGCGCCGCCCAGGCGAACGGCACCAGCCTGGACGCCAGGGTGTCGGCCGCGCAGCTGGCCGCGGGCGCCGTGCCGGTGAGTGGGCCCGGGGTCGTGGTCACCGTTGACGACGCGGCCGACGGCTCCGACGAGGGTCGGGTCGGCGATCAGGATCTGCGCCAGCTCATCAACGGGCTGTGGCAGGCCGGCGCCGAGGCGATCTCGGTCAACGGCCACCGGATCACCACCCGCACCGCGGTGCGCTCGGCCGGCTCGGCGATCACCGTCGACTACGTCTCCCTCACCCGGCCCTACCGGATCAATGCGATCGGCGACCCCAAGGTGCTGCCCGGCAAGCTGTCTCAGAACGGCGGGGGACGGTGGATGGACTACGTCTCCGACAACTTCGGGGTGCGCTACCAGATCTCGCCGGCCGCCACGCTGCACCTGCCGGCCGGATCCCGGACCGGCGTCAGTCTGGCCACGCCGCGCTGACCTCGAGAAGGCCTGCACCCGAGACCGGCACCAGAGTGGGACCGGACGCCATGGCAGGATGGACCCGTCGACGAAGGGAAGGCACATGATCGCGGTCATCGGTCTGATCATCGGAGTGGTGCTGGGGCTGGTGCTCAATCCCTCGATGCCGGTCGCCCTCCAGCCCTACCTGCCGATCATGATCATGGCCGCCCTGGACGCCCTGTTCGGAGCAGCGCGGGCCTACCTCGGCCACACCTTCTCCGACAAGGTCTTCGTGGTCTCCTTCCTGTCCAATGTCGCGATCGCCGGACTCATGGTGTGGATGGGCGACCAGATCGGCGTCGGCGCCCAGCTGTCGACCGCGGTCGTGGTGGTGCTGGGGATCAGGATCTTCACCAATATGGCCGCTATCCGGAGGGCCCTGCTCCATGTCTGAGCAGCCCGAGCAGTCCGCCGGCGGGCCGGAGGACACGAGTCCGGACGCGGGCACCAGCCCGGGGGCCGAGGCTCCCGAGAGGTCCGCATGGGCCAGGATCGGCCACGACCTGTCCCACCCGGGAATCGGCCAGGTGCTGGTCGCCGTCATCGTGTGCCTGTCCTCCTTCGCGGTGGTCACCCAGGTGCGCTCCCGGGCCGTCGACGACCCGTTCGCCGGAATGCGCCGGGCCGACCTGGTGACGATGCTCGACAGCCTGTCGAACTCCTCGCGCCAGCTCGACTCCGAACTCGTCGAGCTGCGCGACACCCAGCGACAGCTCCAGTCGGGAGCCGACTCCCGGCAGGCCGCCCAGAAGCAGGCGGCCGCCCGGCTGGCCCAGCTCGAGGTGCTGTCCGGAACGGTGCCGGTCGAGGGCCCCGGCGTCACCATCAGGATCGACGACCCGAACTCCAAGGTGACCTCCGACATGCTGCTGGACGCCGTCGAGGAGCTCAGGGACGCCGGGGCCGAGGCGATCTCGTTCAACGGCAAGGTGCGCGTGGTCGCCAATACCTGGTTCTCCGCCGGAGCGAACTCGGTGATCGTCTCGGGCACCCCGGTCTCCCGGCCGTTCACCATTCGGGCGATCGGCGATCCGCACTCCCTGGAGGAGGGCGCGCGGTTCCGCGGCGGCCTGGTCTCCCAGGTGGAGGCCGCCCAGGTCGGCGCCACCGTCACGATCGCCCCGGCACAGCGGATCAGGATCGACGCCGTCGCGACGCCGGCCCCGATGACGATGGCCACCCCGGTCCGCTGAGTCCGGCCGGAGGCACGGCCCTCCGGGCCGCCGGGACCCGCAGAGTGGCGACGCGGCGCGTCAACCCGATGCCCCGGCGCTCTCGGGCGGCTAGTCTTGGGGTCAGCACGGCGGACGCCGTGCCGCGGGAAGTCCCGCGACGGACACCAGACGACGTCCAGGAGGTTTCTGCGATGGCCGATGCCCCGGAGGACCTCCAGTACACCGAGGATCACCTGTGGGTGCGCCCCGGCAACGGGGATGAGGTGCGGATCGGCCTCACCGCGGTCGGCGTGCAGCAGCTCGGTGAGGTGCTCGGCGTCACCCTGCCCGAGGTGGGCGATGAGCTCACCCGCGGTGATGTCGCCCTGGAGGTCGACACGGACGCCGATTCGGTCGACATCGACGCCCCGCTGAGCGGACAGGTCGTCGCGGTGAACCAGGTGGTCGTCGACGCGGTGTCGGTCTTGGCCTCCGACCCCTACGGGGACGGCTGGCTGGCGGTGCTGGAGCTGGCGGACCCGTCGGAACTGGACGATCTCCTCGACGCGGACGGCTACGAGGCCCTCGCCGACTCCTCGTGAAGCGGGCCCGTGGCGCGGCCGCCGAGGAATCGGCGGCACACTGGACTGACCGAGCAGGCAGCCGCACATGCGGGGCCGGGGAACTGATCCTTTGAGAGGGTCGAGAGCAAGGATGACGAGATGAACAAGTGCCTCAGGTGTGGGCAGGACAACACGGACGACGCCAACTTCTGCTCGCGCTGCGGAGCGCGACTGGGCGCGGCGGCGGGGATTCCTGGCGACAACACCGGCGTCATCCCGGTGATGACCGAGGAGGTGGTCGCCGACACCCCGGAGCTGTCGGGGGAGACCCTCTCCGCGATCGCGAACCTCGCCGAGGGCAACGCCCTGCTCATCGTCCAGCGCGGGCCCAATGTGGGCACCCAGTTCCTGCTCGATCAGGACGTCACCACCGCCGGGCGCAGCACCCATTCCGACGTCTTCCTCGATGACATCACCGTCTCCCGGCATCACGTGAAGTTCATCCGCAAGGACGGCAGGGTCTACGTCGAGGACCAGGGCAGCCTCAACGGCACCTACGTCAATCGCACCCTGGTCGACGGCTCGGCGCCGTTGCGCGAGGGCGACGAGGTCCAGATCGGCAAGTTCCGGATGATCTTCCACATCGGCGGGAGTGGTCTGCGCTGATGGCCGGCCCGGTCTGGAGCATTGGGCAGGTGATGAAGCTCCTCAAGCCCGAGTTCCCGGACCTGTCCATCTCGAAGATCCGGTTTCTGGAGGGGGAGGGCCTGCTCAGCCCCGAGCGCGCTCCATCCGGGTATCGCAAGTACACCCAGTCCGATGTCGACCGGCTCAAATACATCCTCACCTGCCAGCGGGACAACTTCCAGCCATTGAAGGTGATCCGCGAGCACCTCGAGATGATCGACCGCGGTGAGGAGCCCCCCAGCCTCGATCCGCCATCCCCGCCCGGCGGTGCGGCCGAGGGGGAGTCCTCCGGTCCGGCGGTGATCCGTCGCCCGCGCGGGCCGATCAAGATGAATCGACGGGAGCTCATCCGCGCCAGTGGAATCACCGAGGCTCAGCTGGTCGAGCTCGAGCGCCACCAGCTGGTGCGTCCCAAGCGGGGCCAGCAGTGGTACGGGCAGGAGGCGCTGATGGTGTGCGTCGCCTCCCGGCGGCTGCGCAACTACGGTATGGACGTCCGGCACATCAGGGCCATCCGGCAGGCGGCCGAGCGAGAGGCCGGGATGATCGAGCAGACCGTTCAGCCCCATGCCCGGATGCAGCAGCAGGCCAACGAACTGGCCTCCGAGATCACCTCCCTGGTGCTGCACGCCCACGCCGCCCTGGTCTATGACCTGCTCGAGCACTGACTATGACCTGCTCGAGCACTGACTACGACCTGCTTGAGCACTGATCAAGGATCCGCGGCCCGCGGGTAGTCTTGCAGCCATGGTTGTCGCACTGGACGTCGTCGGCATCCGACTGGACCAGATCTCCCAGTCGCCCATCCTGCTGCTCAAGGAATCAGGTGGGCAGCGTCATCTGGCGATCTGGATCGGTGCGGGGGAGGCCGCGGCCATCGCCCAGGCCCTGGACGACGTCGAGGCTCCCCGACCGCTCACCCACGACCTGTTCGCCGCCGCACTGGCCGATCTGGGCTGCCGGTCCCCGAAGATGGTGATCACGAAGGTCTCCGACGGCGTCTGGTACGGCGAGATCGCGCTGACCAGCGGCCGGCCGCTGCAGGCCAGGCCCTCCGACATGGTGGCCCTGGCGCTGCGGATGGGATTACGGGTGGGGTGCCGGTCCGAGGTCTTGGACGAATTCGGTATTCTGCTCGATGAGTCCCCACAGGACGAGGTGGAGCGCTTCAAGGAGTTCCTCGACCATGTCAGTCCCGATGATTTCGAGGACTGAGGAGAGATCAACCCTCCAGTAGTGCTTGACCCCCAGGATCACAACATCATAGCTTGCCAGAGGCGGTTTGGTGGCTGCGTGGCGAGTGGTCCTACCGTTTCCCGGCGTGGCGCCGGGCGAGGTGGGACCGGGCCACGTAGCGTCTGTGGACGACGGGAGCGCAAGCAAACCGAACTGAACAGTCTGAACCAGACAGAGGGTGATCGAGATGGTCGAGAGTGCTGCCGAACGGCTTCCCTCGCCGCGGCACGCCCAGGAAGTGCTCTTCGACGGAGACTTCTCCCCGGTTCCCGATGACATCGGCTTTCGCGGCCCGGTGGCCTCGGGAGCGGCGGGCATCAGCTATCGGCAGCTGGACTACTGGGCCCGCACCGGTCTGGTGCGCCCCGAGATCCGCGGAGCCTCGGGCTCGGGAAGCCAGCGGCTCTACTCCTTCCGGGACATCCTGCTGCTCAAGGTCGTCAAGCGGCTGCTGGACGCCGGGGTCTCGCTCCAGCAGATCCGGATCGCCATCGACCATCTGCGCGACAACGGCGTCGAGGAGCTGTCGACGGTCACCCTGATGAGCGACGGCGTCTCGGTCTACGAATGCACCCGCGACGACGAGGTGATCGACCTGTTGCGCGGCGGACAGGGCATGTTCGCGATCTCGCTGGGCGGCGTCTGGCGCGATGTCAACGGCTGCCTGGCCAATCTCCCGCACGAGCATGTCGGCGTCATCGCCCCCCAGCACGAGGACGAGTTGTCGCGCAGGAGAGCCTCGCGCCGAGCTTCCTGAGGCCGCGGGGATGATCGACCAGATCAAGGACAAGTCCAAAGAAGCTGCCGGCCAGATCAAGGACAAGTCCAAGGAGACCGCCGACCAGGCCCTGCAGCGCCCCCAGATCGCCCACCTGGTCCGCGCCCAGCTCCGCTACAACAGCCGGCTGGGAAATCACTTCGCGGCGTCCATCACCTACTTCACGGTACTGGCCGCGGTGCCGATGCTGGCCTTCGCCTTCTCCGTGCTCAGCGTGGTGCTGGTCCGGGTGCGCCCCGACCTGTTCGACGCCGTCAAGAATCTCGTCGTCACCTCCCTGGGCTCCACCGGAGGCTCGCACAAGGTGGCCGACATCATCGACGCATCGGTGCGCACCAGCGGATCCTGGTGGACCCTGGCCACCACCATTCTTGTCACCCTGTGGACCGGCGTCTCATGGATCGGGCATATCCGGCAGGGCATTCTGGCCCAGTGGGAACCGTCGTTCAACATGGTGTTCCGCAATGAGAACTTCGTGGTCGCCAGGCTCCGCAATGCGCTGGCCTTCATCACCTCCCTGGCGGTGCTGCTGGTGACCTTCTCCACCGCCCAGGCCGGTTCGGCGCTCTCGGGAGCGCTCGGCCGCTGGCTCGGCCTGTCCGTGCTGCCGGGCAATGCGATCTACGTCACCCTCGCCGGCCTGGCGGTCTCCACCCTCGCCGGGTCGCTGTTCTTCATCTTCCTGTACGGGGTCCTCCCGCGATCGAGGCGCAACTGGCGCGCGATACTCAGCGGCTCCCTGGCCGCCGGGATCTGCCTGGCGGTGCTGCAGACCGGCGCCGGACTGCTGGTGCGGGCGGTGAGCAGGAACCGGGCGGTGCAGGCATTCGGGTCCATCATCGTCGTGATGCTGGTGCTCAACATTCTGGCCCGGATGATCCTCTTCGTCGCCGCCTGGATCGCCACCGCCGACCAGCCTGCCGTCGCCTACCACTGGAATGACGCCGACGCGCCGCTGGAGGACAGGGGTCACACCTGGACGGTCGAGGGGCACTGGGAGGCGGCCCATGCCGAGCGGGACTCGAAGGACGCCGAGAAGGACGAGACCGGTGGGACGCCGGCCGGGGAGACGGTGGGCATCGACCCGGCCATGGACGGGGAGACCGACCGGAACAGCCGGGCCCGGTGGGCCGGATGGCGGGGCTTCCTGCTGGGGGCCTGGTTCGGTGCGCTGCTGTCCTCGGCGCTGAGGCGGTCGGGCCGGCGCTGAGCCGGGCGCGCGATCCGGCGCGCAATGAGATCTGGTGCGCAATGAGGCGCAGCAGGGCCCGCCCCCTCACGGGAGCGGGCCCTGTGCCGCGATTGCCCTGTGCCGCTTGAGATGCCGCTGTCAGCGGCCCGGACGCGCGCTCAGGCCTGCGCGACCGGCGTCCCCTGGCCGATCTCCTCCAGCATGGAGGTGAACCAGGGCTGGGTGAGGTCGAAGGGCTTGCCGCCCTTGATCCGGTCGAAGGCGATATTGGTGAGCACGTCGCCGGCCTCCTCGTCCTGGCCGATGACCCCGGAGCGCCCGGACAGGGCGCACTCGACGGCCAGGTCGGTGCAGCGGCCGATGAGCTCCAGGTCGGCGTCGTTGGAGGCCGCCGACCGGGAGAAGTAGCCGGACTTCTGGACCATGACCTTCTCGGCGGACAGCCGCTTGGCGAACTGCTCGCCGAACCAGGCCCCCGGGTTGATCTTGTCCAGCTTGACGTGGCCGAAGGGATCGCGCGGGACCTCCTCGCCGGCCTTCTCCAGCTCGGCGATGATGGAGTCCAGCCCGGCCCCCTCGGACAGGAAGATGGTGACATTGCCGACGGTGTCCATCACCGTGTTGAGCCGGGCGGCCTCGGCGTCCAGATCGATGCTCGCCTCCGGGACGTAGACGGCGTGCACGTCCCAGGCCTCGCGGGACAGCCCGATCTCGGGCACCCACTCCTGGGCGTCGATCCACTCGCGGTACTTCGCGGCGGTGGCGGCGGTGAGGTAGCCGCAGTTGCGGCCCATCACCTCGTGGATGATGAGCATCCGGGAGCCGGAGTTGTGCTCGCCGACGATATTCGCGGCGAACTTCGCACCCTGCTCGGCGGCGGTCCAGGCGCCCAGCGACTGACGGATCGGGATGATGTCGTTGTCGATGGTCTTCGGCAGGCCGACGACGGTGAGGCCGTAGTCGTGCTCGGCAAGGTAGGCGGCCAGATCGGCGGCGGTGGTGTTGGTGTCGTCGCCGCCGATGGTGTGCAGCACGTCCACCCCGTCGGCGACCAGGCGGTCGGCGGCGACCTTCAGCGGATCCTCGTCCGCGGCGACCAGGCCGCGCTTGACCAGGTCGTCCTTGTTGGTCAGCTTGACCCGGGAGTTGCCGATCGGCGAACCGCCGAACCGGTGGAGCACGTCGGCCTTCGCCCGCACGGCGTCGGTGACCTCCAGGTAGTCGCCCTTGAGCAGTCCCTGGTATCCGTACCGGTAGGCGATGATCTCGACATCGGGGGCTACCTCCGTGTAGCGCTTGATGAGCCCGCCGACCGCCGTGGAGAGACATGGGGCGAAGCCGCCCGCCGTGAGCAGGGCGACCTTCTTGACCTGGGCCATGGTGCTGGTGACCTTTCGTTGACTGATTCGTCTTCTACATATGTCTTGTTGTCTGTCGCGGTGACAGAGATGACGCCACCCAGCCTATGGCACCTCGGCCAATCGCTTCCCAACAGGTGCCCCGGCATGCTGAGCTTGTCCCCATGACCTCCGTACCTCTCGCGCAGCGCGCGCACCGCCTGCGGCTACCGCACGGCTCGCAGCGCGGAGCCAGCATGTCGGTGACCGCGGTGCTGCTGATGCCCTGCCTCATCCTGGCCGGCGGTCTGGCGGTCGACGGCGCCCAGCAGGCCCGGGCCCGGCGTCAGGCCCACACGGTCGCCGCCCAGGCCTCGCGGGCCGGCTGCGACGAGGTCTCGGCGGCCCGGCTCGCGGGCCGGCCCGCGGACGGGCGGGCCAGGGCCCGGCAGGTGGCCGCCGCGGCGAGCCCGCAGGGGGCGACCATCGCATCGACCGTCTCGATGGAGCCCGACCTGCTCACCGTGAGTGTCAGCGTCACCCGCGCCACCATCGTGCTCTCGGCGATCGGGCTGGACTCGGTGCGCGGACAGGCGAGCGCCTCCTGCCGGCTGGTCCCCCGATGATCCGGTGAGCCGCAACGCTCCCCGGTAGGATTCGGGAATGGCCAACTACTATCCGGTACACCCGGTCAACCCGCAGCGCCGCTCGCTCAACCAGGTGGTCACCATCCTCAAGGACGGGGGACTGATCGGCTATCCGACCGACTCGGGATACGCCTTCGGCTGCCGGCTCGGCAACAAGGACGCCCTGGACCGGATCCGGCGGATCCGGGGCCTCGACGAGAAGCACCACTTCACCCTGGTGATGAGCGAGTTCGGCCAGGTCGGCCAGTACGTCCAGATGGAGAACTGGGTGTTCCGCGCCATCAAGGCGGCGGTCCCGGGCCGCTACACCTTCATCCTGAGAGCCACCCGGGACGTCCCCAAGGTGATGCTGCACCCCAAGAAGCACACCATCGGGGTGCGGGTTCCCGACCACGTCACCAGCCTGGCCCTGATGGACGCCCTCGGAGAGCCGATCGTCTCCTCCACCCTCATCCTGCCCGGGGCCGAGCAGCCGATGGACGACGGCTGGCAGGTCAAGGAGGCCCTCGACAACGAGCTGGACGCCGTCCTGGACTCCGGAGACTGCGGCACCGAGCCGACCACCGTGGTCGACTTCAGTTCCGGGGAGGCCCTCGTCACCCGGCTCGGCGCCGGCGACCCGAGCCCCTTCCAGTGATGGCACAGTCATTGATGGAGCATTCAGGGATGGCACAGTCATTGATGGAGCATTCAGGGATGGAGCAGAGGGGCCCTCTCGGCCTGCTCGGCGCGATGGATGAGGAGATCCGGCTGATCCGCTCGGACCTGACCGGGGCGTGCGCCCTGCCGGGACCCTGCGAGCTGGTGAGCGGCCGGCTGGACGGCAGGCCGGTGATTCTGGCCCGATCCGGGATCGGAAAGGTCAACGTCGCCCTGGCCGCCGCCGCGATGGCGAGCGCCGGGGTCTCCGCGATCGTATTCACCGGGGTGGCCGGGGCGGTGGCCGAGGGCCTGCGGATCGGCGATGTGGTGGTGGGGGACCGGTTCGTCCAGCACGACGCCGACGGCACCGCCTTCGGCGACCCGATCGGCCAGGTGCCCGGCGAGCCGCGATTCTGGACTCCCGATCCGGTGCTGTCCGCCCGGGTGCTGGACGCCGCCTCCAGACTCTCCGAATCCGGTGCGGGTGGCCACGCCGTGGTGGGCGGCACCATCGCCAGCGGGGACCAGTTCATCGCCGACCCGGACCGGGTCGGCTGGCTGCGCCGGACCTTCGACGCCTCGGCGGTCGAGATGGAGGGTGCGGCGCTGGCCCAGGCCGCCAGTCACCTGGGGATTCCCTTCGCGGTGCTGCGGATTCTCTCCGACTCCGCCTGACGGGGACGCCGTCCAGGACTTCCCGGCCTTCCTCGCGGAGGCCTCCGAGCGCGACCGCCGGCTGGCCCACGCCCTGGTCGCCGGCTGGTAGAGCTCTAGGCGCGCACCAGCAGAGCGCCCTCGTCGGCCCTGATCCGCATCGTGGTGGCCGCCCCGACCGGGTCGCCGTCCACCTCGGCCTCCACCGGCTGGGCCGCCGTCACCACGCAGGTATGGCCGGCGTCGTGACGGATGAGCAGGCGCCCCCGGCGGCCCGATGGTGACGGCGCGCGCGGTGGCCGCCGCCCACCCCAGCACCCCGCGCGGGGCGAAGGTCATGATGTCCAGCTTGCCGTCGTCGATCTCGGCCTCGGGCACCAGATCGATCCCGCCCGGCAGTCTGCCGCAGTTGCAGGCCAGCACCATCCGGCAGCGGCTGGTGAAGGGCTC
Organism: Acidipropionibacterium sp.; assembly: GCA_022647765.1. Lineage (GTDB taxonomy): Bacteria > Actinomycetota > Actinomycetes > Propionibacteriales > Propionibacteriaceae > Acidipropionibacterium. The sequence goes on from JALCLH010000007.1 coordinate 151,002, forward strand.
GCGGTCCTCGACCGTCGTCTCCACATTGAATCCCCGCTGGCCCATCGCGCCCAGAGCGCCCAGCACATAGGCCGGCCAGCCGATCTTCTTCTTGACCTCCGACTCGGTCTCGACCATCGTCTGGGCGTCCAGCCCCATGCCGATGATCACCGTGAAGCACATCTCCGGACCCTCGTCGAAGCTCACCAGACCCAGGTCGATCCTGCGCTCCGAGCCCTCCAGGACGGCGGTCAGCGCGGCCGGGAAGTCGTTGTGCGGCAGCCCGAGATTCCTGGCCAGCAGGTTCCCGGTGCCCGACCCCAGCACGCCCAGCGGCACCTTGGCGTGGGCCATCGCAGGTGGCCACCTCGCGCACCGTGCCGTCCCCGCCCAGCACGCAGACCAGATCGGCGCCCTCGTCCACCGCCCGGCGCGCCATCCCCGACCCGTGGTCCTCCTCGGTGGTGGCCAGCCAGTCGGGCGTCTGCCAGCCGTGTTGGGTGCAGATGGCCTCGGCCTGCCGCTCGAGGGTGTCCAGATCGTCGACCTTGAGGGGGTTGTAGACGATGACCGGCCGTCCGCCGGAGGTGCTGATAGCCATGGAGGCGAGCCTATCCCGACAGCCGGGAGACCAGGCCATCCACGCGCGCGGCGGACGCCCGGAGCCGCTCCGCAGCGACCCGGGCGGCGATCCCCTCGACCATCGCCGGCACCAGGGACGGATCGGCGCACAGCGCCAGATCCCCGCCGGCGGTCAGGAACCGGGAGCCGCGGTGGGCGACCGGCACGGCGGCCACTGCCCGGGCCGACCCCAGATCGTCGGAGACCACCACCCCGCCGAAGCCGAGTCTGCCGCGCAGCAGGGAGGCGATCACCGCGGACGAGAAGACCGCCGGGGCCGACGGATCGATCCTCGAGTAGACCGCCGAGGAGACCATCACGGTCTGGCAGCCCGCCGCGATGCCGGCGCGAAAGGGCGCCAGCGTGGGGGATGTGGCGGTCGTGGTGGTGTCGGTGGCCACCGCCAGGTCGGTATTGGCTCGGACCGCGCCCAGGCCCGGGAAGTGCTTGACGCTGGTGGCCACCCCGCCCTGGCCGAAACCGGTGACCGCGGCCGTGACGAATCGACTGACCCAGGGCCGGATCGGACCCGAAGCCGCGGTGCAGGGCGCCGATCGGCGCATTGTCGGTGCCCAGTCTGGGATCGACGACGTCGGCCACCGGTGCCAGCACCAGGTTGAGGCCGGCTCCCCGCATCTGAGACCCGACGGTCCGGGTGAGTTCTCGGCATCTCGACGGATCGCCGGTGCCGAGGGCGGCGGCCGAGGGCATCGCGGTGAACTCGGGGGAGGTGAGGTTGCGCACCAGGCCGCCCTCCTGATCGGCGGCCACGATGGCCCGGGGAGACCCTGCGGCCCGGGCGGCCCGATGGATCTGCGCCGCGGTGCTGCGGATCCGGGCCGTGGAGTCCCAGTGCCCCAGCAGGAAGACGCCGGCCAGCCGGTGCCGTCTCACCAGTCGTGCGACCTCCCCGGCGTCGCCGTTGGCGCTCAGTCCGACCATCAGGCAGCGCCCGGCCAGTTCTGCGGGCTCGACGGGGGTGGGGGAGGCGGTCTCGCGCTGGCGGGGGGAGGACGCCGGGGCCGGGGACGAGCCGGTCGGGGGTTTCGGGGTGGTGCGCGAGGGAGAGGCAGAGGCCGGGGAGGGTGTGGGGGAGTGACTCGGGGCGGGGGCCTGCGGGCCACGGGAGGCGCAGCCGACCAGTCCCGGAGCCAGTCCGGCGCAGATCAACAGGGCTCGTCTGGTCACCATGGGATCACGGTAGTCGCCCGGTCGGACTCACAGATCCACCCAGCCGCAGCCGGCCGGGAGGAGATCGATGCGGCGTCCCAGCAGGCCCGAGAGCCGCTGGGCGAGGTCCTCGCGGGCCTCGTCCTGGTCGACCAGCTGCCTCACCCGCAGCTCGACCCGGTCGTCGAGGTAGGTGGTTCCGGCGACCATGACTCCGGCGGCCCGCAGCACCGCCTCCTCGCGGCCCGCCGTCGACAGGTCGAGGTCGCAGGTGAACTGCTGAGAGCGCACCCGGCGGGTGAGCGTCGCGCACTCCAGAGCGCGACTGGCCGCCTCGGAGTAGGTGCGCAGCAGGCCGGCGGCGCCGAGTTTGATCCCTCCGAACCAGCGGGTGGTGACGGCCACCACATCGGACAGGTCGGCGCGGCCCGCGCCACCGGGCCGGAACTGGGCAAGTGCCTCGAGGGTGGGGACGCCGGCGGTGCCGGCGGGCTCGCCGTCGTCGCTGGAGCGCCGGGTCGCCCGTCCCGCGCCGATGAGGAAGGCGCTGACATGGTGCCGGGCGTCGTGGTGGGCGCGCCGCTGCTCGGCGACGACCCGCCGGGCGGCGTCCTCATCCTCGACCCGGACCACCCGGGTGAGGAAGACCGACCGCTTCACCTCGATCTGGTGGCTCACATCGGTGCCTGCGGCCAGAACGGTGTACCCCACAGCGTCAACTCTTCCACATCCGTGCACAACCATGGCGCGGAGAATTTGTCATGACGAATTCTTGCCCTTCAGTTCCGTCTGGCGGCGGTCTGCTCCAGAATGGGGGCATGGCTGAATCACGGATGCTCAATGCTGCGAATCTGAGGCTGGCGATCAATGGTCTGCCCTTGCCGGCCGGCGACACCGCCACTGATATCGAGGCCGTCGCCCCGGTCCTGGCCCGTCAACGCGAGTTGCGCCGGGAACTGCCCGAGGCCCTGTGTCCCGCCGACCGGCGGATCCAGGGGTTCGTGGACCGCTACCTGACCGCGGCCGGCGTCACCGATATCCGTCCCGCGGCTGCCTGAGACGACCCTGGTCCTCGACGAGCCCGGACTGGCCCGGACCCTCTCCCTGCCGGTGGACGCCGACGAGTTCGCCTCCGAGCTGGTGGAGAGTTTCCGGGTCGCCAACGGCGTCCTGCACAATCCCCGCAACGACCGGCGCACCACCGCCGGGGGTGTTCCACATCGTCGAGGGCGGTCTGGCGATCCCCGACGACAAGAAGGCCGTCCCGGCAGCGGTGTTCGCCCGACTCCTCGAGTTGGCGTTCCGGGCCCCGGCGGCCGATACCCTGTTGCCCTATACCGCGACCCAGGATGCCGATCATCGGGCCCACACGTGGGTGTCGCTGCTGCTGCGCCCGATCGTGGTGCCGCAGGTTCCTGGTCTGATCAGCGAGCGGCGGATGGAGACCCGGTTCTTCGTCCCCGGGGGGCTGGTGTCGAACCTGGACTTCGTGGAGGGGATCTTCGGCAACGCCGGGGACCCGCTGCTGCCGGTCAACGACGCCGCCCTGGCGCCCGCGTCGTGGACCGGTCACACCGGCTGCGTGATCCTGGCCCCGCATCTGAACCATGTGACGAAGAAGGAGTTGGGTCTGCCGCACGTCGACCGGGCCACCGAGCGCCAGCGCCGCGACGGAATGTGCTGGTCCGACGAGTCCGAGTGCTACAACGAGGGCAAGCCGTTCAAACTGTGCGTGCGCGACGAGTCCGGGGTCATCCTCACGATCATCGCCGACAACTACTTCGGCTACTGCAAGAAAGAGGTCAAGACCCAGATCGGCTACTCGGCGAACCTGTTCGGCCTGGCCGAGGAGGAGCACTCCGGCGGGGCTCGGGCCTACACCGCCTACAACGAGGGCCTGGAGTACACCACCACATCGAAGCCCGGCGACCCCTCAGTCTCCGAGGTCGTCGCGGCCAACCCCGACCGGTTCGACCTGCACCTGGAGGGCTACGCGATCGACCGCGTCCTCGACGGTGTGGTGCTGGTCCCCGGCGACGCGACCTACTCCCTGCTGAAGGGCACCGTCTCCTGGACCGGGCCGGACGATGCCGAGCAGTCCCTCAAGCTGCGGGTGGATCATGAGTACTTGTCGCCGACCGGGACCCGGATGCGGGTCGAGCACTCCGAGATCGATCATCAGTGGGCCCTGATCCTGGTCGATGGGGCGTCGACGACCCTGCACAAGCAGTGCACGGTCTCCGGTGGGGGCAAGTCGGAGATCTCCAAGGCGATCTCCGACGCGTTCCTTCCCGGCAGCGCCTACAGTCCCGACTTTGAGGCCGATATGGCCGCGGTCGATGCGATTCTGCACCGGGACTACTCGATGCGGTTCGCCGACCCCGCCCTGGCGGGCACCGATCATCGGGCGATCCTGTCGCGATCGCGGTCGGTGGGCTCGGTGATCAAGCTGTTGACGGTCTCCGATGATTTCACCGACGAGTACAACGCGTGGGTGGCGTCGATCCCGCAGTTCCGCAAGGAGCTCGTGTTCACCATCAAGCGGTACTACAAGCCCGAATGGGGCACCGACTGGGCGTCGCATTTCTCGGTGTCGCCGACCAACGGGCGCCATGGCACGATGGTGCGCCTGGACGGGGAGAAGATCCGCGTCGACATGCTGCGGGTCGGTTTCGACGAGAACGGGGCCTGGCGGCTGTTCACGCTGCGTCACGACTACGCCCCCGACGTGAAGGTGCAGACCGAGGACGACATGACGGCCTCGGCCGTGGTCCCCGCCGGCCTCACCGTGGGCCCGGAGAGTCTGTCGCGCAAGGTGGTGGCCAATTGCGAGGCGCTGTTGTTCCAGCGCCCCGATGATGCGATCTATCGGGGCTATGATCGCCAGACCGAGCGCGATATGGCCGGGCGGGGGTTGTTCATCTCGAACTATGAGCCGTTGACCCGCGCTGATGTCGCGCAGATGCGTGATGATGTGGTGGAGTTCTCGACGTTCTCGGCGCCGATGCGCCGGTTCCTCTGCGAGTTCGCCGACTCCGACCCGGCGAAGGGACCGACATATGTGGTCTCGAGTGCGGATCCGCGGCTGATCGGCGGGGTGCGGTCGAAGAATCCGCGGTATCTGCAGGTGCGCCCCGATATCTCGGATCCGCGGGCGACCCGGATCGCGGATCTGGCGTCGCATCTGTATCACCGCAGGCCGGTCGATCAGAGGCTGCCGCTTCCGGTGGACATCGTGGCCGCGGGTCGGCGCAACAATCCTCCCGAGGACAGGATCCCGGCGCTGTGTGCTTACAATCCGTTGCATTACATGGAGTTGCCGGAGTTGTTCATGGAGTTCATTTCCTCGATGACCGGCAAGAGCCCCTCGACGACGGGTGCGGGGTCGGAGGGGGCGCTCACCAAGGCTCCGTTCAATGCGCTGCCGGCGGTGTTTGATCTGAATTCGTCGTTCCTGTCGTTCGTGTTGTGCGGGTATGACGGGTGGTTGTCCTCGGCGGGGTGTATCGGTCCGAGGGTGCAGGTGGCCCACGACATCTCGCTGCTGGTCCCCGAGCTGTTCTCGCGGATGAGCCCGGGCGAGCGGGACGCCAGGGACGCTGATTGCCGGGGGGTATTTGGAGAAGCTGGCCGATTACGAGTTCGAGGGTGAGATGATCCCGGCGTCGCGGTTGGGGTATCGGATGACCGGGAAGTTCATGAGGATGTTCTTCGGGCGGATCTTCCTGCACCCGGACACGATCTTCACTCCGGAGATGCTGCGCCCGGAGTTGCAGGATCCGCGGGTGTTCGCGGATTCGGTGCGGGTCATCGCGGCGACTCATGCCCGGGTCGCCAAGGCCTACTTCGCCGATGGCACGGTGGGGTTGGCCGTCCCGCCGATCCGGGCCCTGTTGGAGATCATGGCCCACGGAGCCTCTGCGGAGGGGTGGACGTTGGAGTCTGCGGAGTTGCGGGGGATGTTCACTCGGGAGTCGGTGCTGGCCGCGGACTGGTATGCGGCCCGGTTGGATGCCAAGCAGGCCGAGGATATTCGTCGGTGTGAGGCGGCGTTGGCTCATCTTCAGGAGTTCATCGACGATCCGCGCAACGAGTCTGCGGCCGCCGAGATCGGTGCCGACCAGCGGATAGCGGAGAGTCGGGCCTACTTGGAGAAGGTGTCCGCCCCGTCGTATCGGCAGTTGCTGGTGGGGACCCTGGGACGCCAGGCCGAATTCCGCCTCTGAGGGAGTCGGCCAGGCCTAGTCCAGGAGAGTGCCGGGTCTCAGTTGGAGACCACCGGGCGGTCGCGACCCATCGTGGTGGTGACCGCCCAGCCGGTGTCGATGTCGGTGATCGTCGCGCTCACCATTCCCGACGGGTCGATGATGTAGCTCTCCTGGACCTGGTGGCCGTTCTCGACGGCGCGCACCTGCGAGGCGTCGACGGCCCGACCGGCGGCGTCCTGAAGGGCCGCGTCCAGGGGCACCACGATCTGGGCGAAGGGGGTGAGGTCGCCGCGCGGGGTGCCGTCGGCGTCGGTGCGGGAGAACTCGACGAACCGGTAGACGCCGACATTGTGGCGGCTGCGGTATCGGCGAGTGATGGTGACCGGGGAGTCCAAGCGCAGGCTCTGGTCGGCAAGCACGTCGAAGGCGACCTGCTGGCCCCAGTTGGTCTCCCGGAACACCCCGAAGCCGCGCGACAGCCGGTCGCGGACGCTGTGCGGGGAGGTCGGATCGGCTGCGATTGCCAGCCCGATGGCGGTGGATCCGGTGGGGCTGGGGGAGCGGTGCACCCGGCGTCCGAACAGGCTGCGGATTCGTCGGGAGACCAGCGGCAGGGCAGTCCCCCCGCCGACCATGTCGATTCCAGCGATGTCCGAGGCGGCGGGATCGCACTGCAGCAGCCGGCTGAGCGGCTCCATCACGGCCAGGCTGCGATCCACCAGCGGCTGGCAGGCGGTCTCGAAATCGGCCACTGGGATGCGGACGGTCTGATCGGGCAGGTCGACCAGCACATTGCGCGACTGCGGCCGGACGCCCTCCTTGGCGAGCCGGCAGACCTCCAGCAGGGCGTCCTGGCCGGGCAGCGGACCGTTGACCCGGCCGGCGACCAGGCCGGCCAGCACCTGGTCGAAGTCGTCGCCGCCGAGGTCGTTGAGCCCGACCGAGTCGATCACCTCGCCGGTGGTGCCCGACAGGTCGACCAGCGAGGCGTCGAAGGTGCCCCCGCCCAGGTCGTAGATGATGACCCGGGTGCGCCGGGAGTTGAGGGTCCTCGACTGGCGCAGGGAGTACTCCAGGCCGGCCGCCGAGGGTTCGTTCATCATCCCGAGCACCGCGAACCCGGCGGCCTTGAAGGCCTCCATGGTGACGAATCGCTGGCCGGTGTGGGCATGGGCCGGGACCCCGATCACCGCCCGTAACTGGCCTTGGATGCCGTTGAGACGGATCTGGCCGGCGACATGGCCGAGGTACGAGGCGAGCAGCTCGCCGATCGGCAGCGTCGTCTCGCCGATGTGGACCGGGGTGGAGAAGGTGACCGAGGGGCTGGCCAGCGCGCGTTTGACCGACCGTATCCCCGGATGCCCCTGAGAGAGGGCCTCGGCGGCCGCGAAACCGTGCACCAGCTCGCCGTCGACCAGGGCGGTGAGGCTGGGGATGTGGTCGTGCGAGTCCCCGTCCTGGTCCGGGAAGGACATCACGGGGAAGTTTCCACGGTCAGCGGAGGCGACCACCGTGTGGGTGGTTCCAAGGTCAATGCCGAGATCCATGGGGCTGAGCCTAGACCCGGCATTCCTCGGCCCGGCGCAGCGCCGGGCGGGGTATCAGGAGTGCCAGGAATCGTCGCCGTGACGGGGCCGGTAGGGGCCCTGATCGTCGCCGTCTCCCTCGTCGTGGGGCTCGGGGGAGTCGGATCCCTCCTCCGAGCTGCGGTTCTGGTCGCCGCGCTTGGCGCTCGGCCCGTCGGCGGGGTCGGCGTCCCGGTCCGAATGCTGCCCCTGGGCGTCGGCGTCGTCTATCGATCGCAGGAAGGCCTCGGCCTCGGCGCCGATGTCGTCGGCGCTGGGCAGCATCACCTGCTTCGACTCGATCTCGCGCTGGTCGTGCTGGCTGTCGTACTGCTCCTCGAGGGTGTGGATCATCGCGGACAGCTCCTCGGAGCCGTTGACTTGGCTGGTGATCTGGGCGCGCACCACCCCGGCCGCCATCGCCAGGGCGTGGCTGGGCAGGGCGAGCCCGGTGGTCTTGCGGATGGCGTCGAGCATCCCGCGGGCGGCGTCCGGATAGTCCAGATCCGACAGATAGTGGGGGACGTGAGCGGCCAGCCCGAGGACGTCGTGGCCGTGTTCGCCCAGGCGCTGCGAAAGCATCGCGGGGAAGGACGCCGGCATCTGGATCCGGCCGAAGGGGGACTCCTCGCCGAGGATGAGCTCGGGTCGGTTGGCCCACCGGGTCACCTGCACCGGGCGGGTGTGCGGAGCGGCCATCGGAATCGACAGGGTGACGATGCTCAGCCTCACATTGGTCTGCTCGACGATCTCCTCGATGGCCCGTGCCACCGCCTCCCAGCGCAGCGCGGGTTCGGGGCCGTCCAGCAGCAGGAATCGCTGGTCGAGCTCGTCCGTCACCTCGTAGAGGGTGAGTTCGGGAGCCTGGTAGCCCTCGAAGTGGTTCTCATCGAAGACGATCGGCGGCCGGGAGTCGCGATGATCGAGGATCTCGTCGAGGGGGAAGCTGCCGAGGGTGCGGTGCGCGAGCTCGGCCAGCAGGCTCTGGCGCAGCAGATGCTGGGCGTGGCCGGCGTCGATGAAGGCCCCCAGCGTCATCACCAGGGTCGACACGTCCAGCTCGCTGGGATCCACCTCGGGACGCCAGCTGAACAGCTGATCGTCAGTCATGATGCCTCCTGTCTCCCCAGCACATGCTCGGGCCACAGTCCCAAGAACAGCACGGCTATGGGTGATATTCCAGCAGACGGCCCGATGACAGGCGACGGCGACCGGTACATTTGCGCACATGGACGGGCTGTGGGTGCCGGTGGCCGACGATCCCCGGGGCGGGTTTGCGGTGCGGGAGTCGCAGCTGTTCGAGCGCTTCTCGCACAGTTCGGGGCCGGGCGGCCAGGGGGTCAACACCTCCTCCTCCCGGGTCGAGCTGAGCCTCGACGTGGCCGGCTGCCCCGACATTCCCGAGTCTCTGCGGCCCCGGCTGCTGGCGGCCATGGAGCACCGGCTGGTCGATGGCGTTCTCACCGTCTCCGCCTCCCAGTACCGCGAGCAGTTGTCGAACCGGAGGGCCGCCCGGCAGCGGATGTCGGAGCTGCTGGGCCGGGCCGCGAAGCCCAGCAGGGCGCGGCGCCGCACCCGTCCGACAAGGGGATCGGTGCGACGCCGGGGAGAGGCCAAAAGACGCCGGTCCCAGCTCAAGGCGACTCGGAGGGCTCCCAGGGACTGGTGATCGCAGCGTGAGACAGGCGGCGCGGGCCGTCGTCGAGGGCTCGGTCCGTCTCTGTCAAAAATCACTGCCTCGAAAGTCTTGACCCACTGATCTTCGGCGCATACAGTCGATCGCATCGAGCGGCAATGAGGCGGGCTGATGACGCCTCTGCGGAGCGCGCATCCCCGCCTCCTATCCTTCGGGATCCCGGCATATCCAGGAGACAGACGAGGGGACCGTCATGGCCACCGAACTCGACATGGTGGTGGGGGAAGCCACCGCCGATGCAATGGCATCGGAGCGAGAAAGAAATCACCAGATGTATTCGCCGGTGATGCAGCTTGTCACCTTCATCGCGACCGCCGGAATACTGGCCTATGCCGTGTTCCTGTTGAACCCCCGCAATCGGGGGGACATCCTGCCCTACGCGATCGTCATCATCGCCGAGGCAGTGCTCATTTTTCACGCGCTGATGGCGATGTGGATCATCATCTCTGGAATGAGAGGATCTCGGGCGTACTCCTATTACGTCGCGCGCCAGGAGATGTTCGTTCCGGAGATCATCGAGATCAGTTGCGACGTGCCCGAGGACTCGACTCAGTGGCCCATCCAGTTCGGCGGGAGGACGGTCGCCGTGGACATTCTCATCACCGTCTACGGTGAACCCGTCCAAGTGATCGAACGCACCGTGCGGGCCGCCTTGGCGGTGCGCGGACGTCACGCCACCTATATCCTCGACGACGGCGATTCCGACGAGGTGCGCGCTCTCGCCACCCGGGTGGGCTGCCACTATATTCGCCGGCTCACCCACAACGGCGCGAAGGCGGGAAACATCAACAATGCGCTGACGGTTGCCAAGGGCGAGTTCTTCGTCATTCTCGACGCGGACTTCGTCCCCCGGCCCAACCTCATCGCGGAGATCCTGCCCCACATGGCCGATGAGCGGGTGGCGTTCGTGCAGACCCCGCAGGTGTACGGGAACATGCACAACATCCTGTCGCGTGGCGCCGGATACATGCAGACCGTCTTCTACAAATACATCCAGACCGGCCGGAACCGATTCAATGCCGCCTTCTGCGTGGGCACCAATGTGATGTTCCGGCGCTCGGCCGTATTGGAAATCGGAGGAATGTACACCGGCTCCAAGTCGGAGGACGTCTGGACCTCTCTGATGCTCCACGAGAATGGCTGGCGCTCGGTGTACACCCCCATCACGGTGGCGGTGGGGGACACCCCCGAGACCATCGAGGACTACAGCAAGCAACAACTGCGCTGGGCCACCGGCGGGTTCGAGATCCTGTTCACGCACAATCCGCTCAGTCCGCGTCGCAGACTCGCCGCCGGCCAGCGTCTGATGTACTTCGTCACCGCCAGTTTCTATCTGGTCGGTATCACCCCGGGGCTGCTCATGACGGTGCCCCTGTTGGAGATCTTCTTCGATCTCCATCCGATGAACCTCACCGTCTCGTGGTGGCAGTGGCTGCTGTACTACTCCGGCTTCTACGTCATGCAGATAATACTGGCCTCGGTGGTGCTGGGGAGTTTCCGATGGGAGGTTCTGGTGCTGTCGGTGTGCTCATTCCCGATATATGCCAAGGCCCTGGTCAATGTTCTTCTCGGCGTCGACCAAGCGTGGTCGGTCACCGGTGCGGCCAGGAAGCGGGCCTCCGCCTTCAATTTCATGATTCCGCAGGTCCTCATCCTCGCCGTGGTGATTCTCGCCCTCGGAACATCCATCTGGCGCGACGCGAGGCTGGGTTTTCTCAATATCGCGACGGTATGGCTGGCCGTCAATTTCATCTCCCTCATGATCTTCGTGTGGATCGGGATCCAGGAGGGGATCGACGCTCGGCGCTCGGTGGCCGGGACCGAGCCGGAGATCGAGACCGCCGCATCGTCGGGGCGCCGCATGGCGCTGGTACCGGTGGTCGACCGCCATCGGATCGAGGGTGCCCGCCGCGACATCTCCACCGTGGCGGACACGGGGGAGCCCGACGCCATCGAGTGGCCCGACGACGACCCGATGGTGGCTCAACCGCTGCCCCGACGGTCGCACGACCCGAGTTCCGTGGAGCCGCCCAGGAGGGTTCGATCATGACCATTGCCAACCGCCTCAAGCTGTTCCTCGGCCTGATCGCCGTTCTCCTGGTGGGGTCCTGCCTCATCCTGCTGTTCAACCAGCGCCAGTCCCGGGTCGACAGCAGACAGGCCAGCGTCCAGGCGCAGGTGGCCACGGTCGGCGCCGCCTACAGCGGGGTGGTGACCGACCTGAGAACGGCCAACGGCAAACGGGTGAACAAGGGCGATGTGCTCATGGTGACCGTCAGCCAGGACCTCCAGCAGGCCGTCGCGCTGGGCACCCGCCCGGCCAGCAACATCGCCATGGACGTCGACATCAAGACCTCCACCATCACCTACAAGGCCGCCATCGGCGGGTACGTCTCGGGGCTGACGGCCAATGTCGGCAGCTTCGTGCCGGCCGGGAGCCAGATCGCCTCGGTGGTCGGCGACGGGATGCGCAGCGTCGTCGGCACCTTCGAGCTCGACCCCACCCAGTATCAGCGGGTTGAGATCGGCGCCCCGGTGGAGGTGCTGCTGCCCGACAACACCAGGCTGGGCGGCACGGTCAGCGACGTCGAGGTGGCCGGCTCCGCCGGGCCGCACACCACCACCCGGATCTCGGTGGCCTGCGCGGCCCTGGGGGACAAGCGATACCAGGCGATGGCCCGTCAGGGCAGCCCGGTCACGGCGATCGTCACGCTGCGCGACGATGGCATTCTCGCCGGCCCCACCGATGCCCTGATGACCTTCCTCACCAAGATCGGCCTGCGATGACCGGCCGTTCCCGCGGGTCCGCGGCCCCTCTCCTGATGCGCGTGGTGACGCCTGCGATCGCACTGGCCCTGGCGCTGTCGGCGTGCAGCCCCGGCGGCCCCGATCAGAAGTCTCAGAAGACTCAGAAGGCTCCGTCTGGAACGGCTGCGCCGGCGCCGTCCGGAACATCTGGAGGAGATGCCTTCCTGACGGCCGCGCAGGTCAACCCCCTGGTGAGCAAGATCGGGAGCCGGACGGGGGCCGACCTCAAGCCGGCCCGGACGGCGGCCGGGCTGACGCCGCCGACCAACCGCTGGTTCTCCGGTCTGGTCTTCGGACCCACCCCCAACGCCGTCTTCCCGCTGCCGCTGACATTCGGTCTCGACGGGGCCGGGTTCGGCTTCGGCCTGCCGGAGGTCACCACGGCCCCGAAGGTCATCATGGGCGGCTACCGTCCGGTGATCCAGATCGGTCTGGGGGCCGACTCCTGGCAGCTCACCCGCTATGACGAGATGTCGGTGACCCTCACCGCCCGAAAGCAGGGCGCGGCGATCGCGACCGTGACCCTTGCCCAGGGATCCCCGTTCATCACCGTTGCCGCGCTCGGCGAGCGCCGGCTCAGCACCAATCTGCCCTTCGCCGGAACGGGCTCGAACTGGTCGGTCAAAGGCGGCGAGGACACCTATGCGCTCACCGGATCGGACGGCGTCTCGGTCTCGGGGACGGCCGTGACCGTACCCGACAAGGGCCATGTCACTTTCTATCCGCTGCCCAGCGGGGGAGACGCCGCCGCTCTCTCCCGACTGGCCGCCAGCCCGCTGAGATCCACCGCGTCGTCGTACCAGGAGAGTGGCGGGACGGTGACCACTCGCCTCGCCTACACCACCGAGGACGGGTCGGCCACCGCCTTCGCCGCCCTGCCTCATCAGCAGGGGGATCAGCAGCGCTGCGACCTGGGCAGCTATCGCAGCGTGCTGGGCACCATGACCCTGTGCCAGGGCACCGCACTGAGCTGGACCAGCAAGACCTACCCGGCCTCCGCCCAGCTGGACCTGTCCGGGCTGGACCAGAGCCGACGCGCTACCTTGCGCAAGCAGGTCGATGCCGACGTTGCGGCCCTCAAGCCGTATCCCGCCGATACCTATTTCGGCGGGAAGGCGATGTACCGGGACGCCCAGCTCTACACCATCGCCCGGCAGATCGGCGCCACGGCGTCCGCCGCCACCCTCAAGAAGCGGGTCGACTCGCAGCTCAGGAAGTGGGCCGATCCGTCCGGCTGCGGTTCCAGAACGAGCCTGTGCTTCTTCTACGACAAGACCAACAAGGGCATGGTCGGTCTGACCCCCTCGTTCGGGTCCGAGCAGTTCAACGATCACCACTTCCACTACGGCTATTTCCTGTACGCGGCGGGAGTGATGGCCGCCGACGACCGTGATCTCATGACCGCCCTGCGGCCCGTGATGACCCTGCTGGCCGCCGACATCGCCTCCCCCCGGGACACCGGCACCTTCCCGCAGCGGCGCAACTTCGACCCCTATGCGTCCCACTCCTGGGCCTCGGGCACCTCGCCCTTCGGCGACGGCAACAACCAGGAGTCGGTGAGCGAGGCCGTCAACGCCTGGGTGGGACTGGGCCTGTGGGCGAAAGGCCGCGGGGGACCAAGGGCTGGCGGGGGAGGCCAGCTGGATGCAGGCGCTGGAGATCCAGTCCTCGCTGGCCTACTGGACGAACTTCAACACCGCCGATCCGCTCTACAAGGGCTTCCCGCACACCATCACGCCGCTGGTGTGGGGAGGCAAACGCGACTACGCCACCTGGTTCTCGCCGGAGCCGGCCGCTGCCCTGGCCATTGTGCTGATCCCGATGAATCCGTCGTCGGGCTACCTGGGGGTCGACCCGAAACGGATCGGAATCAACCTCAAGGAGGCCCTCGGTACCAAGGGCTACAACCAGACCTATGGCGATCTGCTCCTGCTGTACTCCGCACTTCAGGGGCCGTCCCAGCGAGACGCCGCCGTCGCCAAGGCGTCCTCCCTCAGCTCGATCGACGACTCGCTGACCCGCAGCTACATCCTGGCCTATCTGTACAGCCTGAAGTTCTGAGGATCCGGCCCCGGGATGCACTGACGTGAAACGCCCTCGCGCCGGGCTGTGAGCTCGACGCGGGGGCGTTCCTGGTTCGTTGCGGGGGAGTGAGGTCAGTGCTCCGGGCCCGCCCCGGCGTCGCCGGAGGAACTGCCGGAACCCTCGCCTGAACCTGCCGAGCGAGGCTTCTTGCGCGTGCCGTACTGGTGATCCATCACCTTGGTGACCTCATGGCCGATGTCGGCGGTCAACTGCTCGGGGTGCTCCAGCCTGGAGTGGTGCTTGGAGTAGGCGAAGTAGATGATCAGGCCCAGCGCCATCCAGATCAGGAAGCGCATCCAGGTCTCCACCGACAGGTTGAGCATGAGGTAGAAGCAGATCAGCGCCGAGAGGATCGGGATCACCGGGACGAACGGAACCCGGAAGGCTCGCGGCAGGTCGGGGCGCTTCCGGCGCAGCACGATGATGCCGATCGAGACCATCACGAAGGCCAGCAGGGTGCCGATGTTGACCATCTCGTCGAGGATGCCCGGGGGCACCAGAGCGGCGGCCAGGCCGTCGGTGATCATCACGATGATGGTGATGACGTAGGGCACCCGCGTCCGGCTGGAGACCTTGGACAGCACCGGGGGCAGCAGGTGATCGCGGGACATCGCGAAGATGACGCGGGTCGCGCCGATCATCATGGTGAGGACGACCGTGGTGAGGCCGGCCACGGCGCCGGCGGAGATGATCACGGCCATCCAGGGCTTGCCGACCATGGTGAAGGCCTTGGCCAGGGAGGCACTGGGATCCAGCTTGGTGTAGGGCACCATGCCGATCAGCACCAGCGAGATCGCGATGTAGAGGATGGTGCAGATCACCAGCGAGCCGAGGATTCCCAGCGGAATGTCGCGCTTGGGATTCTTGGCCTCCTCGGCGGTGGTCGCGACGACGTCGAAGCCGATGTAGGCGAAGAACACCAGGGCGGCGCCGGCGACGATCCCGGAGGCGCCGAATGCGGTCGGCTCGGCTCCGGTGAACCACTGCAGCAGGGGCTGGGTGAGCCCGGCGGTGGAGTCGGCGGCCGGTGCCTTGGCCGGGATGAAGGGGTGGAAGTTCGCCTGCCTTGACGTATCCGATGCCGGCGAAGATGACGAACAGCACGATGAACAGCTTGAGGGCGACCAGGGCGGTGTTGACCCGCACGGACTCCTTGATCCCGCCGAGCAGCAGCAGACCCAGGACCACGATGATGCCCAGGGCGAGCAGATCGACCCGACCGCCCGAGACGATCTGCGGTGGGAGATCGATGCCGAGCTCCGAGAGGAACACGGTGAGATAGGAGCTCCAGCCCTGGGCCACCACCGAGGAGGCCAGGAAGAGTTCGAGGAAGAGATCCCAGCCGATGATCCAGGCGAAGATCTCACCCATCGAGGCGTAGGAGAAGGTGTAGGCGGATCCGGCCACCGGGCACGGTGGAGGCGAACTCCGCGTAACACATCGCGGCCAGCGCACAGGCGAGGGCGGCGACCGTGAAGCTGATGACGATCGAGGGGCCCGTCATGGAGTGGGCGACCCGACCGGTCATGGTGAAGATGCCGGCCCCGATGACGACGCCGATACCGAAGGTCGTCAGTTCGACCCAGGTGAGGTTCTTGTTGAGCTTGTGTGCCGGATCTTCGGTGTCGCGAATGGATTGCTCCACCGATTTCGTTCGCAGAATACTCACGGCACTCCTTTCTCTGAGGGACATGGGGCTCGGACAGCCGCACGGATGTGTGCCGTGCGCCGGCCGAGAACGATTCGAGAACTTACCCAATCTGTCACACGGTGGTTACAGAATCGGCGTAACGGGTCATATCCCGAGACGCCGGTGGGCTTCCGCGCCGAGTCCGGCGACCCTGACAGCGGCGTCTGGTCGAGGGGCCGGGTTGTCGGCGGGGGAAGGGTCTGTCCGGGGTTGTCCGGCGTCGCCCGACCCGGTCACAGGCCCATGCAACCCGGTCACAGGCCCATGCCGCCCGGTCTCAGACCCATACAGCCCGGTCTCAGACCCATACAGCCCGGTCTCAGACCCATGAAATGACATAATGTCGCTTATCGGACAACCAGGCGGGCGGGTGGGATGGCTGGGAGAACGGATGGTCCCGATCACTCCCGATACGCCGTGAATCTGCGCTCGTCGTGCCTAAACACGGCGTATCGGGAGTGATCGGGACATCGAGAGCACGGCGCCGCGCTCGGCTGAGCCGGAATGAGCCGGGATGGGATGGATCAGAGGTTGATCATGTGCCCGCCGATGCCCTCGGCGGCGTCCTTGAGGGCCTCGGACAGGGACGGATGGGCGTGGATGCTGCGCCCGATCTCCTCGGCGGTGATGTCCCACAGCTGCGCCAGGGTGAGTTCGGGAAGCAGTTCCGAGACGTCGGGCCCGATCAGGCTGGCGCCCAGCAGCTCGCCGTGGCGGGAGTCGGCGACGATCTTGACGAATCCGGTGGCGTCGCCCAGCCCCCAGGCCTTGCCGTTGGCCGAGAACGGGAACTTGCTCACGGTGACCTGATAGCCCAACTCGCGGGCCTGGGCCTCGGTGTAGCCGAAGGAGCCGACCTGGGGCTGGCAGTATGTGGCGCGCGGGATCATGTCGTAGTTGATCGGCATGGTCTGCGCCCCGGCGATGGTCTCGGCGGCGACCACTCCCTGGGCCTCGGCGGTGTGGGCCAGCATGAGCTTGGCGGTGCAGTCCCCGATGGCATAGATCCCGGGCACATTGGTGCGCATGTAGTCGTCGATCGCGATGGCTCCCCGGTCGGTGAGCTGGACGCCGGTCTTCTCCAGCCCGTAACCCTCGACCCGCGGGGCGAAGCCGACCGCCTGGAGCACCCGATCGGTCTCCAGCACCCGCGGCTCGCCGCCGGCGGCCGGGGAGACGGTGACCTTGACTTTCTCGCCGGAGTCGTCGATGGCGTCGACCTTGGTGGCGGTGAGCACCGTGATGCCGAGCTTCTTGTAGGCCTTGGCGAGCTCGGCGGAGATCTCCTTGTCCTCATTGGGCACCATCCGGTCGAGGAACTCGACGATGGTGACCTGGGTGCCGTAGGCGGCCAGCACATAGGCGAACTCGGTGCCGATGGCCCCGGAGCCGGCGATGACGATCGAGCCGGGCACCGAGTCGGAGAGGATCTGCTCCTTATAGGTGACCACCCGCTCGGACAGCCGGGTGCCGCGCAGGGTCTTCACCACCGAGCCGGCGGCGATGATGCAGGAGTCGAAGCCGATCTCATCGGTGACGGATCCGCCCTCGTCCTTGACGACGATCGAGTTCGGCCCGGTGAACTCCCCCCATCCGCTGAACTCGGTGATCTTGTTCTTCTTCATGAGGAAGTGGACGCCGTTGACCATCCTCTTGGAGACCGCCCGGGACCGGGAGAAGGCCTTGCCGTAGTCCACCGAGATGTCCCCGGAGATCCCGAAGGTGCCGGCCTCGCGGGTGACGATATTGGCCAGTTCGGCATTGCGCAGCAGGGACTTGGTCGGGATACAGCCGACGTTGAGGCACACCCCGCCCCAGTACTCCTTCTCGATGATGGCGGTCTTCTTGCCGAGCTGTGCTGCGCGAATCGCTGCCACATAGCCGCCGGGGCCGGCACCAAGGACAACGACGTCGAAGTGTGAGGTCATGGCGCCACTCTAACGGCCCGCCCCGGCCGCGGGCATCATGTCGGAACCGAAGGGTTCAGCCTTGGCCGAACGGTCTCCTCTCCCCCGGCGTCCCGATCCTCCCGTCGTGCTTGCCTATGATCTCGGATATGATATATTTCCGAGAACTTCTGGTGCACAGATCCTCGAGCACCGCCGTGGCAGACCGTTGAAGGACGCCCGGTGGGGCCCGGCAGGGAGTTGCGCCGTCGTACTGCGAAAGGACAACTAGGCGTGGACACCATCAGCCCGGCATCGGTGGGCAGGCTCATCCGTGACGCCCGCAAGCAGCGCGGCCTCACCCAGAACCAGCTCGCAGACCTCCTGAAGACCTCCCAGAGCGCGGTTCACCGGATCGAGGCGGGGCATCAGAACCTCTCCCTCGACTACATCAACCGGATCGCGGACGCCCTGGAGTCGCCGCTGATCTCCACCCCCAAGTCCGGCACCTCGATGAACTACCGGATTCAGGGCGGCAGGACCCTGTCGGGCAGCATCGAGGTGCGCTCCTCCAAGAACGCCGCGGTCGCCCTGCTGTGCGCCAGCCTCATCAACCGCGGTCACACCGTGCTGCGCGGCCTGGCCCATATCGAGGAGGTCAACCGGATCCTCGAGGTGCTGCGCAGCATCGGCGTCGAGGCCAGCTGGTCCGAGGACGGCAAGGACCTCACCCTGGTCCGTCCCGACGAGCTCCGGCTGGACGCCATGGACGAGTCGGCGGCCCGTCGCACCCGGAGCATCCTGATGTTCCTCGGGCCCCTGATGCACTTCTACGACCACTTCAAGCTGCCCTACGCCGGCGGCTGCAACCTCGGTGCGCGCACCGTCGAGCCGCACATGCAGGTGCTGCGCGCCTTCGGTCTGGACGTCATCGCCACCGAGGGCGCCTATCACGCCCATGTGCACGACCGCACCCTCAAGGAGCGCCACATCGTGCTCACCGAGCGCGGCGACACCGTCACCGAGAATGCCCTGCTGGCCGCAGCCCAGCTGCCCAGCCTCACCGTGCTGCGCAACGCCAGCCCGAACTACATGGTCCAGGATCTCTGCATCTTCCTGGGCAAGCTCGGCGTCCAGATCGAGGGGATCGGCACCACCACCCTGCGGATCCGCGGGGTGGCGGACATCAACACCGACGTCGAGTACTTCCCCTCCGAGGATCCGATCGAGGCGATGAGCCTGCTCACCGCAGCGGTGGTCACCAAGTCCGAGCTCACCATCACCCGCTGCCCCATCGAGTTCCTCGAGATCGAGCTGGCCATCCTGCACGAGATGGGGCTGGACTTCACCCCCACCGACGAGTACCCGTCCCACAACGGCTACACCCGCCTGGTCGACATCACCGTGCGCCCCAGTCGGCTCAAGGCGGTGGCCGACAAGATCGCACCGATGCCCTTCCCGGGCCTCAACATCGACAACCTGCCGTTCTTCGCGGTGATCGCCGCCGAGGCCGAGGGCCAGACCCTCATCCACGACTGGTGCTACGAGAACCGGGCGATCCACCTGGTCGATCTCGGCAAGCTCGGCGCCCAGGTCCAGCTGCTCGACCCGCACCGGCTCATCGTCGCCGGCCCCACCCGGTGGCGCGGCCGCGAACTCATCTGTCCGCCGGCCCTGCGCCCCGCCGTCTGCCTGCTGCTGGCCGCGTTGGCCGCCCAGGGGGAGACCGTCCTGCGCGACGTCTACATGATCAACCGCGGCTACGAGGATCTGCCGGCCGCGATTGGGTGCGCTCGGGCGCCAGCATCACCGTGTTCAACGACTGAGCCTATTGAGCGGGGGAGGCGACTCCCCCAGCCCCCCTCGTTGCGCCGGCCTGCGCGTGCAGACTCGGTGCGCGCCGGCCTCTTGAGAGATTGTGGGGGACGACGCCCTACAGCTCTCTGATCGGGGCTGAGGGGGCGTTGACGAGCCGGTCCTGGGCCTGCACCAGGGCCAGCTCCTGGCGCCCCAGCCGGACCGTCTCGGCCAGCACGGCGTAGACCGAGCCGGCGGTGGCGCCCAGCGCGGAGGCCAGATCCTCCCCGGCCAGCAGATGGGCCAGGAAGACCGCCGCGGTGAGATCCCCCGACCCGTCGAAGTGGGCGTCCAGCAGCGGCGTCGACACCAGCACCGCGCGCCCGGCGGTCACCGCGACCATGTGGGCGCCGTCGGCGGGCAGTTCGTCGCAGTCCACCGAGGTCACCAGCACCGTGCCTGTGCCGGCGTCCACCAGCGCCCGCGCTGACGCCACCACCCCGGCCAGGGTCCCGGTGCTGCCACCGGTGAGCGCGGCCAGCTCGAACAGGTTCGGGGTGAGCACGTCGGCCAGGCCGAGCGCCCGATCGCAGAAGAAGGCCCGCACCGCCTCGGGCACGTAGAAGCCGGTGCCCCGGTCCCCCATCACCGGATCGCAGCAGAACCGCACCGACGGGTTCAGCGCCTTGAGCCGCTCCGCCGTCTCCCAGATCAGCTCGCCGGTCTCGGCGGTGAGATAGCCGCTCAGCAGCGCGTCCACCCGGCCCAGCACCCCGTTGGCCCCCATCGCGTCGACGATCCCGCGCAGCTGGGCGGCGCTGAGAGCGGGCCCGGCGACATGAGGCCGGGCATTGTCATTGGACAGCACGACCGTCGGCAGGCCCCAGGTCTCCACGCCGAGGCGCTGGAGGGCGAAGACGGCCGCCGAGTTGCCGACCGATCCGACGGTGACATGGGACTGGATGGACAGGACGGTGCTCACGAGAGCCACAATATGGGAGTGCGAGCCAGCGACTATCCCTATTTCTCCCAGCGGTTCACCGCACTGGCCCACCGGGGAGGCTCGCTGCTGGCCGACAATATCGGCCATGAGAACACGCTGAGAGCCTTCGGCAACGCCGTCGCGATGGGCTACACCCACATCGAGACCGACGTCCACGCCACCCGGGACGGCGAGCTGGTGGCCTTCCACGACTCCCGTCTGGACCGCGTCACCGAGGCCACCGGGGTGATCAGCGAGCTGCCGATGTCGCAGCTGCGACAGGCGCGGGTCGGCGGCGAGCCGATCCCCACCCTCGACGAGGTGCTGGACGCCTTCCCGCACACCTGCGTCAACATCGACATCAAGGAGCCCGGCGCCATCGAACCGCTGGCCCGGGTGCTGCGACGCCACAATGCGACCCGGCGGGTGTGCGTGGGCTCCTTCGGAACCGACCGGCTGATGAGATTCCGCCGCCTGATGGGCCGCGAGGTGGCCACCGCGGTCGGCCCGCTGGGAGTGGCCTGGTCGGCGATCGGCCGGGTGAGCAGCCGTCTCCTGCCACCGGCCGGGGTGGCCTTCCAGATGCCGGTCAGCTTCCGGCTCGCCGGACGCGAGATCCCCCTGGTGACGCCGTCCTTCCTGCGCGCCGCGCACGCCACCGGGCGGGCGGTCCACGTCTGGACCATCAACGACCGCGACGAGATGACCAGGCTCATCGAGATGGGGGTCGACGGGATCGTCACCGACGCCATCGACGTGCTGGCCGATCTGATGGCCGAACGGGGACTTGCCGACTGAGCCCGCGCAGCGCGGCCGGACCGCACGGCCGATCGGGCGCAGCCCTCGCCATCGGTTGGCCGGGCCTGTCATGATAGATGTCGCAGCACTTGGGCGAGTCCGACGTCCGAAAGGAGGAGTCATGGCAGATCGTGCACTGCGTGGCATGGGTTTGGGGTCCAAGAGTTTCGAGGACGAGGAAGGCGTCGAGATGGCCGAGAGGCAGGAGATCGGTTTCGACTGCCCCAACGGCCATCACTTCGAGATCACCTTCTCGGTCGAGGCGGAGCTTCCCGGAGTCTGGGAATGCCCCCGATGCGGCGCCGAGTCCCATCGCAGCGACGGGACACAGGCCGAGAAGAAGAAGGAGAAGCCCCAGCGCACCCACTGGGACATGCTCACCGAGCGCCGCTCGATTCCCGAGCTGGAGGAACTGCTCAAGGAGCGCCTCGACGAGATCCGCAAGGACTGATCTCCCCCGCCCGTCAGACGACCGGCGTCGATCAGATCCCCAGAACGACAGACAATGCGGGAGGCACCGTCCCTCGGACGGTGCCTCCCGCTATGTCATCCCATTCCTCACAACGGACTCAGTGCCGCGACGGCTCCTTCTTGAGCCGCTCGGCCACCGTGCCGGCGACCTTTCCGAGTTGCTTGCCTCGGTAGTCGACCCCCCACAAGGTGGTGCGGATGAGGGCCTCCACGACGATCGCCCGGCTCATCTTCGAGTTGCCGTACTCGCGTTCGACGAACTCGATCGGCACCTCGGCGACGGTCATCCCGCACTTGAGCACCCGCCAGGTGAGGTCCAGCTGGAAGCAGTAGCCGGCCGAGGCGACGTCGTCCAGGCCGATGGTGCGCAGGGTGTGCGCGCGGAAGGCGTTGAAGCCGCCGGTCGGGTCCTTGACGTTGATGCCGAGCATCAGGCGGGTCCAGACTCCCCCGCCCCGGGAGATGAGCTCGCGGTACTTCGGCCAGTTCACCACCCGGCCCCCGGGGACGTAGCGCGATCCCTTCACCATGTCCGCGTGCTGGAGGGCCTCCAGCAGAGCCGGCAGCTGCTCGGGCTGGTGGGAGCCGTCGGCGTCCATCTCGACCAGGACGTCGTAGCCGGCGTCCAGTCCCCAGTGGAACCCGGCCAGGTAGGCCGCCCCCAGCCCCTCCTTGCCCCGGCGGTGCATCACATGGACGTGCTCATCGGCGGCGGCCAGCCGGTCGGCGATGTCGCCGGTGCCGTCCGGGGAGTTGTCGTCGGCGACCAGAAGGTCGACCTCGGGGTTGGCCCCGCGCAGCCGTCCGGCGATCGCCTCGATGTTCTCGGCCTCGTTGTAGGTGGGGACGATGACCAGGACGCGGGAACCGGTCGCCTCGTCGTTGCTGGTGGGCATGGACCTCGTTATCCTCTCCCGGGCCCGAGGGGCCCTTCGCTTAACTGCACTGCGCAGATGTGCTGCACTCGCACTCGACGGGACGACGTCAAGGACTCTCAGCCTAACCCTGCGCCGCGGCGCCACGGCCGCCACCCCGATCGCGCCACCCCCACCAGGACCGCCAGGACCGCGACGACGACGCTGGCCAGGCCGATCACCGGGGAGGCCTTCACCCCCGCCGAGACTCCGGAGCCGATCGCCACCGTGTACATCCGCCAGGCGTGGCCGCCCTCGGCGGTGCGGTCGCGGACCTGCCCGCCGGGAGAGATGAGACCCGACAGGGAGGAGGTGGTGGACACCACGATCTGGCGTCCGGTCTCGATGGCCCTGGCCCGGGTGATCTGCCACTGCTGATAGGGCTGGCCGGTGCGGGTGTACGTGGCGTTGTTGGACTGCACCATGAGCAGCTGGGCGCCGTTGCGCACGGTGTCGTAGACGGTGCCGTCATAGGCCAGTTCGAAGCAGATGACGTCGCCGATCGTCATTCTGCGACCGCCGATGGAGGCCTCGATGACTCCCGGGCCGGTGCCCGGCACCGACTGGCGTCCGACGTGCGCCAGCACCGGCAGCAGCGGGAGCAGGGTCGATCGCCAGGGGATCCACTCTCCGAAGGGGACCAGATTGCGCTTGTGGTAGACGCCGGTCGGCCCCTGGGCGTCGACCGGCCACCACATCGCGGTGGTCTGGCGCTCATCGGGCCCGGGGCCCTCGGTGACGGCACCGACCAGGATCGGGCGCTCGGCGATCCGGGTGGCGGTGGTGACCAGGGTGCGGGTCTGGAAATCCTTGACCGGGTCGATGTCGGTGCTGTTCTCGGGCCACAGCACCATGTCGGGGGCCGGCTCCCCGGCGGCCCGCTGGGCCGCGATCGCGGCGATCGTCTGGGACAGGTGGTTCTGTGTCACCGAGCGGGCGTAGCCCATCGCGTACGACCCCGCGGTGCCGTCGACCCCGCCCTGGACCACCATCACCCGCGGTCCGGTCGGCTCCTGGGAGACCTGCCGGTCGGCCCAGCCGACAGTCCACTCCCCCGCCAGCGAGGCCACCACCAGGACGGCGACCAGGGAGACGCCGGGAACCATGCGGCCGCTCAGACGACCCCGACTGTCATTCGCGCGTCGCTCGCCGTTGCCGCGCTGTCCGTGGCCCGTCCGCGGCCGAACCGTCTCGGCCAGCAGCTGGCCGGCCAGGGCGACGAGAAGGCTGACGCCGGTGACCCCGATCCAGCGCAGGGTTCCGGCGATCGGCGTGTCCACCGCCGTCCAGGCCAGCCGCACCCAGCCGAATCCGCCGATCGGCACCCGGGCGGCGCCCACCTCGGCGGCCGACCACACACAGGCCGCCCACAGCGGGGTCAGAGGGAGCCCCTGGACCATCCGAATCCCCCAGCCGGTGAGCATCGACCAGCAGGCCATGAAGGCGATCAGCACGAGGGCCGCCGGCCAGGCGACCACATGGACCCACCAGATGGTGGTGGTGAACATCGCCAGCCCGTAGAGATAGCCCAGTCCCAGGGCGGTCCGCGGCCGGACCCGGCCCACCAGCAGGGTCAGCGCCGCGACACCGGGTATCACCAGCGGCCACCACCCCGCCGGGGCCTGCCCCAGGCCGGTCGCCACCCCGGCGAGCACGGCTCCGGCGCTGCGCAACAGGGTCGGGTGGTCCGCGGTGGCTCGCCTGAGAGCCGGGGTCACCTGCGGCGTCACTGCTCCTCGGCCCCCGAGTCCGGAGCCGGATCAGGATCGGCGTCGGCGTCGGCGTCCTCGTCATCGGGTCGGTCGTCGACCATCGGGCGGGAGTCGAAGAGGGTGTTGAGCACCACGGTGGTCTCAGTGCTGCACCGGCAGGATCTGCGGATCTGGTTGAGCAGCTGGTCGAGATGGTGCGGGGATGCCACCTGCACCCGGATGAGGTAGGACGCCGTCCCGGCCACCGAGTGGAGGTCGCGCACCGCCGGCAGTTCGCTCAGGATCGGCGGGATCTCGTCGTCGCTCGCCGGATCGACCGGACGGATCAGGATGAAGGCGGTGACCCCGGCGTCGACCGCGACCGGATCGATGTCGGCGTGGTAGCCCTTGATGATCCCCTTGGCCTCCATCCGGCGGACCCGCTGCTGGGCGGCCGAGGTCGACAGGCCGGCCTCGCGTCCCAGCTCGGTCCACGACATCCGCCCGTCGGACTCCAACAGGGCCAGGATCCGTCTGTCGGTGCTCTCCATGGGGCTCATCGTGCCACTCGATCCGCTCGGTCCGTTCGATCCGCTCGTGCGGTTGGCGCCGTCGGCGGGGGTCGTCGCCGTCGTCTCGCCGGTCACGGTGTTTCCGGGACCGGAGAGGCCGGCGGGGT
The DNA here is from genome assembly GCA_022647765.1 of Acidipropionibacterium sp. GTDB lineage: Bacteria > Actinomycetota > Actinomycetes > Propionibacteriales > Propionibacteriaceae > Acidipropionibacterium. Next base: position 176,042 of record JALCLH010000007.1, read on the forward strand.
CGGCGTCCAGTTGGAGCGCAGCACGTGGATGGTGGATCCGGCGAGCAGATTCGGCGCCAGCCGAGCTCCCCGGGTCGGCCGGCCGTGCTCGGCCAGGCTGATCCGGGTCAGCACGTCGAGACCCTCGGCGGCGAACCAGGCCTCCAGGTCGGCCACCGTGGAGTAGCGCACATTCGGGGTGTTGTGCCACTGGAAGGGAAGGTCGCGGGAGACCGGCATGTGCCCCGAGATGAGTCGCAGCCGGTTGCGCCAGTACCCGAAGTTCGGCATCGAGACGATGAGCGTGGTGCCGATCCGGGCCATCTGGCGCAGCACCTCGCCGGGCCGCGGCACCGCCTGGAGGGTGCGCGAGAGCACCACGACGTCATAGGAGTCGTCGTGGAACTCGCCGAGGTCGGCGTCCAGGTCGAGCTGCACCACCGGGACGCCCATCGCGGCGGCGGTGATGAGCTCGTCGGTGGCGGCGTCCACCCCGGTGCCCAGGCAATCGCGCTCGTCCATCAGGTGCCTCAGCAGCAGCCCGTCGCCGCAGCCCAGGTCGAGCACCCGGGAGCCGGTGGGCACCAGGGAGGAGATGATCCGCTGGTCGGGTCGCAGGCGCCCGCTGCCGGCGTCTCCTGTGGAACCGGCCCGGCTGGAGCCGGGCGAGGGATGGGAGGTGGGGATGGTCATCGGGAGACCTCCCGGTCGCAGATGTGTCCGTCGAAGTGCGGCGCCCTGCTCGCGGCGCGGCTGGTGCGCCGCCTGTCGGGCACCTCGAGGAAGGCCCTCACCAGCTCGTGGTAGGGGTCGAGCTTCATCAGGAAGGAGTCATGGCCCCAGGAGGAGGCGATGGTGGCGAAGGTGACCGGCAGCCCGGCCCCCTCGAGGTGGCGGACGATCCGCCGGGAGTGGGCCGGCGAGAACCGCCAGTCGGTGTCGAAGCAGACCACCAGGAAGTTCACCGGGTCCTGGACCACGAGGTTCGTGGCACCGGCGTGCCCGAAGGGGTCGAAATAGTCCATCACCCGGGTGAGGTAGATGTAGCTCAGCGGGTCGAAGCGGGTGAGGAAGGCCTCACCCTGGTGGTCGAGGTAGCTCTCCACCGCGAAGTCCACGCCGAAACCGCGCCGGGACTGGCCGAACTGGTGACTGCGGCCGAACTTCTCGGCGAAGGCGTCCTCCGACAGGTAGGTGATGTGCGCCAGCATCCGGGCGATCGACAGGCCGGTGTCCGGACGGGCCTCGGCGTGCAGATAGCCGCCGTCCTCGAAGTCCGGGTCGCGGATGATGGCCTCGCGGCCCACCGCCGAGAAGGCGATGTTCTGGGCGGTGAGGCGGCTGGAGGCGGCGATGATCACCGCGTTGTCCAGGGTGTCGGGATGGGTCAGCGACCAGTCGAGGGCCTGCATCCCGCCCATCGAGCCGCCCACCACCGCGTGGAAGCGCTCGATCCCCAGGTGGGCCGCCAGCCGCAGGTGGACCTCGACGAAGTCGTGCATGTCGACCTGGGGAAAGTTGATCCCCCACTCGCGCCCGGTGTCCGGGTTGATCGAGGTGGGGCCGGTGGTGCCCGAGCAGCCGCCCAGCAGGTTGGAGCAGACCACGAACCAGCGGTCGGTGTCGATGGCCCGGCCCGGCCCGATGATGTTGTCCCACCATCCGGGCTTGGCGTCCCCCTCGTGCCTTCCGGCGCCATGGGCGTCGCCGGTGAGGGCGTGGCAGATGTAGACGGCGTTGTCGCGCTGGGGCGACAGGGTTCCGTAGGTCTCGTAGGCGACGTCGACATGGTCGAGGCGCCCGCCGGCCACCAGGTCGAGCGGGTGATCGGGGGTGGCGACGGTGGCGACCTGGGTCGCGACGAGACCGACACCGGGACCTATGGGTTCTGTTCGGGGGGCTGGCTGACGAGGCATCGGTGCCGATTGTGCCACCGAAGAGGCCGGGAGGGTTAGCGTTGTGCCATGCGACTCATCGGCATTGACGAGTTGGACGAGATCGTCGCGACTCTGCCCGAGTGCCCACGAATCGTGGCGCCCGGCGGCGGGGCGACGCCGTTGGAACTGCTCGACGGCCTGGACCGGCGGCTGGACCGCTGGCGCCTGTTCTGCATCAATGCCCCCCGGGGTGTGCCGGCGCGAGACGGCGTCACCCATGAGACGGTGTTCCTGGGGCCGGGATCCCGGCGCTCCGACGACGTCCACTACTTCCCGATGCCGATGAGTTCGGCGCCGATGCTGCTGTCGACGAGCTGTCCGCCCGATCTGGTGGTGCTGCACACCACCCCGTCGCGCAATCGCGTGGTGAGCATGGGGATCGAGGTGCAGATCATGGCCGCGGCGGTCGAGGTGGCCAAGAAGCGCGGCATTCCGGTTGTCGCACAGCTGAATCCGCAGATGCCGTTCACCCGCGGCGACGGCGTCCTGCCCGAGGAGGCCATCGACTTCGCGGTGGAGGTCGACGTGCCGCTGATCCCGGCGGATCCGGTGATCCTGGACGACGACCTGCTGCGGATCGGCGAACTGGTGGCTGGCCGGGTCCGCAACGGCAATGTCATTCAGATCGGGATCGGCAAGGTTCCCGACGCCGCCGCCCAGGCGCTGCGCGGGCACCGGAATCTGCGGATCTGGTCCGGCATTCTCTCCGACGCCGCGATGACCCTGGATCGTGCCGGGGCGTTGGTCCCGCACCGGCAGATGTCCGGCTCCTCGCTGCTGGGCAGCCTGGAGCTCTATGCGTGGGCCGACGAGAACCCCCGGGTCAGACTGCTGCGCTGCGAGAAGACCAACAATCCGGCCACCGTCTCGGCCCTGGACGGGTTCATCTCCATCCACTCCGCCCTCGAGGTGGACCTGTTCGGGCGGGTGAACGCCTCGCGGATCGGCCTCAAGATCTACTCGGGGACCGCCGGATCCACCGACTTCCAGTTCGGCGCGATGCACTCGCGCGGCGGTCAGTCGCTGGTCGCCCTGCACAGCCGCCATGCCGGTTCCTCGACCATCGTCGGCGGGCTGTCAGGCCCGGCGACCTATGCCCAGCCCACCGCGGTGATCACCGAGAACGGCGTCGCCGAGCTGCTGTTCCGTGACGAGGACGAGCAGGCGCGCCGGCTCATCGAGCAGACCGCCCACCCGGATTTCCGCGAGGAGTTGCGGGAGCAGGCGGGCCGGTTCGGCCTGCGCTGCTGAGGCTGTGCTGCTGAGGCTGTGTTGCTAAGAGGGTGTGGGAGTCAGTCGAGGGCGAGCAGATGTTTGAGCGTCGACACCACGCCGCCGTCGAGGTTGGAGGGGGCGACAAACCTGGCCCGGTCGAACAGGTCCGGGTGGGAGTTGGCCATCGCGTAGGACAGCTCGGCGTGGTCGAACAGGTCGAGATCGTTGAGGTAGTCCCCGAAGGCCGCGGTCTGGGCGGGGCCGATGGCGAGAATGTCCTGGAGCTGGGCCAGCGCATGGCCCTTGGTGGCCTCGGTGTTGCTCACGTCGATCCAGTGCTTGCCCGAGAGCACCACCCTGTGGGCTTGGTCGGCGCGGCCGTGGCCGTGCTGGTCGTGGCCGGCACAATTCTGATTGGCATCACGCAGCCTGGGGTAGATCCCCTTCTCGGCGTCCCCGAAGTCGTAGACGGCGATCTTGATGACGTCGTCGCGGACCGCCGACAGGTCCTCGACCACCCGGTGGCGTCGGTAATAGGTGCGCACCTCGGCCAGGAAGGCGTCGTCGTCGCGGTGGATATAGGCGCCCTGGGTGCCGCACACCACCGTCCCCAGATCGTGGCCCTCGGCGGACAGCCGCTCGACCCGCTCGAGGGTGAGGGCGACGTACTCGGGGTCGATGACGGAGGCCGCCAGCAGCTCGCCGCCGCGCATCAGCTGGGCGCCGTTCTCGGCGATGAAGGCCATGTTCGCGTCACGGCCCGCCTCGTCGTCATGGCCATCGGTACCGCTGAGTTCGGTACGGCTGAGCTCGGCACGGTCGAACTCAGCACGGTCGAACATCGATTTCAGGGTCGCGTACTGCCGGCCGCTGGCCGGCACGAAGGCGATCCTGCGCCGCCTCATGATCTCCAGCACCGGCCACAGGTCGTCGGGGATCGCTCCCTCGCCGTCCAGCAGGGTGCCGTCCATGTCGCAGACCACAAGCTTCAGGTCGACGCCCCGCGGTCCGGCCGATCCGTCACGGGACTCGGCGTCACACGACTCGACTCTGCTCGGCTGCGATGTCCCGGTGGGTGCTGAGTCCACTGTCCGTCGATCCTTCCGCTCGGTAGGGCGCGCCCTCGATCGGTGCTGCGCCGTCGGCGGTAACGACCCTACCCGACGCATCGCCGGTGGTCGGGTCGGTATTCGAGAGGCTCGCGTGGAGGCGCTCGGCGCGTCCGGGCCGCCCCGACAGCAGAGCCCACAGGATGCAGGCGAGGTCGACCAGCTCCTGGAGGCCGGCGCCGACCACCGCGGGCATCGCCCCGGTGGCGCCGACCAGCATGAGGGCCAGGGACAGTCCGATCCCGATGCCGATGGCCTGCCAGGCCACCGACAGGGTGCGCCGTCCGATCTGGACCGCTCGCGCGACCCGGAACAGGTCGTCCTCCATCACGACGACATCGGCCGACTCGACCGCGGCGGCGGATCCCTTGGCGCCCATGGCCACCCCGACGTCTGCGACCGCCAGCACTGGCGCGTCGTTGACCCCGTCGCCGACCATCATCACGGGACGCCGGTCTGCCGACCGCACCGCCTCGACCTTGTCGGCCGGGGTGAGCCCGGCCCGGGCAGTGCTGACACCGAGCTGACCGGCGACGAGATCGGCGGTGGCCCGGGAGTCGCCGGTGAGCATCATCGTGCGGCCCACCCCCAGCCGGGCCAGTTCGGCCAGGGTGCCGACGGCCTCGGGACGGACCGGGTCGGACGCCTCGATGACGCCGATCAGCCGCTCGTCGCAGGAGACGTAGACCCGGGTGGCGGCGGCTTGCTTGGAGCCGGCCGGGGTTGGAGTGGCCGGAGTCGTGAGGCTGGAGTCCAGGGCTTTCTGCCGGGTTGCGGCGTCCCCGCCGGCGAAGGACTGGGTGCCGACGCGTACCCGCCGGCCCTCCAGCACCGCGCCGATTCCGGCCGCGGTGACTTCCTGGGCGTCTTCCACCGGCTGTGGGGCGATGCCGCGCCGGCGGGCCTCGCTGGTGATCGCGGTGGCGATCGGATGGGTCGACATCTGCTCGACGGCTGCTGCCAGTTCGAGGACACGATCATCGGAGACGCCCTCTGACGGGTGGATGGCGGTGACCGCCGGGGTGCCGCGAGTGAGGGTTCCGGTCTTGTCGAAGGCGGCGGTGCGGACCCTGGCCAACTGCTCCAGGGCTCCCGAGTCGCGCACGATGATGCCGAGCTTCGCAGCTCGGCTGGTGCCCGCCATGAAGGCCACCGGGGCGGCGATGATGAGCGGGCAGGGGGTGGCGACCACCAGCACTTCCGCGAACCTCACGGCGTCCCCCGACAGGAACCAGGCCAGTCCTGCGATGGCCAGCGAGACGGCGGTGAAGGGCACCGCGACCCGGTCGGCGAGGCTGACGAAGGGCGCCCGGGAGTCCTGAGCCTCGCGGACTAGCGCGACGATCCGCTGATACTGGGAATCCGCCGCGGTGGCGGTGGCGCGCATCACGACGGCGGTGGGGCCGTTGACGCTGCCGGCCATCAGCTGCTCGCCGGGGCGCCGCAGCACCGGCATCGACTCGCCGGTGAGGGAGGACTCGTCGACGGTGGCGTTTCCGACCTGCAGCAGCCCGTCGACGCCGACCATCTCGCCGGGACGGACCTGAATGCGGTCGCCCACATTTACCTGGTCGACGGAAATGCGGTCGACAAGGCCGTCGGAATTGATTCGTCCCACCTCGTGGGGGGCGTTGTCCAGTAGGGCGGACAGGGATCGGCCGGCGCGGGCGGAGGCGTAATCCTCCAGGGCCTCTCCCCCGGTGACCATGAGGCAGATCACCAGGGAGGCCCAGTACTCGCCCACGGCCGCGGCGGCGAGAATCGCCACGATGGCGAGCAGGTCGACGCCGTAGCGGCCGCTGCGAAGGTCGCGGATCATGCCGACGGCCAGCCGTGCTGCCACCGCAAGGCACACGAGCGAGATCACCCAGCGGGTGGCCGTCGGCTGCGACAGCATTCCCAGTACGGCGCCGATCAGTGCGGTGGCGCAGACCAGGATCACTAGCGGGTAGCGGCCGGCCAGTTTCAGGCCTGTCTTCATCGGTTCGATCATGGCTCCATGATCTCCCGGAATTCCGACTATTTCCAGCAAGGAAAGGCGACCCTGAGACACTCAAGAATTGAGAAGGTGAGCCTTACCTCTCCTGTTTCTGGAGTAGAAAATCGCTCTCCGAGAATCGGGAATATGGCAGAAGAAGCAGAAGAGGAACAGAATCGTGCGACCGCAGGGAAGTGTCTCGTGAGTCAGCGCAGCCCTGATGGGTCAGTGCAGCACTGGAGGATCGCAGTACCCGTCCTCGACCGCGCGAATGTAGAGCTCGGTCCGATTGTGGGCGGCGCGGCCCACCTCGCAATACTTCCGCCGGATGCGCTTCAGCCACTCTTTCACGCTCGTGTCCTCGACTCCCATGGCGTGAGCGATGCTGGGAATCTTCAGGCCGGCGGCGAAGATCCTCAACACCTCACCCTCACGACCCGCCAGATGAGGCCTCATCCACTTCGTCCCGCTGACCACGCGCGCCCACTCCTCGGTGAGCCACGGCTCACCCGAGGCGACCGTCGTGATCGCCTCAGTAAGTGTGTCGGGGTTCGCGTTCTTCTCCAGCAGACCAGCAGCCCCTGCGGCCAGGCAGGCCTGGACCACGCTGGGCCGGGCCTCTTGGGAGAACAGCAGAACCGGTGCGCGGAGGTCTTCGACGATCCGCGTGACGTTGTCGAACGGTGAGGAACCGTCGTTGAGCCGAATATCGAGCAGGACGGCGTCTGGATGGACTCCGGACGCCATGAGGTCGTCGGTGGTGACGGCGCAGACGTATGTCGAGATGGTCAGTCGCTGCTGGAGAACAGCGCGCACTCCCTCGAGAAGCACGGGGACATCATCGACTGCGGCGAGCGTGAGGGGCTTGGTTGTCGTGTTCACCGAGGCCATAGTGGAGGCGGTCACTGCACTCATGACGTCATGATGGCACCGCGTCGCGGCGCCTCATCACCCGGGTCGGCCTCAAGAGCGAGGACAGATGAAACGCCGCAACGGCCACGGAGTCATACCCACGTCAGCCCCGTGGAAAGGACCACCGATGACCAGCAAGAAGGATATCAACCAGCTCATCCGCACTCTCAACCACTGCGACGGCGTCACCGTGCGTCGGACTCGACGCCACTACCGCGTCTACCGAGAAGGCCTCCTCATCGCCGGTCTTCCAACCACCCCCTCCGACTGGAGGTCGCTGCGCAACGCCCGTGCCCAGCTCCGCCGTGCGGGTCTCGCGGTCTGAGTCTTGAAGTCTGTTTGTACTAACAGCCCTCAATGTGATCGAGGACAGAAACCGCCTGGCGCCAATCAAACGATATGACGGCGCCTTCCAAGTCCCAATCGAGCGTAGGAATGGTGACGTCGACAATAAACTTATTCCCGTCGGAAAAACGTAGTCGCGTTCGGTACACCTGGTCGCCGTTTATTGAAACGAATTTCGATCGTGCTGCTTCATCGACGCATTCAATCTCAACGGCTAGCTCTATCTCGACGTTTTTATCACCTCCTTCGGGGCGATTGACGTTGAGGTGGCAGGGAGTCCACATTCCTCGCGTATCGAGAAGCACATAATAAATGATGTGCCCGCTTTCGACGGTGCTAAATCTAAGCCGGTCGGCCATAGAATCATCCATTCTCTGTTTGTTACCGGATGAGCATGAGGACGTTATTCATGGCGGGTAAATCCGGGAACGGCCGGCGTCACCGCTCGGCCGCCGGGGCCAAGTACTCGTCCATCAGAGTCATCAGTTCGTCGTGGGCGTCACGGAGTTCATTCTTGAGCTCTCGTTCGGTCGCCTTGACGTGGTCCTGGTAGTCCGGGATGGTGACGAAGATCCATTTGCCACGGATCCAGTCGACCATCTGCGCCTGCCCTCTGGGCCCGGCAGATTCCCAGCCACTGAGCTTTTCAGGAACGGCGAGCTCGGACTCCCGGAACCACTCCAGGGCCGCCTCGGGGCTATTCGCTATCCTGTCATATTCGGTGGCCGCGTGCTCGCCAGCGAGTTTGATCAGCCGGGTCCCGACTCGTAGCTCGAACGTCACCAGAGCGAACTCGGCCAGCATCATGGCCCGGATCGGATCCAGGCCGGTATAGCCCAGCTCCTCCAGCGTCGCCTCATTGAAGTACGGGGTAGGCGTGTTCCTGGAACTCTCCTGGACCTTGGAGAGTGGCTTCTCTTGACGCCACCATTTGGCGAACGCGGCGACGATCTTCTTCTCCGGGGGCTGCTGTGCGGCGTCCATGAAATACTCCCACGTCAGCGGTTGGCAGTCCCGGTAGGGATCGGAGTACCTCTTCCAGCTGGACTCTGCGAAGAGCTTCGCGGCCTGCGGATCATTCCTGCCAGACACCCTCGAGTTGTGATCGATCACCAGTGTGAAGGGCTCCGACTGAGCGACCCCGGCCGACAGGGTGGCTGCCGCTCTCAGCCTCGGCAGCCGGTTGAGGCTTCCGCCGGACCACGAGCCCAGGCGCTGCGCCACGCTCGCCGCCTCACGGATGCCGGTCCGGAAGGAGATGATGTTGGATGTCGTCGACTCGAGGGCGGCCTGCAGCCCATAGCCAAGCTGGTCCAGGTTCTGGTGCGCCAGGACGGCCCCGAAGCCGAACTTGCGCCCCTCGGCAAGGATCCTCGGCAGCAGGCCCGAGGCGAACAGGTGGGCCTCGTCGACGATCAGCAGGTGCAGTTGGTGAGGATCGGCTCGGTGCGCCATGGCCGCCCAGTGCTTGGCCAGCCACATCTCCCCGAGCATCTGAGATGACATCGGCCCAAGTGCTGGGCTGGCCAGATCCACCAGCAGCAGCTTGCGCTGGTCGACCAGTCTGGTGACGTCGACGGCGTCCTTCCCCGATGCGGTGATGGCTCGCATCTGGCCGCTGGACAGCAGACGCTGGAACTTTGAGGCCACCCAGGTCATCGATTCTGAATAGTCTTCCTCCGAGCGGCCTATGAGTTCGGTCACAAGTCTCCGGGCGAGCGCGCGCGGGAGGTGGGGAACGAGCGACCTCATGTCGCTCCTGGTTCCGAAGATCGCCGGGACTGCGGAGAAGGATGCTCGGTCGCCCACCAGTGCTCGTTGAAGCTCAAGGAGTACTGCGAGCAGGCGCTCGAAGACCGGGCCCGTGATTCCTTGGTGTCGCGGGTCGAAAATCTCATTGAACACCTGAATCATGGTGTCCTGAGCGAGTTCCCAGTCCTCGGTGCTGAGTGGGTTCACCGGCACCGGATGCTCCAGATCGCCGCTGCGCACCACCACGGTGCGAGTGGCCATCTCGGTGGGCAGTTCCTTGATGAGCCGCGTGACCAGAGTGCCGTGTGGATCGATGACGCTGACGCCCACGCCGGCCTTCGCCGCTTCGGCCACCCATTCCGCAAGGAGGCTGGATTTCCCGGTTCCGGTGGCGCCGATTACCTCGGTGTGCAGGAGCTGGTCCTCCTCGGCGATCCGCACCTCCCGCATCCGCCCCTCGGGAGTCATGGCGACGCCGAGGCGCAGACCCTCGCGACAGACATCCTCGTCGATCGCGACATCCTCGGTGGGGGCGGTGATCACCGGAACTCCGCAGATCACCGGCACGGACGGGCTGCACGGCACCCGGAACAGGGCTCTGGCCGCACCGACCGGCAGCGCGGTGGCGCGCATCGCCACGCGTCCCCCTCGCCAGGCCTCGGCGATCTCACGGCTTGCTGGGTTGCGCTCGACCAGGGTGATCCCGATGCCGAGATTCAGCAGCGCGGCGCGCAGTCGCGGGGAGATGGAGCGTCCGCCCCCGGCCAGGCATCGGATCTCCACCGGCTGGCCGACGTAGGCGCCCAGCCACACCGGGTCCGCTGTCCTGGGCGAGGCACCCGAGTCGGCCGGGCGGCCCGATGCCAACAGTCTCTCCTGGGCCATCGCCCGGTCGAATGAGGGAGCGGCGGCCAGATGCACCCGAAACTCTCCGGCGCTACCGGCCAGCGCTCGGAGAATCTCGATGCCAGAACTGGTGAGCTCGCGCGGCCACAGGTCTCCCGGGGCGACTCCTGTGGGGAGTTGCGCGGCCATTCCGGGGAGCCCGGGGTCGGCGACACTGACGGTCGGCACGAGCTCCTGAAGCCGGGCGGGCAGCGTCGGCACCGGGTCCCATTCGTTGCGGGCCAGATCGCCGATGGGTGCGAAGATCCACTCCACATCATCGGAGCTGACGTCGTCGGCCCCCGAGACGGCGAAGCGGATCTGCACCGAACCGTCCCCATCCCCTCTCATGGACAGCAGGAAGTGCCCGTGATCGGTGCCGGAGATGAGATCGAGCATCCGGGACGTTGCGACGGCCGAGGCGCGGGCCGGGTCGTCATGGCGGTAGAGATTCTCCAACTTCCATGTGCGCAGAGCCGCGATGAGACCGGTCATTCAGGCATCCTCGTCTTCCGGCTCGGCATCGGGGTCATCTGTGGCCTTCGCCATGTCCAGTGCGGTCATGACGTGCTGGTAGCCGCTTTCAATCGCAGCATTGTAGAACTCCGCGACGTGAGGACTGATGTCCTTGCGATCGGACAGCCCCAGCCGGAGCAGGGTGGCCAGGCAGATCTTCGCCCAGTCGCGGCGGGCCAGGGGATCACGGCCGGTGTAGGCCATCCCCTTCTCGGCGTGAAGCCCGATCCACAGGGCCTCGCTGAGATCCTCTGCCGCTTCCGGCCCGAATCCCGCTCTGGCGAATTGCTGCTTCGCCAGAGCAGTCCATCGCCGATAGTCGGCGAAGTCGGAGTTCTGCGGCATCAACGGTGACCAGAATCTCGCGGCGGGCAGGAACGGGGAGGGCACCGTCTCGCCAGCGAGGCGGATCGGCCGGGGGCTCCGCTGTGTGGCGAGGTACTTTTCAAGCACCTCGTCGATCCAGACGATGCCCCGTGCCCGCACTCCCCCATGCTTGCCTCCCGGGGCGAACATCTCCCTGCACTGACGTTGGTAGTCGGTCGGGGCGACGATCCATACGTCGAGGGCATGATGAGCCTGAAGCTCGTCGAGGGTTTTCAGCACCAGGTGGTCGATCCCGCCCACCGTGAAGGTGGTGTAGTTCCTCGTCTCAACGAGCATCTTCGTCCGCTCGCACACGGCGATATCGGCAATGTTCTTACCGGCGCGTACGTCACGAAGTTTGAATCTCAGCGCCCGGACCTCCGACCGCACTGCCCGGTAGGTCGGGTCCCACGGTTGCGCGTATCCGCCCATCTCCGTGATCTGCGCCGGAAGCGTCACATGGCGGGCCCACCAGACAAATGCGGTCAGGCACTGGCGGGCGAGATAGGGATTGTTCTTCGCCTGCCAATGCAACAGGTTCTCGACGTCGACGACACCGGCGGCCCGTCTCAGCTCGGTCATCTCCACTCCCCCTCATCGGCGCCCATTCCCATGTCACCCATCTCGACCAGGAAGGGGGCGACGGCGCTGGTGTCGGCTCCCGGGCCCTCTCCGGTGATTCGCCGGGCGATCAGCTCCGTGATGAAGTCGCGGTCACGCAGGATCTCCTCCTGGGTGCGCCGGCCAGACAAGACGGAAGGATCGACGACATCGACGCTGCGCGGGTCGAGATCGGCGCCGGCGCCGGAAAGCGGGATGTCCAGCTGATATCCCCATGTCGTGCTGGCGAGGGGTTCGGTCCTGACCAGCCGGGTGTGGGTTCCGGGCAGTGGATGCATCCCCCAGACACGGGCATCGAGAGAGTCCGCGAACAGGTCACCACCCGCCACGGTGATCTCCGCAACCCCGTTCTTGACGACCACCTCGACATTGCGGCGGTCGCCACCGACGGTGCGAGGCCTCACCTGGAGAGGATCGACCGTCAGCCGGATCACACCGTCGGTATCCTCACCGGCGTCTTCCTCGAAGTCCTCGTCGGCCTCCTCATCGATGGAGGCGGTCAGGGCGAGCTCCTCCTGGGCAATCGGGTTCCCGACCACTCCATCTCCGGCCCAAGTCAGCGCCGCAGGTGCGGCGTCCTCCCCGAGCATGAGCCGCTCCTGAGCGTCGGCGACGGCGTCGAAGGCCTGCGTGTCGAGGTCGAGGAGGTGGCAGACGGCGTCGACGGCGTCTTCGATGACGTCGGCCGCCGCGCCATGTCCGTCCAGCAGGGCCAGTCGCTGCGCCAGTTGCGGCACCAGCGGCTCCAGCCTGTCAGCGGTCTCCCTCTCGTCGAACAGCAGCCGGTGCCGCCAGTGCAGGGCGCTCAACTCCAGCTCCAACAGGGAGGCGTCGAGACAGGGGATGACGCCGGTCCGGCTGGGCCACCAGTGCTCCAGCCACTGCGCGACGGTCGCCCGGCGGACGGCGCCGATGAGCTCGTCGGGCTGCCAGGGCTTATCGATATCGCGGGCGTCCACGCCGGTGGCCTCGGCGCTCTCCAGCAGGTCGAGGATGGCGTCGTTGATCTGGTCGCCGTAGACGTGCGGCAGCCAGAGCTGGGCCGAGCCCGGGTCATGGATGACGGCGCTGGGCATGGCGTCGAGATCCTCCATGTCGCAGATGAGACGTCCTCCGGCCACCCACAACTCGCAGGAGCGGGGCGGGCCGATCTGCTGGGTTCCGCTCAGGATCGAGATCACCCCGCCGGCCGATTCCAGTCGGATTGTCATCGGTCTGTCCTCCCCTTCCCTGCAAGCGTGCGCAGCACGTCGTCATAGCTGGGCCAGTCGGCCCGCCCGGTGCGCTCGACGGCCTTCCTGATCACTGCCTGGTACCGGGCCTTGAGCTCTTTGATATCGCTGTTCTGGTTGACGATCTCTCCCAGCACGATGGCGGCAGGCCCCTTGTGGTCGCCGTCGAGAAGGTCAAGAAGCCGGTTGCTGATGACGGCCGGGCCGTCGAGTTTCCTCTGCGCCTTCCCACCGGTCTGCGACGTCGAGGGTGGGTTGCCAGGCAGTGTCGATTCGGTGATCTCGCCACGACTGTCGCGGATGGTGTGCACGCACCAGGACGACCACGCCCTGATAATGAGCTCCCAGACATCCTGGAGCTTCGGGAGATCTGTGCCGCTGAGCTCGCCGGCGGCGACCCGGATCCACAGCTTGCGCATGAAGGTCGGGATCGGATTGTCCTCCCGGGCCCGGCGCTTCGCGGTGACCGGACCCGTGGATGCGTTGCGGGTCATGTTCCAGTACTTCCGGCGCATCGCCACCGTGCCAGGCAGCTCCTTGATCTCCAGGGAGTTCCCGGTGCCTGTGAGGCGGGTGGGCGATTCCACAACGCCCGGGTCCATCACCTGGTAGCCGCCGAGTACCAGTACGGCCATGGACATGGGGGTGACGACGCCCAGCGGAGCGGCGGACGCGTCGGCCACGTGGTGCACGACGCCGGCGACGCTTCCCGTCATGGACCTGTCACTGGAGTACAGGATGAGGCAGCGCTGCTGGATCGACAGGTCGAGGGGAGGGATGTCGCTGTTGTTGCTCCAGCCCTGGAGGTCGGGCATCCGGATCTGCTCGCCGGCCAGAGCCAGGCCGATCGCCTGGTTGTCCCAGTTGCCGGTCGAGGCCTCCTCGGCGGTCTCGAGCAGGTCGTCCCAGAGGTCTTCCAAAATCACGTGGGCGCCGTCGAGCCATCTCCCGTCCGACCGGACCGGGAGCTTGCGCAGCACCTCCCAGACGAACGCGGAGGGCGAGGTGGCGGGGACGACGCCACGGCGATGCCAGGCCGCTTTCAGCCGTTGCTCGGCGTCCTCGACGAAGACGGCGTCCGCGAGTGCCCCGTCGAGCGCTTCCTTGCTGAACGGAGTCCTGCCGCCGCTCTGCAGGTTCTCGGCTGCGTACTCGGCGATCCGGCCGTCGATCCATTCGGTGAGGCTGGCCAGGTCATCTTCGGCATTGCGCTGGGGGCGCCCGGAATCTGTCAGGATCTCGCGGGCGAGCGGGAAGACGGCATCGTTGTTCTTATCGGCGTGGCCGAACTCGCGACGGTATGCGGCCTTGACCAGGTTGAGAATCGTCACGTAGTCGAGGAGTGCCTCCCGCTGCGCCGTAACGGCGTTGACGATCTCGTCCTGCCTGGTGTCGGGGATCGGCGTCCCTCCCGACGCCGTTCGGTAGTTCCGGAGGTCGGGGGCCAGGAGGTCCTTGAAGATGCAGGGGAAGAGCACCGTGAAGGCCCGCTTGGAAGGCATTCCGTCCTTCCTCGTCAGGGGGCTTCGGCGCACCTCGTCGGGGACGGTGCGCCATGCCTCGCGCCAAGCATCGCTGATCCGGACCATCCTCTGCCCTTTCGCCGTATTGAGATGCCGCCAACGGTACTGGGTGGAGCGGGTGCAATGTGTGGCATTGATGTCCCCTTGATAGGGGACATTCGAGGGCGGTTCGAGGTGAGCGATCGCGGGTAACGTAGGGGTTGACCGGTTGGGCGGCGCTGCAGCCGCCTGATTCGTGTTCATACCCAGGGTTCCGATCCCGGATTCTGGACAGCCCGGCTCCTACGAGGACAGGTATTCATGGAACTCGTCAACATCATGAGGCACTCAGCAGACATCCGTGTGGACGGCTATCCGCCGATCTTCCTGCCGGGGATCGGCGACGACGCCCCGCAGCTTCCGTACGAGCAGCTGGGCCACCGGACAGAAGACATCGGCGATGTGGTCTGCCCAGTAACGATCGCCAGACTGATCTACTCCACCGAGCTTCCGGAGCCCAAGGACGACGTGCTCCTGATCGCCGGACAGCTCATCTGTGAGGCCTTTCCGGAGCGTCGGGATCTCACTTTTCCGTATCCCGTGGAGACCGACGAGAACGGCCGAGTGATTTACGCATGCGGTCTCGGGCAGGTCCCGGCGCCTGAGTCAGAGTGATCCAGCTCCGGCGACAGGAGTTGTGGTGCTGCCGCGCAGCCTCGAAATGCCGGGCGCGCGGTTCGCCACCTTGTCGAACGGCTGCGGATACACAAGGTCATCCCGATCAGGAAACATTCGCGCAGCGATTTGCGACACCAAGTACAAGACACCATCGCGTCGCTCTGGCAAGCGTCTCCGTCCTTCTTCCAGATCGAACGAACTCTCTGACATTGGAATCAGATGACCGCAATATTCGATAAACTTGTCTAACGTATCGATCGGGACCAAGAACGGCTTTCCTAGTTGTGGCACCGGAACGGTCTCGTTGTTCTTTCCAGCGAAAGTTGCATCATTCTTGGTGAGGTTCACGATGTTGACGTTGTCGCCATTGAGCATTGCAGACGAAGGGACCTTCGGTTCGGGGGTTGGTTGGAGCACGATCGCGTCGCCCTGGTGGAAGTCCGACCAGTGACGCAGGTAGCGCTCACAGGCGGTGGCGATGTGTTTCTCCAGTGCTGGCGGAGCGCTGCTGACGACCCAGGGGCCGGGACGCAGGACGGTGTTGGCGGTCGATGGCCACCAGGGTTTGCCGGTCCTTGTCGTCTCGTCGGGGAGGTCTCCGAGGAGGTCGAGTTCTCCTGCGGTTCTCACCCACACGATGAGGTCCGCGAGAAGGGCATGCTCGCCTGTTTCGTTGGCCAGGCGCATGGCGTCGGCCATGGCGGCGGTGCTGGTGGATTCCCTCCAGCGCTTCCTGGCGTCGGAGCCGGTGAGGGCGTACCGGCGGATATCGGCGATCAGGGCGGCTGGGACCAAGCGGTCGAGGGCTTCCTCTCGGTGACCGTGGGTTTCGAGCTGCCGAGCCGCGTCGCGGTCGGCGTCGGCGGCGGCGTCGATCCGGCCGATATCGATATAGCGCTCGCTGGCCTCCGTGTATGCCCTATCGGCGAGGTCCTCTTCGTGTTCCCGGTAGTAGGCCTCACCGAGGTGGCGCAGGATGTGAGCCGACTGGAGCTCGGATTCTGGTGGAAGTTGCTCCAATAGTTTGTAGAGAGCCGTCACCGTGGTACTTGGGTCGGTGTCATCAGCGTTGATGACTGTGAGGTTGAGAGCGGCGTCGGCATGCTCGCGAGCGAGTCTCGGATCGGTAGCGGTGAACTCGAGAACCTCGCTATAGGCGGCTCTCGCCCCGACCGGATCCTCGGTTTCGGTTGCGGCAGCAGCATTGCCGAAGTTGAGACGAAGGACGACCGGAAGCAATCCTGTTGTCGCCGCCGGTTCGGCAATCCTCTTTATCAGCGACCTAGCGCGCTTGGGATCCCCGTTGGAGAGCTGGAGGAGAGCCCTGAGATTGTCGAGCGCGGTGCGGAGCGCGGGGCAGTTCGTATCGATGTCGTCGGCCGCGTCGACCGCCTTGCGCGCCAGGTGGATGAGGCCGATCCGGTACAGACATGCGGCCTGGTAGAAGGTGAGGGCGAATCTCAGGTCGTCGTCGGGGCCGTCGTAGCGAGGCAGTGCCTGGAGCGCGCCTTCGGGGGTCGAGGTCTGCAGGGTGGTGCGCGAGTCACCGCGTGCCAGTGAGGCAACGAGCCCGACGCCAATCCTGAGGCTGTCGACAACTGCGTCGGTGTTGACGCCATTGCCTCCGACGTTGCCCTCGGTATTGGCCGCTCGCGTCTGGAGGAGCCGATGGGCCGTCTCGAAATCCTTCCGGGCGCCGGGGAGATCACCCAGAAAATAGCGTGCGGTGGCCAGCTCGGCACAAGCCACCGCGCGCTCCTGGGTTCCGGCGGGGGTCTGTTCCCGAGCGCCGGCCTCCCAGACCGCGCGACGGCAACTGGACAGATGATACCCAACATCGATGTCGGCGTCGAGGGTCCAAGAATCCGTCCGCCAATCCCACAGCGGGTAAAGAATCTCCTCGGCAAGTGAAGAAATGCGTGCCATGTACAGATATTGACAGTATCCGCTGCACCTGTCAAGGGGTAGAGAGGCAAAACGCCTCTTTATGCGCGGTGCTTCGAACCCAAAGCCCGAGAATACCGAACTCAATGCCAGTCGCAGTTTCAAGGCGCTTCTTTATGCGCGGTGCTTCGAACCACCACCGCGAAAGTGTCGTCCTCAAAGCCTTGTTTCAAGGCGCTTCTTTATGCGCGGTGTTTCTGACTACTACGATGGCGTAAGGTGCCACTGGGAAAGCTACGAGTTTCAAGGCGCTTCTTTATGCGCGGTGTTTCTGACAAGAAGCCCTCTGAGGACGTCAACCGCAATCCGTTTCAAGGCGCTTCTTTATGCGCGGTGTTTCTGACCCGAAGAAGTAATTCTTCGGAGCCGTCAGAACCGTCCCGTTTCAATGCGCATCTTTATGCGCGGTGTTTCTGACACTGGGTTAAGTTGTACCCGAGGCTCTACGGGATCGTTTCAAGGCGCTTCTTTATGCGCGGTGTTTCTGACGAGGAAAAAACAGCTAAATGCGAGCAACTGTTCGAGTTTCAAGGCGCTTCTTTATGCGCGGTGTTTCTGACGAGAATCTGCTCGTATGACGCGAGTGAATTTCGGTTTCAAGGCGCTTCTTTATGCGCGGTGTTTCTGACTTGCGGGGTGAAAGGAATATCATGAACGTCCTGAAGTTTCAAGGCGCTTCTTTATGCGCGGTGTTTCTGACCAACGAGCATCACCTATCGCTTGAGGACTACTTGTTTCAAGGCGCTTCTTTATGCGCGGTGTTTCTGACCTTCCAGTACGTTATAGAATTCGCTTCCGATGCTCAGGTTTCAAGGCGCTTCTTTATGCGCGGTGTTTCTGACCGGCACTGGGAATGGGGGAGCGATCCTCCTCATGTTTCAAGGCGCTTCTTTATGCGCGGTGTTTCTGACAGGAGAATCATGCACCGCTTGCTACGAGCAGTGTGGTTTCAAGGCGCTTCTTTATGCGCGGTGTTTCTGACCTGGCAGGAGAGCGGAGAGTAGGGAGCAGCAGAAACGTTTCAAGGCGCTTCTTTATGCGCGGTGTTTCTGACCAGCGGCATTCTATGTCTAAGGTTGAGCGTGAGGGTTTCAAGGCGCTTCTTTATGCGCGGTGTTTCTGACAGCTAAGGGAGTACTGCGTGTTCTGGTACTCTAGTTTCAAGGCGCTTCTTTATGCGCGGTGTTTCTGACGTGCGACTCCGTCTGCATCGACCACCGCGAAAGGTTTCAAGGCGCTTCTTTATGCGCGGTGTTTCTGACCCGCGTTCGGCGAGAATCCCACGTCCGGTGAGGAGCGTTTCAAGGCGCTTCTTTATGCGCGGTGTTTCTGACGTGAGGTCGGTTCGATCGGCGCCATCCCCGTCGTGTTTCAAGGCGCTTCTTTATGCGCGGTGTTTCTGACCCTTAGCGGAATAACGGATAACATTTACCTGTTCGTTTCAAGGCGCTTCTTTATGCGCGGTGTTTCTGACCCCTGGTGTAGTCAACACTACTATAGCAGCGCAAGTTTCAAGGCGCTTCTTTATGCGCGGTGTTTCTGACCTTACCAGCGAGGAGCGGGCCTTGGCTAGCTGTGATGCGCGGCGTCTGCATGCGAGGAGCCCGATCGCCACTTCTCGAGTTGCCAAGTTGGCCCGCGCGTAGGCCACAGTCATCCCATACTGCCTTGTCAGTTGCACATTGCATGCGACTCGGGGTGCAGGGCCCCATCCGTCTCCCCCCGTTGTGGACAACTCCAACAGGCCTCCCCCGCCCTGCTGATCCCTCAAGTCCGGGATCGGATACCCGGATGTCAGCACAGATCCGAAAGAGAGCTCATCATGAACACCTTGCAGCAGGCACTTGCACAGCCGTCGACGCTGGAACGTGCATGGTCCGGCGTCGCAGGCACCAACGATCTCTCCAACTCGGCCGCCCTGCGCAGCTACGCCGGTCGCCTCGACGACAACCTGGCCGCTCTGCTGGTGCTCCTGCTGGACCAAGCCTACGCCCCGGGCGCCTACCACGGCGTTCTCGTCGGCAACGGCGGCAAGCGCCGGCAGCTGTGGGTCCCCGATATCGACCAGCGGATTGTTGAGCGCGCTCTGGTCGATCTGTTCGACGCACGAATCGACGGGTTCCTGTCCGCTCGCTCGTGCGGTTTCCGGCGCGGGCTCGGAGTTCGTGAAGCTGTCAAGTATCTGATGGAAGCTTGCGAGGCTGGCGCCACCCACGTCGCACTGGTCGACATCCACTCCTGCTTCGACTTCGTACCCAGACGCGCCACCCTCGCCGAGCTTCAGGCGCTCGCCGACGACTCGTCGGTGGGGTGGCTGCTGGAGCGGCTCGACACCGCGATCACCAGTCTGCCCGGCATGTCCGGCGCCGGCGTCCCCCAGGGCGCTCCGCTCAGCCCGATGCTGGCCAACGTGGCCCTCAATCCGATCGATGACACCCTCACCTCCGCCGGCCTTGACTTCGCCCGGTACGCGGATGATATCGCCGTGCCCTGCGCCGGTGAGGCCGAGGCGAAGGCCGCCACCAAGCTCGTCCGGGAGGCGCTGGAGGAGCATGGCTTCAGGGCCGCCCCCGAGAAGACGAGGGTGGAAAGACTCACCGCCGGATTCACCTGGCTGGGCACCGAGTTGGAGGCCGAGGCCCCCGCCGCCCTCGGGGGCGAACCCGTGCGGCCCCAGCGTCCCAGCCTCTACGTGGGCGGGCCCGGCCGCTATATCAATGTCCGCAAGGGACGAGTGCGAGTCTGCCGCGACGACAAGGAAGAGGCCTCGGTGCCGGCTAACCGCGTCGGCCAGCTCGTCACCTTCGGGCCGGTCGGAGTGAGCGCCGGGCTGAGGCAGTGGAGTCTCAACTCGGGCGTACCAGTGCAGGTGCTGTCGATGCGTGGGAACTACCTCGGCACCATGCACCCCGCCCACACCAACCACGTCAGCCGCCGGATGGCCCAGTACGATGCCGCCCGATCCCCGCGTGCCCTGGAGATCGCCCAGTCGATCGTGCGAGGCAAGATCCTCAACTGCCGGGCCCTGGCGCTACGCTACGGCACCGGGCCGGAGATCGGACGGGCATCCTCGCGGCTGCGCTCAGCGGCCCGGAGAGTCACCGGCGCCGCCACTCGCGATGAGCTCATGGGACTGGAAGCCGGCGCGGCGAAGGACTACTGGGCCTGTTTCGGGTCGCTGCTGCCCGAAGGGACCACGTTCAGCTCGCGCAACCGGCGGCCACCGAAGGACGTCGTCAACTCGGCGCTGTCGTTCGGTTACGCGATTCTCCAGGGCGAGTGCTGCGGAGCCCTGGTGGGTGCCGGGCTGGATCCTGCCTGCTCAGTGCTGCACGCCCTCAACGACAACCGTGCCTCCCTCTCGCTGGACCTCATGGAGGAGTTCCGGCCGGTCCTGGTCGACACCGTGGTCCTCGACTGCTTCCGGCGCGGCATGCTCAGCGACACCGACGGCCGGCCCGTCGACAACGATGGCGTCTATCTCACCGAGGCCGGGAAGCGCACCTTCCTCAACCGCTACGAGAGACGGATGCAGACCCAGTTCACCCACCCGGTCACCCGAAAGCGCATCACCTGGCGGGCCGGCATCCATGCTCAGGCTCTGGCTCTGGCCACGAGTTTCTCCTGCGACGACATGTACCGGGCTGTGAGCTGGCGATGAACGAGGACAGCGGATTCTCGGACGGCGATCTGGCGCGCGAACACGCATGGCTGATCCTTTACGACATCACTGACGACGGAGCGCGCACTCGCGTCGCCCATCTGCTGGGTGCGCACGGTGACCGGATCCAGAAGTCGGCCTTCATCGCCTATCTGGACCGAACCACGCGCAACGCGCTGCTCGAGGCGATCGGAAAGCTCATCGATCCGGTCTTCGACCGGGTGCACGCCGTGCCACTGAGCTCTTTCGACATCGTCCACACTCACCTGCTGGGCCAGGCGCACATCCCCGAGCAGGAGTTCTGCACCATCGTCCTGTGAGTCTGGGCAGTTGGTGGTGCTCAAGGCCCTGGGTGCCGGGGGTGGTCCGGCGGCACTGGAAGACGGTGGCGACCTCGGGAATCCGGGATCGGAACTGAGGATGTCAGGCCACCGTTGATCCGAAGGAGTCGTCATGCCGAGCCGAACCCGTCATCGCTTTCCCATCTGCCCCGCCACCGGACTGGTCCGATTCGGGGAGCTCAAGGACGCCCGTCTGGCACTGAAGGAGGCCGCCCGCTCACGCGCCGCGGCGAAGAGCGATGGCACCCACAGCAGGCGCTCGGAAGTGCGGGCGTTCCACTGCAAGTCCTGCCGCGGCTACCACCTCACCAAGCAGCGTGCGCGCTCCGAATCGCGCGGGGTGATGATGCTCGGTTGACAGGACACACATGCCGGTCGCGCCAATGGCGTGGGAGTCCGCTGGTTTTCACCATCCGATGTACACATCGTGCCAGGATGAAGACACCTCTAGGAAGGACCACAGACATGGCCGATATCGCCTCAGTCACCGCCAAGGTGCAGAGCATCATCACCAACAACTTCAACAACGTCTCGCTGCTCCATGGAGGCGGGTTCTCCCTGCGCAACGGATCGGCCCGAGGCATCGTCGAGGTGCAACCGTTTGCTGAGGAATCCGTCAAGGTCATGGTGATCTCCCCGTTCCTGTACAAAGTCGTTCCGAGCCCGGAGCTCTTCGAGTGGGTGGCGCTCAATGGCGGCGGGTACCACTTCGGCTTCATCACCGCCATCAAGGTCGATGACGGCAGCACCACGTTGTCGTTCGAATACTCCCTGCTGGGCGACTATCTCGATGAGGGGGAACTCGTCAATGCCATCCTCGCGGTCTTGTCTGCTGCGAACAAGATCGACGACGAGCTCAAGGCCAAATTCGGCGGCGAGATGGCCTACGAGGACTGATCCGGACAGGCAACTCACATGAATCAGAATGATGCCGATCGCATCCTCGATCTTGCCCACTCCGAGACTAAGTCCTGGGGAGGCGACGAGGCGTCGCTGACACACGCAGCGAAGGCCATCGCGAGGAAATGGCCGGAGGAGTTCAAGGCGGCTTTTGGCGAGGATGGCGCGAAGCAGATCGATATGCTGCTGAGACGGCATGTCTTCGAGGGAGGTCGTGCGCAGCTCGATGCCATCTTGCGGCAGAACGACTCGATCGAGATGGTGCGGCCCTGCACGGGGCTCTCGAATCGGACCTGACCGGGCTAGCAGAGCCTGACGTCTCTCCCGCCGAGTCCGCACGGAACGCCACCGCCACTCCGCCCGCACCGGCCCGTCCGGTCACCGCTCAGTCCACCGATGAGAAGCCGTCCCTCGCCGAGCGCCTGGACAAGAAGGCGGTGCTCGTCGAGCCAGCAGGCGGCGACGGGCCGCGCTCGCGCAAGGCGGCCGAGATCGCTGCGCAAGCCATCCGAACGCAGTGGGTTATCCCGGCGATCGTCGGCCCGAGCGGTGTCGGCAAGACACACATGCTCGGGGCCGTCGCGGCCAAGCTCGCCGGCATCCCGCGGCCACGCAGCGTCTGGCGCTTCACCTCCGAGGTGGCCGAGATCAATGCGGTCAGCGCGCTGCGCGCGGTGCTGGCTCAGATCGACGAACCGGCTCTCGTGGTGCTCGACGATTTCGAAACTCACGCCGGGCTCGACGCCAACCGGCCCGATCGCGACCTCATGGCGGCCATCATCTCGGCATCGGATCATCCGTTCGCCCGCGTCGCGGTGGTCGTCGATCAGCGATTCGACGCGCGCATCGGCCTCCTGAGCCCGGCTTTCGACATGGCGCTGCAACGGGTACAGGTCAATCAGCTGGTGCCGAGTCTCGTCGACCGGATCGTCCGTGAACGCGCGGATCAGCTCAGCACCGCGCAGGATGTGACGATCGAGGACGCGGCGAAGGCGGCGGCCATGGCCGTACCGATGTCCCGTGAGGACGGGGTCCATCCGGGGCTGGCGATCTCACGGCTCGACGCGGCGGTCGCGCGCGCGGTGATCGCCGGCGAGCGATTGGTGAGAGTGGAGCACCTGGCTTCGGACAGCACCGTCACGGCGCGCGAGGGCACGCGCACCTTCGAGGAACTGCTGCGCGAGGGCGTCAAGGGCCAGGACGAGGCGATCGAGAAGGTAGCCTCGCGCCTGGCGCTTACCCGGGTCGGAATCGACCTGCGACCCGAGCGACCCAACGGCGTGTTTCTGTTCGTCGGGCCGACCGGCGTGGGCAAGACCCAGCTGGCGAAGGAAATCGCGCTGCACGAGTACGGGGGCGCCGATCGGATCATCCGCATCGACATGAGCGAGTATGCCCACGGGTCCGCATCGTCGAAACTCATCGGCTCCGGCCCGGGATATATCGGATCGGACCAGCCGGAAGGATGGCTGACGACGAAAGTGGCCCAGATGCCGCGCAGTGTGGTGCTGCTCGACGAGATTGAGAAGGCCGATCCGTCCATCTGGAACAACTTCCTGCAGGTCTTCGACGCGGGGCGGATGACAGATGGCCGCGGGGTGACGGTGAGTTTCTCCGACACCATCATCGTGATGACGTCGAACCTGGGTGTGCGGGAGGCCAGCCACGGGGTGGCGGGATTCGGGAACACTACTGATGCCGGCGACATGTCGGCGCGCGTCCTCTCGGTGGTCCGCAACGAGATGGCACCGGAACTGCTGAACCGCATCGACGAGATCATCCCGTTCAACGCACTCTCGCCCGAGGCCATCCTGGAGATTACGCACAAGGAGCTCGCCGACGCCCGCACCCGGCTGCTGGCGTCGGGATGGACCGTCGACTGGACCGACGACGTTCCGCGATGGCTCGCCGAGACCGGATATGACCCGGCCTACGGAGCGCGTCACCTTCAGCGCAACATCGAGCACGAACTCCTCACCCGGCTCGCTCGGCTCGCCCAGCCACACATGACCGTGTACGTCGTCGACGGAACCCTCGCCGTCAGGGGCGGGTGACGCCTGGGGATCATCGAAGCCGGGGTGTGGCTGTGGTCTCCGGGAGGAAGCCCTGGCGGATCGGGTGGTGGGTTCACCACCCGATCCATCAACGCCTGGGAGCCGGGACTTCGGGGTTGGGGAGACTGCGCCGGTGACCGGCCTATTCCGCGGACGGCTCGGCCTCAGCGGTCTTCCTCGGGTCGGCTGGCGCGACCGTAGCCGACATTCGTCTTGGCGCCCACCCCGTACATTTCGAGCGCGTACCAGAGGATCTTCTCCGCCAGGGGGAGGAACTCGGGCGCCTCAGGGGACGAGAGGGCGAAGGTGAAGCGAGTGCCGGGTTTCACCGACAGGAACGGGATCGGATTGGGATCGTCGCTCGGACTGGGCCACACCGTCCCCGTCGCCTGGTACTCGGGATGGTGAGGGGTGAGAATATCCTGCTGGAGGGGCTTCGCTTGACCGGGTTTCAGCCAGGCGTCCCAGAAGGTGATGTAGCCGCGATCGGGCGCCTTGTCGTCAGTCGAGCCGAAGAGCACAGTGATTTGCTCCAGCGTGAGCTTGTCACCATTGACATTGTACGGATCATGCGCAGCTCTCCGGCACATTCCCTTGATTCCAGAGCCGGGAATGTACGGTACCCCATAGGTCGGATGGAGTGTGATTCCAAAATCGATCACAGACGCATTTCCGGTTCCAGTCACCAAGGGGCCGTCAAGCTCCACGTCGAGAATCCTGGTGTCCTTATCACTAGGTCGCATCGCCTTAAGCCATTCGTCATAGACGCTCCCGTAAAGCGCACTCACGCTGATATCGGAAACGTCCCTCGCATGGCTTGCGTAGCCCTCACCCTTATCGGCATGGGTCGTCAAAAGGGAGTTAAATGCGAGATATGCGTTACTGGATTTCCGTGGAGTGAGGTTCGCTAGGGCTTGGCGACACGGACCAGGAGCGCTGGCCTCATGCGCCTGCTGCGCCATGGTTCTCATCCCCATCGTCCAGTAGGGCCTCGGCCATATGGGTGACATAGGGAGCTACGCGGAGAAGTTCTCGTGTCATCTTCATGTACTTTCCGGTGCCTGCGCTGACAACTTGGTCGACGAAGGTGTCGAGATCATTGTAATCAAGAATATCGGCACAATTGCGGAGAAGACGAGTGTGAGCTGCTCCTCGCGAACCGGGAGAAGTAGCCTTCATTCTCTCATAGCAGACAGCCTGAGACAGACCAGAACTCATCACCATGATCGGGAATGAGTGCCACAGGCCGATGTATATTTTCCGAACATCGGAAGCTTTCCAGGAATTGTTGTCCTTAAGATCCTTAACCTCCCCTACTATTCCGATCGCTTGGGAGTAGGCTCGCTGTGATCGCGTAGTGGTCATTCCGTATCCTCCGCGGTCTCCTTGGCCGAAGTGCTAGAAGCTGTCAACCCCGCACCGGCAGGTCCCGACGACACCTCCGCGACCTCCTTGGTCAGCTGACGGGTCAGCCCGTGGCCGGTTGTACTCTTCCCGCCGAACCGAACGTAAGGATTCTTTTCGAGGTCGCGCTCGATGATGCTCATGTCATCTGTCGCACTTGAGAAGAAGCTGGTGAAGATTGATTCCGGAGGGATATTCTCCTGATACCAGAGACCTCCAACCACTACCGTTTTCGTTTTGGGTTCGAGACTATTATGAGCCGTGATGTGAAGTCCTGTTTCACACAGGGTGTTGAACACGTCATCAGGCGCCATGATGAGCCTCTGTTTCTGCATATTATGGTCATCGCCGATGTTGAACATTACGTCGGCGAGACTGGTGACATCGTTAGACTCCTGCACAATGAAGTCGTAGTCGTGGATGTATGCGTGGCGGTCCCCATCCGCCAGCACGTTTCCTGCCCCGACCCAAGCCCCGATAGCGTCGCCTCCCACCGGCTGCCCAGGCACATCCAACTGGGCGAGACCACAGAACTGCCGCATCTCATTGAGTCTGGTGACCACCATGGGGCAGGTCACCAGGGCGAAGACCCCGTGGTAAGAGGGCAGGGCCAGCGCGAACAGACGGGCATCTGTGAAGGAGAGGTCGCCAACGTGGCTACGCTTCACTTCGGCGACCGCTCCGTTCTTGTCCTTTATGGAGAATTTCCTGTCGGTATAGCCGAATCTCTTCAACGCCTTTGTTTCGACGTCATAAACCTTGTCGACATCATCCAGATCGGCACCATCCCGGAGTACCCCCTTGATAGTGCTGCCCGGGACGATTGGGAATCCTGTCGCTCCCTCCCGGGCCACCGGGAGGTCAATCACCGACGAACTATCCTGTCCGGTTCCCGGATGGGTGTCCGTCATGGTCTTCCAGACCACCATGGCTGATTTCATCAGTTCCACACTCCCCACAGTGCAAGGCCGAAGCCGTCATTGTTGTCGTTCTGCTGGTCACTGACCGTCTTGCACCACAGACGACACAGAGCCTTGTCATCCAGCCTCCGCTTGAGTCTGAAGAAGTATGTGGAGCCCGCAGGTGCTGCCAGCTTCGTCGCCTTGGGACCGAATGACCTCGGGTCGAGCGACCATCCGCTCACCGCCTCCGGACGATTGACGCATGCAGAGACCAGCTCCGCGTCCTCCAGAGCCGGGTCTAGCCTCTCCGGCTTGTCCATCCAGTAGGCCTTCCAACCATGGTTGAAGACCGCTGGGGTAGCGAGCTGCATCACCAGCTCCTTACTTGAGGTGATCTTCTCCCGCAGTTCCTTGCGGGGCGCAGGGAACGTCGAGGCACCCCATGTCACCCCCACTTGGCCACGCTCTCCACCGAAGTGAGCAAGGCGTCTCGTGCCTACAGCGATTTCGGGGACACCCTCACGCTCCGCCTCCTCCACCTCAACTATCAGGCGCCAGTGCTTGAGCTCCTTCGTATCGATCTGGTCCCAGTCCCGATACACCACCGTGAAGAGCTTTCCGTCCGCCGCAGCCCGCGTGCGGGGGTCGAGCTGGATCTGAACGCGTTGATCCACAACCGGCGGTTCGATCCCGATCGGAGAATCATTCTCGCCCTTCAGCCAATGGAATGTGTTGACGGCCGGCCACAGATCATAACCACGTAGCGGCTTGCTCTCGGTGTCCTGGCCACCCGCCCCCTCGACATGGACCGGAAGCAGCCCATCAGGCATGTCGCAGCCCCACCCGTCCGGTAGTTCGAATGGCACGAGGCGAGACACCTGAGGATTGGAGGGATTCTTACCGACAACCAAGGAGTTTGCCGGGGCCGCGAAGACAGGCTTGCCATCCAACTCGAACCAGTACCCCTTGACATGGATGCCGGCCAGGTCGTCGAGTACTTTCGCATCCTTCAAGTTCTTGCGCCGTTGCCGGGCAATGACTCCGCGCACCATGCTGGCGATAGTCGACGGCCACGGAAACGCCAAGCTGGATGCCCGCGTCTCGTCGTGGGACCCGCTGAACGGCCTCGCGTCGCGAAACAGGAGCGGGCCCAGGGCGGTGATCTCAAGTGTTATCATGCTAGCAACGCCCCTCCCAAGAACCGGGCAACGATGAGCAGGTTCACAAGGTTGCCTAGATCCTGCGGACCGCCGATGGTGAAGCCATCCAGTACCGTCTGCGCCGATGTTCCCGTCGCCGCCTGACTCCGTTTGATGATGCGCAACACCTCAGCCGACAGTGCATCCGCGTTCTGCTTGGTTTCGGAACTAGATGCACCCTTTGGGGTATTGGGCCATTCTTCACTGAGGGTACGCAGCTTGTAAGGTAGGCGCCCGGCGAGCTCCCCGCTCGCGAATCTCCCCGGCCACTCCACGAGTCTTTTGACCGGCCACTCCTCCGTGACGACGAGCGGTTGGCCACCTCTCTTATCCAGAGCAACAGCGATCCGCTCGCGCCCGCTCTCCTTGGCCAGCCTCTCGGCGGTACGCGCCCGGGCAAGCCCCGCGCTGAGTGGCTCTCTGTAGTGAACAATTGCCAGGCCGGCGGAGATCGTGGCCTTTTCGCCGCCTTCCGGAGCCACCGCAGATAAGAACAGATCGGAGAGCTTGTTTGCGCATTCAACTGCGGTTGAGACAGGAAGGAGAGCCATAACGTCGTCGCCGCCTGTATAGATGGACTGTCCATTCTGATCCGCGATGCACTCAGCAGCCTTGCTAGCGAATGAATCAAGGCGTTGCGAGAACTCCCGATGGTCCTCTGGAGTATTGAAGGTCCCGATTCGCTCTCCCATGTGGTCACCATCGGCGACTAGGATGGCATAGTACGGAAATTCTGGCTCGAAATCATCCTCGCCGCGGGGCATTTGTTCCGGTTCCTTGCTGCGTTGGGCCAGATCCCGGGTGCTCAACACGACATCGGCAAGCCCGCGCCCATAGAGCCGCTTCAGGAGCGAGATGCCATCGAGCAGCTCAGAACTCCTCAGCCACAATGGATGGGCCCGAAGCTTCTCGGGGCTCGCAAGTTCTCCACGACCGCTGACCACGCTCGCGCGGCTCGGGTCCAGAGCCGATTTCGCGACCCGCTGGTCGTTTCCCGGCGCCGGGGCGAAGTCGCGAAGGTCCTTACGGCCGGCCAACAGGGCCTCAACCTTCTTACGCATCTCAGGGTACGAGTCCTCATCCACTGGCACCCATGCTCCGTAGACCTCCAGGAAGGCGTCAATCTGGGCTTCAGCACGCTCAACATCAATGAGAAGCCACTGCTTCCCTAACATGAGTTTCTGGTCGGCCCAGATCCGCCTGAGAGCCTCGACCGCTGCCGTCCTTGCTCGCTCCGCAGCTGCGGCCGGATCCTCGTCCACGATGGCGAGGATCTTATTGGCACCTCCGCCGTCCACTCGGGTGGGGAACACCCGGCCCGGCCCGAAGACCCCGTACTGGGGAGGATCCGGAAACGTTCTCGCGGCAGCTTCAACGATTTTTCCCAGCAGCTTCGACCCCGCCGCTAGGTCCTGCGTCTTGCGCGCAGCCGCAATGAACTCTTGGACCGGGCCGATTGAGATACTAATCAGGTACATCATCCGATCCGAACCCTTTGCCATTCTTGAATTCCATTTAGGTATTGGACCAGTGCGTCTCGTGCGGAGTGTCCATCCAATGGTGGCATGAGGGCCCATTGTGCAGGGGTCACAGAATCGAGTTTCATCATACTCGACGTCACGTCTCGTGTCCCACCACGCGTAATTTTCAACTCCACAGTATTTGAGTCTTCCCAGACGTGAGGTGAATCCATGATCGCTATCATGGCATATGTCCTCACTGAATTGTCTCTCTGAAATTGCTGTTGAAAGACCTTTGTGACAACGGGCGACTCGTATCGGGAATGGCCGTCTCTGGACCCTTGCAGGGTAGACTTCGGGGGAGTATCTGGACCTCCCCTAGGACTTGGGAACTCGAATATTCTAGGAAGGCCCAAATCGGCCCGCGGGAATCCATTTACAGGAATTCTATTGGGGTTGTGATCATGAGCGTTAGTCATTCTCCTTACGGTATCGGCTTCGGGAAATAGCGACTGCCCGGGCTTGTTTCCGTGGCCGATGTTTCTAGCAAACCCCTCGCCCTGATTGAACTCAGCATATACTCTCACCGCTTCGTTCCAAGCATTCATAGGATCAAGACCGTTCTCGGTCCACAAATATATCGAGGATGATATTCCCGTGGCTTTGGACTCGCTTTCGCACATGTGGGGCTTGGGAAAACTCAGAAAACCTCCATGCGTGTCATATATATTCAATGACCCAAAGCCGCGGTTCGCCCGCTGGCCGTATCCGCCAAACAACCTGTATGCCCTTATGGCTTCTTTGATTCCAGATATATCGGAAATCGGCGCAGTTATCCGGATGGTAAACTTGAGATTGCAGCGTGCTGGAAGGGTCCCGTGATTCGCGTTGAGAGTATCCCGAGAAGCCCAAGGAAACACTGCATAGGGCGGAACTGGTGGGAATGGATCATATCTGATGACTTTCCCGTCAGCTCGTCTTGAAACATCTACGGTCCAATCCTCCGAACTCGTCGTTTCAGTGAAAACCGAACATCTCCCGCCACGACCTTCTTCGGAGGATCCCCAAAGTTCAGACTCCGCCTCCCACAGGCTGGCCGCGGATCTATATTTGTCAGCTTGGCAGACTCGCCACCATTTACGAATCGAATTTGCTACGGCACTTGGCCTGGCTATTTCTGACGTCTTTCCCGATATCGGCGATCCGCCGATGTACGGAGTAATGGTCTCTGCTTTGTAGATCAGAGTGGTGTAGCCGGCTCGGTGAAGACTCACTGTTTCCAAGTCAGGAGGACTAACCTTCGGTGTTCTTGACACAGCAGACCCCTCACGATCCGTGGCTTCGTCATCTTCATACCCGCGTCACCGATGACTCTGAATACATCGATATGTTTCCACTAAACCCCCCGCGGCGTCAAGTCCCATCCCGCAATCCAGATGTCCCCTGTACAGGGGACATTTCCTTCGGAGCACCCAATGGCACCGGCCCACTCCGCTGGATCAGCGACCCTGTCCACTCGTCGTCCGTTTCGTTCGGATATTGTGACCTCATGTCATTCGCGCTGCACGACAAGGAGGAGTGACGTGCCCTCGGAGTACTCCGCAAGATTCGTCATCGCCCAGCAGCGCCAGGGCGAGCAGCTGCGGCGTCAGGACCTTCACGGCATGATCGGCGCGTTGATCGGCCATGGCGAGCAGAAGCCGCCACTGTGGTCGCTGGGCCGGTGGCGACTCGAGGGGCCCTTGCTCACCCTCCGAGTGCGATTCAGGGACGACGAGCTGCCCAAGGCGTTGGACAATGGCCTGGCCAGGGTGGCCGGGCCGCTGGAGGCAGGCCGCCGGAACGCCATGGCGCCGGTGGCCTGGGCGGAGCCCGACCCGGGGATGAGATACCTCCATCTGGAACGCCAGGAGACCTGGCAGGAACTGGCCGCCGCCTCTCCTATAGCCAAGTGCGCGATCGAGGTGACCACGCCACTGAACTTCGCCAAGAAGAGCGCGGAGTTTGACATGTTCAAGGTGCTCACCAGCCTGCACCGGCAATGGACGGACATCGAAACCCGGCCCGACTTCTCACCGATCCAGCGCAACTCCTTTGTCGTCGCGTTCGAGCGCGCCATGCCCTACACGGAGATCGTGGAGGGCGCCGAACTCTTCGGGGTGTGCGGCTGGTGGGCCCTGGCCGCGAGAGACCCGGAGGAACCGAGACTCGCCCAGAGCGTCGGCGCCCTGCTGTCTTTGGCCCCCTATTGTGGGGTCGGGTATGCCACCGCTTACGGCCTGGGGCAGATCTGCATCCATCCGTTGAACGCCATGATGAGTCCGAGACTGGCTCCCAAGCCTTTCATTGAGGGCGGGATCCAGCGCCGTTCCGATCCCAAGAGCGAGTCCGGCCACCACCACCCACCGGTGAAGCCCTCGGCCAGGCGCCCTGCGCCGACTATGGCGCCGAGGAAACCTGCGGATGACGCCTCCCGGACTGAGGCGACGGCGCAGCCCGTCATCACACGCACCAATCCGACCGGGTGAGCGAGGCGACACTCATCCGGTCACGCCCCGAAGAAGGTTCAGCCTCCTGAAGAGCCACACCCATCGACCATGAATGGCCTGGTCAGGCATGTTCCTTCAAGTAGGACACGACGGTGGGCCAGTCTGGAAAGCGATCACTTCCGAAGTGGAGCCATTCCCCTCCCGGGTTGTGGTCGGCGAACTCAGCAGCCCCGTTGTTGTCGCGATCGTCGACAAGGAAGTCGCCGCGGTTGAGTTCCTTATGGTGAGACAGGATGATCCGCTTCCACAGCGGCGATCCCTTCTCGGCGCCGAAGTGGTGTTGAATCCATTCAATCTTGTGGCCCGCTCCACTCGTGTTCCCCCACGGAACCGTTGACAGGACGTAAGTGTCGAAGAGACCGGTCAGCTCCGTGACCGCTTCGACAGCCCCGGGTATAGGATCCATCAGCGCGAAGAGCCCTGGAATCTTGTCCTCATCTCCTCGGTACTCCTAGCGCAGCGCCGGCGCGATGCGAGGAAGAGCCGATTTGAAATCGACAATCACACCGTCCATGTCGATGTAAAGAATCTTCCTAATCATTGGTGACCTTTCCCTTGGTGCTCATACCCGGATCTACCCGGATCGCAGTACGTGCCGACGCTCAGCTCTCTCCGCCGGAGCGCACGGCCACGCGGCGATCACGGCCGTCGTAGGTGGTGAACGCCGCCCAGATCAGTGGAGAGTCGCGCAGTCTTCCGCGATCTCGCCACGCGTCGAGCTTCTCCCGCTGCCACGCGCACAGGCGCCCGACAGGATCGTCCTCGCCGACGTGTTGATCGGACTGGATTCGGTCGACGCGCAGCGCGGCCTCGCTGAACGGCCCGCCGACGCCGCCCGGCGTCCTGTCGTAGCGGGCGAACGCCGCATCTGTGAGAAGAGTCCACCGGGTCGCCGTGACGAGCTCGGCACCGGCCGCCATGAACGCGGTCACCAGCCCGAATGGCTCATCCGATGCCAGATCGGTCCCGCTGTGGCAGGCCACCAGGGCGACCCTGGGAGGCATCGGCCACAGCTCCGCCCCGGACTTCTCGAGAATCGACCCGTCGTCGCCTTGAGCCACAACGGGCACCAGAAAGCCCGAAGCGTTCTCAACGCCGAACCTTTCCCGGAGCTCCTGCAGGGTGAGCTGGGGCGCGCCGATCGTGCCGCATACAGCATCGCGGGCGCTGAAGTACCGATGTCTCGTCGGATCCTCGTGGCTGAAGACACGCCTTTCACAGCCGAGCACCATCGCGACCGACGCTGCATCGCGCGGCTTCGACGTCACATGGCCCACGTAGGTGAACCGGGAGCGTCGGGTCGACGTGAGAGCCGCCGACAGCCAGATACGGTCGATGCCCGAGCCGATCGCCGCCATCGATGAGGGTGGCGGCGAACCGGCCCCCACTGGTCCTGCCGCTCCGTAGCGCGTGGCCCATTCCTTCCGGGCCTGCGAGCTCAGTACCCGGCCGACGCCGCGACGGAACGGATCGACGACAACCAGTGGAATCCCCTCATCGGCGCCCTCTGTCACATCCTCCCCCGCCGGGAGTGAACCGGCGTCGCGGGGAAGCACGGGAGCGACAGTCGAGATATCCGCGATCTCGACGAGCCGGAGTTCGGCGTCGTCGACGGCACCGATCGTGAGCGGCAGCAACTCCCATGGCACCATGAGGCAGCGCTGGGCCGGCAGTACCCGAACCGGGACCGGCCGCCGGCCGTTGGACTCGTACTGTTGCCACAGCTCCTCCTGGAAATCCTCGGGCAGGAGCAGATCGGCCAGGGCGGAGCTGAAGCGTTTCTCGGACTCACGGTCGCTGAGCGCGCCGGTGAGCATCCGGTCAATTCTGCCGGGAAGTGCCTGGCTCAGCAGCTCCTCGACCCGATTGACCTTGTCGGCGTCGAGGGCCGCGGTGTGGGACGGGCGGGGATCACCGGACGCGCCGGGAAGCTCGGTTCGCCAGTACCAGTACTCCATGTCGCCGGCATCGCAACCGACGAGCAGCAGGCCGAGAGCCTCTTCGTGGTCATCGCCGCCGGGAACCGCGGGTACCGGGTGGGGGGTCGTCATCGTCACACATCTTCTTCCTGGTCCAGACCGGCCCGATGCAGGATCGGGTCGCTCGCCTCCTGCGGATCAAGCCCGTGCCGCAGCGATTCACGTTCCACCAAGGCCCGCAGTACACCTCGCACGGCAGTGCCAGCCGCCAGCGTCTCGTACTCCACCCTCCGGGAGACGACCCAGTCGGCAATCTCGATGAGAGATCGTCCCCAGTCGGAGCGACCGAGAAGTTCCAGCGGAGTCCTGCTGCCCCGCGGGAAGCGGCCATCGGCGAGGGCCCGGAACCAGGCCGGGTTCAGCCCGGACGGACTCCTCGGCAACGCCCCCTCAGACCAGGCCCGGTAGGTGTCGCGCAGCATCCCCTCTGAGGCGGCGCTGCTGGGCAGCGCACCGGATTGCCGACACGCCGCCCCCACATATCGCAGGCCCGCCCAGGCCAGGCACCGCATGCGCGCTCCCGACCGCGTGGAGAGATCCTCGAGCTCGGCCCGCACCCGTTGCAGCAGCAACCGCGGGGACGGAGAGCCGCCCAGCGCGCCGAGGAGGAACAGCGCCATCGGCCTGGCCGCGTCGCGGCCGGCCGCTCGCGCCCGATAGTGCTCGGCGGGCACCGCGCAATCGCACGGCCACGGAGTCCCCTCGGTCGTGAGCGTGCGGAGGTGAGGTGGACCCAGGACCGGGGCGGCGCCGACGGTCACCGTCTGCGGCAGGGGCTCGGCCCGGGTGGAGATGACCGCCTGGCCACGCTCCAGCATCCCGAGCAGGTCGGCGTTCTCGCCGCCTATGCCCATCGCGGCGGCGATGGCCTGCTGGTCGGTGGGATGAACGAGCCGGTGGGCCACCTTGAGGTTGGTGTTGCGCAGCACCTCCGAGCTCACCCGGCTGGGGCTCTGATCGACGATGACGATCTGCTCGCCGAGAGAGCGCACCTCCGCGAGCATGTTCGTCAGCAGGGCGGCGGAGGCCCGTCGGGCGCTTCCCGTCTCCGGATCGTCGTCGGGTGCGACGTCGGGGATGACCCGATGAGCCTCCTCCAGAACGAGCAGATGCCCGACCGGCACACCACCTCCCCGGGCCCTCGCCGCTGCCCAGACCGCGAGGGTGAGCATCAGGACCAGGAAGGAGCGCTCCTCATCATCGACGACATCGGCAAGGGTGATAACCGCTGGCCGGTCCAGCAGCCGGACGACCAGATCGGAATCGGTCCAGGCGAAGCGGTGAGCGCGTGCCGGGGAGAGCAGCGTCTCCAATCGGGTTCGCAGTGTGGCGCGTATGTTCGACGTGGCCTCGGGGGCATATCCCAGGGAATCGACGACGCCGTCCAGCAGGGTGGCGACATCGAAGAGGTCAGAGCCCTCGGGCCCTCCCGATTGAAGGGAGACGGCGTCGAACAGTCGGGTCACGACGTAGGGCGTGGGGCTCGGCATCGTGAAGGACCCGCGAAACGCCTGGG
Source organism: Acidipropionibacterium sp. (assembly GCA_022647765.1). Classification (GTDB taxonomy): domain Bacteria; phylum Actinomycetota; class Actinomycetes; order Propionibacteriales; family Propionibacteriaceae; genus Acidipropionibacterium. The sequence continues at coordinate 210,978 of JALCLH010000007.1, forward strand.
CCACCTGCGCGATGTGGGAGCCGGGCTCCTCCCCGGGCCATGCTCGCATGATGTCCATCCGCAGATCCTGGCCGGTGACGACGGTCAGACCGCCGTCGAACAGTCCCGATGCCGCCGAGTAGTCATCCTTGACGGGGTCGATGACAAGGAAGGGGATCGCATAGCGGTTCCAGCACTCGGCGAGAAGACGTTGCGTCGTAGTCGTCTTGCCCGATCCGGTGGTCCCGGTGATGAAGGCGTGGCCCTCCAGATCGTCGACGGCGACGGTGGCGCGAACCGAGCTGCCCGGATATGAGCCGAGAGCCAGGGGCTGCGAGACCACTCTGGGCCGGATGTGGCCCGGAGGCGCCTTGCGGACCATGAGTCCCGGTGTCGCACGACTGGGCGGGCGCAGCATCGTCGCCAGTTCGTCGGAGGACAGGAAACTGGCAGGTGGAGGCCCGCCGGCGACTGCCGTCAGGTCGTACCCGATATGACGGCGCTCGCCCACATCGAGCAACCCGCCCCGCATCACCGCCTGCACCCGCTCCAGGACTCCTCGATCGCGGGCCGTAATCCACATCGTCACGGCCCAACCACCATATGCGCCTGCGGCGGTGAGCTCGTCCTGGTAGACGCGCGTCCAGTCGAGGACCCGGCGCCACGGAGCCGACTCCGAGGTGCTGCTCGTCAGCTCCGTCAGTCTTCTGGTGACCGACAGCTCCTCGGCCGCCAGATCGGCGAGCGCCTCCACCGACCTCCGGGTAGCCATGATGGCCACGGAGTCGGTGGCCATCAACCCGAAATCGACGTGCCACAGACCCTGGATCGGAGCCAGTCTCTCGAGCAGGGCCGGCCACCGTCCCGCCGGTACGGCACTCCCGGTCTCCGCCTGAACACGGAAGATCAGGCCGGCAGGAGCCCCCGGGGCCTCGGGCGCCCCGTCGAGCGGCACCGAGACCACCCCCGGACTCAGCAGGGAACGGGTGACACCAATTGCTGCGGGGTCATCCGAGCCGAAGAACACGCCGGTGCCATCATCCTGGTGGAAGATCCTCACGCCCAACCGGGCGCGTGACCCGACCATGGAGCTCAGCACGGCGTCGAACGGATTCGGCGTGCCGGGTTCCGCCTGGGGAAGGACGGTGAACTGACACCATGTATATCCAGTAGTGACCGGAGGTGGGGCGCACCGGCCCTCCCGGAAGGGCCCGATGGTGAGCCCCTTCAGCACATCGTCCACGCCCGGCGTTCCGGCCCCGGACTGCAGACCCAGCAGGCCGCTCAGATCAGACGCCATCTCAATTCCCTGCCAGCCGGGTCAGCGCCCGTGCGGCGGACTCGCCGATCCCGACCATGGTGGCCTTCCCGGCGTCAGAGACGACCCAGGCCCTCGTCCCCATCGGCGCCGATGTCAACTCTCCGGCCCAGACGAACAACCAGCCCCCCGGTATCCGCACTGCGGAATACCGGCGAGGATCGTAGGCCGGACTGTGTGCTGCCAGGAGCGCGGTTCTCGCCGCCTCCTCGGGAATCAGATCAGGCATGAATTCGCTCTCCTTCGGGGTTCCAGACGATCGCGCGATGCTCGATCGGACGGCCCAGGCCCGCCCTGATGCATCCGCGGTCGAAAGGCAGCACCTCCCGGGTCTGCGCATCGACCACCTCGACCCGTCCGTCGAAGTTGACGACGTTGTAGGCATGGCCGATCCGCTCGCCGCCCTCCCCCTCGGCCCAGGAGTGGACGATCGCACTCGCTCCCGGCCCGGCCTCCTCCAGAGTCGCGCGCAACCCGTCCGGAGCGACGGGTTCCAGGCCAGAACCGGCCCACTCGGCGGTTCGCTCCGAATCCTCCCCATCCACGAATAATCCAGCCGGTCCCACCGTGCGCACCCGATCTGGCCGTCCATCAGCAGTCTCGATCTGGTAGGCCCGGCCTGCAGCCTCCTCCAGGTGGCCGCGCCAGGTCCGCTCGAAGCAGCGGGCCGCGTCGGCGCAGTTCACCTGGTATCCCCGGCCGGACTCGAAATCGGGGTTGACCCTCCTCACGGTGGAGCGCGGGTCGCGGAAGGTCTCAATCTGGTGGGTGAGTCTGTCCATGGGTTCCATGTACTCCTCGGGGTACTTCAACCGGAGTGCGCGATCGGGAAGGTCCAGATAGCCGCGCCCGGGGCGGGGCTCCGCAGGCGTCACAGGACCCTCGGCGGGCTCCAACCTCTCGGCCCGCTCGTACTCCTCGGGATTCTCGGACACCTCGGGATCGGGCTCCGTCTCGGCCCGCGCAGCGCTTCCGGCGCCATCCAGCGACCCGCTCATCTCAGCATGCTCCACAGCGCGAAGACGACAACGAGCAGCAGCCAGATGGCCAGGAAGGACAACACGCCCTGATGCCGCACCCGGGAGTCCACGACACCGGTCGTCACCGCTCCCGTGGAGAGCGTGACGAGTCGGCTCACCGCGAACACGCGCGTGGAGCGGGAGAATCTGCCCGTCACCTGCACATCCTCACCCAGGTAGATCGCTCCGCCTCCGAGTTCGCCTCGCAGCAGGCACTCGACGTACTGACCGGTCAGCTGATCCTGAACACGGAACCGGTGCACCGGTACTTGCACGGACTGGGCCCCCTGTTGGCCTCTACCGCCCATCAGACCCATTCCGATGAGGAAGCGCAGCGGAGCGAAGAGCACCCCCATCACGATCCCGATCGCACGGAAAGGGGCCGTCAGGCATCCGGTGACCGCCTGTTGAGAGGCGTTGAAAGCCGCCAGGGAGACATTCTCGTAGAGGGGATCCGAGACGCTCACGATCGAGCCGGCGAACGTCTCCCCCAGCAGAGCCCTCCGGACTACACTCCCCGAGCCCAGGCCGCTCCCACCGCCGGATGGGGTGGGAACGTCTTGTATGAAAGCGGCGGGAGGCTCTGCGAACTCCCGATCAACAGCATCCCCGAGGCGACCGCTCTCCTCGGAATCTGGAGCATCTCCGGCTCCCACCAGGTCGGCGCCCGTCTCGACGCTGCTTTCACCCTGAGTCTCCCACGAGTCCGGAAACTCCGGGTCGTCATCCCAGCTCCGCCGTGCCGATGCCGGCACGCTGCCGGCATCGGAGGAGGGAGCGTCGCACATGTAGCAGCTGGAGCCGATCATCGGGCGTCCGCACTTCGGACAGAACTCAGCCATGGGTCCTCCTCACCGGATGCCCTGCGCCCACCCGACGCCGGGATCATCCTCGGCGAGTGGATCTGTGGTTGAGCCGGGAGCATCGACATCCCGATCCTGCTCGATCGTCTGAATCCTCACCGCCCCGGCACACAGCACCGGCGAGATCCGCAGGACGGGCCGTCCGACTCGCACGGCGGAGTCGCTCCTGACGACCCAGCTGTGGCCGGGATCGTCGGGCCACTCGTCGCGGTCATCATCGCTGGGCACCGGCTCTGCGAGGAACTCGTCGACGGTGGTGCTCTCCATTGGAAGGTGCGGGTTCCTCACCACATCGACAGAGTCGGCATGCTCAGCCATCTGGCGCCTGACCGCGTCGGCCGTCGAGCTACTGGCCGTACTGCGCCAGGCGGCCAGCTCCTCGTCGAGCCCGGCGGCCAGATCGCTGAGTCTTCCGCCGGGCAGGGCGTCGTCCTCTGCCAGCCAGGCCACTGCGCGGCCGGTTGAGACTCCGGAGAACCGTGAGATGACATCCTGCAGGCAGGCCAGGCGCCATCCGGGGGCGGCCGCCGCATCGGCGAGCCAGCGATCCATCTGCTCCCGGGAGAATCGTGGATGCCCGATCCGCATGGACATCGGAGCGGATTCGGCCTCGCTGGACAGAGTCTCCGGGCCCTCTGCCGTGTCCGCCGCCGGAACCCGGGACAGCAGACGGCACCATGCTCCCGCCACACGCTCGGTGTCCTCCTGCATCCTGTGAGCGGCCGCAGCGCGCAAGGCGCGGCCCAGCCACAGGGACATGAGTTCGAGACGCCTGCTCCCCCGCTCGTTGAACGCCGCCCATGCCTGGAACAAGAGATACAGCGCCAGCATTGCGAGTACTACGAGGAGAGCCCCGATGGCGATCAGCCCGGAGCCGAGCGTCACGGTCAGCCCCAGCGCTGTGCCGATCCGGTCGTGCCACAGCCACCACACCACCCCAAACAGCACCGGAACGATGAGCAGGGTCCGGCAGGCCCGCACCAGTGTGGAGTTCGCCGGCCACACGGGCGTCTCGCCATCGGGGCGGCGCCGGGCGAATCGGGCCCACCGCTCGACGTCCAGCCTGGAGCGGATGAGATCTCCCAGGACGTTTCCGTGAACTCGTTCGAGCAGCGACTCCCTGCCGGTCAGAGACGGCTCGGGGCCGAGCGTCTCGAGCTGTGCAGAGAGTTCGGCGGTGTCCTCGGCACAGGCGCTGCGCGCCAGCGCCATGGCGGTCGCAGTCACCCCGCTGATATCGGGCTGTGCGTGGATCGGACCGTCAAGGGGGCGGCGCGCCCGGTGCAGCGCGATCGCCGCGACAGCGGTGCTGGTGGCCCCTGCCAGTTCGGGGACCGGGCTGTCGACCTCCTCCTGCTCACCGAGCACGACCCGTTCCACCGGAACACTCACCTGCCGGCCATGGCTCAGAAGCCGGCTTTCGTCCCAGTTCTCCGCGGTGAATCCGCCGCCGTCGACCAGCGCGGTCGACAATCGGGCCAAGGACTGCCAAATCGTGGAGGGAGCTGCGTAGCTCCCGGCTCCCCTCTCCGCCTCCAGAGCCGCGGCGGCCTCGGTCAGGACTCTCTCCTCGGCCTCGCGGAAGTCCGGGACCCCGCTGCTGTGCTCGGAGACCCGGATTCGCGGGCCGATGTTGTAGCCGAGATCCTCGAACTCCAGAACATTGCCGGCCTCGGCGTCCGGATCGGGGGCTAAGCCCAGCAGGGTGAGGGCTCCGATGGGAAGGAACCTGGTGACGACAAGCAGATGCCGTCGCAGACTCATTCGGGGGTGCCCGGCCATCTGTGAAGGCTCGGGAGGCCGATAGCACAATGCAGCCCCGTCAGCGTCCAGCAACCAGTCCCCGGCCTCTCTGACGATCTCCAGACCTCCCTGGGAAGCGGGCAGGAAGTGGGCGGTGTGCTGCTCGGCTGCGTGAGTCCGCGGCATGATGGAGCCGACGAAGACGTGAGCCTCGGCGCTGGCCCGCAAACCCCCGTCCACAAGCCTGCTGAAAACCCTGACGACGTGGTACCGACCGGCATCGAGCCTGGCCCAGGGCAGGTCGGTAGCGATGCCTCCCAGGATGCCCGCAAGGGCCAGGGCGGTGTGCAATGGGGCCGCAATTTCGCGATCCCATCCAGCATCGGGGACATCGGGGGCCGGCCTGTCGGATGGATGCACCCGGAACTGCACCCATTCTCCGGCCAGTGGCGGAACATCCTCATCGGTGCGGCGACGCGGCACCACCACGTCGATCCAGTGCGTCGTGTCGTGCGGCAGCAACTCCCTCAGCAGGGCGGCGAACTGCCCGAGAATCCGACCCTCAGTGCTCTCTGGGAATCTCACCCACACCACCCGCACCTCGTCCAGCGGCCCCATCCCAGCAAGCTGGAGGGGCAGTGGACCCGGCGTCGGGTCATGGCCGAATCCCAACGCCGTCGCAGAGATGGCGTTGGGCGCATCGGGGTCGACACCGGCGAAATCGTCGGTGCAGACCCACAACGAGTTCCCCACGAGGCCGCGACGGGTCCACTCCGCTGCCGTTTCGATCACGGCCCGAGGAGCCACGACGACGACGGCGATGGTCATAGGATCCTTCTCGGCCCGGGCAGATTGGTGAGGAACCACTGGATGCGGCCCAGCGCGGCGAGGATCTGGTCGTTGATCTCGTAGGTTGAGTACAGCTGACACCGAGCAGTTACTCCCGGCCGCTTCCACTGCTCGGCACCGAGGAGTTCCCGGTCCTCGGTGTAGTTCGTAGTCCACTCCTCGACCAGGGCCAGTGCCGCATGGATCCGGCTGGACTCGTCCTCGGTCTGTTCGCCAAGCTGCTCGTACTCCGGCGCAGTTGCGGTGCCTCCGTTACGGACCCAGTCGAGCAGGGGGCCGGTGGGAGCGCCACGCCGCACGTCGGCGGAGTTCGGGCCGAGAGCCGTTGCCCCCAGCGCGATGAGTTCCCGATACGGTTCCAGGGGTTCCAGACTGCGGCTGCGGAACGCCTCGAGCATCGCTGTCGACACACTTTCCACCAGGTGACCGATCGGGTCCAAGGCGGGACTGCGGACGAATCGACCCGGCGAAGTTCACGACTCTCCCCGTGCTGTCGAGGCTCAGGACACCACTGTCCGGATCAACCCGGGCAGTTCCCCGGATCCGCGCCATGAACCATCCGCACACCAGGTCCTCAAGGGCGTCCGGGCTGAGAGGAACCCACTCCGGCAGGGGGCCGCGTGCGCCGCCACAGCCAGAAATCCTTCATCGCCAGGGCGTGCTGCGACCACTGGTTGACGATGGGTTCCATCACACTGGCGATCTCGACCATGTGATACGGCTCGCTGAGCAGGGTCATCATCATCGCGTCCGGCCTCGGGGTGGTCGTGACTGGGACACTCTGCGGCGAGTTGAGCACGGCCAGTGCGATATCGGCCAGGTCCGGGGCGAGTTCGGAGGGCACGTTGAGGGCGGTCATGTGGAGGTTGTACGGCGGTTGGGCGTACCCGTGGATGAGCTGTGCCATGCCGGGCTCGACCGCGACGAGCGGCAGCGATGCCTTCACCATGGCCCGGAACTGCCCCAGCAGGCGATCCCTGCGATCCGCCCTTTCAGCCTGGGAGGCCTCCGGATCGGTGAGGTAGGTGTACATGGTGGTGCTGAGATGGCGTCCGACCGGCTTCTCACTGTCGTGCAGCCAGTCGCGGGCCCGCAGCCGAATGTCCGGCAGCGACAGGTGCAGGACGACCTGGGCGGAGGAGCGCCCCTGCCTCGGCTGCCTGGCCGGTTCCCACTCCGGGCCCCAGGGCATCCTGTACTCGGCAACCGGCAGGTTCTGGGGGAGGTCCGACTGCTTCCCGAGATTGACCCCGGAGGCGACCTCGCGGACGGCCTGCTGGACGGCCGCTCCTCCGCTCAGGCCAGTGACAGACCGGTCCACCACCTTCTCGAAGTCCTGGGGGAATCTGTCGACCTCATCCAACAGGAACTCGACCTTGCTCGGACGCAGGTAGTCGGGGACGTTGGGGATCTCCCCAGGGACGTCTCCGGCAGGCCAGATCTTGAGCACGCTGTCACCATGCACGGGACGGGCCTCGCGGCGCAGTTGGGAGTCGGCGTCGGCCACTGCTCGCTGCCAAGGCCTGAGCAGATGGTCGATGAGATCCACAAGCAGTCGCCGGGCGATCTCATGATCCTTTGTCTGTATAGCACGATCTATCGTGCGGCCGGCCTTTCTGAGGATCGCATCGATCTGGTCGGTGGCCGTGAGGGGGAACTCGGCGTCGGGAATGGCCCTGCCGAGGGCGAGCGTGCGGAGCTGGTCCCGCTCCCGCTGAATCAGCTCGTCGATGTCCTCCGCCAGTGACTCCACGGCCTTGAGCGACTGGGAGGACGAGTCTGTCGAGAAGTGCGGCTGTCACCGGGAGCCCGTCGCTGGCAATGCTCTCCGCGATGACCTCGGCGAACCTCACCTGGATGTCGGACTGGAACTCCCTGGCCCGGGTTGCGCAGGCCTGTGTGGCGCTCTCCAGAACTGAGTTGCGGGCCAGATTGATCTGCGTCTCCACAGCTTGACCGGCATCCAGGGACCTTCACCCTGCCCCGTTTGTTTGCCAACTTCTCGATAGCCTTGCCGCACTTCTCTCGCAGCTCGCTCTTCGCCGTTTGAACCGCGGGAGCGTCTCTGGTATCCAGGCGTTTGGTGATGTCATTCTGAACGCCGTACTCATCGATCTTCGAGGCGTCGAGAAAGGAGTCCCAGGCCCCCTCGACCGCTCTCTGGAGAAGTTCCTCGTCGGAGAGGTTGCTCGCCGGATCTCGGTCGAGAAGGTGGCCGTCGAGAAGCCGGATGATCGCAGCGCGCGACATCCGGTCGACGGCGTACTTCTCGAAGAAGTCCCGCCCCACGGTGATCCGCGAGAATCCCATGGACCGGAGAACGGCAAGGTCGCGGAACTGGTTCCGGGGAGAGGAGAGTTCGAGCGAGTCGGTGCCCCCGGCGGCCATTGCCTCGGCGTTGGCGAGATCGTAGGCGATGACTTCGTCGGTCAGGGCCTCGTCCAAGGCCAGTTCGGCCAGCGAGCGCCCCACGATCTTGAACACGTCCCAGGCCGAGGAGAAGGTCACCGCACCGTTGTGTCGACCCACCAGGAAGATCGTGCTCGGACCGTTGTGCCCTCCCGGACGGCCGGCGCCGGCCCGGTCGAAGAGCAGATTGCGTGCCAGAGGCGAATCCTCGGGAGATGTGGTCCACATGCTGTTGGTCAGCTCGTTGAGAGCCATGAAGGTGTTCGGCGCGACACCCGGTTCGATCGTCCCGTCCTCCTTCTCGAAGACCTCGGGGGGTGAACAGCAC
>JALCLH010000008.1 GCA_022647765.1 Acidipropionibacterium sp.
GGCATGACCGGTGCGCCACGATCGGGTGGCATGATCGGCCCCATGGAGAGGCTGCGTCACACCCGGCAGATCCGGCAGACCTGGCGGGAATGGCTGCCGATCGCCGGGCTCACCGCCCTCATGGTCCTGGAGACCTTCTTCGACCTGCGGCGCGCCCCCACCCCCAGTCCATGGCTGTGGAACAGCTACCTCATCGTCTACCTCGTCGCCGCCCTGGCCTGCCTCATCCTGTGGCGACGCCCCACCACGCACCCCACAACGCGACTCTCCACACCGGGCCGCATCATGACCGCCGCCGCGGCCGCATTGATGGTCTACGCCCTGGTCTCGGCCACTCTGACACCCAGACCCTACGTCTCCTACACCACCATTCCCCGGGCCTATCTCGTGATGCCGATCCTCACCGCCCTGGCCACTCTTCTGGCCGCTTGGGCGTTCCTGCGCGCCCTCCCCGCCGCACCCCTGCACCGCGTCCTGTGGTGGCCGGCCGCGGCGACCATCGTCTGCTCCTACCTCCAGTGGCCGCGCTCGGCCGGCGTCCACGGCTCGGCCCGACTGGCCACCGGAATGGGCGGCTCGGCGGTGGTCCACGTCCCGCTGCTGCTCGCCGCCGGAATCACCATGGCAGCAGCCCTGGCCGGCTGGCGGCGCTGGTGGAGCCTGGCGCTGTCGGCCCTCGGCGCGGCGGCCGTGGTGCTCACCGGCTCCCGGGCCGGGGTGATCTGCCTGCTGCTGGCCGGCGTCGTCATCGCCCTGCAATGGCTGCGCAGCCGACGGGCCTGGCTCGCCGCCGCCGCGACAGTTGCGGCGGTAGCGATCCTGGTGGCCGCCGTCCCGGTGCTGCACCGCCTGCTCAACCCCACCGACGAGCTGCGCGCCCGCAACCTCGACACCGCGCTCACCTTCTGGGGCAGTACCCCCACTCACGTCCTGGTTGGGGTCGGCTCGGGCCGGCTGTGGCCCTGGTACGCCTTCGACTCCCACCTGTTGAGGACGCCGTGGCGCGGCATGGTCACCACTCAGTGGGGCCCGGCGCTCAACAGCGCCCACTCGACCTTCCTGCAGGTTCTGGTGGAGCTCGGCCTGGCCGGCTGTCTGCTGCTGGCCCCGGTGATCATCGTCCCGGTGATCGTGCTGGTCCGAAGGCTGGCGCCGAGCCTGCGCCGGCAGGCCCGCCCCGACCCCGACGTCGTTCCGCTGATCGCGCTGGTGGCCACCATCCCGGCCTTCCTGCTCGACACCTACCTGCTGAAAAATTACGGCGCGAGCCTGTGGTGGTGGCTGGTGGCCCTGGGCTGCCTGCGTCAGTCGGCGGAAGGCTCTGCAGCTCCCAACACCTCAGAAGCTCCCAACACCTCGGAACAGAAGGCCGGATAGACCTTTGCCTGGTCGAATCCCGCCTCCCACACCCGACGGGATTCTGCGCAGATTCCCCGGAAGCGCTCCTCGTCGAGCCCGGCCAGCCAGGACAGCGCATCAATCGCCTGCTCGTCGGTGAAATCGGCCGGGATGAGCTTCCCATTCCGCTCGTCGTGGACGATCTCGGCGACCCCGCCCACCTCGGTCGCCACGATCGGAATGCCGAGCGCCGCGACCTCCATCATCGAGACCGGCAGCCCCTCGGAGGTGGACAGGTTGAGGAAGCAGGAGGGCTGCAGCTCCCGCTCGGTGCGGGTGATCTCGGTGTTCGGCACATGGCCGCGCAGATCGGTCGACTCCTCCACCCCGGCAGCGGCGACTGCGGCGCGGACGGCGTCCATCTGAGGGCCGTCGCCCAGATGGGTCCACACGGCGTCGACCCCCCGGGCGCGCAGCCCGGCAAGAATCGCCGGAATCCGCTCCACGCGCTTGACCGGAACCAGATGGGAGCAGCTCACGATATGGAACGGCGCGGTCGAACAGACCGCAACCTCGCCGGGGTCGACCGTCCCGAGATGGCGGGTATGGATCTTGTCCGCGAAGGCGGGCCAGCGACTCCGCAGCTCCTCGCTGCCCTGCTCGGAGACCGGGTAGACGCCGTCCAGGGCTCCCAGGATCAGCCTGCGCTCTGGAATGTGACCGTATGCCGTCTCGCTCTCGTAGAGGTCGTAGCGGTGGGCTCGCGAGACGATCCGGTCGACGACGACGCCGCGAGCGCGCAGATCGGCGGCCAGCAGCATCGCCAGCCGGGCCTGGATGTGGAACCAGAAGGAGTAGATCACCGCGTGCGAGCCGGGAGCCAGCCGCAGCCCGGGGAGCTCGGCGGCCAGCGCGTCGGCGCTGCGCCGGGCCCGCTCCTCGAACAGCGCATCGACCGCCAGGATCTTGGGATCGCGCAGCTTTGAGAGACTTGAGACGGACTCGCTGAGGGCCTCGCGAGGAAGATGACGCAACCCGGACAGAATCGCCGGAATGGCGTCCCTCCCGGTCGGACGGGCGCCCCCGGCGGCGGTGAGCACCTCGACATTTCCGGGCACCCGACGGGTGACGACGTCTCCGGGACGGGTCTGCGCCGCGACGATGACGACGCGGTCGAATGCCCTGCTCAGGTGCCCGATCTCGTTCTCGATGAACTCCTCGCCCTTCGACAGCGGAAAGACGTTGGTGAGCAGGAACAGGGTGGTTGCGGCCGGCATGGCAACAGGTTACTGAATGATCGGGGAGCCTGCGGCTACCCTTGGCTGTTGTCAGACCGGACTCAGAGGAGATCCATGCCCCCCACCAGCGACCCCTCGCAGAGCGAGTCCACCACGGTGCACCGCTGCATCTACCACCTGCCCTATCCGCTGGACATGGACTCGAGGTTCGGCGGCCAGGTGCGTCCGGCGCGGATGATGGAGGCCCTCAGCGAGTGGGGCGAGGTGTGGCTGGTCGCCGGCACCGCTGCCCAGCGCCGCCGCCAGATGCGGATCGTCGACGACGCCGTGGCGCGCGGGGTGCGCTTCGACTTCTGCTACTCGGAGTCCTCCACGATGCCGACCGCCCTCACCGAGGCCCATCATCTGCCGACCCACCCGGTCGAGGACTTCGCCTTCCTGGCCCGGCTGCGCCGGCACGGCGTCCCGGTCGGGCTGTTCTACCGCGACATCCACTGGCGGTTCCCGATGTACGGCAAGGGTCTCTCACCGGTGCGACGCCGGGCGGCGCTGGCGATGTACCACTACGATCTGGCGGCCTACGGGCGCTGCCTGGACGTCATCTTCCTGCCCTCCCTCCAGATGGCCGAGTACGTCGACCTGCCCTCCACCGTGAAGCTGGCCGAGCTGCCGCCGGGCCACGACATCGTCGAGGAGCCGACAGCCGCCGCCCCCCATCCGCTGTCGCTGTTCTACGTCGGAGGGTTCGGCGACAACTACCGGATGGACCGGCTGCTCGAGGCCGTCCACGGACTGCCACAGGTGCACCTGACGGTGTGCACCCGCCCCGAGGAGTGGGACGCCGCCCGGCCCCGGGTGGGTCAGTGGGCGGGGGACAACGTCGAGGTCGTGCACGCCCAGGGCTCCCGGCAGCTGGCCCCCCACTTCGCGCGCTGCAATGTCGCCACGCTGGCCGTCGAGCCGCAGCCCTACTGGACCTTCGCCGCACCGCTGAAACTCTACGAGTACATCGGCAACGGCAAGCCGATCCTGGCCTCCGAGGGCACCCTGGCGGGCTCCCGGGTGGCCGATGGCGGCCTGGGGTGGACGGTGCCCTACACCGTCGAGGCCCTCGGCTCGACCCTCGCGGAGCTGTCGGCCCATCCCGAGCAGGTGGACCGGGCCCGCGACGCCGTGATGGCCGTGCGCCACTCGCACAGCTGGGCCGGGCGGGTCGAGCAGCTCGCCGGAGTGCTGGCCGACGTCGACCGCCGCAATGGACCGGGTGAGCAGAGGTGAGGCCCACAGCGGTGAGGCATTCGGGGCGCACCTGGGCCCCCGGCCTGGCACTGGCCGTGGTGGCCGCCCTGCTGGTGATGCGGTTGCCGCTCAGTTTCATCGCGCTGCTGGTGGTGCCCTGGTTCATGATCATCGCGCGGGTGGTCCGCGGCCGTTCGGGCCCGACCTGCAAGCCGCTGTTCGCGCTGCTCGCCTGGTGCCTGTTCGCCTCGGTGCTCAGCGTCGGGCTGCTGCACCGGGACTCTCTGTTCAGCACCGGCAACAACGCCGCCATCATGACCGCCGTGATCGGCTACACCTGGGTGATGTACCGGTCCGAGTATCCCGGTCTGGCCGCCCGGCGCACCCTGGAGGGGCTCTACTGGGGCGCTGTCGCGGTCTGGCTGATGGGGATCGGCGAGATGGTCACCGGCGTCAAACTGCTGCCGATCCTCTACCCGGGGGCCAACACCGCCGGCGCGGTCTCCAGCAGCCGGTTCGTGGTGAGCGCCACCTACCCCAATTACAACGACTTCTGCGTCGTGCTCACCATGCTCTTCACCGGGGTGCTGGCCCGGATGTGGTTCCAACCGGTGCGCGGGCTGCGCAACGCCGGGCGCTGGGTGATCCTGCTCACCACCATGTTCATGGTGGTCGTGATGGGGTCGCGGGGCGCCCTGCTGGGATGCGTGGTGGCCTTCGCCCTGCTGGTGATCCTCAACATCCGCCGGCTGCACCGCGCCGCGATGGGGGTGCGCGCCGGGCTGCTGGGCGGCGCCCTGGTGATCGTGGCCGGGATCGCGCTGTTCAGCAGCTCTTACGTCCAGGACCACTCCACCGCCCAGCGCGGAGCCATCCTCGGCAATGCCCTGACGATGCTGATGGGCAGCCCCGCGGACGCGCTGCTGGGATACGGCTCGCTGGTCGACTACCAGGCGGCCGCCGCGGCCGCCTACGGCAACATCCTGATGGACCCTCATAACCTGCTGCTGGAGCTCTGGCTGCGCTACGGCGTCCTCGCCCTGGTGCTCTTCATCGCGGTGTGGCTGTGGGTGCTGGTGCGCGGCTACCTGCCGCGCACCCCGATGGTCGGCTGGCACACGGCCTTCGGACTGGTCGTGGTGGTGCTGATGCCGGTGCTCGGCGTCGTCCCCTCCTCGACCCTGCGCTACCACGTCACCTGGCTCTACCTGGCCGCGACCTGCCTGCTGGTCGCGCAGATGCGGCCGGCCTCGGGTGGTTCGGAGGGCTCAGGCAGTGAGACGGCGCCGGGAACTGCGCAGCTCCAGGCCGGCCATCACGAGCAGGCCGACCACGATGCCGGCCACGACGTCGACCACCGGGGAGCCGAGCAGCTTCGACGTTGAGCTCCCGCCCGCGGCGGCCAGCGGATCGGGGTTGGCCGGGGACGGGAAGGCCGCCTGCACGAGGGTGAATGTGGGCACCGGAGTCCCGGCCACGGCCGGCGGCAGGAGCCCCGAGGAGTCCTGGATGAAGGCCCGGGCGTAGGCATTGGCCCGCTGCTCGGCCTGCTTCTCATCGGTGCCCAGGGCGTAGAAGGCGATCACCTGGCCGCCGCCTCCCCAGTACATCGAGGTGGCCGCCTTGAGCACGCTCACGGTGGTGCCGTCGTTGAGCCGTGCGGCGGTGTGCCTGAGCAGGGGGTCGGAGTCCTGCACGGCGAGATAGCTGTTGATGGTCCGGCTGGCCGCCTCGGAGAGCATCACCGCCTGCCCCTGATTCGCCGGGGCGGGCAGGGTCATCATGACGTGAGCCCGCGCCCATGTGCTGCCGACCGACTGCGAGCCGGAACCCGCAACGGCGCCCAGGCCGAAGAACGCACCGGCCACGATGATCGCCGCGATGAGGCCGGCCAGCCAGTGGCGGCCCAGCCCCTTGAGATATCCCAGCAGGTCGATGGGCTCGGGCTCGGCGGCGGCGCCTGGGGGGTCGCGCTGTCTTCGGAGGGACTCGGATTGCTCACGATCCTGAATGCTACACATCGGCCCCGCGCCGGGTTCTGGAGATCCTTGCGTCCTCCCTGTGCCGACAGGAATGCTCGACGCGCCCCCCGCTGAGGGGAAATCGCGGTCGCAATGAGTAGGCTGACCCCGTGACTCAGCAATCCAGAAGGGTGGATTCATGACGAAACCGCGGATCATTCCCACCGCCGATCTTGACGATGGCGTGACCATCGGCGACGGTTCGTCGATCTGGCATCTGTCCCAGGTGCGCTCCGAGGCCGTTCTCGGCGAGAACGTGGTGGTCGGGCGCGGCGCCTACATCGGCGAGGGGGTGCACGTCGGCGACAACTGCAAGATCCAGAACTACGCCCTGGTCTACGAGCCCGCCTACCTGGAGGACGGCGTCTTCATCGGACCGGCGGTGGTGCTCACCAATGACCACTTCCCGCGGGCCTGCAACCCCGACGGCAGCCTCAAGAGCGCCGACGACTGGGAGCCGGTCGGCGTCACCCTCAAGCACGGCTGCTCGGTGGGCGCCCGCAGCGTCTGCGTGGCACCGGTGACCATCGGCGAATGGGCCACCGTGGCGGCCGGCTCGGTGGTCGTCAAGGATGTGGCTCCCTATGCCCTGGTCGCCGGAGTCCCGGCCCGCCGGATCAAGTGGGTCGGCCGCTCCGGCTTCCCGCTGGAGGCCGAGGGGGAGCACAAGTGGGTCGACGCCCGCACCGGCGACCACTTCGTCGAGGACCCGGATACCGACACGCTGACCCTGGTAGCCGAAGGCGACTGAGCTCTACTCGGCCCTCGCCACAATCCCCATTCATCTCAGGCGCATGACGCCGTTCGATCCACCGTTTTCAACTAGGAGCACACGTGAGCAACGATTTCATTCCCCCGGCGAAGCCGATCATCGGCGAGGACGAGCGCAAGGCGGTGGACGCCGTGCTGGCCTCCGGGCAGGTCGCCCAGGGGCCGCAGGTGCACGCCTTCGAGGAGGAGTTCTCCGCGGCAGTGGCCGACGGGGTCCACGCGGTCGCCGTCAACTCCGGCACCTCGGCCCTGCACATCGGCCTGCTGGCCTCTGGCGTCGGCCCCGGCGATGAGGTCATCGTGCCCTCCTTCACCTTCGCCGCCACCGGCAACTCGGTGGCCCTGGCCAACGCCAAGCCGGTCTTCGCCGATGTCGACCCGGCCACCTTCACCCTGGACCCCGCCTCGGTGGAGGCCTCGATCACCGAGCACACCGTCGGCATCCTGCCGGTGCACCTCTACGGCCTGCCGGCCAACATGGCCGCGCTGGGCGAGATCGCCGGCAAGCACGGCCTGGCCCTGTTCGAGGACTGCGCCCAGGCCCACGCGGCCGCCATCGACGGCAAGCACGTCGGCACCTTCGGCACCTTCGGCGGGTTCTCCTTCTACCCGACCAAGAATATGACCGCCGGCGAGGGCGGCATGATCACCACCTCCGACGCCGAGGTGGCCCGCAAGGCCGCGATGATCCGCAACCAGGGCATGGAGAAGCGCTACGCCAACGAGCTGGTCGGCCTCAACAACCGGCTCACCGACATCAACGCGGCGATCGGCCGGGTGCAGCTGGGCAAGCTGGCCGGCTGGACGGCGACCCGTCAGGCCAATGCGGCCTTCCTGAGCGCCAACATCACCGAGGCGGTGACACCGGTGGTGCCTACTGGGTACACGCACGTGTATCACCAGTACACGATCCGTCTGGAGGGGGCCACCGGCGAGCAGCGCGACCGCTTCGTGACCGCCCTCAAGGAGGAGTACCAGGTGGGCTCCGGCGTCTACTACCCGATCCCGAACCACCGGCTGCCCTCGCTGGCCCCCTACGCTCCCGGGCTGGAGCTGCCGAATACCGAGAAGGTGGCTGCCGAGTGCGTCTCGCTGCCGGTGCACCCCTCGCTGTCGCAGGGCGATCTGGAGCGGATCGTCTCCGCCGTGAACGCCGCCGCGAAGGCCGGGGCCTGAGATGGCGAACCTGCGCGCCGGCATGGTCGGCATCGGGTCGATGGGCAAGAACCACGTCCGGAACCTTCGGGCGATCGACGGGGTGGATCTGGTCGCCATCGCCGATGCCGCCGGCAAGGACCCCTACGGCGTCGCCGGGGACCTCCCGGTGCTGCCCGACGTCGACGACGTCATCAGGGCCGGCGTCGACTACTGCGTCGTCGCCGCCCCGACGAAGTATCACGAGGAGATCGGCCTGAAGCTGGCCGAGGCCGGAGTGAACGCTCTTATTGAGAAGCCCCTGGCGTACGACACCGCCGCGGCGAGGCGCCTGGCAGACGCCTTCAGCAGCCGGGGGCTGGTGGGTGCCGTCGGCCACATCGAGCGCTACAACCCGTCCCTCCAGTCCCTGCGCAAGCGCCTGGAGAACGGCGACCTGGGAGATCTGTACCAGATCGCGACCCGGCGTCAAGGGCCCTTCCCGGCCCGGATCGCGGACGTCGGCGTGGTCAAGGACCTGGCCAGCCACGACATCGACCTCACCAGCTGGGTCACCCAGCGCAGCTTCGAGTGGGTCGCGGCCCGCACGATGTTCAAGGCGGGGCGCGAGTACGAGGACATGGTCTCGGCCACCTGCTCGCTGTCCGGCGGGCTGATGAGCAACCACCTGGTCAACTGGCTCACCCCGACCAAGGAGCGCCGCACCTACGTCACCGGCGAGAAGGGGATGTTCGTCGCTGACACGCTCACCGCCGACCTCACCTTCTACGCCAACGCCAATGTGGAGACGGTCTGGGACGACATCGCGAACTTCCGCGGGGTCGCCGAGGGCGACGTCACCCGGTTCGCGATCCCCAAGCCGGAGCCGCTGCGCACCGAGCACGAGAACTTCCGGGACGCCGTGCTGGGCAAGAAGTCCGACATCGTCACCATGGAGCAGGGCGCCAAGGTGGTCGAGGTCTGCGAGGCGATGATCCGTTCGGCGGCCACCAACGAGTTCGTCAAGATCGGCTGACGCCGGCCGATCCGAGGTCTGAGGCGAGTGCCCGGGCGTCCCGTGAAGGGGAGCCCGGGCACCGCTGCGCAGTTAGGATGAGTACATCAACACGTCTCAGCAACCGAGTCATGCGATGGCCGGAGTGCGTCTCATTGCGGTCGATACGGCGAGGGACGCCGTCGCGCACCCGGTGAGCCGGCTGGCCGAGCTGGTGCTGGCGGTGCTCGTCGTCACCTGCACCTTCGTCACCACCGAGCGGGGTATGGGGGGCGACCGGCGGTACCCGATCATGCTGGGCCTGCTCGGCGGGTCTCTTCTGGTCTGCCTGCTGCTGTGGCTGTTGAGATGGCTGCTGGCGAGACGGACGTCATCGGGGGACCGGCGCCCCGACCGGCCCGGGCGACGGGCGGCGCTCGCAGTGGCCGGACCCTTCCTGGCGATGCTGGTGTGGGCGGGCTGCACCATCGCCTGGCATGACCATTTCGTGCTGGCCGGCCGGACGGCGTCTCACATGACCCGCGTCGAGGTTCCCACCTCCGCTCTCGTCGTGCCGTTGCTGGAGGCCGGACTGGCGCTGCTGAGCGCGGCCATGCTGGTGCTGCTCATCGGTCGCGGCAGGCTGGCCGACGCGCTGTGGCGGATCTGCCTGGTGCTGGCCGTCGTCACTCCGGCCGATCTGTTGCGCGAGTACTTCACCGAGCCGCCGGTCGGATGGCGGCTGGCCACCCGGTTCGGCGGCGCCGCGATCTATCACACCGCGCTGATCCTGGGGATTGGCGTCGCCGCGGACGGCATCCGCAGGCGTCATCACCAGGTGTTGTCCTGGCTGATCGTGGCGAGCTTCGTCCTCGCCCTGATCGCCAGCGGTTCCCGGGCCGGATTCATCGATCTCGGGCTGTTCTGCGTGGCGCTGCTCATCTGGGGCCGGCCGGCCCGCATCGGGACGCGCCACCGGCACCTGCTGAAGGGGATCATCGGGTTCCTGGTCGCCGCTGCTGCGGTGCTGTGGATCGGTCAGCTGCGCGGCGTCGGACTGGTGGATCACGGCCGCTCGCAGACCTGGCGGGTGGCCTGGGAGAACATCACCGACAGCTTCGGCACCGCGATCCTCGGCAAGGGGTACGGGGTGATGTGGCCCTGGTTCGCCACCGAGAGCGGGCAGGTGCCCGGTGCCTCGCACGCACTGCGGGTGACCGGCTACGGGGTGAGCCTGCCGCACGCCCACAACACCCTGGTGCAGATCGCCGCTGAGCTCGGCCTGCTCGGCCTGATCCTGGCGCTGGCCAGTTTCGTGGCCGTGGTGGTGTACTGCCTGCGCGGCATCGGGGGCTTCCACGGGGCGACCTGTCTGGCCGTGCTGGCCACCTTCCCGGGACTGATCCTGGACACCTATCTGGTGAAGAACTTCCCCACCTCGCTGATGTGGTGGGTGGTGGCGATCTCGATGGCGGTGGTGATGAGCGGGCAGGGCCGCGGCCGGACGCAGCAGGGCCGCCCTCACCCGGGGGGAGAGCGGCCCTGAAGGAACCTTCTCTGACGTGTCAGAGGTCAGGTGTCAGGCGTCGAGGTCCTTGGCCACCAGATCGGCGATGGTCTGGACGTCGGCCTCATTGTCGCCCTCGACCGTGACGTAGTCGCCGGAGCCGGCGCCCAGGGTCATGATGAGCAGGACGGAGCGGGCGTCGATGGGATCGCCGCCCTCGGTGGCGAGGGTGACGGTGGAGCCGAGCTTGGCGGCCTCCTGGGAGATGGTGGCGGCGGGACGGGCGTGGAGCCCGACCGAGGAACCGACTGCGACGACCTTCTTGGCCATGATGTACCTCTTCTGAATGGTGTGACTTGCAACTGATGGGACTGTCCCGACGATATCCAATTCGGGCGAGCGGGGACAGGGCTCGGGGCTGGTCGTGACGGATGGGAGTGCTGGCTCGGCGTCTTGGGGCCGCGGATCACGCGGCGGCCGGCGTCACCTCCTCCGCGGCGTCCTTGCCCTTCTCCTTCTTCCTGGCCCCGCGGCTCTTCAGCACTGTGACGATGAGCCCGGAGACGATCGCGCCGGCGATGATCGCCAGCAGGAAGGCCCAGAACCGGTCGATCGCGAAGAACACCCAGATGCCGCCGTGAGGAGCCTTGGAAGCCGCCCCCAGGCCCATGGACAGACCGCCGGTGATCGCACCTCCGACCATCATGGAGGGGATCACGCGGCCCGGATCCGCGGCCGCGAAGGGGATCGCGCCCTCCGAGATGAAGGAGGCGCCGAGCAGCCAGGCCGCGGTGCCGTTCTCCTTCTCCACGGGGGTGTACAGCTTGGGGCGCAGGGTGGTGGACAGGGCCATCGCCAGCGGGGGCACCATGCCGGCGGCCATCACCGCGGCCATGATCTTCATCGATGACGGGTCGGTGACGCTGAGCCCGGCGGTGGCGAACAGGTAGGCGGTCTTGTTGATCGGGCCGCCGAGGTCGGCGCACATCATCAGGCCCAGGATGATGCCGAGCACGACGGTGAGGGAGGCCGGCATGCCGGCCAGACCCTTGGACATCTCGGCCATCAGCCAGGCGATCGGACGGCCCAGCACGAAGAACATCAGCAGACCGACGACCAGCGATGTCAGCAGCGGGATGATGACCACCGGCATGAGACCGCGCAGCCACTTCGGCACCTTCCAGGAGCCGATCCACATCGCGAGGAGACCGGCCAGCAGGCCGCCGACCAGACCGCCGAGGAAGCCGGCGTTCATGAACACCGCGACGGCGCCGGCGACGAAGCCGGGGGCGATGCCGGGGCGGTCGGCCAGCCCGAAGGCGATGTAGCCGGCCAGGGCGGGCACCAGGAAGCTGAAGGCCAGCCCGCCGACGACGCTGAGCGCCGAGCCGAGGTAGATCAGGATGCCCGACTGATGCAGGTCGGATATCTGCTGCAGGGTGAACCCGGCATTGCCGGCCCTGGCGGCGTTCTGCAGGTCCACGAAGGCGGGCAGATGGAGGATGGAGAAGTTCTGCATCACCCAGTTCGAGATGAAGGCGACCTGGAAGCCGGCGACCAGGAAGCTCAGCGCGATGAGCAGGCCGCCCGCGGCGACGAACGGGATCATGTAGGAGACGCCGGTCATCAGCGACTGCTGGATCCGCTTGCCCCAGCCGATCTGGGACTTGTCCTCGCCGGCGCTGTCGTCGGAGTCGGAGGTCCCGGCCGGGACGCGGTGGGCGTTCGGGTCGGTGGCGGCCGCGACGGCCTCGGCGACCATCTGCTTGGGCTCGTTGACGCCGCGCTTGACGCCGGACTCGATGACCGGCTTGCCGGCGAACCGCTCCTTGCCGCGGACGCCGACGTCGGTGGCGAAGATCACCGCGTCGGCCCTGGCGATGTCGGCGTCGGCCAGCGGCTCGTAACCGGTGGAGCCCTGGGGCTCGACCTTGACGTCGACGCCCATCTCCTTGCCGGCCGCGGTGAGGTAGTCGGCGGCCATGTAGGTGTGCGCGATGCCGGTGGGGCAGGCGGTGACCGCGACGATGTGGACCGGCTCGGCGGCCCCCTCGGGCGCGCTCGCCTCTGCGGCCGGGGTGGCGGGTCTGGGCCGCGGGGGTTGCCGGAGTCGCCGCGGCGGCGTCGTCGGCCGGCTCGACCACTCCGCGCACCAGGGCGACGACGGCGTCGGCGTCGGGGGCCTGCCGCAGCTGCTCGACGTACTCCTTCTTGACCAGGGCGCGGGCCAGCTTGGTGAGCAGCTTCATGTGGTCCTGGCCGGCCCCCTCGGAGCCGCAGATCATGAAGACCAGGTCGGAGGGGCCGTCGGGGCCGCCCCATTCGACCGGCCGGGACAGCCGGGCGAAGCCCAGGGAGGGCTGGTTGACCGCCGCCGAGCGGCAGTGCGGGATGGCGAACCCGCCGGGCATGCCGGTGGGAGCCAGGGACTCCCGCTTGAGGGCATCGGCGGCGAGGCCGTCCCCGTCGGCCCTGCCGGACCGTCCGACCACGGCGGCCAGGGCGGGGATGACCTCCTCCTTCGTGGCGCCGAGATCGGCGTCGAGAACGACGAGTTCCGGATCTATGAGTGAGTCAGACATGCGACTTCCTCTCTGAAAGTCGTGGGCACTGCGATGTGACTGTCTCTGGTGAGGATCATGTCACGCGTCGGCCGTCACGGGAACAGCCGACATGCTTGGGATGGAAATGCGGCCCGGATTCCCGGGTCACACTGTGTTCTCTGGTCACACCTTCTTGACGCTGACCGAGATGGTCGCGGCCTGCTCGGTGGTGGGGCAGCTGGTGCCCGGCAGTGATGCCGCCGCGGTGCCGTAGGAGACGCCGGAGCGCAGGGCCTCGGCGTCGTCGGCCCCCCGACTGCGGGCCAGCAGCAGACCGGCCAGCGAGGAGTCCCCGGCGCCGACCGTCGACTTCACCTCGATCGGCCGGGCGATCGCGTGCCAGGCGGAATGGGCGTGGACCAGCAGGGCGCCGGCCCCGCCGAGGGTGACCATCACCTCGGCGATGCCACGGCCGATGAGGTCGCGGGCGGCCCGGATCGCGTCCTGGAAGTCGCCCTCGGCGGCCCTGGCCTCCATCGCGTCTCCGTCTCCGCCGCAGATCTGGGCCAGCTCCACCGAGTTGGGCTTGACCAGGTCGGGGGCGGATTCGGGGAGGTTGGAGGTGAGTGCGAGCAGAGGCGAGTCGGAGGTGTCGACGGCGATCCGGGCGCCACAGGCCCGGATTCTCGGCACCATCCGGGCGTACCAGTCGGTGGGGACGCCGGGGGGCAGGGAGCCGGCCATCACCACCCAGTCGGCGCCGCGGGAGGCGTCGACGACCGCCTCCTCGAAGGCCGTCACCTCATCGGCGCCGAGCGGGGCCCCGGGCTCGTTGAACTTGGTGGTGGTGCCGTCGGGCTCGGTGACGGTGAGGTTGGTGCGGACCGGCTGGCCGATCGGCACCCCGAGGTGGGGCAGGCCGGTGGCGGTCAGGCCGGTCAGCAGGGGGTCCCGTTGCCCGGCCGGGACGATGGCCAGGGTCTGGGCGCCGGCGGCGTGCAGCACCCCCGAGATGTTGACCCCCTTGCCGGCCGCCACCGTGGTGGAGCCGATGAACCGGTGGACCTGACCTCGGACGATGGGGCCGGGCAGCCCCGCGGTGCGGTCGAGACTGGGGTTCGGGGTGACTGTGACGATCATGACGTCCTCGTCTCTGAGAGTTCCATCTGATCCCGGACTGCTATGTCGGTTTGTGATGGTTCGTGTTGGAACATGTTGGAATATACGCGAGTCTGGGCTCGAAAGCAATAGGTTCGGGGAAGTTTGTCGGAGGACGTGGTAGGGGTGCGAGCCCGAGCCTGCACTTTTCACTCGCCTAAGCCCCTTTCGTCGGCCGCCGGATCGAGTCCGGGGCCTTAGGCGAGTGAAATGTTCACGTTCGGGGCAGTGGGGCGGGGCGCAACTATGTTGGGAGCTGCCGCTACGGGGGGTGCAGGGGGGGGCGTCCCCCCGCCTGTGCAGCGATGTGGCCTGCGGGGCGGGGCGTAACCACGTGGGGAGTTGTCGCTACGAGGGGTGCAGGGGGGTCGCCCCCCGCCTGTTCTACTAGGCGATGACGATCTCGACCCCGCTCTGCTCCAGGCTGCGGCGCTGGTGCTGGCTGATCCCGGAGTCGGTGATGACGAGGTCCACGTCGTGCAGCTCGGCGAACCGCGCGGTGGACTCGGCCCCGATCTTGCGGGAGTCGACGAGCACCACGACGGTGCGCGCACAGCCGACCATGGCGGACTTGGTGGCGGCCTCGTCGACGTCGGGGGTGGACAGACCGTGGCCGGTGGACAGCCCGTTGGTGCCCATGAAGGCGACGTCGACGCGCAGCCCGGCGAACTCGCCGGTGTTGCCGACGGTGGCCTGGGTGATCCCGCGGACCCGCCCGCCGATCAGGTGGACATCGCATGCGGTGCGCTGGGACACCAGGGAGGCGATCGGGATGGAGTGGGTGAAGACCTGGAACCGGGAACCGGCCGGGATCAGCGAGGCCAGCCGCCCGGTGGTGGAGCCGGCGTCCAGCGCGATCGAACCGCGGTCGGAGGGCAGGTGGCTCAGCGCCGCCCTGGCGATCGCCTCCTTCTGGCTGACCGCCGAGGAGTCGCGGGTGTCCAGCGGCTGATCGCCCAGGGCGTCGAAGCTGGCCGGGATGGCCCCGCCGTGGACCCGCCGCAGCAGGCCCTGACCGGCCAGGAACTCCAGATCGCGGCGGATGGTCTCGGGCACCACGCCGAGCTCCTCGGAGGCGCGCGAGACCGAGACCCGCCCCTCATCGGCGGCGGTGTCGATGAGCCACCTGTGACGCTCCGCCGGGTACATCATCGTCGCCTCCTGCTGGCCATCCGAAAACACGCAGGAGCGTACCCGCGTCACTCACACCGCGTCGTCCGGCGGTCGCCTCTGCTCGCGGATGCCGGCCTGGTCGGCGGCCTCCTCCAGAGCCCCCTCGTCGGGCAGGAAGGACTCCTGATGGGCCTGATCCAGGGTCACCGCGTGAGTTCCCCGGCTGCGTCCCATCCGGATCTGGAGGTACTCGGCGAACCGGGTGAGGGAGTAGTTGATGACGATGAACAGGGCCGCCGCCACCAGGAACACCGGGATGATGTTGGTGCCCCCGCTGGACAGGTTGGTGGCCGAGCGCAGCAGCTCCGGGTAGGTGATGATGTAGCCGAGCGCGGTGTCCTTGACGATGATGACGAGCTGGCTCACCAGGGCCGGCATCATCGCGGTGATGGCCTGCGGCAGCAGGATGCTCCGGCGGGTCTGGCTCAGCGACAGCCCGATCGACAGGCCCGCCTCGGTCTGGCCGCGGGGCAGCGAGTTGACGCCGGAGCGCAGCAGCTCGGCCATCACCGCCCCGTTGTAGAAGGTGAGCCCGGCGACCACCCCGACCAGACCCTTCATGGCGGGCGGGACGAGGGTGGAGAAGGGGGCGGCGAAGACCATCAGGTAGTAGAAGAAGAGCATCGCCATCAGCACCGGCACGGCCCGGAAGAACTCGACCAGCACCGAGCAGACCCAGCGCAGCGGCCGGATGAAGCTCATCCGGCCCATCGCCAGCACGAAGCCCAGCAGGGAGGCCAGCACCAGCGCCGCGGCGGCGGCCTGGATGGTGTTGAGGATGCCGGGGATGAAGTAGTCGGCCCATGCCTGGCCGGTGAACACCGTCGCCCAGGCATCGGCGCCCAGCTGGGAGCGCAGGCCGTGGATCAGCAGGGCGGCCAGCACCACCAGGACGATGACGCCGACCACGCCGATGATCCGGTGGCGGCGCAGGGCCTTGGGACCGGGAATGTCGAACAGAACGCTGTTGCTGCTCATCGCTGCACCGCCAGTTTCGTCGAGGCCCAGGACACCAGCATCCCGACCGGCAGGGTGAGGATCACGAAGCCCAGGGCCATCAGGATGAAGATCGCGTAGATGAAGTTCGGTGAGAACTCGATCATGTTCTTCATCACATAGGAGGCCTCGGCGACGCCGATCGCCGAGACCACGGTGGTGTTCTTGGTGAGGGCGATGAGGGTGTTGCCCAACGGCGTCACGGACCCGCGGACGGCCTGCGGCAGGATCACCTGGGAGAGGGTCTGGCCGAAGGTGAGCCCGATCGAGCGAGCCGCCTCGGCCTGTCCCGGCGGGACGGTGTTGATGCCTGAGCGGATCCCCTCGGCGACGAAGGTCGAGTGGTAGACCGACAGCGCCACCACCCCCCACCAGAACAGCTGCACCGAGGATCGGGCGTCGGGCCCGGCCAGCCGCCAGGCCAGCACGTTGTAGAAGGCCAGGGCGCAGAAGGTGACGATCACCGTCAGCGGGGTGTTGCGGATGACGTTGACGTATCCCTTGCCGAAGAGCTGGAAGGCCTTGACCGGACTGATCCGCATGATGACGACGATGACGCCGAGGATGAGCGACCCCAGTGCCGAGACGACCGTCAGCTTGATCGTCATCCAGAAGCCGCCCAGCACGTCGTACTGGCGCATCAGCTGGGCAAGTTCAGACATGGATCACCTCCATATGTTCTGTGTGGTGTGCGCCCGCCCGGGCCGGGAAGGGCCCGGGCGGGGCCGATGCGGGTCTGATCGAGATGGGAGATCACTCGCCCTCGGTGGGCTTGGGCGGGTTGACCTCCTTGTTGTAGCTGAACTCGGGGACGTTGTCCTTGAGGGCCTTCTCCCAGGCGCCGTCGTCGATCATCTTCTGGATCGCCTTGTTGATCTTGGTGGCCAGCTCGGTGTCGCCCTTCTTGATGCCGACGCCGTACTTCTCGGTGGTGAACGGCTTGCCGACCACCTTCAGCTTGCCCTTGTACTGGGGCTGGCTGGCGAACCCGGCCAGGATGATGTCGTCGGTGGTGACGGCGTCGATGGTTCCGGCGGACAGGGCGGCGACGCACTTGGAATAGGTGTCGTACTCCTGCAGGTCGACCTTCGAGGCGTACTTGTCCTTGATCTTCTTGGCCGAGGTCGAGCCGGTCACCGAGCACAGCTTCTTGCCGTTGAGGGAGTCCGGTCCGGTGATCGTGGTGTTGCTGCTCTGGACCAGCAGATCCTGGCCGGCGATGAAGTACGGCCCGGCGAAGGAGACCTTCTGCTTGCGCTCATCGGTGATCGAGTAGGTGGCGAAGATCATCGTCACCTGGCCGGACTGCAGCAGCGTCTCGCGCTGGGCCGAGGGGGTCTCGATGAAGTTCACCTTGTCGTAGCCGAGCTGCTTGGAGACGTACTGGGCGACGTCGACGTCGAACCCCTTGTAGCTGGAGCCGTCCTTGAGCCCCAGGCCGGGCTGGTCGAACTTGATGCCGACATTGACCGTGCCGCCGGACGAGGAGTCCCCCGACGAGGATCCGGAGTCGGAGCCGGCCACGCAGCCGGAGAGGGCGGAGACTCCCAGGGCGGCGGCGCAGAATGCGGCGGCGGCCTTGCGAATGGAGGGGATAGGCATCGTGGTCCTTCTTCCTATTGTCGGTCTGGCTAGTCGCTTCGATGTGGCTGGTCGGGTCGGGCGGGGGGCCGGGGGAGTCAGTGCAGGATCTTGCCGAGGAAGTCCTTCGCGCGATCGCTGGTGGGGTTGGTGAAGAAGGTCTCGGGGTCGGACTTCTCGACGATCATCCCGTCGGACATGAAGACGACGCGGTTGGCGGCCTTGCGGGCGAATCCCATCTCGTGGGTGACGACGATCATCGTCATTCCGCCGCGGGCCAGCGAGACCATCACGTCGAGCACCTCCTGGACCATCTCGGGGTCCAGGGCCGAGGTCGGCTCGTCGAAGAGCATGATCTGGGGGTCCATCGCCAGCGAACGGGCGATCGCGACCCGCTGCTGCTGGCCGCCGGACAGCTGGGCGGGGTACTTGCTGGCCTGATTGGCGACGCCGACCCGCTCCAGCAGCTCCCGGGCGGACTTCTCGGCCTCGGCCCTGGGGCGCTTGCGCACCTTGACCGGGCCGAGCATGACGTTCTCCAGGATCGTCTTGTGGGCGAACAGGTTGAAGGACTGGAAGACCATGCCCACCTCTGCGCGCAGCCTGGCCAGTGCCTTGCCCTCGCTGGGGAGCTCGGTGCCGTCGATGGTGATGGTCCCGGAGTCGATGGTCTCCAGGCGGTTGATGGTGCGGCAGAGGGTGGATTTTCCGGAGCCCGAGGGCCCCAGGACGACCACCACCTCGCCTCGGGCGACGGTCAGGTTGATGTCCTGGAGAACGTGGAGTTCTCCGAAGTGCTTCTCCACATGGGAGAGCTCGAGAATCGTCTCGCCGATGTCGTGCACGAGGGGACCGGTGTCCTCAGGAATGAATGCCGCCATGCGGGGAGGCTAGCGGAGGCCGTGGCGCTCTCGTGCGATTTCGGCGCCGGGAGCCGGGATTCTTACCCAACTGTGACATTTGGAATCATGCCCGGAGCTGCCGCTACGGGGTTCCAGGACGTGGCCTGCGACGCCGACGGAACTGCCCGCGGAGCTGTCGCCACGGGGTTCCAGGGGTCGTCCCCTGGCTCGACTAGACTGCCCTCGTTACTCAACCTGTGCGAGGAGTCCTGAATGAAGATCGCCGTCGTTGCGATGGGCAAGATCGGCCTGCCGCTGGCTGTCCAGTTCGCTGAGAAGGGGCACGACGTCATCGGCGTCGACGTCCAGCAGAGGGTCGTCGACGAGGTCAACAAGGGCAATGAGCCGTTCCCCGGCGAGGCCTTCCTCGACGAGAAGCTGAAGAAGCTGGTCCCGGCCGGCAGGCTGCACGCCACCACCGATTACGCGGAGGCGATCCCCGGTGCCGACGCGATCGTGCTCGTCGTCCCGCTGTTCGTCAACGACGAGACCTGGGAGCCCGACTTCGGCTGGATGGACGAGGCCACGAAGTCGCTGGCCGAGCACCTCACCCCGGACACCATCATCTCCTACGAGACGACCCTGCCGGTGGGCACCACCCGCAACCGCTGGAAGCCGATGATCGAGAAGATCTCCGGTCTGAAGGAGGGCAAGGACTTCACCCTGGTGTTCTCCCCGGAGCGGGTCCTCACCGGCCGGGTCTTCGCCGATCTGCGCCGCTACCCGAAGCTGGTCGGCGGGCTGAGCCCCGAGGGCACCGCCAAGGGCATCGCCCTCTACGAGCAGCTGCTGGACTTCGACGAGCGCCCCGACCTGCCGCGCCCCAACGGCGTCTGGACGATGGGCACCGCCGAGGCCGCCGAGATGGCCAAGCTCGCCGAGACCACCTACCGCGACGTCAACATCGGGCTGGCCAACCAGTTCGGCAAGTTCGCCGACAAGAACGGCATCGACGTCTACAAGGTGATCGACGCCTGCAACTCCCAGCCCTACTCGCACATCCACCGTCCCGGCATCGCCGTCGGCGGGCACTGCATCCCGGTCTACCCGCGGCTCTACCTGTGGACCGATCCGGACGCCAGCATCGTGCGCACCGCCCGCCAGGCCAATATGACGATGCCGCAGTACTGCGTCGACCAGGCCGCCTCTGTGCTGGGAGACCTCAAGGGCAAGAAGGTCGTCGTGCTCGGCGCCTCCTACCGCGGCAAGGTCAAGGAGACGGCGTTCTCCGGCGTCTTCCCGACGGTCAAGGACCTGGCCGACGCCGGCGCGCAGGTGAGCGTCCACGACCCGATGTTCACCGACGCCGAGCTCGCCAAGTTCGGCTTCACCCCGTACCACCTGGGCGAGCCGGTCGACGGCGCCCTGCTGCAGGCCGATCACCCCGAGTACAAGGACCTCGCCCCGGCCGACCTGCCCGGCCTCAAGGTGCTGGTGGACGGCCGTCATGTCGTCGATCCGGCGAAGTGGCAGGGCGTCGAGGTCATCGTCGTCGGTGACGGGGAGGCCTGAGTCCCGCCGGGGCTCCGAAATCTGCGACGAGTCGGCCCGATGACGCGGCGTCTGATCGCCTGGTGCATCGGCGCGCTGCCGGCCGCGGCCCTGCTCGGGCCGTGGGCCGGCGTCGGCCCGCTGTTCGCCTATCGGCTGGTCGTGGTCTGCCTGGTGGTCCTCGCGGTGCTGGCGGGACGCCGCAGCCGCGCGAGTCTGACGATCCTCGGGCTGGCCGCGCTGTGGCTGGGCACCGGCGCCGCGACGGCGCTGACCGTCGGCCCCGGACGCCAGTGGAGCGAGCTGGCCGCGGTCGCCCTGGGTCTGGCCGGCGTCTGGTCGATCGCCCGGCTGCGCGACCACGATCCGGTGCGCCGGCTGGCCCGCGGCTGGGCGGTCGCGGTGGCCATCAGCCTCCCGGTCGCGGCCTGGGAGGTCGCCACCGCGCGGCATCTTCCCGGCTACCTCAATGGCGTCTGGAAGAACCATCCCGGGCTGTACCGGCAGCCGGCAACATGGCTCACCAATCCGAACCTGTACGCGGTGCTCACCGCCATCGCGGTGCCCCTGCTGGCCCTGCGGTCGCGCCACGAGAAGGGCGTCTGGCGCTGGGCGATGATCGTCCTCGCGGTGCTCTCGGCGGTGCTGCTGACGCTCACCTCCGGGCGCGCCGCGATGCTGGCCCTGGTCTGCGCGGCGGCGGTGCGGGTGCTCGCCTCGCGCCGATGGAGGTGGGCGCTGCTGGCCGGGGCCGTGGTCGGCCTGGTGGTTCTTCTCGCGCTGCGCGGTCCGGAGCTGGCACTGTCCTGGCACCGGGTGATCGGCGTCATCGTGCACCACTCCAACGAGGGACCCTCCTCACTGTCGGTGCGCTCGGCCCTGGTGGCGGTCGGACTGCACCTGGTGAGGCTGCATCCGTGGCTCGGCACCGGTCCCGGCGGTTTCGAGGCCTCGGTGCGGGCCGGCGGACTGCCCTGGACCCTGCACGGCAAGGTCGACCCGCACTGCGGGGTGCTGGAGATCGCCTCCCAGTACGGGCTGATCGTCAGCGCTGCGCTGGCGGCCGTGATGGTGGCGTCTGCGGTCATCGTGGTGCGCGATCGTCGGCGCGGGGCGACGCGGTGGTGGGTGCTCGGCTATCTGGTCGCCCTGCCGATCCTGTCCTTCGCCAACAGCACCTATCTGGTGCAGTCGGTCACCCAGCTGAGCTGGGCGCTGGCGGCGGCGCTGGTCTGCTGGGCGGCCAGTGGGACCGCGGGGACGGCTGGAAGGACGGGGCCCGCGGCGGATAGGCTGAGCGGCGGCTCTGCCCGCGGGGACGGGCGGAACCGACCGGAATGGAGAGGAACCGCCAAGTGCGAGTCGTGAGCATCGTCGGCGCCAGGCCGCAGTTCGTGAAGCTGGCCCCGGTGGCCAAGGCCTTCGCGGCGTCCGGCATCGACCACAAGATCATCCACACCGGGCAGCACTACGACGTCAACATGTCCGACTCCTTCTTCATCGAGCTGGGCATCCCCTCCCCGGACCTGCACCTGGGCGTCGGCGGCGGCACCCACGGCGTGATGACCGGGCGGATGCTCGAGCAGCTCGACCCGGTGCTGGCGGAGCTGAATCCCGACTGGGTGCTGGTCTACGGCGACACGAACTCGACCATCGCCGGAACCCTGTCGGCGGTGAAGATGCACCTGCCGGTGGCGCACCTTGAGGCCGGCCTGCGGTCCTTCAACCGGCGGATGCCCGAGGAGCACAACCGGGTGCTCACCGATCACGCCGCCGACCTGTGCCTGGCCCCCACCCGGGTCGCGATGGGTCACCTCGCCGACGAGGGACTGGCCGGCCGGTCGGTGCTGGTGGGGGACGTGATGACCGACGTCTGCCTGCAGGTGCGCGACTCGGTGCTGGCCAACCCGCGTCCGGTGCCCGGGCGTCTCCGAGGGCGAGGAGTACGTGCTGGCGACCATCCACCGCGCCGACAACACCGACGACCGGGGACGGCTGGAGCACATTCTCGATGCTCTGGGAGCCCTGGACCGCACAGTGGTGCTGCCGGTCCACCCCCGGCTGCGAGTGCGCGCCGAGGCCGACGGGATTCAGATCGCACGGGGCAATCTGGTGACCATCGATCCGCTGGCCTATCCCGACATGGTCAACACCGTGATCCACGCGGCCGGCGTCATCACCGACTCCGGCGGCCTGCAGAAGGAGGCCTTCCTGCTGCGCACGGTGTGCACCACGGTGCGCACCGAGACCGAGTGGACCGAGACCGTCGACAACGGCTGGAACACCCTCGACCCGAATGCCGAGCATCTGGACGCCACCGCCGTCCGGCCGGCTCCCGCCGGGGATCCCGGCCATCCCTACGGCGACGGGCACGCCGCCAGTCGGGTCGCAGAGGTGCTGGCGGGCGCCAGAACCCCCGATCGGGACTGAGCTGCGGGAGTGAACGAGGCCGCCCCCCGGGTCGTCCATCTGTCGACAGTCCACGACGGTCACGACAACCGCGTCTTCAACAAGGAGGCGCGCGCCGTGGCCGAGGCCGGCTACGACTTCACCTGGTGATCACCGCCGAGCACGACGGCGACGACGGCGGCGTCCCGGTGGTCGCCCTGCACCGCACCGGCGGGAGGCTGCGCCGGATGGTGCTCGGCCAGCCGGAGGCCTGGCGAGCGCTTTCCCGGCTTCGTCCCCGGCTGCTGCAGATCCACGATCCGGAACTCATCCCGATGGCTCTGCTGTGGAGGCGTCTTCATCGCTGCACAGTGATCTACGACGCCCACGAGGATCTGGTCGGGCAGGTCGACACCAAGCCCTATCTGAACCGTGTCACCCGCCCGGTGGTGAGACTCGCGGCGCGGCTGCTGGTGGGTCTGGCCGACCGGTGCGCCGACGGGATCGTCGCCGCCACCGAGACGGTGGCCGGCGGCTTCTCCAATCCGCGCACCGTGGTGGTGCACAACTATCCCTGGCTGGCCAACTTCACGGTCGGTCCGACGCCGGTGCCCGGGCGGCTGGTGTACGCCGGGGACCTCAGCCAGGAGCGCAAGCTCTCGTTCATGATCGACGTCGTGCGGGCGCTGCGCGAGCGGGTGCCGCAGGCCCATCTGGTGCTGGCCGGGCGTCCGCTGAAGGGATGTGGTCCGGTCGTGTCGGCGGCCGTCGCCGACGGGGCTGGTGGACCATCTGGGGCTGGTGCCGCCGACCGAGGTGCCGGGGGTGCTGGCGAGCGCCCAGGTCGGGCTGGTCTTCCTGGCGCCGCTGCCGAACTATCTGCGCTCCCTGCCGACCAAGCTGTTCGAGTACATGGCCGCCGGTGTGCCCTTCTGCGCCTCGGATTTTCCGGCCTGGCGCGAGATGTTCGAGGGATACCGTGCGGGTCGGTTCGCCGACACCGAGTCGGTGGACGCCGCCGTGCGGGTGCTGGCAGAGATGCTGGAGGATCCGGCCGGCTGTACCCGGATGGGGCGGGCGGGGCGCGAGGCGGTGGATGGCGGGCTCACCTTCGAGGCCCAGGCGCAGGTGCTGCTGGGCCTCACCGCCGAGCTGGCGGGGCGGGCGTGACGGCGGTTCCCGCGCGGGTCGGCTCCGCGCGGGCCCCGGCTCTGAGGGCCTGTGGGGATCGGCGTCGGACTGTGGCTCCTCCAGCGGGTGGCGGTCGTCGCGAGCCGGCTGGCGTCGGGCGGACGCCTGCCCGACGATCTGATGGGCTGGGACGCCCAGTGGTATGCGCGGATCGCCGGCGGCGGATATCACTGGCCCGATCCGCTGCCCGGGCCACACCGATCCGTGGGTCAGCGACCTGGCCTTCTTCCCCGGTCTGCCCGGAATCGGACGAATGATGGAGCGCTGCGGGGCGGACGCCGCCTGGGCAACCCCTGATTGCCGCCTGGATCGGCTTCGGGTGCGCGGCGGCGGTGATCGTGCTGGTGGGCCGCGAGGTCGCAGGAGCGCGGACCGGCGTCCTGCTGGTGCTGCTGTGGGGAGTCGCCCCGAGATCCGTGGTGGAGGTGCTGGGCTACTCCGAGGGGTGGTTCGTCTGCGCCGTCGGAATCGGCCTGCTGATGGCACTACGGCACAACTGGGTGAGGGCCGGCCTGGCGATCTGCGCGGCGGGCCTGTTCCGGCCCGCGGTGGTCCCGGCCGGGGTGCTGCTGGGCCTGGCATGGGTGGGCGCATGGCCGGTCCTCCGGCAGGGGGTGGACGCCGCCGAACGGCGTCGTCGGTTCGTGGGAGCCGCCCTCACCCCGTGGGGGTTCCTGGGCTACGCCGCTGTGGTCGCGCACCGCACCGGGCACTGGAACGGGTACTTCCTGGTCCAGCGGGCCTGGGGGTCGAGCCTGGGCTGGTCGAACGGCGTCCTCCATGACGCCGTCCAGCACTGGCCGACGGCGCCCTACAACTGGACCTACTTCGGGCTGGTCGCGGCCTCGGTGCTGCTCTACGCCCTGCTGCTGGTGGCGATGATCGCCACCCGGGAGAGCCCGCTGCTGTGGGGATATGTCGCCCTGGTGCTGCTGCTGACGATCTTCTCGGCGGGGTACTTCCAGTCCAAGGCGAGGTTCATGCTGCCGGCCTTCCCCGCCTTCCTGCCGGTGGCCCGGCTCCTGGCGAGGCTGCCGCGCCGGCCGGCGATCCTCGTCGTGCTGGTGCTGACCGTGCTGTCGACCTGGTGGAGCCTCAGCGTGCTGGGCGGGCCCTACTCGCCCTGAATCTGACGTGCGTGTCTCTTCAGCCGATGAGCCGATATCCCTGGAATCCGCGCCCGATCTGCCGACCGGCGGAGAACCCGTTGCGACCAGTGGCGTACGCGAGGATGGTGCCGTCTGACCGCACACCGACGAGATCGGCGCGGTGATCGCCGGACAGGTCGCCGGGGGAGAGCAGGGTCGTGAACGACGTCCAGCCGCGACCGACCTGGACTCCCCGATTGGGGGTTCCGGCTGCCGAACTCGTGTAGAGCCACAAGGTGCCGTCCTGGCGAACCGCCAGGATGTCGTCGCGCCGGTCGCCGTTCCAGTCCGGGATGCCGGCGATCGCCCGCATCGAGCCCCAGCGGTGCCCGATGACCTTGCTTCCGGTGATCCGCCCCGAGGAGAGGGTGTAGCTCACCAGGTCGCCGTTGGAGTTCCTCCGGGCGAGCAGCATGGTCGCAGAGCTGCCCGTGAGATGACCGGCCGAGGTGATGAGGCTCATCGAGTTCCAGCCGCTGCCCAACTGCCTCGACGCTCCCAGATAGCCGTTGCCCAGCGCGGGGCGCAGCAGCAGTCGGCCGTCGCGCTCGCGGGTCAGCACGTCGGAGCGCCCGTCCCCGGTGAGATCTGGGGTCTGGATCAGCGAGTTCGCGGTGCCGGCGTCCGGCCAGGGATCGGTCATGGCCTGCAGGCCCCCGGTGCGCGAACCGCGGAAGAACCGGAGGTCGCCGCCCGTGGTGATCCCGTAGATGTCGGCGATCCCGTCGCCGGTGCCGTCTCCCGGAGCCGGTTTGACGTTGTAGCTGCAACTGGCCAGGACGGTGCCGGAGAACTGACCGTCGGAGCTGTGGAAGGACAGCACGGTGGTGCCGGCGCGGCTGAAGGTGAGCCGTCCGTCGGCGTAGCCGGCGTTCGGGCCGGTGATGGTGAGCCGTGATCCGTGGCGGTCGGACATTCGGATGGTGACGTACTTTCCGGTGGTCACCGGCGCGGCCGCCCGCTGGCCCTGCGCCTCGATGGAGTTGGGGGTGAGGGATCGCAACGGTGAGAGGTCGGAGATCCGGTTGCGCTGCAGGAAGAGCCACTGCAGGGAGGTGAGGCGTGACAGCGGGGAGACGTTGGAGATCCTGTTCCCGTTGAGATTCAAGCTGTACAGGCGGGTGAGGCGCGACAGCGGGGTGGCGTCGCTGACGGCGTCATCCTCGGCCGACAGCGTCTCCAGACGGGTGAGGCGGCTCAGCGCAGACAGACTGGAGACGCCGGTGGCGCTGACATCGAGGTCTTGCAGGGATGTCAGCGATGCGAGCGGCGCCAGGTTCGAGACGCCGGTGTGCCACAGCTGAAGGTCCTGCAGACGGGTGGCCGTGCGCAGCGGGGACAGCTCGGACACCGCGGTGTAACTGGCTCCCAGCGTTGTCAGGGAGGTCAGTCCGGACAGCGGCCCGAGATCGGACACCTTGGTGCCATCGACAGTCAGTCGGGTCAGGCGCTTCATACCGGTCAGCGGATCCAGGGAGCGGAGTGGGTTGTTCCACAGGTCCAGCCGGGTCAGGCCGGTCAGCTTGGACAACGGGGACAGGTCGGAGATCGCGTTGTCCTGGAGGCCCAGGTCGGTGAGCCGGGTGAGTCCGCTCAGCGGGGCGACGTCGGTGATCGCGTTGTCGCCGAGATCCATGGTCTGCAGCGAGGACAGTCGGCCGATGCCGTCGAGCCGGGCGATGTCGCGCCCGGTGCAGAACAGCCCGGTGAGGCTGCTGAGCTGCTGGCCGGTGGGTGTCGAGGACGGCCCCAGGCCCAGCTGGTCATTCACGCAGAGCGCCAGATCGGGGTCGGGGAACAGGGGGCTGACGGCCCGCGGCTGCACCATCGTCCGGGGCCTCGCGTGTGGCCGGGGCTGCGATGCGGTGATCGGATCGATGTAGGAGATCGCTGCGGTGGCATTGCTCGCGGAGGTGCCGGACGCCGTCGTGACCTGGATGCGGGCGACCCCGGCCGGGGCCGGGGGCATGGCGACGACGATCCGGTCGGCGGAGACCGATCGCACGGTGGCACGAAGGTCGTCGACGGTGACGACGGCGTCATCGGTGAAGCCGTCGCCGCGCAGCGTCACCACCGCTCCGCCGGCGGTCGAGGTGACGTGGTCGCTGACGGCGGTCACCGCGGGAGGCGCCCCCGCGGCCTGCGCCGGCAGCGCCGGTCCGCTCACCAGCCAGGCGCCGGCGACGGCCAGGCACGAGCATGCGGACAGAATGGATGTGACGGGGTGCCGTGGCATCTGGGCTCTCGACTCTCTGGAACGATCAGAAGTGGGTGACGGCGTTGAGGGGCACCCAGCGGCCTGCCAGGCCGCCGTCGTCGACTCGTGCGTACTGGCCGCCGTTGAGCTTGGCGCGCAGCGTCGAATGGACGAGGCTGCGCCGGTGGAAGGTGGAGACGCGAAGGCCCGACAGATGGCCCCGCGAGTTGGCGACGAAGCTGTTGGCCCGTCCCGGCTCGAAATAGAGCTTGCGCGGGAAGCGGTAGTCGCATCGATCGGTGGCGAATCCCTCTGGATAGCCGTAGGGCGTCTCCAGAAGCCAGTGCCCCTTCATGGGTCCGGAGTCCATTCGCGACCAGACCCCCCGAATCGAGACCCATTGGCTTCGCGCGCCGCTGGAGACGACCAGATCCTTGGTCGGCCGCCATGTCGAGGCGGCGCCCGCATTGGCTCCCGACGAGCCCGTCACGCGGCGGATCTGGTGGGAATATCCGCCCTTGACGAAAAGGCTCGCCGATTGTCCCTCGGTGAACCGCCAGTCCGAGATCATCTGGTCGACCGTGGTGGCGAACGGTGCCCATCCGGTGTGGTTGTACATATTGAGATAGCAGGACGTGTTGATGTAATGATAGCTGGCCACATTGGCCGATGTGCTCGCGAAGTAGTGGGAGAATCGGCCGGGATTCCGACACAGGTTCCGGTACTCGGCGAGGGTCTCTGCAGCACCGGAGACGAGCCGTTTCGCGTCCTTGTCGCCGGTCAACTGCTGGTACGACAGGAGTGCGCTCAGTGCGTAGTAGTGGCCGTTGAACACGGCGGAGGCGCGGCCTGACGGGGTCGGATACTCGTCGAGCCACAGGCAGTGGTTCGGGTCGACCTTCGCGACCCAGGCCAATCCGGGCTGGCCGGTGAGGGGTCCCTGGAAGAAGGCCTGGGTGAGTTCCCGGGTGGTCTGCAGCCAGCGCCTCTCCCCGGTGATCTTCCACAGTCGCCACGAGACTCGCGGGAATTTGCTCTGGCCGAAGCTCGAGTACCAGGGGGAGGGGAGGTCTCCGTTGAAGGAGTGCCAGGGGAACTCATAGCGAAGGAAGGCCGCGCCGCGGCGTCTGGTGGCCCTGGCCATCAGACCCTCCATGGTGGAGACCGTCCGTGCCAGATTCTTCGGCTGCCGTCCCTTCGTCGTCTCATATGAGTCGAGCAGAAGATTCAGGTAATTTCCGAGGACCGTCGGATGAATCACCCAGGAGCCGTGAAGATTGGTGCGCGGAATCTGGTCCGAGCCGAGACGCAATGCTCCGAGATATCCATCGCTCACCATCGGATGGACTGATTCGCCGAGCCATCCGGCCGGCAGTGGTGTGATGGTTCCGGTGAATGTCTTGAAGAATTCATTGTCGGCGGCCGCCGGGGTGGCGGAATGACCTTGAAGCAGAGCGGAGCCGAGGAGCGCGGCCGAGCCCGCGAGTACGGATCTTCGAGTCACGGGCTGTGAAACATCCATCGGCTGTCCTTGAAAGTGGGCTCACATGGGTCGGGGCCTGCATTGCGCCGACGCCGGGTCAGCATACTGCGCCGCTGCCCGGTCGATGGGAGCGAAACGCCGCTGGAGATGCCGGAACCTACTTGCCGGTGGTGCAGTACATCGCGACTATTCCGGTGATGTCGATCGGTCGGCACTGCTTCTGACTCGCGGTGTTGATCATGATCCGTCTGTTTTCGGGGTTGCTTGCCGTGACCCCCAGATACATCAGCCACAAGGTGTTATGGCCATGAAGCTTGATCCCGGACGGGAAGCTCCGGCGGAGGACGTAGTGGTCGGCGGTGAGCTCTGAGACGAGCCGCGGGTCATTCGGATGAGCGGTGGTTCCCCTCCGCCCACCACGGTGAGATGTTGCCAGGCGATGCGCACTCCGGGGTGGTACTCGCGAGTGGTGATCGCCAGCCGACGGCGTCCCGGAAGTCCGTCTTCCACGGATGCCGGTTCGCCGCTGCGACGCTGATCAGGCTGACCGTCAGTATGACCACCAGGGCGCTGCTGAGCAGGGCGCGGGTCCGGGCCGACCTGGACGCCGCCACGACGAACAGCGCCAGTGCCATTCGCAGAGCCGGGTCGACGATGATGAGGTTGCGCGGCGTCCACAGCGGTGTGATCTGGGACGCCAGCCAGCTGGAGGCGATGGTCAGCAGGGCCAGCAGCGCCAGGCCGACGGCGGCCCGGAGGGCCGGTGAGGGAGGTGCCTGCCGGAGCTCCGCGGGCCGACTCCAGTAGCGGTTGAGGGCGATGGTGAGAACCGCCAGGGCGAGCATCAGCCCGGCGGGGGAGAGCGACAGGAATCCGCCGTCGGAGATCGTGGGACGACCCCAGGCGAAGACGTCCTGCAGCAGTTGAGTGATCGCCAACAGATCGGGGCGGGAGTTCCAGCCGGTTCCGGCGGCGAATCCCGGTACCAGAACCAGACCGTGGATGATCCACACGGCTTCCGGGAGGGCGACCACCGCCAGCCAGACGAGTCCTCGCGCCGGGCGGATCCGGCGGCGGGTCATCAGCGTCACGATGCTGCAGGCGGCCAGCACCAGGCCGAACAGATGGGTGGCCGAGGCCAGCAGGCCGAGCACCAGGTGCGCCCTGCAGCGGCGCTTGGTGGATCTGCTCGGCGTCTCGCCCAGCTCCAGACAGACGTGGTTGACGGTGAGTGCTACCGATAGCGCCCAGAGCAGGCCGTAGGAGCGGATCTCCTGCCCGTACAGGAACCCCAGACCGCTGGTGGCGATCGCAGCGGTGAGCAGCCATCGGGTGAGGGCGGTGAGCGGGGTGCGTCTCAGCATGGCGGGTACGCAGACGATGGCGAGGGCGGTCACCAGTGCCGAGAATGCGCGGGCTCGCACTGCCCCGGCGGTACCGGCAGCGACAAGGTGATTCCACAGCCACAGCAGGGTGGCGAAGAAGGGGGTGTGGATCTCGGTATGTCCAACAACCCGCAGGTGGTGCAGGCTTCCGGTGGTCTGTCCGAGGGTGAACTGCTCATCGGTCCACACACTCTGCGCGCCGAGCTGGGTCCAGCGTGGGACCAGTGCCACCACGACCGCTATTGCGCTCAGAATGCCGATGACGAGGGCCTCATGCTGCTCCAACCAGTTGCGCCCGAGCGGCGCAAGACCCTGCTGCGGGGTGGTTTCGGGCGGCGGTGGCGTGCGCATGGCCGAAGCCTAGCCGGGGCGATTGGCTCAGCCGACCCGGATCCTCCGATCACATCTGGCGGGTTGGAGCAGGGCTGCCCTGCTCAGGCCGTGAAATAGGCCGGGGCGGTCTTCGGGCGGCCCTGGCCGCCGGCCGGGGTGGCGTGCCCGGCAGTGGATCGGGCGACATCGTGAGCGTGCCGGCGGCGTCGACGAAGCGCGATGATCAGACCGACGGCGATGACGGACCCTGCGATGATGATCGTCCTGTTGTTCATGCAGCGAGGCTAATGCTCCCCGGCTCCGTAGTCACGGCGTCTTCGCCACGGGATGAGGACGGGCCGGCGGTGGCATGATCGCGGTATGTCCGCACTGCTGCCCACCCCCGTCGCCACCGTCGACGACCTCGCCGCCGCACTGGCCGGCCCCGAGGCCGACCGCATCCTCATCCTCGACGTCTCGATGGGCGCCTCCCCGGCCTCGCCCCACATCCCCGGCGCTCTGCGCTTCGACCTCGACGCCGGGATGAGCGACCAGACAACCGGTCTGCCGCACTCCATGCCCTCGCCCGGCGTCTTCCAGGAGGCCCTTCGGCAGCTGGGGATGCGCACCGACTCGCACGTCGTCGTCACCGAGACCTACTTCCTGTTCGCCGCCGCCCGGCCGTGGTGGATGCTGCGCGCGATGGGCCTCGACGAGGTCTCGGTCCTGGACGGCGGCAATCCGGCCTGGCAGCGGGCCGGCCACCGGCTCACCACCGAGGAGACGCCGACGCCGCGCCCTGGTGACGTCGTGCTCCATCCGCGCGAGGGACTCATCGTCGATGAGGACTATGTGCGTCGCTCGCTGGAGTCCGGCGCCGAGTCGGTGGTCGACGCGCGCTCCCGGGCGCGGTTCCGCGGCGAGCAGCCGGAACCGCGCCCGGGCCTGCGCAGCGGGCACATGCCCGGGGCGGTCAACCTGACCTACACCGAGCTGCAGGACGCCGGTCGGCTGAAGCCCGTCGAGGAACTCACCGGCCTGGTCGACGGCGTCTGCCAGAGGCCGGCAGTGGTGGCCAGCTGCGGATCCGGCGTCACCGCCTGCGCGGTGGCCCTGGCCGCGGTGCTGGCCGGCCGCCGGGACGTGCGGGTCTACGACGGATCGTGGAGCGAGTGGGGTCGGCCGGAGGGCCCGGAGGTGGTCACCGGGCCCTGATTCCGGCGTCTCGTGCGGCGCTCCCGGCCGGATCTTAGGCCTTCGGGGCGTCCTTGTCGGAGTTCTTCATCTCCTCGGCGATCTCCTTGCGGAAGGCATCCGGGTCGCCCTTGGTCGGAACGGCGTCGGCGATGAGGACGTCGCCGACGATCGCGCCGGCCTCGCGGTTGAAGGTGATGTAGCGCGAGCCCAGGTTGACCATCGCCTGGATGCGGTTGCGCCCGCCCAGCAGGGAGTAGATGTGGATCATGACCCAGATGGCCCAGGCCACGAAGCCGGTGAACTTCGGGCCTTCGGCCAGCTGGACGACGGCGGCGTTGCGGCCGATGGTGGCCATCGTGCCCTTGTCGACGTAGTGGAAGGTCTCCAGCGGCTCGTTGTTCTCGAGGTGGATGACCTGGCGGGCGATGAGCTCGCCGCCCTGGATGGCCGGCTGGGCCAGCTGGGGGAAGCGGGTTGTCGTCGATGATGGCGCCGTCGCCGACGGCGAAGATGCGGTCCTGGCCGTGCACCCGGAGGTTCGAGTCGGTGACGATGCGGCCGCCCCGGCCGGTCTCGAAGCCCCAGTCCATCGCGGCCTTGTGGGCGCCCACTCCGGCCGCCCAGATGACGACATCGGCGGGCAGCTCGTGACCGTCCTTGAGCAACACCGAGTCGTCCCGGACCTCGGCGATGGCGGTGTCGGTGCGCACGTCGACGCCGCGCTTCTGCAGCTGGCGGCGGGTGTAGTGGCGCAGGCTGGAGTCGAAGGGCGCCAGCAGATGGGAGCCCATCTCGACCAGGGTGACGTGCACTCGGTCGATGGAGACGTCGGGGAAGATCGCCGGGATGCCGATCGACTTCATCTCGGCGAGGGTGCCGGCGGTCTCGACGCCGGTCGGGCCGCCGCCGACGATGACGACGTCGAAGGTCTTGGACTTGTCGGTGTCCAGCCCCTCGAGGTGGGAGAAGATGACATCGCGGGTGGTCAGCGAGGAGCCGCGGGTGTAGATGGTGAAGGAGTGCTCGGCCGCCCCGGGGGTGCCGAAGAAGTTGGCGCCGACGCCCTGGGAGAGCACGACGTAGTCGTACTCGATGGGCTCGCCGGCGTCGCAGTGCACCAGGCGGTTCTCGGTGTCGATGCTGGTCACCGAGGCGAGCCGGAAGTGGGCGTGCGGGCCGAGCTTGGCCGCGAAGCTGCGCAGCCGGTAGGTGACGTCGCCGGGGTTCAGCCCGCCGGTCGCCACCTGGTAGAGCAGCGGCTGGAAGGTGGTGTAGGGGTGCTTGTCGATGAGTTCGACGTGACAGCCCTCGGCCGCCAGCGCTCTGGCGGCGGCCATCCCGCCGAATCCCCCTCCGACCACGGCCACCCTGGGGTGATGGTCGGTGAACGCCGGCGCTTTGCCGAGCTTCGGGAACAGTTGAGAGAGCTGCATCAAGACCTCCGGGATGGTCGCGTGGGAAGGATTCGACGGCACGAGTGCTGGTTCTGCTGGACTCAGATTAGTAGCCCGGCTTCGCAGAATGCGATTTTCGCCCATGGGCTGAGGGACGATGGTCCCGATCACTCCCGACACGCCGTGAATCTGCAGGCGCGATGCTGGAACCCGCTCCGGCGGGAGTGATCGGGACCGTCGACCTTCGAGGTGTCCCCGCTGGCCATCACGGAGTGGCCGCGTGGCGGACCCCGGCCATGCGCAGAGCCCCGCTACGAGGGGTCGCGAGGGGGTCGTCCCCCTGCCTAATCTGGCTCTGTGCACCTCAACACCGAACCGCATGGCCACGACGTCACCATCAGCGCCTGGATCTTCCGGCGCACCGACGGGGTCTGGCGGGCGCTGGTGCACAAGCACCGCAAGATGGGGATCTGGCTCCAGCCCGGCGGCCATATCGAGCACACCGAGAATCCCTGGCAGGCGCTGATCCACGAGATGCGCGAGGAGACCGGCTACGAGGTCGGTCAGCTGAGCGTCTTCCAGCCGTTGCCGCGGATGGCCGACGGGGTGCACGACGTCATGCACCCGGTGCCCGCGGTGATGAACACCCACAGCCCGTATCCGGGACACTTCCACTCCGATCTCATCATGGTGCTCGGCACCGACCAGGACCCGGCCCACGATCCGCGGCCGGGGGAGTCGCGGGAACTGGCCTGGCTCACCCCTGCCGAGTTCGCGGCGCACGAGGGCGCCGAACCCGACGCCGTGGCGATCATGACGATGTTGGCCGAGAAGGTCGTCGGCTCCTGGTATGAGATCCCGGCCACCTGCTGGAGTCTTCGGGACGCCGAGCCCGATCCCCTCACTCACCGCACCGCCGCCGAGGCCAATGCCCCGGATCCGCAGGACGCCCGGGAGATCTCCTGGTGAGCGCTCCGGCCATCGATCTGGCCCGGATCGGCGCCGGGCTGCCGGTCGCCGCGCACGCCGAGGAGCTGCTGGCCGGCCTGGCCACCGGACGACTCGTGGTGCAGGCCCCGCCGGGCACCGGGAAGACGACCTTCGTCCCGCCACTGGCCGCAGCCGGCCCTGCAGCATCTGGGGCTGCTTCGGGGAGGGTCGTCGTCACCCAGCCTCGCCGGATCGCCGCCCGGGCCGCCGCCCGCCGGCTGGCCTCCCTCACCGGAAGCCGTCTCGGCGAGTTCGCCGGCCACACGGTTCGGGGGGAGTCGAGTACCACCAGGTCCACCCGGGTCGAGTTCGTCACCACCGGGGTGCTGCTGTCCCGGCTGCTGCGCGATCCCGAGCTGAACGGCGTCACCACCGTGATCCTCGACGAGGTGCACGAGCGCCACCTCGACTCCGATCTGGCGCTGGCGATGGTCCACGACCTCGCAGAGCTGCGCGATGACCTGGCCGTGGTCGCGATGTCGGCCACCCTGGACGCCGATCGGTGGGCCGCGCTGCTGGGCTCCGGGAGGCCGGCGGCCGTGGTGGAGATCCCCTCGGTGCTGCACCCGCTGGAGATCCGCTGGGCGCCGGCCCCCGGCTCCCCGACCGATGCCCGCGGGGTGGCGCGGGAGTTCCTCGGCCATCTGGTCGAGGTCACCGCTCGGGCGATG
Source organism: Acidipropionibacterium sp. (assembly GCA_022647765.1). Lineage (GTDB taxonomy): Bacteria > Actinomycetota > Actinomycetes > Propionibacteriales > Propionibacteriaceae > Acidipropionibacterium. The sequence continues at coordinate 34,443 of JALCLH010000008.1, forward strand.
GCCGATTCCAGGCCGGCCTCTCCGGATCGCGGAGCTGCCCTGGTCTTCGCCCCGGGAGCCCGCGAGGTCGACGCCGTGGTCTGCGGGCTGTCGGCGCGCCCGGAACTGGCCGGCGTCGAGATCCTGGCCCTGGCCGGCCGGATGGAGTCCCGCGATCAGGACCGCGCCCTCACCCCTCCCGCCGGGCCCCGGATCGTGGTCTCCACGTCGGTCGCGGAGTCCTCGCTGACGGTGCCGGGGGTGCGTCTGGTGGTCGACTCCGGGTTGTCGCGCGAGCCCCGGCTGGACCGCGGCCGGGAGATGACCGGCCTGGTGACTGTCCGCGAGTCGAAGGCCTCGGCGGTCCAGCGGGCCGGTCGCGCGGCCCGGCTGGGCTCCGGCGTCGCGATCCGCTGCCTGCGCTCCGAGGACTGGGCGGGAATGGATGAGGAGACGCCGCCGGAGGTGCGTCACGCCGACCTGCTCGGCCCGCTGCTGACGCTGGCCTGCTGGGGGTCCCCGCGCGGCGAGGGGATGGCGCTGGCCGGCCCGCTGCCCGCCGACCGGGTGGTCGAGGCCGAGCAGGAGTTGCGCGAGCTCGGTGCGGTGGACGAGGCCGGCCGGGCCACTCCCACCGGACGCGAGTTGGCCCAGATCCCGGTCGAGCCGCGGCTGGCGCGGGCCCTGCTGGAGGCTGCTCCACGAATCGGTGCCCGCAATGCCGCCGAGGCGGTGGCGATGCTGTCGGGCGACGCCCGCGCCGAGGAGGGCGATCTGGTCGCACTGCTGAGGTCCCTGAGGTCGGGGCGGCATCCGGCTTCCCACTCCTGGCGCCAGCAGGCCGCCCGGCTGGAACGTCTGGTGCGACATGCCGACCGTGTCCCCGGCGGCCGGTCGGACCAGGCTGCGACCCTGGACGCGGTGGTCGCCACCGTGGTCGCCCTGGCCCACCCCGGCTGGATCGCCCGCCAGCGCGGCGAGGGCTCGTCGGGCTATCTGCTGGCCTGCGGCACCGGGGCCGACCTGCCCCGCGGATCCAGACTCGGCGGCCAGCCCTGGCTGGCCGTGGCCGAGACCGCCCGGACCGCCGGCCGGAGCGGGTCCGGAGCGCTGATCCGCGCCGCCGTGCCGATCGACGAGGGCCTGGCGATGGAGGCCGCGGCAGCTCTGGAGCACACCGAGGATCGCGCGATCTGGCGAGCCGGGAAGGTGGCCGGGCGGCGGGAGCACCGGCTCGGCGCCATCGTTCTCAGCTCCACCCCGATCAGGCCGGACCGTGACGCGGCCCGCCGAGCGGTCCTCGACGCCCTGCGGGATGACGGTCAGGGCGGTGGTCTGGGGATCGATCCGGCGCGGGGGAGCGGCGTCCTCACCTGGAGCCGGAAGGCCCTCGAGCTGCGCAACCGGCTCGGTCTGCTGCACAGCGAGTTCGGTGAGCCGTGGCCGGCGATGGACGAGGAGAGCCTGGTGGAGCGGGCCGAGGAGTGGCTGGGGCCGGAGATCGAGGCCCTGGCCAGGGGGAAGTCCGCGGCCGGCCTCTCGATGACGGCGGCGCTGAAGCGGCTGTTCCCATGGCCCGCCGCCGCGCGATTCGATGAGCTGGTGCCCGAGGCGGTCCAGGTGCCCACCGGATCCCATATCCGGCTGGAGTACCCGGAGGTGGGTTCGGATCGGGCCCCGGTGCTGGCGGTCAAACTCCAGGAGTGCTTCGGCTGGTCCCAGGGGCCGAGGGTGTGCGACGGGCGGGTCCCGGTGCTGCTGCACCTGCTGTCGCCGGCCCGCCGGCCGCTGGCGGTCACCGACGATCTGGCGAGCTTCTGGCGCAGCGCCTACCCGCAGGTGCGCGCCGAGAACCGGGGCCGGTACATCAAGCATCCCTGGCCCGAGGACCCCCTGACCGCACCCCCGCGGCGCGGAACCACTCGCTCTGGCCGGTAGCTCTGGGTCAGGGGCGCCAACGCACGGATTTCTTACGAGACGGCCCGGTCCGAGCGCCTTACGGGCGGTCGCCGGGCCCGGATCTCGTAAGATTTCCGCAGCTCCTTCGGGAAGACCCGTGCGGGCGGCGGCCCGGGGCCCGTTTCGTTAGGCTGGGGAGGCCATACCGTCATGCCAGGAGGACAGATGCCCAACCGTCGGGTCACCGTCATCAACCACTACGCATTTCCCCCGGGCTCCGGCGGCATCACCCGCAATTTCGACATGTTCTCCCGGCTGAAGCACTGGACCCCGCACTTCTACGCGGCCAATATCAACCACACCAGTGGCGAGAGGATGACGGTCGACGACCCCCGGTACACCCTGGTGCCGATTCCCGAGTACTCCGGAAACGGCGTCAAGCGGGTGCTCGGCTGGGTGGTCTTCGCGGCCGGGGCCGGGGCCCGCGCCCTGGTCCGGCCCGGCCGATGTGATCTTCGCCTCCTCCCCGCAGATCCTAGCCCCGGCCGCGGCGATGGTGGTCGCCAAACTGCGCCGCAAGCCCTTCGTGGTGGAGATCCGCGACCTGTGGCCGGACTCCCTGGTCTCCGGCGGCGCGGTCAAGGAGGGCTCCCTGCTGCACCGGCTCCTGGTCGGCCTGGAGCGCACGATCTACGCCAATGCCCGCCAGATCGTCGTGGTGCCCACCGGCTGGGAGGACCACTTCACCGAGCTCGGCATCAACATCGACAAGCTCACCGTCGTCCCCAACGGCGCCGACCTGGCCGAGTACGAGGTGCCCGATTCGAAGGAGGAGCTGCGCGCCGAGTACGGCATCTCCGGGTTCACAGCGGTGTTCTCCGGCACCCATGCGAACTACGTCGGACTGGACCTCATCGTCGACGCCGCCCAGGCGCTCCCCGACGTCAACTTCCTGCTGGTCGGCGGCGGCGCCCGCAAGCAGTGGGCGATCGACGAGGTGGCGGCCCGCGGGCTGGCCAATGTGACCTTCCACGACCAGGTCCCCAAGTCGGAGCTGGTGCGGATCCTGCGGGCCTGCGATGTCGGCCTGCACACCGTCACCCCGCAGGAGGTCTTCAACAAGGGGATGAGCCCCAACAAGCTGTACGACTACATGGCCGCCGGCCTGGCGGTAGTGAGCAACGCCAGGGTTCCGCTGCGCGACGTCATCGTCGACGACGAGGTCGGCGCGGTGGTCGAGCCCTTCGACCTGGTGGAGGGCATCTCGCGGGTGCGGGACGCCGATCGGGCCACCATGGATCGCTGGCACGCCCGCGGACACGAGCTGATGGCCGACCGGTTCAGCCTCCAGGCCAGCGTCACCAAGCTGGAGGCGGTGCTGGACAAGTCGCTCTACCGGTAGGGCCAAGCGGCCAGCCGACTGTTCCTCGTCAGTGCCGTCGTCCGGAGACGGTCGGGTCGGACGGGATGATGAACCGCCAGGGGGCGTCGGCGTTCTTGGAGATCCCGATCCGGGTGGTGACCGCCCACGGGGTCGGCGTCTCGGCGGGCTCCAGGCTCCACAGTTCCGCGGCCGGCCGGAGCGGTTGCGAACCCAGGGTGAGGAGAGCCCCGGAGTCGCTCAGCTCGGCGCCCAGGGCCTGCCCGAGATTGCCCGGACCACTGGCCAGGCGACGGGCCGGCACCCGGAGCCCGCGCCGCTGCTGGGCGATCTCCTTGCCGGCGATCACCTCCCCGCCGCGCAGCAGCACCGCCGAGGCCACCCCATCGGGAGAGCAGACCACATTGAGGCAGTGGTGGATGCCGTAGGACAGATAGACGTAGAGGCGGCCCGGCGGCCCGAACATCACCGCCGCCCGGCCGCCGGGGCCGCGGAACGCATGGGAGGCGGGGTCCAGCGGCCCCAGATAGGCCTCCACCTCGCTGATCCGCACCGCGACCTCGCCGTGGCGGATCACCGCCCCGAGCAGCATCGGCGCGACGTCGGTGGCGGGCAATGAGAGGTCGAGCACCCGTCGAGGCTATCGCCGGCACGGCGTCCACATATCGTCGGAACCGGCATCGCGGCCGCCCTGGGAACGCCAAGATCTTGAGAACACCGCGGCACCGGCCCATGATCGGATCATGGGCAGCCGAATGTACCTGGCACTGGTGCCGCCGACCGAGGTCCTGGAGTCGATCGATGAGCTGGTGGAGCGGATGCGCGAGCGGTCCCAGCTCCGCGATCCGCGCAGGCAGGATCCGCGCAGGCTCCGCTGGATCCAGCCGGGAGACGCCCACATCACCCTGGCCTTCATGGCCTCGGTGTCCGACCCCGAAGGGCTGGCCGACGCCCTGACCGCCGACCTCGACACGGTGGTGCCGGTCTCCATCGGCCTGTCCGGGGCGGGCGCCTTCCCCGACCCGGTGACCGCCAAAGTCCTCTGGCTGGGGGTCAGCGATCCCGCAGACGCGCTGCCGACACTGGCCCGCCGTGTCAGGTCGGCGGCCCACGGCGCCGGGGCCCAGCCCGAGGGCGGGCCGTTCAGCCCCCATCTCAGCGTGGCGCGCTGCCGTCCGGGCGACGTCACCGGGGAGATCGACGCCCTGTCGGGATTCAGCGCACCGGCCTGGCGGGCGCGCTCGGCGATCCTCTTCGAGTCCCATGTCGGCAGTCGCGGCGCGCGCCACCAGCCGGTGGCCGAGATCGTGCTGAACGGGCTCGACCGGTCTCAGTTCCGGTCGCCGAAGTAGTGCGCCGCGGCGGTCGCGGCCGAGGTGACGATCAGCACCGACGGCCATGCCGCCGACCTTCTTGGCCAGCGGATGGGACAGCCCGAAGGCGCCCAGATATCCGGCGCTCAGGGCGACGGTGGTGGCCGGCCCCTTGCGCGCCAGCCAGCTGCGCCCGGCCAGGACGCCGGCGGCCGCCAGCACGACCCCGCCGATCGGGCGGACGCCGGTCGCCCGGGCGATCTGCCAGCCCCCGATCAGCCCGGTGGCGATCAGCGGAGCGGTGGCGACGGAGTTCGGATCTTTCAGGCAGTTCTTCATGATCCCCAGCCTAGGGGGCGCTCTCAGGAGGCCCTGAGGCCGGCGTCACCAGGCGTCGGCCTCGACGACGACCTTCCCGATCATGTGACCGGACTCGACCAGGGCGGTCGCCTCGCGCAGAGTCTCGGCGTTGATCCCCTTGAGCCGCTTGGTCATGGTGCTGCGCACCTTGCCGGAGTCGACCAGATCGGCCACCCGGGCCAGAATCCGGCCCTGCTCGGCGATGTCGGAGGTGTGGAACTGGGTGCGGGTGAACATCGACTCGGCGGTCACCGACAGGGATTTGGCCTTGAGGGCGTTGGTGTCCAGATTGGGCATCGCGTCGATCACCACGAGTTTCCCGAACGGGGCCATGATCTCGGCGAAATCGGCCTCGCGCCCGGCCGAGAAGGCCGACAGGATTCCCTGGAACCCCTCGACGCCGAGCTCCTGCACCTGCTCGGCGAGCGGCCGGTGGTGATCGATGGTGGCGTCGGCCCCCAGCTTGCGGCACCATTCGTCGGTCTCGGGACGCGAGGCGGTGGCGATCACCGGGCCGCTGGTGAGGGTGCGGGCGATCTGAATGGCCATCGAGCCGACCCCGCCGGCCCCGCCGACCATCAGGAAGGCGTCGTCGTCGGCCAGGCCGATGTGCTCCCGAAGTGCCTCGGAGGCGGTGATCGCGGTCAGCGGCAGCGCGGCGGCGGCCCCGGCCGGCAGGGTTCCGGGACGCAGGGAGGCGACCCGCTGGTCGACCAGGGTGAACTGGGCGTAGGAGCCCTGACGGGTCCGGTCCCCGGCGAACCACACCTCGTCGCCGATGGCGAACTCCTCCACGGCGTCGCCCACCGCGCGCACCCGCCCCACGCCGTCGAAGCCCAGCACCAGGGGCTCGGCGGGGGTTCCGGCGCCGGCGCGGATCTTGACGTCGATCGGGTTGACCGAGACCGCCCGCACCTCGACCAGCAGGTCGTTCTGGCCGGGCTTGGGCACCGGAAGTCTCACATCGACCAGCGAGTGCGGATTCGTGATGGGCAGAGACTCAGTCACAGCGACGGCGGGCATGGTGGACATGAGTCCACGCTAACCGTTTTCGTGCGCTTTTGGCGCGTTCCGCCGAGGTCGTAGTCTGGGAGACCCGGAACGCTTCGAAAGGCAGACATGCGAGACGTCATCATCATCGGGTCCGGCCCGGCCGGATTCACCGCCGCGATCTACGCCGCCCGGGCCAACCTGGCGCCGCTGCTGATCGCCAGCTCGGTGGAGGTCGGCGGAGAGCTGATGCAGACCACCGAGGTGGAGAACTTCCCGGGCTTCCCGGAGGGGATCATGGGCCCCGATCTGATGGACCGGATGCAGAAGCAGGCCGAGAAGTTCGGCACCGAGATCGTCTACGACGACGTCACCGGCCTCGACATCGCCGGGCCGGTGAAGAAGGTCACCACCGGCGAGGGGCAGACCTTCGAGGCCCGCGCCCTCATCTACGCCACCGGATCGGCCTACCGCAAGCTCGGCTGCGAGCGGGAGACCGAGCTGTCGGGACGCGGCATCTCCTGGTGCGCGACCTGCGACGGGGCCTTCTTCCGGGACCGCCGGGTCGCGGTGATCGGCGGCGGCGACTCGGCGATCGAGGAGGCCACCTTCCTGTCCAGGTTCGCCTCCCGGGTCACCGTGATCCATCGCCGGGACGCCCTGCGCGCCTCCGCGGCGATGATCGAGCGGGCCCAGGCCGATCCGAAGATCGACTTCCGCTGGAACACCGTCGTCTCGGGCTTCCTGGGGGATCAGAAGGTGACCGGCGTGACCCTCACCGACACCGTCACCGGAGCTTCTTCCGAGATGCCGATCGACGGCGTCTTCGAGGCGATCGGGTCGGATCCGCGCACCCACCTGGTGCACGGCCTGCTCGAGCTCACCGCGGCCGGCACCATCGCGGTCGAGGGCCGCAGCTCGCGCACCTCGGTGCCCGGTGTCTTCGCCGCCGGGGACGTGGTCGACGCCACCTACCGGCAGGCGGCCACCGCGGCCGGCTCCGGGGTGGTCGCGGCACTGGACGCCCAGGCCTACCTGGCCGAGCTGGATGACGCCGCCAACGCCCAGATCGGGCAGGCTGACGGGAACACCGCGACCGGGAACACTCAGCCGGTCTCTGATGTTGTCGCAGGGGACAAGGCTGCGACTCCTGCCTGACGGCCCCGCTCGCGGGCCGGCAGCACCACCAGCCATCAGCACACTCAGGAGGTCATATGTCCATCCAGGTCACCGACGCCAGCTTCCAGGCTGACGTTCTCGACTCCGACAAGCCGGTTCTGGTCGATTTCTGGGCCAGCTGGTGCGGACCGTGCCGTCAGGTAGGCCCGATCCTCGAGCGGATCGCCGACGAGCACTCCGACTCGATCACCCTCGCCAAGGTCGACGTCGACGCCAACCCGGCCACCGCCCAGCAGTACGGCATCACCTCGATCCCGGCGATGTTCGTGTTCAAGGGCGGCGAGGTCGTCAAGAGCTTCGTCGGCGCGCAGCCGAAGCCGGCCCTCGAGAGGGCTCTGGCCGAATACCTCTGATCCTTCTGATCCCGGGCTCTCGCTCACAGCCGCCTCACCGCGGTTTCACAGGCCCCCGTCCCCAGGGACGGGGGCCTGGTGCGTTTGGACGGGTCGATGGTCCCGATCACTCCCGACAGGGTGTGTTCTGGCACCGCGAGCGCAGATTCACGGCCTATCGGGAGTGATCGGGACCATCGGGCCACGGGAAAACCCATCGGCGCAACCCCCGAGATTCCCTGAGGCCGGATCAGAGCACGGTCCGCGCCTGGGTGATCAGCGCCATCGAGTGCAGCGGCCCCTCGACTCGGGCGTCGTTGAGATAGATGAGGGTCCGCTCGTGGATCTCGGCGCTCTCCAGGTCGAGATTGTCGTTCTCCACCCGCTCCCAGTCGTCCTGGTGGCTGATCCGGGTGGTGAAGCGCTCCACATCCAGCCCGATCCGCCCGGCGATGGTCCGGACGCAGTCGTTGTCGAGCTGATCCGGGGATCCGGCGAGGGCGTCGTGCATCTCCCAGAACTTCCCCTGCTCGCCGGCCGCCTCCAGCGCCAGGGCCCCGGTCACCCCGGCGTCGTCGGTGGCGTGGTGGCGGAAGACGATCCGCAGCCGGTCCCCGAGGGCGGCCCGGGTCTGCCTCAGCGCGACCGCGGTGCGACGCCGGTAGTCGTAATTCATCGGGGTGTAGACCACCAGGGTGACCGGCGCGTCCACCGGTCCCCGGATGTGATCCTCCTCGGGGTCGACGGGCCGCTCCAGGCGCTGGCCGACCGGCGGCGGCAGGGGAGTGAACCGGCGGCTCAACCGGAAGATCAGCCAGGACAGTCCCAGGGCCAGCAGGGAGGCGGCGATGACGCCGACCCGAGCCTGATCGGCGGCCACCGGATCGTCGATCGCCATCCCCACCACCAGCAGCGAGATGGTGAACCCCATTCCGGCCAGAGCGCCCACTCCGGCGAATCTCGGGCCGTCCAGACCGGGCAGCCGGGATCCCGGCGACAGCTTGAGCACCAGCATCGAGGCGCCGGCGATGCCGACCGTCTTGCCGACCACCAGGCCGGCGATGATGCCCCAGGTGAGCGAGGAGGTGAAGGCCATCGCCAGGGTGTTCCCGGTGAGCTTCACCCCCACATTGGCCAGCGCGAACAGCGGCACGACCAGGTAGTTCACATAGGGGGCGATGGCCGTCGAGAGGCGCTGGTTCATCGGCACCGAGAAGGTGACCGCCTCGCGGGCCCGCTGGGCCATGTCGGGCTGGGGGGCCTGACGGAACAGGTCGAAGACATGGGAGGCGAGCTGCAGGTCCTTGCGGCGCGGCGGGTAGACCGGCATCAGCAGGGCGATGAGCACCCCGGCCAGGGTGGCGTGCACCCCGGAGGCGAAGAAGCAGGCCCAGGTGTAGACGCCGAGCACCAGATAGGGCCCGACCCGCCACACGTTGAGCCGCTCCAGCCCCCAGACGCCGAGCAGCCCGAGCCCGGCCAGCAGCAGGGCGGTGAGATTGAGATCTGTGGTGTAGAAGACCGCGATCACGGTCAGCGCCGCGATGTCGTCGACCACCGCCAGGGCCAGCAGGAAGGTCCGCAGGCGCGGGGCGTTGCGGGGAGCGACGACGGCGAGCATGCCGACCGCGAAGGCGGTGTCGGTGGAGATCACGGTTCCCCAGGCGGCGGCATGATCCGACTGCCCGGCGATCAGCAGGAACAGTGCGGCCGGGACGACCAGCCCGCCCAGGGCCGCGACCACCGGGAGCAGGGCGCGGCGTTTGGATCTCAGCTCCCCCAGGGTGAGGTCGTGGCGGACGTCCAGCCCGACCATGAAGAAGAACAGCGCCATCACCGCTTCGTCGACCCACTCGTAGATGCTGAGCTCGAAGTCGGTGCCGCCGAGGATGAACCCGAAGTGGAGGTGCCAGAAGGCCTCGTAGCTGTGGCCGATATTCGCCCACACCAGGGCTGCGACGGTGGCCGCGGTCAGTGCGATGGCGGCGTAGGAGTCGTTGCCGAGCAGGCCGCGGATCTTCATGGACCGGCGCAGTGGCTGGGTGTGCTGGGGCGACAGCTGATAGTCCGGGTGATTCTCCATGGCTCCCCTCGCGTCGGACCTGGGCGGGATGCTGATGACTCAAACCTACGGGAGCCACAAGTGCGGATCCCGATCCGACGGCGTCACTTCTGCATGTCGATGAAGCGGGAGTAGTGCCCCTGGAAGACCGTGGAGATGGTGGCGGTGGGGCCGTTGCGGTGCTTGGCGACGATGAAGTCGGCCTCCCCGACCCGGGTGGTCTCCTTGGAGTAGACGTCCTCGCGGTGCAGCAGGATGACGATGTCGGCGTCCTGCTCCAGTGATCCGGACTCGCGCAGATCGCTCATCATCGGCCGCTTGTCGGTGCGCTGCTCAGGACCGCGGTTGAGCTGGGAGAGGGCCACCACCGGGATGCCCAGCTCCTTCGCCAGCAGCTTGATCTGCCGGGAGAACTCGGAGACCTCGAGCTGCCGTGACTCCACCCGACGCCCCGAGGTCATCAGCTGCAGGTAGTCGATGATCACCAGCTTGAGGTCGTGCTGCTCCTTGAGACGCCGCGCCTTGGCCCGGATCTCCATCATGGTGAGGTTCGGGGAGTCGTCGATGAACAGCGGGGCCGATGAGATCTGGGTGGTCTTGGCGACCAGCTTCTGCCAGTCCTCCTCGTTGAGCTTACCGCCGCGGATCCGGGACAGCTCGACCCCGGCCTCGGCGGACAGCAGCTTCATGACGATCTCGGAGTGGCCCATCTCCAGGGAGAAGATCGCGGCGGTGAGGCCGTGCTTGATGGACGCCGCCCGGGCGAAGTCCAGTGCCAGGGTCGACTTTCCGATCGCCGGGCGGGCCGCCACGATGATCATCTGGCCGGGCTGGAAGCCGTTGGTGAGGTCGTCGAGGTCGGCGAAGCCGGTCGGGATCCCCGACATCGAGTCGCCCCGGGCCTCGATCGCCTCCATCTCGTCGAAGGTGGACTCGAAGAGCTCGGACAGCGGGCGGTAGTCCTCATTGGTCTTGCCCTCGGTGACTTCGTAGAGGGTCTGCTGGGCGGCGTCGACGATGTCGGCCACCTCGCCCTGGGCCTGATATCCCATCTGTGAGATTTTCAGCGAGGCCTCGACGAGACGCCGCAGCACCGCCTTGTCCCGCACGATGGCCGCGTAGTAGGAGGCATTGGCCGCCACCGAGACGCTGGAGAGCAGGTCGGCGAGGTAGACGTGGCCGCCGACCTGGTCCAGCCGGCCGTGCCGGGACAGCTCGTCGGCGACCGTCACCGGATCTGCCGGCTCGCCGCGGCCGTAGAGATCCAGGATGGCGTCGAAGATCATCTCATTGGCGGGGCGGTAGAAGTCCCGGGCCTTGAGGGTCTCGACGGCGTCGGCGATCGCCTCCTTGCTCATCAGCATCGCGCCGAGCACACTCTGCTCGGCCTCCAGATCCTGGGGCGGGGTGCGGTCCAGTCCCAGTCCGCCGGGGCCGGGAGCGGAGCCGGGGACGCCGGGGCCGGGCTGATCGGGCCGGGCCTGGTCCGGCTGGCCGGGGAAGCCGGGGCCTCCGGGGGTTTGGGACATCCGAGCTCCTCTCCCCGCGCTCCGGGCCCGAATCCGGGCTTCACCCGATCCGGGCTGTCCGATCCTGGCTATTCCTGTACAAGCGCCGATCTTCGCACAGTCGGGTCCGGTCGGCATCTCCCGGGGCGGTCTCCACCCATTGAATGGGATACCCTCGGTGGGTATAGTTCCGAGCGGAGGTGGGCCATGAGCGAGACCACGAGCTGCTGCGAACCGGGGAACCTGGCCGTCGAGGACAGGCAGGATTCCGAGCATCCGCAGCACGGTTACCTGGAGAACAAGTCGGCGCACCTGCGCCGGCTGCGGCGCATCGAGGGGCAGGTCCGGGGCCTGGAGCGGATGGTCGACGAGGAGAAGTACTGCATCGACATCCTCACCCAGGTCGCGGCCGTCAACTCGGCGCTGAAGTCGGTCGCCCTCGAGCTGCTGTCCGAGCACATGGACCACTGTGTGGTCCGCGCCGCCCGGGCCGGCGGCCAGGAGTCCGAGGAGAAGATCGCTGAGGCCAACCAGGCCATTGCGCGACTGGTCCGCTCCTGAGGTCGCACCCGCAGGACCATCTACCAACCAGACCATCTGACATACCCGGGAGGGCACCCATGCAGAAGACATACACCATCAATGGCATGACCTGTGAGCACTGCGTCAAGGCGATCACCGAGGAGGTCTCGGAGATCGACGGCGTCAGCGAGGTGCAGGTCTCGCTGGCCTCCGGCTCGATGGACGTCACCTCCGGAGCCGAGATCGACTTCGCCAAGATCGAGGCGGCCGTCGACGAGGCGGGCGACTACACCGTTTCCCCGGCCACCAGCCTGGACACTGCCGGGCATCCGGGCGGCGAGTGCGGCTGCGGGTGCGGCGGACACGACAAGGCCGAGACGCCGGCCGAGGCCTCTGAGGGTGGCTGCGGGTGCGGCGGGCATGAGGGCCATGAGGGTCACCATCACTCCGCCGAGGCGGCCGAGAAGCACGCGACCCACGCCGAGGGGGAGTCCTGCGGCTGCGGTGGGCACCACCAGCACGAGACCGCCGAGGCCCACTCCCACGTCTTCGCCGCCGACGGCACCAAGGATTCCGCCGCCGAGCAGCACGGAGCCGGCAAGGGCCTGCTCGGCAAGCTGCTGCACCGCTGACCCGGCGCTGCGGCGTCCCACATCTGAACACCATCCTCCCGGAGCCCCCGTCGATCTGACACATGCGGTCTGACGCACGCGGGCTCCGGGAGGGGTTCCGGAAGGAATCGACATGACTGCCACGAGCACTGACGGGCGGACCGCTGACACGCTCTCCTCCCGCCGGTCCATCGACCTCGACATCCAGGGCATGAGCTGCGCCTCCTGCGCCGCCCGGATCACCAAGAAGCTCAACAAGATCGACGGCGTCGACGCCACCGTCAACTACGCCACCTCGAAGGCGCACGCGCTGGTCCCGGCCGGCACCACCGAGCAGGACCTCATCGACGTCGTCGAGCGGACCGGCTACGGCGCCAGCATCCCCACCCCCGAGTCGCAGCCGATAGACCGGGCCGGCGATCTGAGGACCCGGCTCATCGTCTCGGTGATCCTCTCGGTCCCGGTGATGGTCGTCTCGATGGTCCCGCCCTTCCAGTTCCCCGGCTGGCAGTGGGCCGCGCTGGCCCTCACCCTGCCGGTGGTGTTCTGGTGCGGGCTGCCCTTCCACCGCGCCACCTGGGCCAACCTCAAACACGGCGCCACCAGCATGGACACCCTCATCTCGATGGGTTCGCTGGCCGCCCTCGGGTGGTCGCTGTGGGCGCTGATCTTCGGCCACGCCGGGATGATCGGCATGCGGCACGCCGCCAGCTTCACCCTCACCAGGGGGGACGCCGGCTCCGCGATATATCTTGAGGCCGCCTGCGGTCTGATCACCTTCATCCTGGCCGGTCGCTACATCGAGGCCCGCAGTCGTCGCGAGGCCGGATCGGCGCTGGCCGCCCTGATGGAGATGGGCGCCAAGTCGGTGCGCGTGCTGGGGTCCGACGGCGTCGAGACCGAGGAGCCGATCGAGGCACTGGCGGTGGGGCAGCGCTTCGTGGTGCGCCCCGGTGAGAAGGTCGCCGCCGACGGGGTGGTGGTCGACGGCTCCTCGGCGGTCGACGCATCCCTGGTGACCGGGGAGTCGGTGCCGATGGAGGTCGGGTCCGGGGACCGGGTGATCGGGGCCACCGTCAACGCCTCGGGCCGCCTGGTGGTGGAGGCCACCGCGGTCGGTTCCGACACCGAGCTGTCCCAGATCGCCCGGCTGGTCGAGCAGGCCCAGGTGGGTCGCTCGGCCACCCAGGACCTGGCCGACAAGATCTCCGCGGTCTTCGTTCCGGTGGTGATCAGTCTGGCCATCGTGACCCTGGCGATCTGGCTGCTGGCCGGTCAGGGGGCCGTCGCCGCCTTCACCGCCGCGGTCGCGGTGCTCATCATCGCCTGCCCGTGCGCCCTCGGCCTGGCCACCCCGACCGCCCTGCTGGCCGGCACCGGGCGCGGCGCCCGGATGGGGGTGGTGATCCGCGGCCCCGAGGCCCTGGAGCGGGCGCACGGGATCGACACCGTCGTGATGGACAAGACCGGAACCGGTCACCACCGGGCGGATGAGCGTCGTCCAGCTGCTGGACGCCGAGGGTCGTGAGCTGGCCGGGCCCCGCGAGCCTGGCCGAGCCCCGCGAGCCTGGGATTCGCAGACCGACGCGGCGAGCCGGCTGCTCGCGGTGGGCGCCGCCCTGGAGTCCGGGTCGGAGCACCCGATCGCCCGGGCCGTGCTGGACGCCGCGGCCGGCGTCGACGTCCCCCGTCGCCTACCGAGTTCACCGCCCTGGCCGGATCGGGGGTGCGCGCCGTGGTGGACGGTCGCACCAGCCCTGGCGGGCCGCCCGGAACTGCTGCGCCAGGCCGGGGTGGAGCTGCCCGACGCGCTCGTCGAGGCCGTCGACAGGTCGGCCGGCGAGGGCCGCACCGTCGTCCTGGTCGCTGCGGGGGCCGAGCTGCTGGGGGCGATCCTGGTCGCCGACACCCTGCGCGACTCCTCGGTGGAGGCGGTCGCCAGGATGCGCGCCGACGGGGTGCGCACCGTCCTGCTCACCGGCGACAACGCCGGGGCGGCCCGCTTCGTGGCCGAGCGGCTGGGGATCGACGAGGTGCACGCCGACGTCCCGCCGGCCGGGAAGCTCTCGGTGATCGAGGAGCTGCGCGGTCAGGGGCGCAAGGTCGCGATGATCGGAGACGGCGTCAACGACGCCGCGGCGCTGGCCGGGGCCGACCTCGGCGTCTCGATGGGAACCGGCACCGACGTCGCCATCGCCGCCAGCGACATCACCTTGACCCGGGCCGACCTCGGCCTCGCCGTCGACGCCCTGCACCTGTCGCGGGCCACCCTGCGGACCATCCACCAGAACCTGTTCTGGGCCTTCGCCTACAACGTGGTCGCCATCCCGGTGGCGGCGCTGGGCTACCTCAACCCGATGGTGGCCTGCGGCGGCGATGGCCTTCTCCTCGGTCTTCGTGGTGACCAACAGCCTCAAGGTTGGAGAGGTTGCGAGGTAGGCCGGGCGGCTCCAGTTCGCGTGGATTTCACTCCCGCCTCGCCGTGATCCAGCCCTGCCAGGGCGCTGGGACGGCGAGGCGGGAGTGATCTCCATCGTCTCGGCCCTGCCACTTCGCACCCCGGCCCAGGGTGCCGGCGTCGACCTTGAGATACTGAACATTCTCAGGGAAATTTTGGGTTCTTCAGATATTCCTATAGGCTGAAGCGGTCGTTGGTCGAGACTGGCCGGCGTACAAGTTCCCAGATAGCGCGGGCGGGTCACCGTCCTCCCCGATCGAAGAAGTTGCATGTCAAAAGTTGTTGCCGCTGCCGTAGCAGGAGCCATCACGCTCACCACCGCCGGTGGTCTGACCGTCGCGAAGGTTCTCGACCGCGACGACGTCACCATCTCGCTTGACGGCGTCTCCCAGCAGGTGAAGGTCAAGCCCGGGACGGTCGCCCAGGCCCTGGAGTCCCAGGGCATCAAGGTCGGCTCGCACGACTCGGTCCAGCCCGCATTGGACACCCGGGTGGCCGACGGCACGCTGATCGCCGTGAGCTACGGCCGCAAGGTCGGGCTCGACGTCGACGGCCGGGACAGCACCCGCTGGACGACCGCGCGCACCGTCGCCGAGGTGCTCCAGCAGCTGGCCCTCGACAACCCCAAGAACATCGTCTCGGTGAGCCGTTCGGCCGGCATCTCGCGGCAGGGCCTGAACCTGTCGGTGGAGACCGCCAAGGACGTCACCGTCAAGGCCCAGGGCAAGACCTACGACGTCACCACCCCCGGGACCGTCGCCGACGCCCTCAAGGTCGCCGGCATCAAGTACGACTCCAATGACATCTCGTCCCCCGGGCTGGGCAGCGCGCTCACCAACGGGATGGCCATCGCCTGGACGAAGGTGGATATCAAGACTTCGACCAAGGACGTCGCGGTGTCCTTCGACAAGAAGTCGGTGGAGTCATCGAGCCTCACCAAGGGCGACACGCAGATCACCACCAAGGGCGTCGACGGGATCAACCAGCAGACCTGGGTGATGACCTACCACGACGGCAAGCTGGTCTCCAAGAAGCTCACCGCCACCAAGAAGCTGAAGGCCCCGGTGACCCAGATCACCAAGGTCGGCACCAAGGCCCCGGCTACCAGCACTCCCTCAAGCTCTTCCGGCTCATCGAGTTCCTCGGGTGGCTCCAGCAGCGGTTCCAGCGAGAGCCCGGTGAGCGGCGGCTCGACCTGCCAGGCCTCGACCTACGGCGCCGGCGACGGCACGGCCGGTGGACCGACCGCCTCCGGGGAGACCTTCGATCCCTCGCAGCTCACCGCGGCGAGCAAGACCCTGCCGCTGGGATCGACCATCCGGGTCACCAACGTCTCGAACGGCCGGACGGTGTCGGTCCGGATCAATGACCGCGGGCCCTACGTCGGCGGTCGCTGCCTCGACCTGTCCACCGCCGCGATGAACGCCATCGCCCCGGGAGAGGGCCTCGTCACGGTGCGCTACGGCTCCTGACCGGGCCGATCGGTGAAGCCAGTCCGGTGATCGGTCCCATCTGACGTTGGAGATCACTCCCGCCTCGCCGTAATCCAGCCCTGTCAGGGCGCTGGGACGGCGAGGCGGGAGTGATCTCCAACATTGGGTCGACGCCGTCGCCGCGGCCGTTGTCCACAGGCACCTCACCCCTGAGAACCGCTGAGAAAGTTATCCACAGATTTGCCCAGAAGCGGCAGATCGGCGTCCTCACCCCGATAAGTAGTGGTGTGAGAGAGCTATTTCAACTTCTGGAGCGTCACCGCGGCCTGGCGCGTCTGCCCGCCACCGGTCTGCTGGCCAACCAGGCCTGGAAGGCGGCGAAGGAGGGTCTGATCAGCAGGCCGCTGCCGCGGATCGCGATGACGGCGTCCAGATCCAAGGACCCCGACTCGCTGATCTCCGCGGTGCGGCTGTGGCGTCCCACCGCGATCATCGCCGGACGGGCCGCGGTGCGTCTCCAGGGCATGAGATCCCTGGAGACGCCGGAGATCGACGTATTGCTGCCATACAGCTTCCCCGATCGTGGGCCGTTCCGCTTTCATCGGTCCAGCCTGCCCTCCGCCCTCATCACGGACTGGATGCGAGGCCCCACCATGGGCCTGGGCGCCGCGTCCCTGTTCCTCGGCGAGCAGGAGGACTGGTGGCCGATCTGCGAGATGATTCGGCAGGGCATGACGACGCCTGAAGGAGATCCAGGCCGCCCGACGTCTGCTGTGCCACCAGTACCGCCAAGACTCGCTCGACCTCACGGCCCGGCTCACCAGCGCCGGCCCCTGGTCAGTGGCCGAGATGAAGTTCCACGAACTCCTCCGTCACGCCGGGATCACCGGTTGGGCGGCCAACCGGGAGCTGGTGGTCCGCGACGGCCTGGGCCGGGAATGGGTGTTCTTCATCGACGTCGCCTTCGAGGAGGAGAGGCTCGCGGTGGAGGTGAACAGCCGCCAGTTTCACGACAACCCGCGTGCTTTTCTCAGAGACGCCGAGAAGGCCCGGATTCTCACCGCTGCCGGCTGGAAACTGGTGCCGATCGTTCCCCAGCCAGGTCGAACGGTCTCCGGAGGCGGTGCTGGCGGACCTGAGCTGCCGTCTGCACCGGGACCACCGGCCGGACCGGATTCCTCCGGCGCACTACCAGCCCGAGGCACCGTTCTGGTGGTGAGACCGATGGAGATCACTCCCGCCTCGCCGTGATCCGGTCCTGGAAGGGCGGCGGGACGGCGAGGCGGGAGTGATCTCCACCGGGAAACAGGGGTCACCCGCAGGCCGCCGCGACCTCAGCCTCCGTAGGTGGCCTTGGCCTTCTCCAGGGCCGCCACATAGCCGTTGCGCTCGTACTCCGAGCTCGAGGCGTCGGCGGGCACCGCCAGGAGTCCGCGGGCTTCCTCGAGGGTCAGCGCCTTGCGCTCCAGCCACTGCGAGACGCCGTCGATCAGGGTCCCGGCGTAGGAGGCGCCGTAGCGCACCAGGGACGAGGTCGTCATCACGACGTCGGCGCCGGCCAGCAGGTACTTGAGGACGTCGTCGCTGGTATCCACCCCCGAGGTCGCCGCCAGGGAGGCGTTGACCCGTCCGGACAGGGAGGCGATCCAGGTGAGCGGCACCCGCTGGTCGGACTGCGAGGACAACCACACCCCGGGCACCACCTCGAGCTTCTCCAGATCGATGTCGGGCTGCAGGAAGCGGTTGAACAGCACCAGCCCGTCGACGCCGGTGGCGTCCAGGCGCGCGATCATATTGCCGGGAGCCGAGAAGAAGGGCGACAGCTTCACCGCCACCGGGATGTCGACGGCGTCTCGCACCGCGGTGACGATCTCGACGTGACGGTCCTCCACCTCGGCCCCGGTCATCTCCACATCGCCGGGCACCATGTAGATGTTGCACTCGATGGCGGCCGCCCCGGCGTCCTGCATCCGGTGCGCGGTCTGCACCCAGCCGCCGTTGGTGGCGCCGTTGAGGGAGGCGATCACCGGCACATCGACGGCCTTCGCGCTGGCCTCCAGGTGGGCCAGGTACTCGGCGGTGATGCCGCCCTCGTTGCTCTGCACGGTCGGGAAGAAGGACAGCGACTCGGCGAAGGAGTCCATGTACTCCAGCTCGAGCTCGGCCTGGCGGGCCTCCTCGTGACGCACCTGCTCCTCGAACAGGGAGTACATCACGATCGCCCCCACACCCGAGTCGGCCAGGGCTCGCACCCCGTCGAGATTCTGCTGGATGGGCCCGGCCGAGGCGACCAGCGGTGACCGCAGGTCGAGGCCGAGATACTTCGTCGACAGATCGACGCTCATTGACATGCCTCTCGTAGATCGGATGTGGGGGAGCCGGTCAGGCCCGGCTGGAACCGGCGGCGAACTCGGAGGTGCGGGCGTCGAAGGTGAACCGGTCGGCGGTGCGGGTCGCCATCTCCTCGTACTCGGTCCAGCGCCGCTCCACCGAGCGCTGGTCGAGGTCGAGGAAGCGCTCGGCGGCCTCCGGATTCGACTTGGACAGCATCCGGTAGCGCAGCTCGAGCTTGGCGTACTCGCGCCAGGTGATGTCGGGGCGCGGGGAGTCGAGCAGGAAGGGGTTGTGCCCCTCGTCGGCCAGCACCGGGTTGTAGCGCATCAGCGGCCAGTGCCCGCAGTGCACCGCCTTGTACTGCTGGTCCAGGCCGTTCTTGAGGTCGTAGCCGTGGGCGATGCAGTGGCTGTAGGCGATGATGAGCGACGGGCCGGGGTAGGCCTCGGCCTCCCGGAAGGCCCGCAGGGTCTGCTGCGGGTCGGCGCCCAGGGCCACCCGGGCCACATAGACCGAGCCGTAGGCGATGGCCTGCATGGCCATGTCCTTCTTGCCGGTCGGCTTGCCGGAGGTGGCGAACTTCGCCACCGCGCCCATCGGCGTCGACTTGGACGCCTGGCCGCCGGTGTTGGAGTACACCTCGGTGTCCAGCACCAGGATGTTGACGTCGCGCCCGGAGGCCAGCACATGGTCGACGCCGCCCGAGCCGATGTCGTAGGCCCAGCCGTCGCCGCCGATGATCCACACCGAGCGGCGCAGCAGGTGGTCGGCGACGCTGATCAGGTCGCGGACGGCCGGCGTCTGCTCCATGTCGGACAGGATCGACTGCAGGGTGTGCACCCGCTCCTGCTGGGAGACCAGATCGTGCTCGGTGAGCTGGGGGGCGTTGAGCAGGCCGTCCACCAGCTCCGGGTCGAGCCGATCGGCGAGCTGCCCGAGCCGCACCTTGGCCAGATTGGTCTGGACGTCGGCGGCCAGCCGCATGCCCAGGCCGAACTCGGCATTGTCCTCGAACAGCGAGTTCGACCAGGCCGGGCCGCGTCCGTCGGCGTTCTTGCCCCACGGGGTGGTCGGCAGATTGCCGCCGTAGATCGAGGAGCAGCCGGTGGCGTTGGCGACCTCGGCGCGGTCCCCGAAGAGCTGGCTGACCAGCTTGACGTACGGCGTCTCGCCGCAACCGGCGCAGGCCCCGGAGAACTCGAACAGCGGCTGCAGAAACTGGGTGCCGCGCACCGAGGCGAAGTCGACCCGGGAGCGGTCGTTGACCGGCAGCGTCTCGAAGAAGGAGAGGTTCTCGCGCTGGGCGGTCTTGTCGAGGTGCTCCTCGAGGTTGATCGCCCTGCGGTCGGGATGGGCGGTGGGCCGCACCGGGCAGGCCTCCACGCACAGCCCGCAGCCGGTGCACTGATCGGGCACCACCTGGAGGGTGTAGTTGGACTCCGGCAGGCCGGCCGCGTTGAGGGTGGCGGTCGGGAATCCGGCCGGCGCCCCCTCCAGGGCCGACTGCGGGTAGTACTTCGCCCGGATGACGCCGTGCGGGCAGACGAAGGCGCAGTTGCCGCACTGGATGCACTCGGACGGATCCCACTCGGCGATCAGGTCGGACAGGGTCCGCTGCTCGTACTTGGTGGTGCCGGCCGGGTAGGTGCCGTCGTCGGGGACCGCCGAGACCGGCAGCGTGTTGCCCAGCCCCTCGATCATCCTGGCGGTGACGTCGCGGACGAACTCCGGCGCGTCGTCGGTGACCGGCGGGATGAGACCGTGGGTGGAGGTGACCCGGTCGGGGACGCTCACCTGGTGGAGGTGCTCCAGCGAGGCGTCGACCGCGGCGTGGTTCATCTCGACGATCTTCTGGGACTTCTTGCCGTAGGTCTTCTGGATCGAGTCCTTGATCCGGGCGATCGCCTCGTCGCGCGGCAGCACCCCGGAGATCGCGAAGAAGCAGGTCTGCAGGATGGTGTTGGTGCGGTTGCGCAGGCCCACCTTGCGGGCCACCGGCAGGGCGTCGATGGTCCACAGGTTGATCTTCTTGTCGATGATCTGGCGCTGCATCGAGTCGGGCAGGTGGTCCCACAGCTCGTCGGGCCCGTAGGGCGCGTTGATCAGCACGGTGGTGCCCTCGTGGGCCATCGTGAGGACGTCGATCGACTCCAGGATGTTGAAGTTGTGGACGCCGATGAACTCGGCCTGGTTGACCAGGTAGGGGGACTCGATCGGGTTGGGCCCGAACCTCAGATGGGAGGTGGTGCGCGACCCGGACTTGCGGGAGTCGTACTCGAAGTAGCCCTGGGCGTAGGTGCCCGGGTCCGAGCCGAGGATCTTGATGGTGTTCTTGTTGGCGCCCACGGTGCCGTCGGAGCCCATTCCGAAGAACACCGCGCGCAGCGTCTTCGGGTCCTCGATGTCCAGATCCTGCCAGGGCAGGGAGAGGTGGGTGACGTCGTCGTCGATTCCGATGGTGAAGTGCGGACGCGGCTGGTCCAGCTCCAGCTCGGTGACGATGCCCGCCGCCATGCCGGCGGTGAACTCCTTCGAGGAGATGCCGTAGCGCCCGCCCGAGATGATCGGCATGTGCTCCCGGGTGCCGCGGGAGACCGCCTGGGACAGGGCGCTCATCACGTCCAGGAAGAGCGGCTCGCCCTCCGAGCCCGGCTCCTTGGTGCGGT
Source organism: Acidipropionibacterium sp. (assembly GCA_022647765.1). Lineage (GTDB taxonomy): Bacteria > Actinomycetota > Actinomycetes > Propionibacteriales > Propionibacteriaceae > Acidipropionibacterium. The sequence continues at coordinate 55,470 of JALCLH010000008.1, forward strand.
CCAGCACCGCGACGGTGCGGGCGGTCTCCGGGATCGCCTTGACGATCTCGGCGGCCGGGAAGGGGCGGAACAGCCGGACCAGCACCAGGCCGAGCTTGTGGCCCTGCTTGTTGAGGTGCTCGATGGTGTGCTGGACGGTCTTGGCCCCCGAGCCCATGCAGACGATGACCTGCTCGGCCTGCGGATCGCCGAAGTAGTCGACCAGGTGGTAGCCGCGTCCGGTGAGCTCGGCGAACCGGTCGAAGAGGGTCTGGAGGATTCCGGGCACCTTTTCGTAGTACGCGTTGGCGGCCTCGCGGGCCTGGAAGTGGATGTCCGGGTTCTGGGCGGTGCCGCGGATGAACGGGTGGGCCGGCGACAGGGCGCGCTCGCGGTGGGCGTGCACCAGGTCGTCGGTGATGAACTGGCGGATGTCGTCGTCGGAGAGGGTCTCCAGCACGTTGAGCTCGTGGGAGGTGCGGAACCCCTCGAAGAAGTGCATGAAGGGGACCCGCGACTGCAGGGTGGCGGCGTGCGAGATGAGCGCCAGATCGTGACACTCCTGGACGGTGGCCGAGCACAGCATCGCGAAACCGGTCTGCCGGCAGGCCATCACGTCCTGATGGTCGCCGAAGATCGACAGCCCCTGGGCGGCCAGCGAGCGGGCCGCCACGTGGAAGACGGTGCTGGTGAGCTCGCCGGCGATCTTGTACATATTCGGGATCATCAGCAGCAGGCCCTGAGAGGCCGTGAAGGTCGTGGTCAGCGCGCCGCCCTGAAGGGCCCCGTGGAGGGCTCCGGCGGCGCCCCCCTCGGACTGCATCTCGATGACGCTGGGGATGTCTCCCCAGATGTTCACCCGCTTGCCGGCCGACCACTCGTCGGCGGTCTCGGCCATCGGGGAGGACGGGGTGATGGGGTAGATGGAGCAGAGCTCTGAGCAGCGGTAGGCGACGGAGGCCGCGGCCGTGTTCCCGTCGGCGATGATCCTGGTGCGTTCCATGGTGTGTCTCTTCTCCGCTCAGTTCTCAGGGGTGACGGCGGTGGTTGTCTTGGCTGTACTGCCGGAGGCGGTCTCTTTGGCCGTACTGCCGGAGGCGGTCTCCTTTGCTTCAGCGCCGAAGACGGCGGGGCTCGGCTCCGGGCGCACCGCCCATCCGGGGGTGGGGTTTCCGGCGCCGGGGATGGACTCGATCGGGGTGCCCTCGGGGACCATCTGGATGGCGTGCACCGGGCACTGGTCGAAGCAGGTGGCGCAGCCGGTGCACTTGTCGTAGTCGAACTCGTAGCGGTGGCCGGGGCCGAGCTTGATGATGGCGTCCTCGGGGCAGGCCCCGTAACAGCCGTCGCACTCGAAGCAGTTGCCGCAGGACAGGCAGCGGCCGGCCTCGAAGTGGGCCTGGCGCTCGTCCAGGCCGCCGACCACCTCGTCGAAGTTGACCCGCTGGGTCGGATCGAGCTCGGGCTGGTGGCGGCGCAGGTGGTCGCCGAAGTACCAGACGTGCAGGTCGTTGAACTCGGCGATGTTCTCCTTGGGAGCCGGGCCCGAGTCGTCGCGGCGCAGCCACCTGTCGATCTGGCGGGCGGCCCGCTTGCCGTGGCCGGTGCCGATCGTCACGGTGCGCTCGGAGGGGACGGTGTCGCCGCCGGCGAAGACGCCGGGGACGTCGGTCATCAGGGTGGCCGGGATTGACGTCGACGACGTCGTTCTTGAACCGCATCCCGGGCAGCTTGTGCAGGAAGCCGGTGTCGGCCTCCTGGCCGACGGCCAGGATGACGGTGTCGGCCTCGAGCTTCTCGAAGCGGCCGGTGCCGTGCGGCTTGCCGTTCTCGTCGAGCTCCATCACCTCGACGGTGAGCTCCTCGCCGACGTCGGTGATGGTGCGCAGCCAGTTCATCTGGACGCCCTCGCGCTCGGCCTCCTCGCGCTCCTCCTCGTGCGCCGGCATCTGCGCGGCGGTGCGCCGGTAGACCACGATGGACTCCTCGGCGCCGAGCCGCTTGGCGACCCGGGCGGCGTCCATGGCGGTGTTGCCGCCGCCGTAGACGGCGACCCGGCGTCCGATCATCGGCTTCTCGCCGGCGCCGACCTGGTGCAGGAAGCTCACCGCGTCGACCATCCGGGAGGCATCCATGTTCGGGATGTCGACCTTCTTGGACAGGTGGGCGCCGATCGCCACGAAGACGGCGTCGAACCGGCCCTCGGCCTTCTCCTCGGCCAGGTCGGTGACGTTGTGGTTGAGCACGATCTTGACGCCCAGGTCGGCCAGCCGGCCGATCTCGGCGTCGAGGACCTCGCGCGGCAGCCGGTACTCGGGGATGCCGTAGCGCATCATGCCGCCGGCAGCGTCGCCGGAGTCGTGGATCTCGACCTGGTGGCCCATCATCGCCAGGTGGTAGGCAGCGGACAGTCCGGCAGGGCCGGCGCCGATGACCAGCACCCGGTGGCCCGAGCGGACGGTCGGGCGGGTGTAGGCCCAGCCCTTCTCGATGGCCAGGTCTCCGAGGTAGCGCTCCACCGAGTGGATCGAGACGGCGCCGTCCAGGTCGGCGCGGTTGCAGGCCACCTCGCAGGGGTGGTAGCAGACCCGGCCGTGGATGGCGGGGAAGGGATTGTCGGCGGTGAGCTGGCGCCACGCCTTCTCCTCCTGGTGGGCCTTGATGAGACGCAGCCACTCCTGGATGTTCTCGCCGGCGGGGCAGCCGGCGTTGCAGGGGGGCAGCATGTCGAGGTACACGGGGCGCCTGGCCCGGACCGGCGCGACGCGCCCGGTGGTGGTGGCCAGGTCGGGCCGGGTGGTGAGGTCCTGGTGGTCGGACGGGGCGAGGTGCCCTGCCGCGCTGGTCGGGGTGACCGTACTCATTCCTGACTTCTCCCTTGTCCGGTTGGCTCTTGGGTGCCGAGTCGCTCGGTGATGAACAGTGCTGTGGCGGAATGCCGCATCTGCGGGCCCTGTAGCCGGGCACGTTGCGCCACCACGTCAACTACAGGTGATCGTAAACCCCGGTGATCGTTTGTTCAGGAGCGGGGGTGGGTAATGCGATTACGTTCACACGGTGTTGCGTAAATGTGCCTGGAAATGGCGTTGGACAGCGCTTTCCGGGGCTGTGGTGTGAGTGGGGCTGGCCGTCGATCGAGTGGAGATCACTCCCGCCACGCCGTAATCCAGCCCGGCCAGGGCCTCGGGACGGCGAGGCGGGAGTGATCTCCACGCCATAGGAGGCGCCTCCCCCCGCTGTCAGCGCAGCAGCGTGTCGTAGGCGTGGCGGATGTGCTCCTCGGTGAGCCTGGTCGCCAGCTCCGGGTCGCCGTCGCAGATGGCGGCGAGCATCGCGTCGTGCTGGGCGACCAGGGTCTGACGCACCTGCGCCCACTGCGCGTGGGCGTGCTCGGCGATGCTGATCGGGGCCTGGACGGCGCGCCGGATGGCGACCGTGATGTCGCTCATCAGGCGGTTGTCCCCGGCCTCGGCGAGGGCGACGTGGAACTGGGTGTCGAGGTCGTTGAAGGGATCGGGGTCGAGTTCGCCGCGCATCCGGTGCTGGATCTGGCGGGCCCGTTCCAGAGGTTCCGGCTCCCGGCGTCTCGCGGCGGCGGCGCAGGCGGCGCGTTCCAGCGCCACCCGGGTCTCGGTGAGATCGGCGAAGGAGACGACGTCCAGGGCCAGTTGGAGGCGCAGGATCCGCCCCATCGCGTTGGTGGGGGTGGCCTGCACCCGGGTGCCGTTGCCGCGTCCCGCTCCCGAGACCAGGATCCCCTGGGCCTGCAGCACCCGGATCGCCTCGCGCACCGCGCCACGGCTCACTCCCAGCTGGGCCGCCAGATCGCGCTCGGCCGGGAGTCGGGAGCCGTTGACGTAGCGGCCGGCCAGGATCTCGGCGTCCAGATACTGCAGCGCGATCTCGAAGCCGCCCTGCGCCGACCCGTCGACGGTGGGTTGGGTGGTGGCTGCATTCGACAGGGCCGCAGGCCCTCCGGCTGCGGGATTGGACAGCGCCGCGGAGCCTCCGGCCGCGGGATTGGACAGGGCCGCAGAGCCTCCGGCTGCGGGGTCGACGCCGGTGGAGGCGTCGCCGGCGGGAGGGTCGACGGCTGAGGAGCCGGGGGAGAGGGGATCGGCTGGGAGGGTCATGATTCGCCTGTCGTCGGGCGGCGCGGTCGCGGCCTGTGCGGGTCGGCCGGTTCCTGGCGGTCTGTGCCAGGCATCACCATTGTCGCTCCTATCGGCACCCCGGCGTGCACCCTGCGGGCAACTGGCCGATACGCTGTGGCCGACCGCAGGCACTCGGGTGGAGGCCGGCACGATGATGCGCCGGATGATTGCTCAAAAGTGCTTGACACCGTCTCTGACTACGACCTACCGTAGTTCTTTGGTAAGACCAATGACTTCTGAAAGCGGTTTACGGTCCGGTTTCATCATCTAAATAACCCCGACCCCAACACCCCCCGATCCCATTAGCCCCGGCTCAATAGATGCAGCCATCGTGGCGGAACAACGGAGTTTCCATGGTTCTTCTTGAGGTATTCAGACCAGACACCAACCCTCTCGGGCAGCAGTGGCTCTCCGCCCTGGTGGCGTTCATCCCGGTGCTGGCGATGCTCGTCACCCTCGGCGCGCTGCGATGGAAGGCGCACTGGGCCGGCGTCTTCTCCTGGGCGGTGGCCCTGGTGATCGCGGTGGTCGCCTTCAAGATGCCCTTCCTGATGGCGCTGTCGACCAGCGCGGAGGGCTTCCTCTACGGCCTCTTCCCGATCGTGTGGATCCTGATCGCCGCGATCTGGATGTACCAGCTCACGGTGGTCTCGGGCCGATTCGACGATCTGCGCAAGACCTTCTTCCTGATCAGCGACGATCCCCGGGTGCTCGGCATCCTGATCGCCTTCTGCTTCGGCGGTCTGCTGGAGGCCCTGGCCGGCTTCGGCGCCCCGGTGGCCATCGCCGCCGCGATGCTGATCGGCATCGGCTTCGGGAAGCTGCGCGCCGCCATCACCGCCCTGGTCGCCAACACCGTTCCGGTGGCCTTCGGCGCCGTCGGTCTCCGGTGCTGCAAGCCGCCAAGACCTCGGGGCTGGACGTCTCGGTGGTCGCCCCGGTGAGCGCCCGGATCTGCGCCATGCTCTGCATCGTGGTGCCCTTCCTGATGCTGTCCATCATGGACGGCAAGAAGGGGATCAAGGAGGTCTGGCCGTTCGGCCTGTTCTGCGGCGTGATCTTCGGCGCCACCAAGTGGATCGTCGCCTCCACCCCGCTGTACAACCTCACCGAGATCTTCGCGGCGATCTTCACCGTCGGCCTGGGCATGCTCTTCCTCAAGTTCTGGAAGCCCAAGGGCGGTCGGGAGGCCGCCGAGCGGATCGGCATCCCGATCGACACCGCGATCGAGACCGACCCGGTCAAGGCCGAGAAGGTCGACACCAGCGATCTCACCGGTGGCCGGATCTTCATGGCCCTGGTGCCCTACATCCTGGTCATCGTGATCTTCGCGATCGCGGCCTTGCCGGCCATCAAGACGGTCCTGGCCGGTGGCGACGTCAAGATGCCGTGGCCCGGCCTGTCCGGACTGCAGTCCGCCTCGGGCAAGCCCGCCGGGCACGCGGCCTACACCTGGCCCTGGTTCTCCCAGCCCGGCTTCCTGCTCGCGATCGTGGCGATCCTGGTCGGCGTCATCTACCGGATGAAGCTCTCCGACATCTTCAAGGAGCTGTGGGTCAACATCAAGAAGATGAAGTTCACCATGCTGACCATCGGCATGGTGGTGGCGCTGGCCTATGTGATGGGCGACTCCGGCCAGACCTTGGCGCTGGGCCTGTTCATCGCCGGCGCCGGGGCGATCTACCCCTTCCTCGCCCCGCTGCTCGGCTGGATCGGCACCTACGTCACCGGCTCTGACACCTCGGCGAACATCCTCTTCTCGAACCTGCAGTCCACGGTCGGTCAGCAGATCGGCCAGGGCAGCTACCTGGGGGTCGAGGGGACGCGGGCCCTGCTGGTCGGCACCGGAGCCGCCGGCGGCGTCGTCGGTAAGATGATCTCTCCGCAGTCGCTGGCCGTCGCGGCCAGCGCGATCGGGCTGATCGGCGCCGAGTCGGTCATCCTGCGCAAGGTCTTCAAGTACTCGATCTTCCTGATCGTGCTGATGTGCATCCTGGCCGGACTGATGTCCACGCCGGTGCTCGCCTGGATTCTTCCCTGATATCGCCCACAAGCCGGAGGTCTCATCAATGACCACAATCCCTGCTGCCGCGAGCAGCACAGCGACCTTGGACAAGCCTGGCGGCGGAATGACCGTCGGACTGTTCATCACCTGCATCAACGATGTGATGTTCCCCCAGACCGGTGAGGCGGTCGTCAAGATCCTGGAGCGTCTCGGCTGCACCGTGGAGTTCCCGCGGGCGCAGACCTGCTGCGGCCAGATGACCACCAACAGCGGCTACTTCGAGGAGTCGATCCCGGCGGTCAAGCAGTACGTCAAGGCCTTCTCCGGTTACGACTACGTGGTGGCCCCCTCGGGTTCGTGTACCGGGGCGGTCCGGGAGCAGCACCCGATGCTGGCCCGCGAGACCGGCGACACCGGTTTCATCCGCGAGGTCGACGAGGTGAGCCAGCATCTCTACGACCTGCCGGAGTTCCTGATCGACATCCTGGGGGTGGAGGACGTCGGCGCCTACTTCCCGCACCGGGTCACCTATCACCCGTCCTGCCACGGCCGGCGGTTCCTGAAGCTCGGCGACAAGCCGGCCAGGCTGCTGAGCCATGTCAAGGGGATGACCCTGGTGCCGCTGCCGATGGAGGAGCAGTGCTGCGGTTTCGGCGGCACCTTCTGCATCAAGAACTCCGACATGAGCGCTGCGATGGCCGCCGACAAGGCGCGGCACATCCGCGAGACGGACGCCGAGTACGTGATCGCCGGCGACAACTCCTGCCTGATGAACATCGGTGGGGTGCTGTCCCGCCAGAACTCGGGGGTCAAGGCCATCCATCTGGCCGAGATCCTGGCCAACACCGAGGAGGACTGACGAGATGGGTACCGAACTGCGCCGCATCACCGAGGGCAACCATGGAGTCGCCCGGCTGACCCCGGCCCCCGACAACGGCGGCACCTTCCTGGGCATGCCGAAGTTCCAGAAGGCCGTCAAGACCGAGCTGGAGCTCAACGTCCAGCGCAAGAACATGCGCAACGCCACCACCACGATCCGCAACAAGCGGGCGCTGCGGGTCTCCGAGTCCCCCGACTGGGAGGAGGTGCGCGAGGCCGCCACCGAGATCAAGAACCGCGTCTCGCGGCATCTCGACTACTACCTGGAGCAGGCCGAGAAGAGCCTCACGGCTCACGGCGTCCACGTCCACTGGGCCCGCGACGGCCAGGAGGCCAACCAGATCGTCGCCGACATCGCCAAGGCGAAGGGGGTCGACGAGGTCGTCAAGATCAAGTCGATCACCACCCAGGAGACCGACCTCAACGAGTACCTCGAGGAGCAGGGGATCGCGGCCTGGGAGACCGACCTGGCCGAGCTCATCGTCCAGCTCGGGCACGACCGGCCCTCCCACATCGTGGTTCCGGCCATCCACCGCAACCGCGCCGAGGTCCGCGAGATCTTCCTCCGCGAGATGAAGAACTACGGCCGTCCGGCCCCCGAGGACGTCTCGGAGAACCCGCCGGAGCTGGCCAATGCGGCCCGGCTGCACCTGCGGGAGAAGTTCCTGCGGGCCAAGATGGCGGTCTCCGGAGCCAACTTCGTGCTCGCCGACACCGGCTCCCTGGTGATCGTGGAGTCCGAGGGCAACGGCCGGATGTGCCTCACCCTGCCCGACACCCTGGTGTCGATGGTGGGCATCGAGAAGATCCTGCCGAGCTTCGACGATCTCGAGGTCTTCCTCAAGCTGCTGCCCCGTTCGGCCACCGGCGAGCGGATGAATCCGTACAACTCGGTGTGGAGCGGCGTCACCGACGGCGACGGTCCGCAGGAGCAGCACGTCATCTTCATGGACAACGGCCGCACCGACGTGCTGGCCGACGCCGTGGGTCGCGAGGTGCTGCGGTGCATCCGCTGCGCCTCCTGCATCAACACCTGCCCGGTCTACGAGCGGGCCGGCGGGCACGCCTACGGCTCGGTCTACCCGGGGCCGATCGGGATCTCCCTGACGCCGCAGCTGCGCGGCGTCGAGGACCCGGTGGATCGCGCCATGCCGTACGCCTGCTCGCTGTGCGGGGCCTGCAATGAGGTGTGCCCGGTGAAGATCCCGTTCACCGACATCATCCTGCATCTGCGTCACCGGGTGGCCCAGGCCGAGAAGGCCGACCGCTTCGGCGCCGACAAGGAGGGCACCGTCGAGCGCAACCTGATGAAGACCGCGGGCTGGGTGCTCGGGGACGCGAAGCACTTCGAGAAGGTCCAGATCGCCACTCGTGGGGCCGGCAAGGTGCTGAAGAGGCCGCTGGGGCCGATCCCGGTGCCGATCGCGGAGCGCTGGCTGAAGTACCGGGACGTCGAGGTGCCGCCCACCGACACCTTCCGCACCTGGTGGAAGAAGAACCGACAGGAGGGCGAGTGATGAGCGCTCAGCAGACGGAGATGAGCGCGAGGGACACCGCCGCGCGCGCCGAGATCTTCGCGAGGATTCGCCGGGGGACCGCCGATATCACCGACAAGAATCCCGAGACCGACACCCCGATCAACTGGACCTACGGCGGCGGCATCGAGATGGAGGACGTCGTCGGCACCTTCGTCCAGAAGGTCATCGACTACTCGGCGACCGTGGTGCGGGTGAAGTCGGCCGATGTGGCCCAGGCCGTGGTCGAGGGGCTGAAGGCCACCGGCGCCCGGATGAACACCGCGGTGCCCGCCGGGCTGGACGCCGACTGGATCTACGCGATCCGGGCTGCCGGGCTGGAGGCCCGGGTCGACGACCCGCAGCTGAGCAAGGAGACCCTCAACGAGACCGAGGCCGTGGTGACGGCCGCGGCCTGCGGGGTGGCCGACACCGGCACCATCGTGCTGACCCACGTCGCCGACCAGGGACGCCGCGCGCTCACCCTGGTGCCCGATCGCCACGTGTGCGTGGTGCTGGCCTCCCAGGTGGTCTCCGATGTGCCGGAGGCGGTGCAGATCGTCAAGCCCGCGGTTCAGGAGGGGCATCCGCTCACCTGGATCTCCGGCGGTTCTGCGACCAGCGACATCGAGCTGTCCCGGGTGGACGGAGTGCACGGCCCGCGCACGCTGTACGTCATCGTGGTGGATGACGCCTGAGAGGGCTCTTGCTCCTTCTCTGGTGAGATTCCTGTGAGATGAGGACGCGCCTCGGGCGCCGTTCCGGTTCCGGCCGGGGCGGCGCCCGAGGTGTGTCAGGACCGGCGCATGGGCACATCAGGCTCGGACCCGCGGCGCGCCAGTCCGCGCATCAGGTGGTCCCGATCACTCCCGGTGGGCCGGTCTTCGGCATCACCGGCGCAGAATCACGGCGTGTCGGGAGTGATCGGGACCATCGAGCCGCCGGACGCTCGGTGGCCGGAACCGGATCTGGTCTCAGCCGATCCGCCAGACGCGGTCGCAGCGGTCCATCACATCCCGGTCGTGGGTGATGACGAGCATCGCGGCTCCGGGGGCGGAGGCCCACAGGTCGTCCATCAGCAGGGCCGAGGTCTCGGAGTCCAGGTGTTCGGTGGGCTCGTCGAGAATGAGCAGCGGTGGCTGCCGGGTGCCGGAAGAGAGTTCTGGCCGGACCGCCTCGGTAGGGGGAAGGGGACAGCGGGAGCGTGGGACGTGGCAGGAGGGGACGGGCGGGTGACGTGATGGGCCAGGACCCGCGCCATCGCCAGCCGCTGAGCCTCGCCCCCCGACAGGGTCGCGCCGTCCTCCCCGACCAGCCGGTCCAGGGGCATCTCCAGGCCGGCATGGGCCAGGGCCCCGGCGACCTCCGGGTCGGTGGCATCCCGGTCGCCGATCTTGACGTTCTCGGCGATCGTGGTCGCGAAGACGTGGGCGTCCTGGGCCAGGTAGCGCACCCTGCCGGTGGTCGCGACGGTCCCGGAGATCTCAGGGATCAGCCCCATCACGGTGGCGGCCAGAGTCGTCTTCCCGATCCCGGATGGCCCCACCACCGCCACCCGCTCGCCGGGAGCGACATCCAGGTCCAGCCCGGTCAGCACCGGATCGTGGCCGGGCCAGCCGATGGCGAGCCCCTCGATGTGCAGCGAGGGCGGGTCCTCGGCACGCACGTGGACGCCGTCGACCTGGGCCTTCGTGGAGTCTCCGGAGCCCACCGGAGGGGCGTCCAGCACCTCGACCACCCGTTGCAGCGCCCCGGTGGCCCTGGTGAAGGTCTGGGCCGAGCTGGTGAAGCTCGCGAACACCTCGTGCAGGGCCAGCGGGGTGAGCACCAGCACCGCCAGGATGCGGCCGCCCATGGTGCCGTCGGCCACCGCCCGGCCGCCGATCAGCAGTGCGCCGATCACCGCGACGCCGGCCGCCAGGACCTGCCCGCCGGTCGCCAGGCCGCGCACCCTGGCGGCCCGGCGCTCGGCGTCGCGGAGCCGGGCGTCGACGTCCAGCACCCGTTGCAGCGCTCCCTCCTCGGCTCCCAGCGCCACCAGGTCCGGGGCGGCCATGGTCAGTTCCCGGGTGCGGTCGGCCAGCTCGCCGCGCAGGGGAGTCACCGCCCGGTCGGCGCTCAGCGAGACCCGCCGGGTGAGCCACGGCATCACCACCCCGGCCAGCAGCGCCGATCCGAGCAGCACCGCCGCCGAACCCACCGAGAACCGGCCGATCAGCGCCGTCGTCCCGATGATCACCAGGGAGGCCGCGCAGGCCGGCACCACCACCCGGACCACCAGGTCCAGCACCGCCTCCACATCGGCGGTGACCCGCATCAGCAGGTCCCCGTGACGGCGTCCCAGCAGGGTGGTGCCGGACAGCCGGCCGTAGACCCGCATCCGCAGGGCGCTCTGCATCCGCAGCGCCAGATCGTGACCGACCAGCCGCTCGGCATAGCGGAACACCCCGCGCGAGATGCCGAAGAACCGCACGCCGACCGCGGCCGCCTCCAGGTAGAGCACCGGCGGCATCTCGGCGGCCCGCGACAGCAGCCAGCCGGCCACCCCCATCAGGGCCACCGAGGCCCCGGAGGCGCAGGCCGACAGCAGGATCGCCAGGCCGAACAGCCGTTTCCCCTTGTCGACGTCGCCCAGCAGCATTCTCATCAGCCGCCAGGCGGGGTTCAGGGAGAGTCGGTGCGATCCCTGGCGAATCCATGCCGGTGCCGGCATCGACGTCGGCCATCGCGGCCGGTGAGGAGGCGGCTCCCGAGCCGCGGCGCAGCTCCAGGCTCATCGCGTGGCCTCCCCGGTGGCGGTGGTTGCGGCAGCGAGGGTGACGATCCGGTCGGCGCTCTCGAGCACCTGACGGCGGTGGCTCACCACCAGCACCGAGGCGCCGAGATCGCGGACGGTGCGCAGCACGGTGGACTCGGTGGCCTCGTCCAGCCCGGCGGTCGGCTCGTCGAGCACCAGCATCCCGGCCCCGCCCTCCTCGACCCGCAGCAGGGCGCGGGCCAGCGCCACCCGGCGTCGCTCCCCGGCCGACAGGCCCTCGGCGTCGTCGTCGACCTCCTTGTCCAGGGCCAGCGAGCGGCCTCCGCAGCGGTCCAGGGCGTCGCGCAGCTGCGCGGGGGTGGCCTGCGGGTGGCCGAGCAGCAGATTGCCGGCGATGCTGCCGCGCAGCAGTCCCGGGTTCTGCGGCACATAGGCCAGACGCCGTCGCCAGGCTCGCCAGGTGTCCTGGCCGGCGCCGGTGAGATCGACGCCGCCGACCAGGATCCGGCCCGAGTCGGGCGGGAAGGAAGCCGAGCAGGCAGTCCAGGGCCGTCGTCTTGCCGGCCCCGGAGTGTCCGGCCAGGGCCACCGTCTCGCCGGGTTCGATCCGGAGACTGAGCCCGGACAGGGCGGGAGAGCCGGCTCCCGGATAGCTGACGGAGAGGTCCTCGAGGACCAGGGCGGCGTCGCGCGGGGAGGGGACGGAGCGGGCGGGGGAGACAGCGGACGGCACGGAGGATGGGGAAGGAGCCGGGGAGGGGGAAGGAGCCGAGGAGAGCGGCGCAGCGGGGGAGCCGGGGCAGAGGCGCCGACCGGCGTCTGCGACCTCTCGATCACCGAGAAGGCCGCTTCGGCGGCCGCCATCCCGTCGGCGGAGTCGTGGTAGCGGGCGCCCACCTCGCGCACCGGAAGGTAGACCTCCGGAGCCAGGATGAGGATGAACAGGGAGGTGCGCAGGTCCATCCCGCCGGCGGCCACCCGGAAACCGATGGTGACCGCCACCAGGGCCACCGACAGGGTGGCCAGCAGCTCCAGCACGAAGGAGGACATGAAGCTGATCCGCAGGGTCCGCATGGTCTCGGACCGGTTGGCCCCCTCGGTCCGCCGCAGCCCCTTCAGCTGGGCCCGGGCCCGGCCGAAGACCTGCAGGGTCGGAAGCCCGGCCATGAGATCGGCGAAATGGTTCGCCAACCGGGTCTGCACCCGGAACCGCCTGGCCATCGCGGCCTCGGTCCGCCATCCGATGAGAGCCATGAAGACCGGGATCAGCGGGATCGTCACCGCGATGATGATGACGCTGGTGAGGTCCTGCAGGCCGATCGCCACCGCCAGGATCACCGGCACGATGCAGGCCAGCACCAGCTGCGGCAGGTACTTCGCGTAGAAGCCGTCCAGGGCGTCCAACCCGGTGGTCACCAGTGTGATGAGGGTGCCCGAGGGCACCGTGGAATCGGTGGGCCGCACCAGCCGGGCGCGCAGCAGGTCGCCGCGAAGCTGCGACTTCACCGCGGCGGCGGCCCGGTGGGAGAGCCACTCGGTGGCCCAGGAGGTCACCGCCCGCCCGCAGAACACCGCGGCCAGCAGCGCGCACCAGGTGGTCAGCCCGTCGGTGCGGTGGGTGGCGAAGACCGAGGAGATGGCGCGGGCCAGCAGCCAGGCCTGGCACAGCACCAGGACGGCCGTGACCACCCCGGTGACGCACAGCGCCACCAGGAAGGGCACGGTCGCCCTGGCCCGGTGCAACAACCGGGGATCGATGGGACCTGCCACGCGGTCTCGCGGTCTCAGCGGGGGACTGGCGTCGGCGTCGCCGGGCCCATGACGCAGGAGGCCGCCATCAGGCGTGCACCGCGTCGCTGGGGATCGAGTCCCGCGAGATCCGCTGGCGGAACACCCAGTACGACCAGGCCTGATAGATCAGCACGATCGGCACCATGACGCAGGCGGCGATGGTCATGATCTTCAGGGTGTAGGGGCTCGACGAGGCGATCCACATGTCGAAGGGCACCCCGACCGGGCGGAAGCCGATGTTGACCCACATCTTGACGAACATCGCCGCCATCATCACCGCGATCGCGGCGCCGTTGAGGATGAACGCGAAACCGTCCCGCTCGCGGCTCGACAGGAGCGCGGCGACCGCCACCAGCAGCACCGCCAGCACCGCCAGGATCCAGGTGAGGAGATGCTGGGTGCCGTTCGCCGGGGCGTACATGGTGTTGAACATCACGGCCCAGGCGGCCATCAGCAGGGCGGCCAGCCAGCCGAGCCGGGTCGCCGTCCTCCCCGCGCGATCGTGCATGTGGCCGGTGGTCTTGAGCGCGATGAACCCGGCCCCGTGGGCGCAGAACAGGATGACGAAGAGCAGCCCGCCGATCAGCGCGAAGGGGGTGAACAGACCCCAGAAGGAGGTCGTCACGACCGGGAAATCGCCGTTGAGAGTGGCCTTGGGCCCCAGGGCGATGCCGCGCACGAAGTTCGCGAACCCGACCCCCAGCACCAGGGTCGGCAGGAAGGAGCCGATGGTCGCCATCCAGTCGAAGGTGTTGCGCCACTTGGACGAGGGGTGCTTGGAGCGGTACTCGAAGGAGACGCCGCGGATGATGAGGCCGAGCAGTACCAGCAGCAGCGGCAGGTACAGACCGGAGAACAGCGAGGCGTACCAGCCCGGGAAGGCCGCGAACATGGCGCCGCCGGCGGTGATCAGCCACACCTCGTTGGCGTCCCAGGTGGGGCCGATGGTGTTGACCATCACCCGCTTGTCCGTCTCGTCCTTGCCCAGGAAGGGCAGCAGCATGGCGACTCCGAAGTCGAAGCCCTCCAGGAAGAAGAATCCGATCCACAGCACGGCGATGAGGATGAACCACACCGGGGTGAGCGGGGAATGAGCGATCTCGAGAATGGGGAACATGAGCAAGACCCCTCAGTAGGCGAAGGACAAGGGGGCGTCCTCGTCCTCATCGTGATCGTGGGCGGTTGGCGCGACGTCGGGCAGGCCCTTGCGGACGGCCTTGAAGAACAGCCCCACCTCGACGATCGCCAGGATGCCGTAGATCAGCGTGTAGACGATCACCGACGTCAGCACGGATGCGGCGGAGACGCCGGGGGAGACCCCCTCGGTGGTGGGCAGGACGCCGGCCACGATCCAGGGCTGGCGCCCCATCTCGGTGAAGAGCCAGCCGAAGGAGTTCGCGAACAGCGGGCTCAGCGGTATCAGTATCAGCACCGCGCTGAGCCATCTCATGCGCTTGGGATTGCGATCCTTGGCCAGCCATACCAGCATCACCACCCCGGCCAGGATGGCGATGATCCCCAACGTGATCATGATCCGGAAGGCCCAGTAGGTGACCGGGATGATCGGCGTCAGCTCGATGCCGTCCTTGGCGATGTGGTCGCGCAGCACCTCCTGGTAGCTGGACTGCAGGGGGGTCTGCTTGCCGTACTTGTTCTCGTAGGCGTAGTTCTTGAGGTCGACGTCCTTGAGCTCGTTGATGCCCTCGATCGTGCTGCCCCACTTGCCATTGCTGAGGAAGCCGAGCATGCCGGGAACCTTGATGGTGAAGATCGGCGCGGAGCCGTCCAGCTTGCCGATGGTGAGGATCGAGAAATCGCTGGTGGTCTCGTAGGCGGCCTCGGCCGAGGCCATCTTCATCGGCTGGGCGTCGACCATCGCCTTGCCCATGGTGTCGCCCGACAGCGCCGTGAGAGCTCCGGAGATGATGAGCACCCAGGCGCCGAACTTCGTCGCCCACCGCCAGGTGCGGGCCTCCTCCACCTCGGCGGCGTCCGTGATCGCAGTCGTGCGACGCCCGTTGGCGACCTTCGAGAGTTGCCAGAAGGCGATTGAGGCGATCAGCGCCCCGCCGACCAGGAAACAGGCCGGGATCTGGTGCATCACGGTGGCCTTGAACACCGGATTGGTGAGGACCGCCCCGAAGTCGGTGAGCTCGGCGCGGTGGGTCTGGGGATTGTAGGTCGCCCCGACCGGGTTCTGCATGAAGGAGTTCGCCGCCAGGATGAACACCGCCGACAGCATCGTCGCGATGGCGGTGAGGTAGATGGTCGCCAGGTGGATCTTCTCGGGCAGCCGGCCCCAGCCGAAGATCCACAGGCCGACGAAGGTGGACTCCATGAAGAAGGCGATCAGCGCCTCCAGGGCGAGCGGGGCGCCGAAGATGTCGCCGACGAAGCGGGAGTACTCCGACCAGTTCATGCCGAACTGGAACTCCTGGACGATGCCGGTCACCACACCCAGGGCGAAGTTGATCAGGAACAGGTTCCCGTAGAACTTCGTGAGCTTGAGGTAGCGGTCGTTCTTCGTCTTGAGCCAGATGGTCTGCAGGACCGCGACCAGCATCGACAGCGAGATGGTGATCGGGACGAAGAGGAAGTGATAGATCGTCGTGATCCCGAATTGCCATCGAGCGATGAGTTCGGCATTCATGGCGCTGAACCTACTACCAGCGGTCGTATCAGTCCACACGCAGAGTTGCCGTGAGTGTACTGAGCGCGGGGTCGATGCCGTCGTCCGGGGTGCCTATTTCGCTGAAAGGGGAAAGGTGTATGGCGCGCCGTGCGGCGGGTGGCCGGGGAGTGGACGCCGTCGTCTGGGTACTACGAACCGTCGTATCAGCGGGTCCGATGGCTAGACTGTGCGGCATGGCCGTACTGGGAGATCTGGAGCACCGGATCATGGAGGTGCTGTGGGGTACTGACCAGCCCATGTCGGTCCGCGACGTCCATGAGGTGCTGCTCGCCGACGGCAAGATCGCCTACACCACGGTGATGACGGTGCTCGACCGGCTGGCCAAGAAGGACGTCGTCTCCCGGCATCAGGAGTCGCGGGCGTGGATCTACCGCCCGGCCCGGTCGAAGGCCGAGTTCATGGCCGGGGAGCTGGGGCAGGTGCTCAACGAGGCTGGGGCCGACCGTTGCGAGGTGCTCGCCGCCCTGGTGCCGACGCTGGCGCCCAGTGAGCTCGGGGCGCTGGCCTCTGCCCTGGACCGGGCGGCGGAGAGCTACCGATCGTCCCAGCGCTGACTTTTCTGTTGCCGGATCACAGGGCCCGGTAGCGGCCCCTGATGTGGTGCAGCGGGGCCGGGTCGTCGGCGATCTCGATCCGATCCAGCGTTCCGGTGACCTCGAGCAGCCAGCCGAGTGGTCTGGTGCCCTCGATCGAGACGCCGGCCCAGGTGCGGCCCTTCAGGTGTGGTCCCCATGGGGAGTCTTCCCAGTCGCCGCGGCGGAACGGGCCGCCCAGCGAGGGCAGGGCGCCGGAGAAGGTCTCGGAGATCTCCTCGTCGGGGCCGTTGAGCAGGCTGATCGTCAGTGTTCCGGTCTCGGCGATGAGCTCCGCCAGATCGGAGTCGACGTTCACCAGACCCGCCACCCGCCAGGGATTCCCGGGCACCGTCATCATCGAGGAGACGGTGAGTCCGGCGGCCCTCTCGCCGCGGTCGCCGGCGTCTCCACTTCTCGGCGTCCCCGTGTCCAGCTCGCCGGCCGCCCAGATGGTGACCCGAGCCCCCAGCCGGCCGCGCAGTTGCCGGGCCGGCTCGTTGACGGGGTCGGCGAAGGGGTTGGTCGAGTGGATGGTCATGCTCACAGGGTGCCACCCGGGCGCGGTCCCGGTCGACGGCGCGGCGTCTTCCGGTCATAGTCCCGATCACTCCCGCCACGCCGTGATTCTGCGCTGGCGGAGCCGAAAACCGGCCCAGCGGGAGTGATTGGGACCATCGTCCCCGGCGGCCCCGATCCCGGCGTCCAGCCCGTGTCTGGCAAGGTGGGGCTATGAGTACAGTCAACTTGCGGATCGAGCTGGTCGGTGCCGAGCCTCCGGTCTGGCGCGAGGTCCGGATTCCCCGCGAGATCCCCCTGACAGTCCTGCATTGGACGATCCAGTCGGTGATGGGATGGCAGGCAGAGCACCTGCACGGTTTTGCAAGGGGGAATGGGTACTGGGGCGCCGCCGCCGTCTGGGTGCCGGAGCCCCGGGAATCGAATGAGAACCCGGAGCGGGACGCCACCCTGGGCCAATTGCTCGGGCGAGGCCGCACCGCCACCTATATGTACGACTTCGGCGACGACTGGGAGCACCGACTCACCGTGCAGGCCACCGATCCGGCCGACATCGACCAGATCGAGCTGGTCGATGGTCGGGGCGGCTTCATGCTGGAGAACGTCGGCGGCGTCTACGGGCTCTCCGAGGCGGTGTCGCTGGTGGCAGAGCTCGGACGTGGCGGGAAGCTCACCGCCGATCAGTCCGACTTCATCGAGATGCTGTACGGCGGGAAGCCTTCCCCGAGGGACCGCAAGCGGCTGCTGCAGTTCGACGCCGATGCCGTGCGCCGGGGTCTGGCCCAGATTCCGGTGGACGGCGCGGCGTCCTGATAGTTGGCTTGATCGGCGGTGGATTTCACTCCCGCCTCGCCGTAGTTCAGCCCTGGGAGGGCGGCGGGACGGCGTGGCGGGAGTGATCTCCAACCAGGGTGGCCCCGATCCCGGCGTCTCGCTCGTGGTGTTCGGGACGGGCCGGCGAGGAGGCGGAGGAGGCGAAGGTCCGCCGCAGCCGCGCCCCGCGCAGATAGCCGATCATGGAGAGCGCCACGATGAAGCCGATGGTGCCCAGGGTCAGCGCCTCGAAGGCGGCGTAGGAGACGCCGGAGGCCTGGGAGAAGTCGTGCGGCATCCCGAGCAGGGCCTCCAGGGTGCCCGGAAACACCGTCACCCAGGAGCCGAAGGCCACCAGCGCCGTCGTGATGACGCACATCCCCACGAACACCCAGTTCGGTCCGGGCACCCGGAACGGCCGCTCGGCGTCGGGGAATCGCAGCCTCAGCCTCGCGGCGGCCGGGATGATGAGCAGGTAGCTGAACAGGTAGGTGGTGATGGCCACTCCGAGCACCACATTGAACAGGGACGCCGAGGAGCCGGTGAGCTGCATCGCCGCCAGCATGAACAGCGTCGACACGGTGCCCGACAGCAGGTTGACCCGCACCGGGGTGCCCAGAGTCGGGTGGAACCTCCCGAAGAATCCGCCGAAGAAGGAGCCATCGGCCGGCGGCCATCGCCTGCATCCGGTCCGACATGATCATCCAGGCGGCGCCCTGGCCGATATTGGCGCACATGAACAGGCCGACGGCCAGCGCCATCATCGCTCCGGACGCCGGGCCGTAGACCGCGAAGACGGCGGCGACGGCGTTCAGCAGCCCGGAGACGCCGTCGATCCGGCTCGGCGGGACCACCAGCAGGATGGTGAACACCGGGATGAGGTAGAAGATCCCGGCCATCGCCGAGGAGCGCAGCACCGAGATGGCGACGTCGTGCTGGGCGTTCTTCATCTCCCCGGAGGCGCTGGAGGAGCTCTCGAAGCCGAGGAAGGCGAAGAGCAGCAGCGGGGTGAGGGTGATGAAGCCCTGCAGGGTCGGGGAGAAGCTGCCCAGGGTCAGCGGCCGGACGCCGTTGTGCATGGCGTAGATCGCGGCGGTGACGATGAACAGGGCCAGGAAGGAGATCTTGAAGAAGGCGCCGGCGGTGGGGATCCACTTGGCCTTCTTGAGCGACAGGATCGCGGCCAGCACCGTCAGCCAGATGAAGACCAGCTTGAAGGCGTAGTCGGCGCCCGATCCCTGGGCGAAGTGAACGATGTGGTTGCGGGCCGCCTCGGCGTTGAGGAAGGACATCGAGCCGCCGACCCAGACCGGCTGGGTGATCCAGGTGAAGGCGGAGGCGACGGCGGCCGCCGGGCGTCCGAAGGCCTTGCGGGTCCACAGGTAGACCCCGCCCTCGCCGACGAAGGCCGATCCGGTCTCGGCGAAGATCAGCGCGTAGGGCACCAGGAAGACGACGATGAGGACGACCAGCCAGGTGAAGGTCTGCGGCCCCTGCGCCGAGACCGAGCCGAGCATCTCGAGCCCGACCACCGCCGAGACGATGAGGAAGACGATGTCGAACCGGCTGAGGGTCCGTTGCAGGACCTTCGTCTGGTCCTGCGCCATCTCGGTGTCGGTGTGTGCGGTGACCTCGCGGGTGCTGACCTCGGCCATGGGTCTCGATTCCTGGTCTCGGGAACGCCTCGGCTGGGGGCAGGCCGGGGCGGGGCCCTGTGAAAAGGCCCGAAGGGGACAGTCTAGATATGGTGTCGTCGACGGAGAGGGGCATCTCATGGAATTCACATTCGCGACCGCCGGGAGAATCGTCTTCGGGCCCGGTCGCTTCGCCGATCTTCCCGATCTCGTCTCGGGTTTCGGGGCCCGGGTGATGATCGTGGCCGGTGGGCACGCCGCCGCCCTGCCCGGACTGGACGTCCTGGGTTCCGAGCGGGTTCTGGTGCGCACCTCCGGGGAGCCGTCGATCCCCCAGGTGGCCGAGGCCCTCGAGGTGGCCCGGGAGTTCGGGCCCGATGTCATCGTCGCCGTCGGCGGGGGCTCGGCCATCGACACCGCCAAGTCGGTCGGCATCCTGTCGCGCAATCGCGGGGACATCATGGACCACATCGAGGTGGTGGGGCGCGGCGTCCCGCTGGAGCCGGCGAGTATCCCTGTGATCGCCTGCCCGACCACCTCGGGGGCCGGCGCCGAGGTGACCGCCAACTCGCCGATCGTCTCCCCGGAGCACGGCGTCAAGGCCAGCCTCCGGTCTCCGGCGATGCTGCCCGCGATCGCCCTGGTCGACCCGGAGCTGACGCTCTCCAGCCCGCCGGCGGTGACGGCGTCCTCCGGCTTCGACGCGCTGACCCAGTGCATCGAGCCGTACATCTCGGTGAAGGCCAATGTGCTCACCGATCAGTTCGCCGCCGAGGGGATCCGGCGTGCCGCCTCGGGGCTGAGGCGGGCCTGGACCGACGGTTCGGATCTGGCGGCGCGGACCGACATGAGCATCTGCTCGCTGTTCGGCGGGCTCAGCCTGGCCAATGCGAAGCTCGGTGCGGTGCACGGCCTGGCCGCCCCGATCGGCGGGATGACCGGCGGCGCCCACGGCGAGATCTGCGCCGCCATGCTGGCCGGGGCGACCAGGGTCAACGTCGAGACGATGACCCGTCGCGATCCCGGCAACCCGGCCCTGGCCCGCTGCGACCGGGTCGCTCAGCTGCTGACCGGGCGCCCGGACGCCCGGGCCGCCGACGGGGTCGAGTGGCTGTCCCGGATCGTGGCCGATCTCCAGGTGCCCGGCCTGGCCGCACTGGGATTGCAGCGCTCCCAGATCGATGAGGCCGCGGATGCGGCGATGCGGGCCTCCAGCATGAAGGGGAATCCGATCGCGCTGAATCACGACGAGGTGGTCGAGATCATCGAGCTGAGTCTGTGAACTCGCCGGTCATGGTCCCGATCACTCCCGATACGCCGTGATTCTGCGCTGGCGGAGCCGAAAACCGGCCCGGCGGGAGTGATCGGGACCATCGTCCCCGGCCGCCGCACCCCTCAGTGGGCCGGATCCTCGATCGCGGCGTTGAACTGGCTCTGGTAGAGGTCGTAGTAGGCCCCGCGCGCCTCGAGCAGCTCGGCGTGACTGCCCTGCTCGACGATCGCGCCGTGCTCCATCACCAGGATGAGATCGGCGTCCCGGATGGTGGACAGCCGGTGGGCGATGACGAAGCTGGTCCGCCCCGAGCGCAGGTTGTTCATGGCCTGCTGCACCAGCACCTCGGTGCGGGTGTCCACCGAGCTGGTGGCCTCGTCGAGGATGAGCAGGTCGGGAGCCGCCAGGAAGGCCCGGGCGATGGTGATGAGCTGCTTCTCGCCCACCGAGACGTTCGACCCCTCCTCGTCGATCACGGTTTCGTAGCCCTCGGGCAGGGAGTGCACGAACCGGTCCACATAGGCGGCTGTCGCGGCGGCCACGATCTCGGACTCGGAGGCGTCCGGACGGCCGTAGGCGATGTTGTCGCGGATGGATCCGGAGAACAGCCAGGTGTCCTGCAGCACCATCCCGATCCGCGACCGCAGCATCGCCCGCGGCACCGTGCGGGTGTCCACGCCGTCCAGGGTGATCCGCCCGCCGTCGATCTCGTAGAACCGCATCAGCAGGTTCACCAGGGTCGTCTTGCCGGCTCCGGTCGGCCCGACGATGGCCACCGTCTGGCCCGGCTCGGCCACCAGCGACAGGTCGGAGATCAGCGGCTTGTCGGGGGAGTAGGAGAAGTCGACGTGCTCGAAGGCCACCCGGCCACGGCTCTCGGGCAGGACGCCGTCGGACTCGGGCGACAGCTCCTCAGCGTCGAACACCTCGAAGACCCGCTCGGCCGAGGCCACCCCCGACTGCAGCAGGTTCGCCATCGAGGCGATCTGGGTGATCGGCTGGGTGAACATCCGCGAGTACTGGATGAAGGCCTGCACATCGCCCAGCGGCATCTGACCATTGGCCACCCGAAGGCAGCCGACCAGCACCACGACGACGTAATTGATATTGCCGATGAGGAACATCACCGGCTGAATCATCCCGGAGATGAATTGCGCCTTGAAACCGGCCTGGTACAGCTCCTGATTGCGCTTGTGGAAAGACGCCGCCACCTCCTGCTGGCGCCCGAAGGTCTTCACCAGGGCGTGGCCGGCATAGGCCTCCTCCACCTCGGCGTTGACATCGCCGGTGGACTTCCAGACGTGGGCGAACTGCACCTGGGAGCGCTTTCCGATCAGCCCCGCGACCACCCCGGCGACCGGGATGACGACGATGCTGATCACCGCGAGCAGCGGGGACACCCAGAACATCATGATGACGACGCCGATCACCATCAGGGCCGCGTTGAGCAGCTGCTGGAGGGTCTGCTGGAGGGTCTGGGCGACATTGTCGATGTCATTGGACATCCGGCTCATCAGCTCGCCGTGCGGCTGCTTGTCGAAATAGCTCAGGGGCAGTTTCGCGAGCTTTGCCGAGAGCTTCTGGCGCAGGCCGTAAATGGCGTGCTGCACGGCGGTATTGAGCAGGAATCCCTGGAGGAACATCAGCAGGGCCGAGACGGCGTAGAGGGCGAGGGCGAAGCCGACCACCACCGCCAGCCGATGGAAATCGATGCCGTGGCCCACCACGATGTCGTGGTACTGGTTCAGCACATCGATGATCTTGGCCATCGAGCCGGACTGGCCGCGGGACTGCAGGAAGTCGATGAACTGAGAGCTCGTCATCCCGTCGGCCTGGGGCACCCGGTGGCCGAGCTGCTTGCCGATGACCCCGGCGAAGATGATGTCGGTGGCCCGGCCGAGCACCTTCGGGCCGATGACGTTGAGGGTCACCGAGACCGCGGCCACGATGACGACGACGGCCAGCAGCACCTTGGACAGCTTCAGCTCGCGCAGCAGGCGGCGCAGCGACGGCCCGAAGTTCATCGCCTTCTCGGCGACATGGCCGCCACCGCCGGGGCCTCCGCCGCCACGGCGGTTGCGGGAGGACTCCCGGGCGATCCGGGCGTGCTCCTCCTCGGTCAGGGTGGCGGTGGAGCCGGTGGCGGGGGCCTTGGTGACGCCGTCTGTCGCGTCGGCGTCGATCCTGCCGGCGTCCTTGGGCTCGGGACTGGGGGTGCTCATGCTGCTGCCTCCTCGGCGGAGAGCTGGGAGTTGACGATCTCGACGTAGGTGGGACAGCTCTTCAGGAGCTCCTCGTGGCGGCCGTGGCCGACCAGCCGGCCGTCGTCGATCACCAGGATCTGATCGGCGCCCCGAATGGTGGAGACGCGCTGGGCGACGATGAGCTGCGCGGCGTCGGAGACCGAGGTCTCCAGGGCGGCCCGCAGCCGGGCGTCCGTGCCGACGTCCAGGGCCGAGAAGGAGTCGTCGAAGATGTAGATCTCGGGCCGCTTCACCAGGGCCCGGGCGATCGACAGGCGCTGCCGCTGACCGCCCGAGACGTTGGTGCCGCCCTGGGCGATGGGGGCGTCCAGACCCTTCGGCATCTCGGAGACGAAGTCGTCGGCCTGGGCGATCCGCAGCGCCTCCCACAGCTCCTCGTCGGTGGCGTCGGGGTTGCCGTGGCGCAGGTTGGAGGCCACCGTGCCGCTGAACAGGTAGGGCTTCTGCGGGACCAGCCCGATGGACTCCCCAGAGGGTCTCCAGGTCGAGCTCGCGGACGTCGACGCCGTCGACCAGCAGTTGGCCGCCGGTGGCGTCGATGAGCCGGGGGATCAGGCTGATCAGGGTGGTCTTGCCGGCGCCGGTGGACCCGATGACGGCCGTCGTGGTGCCCGGCTCCACGGTGAAGGAGATGTCGGAGAGCACCGGGTCGGTGGCGCCGGGGTAGCTGAAGGTGACGTCGCGGAACTCCAGTCGGCCGGGCTGGGTGAGCTCGGTGACCGGGTGCTCGGGGTCCAGCACCGAGGAGCGGGTGTTGAGCACCTCCATGATCCGGGTGGCGCAGACCGAGGCGCGCGGCCACATGATGATCATCATGGTGGCCATCATCACGCTGATCAGGATCTGCATGAGATAGGTGGTGAAGGAGGTGAGCGCGCCGATCTGCAGCTCGCCGGAGTCGATCCGCGGGGCGGCGAACCAGAAGACGGCGATCTGGGAGAGGTTCATCACGAACATCACGATCGGGAACATGGCCGCCATCAGCCGCCCGACGGCGACCTGGATCCGCAGCAGACGGCCGTTGGTCTGGTCGAAGCCGCTCGGCCTCGTAGGGCTCGCGGACGAAGGCGCGGACCACCCGGATGCCGGTGATCTGCTCCCGGGTGACCCGGTTGAGATCGTCGATCCGCTTCTGGAGCCGTCCGAACAGCGGGCCCATATTGGCCACCACGACGGCGATGCAGGCTCCCAGCAGGATCACCGCCGCGACGATGATCCAGGACAGCCCGACATCGGCGCGCAGCGCCATCACGACGCCGGCGATCATGGTGATCGGCGCTCCGACGATGATCGCCAGGGTCATGAAGACCAGCATCTGCACCTGCTGGACGTCGTTGGTGGTCTCGGTGATGAGCGAGGGGGCGCCGAACCTGTTGACCTCTCTGGAGGAGAAGGACAGCGTCCTGGTGAAGACGGCGTCCCGGATGTCGCGGCCCATTCCCATCGAGACCATCGCGGCGAAGTAGACCGCGACGATCTGACAGATCGCCTGGACCGCGGAGACCGCCAGCATCAGCGCCGAGTGCGACTTGACGTAGTCGCTGTTGAGGCCGACCACGCCCTTGTCGATGATCGAGGCGTTGATGGTCGGCAGGATGAGGGAGGCCACCTGGGCGCCGGCCTGGAGGATCAGGATGACGACGAGCTGGGGCCAGTAGCGCCGCAGCTGGTGACTGACGAGTTTCACGAGCACGATGACTCCTGGGCTGGGGTGGGGGAAGTGGTGGAGGCCGGCTGTGGTTCGGAGAGGGCGATCCCGTTGAGCAGGATGTCGGTGAGCTCGGCGGGGGAGAACTTGTGCGGGGAGACGGCGATCGGCCGGAGGTTCATGGTGACCGTCGACAGCATCAGGGCGCAGGCCTGCTCGGCCGGGACCCGGAGCCGACCGGCGTAGGGCTCCAGGAGACGGTCGAGGGCGGCTGTGACGCTGGAGTACCAGTTGCGGATCTGATTGTGCGAGCGGTCGTGGGGGTCCTCGGGGTGGTCCGCGGTGCGGGTTCCGGGCCGGCCGTGGCGAGCGGTGTCCCCGTGGTGGCTGTCCGGGTGGTTGGGGTTGCGGAGGCGGTGGGGATGCAGTGCCGCCAGCACCTCGGTGATCGTGCCGAGCTGTGAGGTCATCAGCTCCAGGGAGCGTTCGACCCGCTGGGTGAGGTCCATGTCGCGGGGCAGGGCGTCGATCCCGGCGCACAGTCCGGAGGGGTCGAAGGCGTCCTCGATGACGGCCTGGACGATGGCGTCCTTGCTGGCGAAGTGGCGGAAGACGGTGCCCTCTGCGATGCCGGCCGCCTCGGCCACCTGGCGGGTGGTGAAGGTGATCCCGGTGCTGATCAGCAGAGCGCGCGCGGATGCGACGATCGAGGCGCGGCGCTGGCCGGCGGGCATGGGACGGGCACGTGAGGACACGTCGGTGAAGCATATGTGAGTGAGTGCTCACTCACAAGTGGACGGTGTTCCCATCATGGGGTTGGATTTCACTCCGGGCCGCGGGCGCGGGTTCTGCCGACCTCGTGTTGAAAACCGTTCTCAACCCGGGGTTGGATTTCACTCCAGCCTCGCCGTCCCGGGGCCTTGGCCGGGCTGGATTACGGCGAGGCGGGAGTGATTTCAACCGGTTGACCCGGGTCCCGACTCAGACTCGCCTCGTCCGCCCCGGTCATGGCCCAGATGCTCGCCCCATAGGCTGAGACTCATGACGAGTGATGACCTTGGGCCACTGGCGGACCGCGTCTTCGCGGCGGTGCTGTTCGACTCCGACGGCACCCTGATCGACTCCACGGCGACGGTCGAGCGGTCCTGGACCCGGTGGACCCGCAAGTACGGAGTGGATCCCACCGATACAAAGCACGGCATGCCGGTGATCGAGATCGTCAATGAGCTCATCGACCCGCCGCGGCGCGAGGAGGCCCTCGCCGACATCCGCGGCTATGAGCTCAAGGATGTCGACGGGGTGGTGCCGATGCCCGGCGCGGCGGCGGCGCTGTCGGCGCTGGACTCCCGGACGGCGGCGATCGCGACCTCCTGCGACCGGGATCTCATGGAGGTGAGGCTGGCGGCCTCCGCGCTCCCGGCTCCCGATGTGGTGGTGACAAGGACCGATGTCGAGCGCGGCAAGCCGGCCCCCGATCCCTGGCTGCTCGCCGCGAGCCGGCTCGGCGTCGATCCGGTCGGGTGCCTGGTGGTCGAGGATGCTCAGCCGGGGGTGGACGCCGCCCGTGCGGCCGGCTGCGCCACCCTCGGTCTGCGCACGACCAGCAAAGACGGGCCGGACGCCGACGCCGTTGTGGAGGATCTGTCCCAGGTCCGGTTCGAGAAGAGGCCGGATGGGGTGCGAATCGGCCTGCGCTGAGGGGCTCGGGGGAAGACATGGTCCCGATCACTCCCGATACGCCGTAAAACGTCGCCGGCGATGCACGAAGGGGGCTTTGCGGGAGTGATCGGGACCACGAAGACCGGCTGGCACCGTTCGGGGGTCGCGAGGGGGTTGTCCCCCCGCCTCCCAGCCGCACGCCGAGAGGCCATCCCGCAGGGACTCTGGCCCACTGACCGGGGAAACGAGGGGGGCTGGGGGAGTCGCCTCCCCCGCCTCAACAAATCGTCGTGCCGGCCGACCCGTCGAGGAGATGCTCCAGATCGGAGAGCCGCCCGATGACGGCGCGACCGTGATGGCGTCTCACGAAGTCGCAGCCGGCCTGGACCTTCGGCCCCATCGACCCGGCGGCGAAGTCGATCTTCTCCAGTTCGGCCACAGTGGCGGTCCGCAGCGGGCGGGCCTGCGGCGTCCCCCAGTCGAGCATCACGGCGTCGGCGTCGGTGGCCATCACCAGCACGTCGGCCTTGAGCTCGGAGGCGAACAGCGCGGAGCTGGCGTCCTTGTCGAGGACCGCCTCGACGCCGACGTAGAAGCCCCTGGGGTCGCGGGCGATCGGGATGCCGCCGCCACCGGTGCAGATCACGATGTGTCCGGCCGCCAGCAGCTGCTTAGTGGAGTCGACCTGGATGATCCGCCGCGGGCGCGGGCTGGGCACCACGCGCCGGGGGTGGCCGCCGTCGTCGGCGAAGGTCCAGCCGTGCTCGGCGGCCAGCTTCTCCGCCTCCTCGGGGGTGTAGATCGGGCCGACGGGTTTGGTCGGATTCTGGAAGGCCGGGTCGTCCAGGGCGACCTCGGCGAGGGTAAGGACGGTGGTCACCAGCCGCTGGCCGGATCCGCTGCGGACGGTCTCGCCCTCACGGTGCACCTCGGCGCGCTGCTGCTTGGTGAGCGCCCGGGCGCGCCGGGTCATCTCGTTGCGCAGCTCGGTCTCGATGAGATAGCCGATCATGCCCTGGGTCTCGGCGCCGAGCACGTCCAGCGGCAGCGGCTGATTGCCGTCGGGGTCGCGCTGGAGGGCGAGCATGCCGACCTGCGGGCCGTTGCCGTGGGTGATGACCAGCTCGTTCTCGGCCGCGGCGTCGAGCAGCGGGCCGCAGGCCTGCCGGATCTGGGCGCGCTGGTCGGCGACCGTGTTGGGACGCCCGCGCGGGGCGATCGCATTGCCGCCGACTCCGATGACGATTCTCATCGTTCCGCCTTCTGGTCTAGGGATTGAGCAGGTGAAGATTCGGGGATGGGGGACGCCGGAATGGCGAGGCAGCGGGCCAGGGCGTCGACCCCGGCCATCAGGTCCGCTCCGGAGCTGTGACCCACCTGTGCGAGTCGGGAGACGGCCCGGTCGAGGCCCCGTCGTTCCGGGTCGATGAGCGCCTCGAGGAGACCCAACACGGACGGTGAGAAGTCCCCTGCGGTGGCCAGTCTCAGGTGGCACAGGGAGGTCTCGGTGGTGAGATTCTCGGTCCCGGGCCTAGACAGCACGGCCGTGAAACGGCCGATGACGCCGACCCCGACCCCGGCCACCCGGCCTGCGGCGATGAGCCCCACCAGGGCGTCGTCCCCGGACGGGGTGAGCCCGATCCCCAGGCCGCACAGGGCATGCAGAGCGCCCTGACCGGCCCCGGATACGGGGTCGGTATCGGTGGCGACGGCGCGGGCGGCCCGGTCGAGCCGGGGCTGGCCGAAGCGGCGGCCGTCGGCGGTGTCGAACCAGGACGCCGGGGCCCGGAAGGGCGCCAGAGTCGCGGGGCCGGCGAGGCGGGGGAAGCCTGGAAGGCGAGTGCCGACGACCTCGGCCCCGCCGGTCCGCAGCGCCACCGGCGTCCCGATCCCGGCGAGACGCAGCTCGGCAAGCACACTGCTCTCGATCTGGGCCTGGCAGACCGTCTCGACCGGAGCCGCGGTGAGGTTGACGATCAGCGGGACACCGCTCGCTTCACGACACCGAAGACTCACAGAGTGCTCATAGACTCCACACAGAGTCCCAGTCAGCTCGGCCCCGGGCCCGGTGCCAGCAGCCCAACGGGCCACCGGCTCGGACACCTCAACGGCGTCCACCAGCGTCAGCACGGCGGTCATGACACGTCGACCCCGTAGACCTCGGCCAGCGCCTCCAGCGCCGAGGTGAAGCAGCCCAGCGGCGCCCGGACCGTGCCGGCGCCGATCTGGCCGACCCCGGGGTGGATCGAGGCGATGCCGGAATTGATGATCGGGGTGATCCCGGTCTGCACCACCAGCCGCACGTCGATGCCGGTCGGAGCGCCCTGGAAGTTCCAGGTCGGGATCGGCATCCCGGGGTTGTGGGCGGTGACGATCTCGGCCATCTCCTCGGTGGTGGCCAGCGCCTCGTCGAACCCGCCGGTGCCCAGGA
This sequence comes from Acidipropionibacterium sp., assembly GCA_022647765.1. GTDB lineage: Bacteria > Actinomycetota > Actinomycetes > Propionibacteriales > Propionibacteriaceae > Acidipropionibacterium. The sequence continues at coordinate 84,055 of JALCLH010000008.1, forward strand.
AGCGGGTGACGCCGGGAGCTGCGACGATGCTCATCCCGCCGAGCCCGAAGGTCTCCATGATCGCCGAGTCGCCCATATCGGGGGCGGCCTGGGACTGGTCGTAGCCGGTGAAGAAAAGCCCGGTCGGGGTGTTCACCGGGGCGGTGAACCAGCGGTCGCCCAGCCCGGAGACCCGGATGCCGAACTCGTAGCCGTTGCGGCACATCGCGGTGACGACCGACCCGGCGCGCACCGCGCGGGAGGCGTCGGCACAGGCCTTGGAGGCGGCCATCGCGATGTTGAGGAAGAACTGATCGGTGCGCCCCAGGAAGTCGGTCACCTCGGTGAGAGTCTCACGGGGAAGATCGGTGGCGGCCAGCAGCGGGGCCATATCCTTGGCGAACAGTGCGGAGGCCGCGATATTGCGCTGGTGCATCTCATCGCCCATGGTGAGGGCGCGGGCCATCACCGGGGCCAGCGGGTAGCCGCCGTCGGTGCGAGCGAGCGCGGAGGCCAGAGCCGGGCCGAGGACGTCGCGCATCCAGGCGAGCCGGTCGAGCACCTCGGCGTCGTACCCGCCGAATCGCAGCACCTTGCCGATGCCCTCGTTGAGAGTCGAGTAGGAGACGTTGCCATAGGTGGTGTTGACCACCTTCATCAGCGCCATGTGGGCGCTGGTGATGCCGCCCATCGGGGCCGACCGCGCCGGCCTCGTGACAGGGGATGAGGCGCACCTCGGAGGCCAGGATCGCCCGGGCCTGCTCCTCGGTGTCGGCCCAGCCCTCGAACAGGGCGGCGCCGATGCAGGCGCCCTGGATGGTCTCGGGCATGTGGGCGAAGTCGATCGGCGGCCCGGCGTGCAGCAGGGTCTTCTGCTCGGCGTCCAGCTCGGGGATGAGGGTGTGCGCCTGGGCGACGTCGACGAGGGTCGGTTGCCCGGCCGTCATCACCTCGACGACGGCCCGATTGGCGTCGTTGATGGTCTCGAAGTCGTCGATCGTGCGGGAGATGTCGGTGAGATTCATCGGTGACCTTCTGTGTTGACGGGCTCAGCGGGCGAGAAGACGTTCGACGATGCGGGCCAGCCGGGCGTCGCCGCCGGCCGGCGGGGCCCAGGTCCACTGGACCACCGGGACGTCGAGAGGCGGCCAGCTCCTCGGCGAATCCGGCCGAGGCCCACATTGACCACCCTGGGGGCCGGCCAGCAGATCGGCGATCCGGGCCGGGCGCGGGCGCGGGGGTGGAGGCCGCCGGGGCGCCGATCCGGCGGGCCAGGGCGGCGGCGTGTCCGGGCCGCGGCGGCAGTTGCTGGACAGCACCCGGACGCCGGCCTCGGTGAGGGCCGGCGGTCTGGGCGGCCAGATCCTGCTCGTCTCGCGCGGTGCCGCAGACCGAGGCGACGACGCGCACCTGGCGGCCCTCGGCCTCGGCCCGGGCCAGCCCGTCGCGGATCGGCCCGGCGATGGCGCCCGGCGGGGTCGGCGGCCGATCCGTGGCCGATGACGACGTCGAGCAGCAGCACGGCGGTGGTCGGGGTCGGCGAGGGCCTCGGCGATCTTCTCGGCGCGCAGCGCGGGGTCGATCATCGGGTGCGGGCGGCCCTGGGTGTAGACGTCGTCGCCCAGGTCGATGATCCGGTGCTGCCCGGCGGCCAGCACGACGCCGGGGTCTCCGGCGCCGAGGGCGGCGTCCAGCCCGAGATCGTCGCGGACGATGACCGCGGCCTCGTCGGCCAGGGTGCCGCCGGTGTACAGCCCGACCAACCCGGCGTCCTTCCCGCCGGCTCCATTGAAGGAGGAGACGCCGACCAGCTCCACTGCGCGGGCGGCGGCGTCGGCGAGGGTGGTCGTGGCGGTGACATTGCCGTGCCGGCCGGCATCGCGCGGCCCGTCGACGAACATCGTGACCACCGGCTTGGAGAGCTGCTGGGCCTGCTCGTCGATCCGGGCGCGGACGGCGGGAGCCGGGGGCTTGCTCACCAGCACGATGACGTCGGTGTCCGGGTCGGCGTCCAGCGCGGCCAGTGCCTGGGAGGCGGTGCGCCCGCCGACGGCCTCGGACAGGTCGCGCCCGCCCAGGCCGATGGCGTGGCTGATTCCGGCGCCGAGCCGGTCGACCTGGGTCATCACCTCCTGGGTGCCGGTGCCCGAGGCGCCGACCACCCCGACCGAGCCGGGGGCTGCAGAGGTTCCCGAAGGCCAGCGGGACGCCGTGGAAGGCGGAGGTGCCGCAGTCGGGCCCCATCACGAGCAGTCCGAGTTCGCCGGCCCGGGTCTTGAGATCGACCTCGTCGTCGAGGGTGACGTTGTCGCTGAACAGCATGACGTTGAGGCCGGCGTCCAGCAGGTGGCGGGCCTCGGCGGCCGCGTAGACGCCGGGAACCGAGACCAGCGCCAGGTTGGCCGCCGGCAGCTTGGCCCGCGAGCGGGCCAGGCTGTGCACCCGCGACATCGAGGAGCCGGTGGCCGCGGCGGACTGGGCGGCCAGCAGTTCGTCGACCCGGTCGACGGCGTCCTGGCTGATCTGCTCGTCGGCGGCGTCGATCCCGATGACGAGATCGGCCGGACTGGCGGCGGCGAGCTCGGGGGAGTCGAAGCCGGTGTCGGCCATGATCGCCTTGTTGGCGGGGGTGCCCATCATCGCCGAGGCCTTGGCGACCCCGGGCAGGTCGGAGAGCGCGCGGCTGAGCACCATGAGGGCCACCGAGTCCTGATAGTGGTTCTTCTGCACGACGGTGGTGAGCAATGCGACCTCCTGGGGATCGGCTCTGCCGATGCTGGAGGCAGACGCTGATGAACTAGATGGTATACCAGATCGGGTGTTCTCCGCTAGAGTTGAGCACATGGAGAGTCTTCGTGACAGGGCCGTCGCGCAGTTGCGCGAACGGATCCTCGGCAATGAGCTGCGCCCGGGCACCCGGTTGCGCGAGCGGACCCTCTCCGAGCAGCTGGGGGTCTCCCGGGTGCCGGTCCGCGAGGCGCTGATGGTGCTGGAGTCGGACCTGCTGGTCAGCGCCCCACGGCGCCCCGACGGCTCGGAGGGGGCTGGGATGGAGGTCTCCCGGTTCGATCGGCGCGACGTCGCCGAGCTCTTCGACGCCCGCGAGGCGCTGGAGCCGCTGGTCGCTCGGCTGGCCGCGATACATCGCTCCGAGGCGCAGCTGGAGCGGCTTCGCGAGTATGTCGAGACGGCGCTGAAGGCCTCGGCCGACGGGGACGACCGGGCCGGGGCGATTGCCAACGCCGGCTATCACGGACTGCTCGTGGAGTGCTCCGGGTCGGATCTCCTGGTGGGGTTGATGGCTCCGCTGCAGATGCGGATCGAGCGGCTCTTCCGGCGCACCATCGAGGGTCGCGCCCCCGAGCTGGCCGCCGATCATGTCCGGATGCTGACCGCCCTGGAGAACAAGGAGGCGGAGACCGCGGCCCTGCTGGCGCGGCTGCACGTGGTCTCCACCCGGGCGCCGAGCCTGGCTCTGTTCGAGCGGAAGACCGCAGATTGGTATACCCAGCCCGGTCTGGCGAGCAGTGGATAGATGCCAGATGTCATCCGTCTCCGAAGCGGCGAAGGACAAGTTTCGTGGAGAGGTTGGTGTGCCGTGCCAGACCTGCACTTTTCACTCGCGTAAGGACCTCGAGTTGCGGTGACGCCCGGCGATAAGGGTTTACGCGAGTGAAGAGTGCAGGTCCGCTCACAGGTAGCCCTGCTCGTCAGCACTGTCGACGGCTGCGCCGACTGATCCGCCCGAGGTCAACCACTGGGCCGGTGACAGGCCGTCGAGGCGGTCGCGGGCGGCGGCGCGAGTTCGGGTGACAGGTCGGCTTCGGTGAGGTCACTGGCTCTTAACAGGAAGTCGTGTTCTGGGGCCGTCAGCGATTTCGTGGTGGTCTGATTCGCTTCACGGATAGCGTCTATGACCGCGTCGACCGGGACTCGGTAGCCACGCCTGGACGGAGCTTCGTCGAGTCTCTGGGAGTATGTCGTCGTCATTGTTCACCCCCTTAGATTGCCGAGACCAGCGCTTGATATCGCTTGCTGACTTCTCGGGCCTGTTCCGTCATGAGCTCCCCATAGGAGGGCAGCTTGGCCTGGTCGATCCGGGTATCCAAGTAGGCCACGCTGATTGCGCCGACTGGAAGACCATCGACATCAAAGACCGGGGTGGCTATGGATGCAGACATGGGCAGCCGCTCCCCCGATGTCGTGGCCCATCCCCGCTCGCGGATCTCATCAAGGCGCCCTCGGATCGCCGCGACATCAGTCATTGTTCGCTCCGTTACGGAGGGAACCGGGATGTGAAGCATCAGCTCGATGTCCTCGGGCGGCATGAATGCGAGCATGCACAAGCCCGAGGCGCCAATATTGAGGGGTACCTGCTGACCCAGTGAGATAGTGATTCGGACCTGCTGAGGGCTGACGACCTGAGCGATGTAGCAGCGACGGTGGCCTATTCGTTCTGACATTGTGGAGGTCTCTCCGGTGAGCTCCGCAAGATGCGCCAATGTGGGCATCCCGGCGCGGTGAAGGCTGTCTGTCGCGCGCGCTTGCCGTCCGAGTGCATGTGCCATGGGCCCCAGGTGGTACCGGCGATCGGCGCTGTCCTGCACTACCAGGCCGGAGTCGAGCAGGGTGCGCAGGATGCGATGCACGACCGACTTGCTGACGTCGATCTGGTGGGCGATCTCGGAGACTCCCAGCGGTCGGTCGGTGTGTGCGAACGCGAGCAGCACCTGCACGACGCGCTCGGTCGTCGAGGGTGACGCGGTGTGGGTCGTGAAGGTGGTGGACGACGTGTCGTGATCGTCGTGAGGGTCTTGAGGCATCGTGATGTTCCTCTTGCAGGACTGCCCGGGTTGTACCCCCGGCAGACACCAAGAGTTCCATTCAACGGAACACGATGTCAACCGTTCTCGCCACATGAAACAGACGCTTAACACTTCAGAAACCGTTTGACCCTAATAAGACGGCTAATCTCCTGAACTGCGCGGAAGGTTCCGGATAGCAGGAACCGTTCCGATGAACGGAACATATCCGTTGAGCGGAACAGTGCGCAGAGGCCATCACTACTGTCAAGGAGTCCAGATGCGTCGTCATTTCACTCTCGCAGCCGCCGCCGGGCTGGCTGTTGCGCTCGCCCTCACCGGATGCTCAGGTTCTGCAGTCAGCCAGTCAGGAGGTGGAGCAAGCTCATCCGCCGCGGGCGGTGAGATCGTCATCGGTGCTCTCCATCCTGCGACCGGTGCCTATGCCGCGGACGGCCAGCAGATGAACAACGGTGCTCAGATGGCCGTCAACGCCGTCAACGCTGCGGGCGGCATCAAGTCGCTCGGCGGAGCCAAGCTCAAGCTCGCGACCGCCGACACCAAGGGTGAGCCCGAGACCGGATCATCCGAGGCCACACGCCTCATCCAGTCCGGTGCCGTTGCCCTGATCGGCACCTACCAGAGCGCGGTGAGCACCAATGTCGCCGCGGTTGCCGAACGCAACAAGGTCCCATTCGTCATGGATGTGTCGAATGCCGACGACATTCTCACCAAGGGCTACACCTACAGCTTCCGACTCCAACCGAATGCTTCTACGATGGGTTCGTTGGGCTTCGATGCTCTGCAGAACATAGCAGGCGATGCGCATAAGCCCGTCAAGCAAGTCGCGTTCCTGTATGAGAATGGTGCGTTCGGTTCGTCCACGCTGGCCTCATTCAAGTCCAAGGCCAAAGCTGCAGGCGTCAAGCTTGACCCGGTCATCGGCTACGACGCGGCCAGCGTCTCGGATATGACTACTCAGATTCAGCAGGTCTCCGCCTCGGGTGCGGACGTTCTCGCGGTCGCCGGCTATTACCGTGACGGCGTGCTGGTTGCGCAGGCAGTCAACACGGTCAAGCCGAAGTTGAACGCCGTCTTCGGTGTCGCCAATGGCGCGTTCGATCAGCCGCAGTTCGTCAAGGACGCACCGAATGGCGGCGACGGGTACTTCAATGCCAACTACGCCATCGACCGGTCGAACCCCGATGCGCTCGCGCTCGCCAAGGACTACCAGGCCAAGTACGGCGAGACCATGCGCACCAGCGCTGCTGAGTCCTACGACGCAGTGAAACTCGTAGCCGACGCCATAGATCGGGCACAGAGCAAGGATCCGGCCAAGGTACGAGACGCGATCGCCTCGACGTCCTACAAGCCGATGGCCGCCAATAAGGGGCCGGTCCACTTCAATGACAAGGGCGAGAACACGAACGCCGGGCTCATTGCGACCCAGATCCTCGACGCGAAGATCCAGCAGGTGTACCCCGCCGCCGGCGCCGAGACGAAGCCGGTGTACCCGGCGCCCATTTCCAAGTGATGGCCCGCTGACCTACACCAATCAAAGGAGTGAGCCCCATGACGACAACCAAGCCCGCGCCGCCGTCAGCACCACCGTCCGCGGTGGTCCACCGAGCGACCAGGTCGTTCTCGGCCTTGGCACCTCAGCGAACACGACACACGCTGCTCACGACCGCTGCGGTGCTGGCCGCGGCGATCATCTGGGCCGGTGTGTCGGCCGGCAGCGGCACGGTGCTGATTCAGGCTCTGGTCACCGGCATCCTCACCGGAGGCATCTACAGCCTGATCGCGATGGGGCTCACTCTGATCTACGGCGTGCTCCACATCATCAACTTCGCCAACGGCGCGATGGTCGGCCTGGCGATGTACCTCACGTTGACCTTTGTCGACGGCACCGGTGGCATGCACCCCTATATCGCCTTGATAGTCGTGGTCCCGGCGATGCTGGCCTTGGGCGCGGTGCTCCAAGCCATTCTCCTCAACCCTGTGATGCGCGCGCCGTTGCAGGTTCAGCTGCTCATCACCATCGGCATTGCACTGGCCGTCGAGAACATCCTGCTGCTGGTCTACGGTCCTAATCCGCGATCGGTGGCGCTGCCGGGAAACCGTGCAGTGAAGATCTTCGGCGCAGCGGTCGAGCTGTCGAGGATCTATGCGCTCGTGGGCGCGATGATTCTGGTCGCAGTGCTGTGGCTGGTGCTGCAGAAGACTCGCACCGGAACTGCGGTACGCGCCGTCTCGGCCAATCCGGAGGGGGCCCGTCTGGTCGGGATCAACATCAAGCGCATCTACGTACTGACATTCGCCATCGGCACAGCTGCGGCGGGCGCCGCAGGCGTCCTCATCGCCCCGTTCTCGACGATCGAGCCGACCGCCGGGAGCATCTTCAACCTCACGGCGTTCGTCGTCGTCGTGCTCGGTGGCATGGGCAACGTCCCAGGCGCGCTGGTCGGCGGCTTCGTCGTGGGGCTCACCGAGCAGCTAGGCGCTCTGATCATGCCTGGCCAGAGCTCACTGCTCGCCGTGTTCATCGTCTTCCTCGTGGTCCTGTTCGCTCGGCCCACCGGGGTGTTTGGGAGGGCATCGTGAATAACCGCACCTTCGCACCGCGCACGGTGTTGCAGGAACGGACCGATCCAGTCGTCGATGCTGTGGCGCCGAAGGGCGCAGGCCGTACGACGGTCGGCAACCGAGTTCCCTGGGACTACATCGTCCTCGTGGCGATCATCGTCTTCGGAGCGACGCTGCCTTTCGTGGCGACCGTGTCGACGATGGCAATCGCCATGAGGGTCCTCGTCTTCGCCATCATGGGGATTGGCTGGAACATCATGAGCGGCTTCGGCGGAATGTTCAGCTTCGGTCACGCCGCCTACTTCGGCATCGGGGCGTACTCCACGGCACTGCTGCTGGTGCGCTTCGAGATCAGTCCCTGGATCGGCATGCTCGCCGGAATGGCCATCGCCGCTCTCGCGGGGATGGGCTTGAGCTACCTCGCACTGCGCTACAAGCTGCAAGGTGCGTACTACGCCATGGCCACCTTCGCATTCGCCGAAGTGCTGCGACTATTCGCATTCGGCAACGGCCCCCTGCACCGGCAGACCGGCTTCACCATCCCGGTGCGAGTCGAGGAGTCGTTCTGGATGTTCCAGTTCAAGGCGAACTCGCCCTGGTACTACTGGATCGGCCTGATCATGGTCGCCGCGGCGATGCTGGTCTCTATCGTCTTCGTCCGCAGCAAGACCGGCCGCTACACGATGGCGGTCCGGGACGACGACGTGGCGGCGGCCGCCCTCGGCCTCAATGCGCTGCGGTATCGGCTCACGGCTGTGGCGGTATCGGCCGCGGTGACGGCGATGGCCGGCACGCTCTACGTGCAGTACTACATGTTCATCGACCCGTCGCTCGCATTCGGGCCGTCGGTCTCGAACGACGCGATCATCACGGCCGTGGTCGGCGGCACCGGCACCATCTGGGGCCCTCTGGTCGGCGCGGTCGTGATGGGACCGCTCAGCGACCTCACGACCGCCTTCCTGCGGAACCCTCCCCAGTGGCTCGCCCCGTTGGCCGGACACGACGGCGTCGACATCATCTTGTACGCGATCGTGCTCATCGCGGTCGTAATCCTGCTGCCCAAGGGCATCTACGGCACGATCCGGGGAAAGGTGACCAAGCGATGACCGTCCTCGAGATCCATGGACTTTCCAAGCATTTCCACGGCCTCAAAGCGCTGTCGAACGTCGATCTCACGGTCGAGGAAGGAGAGATCGTCGGCATTATCGGGGCCAACGGCGCGGGCAAGACGACCTTGTTCAACTGCGTCACCGGGGCGTTCCCGCCCGACTCGGGATCCGTCAGTCTCGACGGCAAGGACATCACGGGCATGTCGATGCACCGGCTTGCCGGGGCCGGGCTCGCACGCACCTTTCAGTTGATGCGTCCGTTCTCGACGATGACCGTGGTAGAGAATGCGATGGTTCCGGCCATGCATCAGCACCATCTCAGTGCGGCCGATGCTCGGGACAGGGCGATGGATGCCATCGCCATGGTGGGAATCGAGACCTGGGCGAACGACGTGTCCGGCTCTCTCCCGGCAGGTGTGCTCAAGCGTCTGGAGCTGGCGCGGGTCCTGGCCCTCGAACCGCGGGTGCTGCTGCTGGACGAGGTGCTGGCGGGTCTCGTCCCGGCCGAGCGCACCCCGGTTCTGGATCTCTTGGAGCGCCTCCGGCACGAACGCGGCGTCACCATGGTGTTCATCGAGCACATCATGGCGGCAGTCCGCAGGCTCTCCGATCGCGTCGTGATGATGGACCAGGGCGAGGTCATCGCAAGCGGAGACGTAGACGCCGTCCTCTCCGATCCTCATGTCGTCGAGATCTATCTGGGCAAGGAGTACGACCGTGCTTGAGCTTTCCGCGGTATCCAGCGGCTATCACGGCTTGGAGATCCTCCATGAGGTCTCCGTCTCCGTGCGGACCGGTGAGATCGTCGCGATCGTCGGCGCCAATGGCGCGGGCAAGACCACGACCCTGCGTACGGCCGTCGGCGAGCTCAAGCCGATGTCCGGAAGCGTGACGCTCTTCGGCAAGCCGGTTTCCGCCGGCCGCAGTTTCGACGCCGCGCGCGACGGTCTGATGCTGGTTCCGGAGAACCGCGCGCTGTTCGGTTCGTTGACCGTCCGGGAGAACCTCACCATGGGTACCTGGGCGCGCAATGCGCGCAACGGGTTCCGGGAACAACAGATCCTCGAGCTGTTCCCCATTCTTGCCGAGCGACAGGAGCAACGAGCCGAGACGCTGTCCGGGGGTCAGCAGCAGATGCTCGCCATCGCGCGAGCCCTGATGGGTGCGCCGCACATCCTGCTGCTCGACGAGCCTTCGACAGGACTTTCGCCCAAGTTCACCTGGGACGTCTTCAACGCAGTCCAGCAGGTCAAGGAGCAGGGCGTCGGGGTACTCATCGTTGAACAGAATGCCTCTCAGGTGCTTTCGCTCGCGGACCGCGCCTACGTTCTCGAGGCCGGCAGCGTGGTGCTCGAGGGCACGGCGGCGGAGCTGGCCAAGGATCCGCGGGTCCAGGCCGCCTACCTGGGCGCTTGAGATGATCAGCATTGATGAGGCCGTCACTCTGCTCGCCAGGTGGGCCGCGCAACTCGATGACGTCTCCTCGGACAACGAGGCGAACGCCGTCATGCCCGGCATCGTGCGGGCGCATCTGGCCGCTCAGGTGGGCGGAGGGGCACTGTCTGAGCATCAGCGGCTCCTGCGAGCCTGGGGTGTGGCGGGTGGGCCGGTGGCGGTCAGTGGCGCCGAGCTCGGTGGAAGCATCGAACAGGCGACGTGGCTGAACGCAGTGGCTGCCGTCTCCCAGGAACGCGACGAGGGCAACCGGCACGCGCGCGGTCATGCCGCGGCTCAGGTGCTTCCGGCTGTGCTCGCGGTGGCCGAGGCTTTCGGTGCCTGTGGGAGTGACCTCAGGGCGGCCCTCCTGGTGGGCTATGAGACGGCGGTGCGGGTGGGCGCCGCCACCGACTTCGCGCCTGGCACCCACACCCATGGCGCGTTCGGTGCAATGGGGGTTGCCGCAGGCTGCGCCAGATTGCTGAACCTCGATGCCGCAACTACGGCGTTGGCGATCGATCTGGCGCGTCACCTCGCCGCAGCGACGAGCTGGGAGGTGGCGGTTGCAGGTTCGCCGGTGCGAGATCAGTGGATGGGTGCGGCAGGCCTGGGTGGCCTGGCGGCCCTCAGGCTCGCACGCACCGGAGACGGCGGTCCGCGCATGACGGACGACTCCCTTTCCGGGGTACTGGGCCGCATCGATCCTGAGCGCTTGGTAGCCGACCTCGGACGGCGGTACCTCGCTACTGAGGGCTATCTCAAAGAGTTCTCCTCGTGCCAGTACACGCACTCGGCAGCTCAGGCGGCCGTGGCGCTGCGGTCAGAGCTGGCGGCGCGCGGCCTGACCCCTGATGACATCGTCTCGATCCGGGCGGTGGTGACCGGTCCGGCCGTCGATCTCACCGCCACCGAGTGGGCCAGCCGGCACGCGGCGTGGTTTTCAGTGCCATTTGCCGTGGCCGCCGCGATCCGCTACGGCGATGTCGGTTTCGAGCGCTCGGCGTCCAAGGAGCGCGAAGCGCTGGCCCCGTGGGCCTCCCGGGTGCGAGTGGTCGCGGCTGAAGCTCCCTCCGACGGGTCGCGGCCGGCCCGACTCTCGGCGCAGCTCGCCGATGGCTCTGTCATCGTCCGCGAGGTGCCCCATGCCCGCGGCGACCGAGTACTCAGCCCGATGACTCCCGCCCAGGAGGACGCCGCACTTGCGTGCACCCTCGCTCCCGCCACACGCCGTTTCGGCGTGACGCTGCAGGACCTCACATCTGCCGCCGCCGCCCTCTGGGAGGGGAAGACGGTTGCTTCGGTGATGGCCGCGATCACGGCCAGCACCCATCTGACCCCATCAACACAAGGAGTGTCGTCATGACAGTCGACTGGAACCAGGAGATGGCCAGCATCCAGAAGATGCGGGCCGAGCGCACGAAGGTCGGTCCCGGGGACAGGCCTGCGGTTGTGGTGGTCGACTACCAACGGGCCTTCACCGAGCACGAGCACATTGGCCCGGCGACCGCGGTAGCTCTCGATCACACCAACGAAATGTTGCAGGCAGCCCGTGCGGCCGGCGTCCCGGTGTTCTATCTGGTGATGATCCTCGACGATCTCGATGACCGGATGCTTGCGCAACGCGCGCGCTCCTCGCTCACCGAGCGTTGCCGACGCGGGGATCCCTGGACCGCGATCAGCGGCCAGGTGCCACCGCAGCCCGGCGACCACATCGTCGAGAAGACGGTTGCGTCCGGCTTTTACAAGACCGACTTCGAGGACCAGCTCCGCGCGCTCGAAATCGATGAGCTCATCATGGCCGGGACTTCGACCAGCGGCTGTGTGCGGGCCACCGTGATGGATGCCGCATATCGCAGCTTCCACATTTCCGTGGTGGAGGAGTGCTGTGACGACTTCCGGCCGCTGTCCGCTCAGGCGTCTCTGTGGGATATCCAGGACCGATTCGGAGACGTTGTCTCGCTGGCGGCGGTGCTCGAGCGCTTCGCCGCGATGAAGCCGGTGGAGGTCTGATGATTCTCAACAATCAGCGGTTGTATTACGCGCCGATGCCGCTGCGTCCGCGGGTGACATGGCCAGAGGGCAAGACGGTGGCGTTCTGGCACGCCCCGAATGTTGAGCACTACGACTTCTTGCCCGCAGGGGGCGCGAGTCCGCAGAGCCGCGTCGGGGCACCGGACGTTCAGCACTACATGCATCGCGACTACGGCAATCGAACGGGCTTCTGGCGGATGTTGCGTGCGGTCGACGAATATCAGATTCCCTCGACGGTTTCTCTTTCCCTGACGGTACTGGAGTCGATTCCAGAGGTCAGAGATGCGATGAAGGAGCGCGATTGGGAAATCATGACCCACGGAATCTCCAATCTGCGAACGCTCTATGACATGCCGTATGAGGAAGAGGAAGAGTTCTACCGGCTCAATCAAGAACTGGCCAGGACCTACTACGGCGGAGTTGAGATTAAGGGAATGCTTGGGCCCAAGATCTCCGGTACGGACAACACCTGCGACCTGATGGTCGAGCACGGCATGACGTATCACGCCGACTGGATCCATGACGAGCAGCCGCGTCCGCTTCGGACTCGCAGCGGGCGGCCGTTGGTCTCGATGCCGTACAGCTTCATGCTCAACGACGTGCCGATGCTGCACGTGCGCAACCTCAGCGGCGAGGATTTCGTCGCGATGGCGAAGGCCCAGCTCGAGCGGTCCTTGCGCGACGCCGACGAGGACGGACAGGCCAGGGTGGTGTGCCTCGCGACGCACCCCTTCCTGTTCGGCCAGCCGCACCTGCAGCGCTACCTGGAAGAGATCTTCGACATGGTGCGCAGTGACGATCGGATCTGGGTGACCCAGGCCTGCGAGATCGCCGACCACTACATCGAGAACTTCTACGACGAGCAGGTCACGTTCGCCGATGGTCTTGCCAAGGAGCAGTCATGAAGCTGATCAAGGATCCCGCGGACGCCATCGTTTTCGCCCCCGACCTGCCTCGCACCTTCGAACCTGAACGCCAGCCGTGGGAGCCGCCAGTGCCTGAACCGCTGGTCGTGTCGGTGACACTCCATGCGCCGAGCTACCAGGACGACGTCCCAGCGGGGTCGACAAAGCCGATGGCGATGATGGGCGGCGTCGGACGCGAGACCGGAGAGCCCCATCACGGGCAGGTGGCGCGATTGTCGCAGTGGGACTTCGGGCTGACGGTCGGGCTCTGGCGGCTCCTCGACATCGCTGAGCGCTCCGGGGTGCCGGTGGCCGTTGCGCTGGACGCCTACGGCGTTCGTACGATGCCGGGGCTCGCCTCGCTGACAGCCAGGCGTGCCCAGGAGATCGTCGTGCGCGGGATCGCTGCGAACATCGTGGTGTCGGAGAAGATGACTGCCGACGAGGAACGTGTCTACATCTCCGAGGCGACCACCGCAGTCGCCGGGGCCACGGGCACGAGCCCGGTCGGCTGGTTCTCCCCGGAGCGCGCCGAGACCACTCGGACACCCGCACTGTTGCGCGAGGCGGGTTATGAGTGGTTCGGAGACTGGCCCGTAGATGAGCGTCCGATAACCCTGGCCGGGGCGGCCGAGGGGCTTGTCGCACTGCCTCACATGCTCGATGCGGAAGACATCTTCTCGCTGTATACGCGGGGGATGTCGGCTCATGACTACGGGCAGATCCTTGATGACACGGTGGACCAGCTTATCTGCGACGCTGCCACGACCGGCAGGCGATTCCTGGGCATCAACCTGTTCGGCTGGGTCAGCGGTCAGGCGTGCTTCGCCGGCGTCGCCGAGAGACTCCTGACTCGTCTGGCACACCACCCGGACGTCCGGGTGGCGCTTCCCAGCGAAATCGCCGCGTGGTAATCGCCGCCGGCCCAGTCACTGCATGTTGAGGGGAAACTCATGGCACAGACCACCACCCACGAGAGCGCGCGCAGTGAAGATCATGCGCGTGCCGCCGACCGGGGAGAGCTTCCCCGGTCGGTGGGCTGGTCCCTCGGCAGTGGCACCATCTTGCAGGGCCTCAACTCCGCGATGCTGGCGATTGCGCTGGTGCCCATCGCCGCGAGATTCGGCGACAGCGCGGCGCTGCCATGGGTCGTCAGCTCGCTCTATCTCACAGCGGCGGTGGGCGCGCCGACATTCGGTCGGCTCTCCGATCTGTTCGGAGCGCGGCGGGTGTACCTCGCCGGGTTGATCGTCATCCTGGTCGCGTCGATCGCGGGTCCGTTCGTGCCCAGCACGGGGTGGTTGATCGCAGACCGTGCGCTGCTGGGACTGGGTACTTCGGCACAGTTTCCCGCCGCGATGGCGATAATCCGCCAGCAGGCGTCGTCGCGGAGAAGATCGGCGGTAGGAGCTATCGGCGTCGTGGCCGTGTGCGGGCAGACGTCGGCAGCCATCGGCCCGACAGTGGGCGGCCTGGTCGTCGCCGCGCTGGGCTGGCCGTCGATCTTCTGGGTGAACCTTCCAATGGTCGCGAACTCGGCCTTCTGGGTGATTCGCACGGTTCCGAAGGATCCGGCTCGGGAGAGCCGCGGCTGGCGCCGTACCCTGCACGACCTCGATCCCCTCGGGATGGTGCTGTTCGTGGTGGCGATCGTTGCGCTCATGGTGGGCCTGCTCAGTCTGCAGGATCAGCCGGACTGGTGGGCGTTCGCGGTGTCCGTGCCCGGGCTGGTGCTGTTCGTGCTCTGGGAGAGGCGGGCGACTGAACCATTCATCGATGTCCGGCTGATGGTGTCGCACCGGCAACTCGCCTTCACCTGTGGCCGCGCCATTCTGACCTTCATATCCTTCTACTGCATCTTCTACGGCTTCCCTCAGTGGCTCGAGGAGACGCGCAGGCTGTCTCCGGCGGTGACTGGATTCATGATGTTTCCGGTCTTCGGAGTCGGCGTGGTCTCGACCATGGTCGCCACGCGTCTCGGAAGACAGTGGAATCCTCGCTGGCTGTTGCTTGGCGGAACGTCGGCGATGTTCGTCGCAGGATTGGCATTGATCTTCGCCGGTGGGGAGAATGCCGCCATCTGGTTGCTTGTGCTAGTGGCGGCCCTGATGGGGGTGCCCAACGGGTTCAACAATCTGGGCAACCAGCTATTGCTGCACGAGGCGGTGCCCCAGCAGTCCGCTGGGAGCGCCTCGGGAATGTATCGCACTGCCCAGTTCGTCGGCGCCGCGATCTCGACCGTGGTCGTGGCGCACACCATCGGAGCTTCCCATGTGGACGGCGGGATCCACCTTATGGGCGCGTGCATCGCGTCACTTGGATTGGTGATGATCATCTCCAACTCCATCGCCCTGATACGTCGATCAGACCGCGCGACCAGCGCACAAGGAGCATGATCATGGCGCATACTTCTGCCCTCTTCGAACCGCTTGCGGTGCGGGCCCTGACGGTGCCGAATCGAGTCTGGCTCTCACCGATGTGCATGTATGCGGCAATCAGTCGCGACGGAATGGTGACACGTGGTCACCAGGTGCACTACGGGCAGTTCGCGCTGGGCGGGGTGGGGCTGATGCTCACGGAGGCGACGGCGGTGGTTCCGGAAGGCCGGGTGACTCCCTTCGACGCCGGACTGTGGAGCGACGCGCAGGTGGAACCCTGGCGCGAGGTGGTGGACACCGTTCATGACCTGGGCGGAAGGATCGCCGTTCAGCTGGCTCATGCGGGGCGCAAATCCGGTCACTATCCGGGCCTTCCCGGGGACGAGCAGCCTGCCGTGGCCGTGCCCTGCGACGAGGGCGGGTGGGTCTCACTCGGCGCTACGGGCATGGCCTTCGGCGACTATCCACATCCGCGGCCGGCATCGGACGAGGATCTGCGCGCCGCCGTCGATGCCTATGTCGATGCCGCGCGCCGGGCAGTGTCCGTAGGTTTCGACGCGGTCGAGATCCATGCCGGACACGGGTACCTGATCCACGAGTTCTTGTCTCCCGTCACCAACACTCGTGCCGACCGGTGGGGTGGGAGCGTCGAGGGTCGTGAGCGGCTGCTGCGCGAGATCGTGCGCGATGTGCGATCGGCGGTTGGCCCCGACCTTCCAGTGCTGGTGCGCCTGTCGGCCGAGGATGCTGTGCCCGGCGGGACTCTCGCGGCTGACACGGCAGCGACGTCGATCCGGCTGATCGGAGACGGAGCCGATCTCATCGACTGTTCGGGCGGCGGCCTGGTGGCTGGCACCGAGTACCGGCCCGGGCCCGGATATCAGGTTGCAGCAGCCGAAGAGGTCCACCGCGCGGGAGCTCCAGCGGCGGCGGTCGGGATGATCACTTCTGCAGCACAGGCGGAGACGATCATCCGCACTGGGCAGGCGGATGCGGTGCTGCTCGGGCGCGAGTTGCTTCGGAACCCATTCTGGGCGCAGCAGGCGGCCCGCGAACTCGGGGTTGCAGTGCCTGCGCCTCGGCGCTACTACCGGGCGCACTGGGGCGAAGAGCTGACCTTGCGCGCGCTGGGATGGTGATTGTCCGGATCGCTTCGGATGTTGGGGCTCTGCTCTCCAGGCCCGCAGCCCGGATTTCTTACGAGACGAGGGCCGATCCGCAACTCAACGCGGCTGAGACCGGTTCATCTCGTACGAAATCCGTGCGACGCTCCTGAAGCCCTCCGCCCTGACAGGCTCACAGCCCGATCAGCGGTGCTCGATCTCGTCCAGCTCGTCGTACCCGTCGGTGATCAGCCCGACCCGCCGCTCCCCCTGCGGCCCGGCCAGTGTGCTGGCCTCGTTGGCGATGAGGGCGACCAGACTCATCGCCGTGGCATAGGAGCTGAACGGTCCCCGACGAGTCGAGCGAGCAGGGCAGGAACTGAGTCACCTGGTCGGCATAGCGCAGGGCCGAGTTGTCGGCGATGAGGATGACCTCGGCGCGGCTGGCAACGCACATCTTCAACAGTGCCTCGAAACCCGCGATCCGGCGGCGCAGCCCGACCAGGACGATGGTGTCCCCGGGCCCGACACCGACCATCTCCTCGGCGACGGTCTGGCCCGGCAGCGGCAGCAGCCGGATGCCGCCGCGCAGCTGAACCAGCTGCTCGCGCAGATGCATCGCCACCGGATAGGAGTTGCGGTAGCCGACGATGACCAGATCCGAGGCACTCATGATGCTCTGCACCGCGGTCTGGAGCCGCCCGTCGGCCAGCCGGCCGAGATGGGAGATGTTCCGGTTCTCCTGGGACAGATGGGCCTGGACGCCGTGCGACGGCCCGATCGGGATGCCGGCCTGGCGGGCCTCGTGCCGCAGTTCCGCGAATCCGCGGTAGCCCAGTCGCCGGTACAGCCGGCTGAGGGTCGGGCGCGAGACCCCGGACAGCCCCGACAGGTCCGCCGAGGAATAGGTGGCGAGATCCTCGAGATGCTCGAGGATGGTCGTGGCGGCCCGCTGCTCCTGCCCGGTGAGCTCGGGGAAGGTGGCCATGATCCGCGCCTCGACCGGGCTCGCACCCTCGACGGCAGCAGGCCGGGACTCCTCATCGATCTCGGTCACGGTCGTCTTCCCCTCCATCGGCATCCCTCTCTAGGTCTTTCCCCTTGCGCCCCCAATTCTTCCCCCCGCGGCGAACTCAGCTCCGGTAGTCCTCTGCCAGCGCCCAGACCGCCGCCTCGTAGGCGTCCAGCGCCACCGCGACATCCTCCACCAGCACCGACTCGTCGGGAGCATGACTGATCCCGTCGTGACATCGGACGAACATCATCGCGATGTCGCACATCTCGGCGACCGCCATCGCGTCGTGGCCGGCCCGCGACCAGATCCGCATCGGCTCCTCGGCCAGGCCGGTGGCCTGCTGAATGCCAGTCCGTACGGCGTCCATGAGACGCGGAGCGCAGCTCACCGAGCGGGCCTGATGGTTCTGCTTGATGCCGAGCACCAGCCGCCGGCGGGTGCAGATCTCCTCCAGCGCGGCCTGGATGAGCACCCAGGCGTCGTCGCGCTTCTGGTCGAATTCGGCGCGCAGGTCCAGGCTGAACACGGCCTTGCCGGGCACGACGTTGACCCCGCCGGGCTCGACCCGGATCTGGCCGACGGTGGCGATCACCTCGCGCTCCTTGCCGATCCGCTCGATCGCGACGACCGCCTCCGACGCCCCGACCAGGGCGTCCTTGCGCCGCGAATAGGGGGTGCCGCCGGCGTGCCGGGCCTCTCCGGTGATGGTGATCTCGAAGCGGCGAGCCCCGGCGATCGAGGTGACGACGCCGAGCGGGCGGTCGGCGTCCTCCAGCAGGACGCCCTGCTCGATGTGCGCCTCCAGATACCCGACGACTCCGCGCGGTCCGGAGTCCTGGGAGCTCCGGGCGGCGTCTCCCACCTTCTGCGGGTCGAGCCCGAAGGTCTCGAAAGCCTGCCGAACCGAGATCTCATCGGCGTCGCGCAGCTCCCACAGGTCGTCGGTCCAGGTGCCGGCCAGAGCCCGCGAGCACAGCAGGGTGGCACCGAAGCGCACCCCCTCCTCCTCGTGGAAGGCGTAGGTCTCCAGAGCGAAGGGCAGCTTGCGGCCGGAGGCCCCGATCCGGCGGGCCACCTCGATGGCGAGCAGGACACCGAGCGGGCCGTCGTAGCGGCCGGCGTCCGGCACGGTGTCCAGGTGGGAGCCGAGGATGAGGGCCGGCAGGCCGGGACGGACGCCCTCCAGCCTCCCGATCCTGGAGCCGGAGGCGTCCTGCCAGGTCGTCAGGCCGGCCTCGGACATCCAGCCGACAGCCAGCGCGTCGACCTCGGCGTGCTCGGGGCTGAGGTAGACCCGCTCGATGCCGCCCTCCATCGCGGAGTGGGTGCCCAGCTCGTCGCAGCGCGCCATGATCCGCTGCGCGACCGCCATGCTGGTGTCGTTCCGCGCGGGATCGGCCTGTCCTGCGTCGATTTGTCCGGTCCCGATTCGTTCCGTATCGGTGAGTGCGGTGACGTCGTGTGCGCTCATGCAGTCTGCTCCTTGTCGCCGGTCTGCTCGTCGTAGTGGGCCATCGCGGCCGCGACTCCGCCGCCGGCCGGGACTTCGTGGCCGAACCGGCGCAGCTCGGCCTCCAGTGCGGCCAGGGTGGTGAGGACGGCGTCGCGCCGGGCGTTGTAGCCCATCACTCCGACCCGCCACACCACGCCCGCGAGCGGGCCGAAGGAGGTGCCGATCTCGACGCCGAAATCGTCCAGCAGGGCGGCCCGAAGGCCGTCCCCATCCACATCGGAGGGGATCTTCACCCCGATGACGTTGTTCATCCGGTAGGCCTGATCGCCGAACAGCTCCAGCCCCAGCCCCTCCAGGCCGGCGGCCATCGCGGCGCCGTGCAGCCGGTGGCGGGCGACCGTCCGGTCGATCCCCTCGGCGTCGATGAGCCGGGCGCACTCCCGGGCGGCGTAGAGCATCGGCCCGGACTCGGTGTGGTGGTTGAGGCGCTTGGGGCCCCAGTAGTCCATCAGCATCGCCAGGTCGAGGTAGTTCGAGCGGATCCGCTCCCCGGCGTCCCTCGGTGCCGTCGGCGATTCCGGCCTCGATGTGACGCCGCGACTCGATGACCTCGCGCGCCCGCTCGGAGATGGTGATCGGCGCCGATCCCGAGGGCCCGCCCAGGCACTTCTGCAGTCCGGCCGAGACGATGTCGAGCTCCCACTCGTCGGTGAGCAGGGTGTTGCCGGCGATGGAGGCGGTGGCGTCGACGTAGCACAGCGCGCCATAGCGGTGGCACAGCCGGCCCACACCCTCCAGCGGCTGGTTCATCGTGGTGGCGGTGTCGCCCTGCACGGTGGCGAACAGGGCCGGGCGGTGGGTCCGCAGCCCCTCCTCGATCTCCGCCAGAGTGAACACGGTGCCCCAGGGGCGCTCGATGGTGACGACCTCGGCGCCGACCCGCTCGCAGATCTCCTTGAGCAGCAGCCCGAACCGCCCCATCACCGCGACCAGCACCTTCTGGCCGGGCGCCACCAGGGACACCAGGGCGGCCTCGATGGCGGCCCGGGAGGTGCCGTCGACCAGGAAGGTCTGCTGATTGGAGGTGTGGAAGACCGACCGGTACAGATCCATCGTCTCGTTCATCGTCCCGGTCATCCACGGGTCGAACTGGCCGGTGAGGGCCGAGGCGGTGGCCCGGGTGACCCGCGGGTCGCGTTGATCGGGCCGGGGCCCATCAGCAGCCGGGTGGGCGGGTTGAGCTGGTCGTAGGACGCTGTCTGAGCGGGCATGTGTCTGTATTTCTCCTGTCGAGGGACGATGGATGGTTCGGTGAGTCGGGTGGGCGCGGATCGGGCGACGACTCAGTGCTCGAAGATGATCTCCCGGCCGATCGGCGGGACCTCGTCGCGGCCCGGCTCCAGGTGCGTTCCCCGCAGCCAGACGTCGGTGATGGTGCCGTCGAAGGTGTGTCCGTGCCAGGCCGAGATGGGATTGCGGTGGCGCAGCCGGGCGGCGTCGATGGTCTGCGGAACAGGCGACCAGACGGCCAGGTCGGCGTCCTTGCCCACCGCGATGCCGCCCTTGCCCCGGACCCCCATGATCCGGGCGGGCCCCTCGGACATCCACTCGACGATCCGCTCCAGTCCGAGGCCGTGGCGGGCGGCGGCGTCCAGCATCGCGGTGTAGCCGACCTGGACGCCGGCCACCCCGCCCCAGGCGGTCGACAGGTCGCCGCCGCCGGAGTACTTGTTGTCGCGGGTGGTGGGGGAGTGGTCGGTGACCACGATGTCGATGAGCCCCTCGATGAGCCCCTGCCACAGCGCGTCCTGGTTGCCCTGGTCGCGGATCGGCGGGCAGCACTTGTACTCGGGGGTGCCGTCGGGGATGTCCTCGGCGGCCAGGCAGAGGTAGTGCGGGCAGCTCTCGACGGTCAGCGGCAGCCCCTCGGCCTTCGCGGCGGCGACCAGCTCCAGCCCGCGGGCGCTCGACAGGTGGAGCAGGTGGACCCGGGCTCCGGTCTCGCGCATGGTGTCGATGACGAGCGTGATCGCGGCCAGTTCGGCCTCGTCGGGGCGGCTGAGCAGGAAATCGCTGTAGGCGCGCGAGTGCGGGGAGGGGGCGGCGTCGATGATGTGGGCGTCCTCGGCGTGGACGATGAGCAGCCCGCCGAAGCCGGCGATCTCGGTCATCGCGCGCTTGAGCTGGGCGGCGTCCAGGGGCGGGAACTCGTCGACCCCGCTGGGCAGGGTGAAGCACTTGAATCCGACGACGCCGGCCTGCCACAGCTCCTCGAGGTGGCCGAGGCTCTCCGGGATCGCGCCGCCCCAGTAGCCCAGGTCGACCGAGAGCTGGCCGGCCGCGGCGGCCCGCTTGGTGGCCAGGGCAGTCGCCGAGACGGTGGGCGGGATGGAGTTCAGCGGCATGTCGAGGACGGTGGTGACGCCGCCCGTCGCGGCCGCCCTGGTGCCGGTGGCGAACCCCTCCCACTCGGTGCGGCCGGGCTCGTTGAGGTGGACGTGGGAGTCGACGCCGCCGGGCAGCAGCACGTCGCCGGGGTCGATGAGGATGTCGGCGCCGGGGGTCTCGGCATCCTTCAGACCGGTGATGACGCCGTTCTCCACGGTGAGCGTGACCGGCCCGACGGCACCCTGGTGGACGGCCCGGGCGGCCGACACCGTGAACCTCGCGGGGGACTCCGAAAGTGGTGCTGACGAGGGGCTGAGCGAGTCTGCCATGGGAACCTCCGAGCGCTGCCGGGCGGCCGGGCGCGCGGCCCGCCGTTGAAACTGAGGATGAAACTACCCCGGTTCTGTGAAATTCGTGTTTCATGCCCGGGTCGGGACGCCTCCACGGGCACCGGCCCCGGACCGGCGGGCACGCCGGGACGCGTCTCCCAGACGCCGGTGGACCGGCATCGCACCGGAAATTCATATCCGTGTGAAATGCGATTGCAACAAAGTCGGCCCTCTGCGACACCCGTATGAAACACACGTTTGGAAACCTCAGTGCGTCGAAACAATGGTTCCGCACGCTCCGCCTCCCCATGAGTCGGGTCCGCAGCGGTCCCCGGCCATCCAGACTGAGCCGTACTAGGGAGGACGACCAGATGAAGTATCTCAAGAACATGACGGTGCAGATCCTTGTCGCATGCGTCCTGGGCATCCTCTTCGGGCTGCTCGTCGGCCCCTGGGCGTCCAACCTCAAATTCATCGGCGACATGTTCATCCGCCTCATCCAGATGTCGATGGTCCCCCTGGTGATGAGCTCGGTGATCGTGGCCACCGGCTCGATGAGCGGCAAGGGGGCGGGCCGGCTCGCCGGACTCACCTTCGGCTGGATCCTCGGGCTGTCCGCCGTCTCGGCGCTGGTGGCCTGGGGGCTGTCCTCGCTGATCCGCCCCGGCGCCGGAATGGCCTTCACCGGCACCCTCGACCCGAGCCTGGCGAAGTCCGCCACCGAGACGACGGGCTGGCAGGACACGATCCTCAACTTCGTCTCCAAGAACGTGGTCGACGCGATGGCGCAGGGCAATATGGTCCCGATCATCGTCTTCTCCCTGCTCTTCGGCGCCGCGCTCAACGCCTACGTCACCAAGACCGGCCGCACCGAG
Organism: Acidipropionibacterium sp.; assembly: GCA_022647765.1. Lineage (GTDB taxonomy): Bacteria > Actinomycetota > Actinomycetes > Propionibacteriales > Propionibacteriaceae > Acidipropionibacterium. The sequence continues at coordinate 106,445 of JALCLH010000008.1, forward strand.
GTCCTGCACTTCATGGAGCAGCTCCAGCAGATCGTCCTCACGATGATCCGCTTCGTCATGGTGGTGGCCCCGATCGGCATCTTCTGCCTGCTGGCAGATCTGGCCGGCGAGGTCGGCTTCGGCGTCGTCACCACCGCGCTGAAGTACCTCGGCACCACGCTGCTCGGCGTCATCATCCTGATGGTGGCCTTCTCGCTGTTCACCGCCGCGGTCACCGGCATCAAGCTGTCGGCGCTGCCCGGCAAGCTCACCGAGCAGACCGTGGTGGCCGTCACCACCACGAGCTCGGCGGTGACCTTCCCGACCGTGCTGCGCACCGCCGTGGAGAAGCTCGGCGTCAGCCAGCGGGTGGCGAACTTCACCCTGTCCATCGGCCTCACCATGGGGTCCTACGGGGCCGTGCTCAACTACACCATCGTCGTGATGTTCCTGGCCCAGGCCGGCAACGTCCACCTCACCGCCGGGCAGCTGATCCTCGGCATGGTGCTGGCGATCCTGCTCAACATGGGCACCATCACGGTGCCCGGCGGCTTCCCGGTGGTGGCGATGTTCCTCGCCTCGGCCATCGGGCTGCCCTTCCAGGCGATCGGCCTGCTGATCGCGGTGGACTGGTTCACCGGGATGTTCCGGACCTTCCTCAACGTCAACGGCGATTCCCTGGTCGCCCTGCTGGTGGCCAACCACAGCAAGGAGATCGACATGGACGTCTACAACGGGGTCCGCACGGTCTCCTCCGAGGAGATCGATCCCGAGGAGTACGAGAAGCAGTTCCAGGCCGCGGACGCCGCTGACTGACGCCGTCTCCTCGCCCAACACGTTCCCGACTCAACACGCTCTTATCCGGATCATCCGATTCGTGACATTCCCAACCCGCAACCCATCTCTCACCCCCTCATCTTTCATTTCCCATCTCCTCTCTAATCTCATTTCATTGTCAACCGGAGGATTCCATGGCGACCACAGAGCTTGAAGGCGGGGCCCTCGGGTCAACCGCCGCAACGGCTTCGCCCGACTTCTACGTCGGCCCCGAGTACGACAGCTCCCTCTACAACGAAGACCTCGCGCCACTGGTGAAGCAGAAGTGGACCTGGTACAACGTCTTCGCCTTCTGGATGTCCGATGTGCACTCGGTCGGCGGCTATGTCACCGCGGGCAGCCTGTTCGCCTTCGGTCTGGCCAGCTGGCAGGTGTTCGTCTGTCTGATCGTCGGCATCGTCATCGTGATGCTGCTGGCCAACCTGGTCGCCAAGCCGAGCCAGACCGCCGGGGCGCCCTTCCCGGTGGTCTCCCGGGCCCCCTTCGGCGTCCGCGGCGCCAACGTCCCCGCGGTCCTCCGCGGCCTGATCGCAGTCGCCTGGTACGGCATCCAGACCTACCTCGCCTCCGACGCCATCGTGGTGGTCGCGGTCAAGCTGTGGCCCGCCCTGGCCCCCTACTCGCACGTCGAGCAGCACGGATTCGTCGGCCTGTCCACGGTCGGCTGGGGAGCCTTCATCCTGCTGTGGATCGGGCAGGCCTTCGTCTTCTGGAACGGCATGACCGCCATCCGCAAGTTCATCGACTGGGCCGGCCCCGCCGTCTACGTCGTGATGATCGCGCTCACCGTCTACCTCGTCTACAAGGCCGGCACCAGCAACATCAACCTCAACCTCGGCTCGGTGAAGTACTCCGGCTGGGGAGCCCTGGGCGCGATGGGCCTGGCCACCTCGATCGTGGTGAGCTACTTCTCCGGACCGCTGCTGAACTTCGGCGACATCTCCCGGTACGGGCGGACCATGAAGGACGTCAAGCGGGGCAACTTCTGGGGCCTGCCGGTCAACTTCACCTTCTTCTCCATCCTCACCGTGGTCTGCGCCGCGGCCACCGTCCCGGTCTACGGCAAGCTCATCACCGACCCGATCGAGACCGTGAGCCGGATCGACAACACCTTCGCCATCGTGCTCGGCGCCCTCACCTTCGCCATCGCGACCGTCGGCATCAACATCGTGGCGAACTTCATCAGCCCGGCCTTCGACTTCTCCCACGTCGCCCCGCAGAAGATCTCCTGGCGCACCGGCGGCATGATCGCCGCGGTCGGATCGGTGCTCATCACCCCCTGGAACCTGTACTCCAGCGCCGAGGTGATCCACTACACGCTGGACGTGCTGGCCAGCTTCACCGGCCCGCTGTTCGGCATCCTGGTCACCGACTTCTTCCTGATCCGCCACCAGCACGTGGTGGTCGACGACCTGTACTCGATGAGCCCGAAGGGCCGCTACTTCTACAAGAAGGGCGTCAACTGGAAGGCCATCTACGCCACCGTCATCGGCGGCGTGGTCGCCCTGGCCATGGTGCTGATCCCGGTCCAGCCGTTCAAGACGATCGCCAACTTCTCCTGGTTCATCGGAGCCGGCATCGGGGCCCTCGTCTACTACTACATCTCCCGCTCGATGCGCGCCGCGCTGCTGGACGACAAGAACCTCACGGCTCTCAGCCACGGTGCCGGGGCCACTGCCGGGATCAGCAATGCCCAGCACTGAAGATCGTGTGGGAGCCTGATCCCATGCGCATCAGGGTCATCAATCCCAACACATCGGCCTCGATGACGGCGACCATCGCCTCCTCGGCGGAAGCCGCGGCCGCGCCGGACACCGTCATCGAGGCCGTGACCCCCACCATGGGTCCGGTCAGCATCGAGGGCCACTACGACGAGGCGCTGGCGGTGCCCGGCGTCCTCACCGAGGTGGCCCGCGGGGTCGCCGAGGGGGCCGACGGCTTCGTGCTGGCCTGTTTCGGCGATCCGGGGATGGACGCCGCCCGGGAGATCGCTGCGGGGCGTCCGGTGATCGGGATCGCCCAGGCGGCGATGTACGTGGCGGCGCTGTCCGCCCGGGGATTCGCCGTCGTCACCACCCTGTCGAGGACGGCGGGACGGGCCTGGGATCTGGCCCGCGCCTACGGGCTCGGCGATCGGTGCAAGGAGGTGCTGGCCTGCGAGGTGCCGGTGCTGGCGGTCGACACCGCCGAGGACATGGTCGCCGATCTGGCCCGGGAGGCGCTCACCCACGACGGGGTCGAGGCCATCGTGCTGGGCTGTGCCGGGATGGCCGAGATGGCCGCCCGGGTGACCGCCGAGACCGGAGCCCCGGTGATCGACGGGGTCGGGGCCGGCGTCGGCCTGGTGGAGACGATGGTCCGGATCGGGGTCGGCGGCTGCGCCCGCGGCGAGTACGCCACCCCGCTGCCCAAGACCTACACCGGGCTGATGGAGCCGTTCACCGTCGCCTGAGAATGCTTGCAGGAGAGGTCTGGTCCGAGTTCAGGGGTGTGAGACGGCCCCGAACCCGACCAGACCTCGAGGGACGGCCGTCCCGATAGACTGGGCCGGTGAGTCAGCATCAGAACGACGGCAATCAGTCCACCCGCACTTCCGTCCCGGGTTCCTCGGACCGAAAGCCGGACACCGAGGGTCCCGACGTCTCCGAACAGATGCAGGTCCGGCTCGCCAAGCGCTCCCGGATCCTGGCCGAGGGGGGCCAGGCCTATCCGGTCGATCTGCTCCGCGACCACACCGTCCCCCAGATCCGGGCCGCCTACACCGGCCCCGACGGGGAGCTCACTCTGGAGGCCGGCGAGGAGACCTCTGACGTCGTCACCATCGGCGGGCGCGTCGTCTTCATCCGCAACAGCGGCAAGCTGTGCTTCGCCACCCTCCAGGATGGCTTCACCGAGACCTCCAACGGCGAGCGGCTCCAGGTGATGCTGTCGAAGGCCGAGATCGGCGCCGACGGCCTCGCGTCGTGGAAGGCCGACGTCGACCTGGGCGACTTCGTCTGGATCCAGGGGCCGGGTGGTCCGCTCCCGGCGCGGCGAGCTGAGCGTGATGGCGTCCCAGGTGGCGGATGGCCGCCAAGGCGCTGCGGCCGCTGCCCAATCTGCACACCGAGCTGTCCGAGGAGTCCCGGGTGCGGCGGCGCTACGCCGACCTGGTGGTCGCGAGGAGTCGCGCGCGATGGTCCGCACCCGCGCCGCGATCACCCGAGCCATCCGCTCCTCGCTGGACGCCGACGGCTTCCTCGAGGTGGAGACGCCGACCCTCCAGCTGGTGCACGGCGGCGCTGCGGCCCGGCCGTTCAACACCCACCTCAACGCCTTCGACATCGACATGAGCCTGCGGATCGCCCTGGAGCTGTACCTCAAGCGGGCGATGGTCGGCGGCACCGATCGGGTCTACGAGATGGGCCGGGTGTTCCGCAACGAGGGCATCGACTCGTCTCACTCGGCCGAGTTCTCGATGCTCGAGGCGTACATGAGCTGGGGCAACCAGTTCACCATCGCCGAGGTGATCAAGAAGATCATCCTCACCGCCGCCGACGCGGTTGGGACCCACCAGATCGAGACCGCCGAGGGGTCATCGACCTGGACGGCGAGTGGCGCTGGGTGAAGGTCTACCCGGGGCTGAGCGAGGCCCTCGGCGAGGAGATCACCCTGGACACCCCGGTCGAGCGGCTGCGCGAGATCGCCGCCGAGCGGGGGGTGGCCGTCGACCCGGCCTTCGAGGCGGGCAAGATCGTGATGGAGCTGTTCGGCGAGCTCGTGGAGCCCACCCTGTTGCAGCCCACCTTCGTCTGCGACTACCCGGCGATCGCCCAGCCGCTGGCCCGCCCGCACCGCGACGATCCCCGGATGGTCGAGGCCTGGGATCTCATCATCGGCGGGATGGAGCGGGGCACCGGGTTCTCCGAGCTGGTGGATCCGGTGATCAGCGCGAGGTGCTCACCCAGCAGTCCCTGGCCGCGGCGGCCGGGGACCCGGAGGCGATGCAGCTCGACGAGGACTTCCTGGAGGCTCTGGAGTTCGGCTGCCCCCCGATGGGCGGCTTGGGGCTGGGGGTCGACCGGCTGGTGATGCTGTTCACCAACGCCGGAATCCGCGAGACGATCCTCTTCCCCCTGCTCAAGCCCGAGCAACGGTGAACTTGGGGGCAGGGGCCGACCCCCCTTGTATCCCCTCTCTCCCTCCCCTTCATCTCCCCCTTCCCCTCCTTTCAGGTCCAATGCAGGGAAACTTGGCGAATGCAGTGGAATTCCACTGCATTCGCCAAGTTTCCCTGCATTCGACAAATTGGAGATGGACGGGATGCGGCGGAATGAGGGTGAAGGGGCGGCGGAGGGCGATTGGAGAGGCGCTGGAATGGGGGTTGGGACGGAAGCAGACGAAGGGGGACGCCAGGGTCGGTGGCGTCCGAAGTTTTCCACAGGTCCTGGCGAAATCCCCCATCCGTTGTCCACAGGTTGGTGACGAGGTCTGGGCGCAACGCCGGTTCCTGTGGCTGACTCTTGGCATGGACGAACAGAGACGGGTGCAGCGAGTCGGAGAGATGTTCCGCAACGGGACGTCATATGACGAACTGCGAAGACGTATCCGTGACGGCACGGCGTCCCGAGTCCGGCACGGAGCAGTGGTCGACGGGCCCCTGGAGACGAACCTGCGAATGCGCCAGCTCGAACTCATCGCCGGCACTGTCCCCGCGCTGTCCGGGGAGGCATGGGTCCTCAGCCATACTTCGGCCGTCGCTCTGCTGGGCCTGCCGATGACCCGGGACGGCGCGAGCGCGGTCTGGATCAACCGGAGGCCGGGGACCAGCGGCTACCGCAGTCCGCTGCTGGTGAGCCGGTCGTCCCCTCTGCCCGACGACGAGGTCGTGCAGGTCGGCGATCACCGGGTCACCAGTCCCGGGCGAACCGCCGTCGACATGGCCCGAGAGTTCGGCTTCGTCACCGGCACCATGATCGCCGACGCCGCCCTGGCCGGTCGCACCTCACCCGGCACGCTGGCAGAGCTGGTCGATCGCGGCTCTGGGCGTCGTGGCAATACGACGGCGCGGGCCGTCTGCGACTTCGCCGACAGGCGGTCCGAGAGCCCCGGAGAGTCCCTGATGCGGGCCATGCTTCAGCTCCAGGGCTGTGCGCCCACCGACCTGCAGATCGAGATCCGCGACAGGTACGGACGTCTGGTCGCCCGATGCGACTACGGCTGGCTGGAGCACGGCGTCGTCGGGGAGTACGACGGCCCTCAGAAGTACCTGCGAAGCCTGCGGCCGGGCGAGAGCGTATCCGATGTCATTGTCAGGGAGAAGGCCCGGGAGGCCGACATTCGCGACCAGGGTCTGGAGGTCATCCGCTTCTGCGTCGCCGATTTGAGAAACCCCGCCGCAGGCAGCCGCGCGCCTGCGACGTCTTCTCCGCCAGCGCGGTCTGCTTGAGACGCCCTGGACGAATCCTGTCCTGCAGGCCCCGCCGGACGACTCTCCGTGGCCGTTCTGAGGCCCCTAGGCCATCGGCACTGGCCGCCCACCTCGAATGCAGGGAAACTTGGCGAATGCAGTGGAATTCCACTGCATTCGCCAAGTTTCCCTGCATTCGCCAGATGAGGGGAAGGAGAATGGGGTGCGACCCTCTGCGTTAAACCGGAGCTGGGCAGCCCCGGCGTCTACTTCCAGAGGGTGGCGACGGCGAAGGCCGCGGCCATGCACCCCATCCCGACCAGGATGTTCCAGTCGCCGAGGGCCAGCATGAACGGGATCTGGTTCCCGGCGATGTAGTACACCACCAGCCACAGCACGCCGATCACCAGCAGCGGCACGAAGACCCACGGCACCCAGGACCGGTCGACGGCCAGACGACGGTGGCGCTCGGCCTTCGCCTCGGCCTTGCGGGCGGCCTCGATGGCCTCCGGAGTCTGGGCCTCGGCCTTCCTGGCCTCCTCCTCCAGCTTCTCCTGCTCGACCTTCTTGACCGCCGGAGCCTTCCGGGAGCTCTTGCCCGAGGTCTTCCCGGTCGCCTTGTTGGCCTTGCGAACCTTGGACTCGGGCACGATGACAACTCCTGTGGTGGATGCGAACGGATGCGGGATTCCCGTCCGAGAGTACCCGGGTAGCCTAGATGACGCCGTCGGCGGGTGAGGCCGACAGCCCTGAGAACGGGTCCGGCAGGGGACGGGGGAGTTCGCGATGGCCGACGAGAACGACGGGCCGGGACGCCGTCGCGCGCCGCTGCGCGACCGCCTGATGACCGCCGGAATCCTCGTCCTGTGCGGATTCATGATCACCGGGGCGGCGATCGCCTCCCAAGGCCGGGACCTTCGCCCCGAGACCGACGACATGGCGGGCCTGGTGCGCAGCCAGGCCAGTCACAACGCCGATCAGGCGCGTCAGGTGGCCCAGATGCGGGCCAAGGTCGACCAGCTGTCCAAGACCCGGGTCGCCGATCCCGGGGTAGCCAGCTCGATCGACGCACTGTCGCCCGGAGCCGGACTCACCGCGGTCAGTGGCAATGCGGTTCGCGTCACCCTGGACGACGCCCCGCTCGACGTTCAGCCCGACGGGATCGACGAGAACCTGCTCGTCGTCCATCAGCAGGACATCCAGATGGTGGTCAACGTGCTGTGGACCGGCGGCGCCCAGGCGATGACCGTCCAGGGCCAACGGGTCACCTCGACCACCGGCATCAAGTGCGTCGGCAACACCGTCGTGCTGCACGGCGTGCCCTACGCCCCGCCCTACCGGATCGAGGCGATCGGCGACGTTCCCGCCCTCATCAAGGCTCTCGACGAGAGCGAATCGGTGTCGGTCTACAAGGAGTACGTCACGGCCTACCGGCTGGGCTGGCAGGTCACCGAGGTCGGCCGGGTGACGATGCCCGCCTACAAGGGCACCCTCTCAGTGAGCCACGCGACGCCGGTCAAATGAGGCGGGGGAGGCGACTCCCCCTGCCCCCTCGTTGCGCCGGTGGGCGCACCGCAGCATTGCGCGCGCGGGCCTCTGCGCTTGTTGGGCTGGGGGACGACTCCCTTGCATTTCCCCTTTCCCCGGTCGGTGGGTGAGGGGCTTCCTGCGGGATGGCCTCTGTGGTTGTTGGACGGGAGGCGACCCCCTTGGATTTCCCGAGCGGTGCCGGTCCCTGGGTCATGTTGCGGCCTGCCGGTGGTCGAGTCTGGGGGTTGCGGTGAACTTTTCACTCGCCTAACGGGGGATCTGTGAGGCTGAGGGGCCGAGAGGGCTGTTAGGCGAGTGAAAAGTTCACTCGCTGGCTGGTGCCCGGGGCAGGGGGACGCCCTCTTGCATCTCCCGTTTCCCCGGTCGGCGGGTGGGGGGTTTCCTGCGGGATGGCCTCTGTGGTTGTTGGGGCGAGAGGCGACTCCCCTGCCCCCTCGTTGCGCCGGTCTGCGCGCTGCGGCTCTGCGGACGCTGGCCTCACTAGACTGTCGGCCATGTCAGCTTGTCGGATCCTCGTCATTGACAACTACGACTCGTTCGTGTGGAACATCGTCTCCTACCTCGGCCAGATCGGCGCCGAGGTCGATGTGCTGCGCAACGACGATCCCGCCTTCGCCACCACCGGCTGGCACACGCCCTACGACGGCATCCTGCTCTCCCCCGGACCCGGCCACCCGAAGGACGCCGGGGTCTGCATCGACGTGCTGCGCAATCTCTCGGGCACCGTCCCCATCTTCGGGGTCTGCCTGGGCATGCAGGCGATGGCGGTGGCCTGGGGCGGCCGCGTCGAGCGGGCCCCCGAGCAGCTTCACGGCAAGGTCTCCACGGTCCGCCACAACGGCTCCGGCGTCTTCGCCGGAGTGCCCTCACCGATCACAGTGACCCGCTACCACTCGCTGGCCGCCGACATCGACACCCTGCCGGACTGTCTGGAGGTCACCGCCTGGAGCGACTCCGGCCTCATCATGGGCCTGCGTCACAAGGAGCTTCCGGTGGAGGCCGTCCAGTTCCATCCCGAGTCGGTGCTCAGCGAGCACGGCTTCCAGATCTTCGCCAACTGGCTCGCGGTCTGCGGGGACGCCGGCGCGCCGGCCCGGGCGGCCGGGATGTCGCCGCTGATGTCGGCGAGCTAGGCGCCCCAAAGCCCCGGCTGGACGCTCAAGACACAGCTAGCCGCCGGGCGTCGTCGCGGCGACCGGCTCCCCGCCCAGCCGGCCCGTCTCGTCAGGCCGACCGGCCGGGCCGGGCGAACCCGACTCCCCAACGGCACTTCAAGACGGCGTGTTCGCGCTCGACCCGCCGGTCGGTCCTCCGTTCGTCGTGTCCGATGAGGACTCCGTCGGCGCCGGGGCGGTGGATGCCGGGGCGGATGTGGCCGGGTTCTCGGATTGCTGCTGGTCCGGCTGGGTCGAGCTGGTCGTTGTCGTGGTGACAGTGGCCGGTGCCGGCGCCGCCTGGGCCACCACGATGGTCACGGTGTCCCCCTCGGAGGCCTGCGCACCCGGATTCGGCGTCGAGGAGACCACGGTGCCCTCGGTGGCGCTGTCGGTCTGCTGATAGGTGACGTTGATGTCGGTGTCGGCGAATCCCGCGGCGACCAGGGCCTTTCTGGCGTTGGCCTCCGTCATCCCGACCAGGTCCGACGGCACGGTGATCTTCTTGGGCCCGTCGTTGACGGTGATCGTCACAGCACTCCCAGCCGGCACCGAACTGCCGTCGGAGGGATTCTGCGAGATGACCTGGCCGGTGGTGTCGGCGCCCTGACGGACATGGGTGACGGTCGCCTTCAGACCGGCATTGCGCAGGATGGAGCTCGCCCCCTGCTCGCTCATCCCGGTCACCGCCGGAACCTGCACCATCCGCACCGTCTGCGAGGGGGTCGGTGTGGGGGCCGGCGCAGTGCCGCCGAGGACCCTGGTCGCGATATAGCCGCCGGTCCCCAGCGCGGCGATGACGAGCACCACCAGCAGGACGATCGGCCAGCGCCTGCGCTTCGGCGCGGTGTCCTCGTCGTCATGACCGTCACCGTCCGGATTGTCCACGGCCGGCGCCGGTGACCGGCTGCATTCCGGTGCCCCGTCCGGTAAGGGGCGTAGGCGTCGACGCCGGTCGTTCCTGCCTCCAGCGGATGGACGGCGGTGGCCGCCAATGTCGCCGGGGCGATCACCTGGGTGGCGGCGCTCGACTCGGGATCTCCGGGCGCCGCGCCGGGCATCGGGGCGAGCGGTGGCACGCCGGCGAGCACCCGCTCGATATCGGCGCGCATCAGCATCGCCGTCTGATAGCGGTCGGCGGGCGCCTTGGCCAGCGCCTTGAGGGTGACGGCGTCCATAGCCGGGGTGATCTCGGGATCCAGCCGGGACGGCGGAGCCGGGATCTCCCGAACGTGCTGATAGGCCACCGAGACCGGGGAGTCGCCGACGAAGGGCGGACGCCCGACCAGCAGTTCGTAGAGCAGGCAGCCGGTGGCGTAGATGTCGGCGCGGTTGTCGACCTTCTCGCCGCGGGCCTGCTCGGGCGAGAGGTACTGCGCGGTGCCGATCACCGCGGCGGTCTGGGTCATCGTGGCCGAGGTGTCGGCCACCGCTCGGGCGATGCCGAAATCCATCACCTTCACCTGGCCGGTCTCGGTGAGCATCACATTGGCCGGCTTGATGTCGCGGTGCACGATGCCGGCGGCATGGGAGTAGCTCAGCGCCTCCAGCACCCCCTCGGTGAACTCGAGGGCCCGTTCGGGCAGGATCTTGCGGTCGTCGCGCAGCACATCGCGCAGGGTGTGGCCCTCCACCAGCTCCATCACGATGTAGGGCACCGACAGCCCGGTGGCGGGATCCAGGGCCTCCCCGGTGTCGTAGACGGCGACGATATTGGGGTGGTTCAGCCCCGCCGCGGACTGGGCCTCGCGCTGAAAACGGGCCTGGAAGGTGTCGTCGGAGGCCAGGTCGGCGCGCAGTCGCTTGATCGCGACGTCGCGCCCCAGACGGTGGTCGCGCGCCTTCCAGACCTCAGCCATGCCGCCGCGGCCAATGACACTCAGCAGTTCATAGCGCCCGCCGAGCCAGGTACCGGCTTCGGTCATCGGGGGCCTCCTTCATCAGCAGCGACTGTGGTCGGGAATGTCGGGAATGTCGGACATAACGTCATCTTCGGCGTGATCATCGGACCGCCTCGATGATGGAGCGGGCGATCGGGCCGGCCAGGGTGCCGCCGGCGATCTCGCTGCGCTCGGTGTCGGAGGACTCGATGAACACCGCCACCGCCACGTGCGGGTTCTCCGAGAACCCGACGAACCAGGCGTAGGGGGAGGCCTCCTTGGTGGTCTGGGCGGTGCCGGTCTTGCCGCCGACGGTGACGCCGTCGATCCGGGCGGCCTTGCCGGTGCCGTTCTGGACCACCGAGACCATCATCTTCTGCAGATCCTGGGCGGTGCCCCGGCTGGTGGCCTGGGACAGCGTCGAGGAGTGGTGCGTCCACACCGTCTGCAGGTTGGAGGCGCGCACCGACTGGGTGAGGTACGGCGTCATCAGCTTGCCGTCGTTGGCGATCGCCGCCGAGACCATCGCCATCTGCAGCGGGGAGGCGGCGACGTCGTACTGTCCGATCGAGCTGAGCGCGACCTGGGCCTCGTTCATCTGGCCGGGGAACTGGGAGGCGACCATCGGCACGTCGGAGTCGAAGGTGGAGTCGAAGCCGAACTTCTTGGCCTGCTCGCGCAGCTTGTCCTGGCCCAGCGACATCCCGATCTTCGCGAAGGCGGTGTTGCAGGAGTTCTCCAGGGCCTGGGTGAGGCTCACCGTGGAGTTCCCGCAGTCGATCTCATTGCCGAGCCGGTTGGTGGTCTGCGGCAGCACGATCGAACTCGGCGTGTCGACCTGGGTGTCGGGGGTGTAGTTGCCCGACTCCAGGGCGGCCGCGGAGGTGACCAGCTTGAAGGTCGACCCGGGCGGGTAGATCTCCTTGGAGGCGCGGTTGGCCATCGGCACGCTCGGGTTGGCGTTGAGCGACTTCCAGGCCCGCTGGGTGGCCGGCAGATCGTGACTGGCCAGCAGGTTGGGGTTGTAGGAGGGCGAGGTCGCCATCGCCAGAACAGCGCCGGTGGTGTAGTCGATGGCGACGACTCCGCCCTTCTTGCCGGCCAGCCCGTTCCATGCGGCGTCCTGAGCCTTGGCGTTGATGGTGGTGATCACCGAGCCGCCCTGCGGCTTCTTGCCCGACAGAGTGCCGGTGATCCGTTGCAGGAACTGGGAGTCGGAGGTGCCGGTGAGCTGGGCGTTCTGGCTCTGCTCGAGGGCGGTCCGTCCGAAGTAGTAGGAGTAGTAGCCGGTGATCGGGGCGTACTCGGGGCCCTGCGGATAGGTCCGCTGGTACTTGTACCGCCCGTCGGAGGCGACGGTGCGGGCCACCGCAGGTGCTGCCGACCAGGATGTCGCCGCGGTTCTGGGAGAACTCGGCGTCGCGGACCCGCAGGTTGCGAGGGTCGTTGTTGAGGTCGGCCTGGCGGAACAGCGCCGAGTAGGTGACGTTGATCAGCAGGGCGAAGGTCATCAGGGCTGCGAACACCGAGACGAATCGGATCGGGCGGTTCATCGGCGATCACCCCCCGATACTCCTGCCACGGTGACGGCGTCCGGATCGGTTCCCGGTCCGAACGTGCCGGCAGCACCGCCGCTGCCATCGGCGTGGCGCGCGCTACCGGTCTCGGTCTCCATCAGCGGCGGGGGAGTGCCGACATTGGCAGCCAGCTCGTCGGCGGGACGCCGCGCCTGGTGGCTGATCAGCATCAGGATCGCTATCAGCGCCCAGTTGGCCACCTCGGAGGAGCCGCCCTGACTCATGAACGGCGTGGTGAGGCCGGTCAGCGGCAGCAGCCGGGTGACGCCGCCGATGATCGCGAAGACCTGCAGCCCGAAGACGAAGGACAGTCCGGAGGCCAGCAGCTTGCCGAAGGAGTCGCGGCAGGACAGGGCGGCGCGCATCCCGCGGGCCACCAGCAGCCCGTAGAGCACGATGATGGCCATCAGGCCGGTGACGCCGAGCTCCTCGCCGATGCTGGAGGAGATGAAGTCGCTCCACGCGAAGGTGGTGAGGCCCGGACGCCCCAGCCCCCAGCCGCGCCCCGACAGCCCGCCCCAGGCCATGCCGTACTGGGCCTTGATGACCTGGTCGTTCTGGTCGAAGTTCGAGAACGGGTCCAGCCAGGCGCTCACCCTGACTCGCACGTGGCCGAACATCTTGTAGGCCATCACCGCGGCGACCGAGAACAGCAGGGCGCCGATCACCACCCAGCCCACCCGCTCGGTGGCGATGTACAGCATCGCGACGAACAGACCGAAGAACAGCATCGCGGTGCCCAGGTCGTTCTGCCACATGATGACGACCATCGCCGCCCCCCACATCACCAGCAGCGGCCCCAGATCGCGGGCGCGGGGCAGCACCAGCGGGCCGATGTGGTGTCCGGCCAGCGACAGCACGTCGCGCTTGTCCACCAGATAGGAGGCGAAGGCCATCACCAGCAGCACCTTGGCCAGCTCGGCGGGCTGGAAGGTGAACGGCCCGATGCCGATCCACAGCCGGGCGCCGTTGATCGACTGCCCGATCACCGGCAGCAGGGGCATCAGCATCAGCACCAGCCCGGCCAGGAAGAGGATGTAGGGGAACCGCTGCAGCCTGCGGTGGTCCTTGAGCCAGATGACGATGACCGCCCACAGCACGACCCCGCCCAGGGTCCAGACCGCCTGGTTCACCATCCGGTCGGGGTTCTTGCTCGGGATGAGGTCGATCCGGTGGATCATCGCCAGGCCCAGCCCGTTGAGGGCGAACACGATCGGCAGGATCATCGGGTCGGCGTAGGGGATGAAGATCCGCACCACGATGTGGCAGGCCAGGATGAGGCCGAGCCAGCAGCCGCCGACGACCCTCCAGTTCTCGGGCACCGCACCGGTCGTGTTGAGACCGGTGAGCAGGTAGCCGGAGAATCCCAGCCCCCAGGCCAGGATGAGCAGGAAGAGCTCCACCCAGCGGCGCTTGCTGTGGACGATCATCGTGCCGGCGACGGCCGGATCCGTGGAGATGCTCATGAGCAGTCGTCCTCGGTGACCTTGGGCAGCGAGGCGCCGGAGGTCGGGCTGGTGGTCGTTCCGGGAGTGGACGCCGAGGCGGGTGCCGAGGCCGAGGAGCCGGGGGAGTGGGACGCTCCCGGTGAGACGGACGTCCGGGGGGTGGACGAGCCCGACGAGCCCGCCGGGCTGCCCGACGCGCCCGGACTCGGTGAGCCGGAGGCTCCCGGCGTCCCGGGCCTGGGGGCGGGGCTCTGGGCCGCCCGGGTGCGCAGGGCGATGCAGTGGTCGGCGCCGTCGCGCAGCTCGGCGACGGTGGCCCGGGCGGAGTCCAGGGAGTCGACGCTGATGGTGTTCTGCACCCGGGAACGGTAGAGCCCGGGCAGGTCGTCGACCTTGATGTCGGTGTTCTCGGTCACCGAGGACAGGTTGAACCACAGCAGCTGGTCGGGGACCCCCTGGTAGATCGCCACCGAGCCGGCCTGCTGGCCGACGTAGTACTGGCGGTCCACATAGGCCCGGACGCCGAAGACTCCGGCCACCCCGGCCACCAGGACGATCGCCACGGTGATCACCCAGGGACGCCAGCGGTGCCTGGTCTCCGGATCGATCGGGGCGTAGCGCGCCGACTCCTCGGCCTCGGAGTCGAACAGCTGCGGCGTCCCGTCCGCTCCGGTCAGGGCGGCGTGTCGGGGGGCTCCCCGCCGCGGCGCCGGGCGCTCGGACGGATCGGACAGCCTGGCCAGGCTGTCGGCGGTGATCGGCAGCGGGCGCCGTCACCTCGTGGTCGGGAATCGCGGTGATCTCGGCGGCCCCGATGATCCGGGGCGGGAAGGCCGCCAGTTCCGGACTCTCGGGGACGACGTCGGCCAGCACCACGGTGACGTTGTCGGGGGCCCCGGCGGCGTGGGCGCCGGCGACCAGCTGGGTGAGGGCGCCGTCGAGGTCCTGTTCGCGCAGGATCCGCTGGATCTGCGGATCCGGGACGAATCCGCACAGCCCGTCGGAGCAGAACAGCAGCCGGTCGCCGAGTTGGAGATCCACCAGCTGGGTGTCGGGGGTGTGCTGGGGCTGGCCGTTGAGCACCTTGAGCAGCAGCGAGCGGTGCGGGTGGACCGCCGCCTCCTCCTCGGTGATCCGGCCCTCGTCGACCAGCGACTGCACCCAGGAGTCGTCGTGGGTCATCCGGGAGAGCCGGTGGGCGCGCATCAGGTAGCCGCGGGAGTCGCCGATGTGGACCAGGCCGAGCTGGGAGCCGTCGAACATCGCCCCGCAGAAGGTGGTGCCCATGCCCTCCAGGGAGCGGTCCCAGGCGACCAGGTCGGCCAACTCGTCGTTGGCGGCCGAGACCGCCCCGGCGAGCAGGGTGAGCATCTCCTCGCCCCTGGCGGCGGGAGTCGGCCCGGGCCACCTGCTTGACGACGACGGTCGAGGCCAGGTCCCCGGCGGCGGCGCCGCCCATCCCGTCGGCCACCACGAGCATGGTCGGCGAGACGTATCCGGAGTCCTGGTTGTTGCTGCGGACCAGACCGATCTCGGAGTGGCAGCGGATGTCGAGGGAGAAGGCCATCGTCACCCCCGCCCGGCGGCCTCGACCGCCATCGTGGTGCGGCCGATCCTCACCTCGTCGCCGATGCTGAGCTGGGTGAGTTCCTCGATCCGTTCGCCGTTGACGTAGGTGCCGTTGGTGGAGCGCAGATCCTCCACGAACCAGGCGCCGTCGATCCCCTGGGCGAATTCGGCGTGGTGGGTGGAGGCGTAGTCGTCGTCGATGGGCAGGTTGGAGTCGCCGCCGCGGCCGACCAGGATGCGGTCGACCAGCGGGACGATCTGGCCGGTCCGGCTGCCCGACAGGATCCGCAGCTGCCCGGGCTGGGGCTCGCTGCGGGAGTGCTTGCGGCGTCTCCGCTTGGGGGCGGAGCCCTCCACCTGCTGACCGGCCGCGGTGCGGGCGGCTACCCGGTGCCCGAAGATGTCGGTGCGCACGGTGTTGCCGATGAACAGGATGAACACCCACAGCAGGGCCAGATAGGCGATT
This sequence comes from Acidipropionibacterium sp., assembly GCA_022647765.1. GTDB lineage: Bacteria > Actinomycetota > Actinomycetes > Propionibacteriales > Propionibacteriaceae > Acidipropionibacterium. The sequence continues at coordinate 122,295 of JALCLH010000008.1, forward strand.
CGCAGAACAGCTACCAGGAATTCGCTCACGATCACATCCCCGCCGGGGAGTGGACGAGCATCCTGGTCGAGCCGATCTCGATGCGGGAGCCGTCCCGCAGCTCGGTGTTGGTCACCTTCAGGCCGTCGACGGTGAGGCCGTTGGTGGATCCGAGATCCTCGATGGAGACGCCGACCCCCTCGCCCTTGGTCCAGACGTGGATCTGGGCGTGACGCCGTGAGATGCCGGGGTCGTTGATCCGCAGGTCGGCGTCGGAACCGCGTCCGATCACCAGGCCCGGGGGCAGCAGCGGGTGGCGCACCCCGTTGACCTCGAGCACCAGCGGGGTGCTGCGGACCGCGGTGGTCTGGGACTCCTCGCCGGTCAGCGATCCGCTGGAGACCGTGAATCGGCCGGTCGGCAGCGAGTCGTCGAGTTCGTAGCGGATGTGGATGGGGCCGTTGAAGACGTAGCGGCGCTCGGTGGCGTGATCGCGCAGGGCGGGGACGATCTCGGCGTTGAGGGTCTTGGTGTAGGGCACCAGGTGCTCGTAGTCGTGGTCGGAGAGCATCACCGAGAAGTCGTTGGGCACGAGCTTCTTGTCGCGGGTGAGAATCTGGGCCTCGGAGTCCAGCTCGCGCTGGAGGCGCCCGGCGATCTCCACCGGCTCCACCTCGCCGCGGAAGGCCTTGGCGAAGACGCCGTTGACGGCACCTTCGATCGACTTCTCGAACTTGTCGAGGATTCCCACGTGTGCCTCCTCCCGACTGCTGCTCGAAAACTCCGGCCTGACACGGCGTCCACAACTGCGAGACGGCCGATTCGCCACCCCGCAGCACACCGCAGTGGCGGCATCGTGCCACCACTACCGCTGGTGAGTCTACCGAGCCCGCATGTGCGGGCCCACAATTTGCGTCGAGGGTCGCACGATACATGCGGCGGGTCGCCACGATTCATGCGGATGTGCGGACTTCGCCGGCCCTGCTCCACCCCTCGTGGTCCCGATCACTCCCGATAGGGCACGTTTCGCCATCGAGCGTGCAGATTCACGGCGTGTCGGGAGTGATCGGGTATGTGTACGGTCGAGCCATGTCGTTCGGGCGGGATGAGTGGGTGTTCGTGGATGAGTCGAAGGCTCACGGGTACTACATCGCGGCCGCGGCCGTTGCCAGAGGGGACATTGCTGGTATTGAGAAGCGCCTGCGCGCGCTCCGCATGGGCAACCGCAGTTCGCTGCACTTCCACAGTGAGGGCAACCGCAGGTCGAAGCTCCTGCACGAGTTCTGCCAGATGGATGTCCGTGTCACGGTGTATGTGATGCAGGGCCGCAAAGACCGTGTGGCCCGCCCTGCTCTGCTGCGTGCGCTGGTCGGTGACATGGTCGCCGATGGTGCTCGGCATCTAGTTCTGGAGCGTGACGAATCGGTCGAGGTGTGGGATCGACGCACCATCCGCGAGTGTCTCGACAAGGTGGGAGGGCTGGGGAAGCTCGTGTACGAGCACAAGAACAGGAATGATCAGCCGATGCTGTGGTTGGCGGATGCCGTCGCGTGGTGTTATCAGAAGGGCAACCCCTGGAAGGCTCAGGTGCAGCCCATCGTGTCTGAGGTGGTTGCCGTTGACGTGCCCTAGACGCACGCAAGCCCGGCTCGTCGTACCAAAGAGATCGGGCAGACTGCCGGGCTAACTTCTCGGAGCTAATGCTCCTCGCATCAATAACACTATCAGGGCCCTGATAGGACATCAAGGCGCCCTGGCCTGCTGCCGTGGTCCCGATCACTCCCGACAGGCCGCAAATCTGCACTCCCGATGCAGAAACACGGCGTGTCGGGAGTGATCGGGACCATCGGTCGCCGCTACAGCGTGGCCAGATAGCTGCGAATCCGCTCGTCGGCGTCGCCGGGAACGAAGCCGGTGGCCTTGATCCTGGTGAGATCCAGGGTGGAGTGGGTCGGGCGGGGGGCGACGATCTTCCCGGCGCCGCCGTTCTGCTCGAAGTACTCGGCGCTGGAGACCGGGGAGACCGACCCGGGGGCGTCGACCAGCTCGAAGACCCGGCTGGCGATGTCGTACCAGGAGACGGTGGGGCCGTCGCCGGAGATGTTGTAGGTGCCGTAGGCGGCGCCGGTATCGAGCAGGTGGAGGATCGCCGCGGCGATGTCGTCGGAGAAGGTGAGCCGGCCGAACTGGTCGTCGACCACCGTCGGGCTGATCCCGCGGGCGGCCAGTCCGGCCATCGTGGAGACGAAGTTGTGACCGCGTCCCACCACCCAGGAGGTGCGCAGAATGTAGTGCTGCGGCCAGCTCGCGACGATCTCGTCGGCGGCCGCCTTGGTGGTGCCGTAGACCCCGAGCGGGGAGAAGGTCTCGTCCTCGGTGTGCACCTCGCGGGTGCCGTCGAAGACGTAGTCGGAGGAGACGTGCACGAATCTCATCCGGTGACGCCGCGCCACCTCGACCAGGTGCCGCACCGCGGTGACGTTGATCGCCCAGGCGGTGGCCCGGTTCTCCGGGGTCTCGGCGGCGTCGACGTTGGTGAAGGCGGCCGCGTTGATGAGGGTCTCGACGCCGTCCCAGTCGTAGTTCGCGATGGTCTCGGGCGGGTGAGGTCGATCTCGTCCATGCCGGGGAAGTCTGCATCCGGAAGGAGGGGCCGCAGGGAGTTGCCGAGCTGGCCGTTGGAGCCGATGACGACGGTGCGCGCGGGCTTGAAGGGGGTGACGTCGGCCAGCGCCGGATGGTGCTTGTCGGCCTCCGAGAGCTCGGCCCGCTCCAGCGGGATCGGCCAGTCGATGCCGATCTGCGGATCGGCGAGATTGGCGAAGGTGTAGGAGGACTTCGCCGCAGCCGACCAGTGCTCGTTGACCAGATAGGTGTAAGTGGTGCCGTCGGCCAGCGCCTGGTAGCCGTTGCCGACCCCGCGGGGCACGTAGACGGCGGTCTCCGGGCCCATCTCGACGGTGACGACGCGGCCGAAGGAATCGCCGGCCCGCAGGTCGACCCAGGCGCCGAGGATCTTGCCGCAGGCCACCGAGACCAGCTTGTCCCAGGGCTCGGCGTGCAACCCGCGGGTGGCCCCGGCCTTGGCGTTGAAGGACATGTTGTTCTGCACCGGGGCGAAATCGGGCAGGCCGAGGGCGGTCATCTTGGCGCGCTGCCAGTTCTCCTTGAACCAGCCGCGGTTGTCGCCGTGCAGCGGCAGATGGAGGACGAGCAGGCCGGGGATCGGCGTCTCGTCGATGGTGAGCTCGTCTGGGGTCTGGGTGCTGGCGATGTGCGTGATGTGTTCAGTCATGCCGGTCACTGGCCCTTCGTCGCGTACTTGGCCTCGGTGGCGTCCTTCATCGGGCGCCACCAGGACTCGTGATTGCGGTACCAGTCGATGGTGTGGGCCAGTCCGTCGTGGAAGTTCGTGAACTTGGGCTCCCAGCCCAGCTCGGTGCGCAGCTTGGTCGAGTCGATGGCGTAGCGCAGATCGTGGCCGGGGCGGTCGTTGACGTGGTCGTAGCCGTCGGCGGGCTGGCCCATCAGGGTCAGGATCATCTCGATGACGTCCTTGTTGTTCATCTCGCCGTCGGCGCCGATGAGGTAGGTCTCGCCGGGGCGCCCGGACTCCAGGATGGTCCAGACCGCGGAGTTGTGGTCGTCGACGTGGATCCAGTCGCGGACGTTGAGTCCGGCCCCGTAGAGCTTCGGGCGGATGCCGTCGATGACGTTGGTGATCTGGCGGGGGATGAACTTCTCGACGTGCTGGCGGGGGCCGTAGTTGTTCGAGCAGTTGGAGATCGTCGCCTCGATCCCGAAGGATCGCGCCCAGGCCCGGACCAGCATGTCGGAGGCCGCCTTGGAGGAGGAGTACGGGGAGGACGGGTTGTAGCGGGTGGTGGGGGTGAACTTCGCCGGATCGTCCAGGGCGAGGTCGCCGTAGACCTCGTCGGTGGAGATGTGGTGCAGTCGGGTGTGGTGACGCCGGACGGCCTGCAGCAGGGTGAAGGTGCCGACGATGTTGGTGTCGATGAAGGGGGCCGGGTTCTCCAGCGAGTTGTCGTTGTGGGACTCTGCGGCGAAGTGGACGACGGCGTCGGCGCGGGCGACGAGCTCGTCGACCAGGTCGGCGTCGCAGACCGAGCCGCGGACCAGCTGGAAGCGATCGGCGGCGAGCCCTTCGAGGGAGTGCTCGTTGGCCGCGTAGGTCATGGCGTCCAGCACAGTGACGCTGGAGTCGGTGTGATCGATCACCCAGTGGGTGAAATTGCTGCCGATGAATCCGGCGCCGCCGGTGACGAGAAGTGAGGACACGCCCGGCAGTTTAGAGGATTGCTGGGCGATGAGGGCGGCCGTTTCACGGTTGAGCGGTGGCGGCCCTCTCATCAGCGGTTGATCGCTCTTCTGCGACTCCGCGGTGAGAACTGCGGCGCGAGTCTGACATGATGTTGCCATGCGAGGCATCATTCTGGCCGGCGGTACGGGTTCGCGGCTGCATCCGATCACTCTGGGAACCAGCAAGCAGCTGGTTCCGGTCTATGACAAGCCGATGATCTATTACCCGTTGACGACGCTGATCTTCGCCGGGGTCCGGGATGTGCTGGTGATCACCACCCCGCATGAGGCGGATGCATTTCACCGGCTGCTGGGCGACGGTTCTCAGTTCGGGATCTCGATCGAGTTCGCCGTCCAGGCCGAGCCGAAGGGGCTGGCCCAGGCCTTCACCATCGGAGCCGATTTCGTCGGGGACGAGCCGAGCTGCCTGGTGCTGGGCGACAACATCTTCTCCGGCCCGGGGCTCGGATCGCGACTGGCCAGGACCGTCGAGGGGCTGGACGGCGCGCTGGTCTTCGGATACCAGGTGGCCGATCCGCGGTCGTACGGCGTCGTCGAGGTGGATGACGACGGTCTGGCGGTGTCCATCGAGGAGAAGCCGGCGGAGCCGAAGTCGAACTGGGCGGTGCCCGGACTGTACTTCTACGACTCCGACGTGGTGCAGATCGCCCGGGACCTCAAGCCCTCGGCGCGCGGGGAGTACGAGATCACCGACGTCAACCGGGTGTACATGGGGCAGCGGCGGCTGCACGTCGAGCTGCTGCCACGCGGTACGGCGTGGCTGGACACCGGGACCTTTCGATTCTTTGAATGACGCCAGCGACTACGTGCGGACCATTCAGGCGCGGCAGGGTCTCCAGATCGGCTGCCCGGAGGAGGCGGCCTGGCGCCGGGGATTCCTCTCCGACGAGGAGTTGCTGGAGAGGGCGGCCCGGTTCGAGAAGTCGGGTTACGGCGCGTACCTGAAGTCCCTGGTCTGAGTTTCGGCTCTGAGTGAGCCGGGTGGTGGGGTCTGAGTTGGGGGTTCTCTCTCTCCGCCCCGCTGCTGATCACGCCCCCAGGGCAGACTGGGCAGAATCCTCCCCGGTCACTGCTCATCCCACAAGGAGCGCTTGATCGGAGCTCGCCCCGGAACTCGGGGTTCCGGTTCGGGCGACCGGGACCCCGGTGATCTCTTCGGGCAGCTGGGAGCAGGGCCGATCTGGAACTGAGTCGGGGTGGGTTGAGGGATGAGGGATCGGATGGTCCCGATCACTCCCGATAGGGCGTGTTTCGGCCCGGCGAGCGCAGGTCTGCGGCATGTCGGGAGTAATCGGGACCGGCCATCTCGCGCACAGCTCTCTCTGGCACCTGGTTTCCGGCCTGCACACCGCTCTGTTCCGCACTGATCAGGCCACGAAGGTGGTATGGGCGGGTTCCTGCCTGGAGTCTGGTTCCGCGACTCGCGCACAGCTCTGCCCCGCCACTGATTACGCCACCAGGACGGGCTGGGTGGAGTTCTCCCCGGGATCTGGGTTCGCCGTTCGGGCGGAGTCCACCCCCAGATTCTCGGCTCTTGATCTCCCGGTCCGGGCAGAGTTCACCCCCAGTGACCACTCACGCCACCAGGGCAGCTTGGGCGGAGTCCTCCCGGAGAGTCGGGTCATCGGTTCTGGCTAAGTCTGGGTCCCCCGCAGATTTTCGCAGGTGTTTCTTGAGTCGTTCCGGCGGGGGCACCCGGGGTATTTTTGTGTCGGGGTCGACGACGATTCGCCATTGGTCTCTGGAGCGGTATCTGTCGGGTTCCACTAAGGCGTGGTGATGCCTGCACAAAAGAGTCAAATTCGACAGGGATGTCTCTCCTTCGTGCCACCATGGAATGATGTGGTGCGCTTGGCACAAATCCGCCGGAACCGTGCAGCCCGGGAATATGCATCCGCCGTCCCGGACTTTCAAGGCTCGCCGGATCGCTCCGGTGACCAGCCGGCGTTCCTGACCCATATCCATCACCTGGGATTCACCACCCAACACGACCGGGAGAATCCCGGCCTCGCAGCACATCCGCCGCAGTGATCCCGCATCGACGGGGATCTCGCCGGTGGCACCGTGGACAACGCCCGCGGCGATCTTTCCCTCGAGCGCATCGTGAAGATCCCGGTAGTTCAAGGTGACGACCAGCCTCGGCGTCTGACCACCCGCAGCGGGGACCTTGTCGACACTGGCCAGTAGCCCGACCATGTCGACCAGGGCGTCGGCCATCCTCTGGGCGGTGCTTCGGGCCTCGCGGTGCTCCAACTCGAGGCGGGCGGCCACATACTGGGAGTCCGTGATGTGCCCCTCGGCCCGCTTGTCTCTCAACGCTTTCGCCTCATCCCGTTCGGCGCGACGTCCCTTCTCCCCAAAGGCCTGGAGGGTGCCGATCAGCTGTTGGGCTTCCAGGTCGGGCAGTTGCCCGGAGAACCAGGTGGAGCCCTCCCCGTCGGAACCCCATACCAGCCGCCGGTCTTTGACGGCCCGGCTGCGTTGCGCGGCCAGCCGTGCCGCCTCGTCGCCGGGTGAGGGTGCCGCTTCGGGGGCGACCTCCTGGAGAATCTTCTTGGTGGCGCGTTTGAGCTGTCCGGGTGGTGTGGTGGTGGCCCGGTCGAGGAATAGTCCGGCGGCCCGGTCGACCTGCTCGGGGCTCAGCTGGTCTTGGGGCAGTTTGCCCAACTCTTCACCGATCGCCGTCGCATGATCCGACGACACGTTACCGGCCAGGGCGGCGTCGCGGACACCCGAGTGGTGGGCGAGCTTGGAGGCCTGTTTCACCACTCCGATCCCTTGACTGGGAGTCCGCCCTTCGGTCTTGGCCAGGAAATCAGGCAGCGGCGTCCCGGTGGTGTGCTCGGTCGCATTCGCTTTGTCCGCCGCATCGGTGACCACGGCCGCCCCTGCAGTCATGCGGTCGGCCAGCCTGCGAATGCGGGTCATGGCGGTGACCTTGTCGGCGTCGGACATGGTGGACAACGCGGTGTAGTCCAGGCGGTCGAGGTGTTCCTCGAGGGCCTGGACTCGCGCCCAGAAAGCCGATTCCGTGTCCATGAATAAATGATACGTGACTGAGGCTTGAGGTGCAAGCGTCGAACACGATCAACGTCCTGCAAATCTGTGCCATAGATGCACAAATGTTCCTCGCGTGATAGATGTCACATCGATGGGTGAATGTTGAGGTGTCAGTGTCCGTTTCCCCACCCCCGACATCGTCGTCTTTGTCGAGTGCAGGGAAAGTTGGCGAATGCAGGATAATTCCACTGCATTCGCCAACTTTCCCTGCACTCGACGGTTGGGGGTAGAGGATAGGAGATGGGGCGTAGATGGCGGGGTGAGGGGGGCAGGGAGACGAGGCCGTTGTTCAGATGGCGTTGGGAGTCGAAAGTGTGTCGGATTCTTGTTTGAGTTCAAACGACAAGCCGTCAGACTTCCCCTCAGACACGGGGTCAGGGTGCTGGCTCTTCTTCCGCCAAGCACCTACTCGCAGGCGACCCCGTCATGATCCCTATCGAGTCCGGAGCGATAACCCGGATCTCCCTTGTGCATCGGAGCCGCCCCGGCCTCTCTCGCAGCGGCGCAGTTCGCGTAGTACACCGACGAGCCGTGCTTCGCCTGCTTCCGCCGTGCCTCCGCCTTGTCCAGCGCGGTATTGGAGGCCACCTTCTTGACGACCTTCTTCGTGGTCGACGAACTCTTCGGGGCCGACTTGTTCCCAGCCTTCTGGACGGGGGCAGAGGCCTTCGCCTCGGCGCTGCTCGGAGCGGTTTCAGCCTTCCAGACCACCGTCGGCGCCCCGGCGCCGGGCAGCTTCTGGCCCTTGCATCCCGACAGAATGCCGGCGATGGCGTCATGCTCGGCGGGGGTCACCCACAGCTTGTACTGCACCTTCACCTCGACCTGGCGCGCGACGTACTGGCAGCGGAACGGTTTGTTCGCAGGGAGCCAGGTGGCGGCGTCCCCGTCGGACTTCTCCTCATTGCTCGGCCCGTCGACGGCGAGGAGTTCGAGCGGATCGTTGGCCAGCTGCTCGCGCGTGGAGGCGCTGAGCTGCTGCGCGCCGGTCTGCCAGGCGTTCGACAGGGCGACGACGTGGTCGATCTGGACGGCGTTCGACGTCTTCTCGCCGCGCTTGAAGTGGATGATGCTCCCGGTGTACGGATCGTTGAGCACTCCGGAGGTGACGATGCAGTCGCGCGTTCCGGGCCTGGTGGTCCTCGACGTGAGATCGCGGGCCAGGATGTCGTTGCGGGTGTCGCAGCCGTTGTGATCGACGTCGGCCCAGGCCTGCCCGAACTGCTCGCGGGAGTAGCCGGTCTTCGGGGCGCGTCCCTTCACCGGGAGGGTGGCCAGGGCCGCCAGGGCGGGTCCTTGGCCGGCTGCGGCGGGCGAGCCGCTGGACGAGCCGGTCGCCGCGACAGGCGGGGCCGTAGGAGTCGCAGAGGTCGAGCCCGGGGCCGCAGCAGAAGTCGCGCTCGCAGATCCTTCCCCAGCCGCCGACTCCCCGGCTCCGGCGTCCGCACCTCCGCAGCCGGACATCGCCACGGCGGAGGCCATCACGACGATGCCGGCCCCGACGCGGAACAACAGGTCAGGGCGACGGGAACCGTGATCGGACTGGAAGGAGAGCGTGGAGAACACCGGGGTGGCTTTCGTTGACGAGATGGGGATCGATGACGAATCGGACAGCAACAGTTCTACCGTGCGCCACCGACAGTTTTCAGCTCCCAGTCACTCTCGCCGGCCCCCGCCTCCACCAGCGGCTCGGTTCCGGCCGGCGTCCCACCACGATGTGACCCGCCGAGCTCCAGCTGGCAGACCATCCCCTGCGGCACCTCCAGATGCAGCCGCCCAGTGGCGAGATCCCAATCGACGGTCAGCCTTCCCCGCGAGGTCGACCGGGTCGACCGACACCGCGAGACGCCGTCGACCAGACCCGGCTGGATCCTCACCACCGCCCAGTCCGGGGACATCCGTCGCACTCCGGCGACCCGGGTGAGGATCCAGTCGGCCACGGTGCCCTCGAAGAAGTGGTCGTGACTGCGCGCCCCGGCGTCCCACCTCTCCCACATGGTGGTGGCGCCCCGATCCAGCCAGAATCCCCATGAGGGGCAGCTGCGCTGGGTGGCAACCTGGAGCGCGTCGCCGCCGAAGCCGCCGTCGGTGAGCACATTGAGCAGCAGGCTGGTCCCGATGTGCCCGGTGTTGAGGTGGTGACCCCGATCGCGGACGTCGGCCACCAAGCCGGCCAGCACCCGGGACCGCTGACCCTCGGGCACGATGCCGAAGGCCAGAGGCATCAGGTTCGAGGTCTGCCGGTACTCGCGATCGGGGATCGCAGGCGGTCCGGTAGCAGCCTCGCTCGCGGTCCAGGAAGACGCCGTTGATGCGCCCGCGCAGCGCCTCCGCAGCGCTGCGGAACCGCTTCGCGGCGTCCCGGAGATCGGGCCGCCCAGCATCGAGGGGATCGGGACTGCCCGGCATCGCGGGGATCAGGGACGCTCGGCATCGTCATCAAGGCGTTCTGCCAGGTCCGCGGCCTGACACAGCCCCCGGTACAGGAAACAGGACGCCGACAGCCGGCTGTCCTCGGGAGGGGGCCCGTCGATGTAGCCGGGGGAGAGGTAGTCGCCGAGCTCGGAGTGCGCCAGCCCGTCCGCGGCCGCGTCCTCCTCGCCGGGCAGCCGCCCCTCGCCCCGCAGGCGCGACAGCTCCCACTCCAGATATCTCCGAAGGCAGTCCCAGTGCCGCCGGGCCGGCTCCAGGTCGCCGTAGACCTCGGCCAGATGCGTCAGCAGTCCGGGGAGCACGCAGGTCCACTCGGGGGCCGGGGCGCACTCCCCGTGCTCGTACCCCCATCCGGGGCTCGGCGCGATCACCGCCAGTTGACCACTCGGGCGCTGGGTGGCCGCGATGTCGTCCAGCCATTTGGTGAACAGCTGCCTGAGATCGAACAGCCCCGACATCGACTCCATCGACACCAGGACGTCGCCGGTCCAGCCGTTCTTCTCGAAGGTCGGCGTGTCGGTGGGGATGTGGTGCAGATTGTTGAGCACGGTGGCCGCCATCACCTCGACAAGGCGGTTGAGGATCGGCACGTCGCAGTCGAAGCCGACGACCCGGCGCACCTGCTGCACCAGCGGCACCGCGACGATCTGTCCCGGCTCGGGGCGGTGATCCAGCCCCTCCACGCACAGGTACTGAAACCCCTTGTAGCTGAACTCCGGCTGCCAGCACAGCCGTCGTCCCGCGCCGGTGATCAGGTCGGTCTGGAAGCGCGGGGTGCCGATGAGCCCGTTCTCGCAGATCAGCTCCCCGGCGTCGTCCAGCTTCTCCCCGAACCGGATGCGCAGCTGCTGTCCGTCGGCCAGTGGCAGGTCGTACCGGGCGACGCCGGCCATCACCTGCCCGACGTCGCCGATCCAGCCGGCGGCCGACCTGCGCCATCGCGGTTCGACGGGTGCTTGCGGCACGACGGGCTCGTGGGGCCGTTCGACCAGCTCGCCGCCGGGCCCCGACACCAGCGCCACCGGCCCCCAATCACCCGGCGGGCAGCGGTCATCTAGCTCTCGCCCTCGTACATCGAGTCGAAGCGGATCGGGCCCTCCCCGCAGATCCAGCCGCCGTCGCTGACCAGAATCGTCTCCCCGCTTCCCGGATTGCCCTCCGGCCCGCCATCGGGGAGGGTGATTTCCCTTGTCAGGGCGCAGATTAGGCGCGGCTCGGCTCGCCAGGGAGCCTGATCCCACCGCCATGCCTCCGGCGTCGCCATGTCGAAGAAGCCGCGTCCCAGGGTCACCTCCACGGTGTTGTCGCCGGCCCGGAGCAGCGGGGTGACGTCGTGGCGCGCGTAGTAGACGACCCGTCGGGGATCGCTGATCGCCGGTTCGAGGGCACCGCTCCCGACGGGCACCCCGTTGATACGGATGGCGTGAAGCCCGAGTCCGGCGATCCTCAGCGTGGCCGACGATGAAGACGCCGCAAGCCTGAACTCGCGGCGGAACACCGGCGCCTGACGGGCGGTGCTGGTCTGCTGCGAGGAACGGGAAATCCAGTGTGCCGTGCTGAGGGCCTCGGCGCCCGGATTGAGGCGGTTCTGCGGCATCCCTCACGCCACCCCGTCGGAGCCGATGACCGCAGCGGTGCGCAGCAGGATCTTGCCGCGCAGATGGCCGGCGGCGAGACGCCGGTAGGCGGCCTGGGCGTTCTCCAGGGAGTAGATCGAGTCGATCGGCAGCACGAGGCGTCCGTCGGCCAGCGCAGCAGCAATCCGGTCGAGGTCATTGGGGCGAGCTGCGGCGGCGCCGTCGGTGTGGACGCCGAGCTGGGACGCGGTGGCGCCGGCGGCCACCGCGTCGATCCGTCCGGCAGGGACGCCGAAGGAGATGAGCCCGCGCACCTCGTCGATGCCCCGGGTGGAGCAGGCGGCGCTGATCCCGGCCGGCGCCAACTCGCGCAACCGGCTCCACAGGCCCTCGCCGTAGGCCACCGGGATCACCCCGAGGGCTCTCAGGAAGTCGTGGTTGGCCGGGCTCGCGGAGCCGATCACCCGGGCTCCCCAGGCGCGGGCCAGCTGGGCGGCGAGGACGCCGACTCCTCCGGCGGCGCCGCTGACGAAGACGGTCTCTCGCTCGGCAGCCGTGCTCGGCCCGGCAGCCTTCGCGCCAGTTCCCTCATCGGGTCCGCTGTCACTCCTCTCACCAGGACCCATGATCGCCCGCACCGCTGCGACAGCGGTTGTTGCAGCGATCTGGAGACCTCCCGCGATATCCAGACCAAGCCCCGCAGGCACCCGGTGGAGCTCATCGGGACTCGCCAGCAGGTAGTCGGCCGCCGCCGCCAGGCGCCGGCCACCGAAGACCAGATCGCCGACCCGGAACCCACCCTCCGCTCCCGGCACATCGGACACGCCCTCGCCGACCTGGTCGATCACGCCCGAGAAGTCATTGCCGCAGCCCGAGGGCAGGTCCGGGACGATGAAGAAGGTACCGGCGACGATTCGGAGATCGGATGGGTTCAGCCCGGCGTACCGGATTCGCACCCGCAGCTGGCCCGGGCCGGCCTGAGGTGGCGCCGTCTCCTCGACCCGGAGCACGTCCGGACCTCCGAACTCGTGGAACACGATTCGACGCGGCATCCCGGTTCTCCTTCATCGACGGCAAGAGGCCCAGCTCAGGACATCACATCTCCTCGGCAAGGTGAACATTTCACTCGCCTAAGGCCGTGGTTCGCCGACAGGTTTGAGGTGTGCGGCCTTATGCGAGTGAAATGTTCACGCTCACCCGGCAGACCACCCCGCAGACCGGCCAGAGGGACCGTCAATATGCCCCATCCGACCCGATCACGGCCTTGGCGGTGCGGGTGAGGATCGTGAGATCCTGGAACATCGACCAGTTGTCCACGTAATAGAGGTCGAGCCGGACGGCATCCTCCCAGGACAGGTCGGAACGCCCCGAGACCTGCCACAGCCCGGTGAGCCCGGGCCGGACGTCCAGCCGGCGCAGCACCTGTGGCTGGTACTGCGCCACCTCCCCCTCCAGCGCCGGCCGCGGCCCGACCAGGCTCATCTGGCCCCTGAGCACATTGAACAGCTGGGGCAGTTCGTCGATCGAGTACCGGCGGATGAAGGCGCCGACTCGGGTGATGCGGGGGTCGCGCTTCATCTTGAACAGCACCCCGTCGGTCTCGTTCAGATCCGTCAGCGTGCGCGCCCGGATTTCTCGGCGTCGGGGACCATGCTGCGCAGCTTGAGGCAGTCGAACACCTCCCCGCCGAGCCCGACCCGGCGCTGCCTGAAGATCACCGGGCCGCCGTCCTCCAGCTTGATGGCGAGGGCGGCGACGGCGAGCACCGGGCAGGGCCAGCAGGATGAGCAGGCTCGCGCCGATGGTGTCGACGACGCGCTTCGGCCCGCTGCCGGCCTTCGCGGCCCGGGGCTTCTCGATGTGGACCAGGGACAGTCCGGCGACCGGCCGGCACGTTCATCCGGGCGGCGGCGACGTCGGTCACCGACGGCACCACGATGAGGTGGGCGCGCTCGTGCTCGAGCTGCCGGGCGATCACGTTGAAGTCGCGCCCGGTGGGGTAGGCGCCCTCGGTGAAGATGACGGTGTCCACCTGGGTGCGCCGGGCCGCGTCCACCACCTGCTCCGGGACGCCCACGACGGGACGTCGAGTGCCTGCTGGCAGGATTCGATGTCGTCGGTGAGGACGCCGACCGGATCGTAGCCCAGCCAGGCCTCGCGGTTGAGGATGGTGACCAGCTCGGCGACGTGGTGGCGGTCTCCGGCGATGAGCACCCTGGCGCTGTAGCGGCCCCGGGTCCGGGCGCGCTTGAGCATGAGCCGGAAGGCGAACGTGGCCGATCAGCACGGCGGGGACGCCGATGAGGAACTCGTTGACGTAGAAGGTCCGTGAGATCGGGTACTTCAGCAGGAAGGCCGAGACGCCGAGCACTCCCGCGGTGAGCAGGGAACCGCTGAGCACTCGCCGGTATTCGGCGGACTCGGTGGTGAGCTGGGTGGGCCGGTACCCGCCGAGCAGCGCGATCATCAGCACCCACAGCGGCAGGATGGTGAGCACGACCGGGGTGTAGATCTCGGGCTCGTTGAACGGTCCGGCCTTCAGGCGCGCGCTGATCAGCTGGGCCAGCGCGGTGGACAGGGCGATCACGACCAGGTCGAGGGTCAGGGCGGCCTTGATCCGGGGAGGTCTGTGTCTGGGCGCGCCGGCAGGGTCCCTGCGTGCGCCCGTCACGGTGGGCGAGATGGAGATCTGGGCGGTTGGTGAGGCCGTTGCCACCTCCCGCATGGCAGGCAACGATCCGGCCATCGAGTTTTCGACCACCGCTGGGCTCCTATCCTCGGCTACTTCGACGACGCATGAGTCGGTCTGGGGTGGAGTGAGTCCCATCACCTTAACCAGAAGTGGCCGAATCCTCGGCGAGCCCGCAGCGTCAGACTTTTGTCTATGTAGGCGGTGTCCACATCGGAATTCTGGTCGTACCATTCTCTGGCAGTTTCAATGCGCGCTGTGACAGCACGGGATGCCGCGGGGCGGTGCATAGCCGCGCGCTCATGACTCTGCGTTCCTGTTCGCGAACAGCGAACAGTGAACACGGCGGATGTGGGAGGGTAGCGTAGTAGCGATGAGAGGACCCCTGTGACCCGCCCTGTTGCCTTTGTCTGTTCGTCCGACCCTCATGCCGGGCGGCTCGGTCTGCGGATGCGGCGTCTGACGGAGTCCGTCCGGGAGGCGGGCCAGCCGGTGGTGATCTGGCTGGTCGACGCCGTTGGCTCTCGTCCGGAGGGGGCCGGTCGGGAGAACCGGCAGAGGCCCGGCGCGATCCCCGTGCGCCGCCTGCCGGCTCCTGTTCCGGGACAGACGATGCGCTCCCGGATAATGAGAGGCCGGGCCGTGGGGGCCGCCGAGCAGGCGTGGCGGCACGCTTTGAGGGCCGACCATCCGGCAGTGCTGAATCTTCAGGGATTCAGTCCGGGCGGCGTCTACGCGTTGTCATTGGCGCGGCAGGAGACCTGCCCGCTGGTGGTGACGAGCAGGGGAGAGACCCTGGATCGCGGCCCCCGCGGCATCGATCGTCAGCCCGCGCTGGTCAAGCCATTCGCCGAGGCGCTGGGGCGTGCCGCCGCGGTGACGGCGGTCTCGCGCCCGGTGAGCGAGGACCTGCGCCTTCGTTTCGGCGCGGGGCGAGTCAGGCTGATTCCCGATGGGGTGGATGCTGGCGATCTGTCCTTCGGCTGGTCCGACATTCCCTGGCAGATCGATGGACGCCGGGTGGTCTTCGCGGCCGGCCCGATCGACTCCAGCAGCGGGTTCGATCTCCTGGTGGAGGCGGCGTCGCGAAGCACGGTGCCGCACCGGCTGGTGATCGGCGGTGACGGCGCGGCGCTGCCCGGCCTGCGCGCGTGGTCGGAGCGGATCGGGGGAGCGGCGAGCATCGAGTGGGCCGGGCCGCTGTCGGCCCGCCAGATCGCCGCCGGCATGGACCACGCCGATGTGGTGGTCTTCCCCGACCGGGCCGGCACCGATGTGAGTGACATTCTCAGCGCCTGGAAGCTGGGGACGCCGGTGGTGGCCTCGGCTACCGCGGAGGCGGTGTCGGTGATTCACCACGGGATGGACGGTCTGCTGGCTCCGATGGGGCAGTCGGCATCTCTGGCGGAGTGTGTCGGGCGGCTGCTCATCGATCATCGGCTCGCAGAGAGTCTGGCCGAGGAGGGCCGGCGCAGGGTTGTGGAGTTCAGTTGGGAGACGACGGCACGGCGTTATCTTGAGGTTTTCGCAGTCTGTGAGCGA
Organism: Acidipropionibacterium sp.; assembly: GCA_022647765.1. Lineage (GTDB taxonomy): Bacteria > Actinomycetota > Actinomycetes > Propionibacteriales > Propionibacteriaceae > Acidipropionibacterium. Next base: position 137,916 of record JALCLH010000008.1, read on the forward strand.
GGGTGGGGGAAATTCCATGGAAGTGGGTGCGGGTGTCTTTCCGGCGAAGCCTCACTCAGTCCACGGGCCCGTTCTTGGCCCGAGCGGCTGGGGAAGGTGAACTTTTCACTCGCCTAAGGCCCGGTCGAGGGCTGTCGATCCCGAACAGAGCCCTTAGAGATTCCGCCGATAGGTGGGTGCGTGTCGCATCAAGGATGCGGGCATGAGGTCTGCTACACACGATTTCGACCAAAAAATCTGTGATGACAGGGGGTCCTCATGCCCGCACTTCCATCTTGCATCATCGAGCCCATCTGGGACCAGTTCCAAGCACTGATCCCACCCGTGGTAGACACCCACCCACTGGGCTGCCACCGGCCCCGAGTCCCCAACCGCGTCATCTTCGACAAGCTCGTGGAGTCCCTCAAGTGGGGGATCTCCTACGAAGGCGTCGCCGACGCCGGATGCTCGGCCACCACGATCAGGCGGCGCAGAGACGAGTGGATCGAAGCCGACATCTTCCCCCAACTGGAGCAACTGTGCCTTCAGGCCGCAGACAAGATCGTGGGCCTACAACTGGAGGACCTCACCGTGGACGGGTGCATCGTGAAGGCCCCGTGCGGGGGCGAGGCCTCCGGGAGAAGCCCCGTTGACCGGGGCAAACAGGGCACGAAACGTTCTGTGATGATCGAGGGCCAGGGCCTGCCCATCGGGTTCGTGATCGCTGGAGCCAACCGGCCTGACTCACCGTTGCTGGAAGAGACCTTGGACCAGTTGGCCCGCTTCGGGTTCGACCTTCCCGGCGAGATCACCGTTCACCTGGACGCAGGCTACGACTCCGCCAAGACCCGAGACCTCTTGGACACTTTGGGGTGTGACTACATCATCAGCAAGAAGGGGGAGCCCCTCCAGGCGGGTAAACGCTGGATGGTGGAACGCACCAACTCGTGGCACACCAGGGGCTTCCGCAAACTCCAGATCTGCACCGAGCGGCGCACCCGCGTCATCGACGCGTTCATCCGCCTGGCCAACGCCGTCATCATCGTGCGCCAACTCATCCAACGAGCCTGGATCACCCACCGCTGGGACACACGCCCCACCCGCAAACCATGACCTATCGGCGGAATCTCTTACGCGAGTGAAAGTTGCACGCTTGGCGGCAGCAGTGGCAGCAGGGCTCATCATGGCGGCAGTACAACCCGGTTCATGCTGTCGCTTGCCGGCCGGTGTCTCGTCGTCAAACTGGTAGGCGAGCACATTGGTGTCGAGGAAGACCTTCACCGGGAAGCCTCACCCAGTCCACCTCTTAGGTAATGAAAGGCCCCGGTCATTTGTGCATTGCCCCTGGTGGGGTAGAGGCCTGACCGGGGATCTATCACGATTAACGTTACGTGGCGGAGTGCATGCCATCAAGGGAGAGGCGCTTGGTCACTTGGCCAGCAGTGCCATGGCCCTCGACCAGCGCTTGTTGATCCGGGCTCCGCGACGGAGAAGTTCGGAGTGGTCATGGGCCGCACTGGTCTCGACTGCGCGACGCCTTGGCCCCTCGCCCTTTAGGGACTGCACGCTGTACTCGCGAATCATCGCTGTTCGACTGATCGGCTGTTGCCCGTGCTCGTCGGCCCTCAGCCCTTCCCTGGCCTCTCTCCATGGTTTCTCACCATGCGTGACGCCGCTCAGATACTTGCCCCCATGATTGCCGTAGTGGGTGAGCACGGCGTCAATGGTGGCCCTCTGGGACTCAGACAGATTCGCCGGGTTCTTGCCGTCCGGGATCACATGGCGCATGCTTCGCACCACGGGCCCATCACGCCATGCCTCGATGTCTTCGTCAAAGACGGGCGCGCCATCCCAGGCGAGGGACCACGCCTGGATGTAGTAGAGCAGCTTCTGACGCTGCATCTCCCCGGTGAAGCGGAACCCGGTGCTGACGATGTAGTCAGCGACTTCGTGCGCTGTAGTCATGGTTCCTCCTTCGTCTTCGTCGCCCCGTCACATCTTGCGTGTCTACAAATGTACAGATCTCACGAAACTTGGGGCTCCTGCTCATAAGATGAAGCTGCAAGCGTCACGGGGCGGTCCGGCTAACGGGCAAGCAGCGTGAGGGCCAGTCTCGGACTCTGGACTGAGTGCGGCGGGTGGCGGCTCATCGATCACCCGCTTGCAGAGAGCCTTGTCGCAGAGGGTCGGCGCAGGGTCGTGGAGTTCAGTTGGGAGACGACGCCACCGGTACGGATCGTCCGGGTGGACGCTGGTCGGGCCTCAGTAGCCTTGATTCTTATTTGCAGACCCGGCGACGAAACCGCGACCGTTGACAGGCCGACAAGGGTGCCGCTGAGGCTGTCCGCACTTGTCAGAGCCTATTTGCAGGGGTGACGAAACCGGATCGTCTGCAAATAGGATGTCCGATCATGCCTCCCTGCCGAGACCGGCGAGGTAGCTGCGGAGGTCATCGGGTGAGACTTCGTCGTAATCGCCGCGAGCGAGCGCCTCATCGCCCTCCTGAATTGCGGCGCGAAGAGCGACCATCTTCTCCTCATCGCTGGCGACGCTGAGTTGCAGTTCGCGCGCGAGTTGCTGGCGCTCCTCGGGCGCCAGTCCCAGTGCTGCGTCGCGCAGTACGCTCAGGTCAGATGCCATGGGCGAACTTTACGTCTTCGCACCGATGGATGCGAGCGATCAGAATCACGGGCTTTTACCGTACCGGTTGTTCCAATCTGCGGGCTTGTCACGTCGGTTCACGGACCGGTTTGGGAGCCTATGGCGAAGGTCGGGGTGGCCAGATGTGGTGAGTGCGATAGCTTTTCGGTCAACTGGTCAGTACCAGATACTGAGGCGAGGATTCCATCTTCCTTGCACTGCGGTGGACAGTCCCACCTTGCCAGACTGGTGCGAGACACCGGGTCGGCGAAGTTTGCGACCGCAGAGAGCACATCGGAGAACGCCGCTGGTAGCGCGGCCTCTCGATGTGATCGGGTGCGCCATGCGCCGTACCTCTGCTGCGCCCGAGCCTCAATAGTTTCAGACCCGGTGTCTCACACCAGTCTGGCAAGGTGGGAAGCGCCGCCCCAAGCCTCAGCTTCCACGAGCTTCCGCGGCCTCAGGTCCCACGGCCTAGACAGTGAGCGCGGCGACGCCTGGTAGCCAGCAGCGACAGGGACGCGGGCGAGCCGATATTATAGGCTAGGCGGGCCCGGCGAAGCTGTGGGCTGCCCATTTCGCAGGAAGTCGAGTCACTCTCGGGAGGAGGCCGCGCTACGGTGATTGACCCCGCATGGAAGACGTGGTACCGAGCCCAACACGAGTCGCGCTGCCTGCAACCCGGCGCAGCATTTGAAACCTACGCAACAGCAGTGCTGTCGCGACTTCATCCTGACTTCCTGAACCCAGACCCTATGGGCAGCTTAGGGGACGGTGGCTGCGATGGCTTGGCTGAAAACGGAACAATTCTCTACGCCTGCTATGGGCAGAACGCCACAACCTCAGTTGACCAAAAGACCAAAAATAAGCTCGAATCGGATTTCTCCAGGGCAGTCACTAATTGGCCGACCTTCACCACTTGGCGTTTCGTAACGAACGCTGCTGTGGGGCCAACGCCGACCAAACGACTTCTCGAGCTGCAGCAGGAGCATGCAATTGGTTCCCCGCGGCCACTATCGATTGAGCTATGGAAAGCTCCCGAAGACTTCTGGTGGAAGGCCGTTAGCAAGCTAACACCTGCGCAACTGGATGAGCTGATTCCTGGGGTTCCCCACGCTCAGGATGTTGAGTTCCGAGATCTCGTTGCGCTTATCAACTCACTTTCGTCTTCTGACGTGGAAGCTATCGATCGCATCGAGCCCATCAAGCCCGTCCCAGCATCAAAAATGGACTTCAATAGGCTCCCAATGATGACCCGAGAGGAGTTCAACGAGGGTCGCCTTCTTGCACCAAGAATTGATAGGTGGTTTGCGGAGCAAGACGACCCTGGCCTCCGCGATGCTAAGGCGCGGCGATTCAACGCAATCTACCGCGAAGCACTAAAGGCAACGTCTGATGTCCGTGAGATTATGAGGTTGATATATGGTGCGCTCGGGGGCCAGGACTTCGACCTTTCCACGAAGCGAGCAAACGCTGTCTACGCGGTAACTGCCTACTTCTTTGATTCGTGCGACATCTTCGAGGAACCACCAGAGGACGAAGTTGGAGGTGATCCGCAAGATGTTGCTACCCACTAAAGGTATCGACCCTCGACGAGCGCTTCTGACCGTTGGGGCAACGGTGTTGTCCTTGCTCGATACACCTGCCACCGTTTCGGGGCTTTGGGAGCGATTCTCGAAGAGTGCGAAGTCCTCCGACACGAAGAATATCAACATTACTTTCGACTGGTTTACAATGGCACTATCCATGTTGTTTACAGTGCAGGCCATAAGTTGGGATCAATCCGGACGGTTGGTGAAAACTCATGTTTCTGCATGAACTAGGATCATCCGACAGCCGGTTTAAGGTTCTGAAATTCCATGCTGGAATGAACGTCCTTCTAGCCGACAAGACCGACACCTCTAGGAGCGGCGACAGTCGGAATGGTGCGGGTAAGACGAGTTTTGTTCGACTCTTCCGCTACCTGCTTGGAAGTCGACTCGATAACAGTTTGAAGTCGCCAGAAATGTCGGCGTTTTCCTTCTGGGCGACGCTGGGTACAGACGGAGCGTCCGGTACGACCAAGGTTGAACGTCCAATCTCGCCTCAAACGAAGATCCGTGTTGATGGGATAGAAGGAGGGGTGGACGACTGGAAGAAAGAAGTCGCCGAGTTCTTTCAGCTACCGACTGATACTGTTCGCCCAACCGTCGGTCAGCTTGTCGGTCAGCTTGTCAGAGACTACTTCTTGAATCCACTGAAGACCTTCGCAGTGGAGTCGTCATGGGAGTCGGGCGCTAGGATCGGCTACTTCCTGGGCTTCTCCCCCGAAATTCTCTCTAAAGCCGGGCAGATATCTGCGCTTGAGAAGAACCGTAAAGCACTCAAGAAGGCCATTTCCGATGGGGCGCTTGGTGCACTTTCACTAAATGAAGCAGAACTTCGCGCCAAGCTCGCACAGTCTCGTCAACGGAGATCTCGCTTGGAACGAGATCTGTCAGGCTTCCGGGTCGATGATCAGTATGGTGACCATCAAGCTGAAGCGGACAGACTAACTCATGCCATTAGAGACCTGAATGATGAAGGAGTGATTCTAGAGCAACGCAAGAGAGATCTTGAGCTTGCCATGGAAGAGGAGCATCCGGCTGAGTCAGGGATAGAGACAGCGGATCAGCTGAGGTCCATGTATGCAGAGATCGGCGTGGTTCTTCCGGATGCTGTTACTCGACGTTTTGATGAGGTCACGGATTTTCATTCATCTGTAGTACGCAATCGTCGGATTTATCTTGAAGCCGAACGTTCCTCCGTCGTGGAGAGATTGAATGCGATTGCTCTTGAGCGCACGAATCTGGATCATAGTCGATCGGAGATTATGAACTTACTCAACGACTCCATGGCTCTTGAGACATTCCGAAACGCTGAGAAGGAACTGACAGATTTAGATTCGGTGATCACTGGCTTCGAGCGACAGCTAGAGCTTGTTCAGTCGGTGAGTGACACGGGCCTTCATCTTCGCTCAATTATGACGGAGGCGGAGTCAAGCCTTCGCGCCGAGATGGCAGAGCGGGAATCTTCTCTCGAAGAAGCGATTTCCCTTTTCCAGGAGTTAGGTCAGGAGATTTACGACGACAGGAACGTCTCGCTCCTTGTCGAAGCGACGAGCAAGGGGGTGCTCAAAGTTGTCCCGAAGATCGACGGCGATGCTTCAGCCGGAATACTCGGCGTTAAGACTTTCTTGCTTGACCTCGTTTGTGTAGTCACCGCTATCAAGTACGGACGTGCCCCTAAAGTGCTCGTCCATGACAGTCTTCTCTTCGACTCTATGGATGACCGGCAGGTTGCCTCCTGCCTCAATATTGGTGCTCGGCTTGCTGACGAGATCGGTTTCCAGTACATCGTTACGCTGAATTCTGATCGCCTTGCTACCGCGGAGGCCGAGGGGTTTGACCGGCGAGGGTATCTCATTGACCCCGTACTCACCGATGCAGGTGATGACGGCGGTTTGTTCGGCTTTCGGTTCGACTAGCCTCACCGGAAGGCATGGATCATGCGTCGTACTTGGCGGGGCGAGGTTTGCGAAAATTTCCAGATGGCGTGGTCATCGGCATTGGGCTTGCCCGTTGGGAACTATATGGATCAGCTCATGCCGGGTTGAGCGCTCGGGACCATTCCTGCTTCGACTAACCTCGATCTTTCATCGTTCGGGGGCCGGTCGCTGCCCGACGGCCGTGCCGCCGGTTCAGCACCCGATTCTGCCAGAAGAGTGTGACGATCCGCCGCATCACGCTGCGGGGGTCGGGCTGTCCAAGCCGAAGAGGGTCTCCAGGTCGTAGGCGAGCAGAAGCGAAGCCGGGCGGCCTAGCCGGTCGGGGCCGGCAGGCCCCGCATCGCGAGCACCGCCCCGGCGACCGTGCCGGCCCAGCGATGCCGATCCGAAACGTGCAGCACGACTCGCCGCCCACTCCGCGCGATGGTTGCCGGCACTACGAACAAGCGATGCCGCAGCTTCTTCGGCTCCCACCTGCGCACCGCCTCCTGCGGGTGGGCCAGCAGTCCCATCCACGCCAACAGGTCACAGGCCATCGCCACGATCTGGCACCAGATCCGGTTCTGACCGAACCCATACAGAGGCAGATTAGTCAGCCCCGTGTCCTTCGCATTACGGATCCGGTCCTCACACCGGGCCCGCCGACGGTGCCGCACCTCCAGATCCGGCAACTGGCCCTTCGTCGCGTTGGTGGCGAACGCGGTCAGGCGGTAGCCGTCCACATCATCGAAGCGCAACGGAGCTCCAGCATCGGGATACTCCCGGCGCACGATGACCCGCATCCCCGCAGGCCACCCCGAAAGGTCCAGCAGCCCCGTGATACTGGGCCACATCGGCCCCCTCACGCACCTGGCCATCGCAGTTATAGGCCGGGGCCCACACCGATTCCGGGATCTTCTCGTACAACTGCGGGGTGTCCATCGGCAGGGTGAACCCCACCGAATAGGCGACCCGGCGGCGCACCAGCTCGTTCAGCGTCTGATGGGTCGACCCGGCCCCATCGATACGGACCAGGACCCGCCGGCCGGGCCGCGAGCCGACTCCGGCCTGGTCCAGGGCGGCCCGGATCACGGTGGTGTGGTCGGCGGCCGTGTTGGATCCCGCGTTGCCCGGACGCAACATCACAGCAGCCATCTCCCCGGAGCCGTGGGTGCCGTGGTCGATGAACGCGCACAACGGGTGGTGCCCGTAGCCTTTCTTGAACGTGGGGGCGGCCTCCTGTTTGTCGGAGTGGGCGGTGACCAGGGTCGCATCCACATCGATGACCAACGGATCTGCCGCTGACATCCCGGCGTTCGGGGCATGGGGCCCGGCCAGGGCCCACACGCGGGCTCGGGCGGCCTTGCGGGCGCGGCTGATGGCTTTCTCGGCGCGCTCGGCGTTGTCGCCGAGCGCGGCGATGAGTCGGGAGACGGTGGGGTCGGAGGCCACCGGCCCGTAGAGGCCGGGTTCGGCGCGGACCTCGGCGAGGTCGGACAGGCAGTCCCCACCGAGGGCCAGAGACAGGGCGAGTGTGTCTGTTCACTATGAAGTGGGCCATGTGAGCACGATTTCCCGGCCGTTGCAGTGGCTGGTTTCCTGCCGAATCGGCAGGAGTGATTCCAGCCGTTTCAGCGCTAAGAAATCCGGCCACATCGTCACGGTGATCCTGACCGGTCACCACACGGGCCCGTCATGGTGGCGGATAGTTCCCATCGGCACGAGGAGTGCCGATGGGAGGAGCCGAACGTGACAGTGACCAAGAAGGTCCAAACCCAGATCCGGCAGCTGGATGCTGCCGGGGTCCCCGGACGCGAGATCGCCCGACGACTCGCCGTCTCCAGGGACTCGGTGGCCAAGTACGCCAACCTGGAGGACTGCTCCCCCCAGCCTCCCCGCCCGATCCGGCACCCGAGGGCCAGCGTGATCGCCCCGTTCGCCGACGTGATCGATCACTGGCTGACCGCTGACCGGGGTCATCCCCGTAAGCAGCGCCACACCGCCAAGAGGGTCTTCGACCGCCTGGTCGCCGAGCACGGCTACACGGGCTCCTACTCACCGGTCCAACGATGGGTCAAGGCCTGGAAGGCCGACCACCGGGAAGAGGGCCAGGGATACGCGGAACTGACCTGGGGTCCGGGCATCGCCCAGGTCGACTTCGGCCAGGCCGACGTGATCATTGCCGGCACCCAGGAAACCCGGGACTTGGCAGAGGTCGCAGACGATCTTGCCGGGACCGTGCCTGGCCATGGGTTTGGCCCACCGGGACAGGGCCGCCGAGAGCTCCGTGTCGAGGCCGGAGGCGCGGATGGTCTCGGTCGACAGGATGCCGCCGGCCTGGCCGACCGCTGGGATGGTGGCGGTGTCGATGTGGAGGCGGGGGTATGAGCCGGTAGTCTTCATCTTGAGAGTGCTCCTTGTCTTGGTGGACAGTGACTCTGTAGCAAGCCCTGAACCGTCCCGTGTTTGATTGAGGGGAAGCCAGACACCATCTGGAAGGAACCCTCGATCATGACCAACTCCAAGTACCCGCCCGAGTTGCGGGAACGCGCCACCCGACTCGCCGTCGAGGCCCGTCGCGACCCCGACGCCCGCAACGGCGCCATCGCCCGGATCGCCAACCAACTCGACGTCCACAGCCAAGCCCTGCGCAACTGGGTCCAGAAAGCCGAGGCCGGCCAGGTCCCCGTCGCTCCGGTCGACGTGGCGGACCGGCTGCGGGCCCTGGAGAAGGAGAACCGTGAACTACGGCGCTCCAACGAGATCCTGAAGTCGGCAGCGGCTTTTTTCGCGGCGGAGTTCGACCGCCCGTCCCGGTGATCGTCGCGTTCATCGACGCCAACCGCGACCGCTGGCCAGCCCGGACCGATCTGCACGGTCAGTCGCAGCAGGCCGACATCCAGATCGCCCCCGGCACCTGACTGCGCCCACAAGAACCGCGAACCCTCGGCGAGGGCACGCCGCGACACCTGGCTGAAAGAGGAGATCATGCGCATCCACGCTGACAAGCACATGAGGGTCTACGGGATCCGGAAGATCCATGCCCAGCTGAACCGCGAGGGTATCCGGGTCGCCCGGTGCACCGTGGAGCGGCTGTGCGCCGAGCTCGGGGTGCACCCGGTGGTGCGGGGCCGGTCCCATCCGCGCACCACTATTCCCGGTGGCCAGGCGAATCGTCCCGTGGATCTGGTCGAGCGCCAGTTCGTCGCCGAAGCGCCCGACCGGCTGTGGGTGGCCGACCTGACCTACGTCGCCACGAGGACCGGCTGGGTGTACGTCGCGTTCGTCCTGGATGTGTTCTCGCGCACGATCGTGGGCTGGCAGGCCTCCACGCGGATGTTCACCGATCTGGCGCTGGACGCTCTCGAGATGGGGTTGGCGGCCCGGCGGCGTGCAGGTCGTGATGTCACCGGGCTGATTCATCATTCTGATCGTGGGGTGCAGTACCGTGCGGTGCGCTACACCCAGCGGTTGGCGGAGGTCGATGCGGTGGCCTCTGTGGGGTCGAAGGGCGACTCGTACGATAACGCGATGGCATAAGCCTTGAACTCCTTGTACAAGGCGGAGCTTGTGGGTCTGAGCGGGCCCTGGGACGGTGTGGACGATGTCGAGGCTGCTACCGCGGAGTGGGTGGGCTGGTTCAATCACGAGCGCCTGCACTCCATGCTCGACTATCAGACTCCCGCCGAGGTCGAGGCCGCGTACTGGGACGCCCGGTCTGCTGCCGATACCGTCGCTGCCGCGGCCTGAGAATTCAACACCCGCTGACCCTCAACCAAACCCGGGACTTGACACCGCTCGACGCCTGTCGCAGCAGGCGTGTGATAGCTGGAGGACGATCTGCCGCGCTGGCGTGAGCGTGGTGGGTGGAGCAGTCCTCGACAACGACGAGTCGTATCGGTACTGCCAGACGGTGCGGGCTCGGCTAGCGAGACGGAGAGGCATAGGGTATGCCGTCCACCCGTCGGTGATCACGACGGTGCCCGGCTCGATGTTGGTCGTGACGAAGTCTTTCAGCGATGGCGCCGACGCGTCCGGGATCACGGCGAGGCGGGCACGCCCCCACCCGCGGGGTGTGATCTCGATCGCCCTGGCCACGCGCATCTTCCCCAGTGCGCCACGACCTGCTTTGCCTGCGCGAGGACCGCCGATGAAGGTCTCGTCGACCTCGACCGTACCGGAAAAGCCGTGTGCTTTCGACTGCGCCCATCACCTGGCGCAGTCTGGCGAGCATCGCCCATGCTGTCGGATACGAGCTGATCGGCAGCACGCGATGCAGGTGCGCCGCCGAGACGCCGCCCTTGTCCGCGGTCACCAGCCACACGGCCTCGAACCACACCGTCATCGGGATCCGCGTCTTGTCGAAGATCGTCCCGGCCGTCACCGACACTCGTCTGCGGCAGCCCTTGCACCGGTACCGGCCGGAATGATCGCGACCGGCGTCTGCGGCACCGCAATGGGGACAGCGGAACCCCTCCGGCCAGCGCAGCCAGTCGAGACAATCCACGCAAGCGCTATCGCTGGGGAACCACGCCCGCAACTCGGCAAGATCAGCCGGGTAGCCCCGGTTCGCGACCGGACCCTCCCGGGTAGGCTGAGCCACGACGCACACCCTCTCGCGGTGTAGTCCATGCCCCGGCTGTTGGCGCAGCGCGGGGGCCTTCGTCTCAACCCAGGCTACAGCCCCACTTGGCACCTAAATGAATACCCCTTTATCCGAATACCAGATCGCATAACATGCTAGGCATCTCGTAAGAAAGTGAGGTTGTCACCTGATTAGGGGGCAAGGCGAACTTGCGGACACTTGAATATGCGGTATAAAATTTTCTGTCAAATTGGATCCGCCCCTGCATCTAAGACGAAGGGGCGGGTGTTCATCGGCGGTCCTTCATGCTTACACCTACATATTGAATGACAACGTAGGCGACCGAGAAACCGAGGTAGCAGACAAAGAATGCTAGCAAAGTGTCTGTCGTGCGCTCCTGAATGGCGATAAAGGAGATAAGGGTCAGTATCTCTATCAGGAATACTGAGCGACAATGAACGATTGCAGAGGATGTGGACATTATGAGCTCCATCTTTCCTAGGAAAGAGAGCTGCGTCCAGCCCTCGGTGGAGGGTGAATACCCGCCTTCCAGCGAGGGCTGGAGTGATATCATATGATAATATCATACATACTGCTGTTTTGTCAGGAGTGGCCGGTTGTGTCTGATCGAAGAAGTGGAATTGACAAGACATTCGTGGTAACCGCAGTGGCTAGCGCGATTGTATCGGGGCTTTGTGGCGCATTAGGCGCGGTCTGTTCAGTTGATCCTCAGGGTAAGTCTGGTACTGCACGAATCGCGCGGATGATTTTTCATGAAGAGCTCCAAGAGGTGTCTGTTAAAGTAGCAGGCGCGTTGTGTACTCAGGCTGGGGCTAACGTTAGAGTCGTTCTTTCTGGCTTTCCTGAGGATGAGAAGATGGAAGTCTACTACCGATATCTTCCATCAAAGACGTATTCAGAGGACCGTGAACAAGTTACAATAGATCACTCAGGTAGGGCGTCCGTCTCTCATAATTGGTACTATGGAGAGGATGATTGTCCAAGCGCGAAGCTATATCACATGGATGTTGTGGTACATCGCGAGCATGCAACTAGCTCAACCCAAGAGGATATTGTTTACGAAGCTGCTATTCCTACTCGTAATGAATGAAGGGGAATCCGTTGGGCGGGAATTGATTTTCGCGCCATGTTTTATGGGATTATGGCTGCAATTAAACAAGATCGGCTTCGGGTCTTGGTATTGGTAGGTGTTCGAAGTCGTAATCGAACGGTCGCCCCTCGACGTAATGGATGAACGCGTTGAAGGTCTGTTCCGGCGTGTCACGTTGAAGGTTCGCAATCTCGCCCTTGGCCGCGTTCCACACGTGCTCGGTGGGGTTGTGGTCTGGGCAGGGTCTCGGAAAAGTCGTTTCTCCTTCCTGTGCTCGCGCTGTGATCAGAGTGTGAGGACCAGGTCGCAGGTCCCCAACGGGTCCCACGCCGCACGCCGGACCGCGGCGGCGATGTTCACCTCACCCCTCATCCGATGAATACCGATCGCCACGCTCCGAAGTGTGGCCATCACCTGAGGCGCCGACCCAGTCCTGGCCTGATGCCTGTCCTCATCGAACGTCACATCGCGGACCCAATGCAGCCGGTTCTCCACACCCCAGTGACCGCGCACCCACGCCGCGAGCCGAGCCGGCGGCGCATCGGGTAGACCGGCCGAGGTGATCAGATACACCACCTCCGTGGTCTTCCTCCCCTTCCGGGTGGCCACCCGGCGCAGCTGGGCGACCTGCACCGCCCCCGCAAACCCCAGATCGGCGGGTGCCTGGACGACCTTCAGGGTGCGCCGGACCCTGCGCCCATGGGACTTCTCATCCTCCACATGGCCTGCGGGGACTTTGGACCACGGCAGGGACTTCAACTTCTTCACCAGACCCGGCTGATTGGCCTTGACCGTGAACACGTAATCGGCGCCGGCGGCCAGGATCGCGGCCGCGGTAGCGGTCTGGGTATGCAGCGCGTCAGCGGTGATCACCGCACCCTTCACCCGCTCGCCCAACGCGGTGATGAGGTCGGGCAGGGCCGGGATCTCGTTGGACTTCGCATCCACGGCCTGCTGGGCGACCACGGTGCCGCTGGCATGGTCGAGGGCGGCGACCAGATGCCGGGCCTCTGGGTCGCCGATCGGGAACCGCGCAGGGTCTTCCCGTCCACAGCGATGACACGCCTACCGTCGATGGTGGTGGTGCGGGTCCAGGCGTACAGGCACAGTTGTGCGTCCAGGGCGGCGTCGAGGCGGGCGAAGAGTGTGCGCAGGTTCGATTCGCCGGGGGCCGCGCGCAGCCCGAACCCGGCCAGGGAGTGGCTGGTGAGGGCGTGGGCCCAGTCGCCGATCGCGGTGAAGCTCCGGCATCCGGCCAGGGTCGCCGAGATCGCCAGGAGGAGCAGGCCCGTCAGGGGGTATCTCTTGCCTCTGGGTTTGCGGGGGTCGGGAACCCGGGCCAGGTGATCGGCCAGGCGAGCATTCGGTGCGGGCGTGTCAGGGGTGCGGACAGCGGGCGCGGTGGGGGAGGATGGCATCGCGGGCGGGGTTCCTTGCGGCGGTGGTTTGTAGGAGTACTTCCATCCAAACCGTGTGAGCCTCGCCCGCCTGTATGACACGCCGGGAGGGGCTTAACCCCTAGTCACAGACGACATCTCCGACTTTTCCGCCGCCCTGCGATCCGTGGTCGGAGTTAAGACGAATTCGGCTTAACTCCGACCATGGGTCGCAGTACCGTGCGGTGCGCTACACCCAGCGGCTGGTGGAGGCCGACGCGGTGGCCTCGGTGGGATCGAAGGGCGACTCGTACGATAACGCGATGGCATAAGCCTTGAGTTCCTTGTAAAAGGCCGAGCTTGTGGGTCTGAGCGGGCCCTGGGACGGTGTGGGCGATGTCGAGGCTGCTACCGCGGAGTGGGTGGGCTGGTTCAATCACGAGCGCCTGCACTCCATGCTCGACTATCAGACTCCCGCCGAGGTCGAGGCCGCGTACTGGGACGCCCGGTCTGCTGCCGATACCGTCGCCACCGCGGCCTGAGAATTCAACACCCGACCCTCAACCAAACCCGGGACTTGACACTTCAAACGCACTCGCGCCAGAAGGTGCGCGATCTTGCAGTGTCAGTCAGTCCATCTCGACTCAACCAACTCGCAGGAAGCAACCAATCCCACACGGAGAGGCCGCGAGTCGATACAATGAAGAAGTCGCTTTGACCTTGGCACATCACCCTGGACGCTGGCTGGTAGCGTCAGAAGGATCTCCGACATGATGTCTCCCACCGGACTGGTTGTTTCCCTGTCGCTGACAGGGTCAGCAACACCGACCTCACTGAAGGCTGGCTCCGACGCGGCCGACGGTTCTCTCCGTGGGCAACAGCCCGCTGCCGCACTTCGCCGGGAGGGACTGTCATGACCCAGGCCCACTTCATCGATCCACATCGACTGGTGCAGCCTTGGAGAGGCTCCGACCAGCAGCACCGTTGCAAGTTCCAGTGCCAATACTGCTTTGCGGCAGATCCAGACTACCTGGGGACAGCGGCCTCGCGAGACGACTACGAAGCCGAGTTGAACAGCCCCGAGCTTGATGTGGTTATGCTCTCCAACGACACCGAACTCTTTCTCAATCGTAGCGAGGCGATGCAGGCTGTCCAAACTGCCGTGGCTGCGGGCAAGAGTCTCACCTTTGCAACGAAGATGATCCTCTCCGATGATCTTCTTCTCAAGTTGCAGGAGTTTCAGCACGAACTCGCGAAGGCTCGACAGGTTCTCTGCGTAATGGTCTCGCTGCCTTGTTTGGACTCTGCCGAGACTCTGGAACCGAACGCCCCATCCCCGCATGCACGCGTTGCGCATCTGAAACGCCTGCGGAACGCAGGGCTCCTGCCATTCGTCGGCATCAGACCGATTCTTCCGGGGTATCTGGTCTCCGACGAAGAGATCGAGGCGATTATCCAGCTCACTGTTGAGGACGCCCTCGGATATATCATCGGCCCCTACTGGTTCCGCACCGACATATTCGGCGTGATGAACCATCCTGAATGCCCGGTGACCGACAAGACTGTGGAGTGGATGAAGGGCAATCCTACTTGGCACGTCTATGAAGACAAGGCGAGAGAAGCGAGGGTCTCAGACATGATTCGACGTCTGGGCGGCACTATCTATGAACGAAGCTCGGAAGCTGTTCGAGCTATTCGGCGCGATCAGTGGGGTGAATAGCCAGTGCGGGTACCTGTACGCTATCAAGATGAGAGCTTGTTGCGAGACGCCGTGGCGATTATCAACGAGGCGAGCGGCACCAAGTTGCACGGGAGAGGGCCTCTGGTGTCTCGATACTCATCGCTCTTGGCTCAGCAGTATTCCTGTCAACATGTTGTGGTCACCAACTCCGGGACGTCCGCCATCGAAGTGGCCATGAGAGCGTGTGGCGCAATGGAAGGGGTCACTGTACTTGCACCCTCGATGATGCCCGTTATGACCTACTTGCCCATGAAGAGTATAGGTTGTCGCGTTGTTGCGTACAGCTTTGGCGATAAAGTCTTGGCACCGTGCATTGCGCAACTCTCGGAGATTGATCCTGCGACCGCTCCCCCCGGCACTATTCTCATCACTTTGCCTTGGTGGGGCTACCGCTACGATTGGGCGGCTACTCGCCGTCTGGTTGACTCCCGAGGCTGGTTTTGGGTGGAGGACGCGGCCCATGCGCAGGGATCATCTCCCAACATGGCAGACGGAGACTGCCCTGACCTTCTTTGCGCATCTACCCACGACCGTAAGCTGATTTCCACCGGCGAGGGCGGCTATGTTTGCACCAACTCTGCCGATCTCGGCCGCAAAGCTGCTTCCTGGGCCAGCTATGGGGGATACCCCGAGACAACTGATGATCTCGATCTCGGTTTTGAGGCTGGAGCGAATCTGAGGCTCTCAGGTATGGCAGCTGCGCTGGGCATCGCGTCCGTTCGAAACCTGCCCTCAGTCCTTGACCGCCGAGCCAATGCCGGTGCCGTTCTGGAGGAGGCAGCAAGGAAACTGCACCATCTTCACCTCATGCAGAGAGGTCCCTATCCGGACTTCAACTACTACGGTCTCGTGTTTCTTACTGAGCAAGAGGGAGACGGCCTTCGGGTCTCAAACTGGCTCGACCGTCAGGGCCTTCAGAATGATGTGCATGAGTACCGGATGAGGCGGATTGCTGATTATCCTATTGCGTCGTCCGTGGAGATACTGGAGGACAGGTCGCACTCCATATGGAGCCGAGTGGTATGCGTTTCACCACACCATGGGTTGACGCCGGAAGAACTCACATTCGTGGGCGAGACTCTCCTTGCCGCGGACGATTTGCTCGGAGGCCAAGCATGAACGGCCCTCCTCCTACTAGGCAGTGTGTATTCTGCCACCCAAGCGACAGCACTGACTTCTCGGCTCTGGCCGACACTGCTTTCAACGAGGTTCGAGGAAGCGTCAGATTGGAAGGAACCGATTTTTGGATTGCCCCAGATGCTGCGCCAGTCGCTGCGCGCCATCTGCTCCTGTTTCCCACACAGCACTACACCTCTTTCGCCGATCTGACCGCCGAGGGGGTCTTGTCGCCGGTCAGGCTGCGCGAGCTGGTGTCCGCGCTCGGGACCCACGTCTCATCGGGCGGTGGAGCATCAGGGTTTCTTGCGTTTGAGCACGGGAGCCCAACCCCTTTCCAGCCACATCAGTCCGGCAAGTGTGCTGCCAACGAGCACGCTCATATTCATATCGTCACTCGGGGAGGACTAGACCTAAAGAGGGTGCGCCGAGCGCTATGCCGCGAGACAGGTGTTGAGCCCCAGAGTGTTCATCCGCATTCGTATCCACTGCCCCGCCCTGAAGCGTACATATGGATGGCAGACGACACTGGATGTGGGTCGGTCTGGTATAGCGTAAGCTCAATAGCGAACCAGGCCATGAGGAGAATCCTTGTCGTGAGCCATGTCCCTGCCGAACCAGAGTTTCGCGTGAAGTGGCAAGACATTCTCGTCTTTGATGTCACTGGCAACAGGGCAAGGGTTGAAGAGACGCGCTCTCTTCTTGATTCGTTCCAGGGGGCGCGACATGTATAGCTGGAGAGTGCTGGGATCCGGAGAAATCGACGTGGACGAATGGGGCGGTAAAGCAGCCCGCTTGAATCGTGCCGCGATGATGCAAGAGATATGTGTTCCACCCGCACTGATTGTGCAATGTGGCGACCCGACTGATCTGTCGGCTCCAGGGCTCCGAGATGTGATAGCACTATGGTTGCTTGAACAGGCTCCCGAGGCTGTCATAGTGAGAAGGTCCGGCCTGTCCGAAGACCGCCTGGATTCAGCCGGAGCTGGCATGAGCGAGACGATCCCTGATGTGCAGCCAGCCACTGATGATGTTCTCTTGGCCCTCGCATCCCTTGACTGGAGCGACGAGGGCTCGTCCCTCATTCAGAAACAAATGGTCTGCTCAAAGTACGGAGTTGCCTTCTCTGAAGGAGAGATTCTTACGGTGGAAGTGTCTCATCGGAGGGCCGGTACCACGGAGGGCGATCCACATACGTATTTGCAGGCTAGGGGAGACGGTACTGTCACCATCGACTCGGACAGGTTCCCGACTCTTGATCTCCAAGGTTGGTTCCATCCTCTTTGGTGGACTTGCGCCAGACTCGTCGATGAGTTCGGCCAGGATGTTGACGTGGAATGGTGTTTTGACAGTCCGGCCCTCTATGTCCTCCAGGTTCGCCCGGTCACGAGAGGCGTTGTAGATGGTATCTAAGGCACGGGCAACTCGCCTATTTCAGGAGTTCGGGATCGAGGGATTGCCCGCAACAGTGTGCCGGAACTTCGACGAACTTAGGATGTATCTGGTCGGCTGTCCACAGGAGAGTCACTTCGTTGTCCGGATCAGCGAAGAAAGCGAAACGCTGAACTTACCTCGTCTGGTGGACGCTCCCGGTCTCGATGTCCTGAATTGGGTTCATGACCTGAGACTGAGGCCAAGCGACTCGGTCATTGTTCAGCCCTACCGAGAGTTGCTTTGGTCAGCCGAGATCGCCATAGACAACGAGGGCGCGTATGCGGAGCTAGTTGACGGACGATGGGAGCTTGACTCAAACAGTCGCCCGGTCTACATCTGGAGATCATTTCTCGGAATCACTTACCCTTGGCGAGTAGAGTGCGCACTGAACATGGTTAAGAGTTTCTCAACACCTTTGCTGTCCCGTTGGTTGGATGAGCACCTTGAAGGAATTGGGTGCCTTGGTGATGTTGTTGGCTACCCTTTTGGCGTCAAGGTTCACTACTGCGACGATTTTGGTGTCTCGCCACAGAACATCCGATCTGGCTTGCGCCCAGAGCGGCGAGGATGCGGCACTTGCCCGTCAATCTGTCCTGTGCTTGAGTCTGTCGACGCGGCTAACGGCCCGTTGCCAGCCTCCATTAGACTCCGGCTGACTGTTCGAAGAGAGTCTGCCCAGGATCTAGTCGATTTCGCCCACCGGCTTGTCCGCTGTGGAGTTCAGCAGGTCTACTTGCGAAGTGGCGTGCTGGGGCATTTCGCCATCATCCTGAGGGAAGCAGGCCTTCAAGTCACACGTGAGGATTGGAACTGAGTATGAGCGACGATGCTGCGACTCTAGAAGCGCTGGTGGCTGGTCTCGACATTGAGGGAACTACCTGTTTGCTGAGACTGTGGAATCCAGCGCACCGGAGTGTGGAGTATATTCCTCTTAGTGATGGTAGTTGGCTTGGGTGGCGGGCCGTAGATGACAATCGGTACTGCTGTGGCCGCCACGTCTGGCGTCAGGATGGAATGCCCGCCTGGCTTCCTTGCCCCAGTGTCGGGCGTGCCCAATCTTCCAAGAAGCAGTGCCAGGATTGCGAACTGGCTGATGTCTTTCTGGGACTTCACCAGGTGCACCGCGCTGGTGCCAGACTGTCCGACGGACTGAACTCATACGTGATGCGCCCGCACTATCTCTATGTTGCAGGATTCGCTGATGGAGTGGAAAAGGTTGGGACCGCGGTGGATTTTCGGAAAGAAGACCGCCTGGTGGAACAAGGTGCAGTCCTAGCAACCCGTGTGGCGTATTGCTCCGATGGAAAGATGGTAAGACATCTCGAGGATGCCGTGTCATCTTCGCTTGGGTTGACCCAGCGGCACAGCGTTAACGATAAGGCGCGAGGCCTCGCCAATCCCGTTTCCCCCGCCAACCTGCGATCTGAGCACGGACGCGTTGTTGACGGTGTGTGCGCCTTCGTATCACGACTTCACTGGCAGGGTGTGGAGTCGATCAGAGAGAATTGGGGTTCGGAAGACCGAATTGAGCTTGCTTGCGGGATGTGCGATAGGACTCTCTACCCTAATGATGTACGAGTCGGAGAGCACGGACTGGCGGTGCAAGGATCCTTCGGGCTTGTGATTCTGGGAACGTCAGACTGCTACGACTTGGTGGTGAACCTCTCCACACTAATTTCGCGCAGAGTTCAAGTAGGCCCATTCATATCATCACTGCCGCCGAAACAGGACTCTCTGTTCTAGTGAAGAGGTTCGGGTGTACTTGGCTTTCCTCTAGTAATACGATCCGGCACATCGGGATAGGGGTGAGCAATGAGCCTTCGGCTTCTTTTCGTGCGGCACGCGGAACCAACGTCAAATGAGGTCTATGCAAGAACGGGCGAGATGGAGCACTGCCGATGGTGACCAGGCTTACGAAAGGACTCATAAGTAAGTAGACTTTTCTGGTATTGTGTGAGACAATTAGTTATGCGTGACAGTGACGGACGAAAATTCGACCACAAAACTCTAGTGTTCTGGGTCGGAAGTTTCTGGTTAGTCCTGGTAGACTCTGCTCATGCCGAGGCCCACAGTCGAACCCGTGCACCTGACCGACGAGGAACGCGCCGTCCTGGAAAGCTGGACCCGCGGGCGAACACTGGCCGCCTGGCGCACCAGACGAGCCCGCATCATCCTCGAACTCGACAACGGAGCCACCATCGGACGGGTCGCCGAACTCGTCGGCTGCTCCCGCACCACGGTCAGCAAGTGGCGCGCCCGCTTCGCCGCCGACCGGCTCGACGGACTGGAGGACGCGCCCCGGACCGGCCGGCCCCGGGCCGTCTCTGATGAACAGGTTCAGGCCCTGATCGACCGGACCCTTCACTCCAAGCCCGCCAACGGCGACCGCGCCTGGTCGACCCGCAGCGCCGCCCAGGCCGCCGGGATGAGCCAGTCGATGGTCTCGCGGGTGTGGCGGGCCTTCGGGCTGAAGCCCCAGGCCGTCGACTCGTGGAAGCTGTCCACCGATCCGCACTTCGTCGACAAGGTCCGTGACGTCGTGGGCCTGTCCATGAACCCGCCGGCCGACGCCCTGGTGCTGGCGGTCGACGAGAAGACCCAGATCCAGGCCCTGGACCGCACCGCCCCGATCCTTCCCGTCCTGCCGACCAGCCCGGCGAAGGCCTCCCACGACTATGTGCGCCACGGCACCACGAGCCTGTTCGCCGCTCTCGACGTGGCGTCGGGCTCGGTGATCACCGAGCATCACGCCCGTCACACCACCGCCCAGTTCATCGGGTTCTTGACCACGATCGACAAGGCCGTGCCCACCGATCTGGAGCTGCACCTGGTCCTGGACAATTACTCGACCCATAAGACGGAGAAGGTCCATACGTGGCTGTTGCGTCATCCGCGGTTTCATCTGCATTTCACCCCGACGTACTCGTCGTGGTTGAACCTGGTGGAGCGCTGGTTCGCCGAGTTGACGTGCCGGAAGCTGCGGGGCTCGGCGCACCGGTCGGTGACGGAGTTGAAGGCCGATATGCAGGGGTGGATCAATCAGTGGAACGCGGACCCGAAACCGTTCGTGTGGACCAAGACCGCTGATGCGATCTTCGAGACTCTGGCGTGCTACTGCTCGATCTGAATCACACCAACGACCAACCAGAAACTTCCGACTCAGGACACTAGCTCCAATATCTCTCCGAGTATACCGTGCCGCCTTGATCTTTCATCGATTGAGCGTTGGTCGTCGCCCGACGGTGGTGCCGCTGATGAGGACATGGATTCTGCCAAGAGTAACGTGACGGTCCGCGGCAACACGCTGCGCAGTGCGGGCTGCTCAGGCTGAAAGGACTCTGCAGACAGAGGCGGTCACATGGCGGCCGAAGGCCATCCGGCCGGGGCGGGCAGGCGCCGCATCTCGATACCAGTCCCGGCCACTGTTGCGGCTCACCAATGACGCCCCGAAACATACAGCACCACCCGCCGCTCACTCCGGGCGTCAGAGACATGTCCGGAGCTGATATCACGCCTTGTGACAGACACCGCTGAGATAGTCGCGCAAGCCGCCGAGTGAGACTTCGTCGTAATCGCCGCGAGCGAGCGCGTCGTCACCCTCCTGAATCGCCGCGCGAAGGGCGGCCATCTTCTTCTCATCGCCGGCGACGCTGAGTTGCAGTTCTCGCGCGAGCTCGCGGCGCTCGTCGGGCGCCAGTTCCAGTGCCGCGTCGCGCAGCACGCTCAGATCAGATGTCATGAGCGAACTTTACGTTCTCGCACCGACGGAGGCGAAGGATCAGAATCAGTGTTATCGGCGGAGGCCGACAGAGGCACCGGAGCACGCGTTAGGTTTTTGGGTGCCCGACGGCCCACAAGTAGCCCTGCTCGTCGACGCTATTGATGACCGCGTCGACCTATCTGCCCTGGTCAGCCACTGGAACGAGGGCAGGCCATACAAGTCGTTGCAGGCTTTGGATTGGCGGATACTGGCCGGGTCGCAGCCCAGTAGCGTGGCCACTTCTCCGGTGGTGGGGGGTCCCGAAGGAACTCGTTCTTGGCGCCGATGCGGCGTTGGACAAGTCTGGCCCGTGCAGGCGGCGCGGGCCCCGGACTACAGGTCATTGTCAGCGAGGTCGCCGGCTCATGCAGGAACTCCCGTTCCGCGGCCGTTTACCTGAAAGCCCCAGACCTCACGAGTCCAGTTCCACCCGCATCTGCTTCACGAAGACATCAATATCCTTTGGCCCGACCACCGGGCCCCCGGCCAGCATCCCATCGGCTCCGAACAGCAGGGCGGCGGGCGTACCCCACATACCGTCGAAGGAATCGGAGACGTAGCTCTTCGGGTCGTGCAGAGACTGCGGTTCGGCGGTCTCCGTGAGACGAGTGTCCTCCGGGCTCTGCTTCAGCAGCAGGCGCACTTCGACTTCCGGTAGAAGTTTGCGGTAAGCACCTACCTCATCGATCGCTGCCTGGCACACCGAGCAGGTCTGCGATACATAGAGCAGCAACAGGGGCTTGCCGGTGCTGAGTTCACGCAGCGTCTTCACTGTCCCATCGGCCAGCGTCACCGGGATCGCGGGGGTGCGGGTGCGCACATAGTCCAGCTCTTCGCCCGCTTCATCGGTTGAGTCGGCAGTCGGGACGCCGGTCGGCACAGGCCTCTCCCCATCACTTCTGTCGGCCGGCTCTCCCCGGGTCACCAGCCACGTCGTCACAGCGGCGGCGGCCAGGCCCACCAGCCAACCCCACGCAGAACCCTGAACGGCCGCTACCGCAGCGCCGCCGAGCAGCGGCGTGCCCCCGATGACGCAGACCGTGCCGACGGCCAGGAGCACCAGCCAGATGTTGCGCGCCAGAGTCACCCCGGTGATCTGCTTGCGTTCGCCGAAGCAGGCGCAGGAGGCGTCGTCGGAGCGTCTCAACACAGTTGCGATGAGAACGGTGTAGACGCCCATCAGCGCCACCGCAAGTACGCCGGCAATGACACCGAGCCAGCACCCCAGGAGGGCGATCAGTACTCCGAGGGTGATCTCGCCCCAGGGATGCAGCGCGAGCAGCCACTTCCTGCGAAGTGGGGCCGGCACGCCCATCTCGGTCCATCCGGCGAGGTCGTCGGGGTGCCGAAGCTTGGCTACTCCCGAGATGAGCAGCATCACGGTCATGGTGAGCGGCAGGCAGATCGACAGGGATTGAAGCACCGTCTCACAGTACCGGTCGTTCCTGGCCCTGCTACGCGTGACGCAGGTCCAAGCTGACCGGCGAGGAGCTGAGCAGGGCCATCCAAAGCAGTCGGCACCGCGGTGGCAGGGGGCGGCCAGGCGTAACGAAACTTCGTCCGTCGGATCGTCCTGTGCTCACGGAGTAGGTCAGGAGGGCGAGGGCCGCAGGGTCTCAGAGCGCAGGTTGTGAACCTGTTCGAAGGGTCTTCGGGAGCGGCCTGTCACGCGACCGGATCGCGGGAAAGATGCGGATTGTGGGCAGTGACAACATGTGATGACAAGGAGGAATGGTGCGGCGGGCTCGTCAATGTGTGCAGTGTCCACAAGGGGTGCTAAGGTCATGCCGACATCAGAAGGAAGTCGCGGCGTGCTCATGCGGGCGGCTTGGTAGATCAGGAGACCCAGTAATGGCAGAGCCTAGTCAGAAGCAGAGCGGCATCTCTCGTCGCACTATTGTCAAGGGCGCGGCCTGGGCCGCCCCGGCCGTTGCAATGGCAGCGTCAGCCCCCCTCGCCGCCGCTTCGGATGCGTGCACGCCGACCACGAGTTTTGATGGCCTGACGGTCGGCTCAAGCCCTTCCTCTATTAAGTTCCTGCCTGGGGACGTGACCGCTTCTCTCAGTTACACCTCGACTGGGCAGAATAATGACCCGACACCCGGTAATACTGGGAAGGTTGCCCGGACTAACACGAGCCCGGCGTGGAATTATCTCGAGGTTCAGATGGTCTCGCCGCTGGGCAAGGGCGATTCCGTCACGGTCACGATCACCCTCAGTGAGCCGGTCGAAGGACTCTCCCTCCTCATCCATGACCTTGATTCAAACTCGACAGGCGGCTGGAGCAATACTCAGTGGCTCTGGCAGGACACTGTTGTGGTTAACACCAGTGGCTTCACCTACCAGAAGGGGGACAGCATTACGGGCACAGGCACCAGCACAGATCCTTTCAAGAACACTGAGTTGGGGGATCAGCCCATCGACAGTGGCAAAAATAAGGTGAGGCTCACGTGGTCGGGATTCGTTGATAAGGTCCAGATCACTTACATTGCTGGTCAGAAGGGGAGCTCTGCTAGCCAACACATCGGTATTGGAGACATCTCCTACGATGCATGCGTCGTCAGTGTCTCGTCCGCGAAGACTAGGTCGGTCAACCCTTCGCGCACAGCAATCCCCGCCGCCGAAGAGGCGACAAAGTTTGACACAAGTGCGACGAACGACAACTAATCGTTCCTGATCGTTGACGGTCCCGGGGAGAATCTCCCCGGGACCGTCAATGCCCCGATGTTTCAGGGAGTTGCGCGATACGGGAGGCGCAGACCTCACGAATCCGATTCTGCCCGCATCTGGTTAACAAAGGCGTCGATGTTTTTCGCCCCGGCCACCGGACCGCCGGCCAACATTCCGCCGGCTCCGAACAAGAGTGCACTCGGCGTCGACTGCATGTCGTCGAAAGAGTCTGTGACATGGCCCATGGGGTCATGCAGGGACTGCGGTTCGACGGTCTCGGTGAGGCGGGAGTTCGCCGGGCTCTGATACGGCAGTAGGCGCACCTCGACTTCCGGCAGAAACTTCCGGTAGGCTCTCAACCCGCCGATCACCGCTTGGCACGCGGAGCAGGTCTGAGAAACGTAGAGCAGTAGCACGGGGTCCTGGGTGGTGAGCTCGCGCAGCGTCTTCACCGTCCCGTCGGCCAGGGGCACCGGGACGACAGGCGTGCGGGTGCGCACGTACGTAGTCCAGCTCCCCCTCTCCATTGTTATCAGCTGTTGCTTTGCTGCCGGAGGCCGTCCTCTCGCTTGCAGCGCCGACGGCAGGGTCTCCCCGGGTCACCAGCCTCGTCGTCACGGCCGCAGCCGCCAGGCCCACCAGCCATCCCCAGGCCGAATATCGGATGGCCGATGCCATGGCCCCTCGCAGAGCAACGGCGTCCCTCCGACGACGCGGGCCGCGCCAACAGCCAGATGGTGTGTGCCAGAGTCGCCCCGGTAATCTGCTTGCGCTCGCCGAAGCAGGCGCAGGAGGCGTTGTCGGGGTGTCTCAGCACGGTCGCGATAAGAGCGGTGTAAACCCCCCATCAGCACCACAGCGAGCAGCGCGGCGATGATGCCGGCCCAGCCTCCCAGGAAGGCGATGAGCATTCGCAGGACGATCTCGCCCCAAGGGTGAGAACAAGCAGCCACCGTCTGCGAAGCGGCTCGGGCACGCCCATCTCGGTCCATCCAGTCAGGTCGTCGGGGCGTCGCAGCTTGGCGATGCCAGAAACGAGCAGCATCACGGCCATGGTGAGCGGAAGACAGATCGATAGAGCTTGAATCACGGGCTTTACCGTACCGGCTGTTCCGATCTGCGGGCTCGGCACGTCGGCTCACGGACCGTGGCAAAGTCGGGTGGCCAGATGTGATGAGTGCGATAGCCTTTCAGCCAACTGGTCAGTCCCAGATACTGAGGCGAGGATTCCATGCGAGCTTCTGAATGGCGATCGTCGCGTCGCCGGCGGGGGTGCCGTGTTGTGGACTTGGGCTCATAGGAGAACCTCCAGGGCGTGTTGGATCGGGGGGCGGGCCTTCGGGAAGCTCTCGGTCATCATGAGCAGTGCACCGGGACTGTTACCGAGTCCGCGCAGCCACTGCTTGAGTGCACTGGACTGCTTGACGCTTTTCGGACACGCCCAAAACTTGGTTTCAGGCCACCTGACGCGATTCCCTGTACTCCGCCTCAACCTCATTCGGGGTCCGATACCCCAACGCTGAGTGGAGACGTTTCTGATTATACCTGAGTTCGATCCACCGCACAACATCCCGGGCCGCCTCTTCCTTGGTCCGATAGATCACCCGGTGCACCCTCTCATTCTTCAACGTCGCATTGAACGACTCCGCCCACGCATTATCCCAGCACACTCCTGTTCTTCCCACCGAGGGTCTGATATCATAAGAATCAAGCAACTCAGTGAACTCCTTCGACATGTACTGCGACCCATGATCGGAGTGAAATATCGTCTCACCCCGCACATGGTCGCAGTTCCTGACAGCCATGTCAATGGCCCCACTCATCAATTCGGTCCGCATATGATCATCGATCGCATAGCCGACCGCCTTCTTCGTGCAACAGTCCAGCACGGTCGCCAGATAGCAGAATCCCTCCAGAGTGTGAATATAAGTGATATCACCGACCCACTTGTACCCGGGTTTCTCAGCGGTGAAGTCCCGTTCCACCAGGTCGGGGCGCCCGTCCACATCGTCGGCCGGGATCGTCGTACGGACCTTCAGACGCGGCTGGGCCGCCACCAGGCCCTCGGCCCGCATGATGGCGCGGACCGTGTCAGGGTGGACCGACTCGCCGGCCCGGGACAGCTCGGCGGCGACCCGACGGTACCCGTAAGTGCCATCCGACTCCTCGAAATAGAAGCGGATCTTCACAGTGAGTTCCTGGCGCCGCTGCTCGGTCGCCGAGATGGGCCTGTTCCGCCAGTCGTAATATCCCGAGTGGGAGACTTGCAGGCATCGGCACATGAGCCGGACCGGATAGGTGCCTTCTTGCGAGAAAATGTAGTCGTAGCGATCGGCTACAGTGATTCCCTCGCGAAGAAGGCTGCCGCTTTTTTTAGGAAGTCGGCCTCCATCCGTGCTTCACGGAGTTCCTTCCTCAGGCTCTCGATTTCCTTCGACTCGGTGCTGGTGAGATTCTCGATCCCGGGTTCTGGATGTTCTTTGCGATAGTCCTTGACCCACACGCCAACAGTCTGGGCGACGAGGTTGTATGATTCGGCGACGGCCTTGATGGTGCGATGCTTGTCCACGACCTCGAGAACGACTTGGTTCTTGAACTCTGGACTGAATTTTGATCCTGACATGATGTGATCCTACCTGATTCTCAAAACTGTGATTTTCTTCAATAGTCCGAGAAGCCCCGCTCAGTCCAGAGTAGAGACCGATGGAGCGCCCTCCCGGGAGTGGATACTCGTCTCGCCCGATGACGAACGTGTCGGCGTCGAAGTGGTGCCAGGCGATGGGAGCGTGATGAACGGTGACCGGCTGGGTGTTGCGCGGAATGGCGATATCGCTTCGAGTGGGGATCTCATCGGTTAGTCCGTGCAGTGACAGCGCCGTGAGCAGGCACAGTGTTGCAGTGGGCTTTCTTTCGGCGACACGGCAGCACCAGCCGTCCTTGGAGCTGACGTGCCTCTAGACGGCAGCCCTGCGGGGCGGACGAGCCGGGGCGAGCAGGTCGTCCAGTTCGGTGAGGAGCCGATCGAGCGTGGTGGCGCAGGTGGCGGCCGCTTCGGGCCCTTGGTTGTAGGGGTCGGCGACGTCGCCGACCGAGCTGGCGGGAACCCGGTGTCGGTAGGCCGCCACGATGATGTCCTTGGCCGAGCCCGATTTGTCTGAGCTTGACGTGATGAGGCTCAGCGCGTCCGGAGTGCGCGCCGAGGCGACGAACTGCGGCAGCGTGAACACGCGGGTGACGGCGTCCGGCCAGTTCTCCAGGACGGTGGTGCGCTGCCACGAGGCCATGGTCAGGACAAGATCGGCGTCTTGGATATCCACGGTCTCGGTGCGCCGCGAGGCCTGGCCGCCCGGGTCCACTCCCCGCCGTCGCAACTGCTCGGCCATCTCCACATAGATGGGCTCGCCAGGGTGTGCCTGCAGGCCGGAGCTGGAGGCGGCGAAGTCGCGCGGACTCAGAATGGTGAGTGCCCGCAGGCTGGCATAGGCCGAACGGCAGACGTTGGCCGTGCACACGAAATGGAGGTGAAGGCGGCTCATCTGTTCTCCGCCAGACCCAGATCGGCGAGCTCCGACAAGCACCTGTCGACGTCGTCGGCCACCTCGACGGGAGACAGACCCGCATGCTCGGCGATCTGATCCACCAGATGGCCACGCTCGATGGGCTCGTCAAGGAACAGCCAGATCAGCGCCGCGCCTCTGACGAGTGAGTACACCTGGGTCGCGGGGTAGGTCGCCACGTGGATGGCGCCGTCCTCTCCGGGATTGGTCCAGGCGAGCCCGTCGGCGTGCCGCCAGCTCATCGACGGCTCCGATGCGCAGCGCCCTGAGTACTTCTACTCAGGTGCTCGTGAATCGCCCGGTGGGTGACAGCCGCCAGCTCCTGCAGGGCGCGGAGCGTACGGTCGCGATAGCCGCGCAGCACATCGGCGCGGGTGAGATCGTGCCCGAGGTCCATCCTCAAGTGGGCCTGGTTGAGCCGGAGGGACCGTATCGCCACTTTGAAGGCCTCGACGGGGTTATCGGCGGCGCGGATCCTGGCCCGCCACTCGTGCCAGCGGCTCGTGTCGCCGGTGGAGAACTGCCGCCACAGGTCGTAATTGCGATCGCTGCGGTAGTCCTCAAGGTGACCGGTGGCCGCCGCCAGCGCCACCTTGGCGTCCAATCGGGTGGCCAGGGCACGGACGGCGTCGCGATCGGCCTCGGAGGCGTCGTCCCAGGCGCGGACCCTGTCGGGATGGTCGGGCCAGCCGCTGCGGGCGGTGTGCATCAGGATGATGAGTCGCTGTGCGGTCAGCGCGGGAGTGTTGCAGGTGACGTGGGCCAACTGGACCTCCTGATGGTCGGCCCACAGGATGTCAAAGGCCCGTTCGGAGTTGATCTCGATGCCGGGGAAGCGGCGGTGGACGTCGCAGTAGCCCAGTACCTCGTGCCAGTAGTTCGCGGCGTGGCCGAAGGCTGAACCGGCGATGAAGTCGGCGGTCATCCTCCAGTCGTTGGTGTCCAGGGCCCGCTGGAAGCGCTCCAGATGGGAGGGGCGCACCAGCACGTCGGCGTCGGTGGAGCGTCTGGGTATCGTGTGCTGACCGTCTTCGGTGAGTTGCAGCAGGTCGGGGTCGAGGGCCGGGCCCTTGATGAGGAGGATGTCGACGCCGGCGTCATCGGCGGTGCGCTGCAGGATGCCGTGGGTCAGGAGCACGCGGTCGCCGGTGGAGATGCTGGACTTCTCCATCCCGCCCCTCTCTACTCTCTGTGCCCTGTGGTCTGGCTGACTATGACAGTTGTGGACTGCCCCAGCGATGATAGCTGTTCAGCACGGATCTCGAGTTGTATGAGGCTCCTGGACCTGAGCCCGAGGAGAGCAACTGAAGGTCCGGCTGAGTTCATCAGGGAGTTCTTCGGAACTCAGCGCGGTTGCGACGGGTGATGGAACGAGCGGCTGCAACGCGGCCAGCGGTTCGAACCGGAGTGGATCATCGAGTGATGGTGCGCTATCCTGAAAGGGCGCAATCTTCGACACAAAATCCCTGCATGCAGTGCATCTGATCCGGCTGAGGG
The DNA here is from genome assembly GCA_022647765.1 of Acidipropionibacterium sp. Taxonomy (GTDB): domain Bacteria; phylum Actinomycetota; class Actinomycetes; order Propionibacteriales; family Propionibacteriaceae; genus Acidipropionibacterium. Next base: position 166,887 of record JALCLH010000008.1, read on the forward strand.
GCGCCGATAATGTATTGAGGACTCGGCGTGGCTGCCAGATCTGTGCGGAGTGAGGTTATAAGTGCCCATGGCTGGTTCATGCGGACCGTCAGGCGGGGAAATGTCCGCGCTTCCGCTCATTTCTGTCTGTGTCATCAATTATAACGGCAAGGAATATGTCGCAGATACGATTGAGTCGATCATTGGGCAGACATATCCAGCATTGAGATCGTATTCTGTGACGACGCTTCGACTGATGACTTGGTTCGGATTTTTGAGCGAACTATTCATGAAGTTGGTCGGGATCTGAAAATTGTCCGCGAATATCACAGGGCAAATTCTGGACCGGAGTGGAAGAACTGTCGGTGGAGCTGTTCGCCAGTAGTGATTCGGCTTTTTCTGTACCACAGTCTTATGAAGCTAGATCCGTCGCATATCTCGATGCAAAGACCTATCTCTACAGAGCTTGTTAAGAGTCAATTTCTCACTCGTCGGCCTTTGTCCATGTGGGAGATATGGCTGCAATTAAACAAAATCGGCTTCGGGTCTTGGTATTGGTAGGTGTTCGAAGTCATAATCGAACGGTCGCCCCTCCACGTAATGGATGAACGCGTTGAAGGTCTGCTCCGACGTGTCGCGTTGAAGGTTCGCAATCTCGCCCTTGGCCGCGTTCCACACATGCTCAGTGGGATTGTGGTCTGGAGCGTACGGGGGAAGGTAGATCGGAGTGATCCGGTCCAAGGATTCCCCGGTCTCGTAAAGGTCGGTCAGTTTCTTGGCATGATGGAACCCTGCATTGTCGAGGACGACAGCGATCTTGTCCGTGGTGGTCTCACGTTGCAGCCGGGTCATGGCGAGGATGATGGCCTCGGCGTTCTGCTTGCCGTCAATGGGGTAGATCTTCATTCTCTTGGTGGTGAGACTGAGTGCCCCGAAGAATGACTGCGCCGCTCTCTTCCGGTCGACGTAGAGTTTGGTGCGTTCCCCACGGGGAAGCCATATCCGGCGAGTCTCGGACTCGTGCTCGACCCTGACCTCATCGAGGGTGTAGACCTCGTAGCCGTCGGTCAGCAGCTTGGCGACCTGGGTGCGGATCTTGGCCATGCGTGCGGTGATGGCGGCCTCGTCACGACGCTTGTCGTACGCGTCGGGGAGCTTGAAGCTCATGCCGGCGAAGTGCATCAGCAGCCGGTAGGTGGCATCCGATTCGTAGGTGACGCGGAATTTGGCTTCAACGACGTCGTGGAGGGCGGGGATGTCCCAGAAGTTGGCGGTGATGCCGGATTCGGAGGGTGGGCGTTTCAGCATGTCGGCGACCTCCTTCTTCTGGGCAAGAGTGAGTTTGGCCGCGTTCTCGTTTTCGGCGTGCCCGGTGACCACTGATTGGAGCCGTGTTCGGGACCAGTCGGTGATCCATCCTTTGACGGTCTTGACGGACCGGCCGGTGAGTTTCGCGACGATGGCGATGTCGACTCCCTCGGAGATGTAGAGAATCGCTTCGGATTTAATCCGGGGGAGGATGAGGGTGTCGGATCGTTTCTTCCATCTCATGAGGATGGTTCGTTCTTCGTCGGTGACTTCAACCATGGAACAATGATACTTGGGAATGTTTTGTGTTGTCTACTGTTTTGAAGAATTCTTTTCAGGAATCTTGGCCTGTCCGGTTTTGATTAATCGCGGCCATAAGACCTATGGCTCGCTTGATGCGGTTGTTGAATGGTATGTCGCCCGCAACGGTGAGGTGGCCTCGATGCTGCGTATCTATCTACCACCCGTAGCGAGAGGCGCCGTGAGGCGGGTATTCCTCTACTTCCCAGCAATCTATTATAGAGCCGAGCGCCTGATGGTGACTCAGCGTTCTCGACGTGGCTAAATTAGATTGGGAGACGGTGCGTTGACGGAAACGCGCGCAAGAGGCCTTCCTGGAGGTCTGTGAGTCTGGTGCGGGGCTCCCATGCGGACGTGTATCTGTCCGGGTTGTGAACGACATCCTCCGGACTGGTGACAGCTGTGCTCTGCCCGAAGGCAGAGCAGTAGTCCTCGAATTTGTAGTCCCCGCCCCATCGGTTGTCAACCATGCGCATCCGATAGTTCGGTATCCTGAAGGCGTCGGCGACAATGAGTCCATGAAGACTTGAGGAGATGATCAGCCTTGATTGGCAGATCTGCCGGATGACCTCTTCGACTGGGTCAAGCACGTTGATCATGTGAAGCGACTCGTTCTTGCGGAGGTCAATGATTCGGGGATGTTCTATGTCGATGAAGTGGGGCACCAGGGATATCGGGAATCGCTTGGGTAGCCCTTGGTACTCGGGAAAGGCATGGGGTGTGAGGAGGCCGGGGTCACCGAGCGCCAGTGTCCGGCGGGTCAAGTGAGCCAGCCGAGGCCGCGTCAGGTTGCCTCGCACTGCTCTGGGGTGGATCTGATTGCCTTGCCACGGGCCCCCATCTTCAATGAACCCCGAGCCCCAGATGTACGGAGCGGTCGTCGATACGTGCTCCTCGGCGTCCTCCAGGATGGAACCCAGAGCCAGCATGTCGCACGAATCGAGACCGGAGTGCACCGTGGGAACGCCGAACACCCGATTGACGATGATGGGGCTCAGCTGGTCGCCGAAGTTGTGATGCATTGGGCCCCCGTCCGACCAGAAGAGCCGCATCGGTGCAACCTTCCAGAGCAGGGGTTTTGGGGTAGCGCGCCGAATCGTTGCTCGCAGGCTCACGTGATTGCTCCGGAGGTCGGTGGATGACTGAGTGGCTTCCGTCCAGTGCCGCAGTGGGGCTGGCTAGGTGATTTACGTGTTTCGAGAGGGGTCACATACAGGAACCGAAGCCCTCGGGGCGATGATATGCATGGTCATCGCGCCGTATTGTAATGTGGACAGCGTAGACAAGCGTCCTTGGCTCGCGTGTGGAGCTCCGGATCTGTGCTGTCCACGTCTGATTGCCAATCCTGCGAGGAGCCCTAGCCCTGTGACCGTCATCGATCTTGTGCGTCTGCTGCGCCGGAATCTGCTGCTGCTGGTCATCTGCGGGCTCGTAGGTCTGGGGCTTGCGGCGGCCTACATCTTTACCCGGCCCGTGCAGTACGTCGCACAGTCGACGGCCATGGTCGTCGCCGGGGACTCCGCTTCCGTGGGTGGAGCTATGTCGGGCAATACCATCGCTCAGCAGCGCGCCTCGGCGTACTCCACCCTGATCGGCACCGCCGCCGTCGACAACCGGGTTCAGAAGACCTTGGCGTCCGAGGGCTTGTCTAAGGCGGCTGACGGGAGTCTCCAGGCGCATGTAATCAGCGGTACCTCTTTCATCCAGATCACCGCGACTGGCTCCAGCGCTCTGAATGCCCAGAGCCTGGCGAACGCGGCCCTCACCGCTCTTCAGGCCGAGGCGCTGCGGATGGAGACCTACTCCCAGGCCCAGGCCAATCCCAAGTACACCCAGGCCCAACTCGAGAAACTCACTGCCATTCATGTGCTGCTGTACCAGCCAGCTGGCCTGCCCGCCACGCCCAAACAGGACAATGTGCCGCTGTACTTGGCGCTTGGGCTGGTCGCGGGCCTGGTCGTCGGGGGTGTCATCGCCGTCATCCGACGCATGTTCGATGTCAAGATCCGCAGCCAGAAGGATGTTGAGGAACTCACCGGCCGTGGCGTCATGGCCATCATCCCCGAGGACCGCCAGCTCACCAAGCAGCGCAAGAGCGGGGATTTGGAGCTGACGGGGATCACCGCCGAGGCCTTCCGGCAGCTGCGCACCAACCTGCGATTCATCAACGTCGACCATCCGCCGAAGGCCGTGGTGATCACCAGCGCCAACCCCGGTGAGGGCAAGTCGACCGTGTGCTCCTACCTGGCCCGTGCGGTGGCGCGCTCCGGTCAGCAGACGGTGCTTGTGGACGCCGATATGCGCCGGCCGATGCAGCACACCGCTTTTGGTATCGACTCCCATGTCGGCCTGTCCCAGGTGTTGGCCGGCGATATCTCCTTGGAGGATGCGCTGAGTCCCACCGACGTGCCGGGGCTGCGAGTGCTGGTGGCCGGGCGGATTCCTCCGAACCCCAGTGAGCTGCTCGGCTCGGTGCGCATGCACAACCTCATCTCACAGCTCATCGCGTCCGGATACTTCGTCATCCTGGATGCCCCGCCGCTGCTGGCGGTTACCGACGCCGGCTTGCTGGCGACCTCTACCGACGGCGTGATCATGGTCGACGTGGTGGGCGGCACCCATAAGGAACAGGTGACGCTGTGCACCAAGCGTCTGGAGCAGGTGGGCGCCGTGCTGTTGGGCTCGGTGCTTACGCGTGCTCCCCGGAAGGCCATGGGTGATGTGCTCTACGGCTATGGTGCCGGCTCCTTCGGCTACGCCTCGTACAAGTCGTACTACACCGACAAGAACGGCAAGAAGAAGCGCAAGAAGAAGATGAGTCTGGAGGAGGACTACTTCGACAAGATCGAGCCGGCCCCCCTGGACAGCCACCCGACCCAGGATCTGACCCCTGTCGGGCCGCATGCACCGGAGAAGAGTGACAAGGGGACAGCCTCCTCTGTTGCGCTGACTGGCGATGGAGCGGGGGGCAAGGCCGCTGATGTGGGCGGTATCGGATCGAAGGCGAGAGGTCCGGTGGCATCGCAGGCGGATTCATCCGATCTTCAGGCGGTGGGTTCCGAGCCCAGGCCCGCTCGCCGGGCCAGGTGAAATGACGTCGACCTGGGAACCCTCAGTCGCCGAGGTCCAGGCGCAGGAGGCGCGCACGACCCGTCTGGTTCAGGTGAGGGAGCGCCTCATCGGTGCCGCCTCCCAGACTCGCGTCTTCGAGCTCCTCGTCGGTGTAGCGCTGACATTCTCCCGGGTCAGTTTCGGGTCGAGGTTGCCCATTGAGATTCTGCTAGTGATCTTGGTACTGGGGGTGGCAGCCTTCCGTCGGCCCACTCTCAATATCCACCACATCCAGCTGTGGGTGGTGATGCTGATGGGTGCCATGCTGATCTGGGCGGTGGCCGTATCTGTTTGGACCGGTCAGCCGTGGACCCAGCGGGCGTTCCGGATTTTCTTGCTGTTCTTATTCGCAGTGTGCATCGCGCAGGGGCGAATTTACTGGAAGTCGATTGTAGTCGGCGGGGCGGCCGGGCTCATTTTCGTCAATGCACCGTCGTGGTTCCTCGGCGTTGGGGCAGAGAACTACGTCGGAAACCTCACAGGGTGGTTGGTCGACAAGAATGTGTCGGGAATGTTCTATGGCATCTTCGCTGTACTGGGGCTCTGCTTGTTCACCCACACCTGGTACAAGGTTGTGTACTTCGTCGTGATGTTCGGCCTGCTGTGGCTCACCGGATCACGCACCTCGATCGCCGGTTGCCTGCTAGCTCTGGTCTGGTGGTTCCTGCGTCCCCGTGCCCAACTCTGGCTCAGGCTTGTGGCCGCGGCCGTAGGCGTTTGGGTCTTGGTGGCTGTTGAGAGTCGTTGGTCGCAGGTAGGTGAGTTCTCCGACCGCACTGGAACTGACTGGTACCGCCACCAGATCGACATGGCCACTTCCGCGAAGCTGGCGATCACTCCGTGGTACGGCCAAGGGCTCAATACCGGCTGGGTGGCGCTGTCGGATACCCGCACGGCTTTTTTCCACAACTCCTATGCACAGCTGAGGGTCGAGGGGGGATGGCCATTGGTGGTTGCCATGCTCATGCTGGTGGTGATCGTGGCCTTCGGGATCTTCGGCATCAACAAGGAGGTCTCCGGCGATCAGCGCGCCATTGAGGCTGGCATCGTTGTCCTCCTGGTGTGCGCGTGGAAGATCGGCGAGGCGTTCTTCACCTTGCCGTGCCTTTTCCTGGTAGGTGCCGCAATCGCGGAGCGCTACGGCACACCCGTGGTGGCGCCGTCGCCTGTCATGCTGCGGGTCAATGACGGTGTTGCGGAGCAGGGCACCGATGCCTAGAGCAGTGGTGTACATGCCGACGCTGCAGGCCGGAGGCGGGGCAGAGCGGTATGCCGTGAGCGTGGTGACCGTGCTGCGCAGCCTGGGCTACGGCTGCACGCTCTCCTTCGAGGACGGCGTCAGCCGCGAGTGGATTGAGAAGCAGTTCGGCACCGATTTGACTGGGGTGCGTCTCGACCGGCTGACCGATCTGCCACGCGGCGCAAGCAGACTTCCGGACGCTGTTCGTTCCCTGGTCCGCGACGTCCTGTGGCACCGCCATTTGCGCAGCCTGAGGGCGGACATCTTCGTCAACTGCTTGTTTCGCAGTGAGCTGCCGGGGGCGGGGCGCCGCAATATCTATGTCTGCCATTTCCCGCATCGATTGCAGCTTTCCTATGAGGGGCGAGCACGCAGCTCCTACATGGCGATGATGCGAACCGCACGGTGCCGTGTTCTGGGCGGGGACTTCCTCGACAGCTACGACGTCGTCTGCGCGAACTCGCAGTTCACGGCAGGCCATGTGAGACGCCGATGGGGTGTCTCCCCGGTCGTCGTACCTCCCGCCTGTCCGGACATGCAGGTGCCGGGGGTGGCCAAGGAGAAGCTCATCGTCGCAGTCGGCCGCATCGAGCCGGTCGTGCCTGGGGTTCCTAACAAGAGACTCGACGTGCTCATCGGTGCCTTCGCGCAGATGGCGGATCTGCACGGGGACGGCTGGCGACTCGTGATCGCCGGAGCCTGCAGCGACGCCAACCGCGATGTGCTCGCGGGTCTGGAGGAACAGACCGAGGGTGCGCCGATCGAGATCCGTCCGAATATTCCATATGTGGAGTTGAGGGAGCTCTACTCTGCGGCGTCGATCTACTGGCATGCCCAGGGCTACGGGGAGGACGCGACCGCACGGCCCGAGACCCAGGAGCACTTCGGGATCACGACAGTGGAGGCCATGAGCGCCGGGTGCATTCCCGTGGTGATCGACACCGCCGGCCCACGGGAGGTCGCGGAGCCGGTGCAGGGAGCGGCACTATGGCAAACACCAGATGAGCTTTGCGTACGGACTCGCGAGATCACAGAGCTTTCCGGGCCGGAACGTCAGGCGATTGCGCAGCGGTGTCGTGAGCGCGCCGGCGAGTACGACGAACGGCACTTCGCAGATCGACTCAGTCGTGTCGTGGCATCGGTCACCGAGCAGGGGGAAGCAACGCCATGAACCTGGCAAGAGTTCTTGTCGAGAAGGCTCCGGGTCTGCGGTACCGGGTCTGGCAGGCCGCGATGGCTGTGATGCGCCGGGCTTTCGCTCATATCGGTCATGGCACGGTGATCATGAGCCCGATGCTGTTGCAGGGCGTTGAGCGCATCTCGATCGGCGACTCGGTCATTATTCGCGATGGTGTCTGGCTGGCTGCCGAGAGCGAGACGTCTGCGCTGTCCATCGGTGACGGCACGTATGTGGGCCATCGCTGCCACCTGCACTCGATCGATCCCGTGTCGATCGGAGCCGACTGCGTGCTGGCCGACAATGTGATGGTCTCCACCACGGATCACGCTCGCGAGAACCGTCATGAGGTGGCCGGAACAGGGCCGATCGTCATTGGCGACGAGGTGTTTCTGGGGCAGAACGCCGTGGTGCTGGGTGGCGTCACCATCGGTGACGGGGCGACCGTGGCGGCCGGTGCCGTCGTCGTCAAGGATGTGCCAGCCGGTGCCGTCGTGGGAGGCGTGCCGGCCAAGGTGCTGAGAGCCTCCAAGCCGAGCGTGAGTGGCGACGGTGACGCCCGGTGACGCGCGTTCTTGTGGTGAGTCCGGGCTTCCACGGCTATGGATCGGCCATTGCCCGATGCCTGGAGAGACGCGGCCATGACGTCGCCCTGCACATCTACGACGAGGCCTCCCGAGGTGAGACCATCTGGAACAAGCTGCGTCACGAGTTGCCCGCCAAGTTGCGGGGCGAGGAGTCCCTGTTCTCCGAGGAAGTCGTCACCTGCCGAGCCGTCGACCGGCTGAAGCAGGTTCGGCCTGATCTGGTGCTCACTGTTCGCGGAGACGTGCTCGGTCCCAATTACTGGCAGGCGGTTGCGGACCAGACTCCGCACTCGGTGGCATGGCTCTATGACGAACTCCGTCGGATGCGTCACGACATCGATACTCTCACCGACGCCGCCAAGATCGCCACCTACAGCGCCGGAGACACGGCTCAGTTGCGCGCTCGCGGTATCGACGCGCAATACGTGCCGCTGGCCTACGATCCGCAGATCACACCCGAGGGGAACGGGCCGAGCGGCGTGGTCACCTTCGTCGGCGCCCGATTCCCCGCGCGGGAACAGATCCTGCGCGCCCTGGTGGCCCACGGCATTCCAGTGAGGGCCTACGGCCGATTCTGGTCCGGGCACCCGGTGGACCGCCTGCGCACCTGGCGATTCACCGATCGCGATCCGGTGCCTGCCGGGAGAGATGTATCTCTGCCCCGGGCCTACGCCGTCATGCGGGACGGCGCCGCGACGCTGAATATCCACGGCGACCAGGACGGCTTCACGATGCGCACCTTCGAGGCCTGCGGCATCGGTGCGGTCCAGATCATCGACCGGGACGACGTGAGCGAGTTCTACGAACCGGACACAGAGATTCTCGTGCAGCACGGCCCAGAGGAAACCGTGGACCTGTGCCGTCGGATCCTCGCCGATCCGACTCGGATGGCGGCTCTGCGTGAGCGAGCCAGAGCACGCACCCTGGCCAAGCACACCCTGGATTCCAGGGTCGCCAGGCTGGAGGAGATGTGGTGACTTCGGGGCTGATATTCGAGGATCTGGATTCCTGGCAGCGCTGGTCGGCCCGGCAGACAGTGATGCGGGCACTCGTCTCGCGGGTCCGGCATCGTGGGCATGGGGCACTGGCGCCGGAGGCGATGCTGTGCCTGCCGGCGGACGAGCCCATTTCACTGGTGGTGGTGGACAAGCTCACCGCTAGTTGCCGCGCCGCCGTCGTCACGCCGATCTCCCGGATGAATCTCCGCACGACTGCGGTGCTGACGCGCATACCGGAGGCCTGCGACCTGGTGGATGGCGGCGAACGGAGGGTCTGGCACGAGGCCGACGGGCTTCCGGCGAGCATTTCCGGTGTCCTCACTCTCGGCGCCTACTGCGATCTTGCCGGGAAAGTGAAGTCGTGGTGCCGTCGCCACGATGTCGAGTTCCTGGTGGCCCAGCACGGGCTCATCACACCATGGGCACCGCCATTGGCCAATGGCGATCGTTTCTTCGCCTGGTCGGCGGCCGACGCCGAGTACCAGACCGGTGGGCGGGCATCGGTGAGTGCCGAGGTGATCGGCTCCCAGATGTTGTGGGAAGCCGCGGCTCTGCCGCCCGCGCAAGTGCTCGACGAGCGCCCGGTGATGCTCGGCCAGCTGCACGGAATCGAGCTGGGACGTCTCACCGAACAGCGGATCTACACCGACTTCTGCACTCGTTTCGGCGCCGACTACCGACCCCATCCCAATGAGGCCGACGCCCTCTCGCGCACTCAGCACGCCATTATGCGTCGGGCCGGGGTGCACTTCGAGACCTCAGGACTGCCACTACCGGAACTTGGGCGTCCCGCGGTGTCCATCTTTTCCACGGGGACCCTCGAGGCAGCCCAGCGGGGGCTGCCAGCCTGGGTGTATCACCCGAATGCGCCCGCCTGGGTGCGTGATTTCTGGACCCGGTACGGACTGTCGCAGTTCGGCTCCGCCCCCACCGCACCCGTCGCCATGCCGGATGTCGAGCCGGCCCTCGCGGCCGCCAAAATCATGGAGGGATGCCAATGAGCACCGAGCCCGGAAGACAGGGCCCTGAGGCGAGTGTCATCATCGCCTGCTACAACGCGACTGACACTCTGCCGAAACAGTTGGAGGCGCTGAGCCGTCAGGAGAACGCGCCGAGTTTTGAAGTGATCCTGTCCGACAATGGTTCCGACGATGGTCTGCTCGCACTGGCGGATGAGTGGGCCCATCGGCTCGATGTGCAGTACGTGTGGTCGGGGCAGATGCCCGGTGCGGCCTACGCCCGCAATGTGGGAATGTCGATCGCCCGCGCTGACAAGTGGCTGTTCTGCGATGCCGACGATGTCGTAGCCGCCGACTGGGTGGCCTGCGGGGCGCGGACCCTGGAACGTGCGCAGGTGTTCAGCGGTGGCGCAGTTCATGCAAATGACCAGGAACTGGAAGCGGCGCTGGAGCGGCTCTGGGCACGCTTCGCCCATGAGTCCGGACCTATCGAGGTGGCTGAGGAGCCGGCCGAATGGCCGATCATCATGGGCGGGAACTTCGGCATCCTCCGATCAGCGGCTCTCGCTGTCGGTGGGTTTGACGCCTCAATGGTATTCGGCGTCGAGGACAACGACCTGGCCGTCAGGCTCGAGGAATCCGGGTTCTTCATCTCGGCTGGAAATACCAGCAGGATCATTTACCGGAAACGCAATGACTTGGCCAGCGTCCTGCGTCGATCTCTGTCGGCCGGCCGCGGGCAGATAGCCCTTGTGAAGCGCCACGGGCTGGCCAGCCGATCTCCATCGCTTCGTGGGCACCAGTGGATGCTCGATCCACTACGGGTCGCAGGAGCTGTTGCGAAGAGCGCTGCAAGAGGTCGGCAGGGGGACTGGCTGTCCGTAGCTTCGAGGGCCGCGCTGGCGGTTGGAATGTGGCAGGGCTGGCTGCAATACCACATTGGTCGCGACCTCCCGGCCCCCCGTGTCGGTGCGGGCCTCGCTGACGATGAACTGGGCTTGGCTGCGGGGGCGGCCGTGCTAGTGCTCTCTCCCCATCTGGACGACGCCATGTTCAGCTGCGCCGAACTGATTCGCCGGACGCGGCCCGATGTGTGGACCGTCTTTGCCGGGGATCCGGAACCGCCCGTCACGACATCGTGGGATCGCTCCTGCGGTTTTCCCGATTCTCACAGCTTGGTGACACAGCGACGTCGCGAAGACTTCGACACCTTCGAGGGAACCGGTGCACAGGTGCGCCACCTGGACATGCTCGACGGGGCATACACCACGCCGGAGCGACGTTCGGTCGACATGGCCGACCTGGCTCAGGAGGTCCGGCGCTGGCTGGCCGATCATATCGATCAGGATCCCGTCGTCGTTCTGCCCGGCTGCGCCGGGGTCGCCGTGTCGCCCGGAGTTCTGGACCGGTTGGCGCCCGTGGTCCAAACGCTTCGTAGGAAGAAGCTGCTACATCGTGATGACGACTCTGGTGCCTTTGCGGGAAGTGAGGATCAGGGAAGTGCGGAGTCGTCTTGCATACGTGGAGCTTCCGACGAGACGACTAGGCGTTCTGACGCCCGTGACTCAGCGAGCGAGCGCTTGGTGGCCGATCTGAAGCAGTTCAAGCACCGCCTGTACCAACGGCGGAGGGCTCATGCCCAGCAGTCCGGGTTGGCCGTGAACGGGGACCATCTCGCGGTGCGCGATGCGGTGCTGGACGTTGTGTTGCAGGCCGGCTCACCCATTCGTGTCCTGCTTGCCGAAGATCTTCCCTACTTGTGGTCACAGACTGGGGACGACGAGGTAGTTCGGCTCGCGGACCGCCTCGGCAAGCGAGCCATACCTCACGAGTTCCATGTCGACCGGTCCTGGAAGTGCGACAGACTCACCCACTATGTCTCTCAACTAGAGGTGATGGATTCCGTACACCATCGCTTCAATCGAGCAGAAACCATTCCTCTTGTCGAGCGCTGTTGGGAGCTGCTTGACCGGTGAATCAAGGCCCCCAAATCCGGAGTGGAAAAGCTATGGAGGGAGGGAGCTCCATGATAATCTTGTTCGGAAGGCTGTCCGAAGTAGGGCGTAGAGTTGCGGAAGACTAGAAGTACGAAAGGAGCTCGAGTATGGTCGGGTATGTAGAATCTATGCAAGCCCGCGCCGTGGATGCGTTCACACTTTTGCATCAGGACGTGCGCGAGGTCATCCTCACCCAGTTTCCCGACTACGCGAATGTTGGCGACTCGGCAATCGTGCTAGGCGAGTGGTCCTTTTGAGATTCCCACCAAATTCAAGTGAAAAACGTCTATTCGATTCCCGTCGAACCGATCCGGATAGAATGCTCGGAAGTCCCTGGCGTAGTCAATGGTGGAGGGAACTTCGGTGGACTCTATCAAGAACATGACTCTCACCGATACCGTCTCGCCGAAACTCTTCCTGCAAGCACCCCTCTTATCCAGGAACCACAGTCTGTATTCTTTACGACACCAGAGAATCACCAAGCCTTCGTCCGGCGCATGAGCACCAGAGAGAGCCTCCGTGTGGCAGTCCGCGATCAAAGCTCTTACGACTTGCTGCGGAATGATCTGGAGAACTTGATCTTGTCTCCCGATGCCGTTCACGTTCTCGGACGCATTGAATCCAAACCTCCCATCACCCGCTTCGTCATTCCCTCTAGAAGAGATAAAGAAGCGTCCAAACAGCCCAGCCCAGTCGGAGTCACCACGGTTGACTGGACGGACGACGATTGGTTGACAACGACAAGCCGCCGGGCGAGCTGGAAGTTCCGCCAAGTTTCCCTTGCCAAGCCGCTTTTCTATCGACCACCTCGAGTCTGGCGGCTTAAGGCGCAGAAGCGCTTCGAACGAGGGGTCCGGGTTCTGCCTCAGGGCGAGGTCATTATCACTGACCGCCTCCACGCCATGCTGATAGGCTTGCAGATGGGACGCGCCGTCATTGCAATCGACAATAACAACCACAAACTCACCAGCTACGCAGAAACTTGGTTCGAAAACGAAGAGCCTCCGGTGCGCTTCGCAAAGACGTTCGCCGATGCCTTACGCATCGCAAATCATGTCTGACAGGAAAGTATGGTGTAGCTGGTCGTGGGTGATGGGGGAGTGCGGGCTTGCTCGCAGAACAGGTTGACCAGCATTCTGAACGCGTTACGGGACGGCTTCGCGGCAGTCGACAAACAGGTACGAGGGGGTGCCCGAAGACCGCCGACTAGGATTCCTAGCCGTCGCTCAACCCCACCAGCAGCCAAAGCACTCAACGCCACATCCACCAAATCCAACCCACCCAATGGCACGAATCAGGCCCGTCATTTCCGCGGGAGACATCGCTGAGCACTGGGCACCTGCGTTGGGTGTAGACTTAATTGGCACAAGACGCACAACATTGGGGCTGCGTCAACGCCGACACCCCAGTAACTACTGACCGGAGCGCACCATGAGCAACAACATCTGTATCATCTCAGGTGGAGACGAAGTCCGTCTGCGCTCTTATATCAACCACTCTATCTACGCGCGAGAACACGGCTTCGACTATAGACTTGAATGTGGTGTCGATCCAGCTGCGACGACAAAATTTGGTTACAAGATGTCGATCATCCGTCGGCTTCTCGCTCTCTACGATTGGATCGTATGGATCGACGATGATGCGTATTTCACGGACTTTGTCGATGATCCCATTCATGAATACATTGAAGAGGCTGAACAAAGCGGTTGCTTCATTGTCATCGCGAATGGTCCGCTTGAACCTAATGGTTTCTGGTCTAATATCAACACCGGGGTCGTGGCGCTGAAGAATTGTGAAGAGTCTTTTGAGATGCTACGGCTGGCAGAGGTTGATCTGATGGAGGTTCGCAAGTGGTGGGTTGATGACCGTGATGGTCTCTTCACGAACGGGGATCAGGATCAGATTTGGTGGGCTCTCAACCAAGATGATCTCCTGGAACATACGCTTATTGTAGACCACCTCCGGTGGAATTCACGAGGGCACTATTACCAAGATTCATTGTCAGACGCATTTGTTATGCACTTCACTGGTTACCCAGATAAGTCCTGGGGTGTTGTCCGGTTTGCTATGCGGTTCGGCGTAGGTCAAGAGCTGGTTCCTGCGGAACTCCTGGACAAGTACCGGGTCCGGAAGCGTGATCCCATGTCCAAAATCGAGTATCAGGCTCGATCAGCTCGGGTTCGGGCTCTTATCGAAGTCAAGGCCGTAGCGCGGCGTCTTGGCATGTTTGAGACTCTCCGGAACATGCGTAATAGGGTTCGAGATGCCCGATCTCCTATCTGATCTGGCGCATCTCAGATCAGGCAACCGAATGCCGGAGCAACGCAAGGACCCGGTTCCACTTGACCCACAGCTGTACGAGCCAGGTTGCCCAAGGGTCCTTGTGGGCGGATCGGGGCAGCCGATCTGCATGCAGGATCTGCGCGACGATCGCACGTGTGCTCGAGCCGAACGAAGGAGGAGTCGCGCCGGAATTTCGAATCAGTTCCGAGTATCTGAGACAGACCACGGTGTCCCAGAAGGCGTAAGAACCCTGTTGCGACGCAACAGCTTTCAGGCTGCTTCGTTCTCGATAGCCGACGGTTCCATCGCACGATGTGACGTCATGTCCCGCCAAGTGGGCACGAATGCACAGCTCGACATCCTCCGCTGCGCGCAAGAACTCGTCGAACCCGCCGAGGTCTGTGAATAGCTTCCGATCGATGCCCAAGTTCGCAGTTGAGGCGGTGATGCAGACTGAGTGCCAGTCCTGGGTGTTCTTCCAGCGTCGCAGAGGCGCGATGTCACCGGGGACAGTGGTGAACAGGTCTAATGGTCCAGTGACGAGCGCGTGCGAGCGGAGCTCGTGCGTCATGTCCCTTACCCATGTGGGTCGCACATGGTCGTCGGCGTCGCAGAACAGGAGAAGACCGCTACGGGCCGCGTGGGCACCAACATTGCGGGCAGCAGATGGCCCCCTTGATGCGCCGGTCCGCAGGGCTCTGAAAAGGTCAGGATGTGTCAACACATATCTGTGGAGAATGCGCGCGGTGGCGTCAGTCGAGTGGTCATTCACGATGATCACCTCGAACGGCGGCGCATCGACTTGAACCAAGAGGGCATCCAGCTGCTCCGCGAGCGTCTGCTCGCCATTGTGCACTGGAATGATGACACTGACCTCAGGCATCGCGCAGCCCCAGCCGGGGCGTGAATCGGGAGGAGTGGTGGAGGTACCAGTCAAAGTGCCCCTGGATCCTGGCCGCACGCATGGACGTCCAGGTCCACCAGGAGCCGACACCATGAGTCTCGACCACCGAAGAGGTGCGCCGAAGATGCCCGGCGAGGTCCCTGAGAGCGTCGACGGTCGACGGGACTGTCACGCCCTGTGAGGCGAGAAATGTGCGATTCCGCTGCTCGAGGATCACTTGCCAGCGGTTGTAGACACACAATTGGCGTCTTTCAGCTGCCGGGGAAGAACGCATCCGGTAATGCATGACAGACTGCTCGAAGGCCAGCTCGATGTTGGCAAGGTAGAGACGGATGCCCAGGTCGATGTCCTCTCCGCTACGCAGCGACTCGTCGAAACCGCCAATCCGCTCGAGAACGGATCTGCGGATGGCCAGATTCGCTGACACGGGCCAGGGAATTCCATTGAAGCGCGGTGGCTCAGCCATCGTGTCGGTGTCGGTGCGCTGGCCATTGGTTTCGATGAACTTGTTCAGCCCGCCGGCTACAGCATCAGCGGCGCTCAAACGAGCAGTCATCGACTCGAACCAGCCGTCACCGGCTTCGTCGTCGGCGTCGCAGAACAGAAGGAAATCGCCCCGGGCCGCACGCACTCCGGCATTGCGTGCGTGAGCCGGCCCTCGTACCGCGGAGGCGTCCACCTGTGTGATGCACGGGTGGGAGAAGGCATAGGCACCCACGACTGCTGCCGTCTCGTCGCTGGACCCGTTGTCCGACACGATGATTTCGGTATCGTCGTCCGCCTGGCGCAGAATCGCCTCCAACTGAGTGCCAATCGTAGCTGCCGCATTGTAGGCGGGGATGATCACGGAGACACTCATGCTGCATGCTCATTCGGGCCGTCGAGCTGCCCCAGTGTGACGAGTCGCGCGAATCCCGGGCAAGCATCCCGCACTTCGTCAAAGGTTCCCTGACCAGTGATCCGACCGTTCTCCAGGAAGACAAGTGAGTCGACATTGCGTACCGAGGATAGCCGGTGAGCCACGAGAATTGTGGTGATGTCGCCATTCAGGGACTCGATAGTGCTGGTGATCTGGCGTTCTGTCTGGTTGTCCAGCGCGCTGGTGGCCTCGTCGAGCACCAGGACTGCGGGATTGCGATAGAGGGCGCGGGCGATGCCGATGCGCTGCCGCTGTCCGCCTGAGATGAGCGAACCGTGTTCGCCCAGTCTGGTCTCCAAACCCTGTGGTGCCTCGTTGACAACATCGTCGAGCTGAGCACGTGTCACGGCGCGACGGATTTGCGCACGGTCCCACTTGTCTTCCGGCAGACCGAAAGCGATGTTCGCGGCGATGGTGTCGTCGACGATGTACACGTCCTGAGGCACATAGGCCACTTGGCGCCGCCATGCTGGACCGGCCTGAGCGGTTCCCACCCCCCCAACCTGCACATACCCCGAGGTGGGCGGGATCAGACCCAGGATGATGTCGACTAGGGTTGTCTTTCCCGATCCACTTAGCCCGCAGAGTGCGAGAGAGGTTCCCGGCGCGACGGCGATGTTAATTTTAGAAAGGACATCGTGAGTGCCGTCCGGGTAGCGGAACGTGAGGTCCCGGATCACAATCTCTTCGACGGACGCCCTGGCCGGGATCGACAGCTGCATTCGGTCTGCGGCTGTGCCATTTGGATAAAGCTCTGTAGTAGCGTCATGAATCGTCGCTGAGCGCAGTGTTTCGGCAGTGAGGGCGAGCCCGGCCTGGCCTACCCGGATGGCGTTGATCTGCACGCTCAGAGAGCTCATAGTGGGTAGCAGCTGGATGAGGACTGCCATGAACAGTGCCAGTGTGGGGATCGCCGTTTGCGCTGATCCCATCCAAACAATCCAGCAGAGGAGCAGGGCAATACCAATAATGGTCATCGTCTGGAAAATTTGATTGGGCAGGCTAGCCAGGGTGTTCTCTTTGCGGCCACTTTCGATGTACTTGTTGGAATGGTAGCGATACCTTGAGACGAACTCGCCCTGAGCGTCATGCATAAAGATCTCGCGGAACCCCTGAAGGGCCTCCATGAGGGTCCGTGTCTTGAGCCATCCAGTCCGCTGGTTGGCGACGCCCACCTCCTTGCTGAGCTTCGCCAAAATCTTCTGCACCACCAGTACGATGACAGTGAAATAAACGGCCGCGGCGACGGTTGGTCCGGGCATGACGACCAGGAGAATGACGAGCATCAGAACAACTGAAATGATCGAACTGATGAGAGCGAGGATGTTTCCCAGGACTTTCTGGTGGGCGTCCATCACGGATGAGTCGATCCGGCGCATCATGTCGCCGACATCTCGGCGTCGGTGGATGAGATAGTCCTCCTCCAAGTAATGACGGAGCAGACGCGTGGAGGTTCGTACTTGGAGCTGGTTGACGAAACCTAGGCTCCACCAGGAAATGGCAATGGTTGCCGCGGATTTCAGTAGGAAGGCGACCACCATGATGATCGAAGTGAGGACGACGAACCGATTCCGGGACGGGTGGCCAAGCAGACTGCTCATGACACCGAGATATCCGGAGTCCATGTCAGAGCCCATCATCACCTGCATGATGGGCAGCACAATACTGATTCCAACAACTCCCATAAGAGAGATGAGGACTTGGAAGAGGATGTAGAGCGCCAACCTGAGCTTGGTCCCGCGGGGGAAGGTGGAGAACAGCGTCGTAAGATTTGCCCTGAAACCAGGATCGTCCTCTGTCTGCCGGGTGATCTCAGATGTCATTGGGCGCCTCCTCAGTGCCTCGGTATCCGGCAACTCCCGCGGCCTCGACAAGAAGTGCGACGAGTTTGCGCGCAACGGGAGTCGGAAGACCCCGGATAACGGCATCTACGGCTTCAGCGGTTGCGCTCGCTTTTCTGTAGGTGAGCCGATTCGCAGTTTTCTCGACCAAGCGATTCCATGCCTTCGGGTCCGCTGGCTGGACAGGCCCGGAGGCTCCGGATCCGTGGATCTGGTCGAAGAGACGTCGCGCTTCCCCGGAATGATAGGCCCGGCGCACCCTGGACGGGGTGGTCACCGCAGCGGCATGGTGGTCGGTCTCCAGGGATGGGTCCAGAATCACTGGAATCCCGGCCTCGTGAAGGCGATATCCGTAGTCGACGTCTTCCCAGCCGTACGTACGGTATCGCGGGTTGTATCCGCCGATCTGGTTCCAGGTACCCCGGGAGACTGAGACGTTTCCTGCCCATAATCGCCACTTCTGATCGGGCGCGGCGGAGTACGCGGCGGTCCTGAACAGCGTGTCGGCCTGTTCCCCGTAGACCGTGGTGTAGCGCGATGGCACCAGGACATTGCGGTAGAGGCCGATGGTGCCCCTAGGTGCTCCGGCGTGGCTGGCGACGTGGCGCTCCACATAGTCGGGGGCGGGGGCGAGGTCGTCGTCGCAACGGATGAGCACTTCCCCCTCCGCCGCTTCGAAGCCTGCGTTCAGGGCGGCGACCCGGCCGCGGTTCTCCGGGAAGACGATCGCGCGGACCGGCAGATGGGAGTAGCGCTCCACAACCTGCTGGGAGCCGTCAAGATCGCCGTCGATGACGACGATGGCCTCCCAATCAGAAGCTGTCTGCGCTGCAAGGGCGCCCAGTAGGCGTGGCAGGCGTTTGGCTCCGCGGTAGCTGGGAATGATGATGGAGGCGCTGGTCATGACTTCTCCTTGTGCTCAGGCGGGGCGGCCAGCAGGGCCTCCACCTCGGCGCGGACCCGGGCTTGGAAGATCTTGGGGGAGAACTGGTTGGCGTAGGTCCGGATGATCTGCCGGTCTAAGGGATGGGTCAGCAGCTTCCCGATGGCTCCTTGGACGTCCGAGGGCGTCGCCTCATCGAAGAAGTAGCCGGAGACGCCGTCGATGACCGTGTCCAGATAGCCGCCCGCGCGCAGCGCGAGGGCGGGCGTGCCGAAGCTGAATCCCTCCACCGGGGTGAGGCCGTAGTCTTCCTTGCTCGGTGCCAGCAGGGCTGTGGCATGGGCGTAGAGCCAGCGGAGCTGGGTGTCTGGCACGCCTTCCAGGAAGGTGACGTTGGACGGGGCCATCGCGTGCAGCTCGGAACGCATCGGGCCCCTTCCGACTACCACCAGGCTCCGCTCAGGCATTCGGTCGAAGGCCTTCAGCAGCGCGTCAACGTTCTTGTAGATCATGAGCCGGCTAACGGCAAGGAAGAACTGGCCGTCCCAGCCCCGTTTCTCCAACTCCGTGAGTTCGGGAACCGGTTCCTGCGGCCCGTCGGGCGACAAGGTGTAGGGAGGGTGAAGGACGGTCGCATCAATGCCGTACACATCGCGGATTCGGTCTCGGATGACCAAGGAGTTGCACAGATACCGGTCGGCCGATGATGCGGCCCGGCGGTCCCAGGCGACAAGGCCGGGTCGCAGGGTCTTCAGCACCCAGCCCGTCGGGGTGCGCCACCATGGCACACCTAAGTAGTCGTCCTCCACGTAGAGAAAGCGGGCGGGGGAGTGGCAGTACACCAGCTTTCGGGTGCCGGGGGGCGTGCGAACCCCGTGGGCGAAGCCGGTGCTGGAGGCGATCACCACGTCGGTGCCTTTGGGAATCCGGGCATGGTCGAAGAGCCATCCGTAGAGCGGCAACCCGAGCCGGAACTTGGCGCGCAGGATGCGCGAAGCGTTGAAGGGGGAGGTGACGACGGCTCGGGTGTCGAATTGCGGGTAGGTGGCTGCGGAATCGTGCAGGCTGGTCAGAATCGGGGCCTGGGGGAACGCGTCGGCGATGCAGCCGGCGACCCGCTCGGCTCCGCCCCGCTGCGTCAGATAGTCGTGGGCGATCACGACTCGCGGCCCGGCACTGGGCTCGGGGTCGATCCGGTCCAGAGCTGCTGCGAGTCGCTCTGCTCCGGCCTCGGGGGAGAAGAGCCGTTTCCAGCGTTGCCGGGAGGCGGTCAGAACCGGCTCTGTGTCGGCAGCGAGGAGGGTCTCGATGACGTTGGCCAGGCCGGCCGCGTCCCGAGGGGCGGCAGTGAACGGGTATCGCAATCCTGCGACCTCGAGCAGACCTCCCGCCGTGGTGGTGACGAAGGGGCAGCGAGCGGCCATCGCCTCGGCGGCCACCAGACCGAAGGGCTCCTCCCACACCGAGGGGATGACGGCGCAGTCCACGGCCGAGAAGAACTCGTCCCGATCCATCCACCCGCGAGTCTCGACCAGGTCGCCGAGGCCAGCCATGGCATCTTTGATCTGCCCGGCCTCTCCATCGGGAACAAACCGCGGTTCGCCTGCGATCAGAAGGCGGAAACCGCCGGGATGGCGACGGTCCAGCTCCCGCAGGGCGTCCAGCAGAACCAGGATTCCTTTGCGCAGTGCCAGCCTGCCGATGAACCCCAGCACGATCGGGCTGGATGCGGGGCGGGTCGGGCGCAGCGGCACCGGCTGGTTCCAGTTCCACAGCACCGTCGAACCGGGGATGGCTGCCGCCATCGACAACGAGGGCACCACAGTCTCCACCGCGCCAGCGCGAGCGACCGTGGCCAGTGGCTTCTGCTTGGTGTTCGGCTCCTGATGCAGGTGCACGACGCGATCAGGATGGCCCGATGTGGCGAAGGCCGGGCGCAGCCCGTT
Source organism: Acidipropionibacterium sp. (assembly GCA_022647765.1). Classification (GTDB taxonomy): domain Bacteria; phylum Actinomycetota; class Actinomycetes; order Propionibacteriales; family Propionibacteriaceae; genus Acidipropionibacterium. The sequence goes on from JALCLH010000008.1 coordinate 187,319, forward strand.
GCACCACAGCAGACCGTGACGCTCGGTGGCGTCCCACCGGCGCAGGTTGGCGAGATACTCAGCCGTCCTGCGACAGTGGATGGCGACGGTGCGGAAGCCCCGCTGGTCAGCCTCCTCAATGACGTCGCCAGGGGACGACGGGGCGACCACGGTGACGCTGCGGCCTGCCTCGCGGGCCGCCTCAGCGATATTGAGCAGCATCACCTCGCCGCCACTGATCCAGCCCTGATTCGAGGCGATGGTGAAGGGACGGGTCATCGCCTTCACCTCGACCTTCGTGATTGGCGGAACTCGAGGAGCCGGTTCCGAGTAGCAGGGATTACTCGATACTTGAGCTGTCCCTCAAGATTTCCGAGGATGTTACCCGCGTGCGCAGCGAAAGCGTACTGTTCGTCGGGGCCTTTCAGTAGTGACTGAAGACTGGCCGGAGCCAGCCTTAGAGTCTCCGTGATGGTCCATCGGAAACTCATACCACGGATTGGCCTTCCGAGGCTCTTGCTCCTAACCCAGAAAGCTGTTTGATAGATCATGTAGGTTCGCCGCTGATGGAAGACTTCTCGTGCAGTGCTCCGCAGTCGGTAGTCAACTATGGCGGCTGGCTCAACCTGCAGAGGTATTCCATTCTCGATACAGCGCCATGTGAGGTCGCTGTCCTCATCTCCTGGGAGGGTCTCATCGAAGCCGCCCAAAGCGAGGAAGGTAGAGCGCCGCATACCTATATTGCAGCCGACTGCAGCCGGGAGATAGTCGAGATAGATTACCGGGACCGATAGAACTGGAGAGGGAGGGTCGGCACTAGCATCGAGGCCCTGACCTGTGAGCCAGGAAATTCGACTGTTAATTCTGTCCAGACGGAGGGGGCCCGTGGCGAGAACATCGGATTCCCGCAGTGGTGCCACGAGGGCGGCCAGCCAACTTGGTGAGACGATGTCATCCTGGTCGCAGAGGGCAATGAGTGTCCCGCGTGCGGCGGCCACGCCTTGATTGCGGGCATGATCCTGACCACTCCGGTCAGAGGCATCAATGGTGTGGACATCGAGCTCGTTGTGGAAAGGTCTCACGACATCGGGCAGGATACTCGAGCCCTCATTGTCGGCGATGATCACCTCGAATCGAGGAGCGTTCTCCTGCAGACTGAGCGCCCTGAGCTGGCGTGCAAGAAGGTCTGGCTCTTTGTAGTAGGCGATGATGACGCTTGCCTCGGGAGTGGGGCTCGACGCGGTGGCAGGATTATCGGTGGGCAAGGAGTGTCCACCGTCATATCGTGGGGGGGTCATTTCAACACCAAGTCCTTGGGCGAAGCGGCTCATCGGCGGCCTCGATGCGAGATGAGGGAGAAGCGGTCCACCAAGAGCGGCCGCACGCGCTGCTCCCATTGGCCGTGAAGATTGCCCATGATGTCCCCTGCGTAAGAGGCAAATGCGTACTTTTCAGCCTCGGTCGCGCCCATCATCCGGGCCTGTTTGACTGGGAGCATTGCTGCCCTTGTGAGTGTCCAGCGGAGGCTCATTCCACTGACTGGGCGCCCTATCCGCTTGCTGCGCGCCCATGTGTCGACCTGGGAACGCTGGTAATTGTGGCGCTGATGGCGGACTCCCGCAAGGGTGGGGCGCAGGCGGAAGTCGACGATGGCACCGGATGCCACGTACATCTCGACATCATGTTCTACGGCGCGCCATGACAGATCAACGTCTTCATCTCCACGGAGGAAATCCTCCTCGAAGCCGCCCAATTCGAGGAATGTAGACCTTCGCATTCCGATGTTGCAACCATAGGCAAATGGCAAGTACCCAAGATACATGAAAGGGTACTGCAGGATGGGGCTCGCGAAATCCGTTCCGCGCGTCGCTCCGACTGAGGTGCGCCAAGCCTTCTCGGAATTGATACGATCAAGCCGGAGGGGCCCAGTGGCCAACACGTCCCGCTCGCGCAGGACCTCTGTGAGGGCCGTCAACCAACCCGGACTTACGACATCATCGTCATCGCAGAAGGCCAGGAACCTGCCGCGAGCCTGGGCAGCTCCATCGTTGCGAGCAGCACAGCGGCCCCGCCGGGCGGTGGCGTCGAGAATGCGGATATTTAGCAGCTTCTGGAAGGGTGCGATGACACTCGGAAGTTCCGCTGATCCCTCGTTGTCGGCGATGATCACCTCAAATGCGGGCGCTTCTGCCTGCTGCGCGAGGGCGTTGAGCTGAGTAGGCAGCAAGTCGGCGGCCTTGTAATAGGCGATGATGACAGTCACCTCGGGGGCGTCGGGAACGGTGCTGTGGCTCTCGGAGCTCTCGGTATCGGTGGCATCGGTATCCCCGAGGGTGCTACACGTGGCGGTCTCACTCCCCAGTGCCGCCTCGTATTCACCGACGATCCGCCCCGTCACCTGGGCAACGGTCGGCACCTGGGGTCCAAGGACCGGACGCGCTGAGAGGTCGAGACCCTGCTCGATGGCGACCCGGGCGAAGCCGGCGTCGTCGTCGAGTGCGGCGATGCAGCGCATCGGCAGGATCTCCGGGTTGCCGCCGATCGGGCTGGCCGCCACACCCATGCCCTGGGCCGCGGCGTCCAGCAGCGTGTAGGAGCAGTTGTCGGAGCGTGAGGGCTGGAGGATGACGTCGTGGCTGGCCATCGCCTCGTCGGCGTCGACGAAACCCGGGAAGTCGACCGAGTCGAGGATACCCAGGCGTCCGGCCAGAATCCTCAGACGCGGGCGCTCCGGGCCTTGTCCGGCCACCGTGAGCCGGGCGTCGGGGTGCTTGGCGACGATGAGTGCGAAGGCCCGCAGCGACATGTCGACATTCTTCTCGGCCGACAGTCGGGTCAGCGATAGGAACCGCAGGCCGGGTTCGCGTGCCGGGGCGGGATCGGGGCGGTCGACGCCGTTGAGGATCACGGTGATCGGTGTGCGGGACTTCCATCGGGCCATCATGTCGCGCTTGGTGGAGGCGCTGACCGCGATGACCCGGGAGAACCGGGTCAGCCGCAGGCGATGGGCGGTCTCCATGAGGCGCGCCTCGGCGTGGTTCGGGTGGAACATGTAGCGGTCGGGTGAGATGTGGTGCTCGGTGGAGATGAGCTTCACCGGCAGTCCGGTCGTGGCCATTGCGGCCAGGAAGTCGGCCTTGGCCAGGTGAGAGTGCACGATCTGCGGGCGTAGGCGTTGCACGGTGGCGCGCAATGATCGCACCGCGATTCCGGTGCCGAACTCCAGCGGCAGGGGGATCACCGGTGTTCCCAGTTCCCTCAGCTGGTCCAGTAGCGGGCCTTCGGGGGCGGTGACCACCAGCCGCCAGCCGGGCAGGCCCACCCGGGCGACGTCGATCACGTGCCTGGCGACTCCGGCGAGGTTCGACACCGGAACCACCCACAGAGTTGTGGGTTTCGAGTCGGCGGAGGGAATATCGATGGTGGGGGTCTGCGGGCTGTCAGATTGTGGGCGAGTCATCTCAGAACCAGTTCTCCAGTCTCTCCAGGGCTGTCCAGAACCCTTCGCCGTTATTGACATGACCCTGCCAGATCTCCGGGATGAAGCTCACCCCGGGGGCCAACCGGTCAAGCTGCCCGGCAGTCACTGGCCAGTCGATCTCGCCCTCGCCGATCTGCGGCCCCTCGCCGTCGACCCCTTCGGCGTCGACGATGTGCAGGTGCTCCGACAGGGGGGCCAGTTTCTCAACGTACTCGCTGAACGGAATCCGGTTGAAATTCGACGCCAGTTTGGAGTGCGACAGGTCGAAGGTGAGACGCCGGCCGTACTGCTGGCAGAAGTCGACGGTGTCATCCAGGCCCATGAACAGATTGTGGTACTGCTGGCCGCCCATCAGCCACGGGTAGGGGGGCAGGGTCTGGGAGGTGAGCCGGACGCCGCCCTCGTCGATGCGCTCCAGGGCCTGGGCGATCCGGGCGTACATCGCGGGCCGCTCGGAGGCATCGACGAAGGCGTCGGCGGTGAACCCGCCCATCGTGCAGATCACCACCGGCGGCTGATCGGCGTCGAACCAGGGGGCGAGGTCACGGGCGATCTGGATGACCTTCTGGACCTCGACGATGGAGCGCTCCCAGACGTCCTGGTCGGGCGAGGCGAGGTTGATGATGAAGTCGCCCGCGTACAGGTCGGGGCAGTGCACCGTGTAGGCCATGCCGTCGAACTTGTGATTGTCGAAGGACGTGGCGATCTCCTCGGCACCCATCTCCACGTCCTTGTAGGACAGGTGGAATTCCAGGAAGTCCGGGTTGGTGTCGGAATTATCCAGCAGCTTGCGGGCGTCGTGGTAGCGCACCGGAAGCCCCCACGGGCGGCGGAAGGTGTAATGGCGGCCATGGGCGACGGCGTCGGTGAGATCGGTGTCGTAGAAGAAGTCCCCGGCCGGGATCGCCCGGTGAACGGTGCGCCCGATCAGCTCCTCGAGGTGATTGGGCTGGAGGCCGCGTCCCGGAGACTTCACGGTCACGGCGTCGCGGGTGATGAGCTCGCCGGCGGCCAGATCGCGGGTGGTGACCAGGGACTTGGCCAGGTTGGCGCGGTTCATCATCTCGCCGGTGGAGACGGCGCGGGCCTGGTCGGTGCCCAGGGCGGTCTCGACCTCGCGGATGCGGGTCACCATCTCGGTGAACTCCTCGGGGAGCAGGGAGACCTGATGGTCATTGCCCTCAAGGGTCTTGTCGATGGTGAAGTGCTTCTCGATGATGTCGGCGCCGCGGGCCACCGCGGCGATCGGCACGTGGTAGCCGCGCTCGTGGCCCGAATAGCCGACCGGGCAGTTGCCGAGTTCGGCGAGCCGGTCCATGTAGCGCAGGTTGATGTCCTTGAAGGGCGCCGGATAGGTCGACTGGCATTGCAGCAGGGCGAACTGGGCTCCGGAGCGGCGCAGTACCTCGACCGAGCCGAGGATCTCGTCCTCGGTGGACATTCCGGTGGAGACCAGCATCGGCAGGTGCTCGGCGGCCGCGGCGCGCAGCAGGGTGTGGTTGGTCATGTCGGCCGAGGCGATCTTGAGGGCGGGGACGCCGTAATCGGCCAGGACCTTCAGGGAGGGAAGATCCCAGGGGGTGGCGAAGGCGTCGATGTCGACGGCCTTGCAGTGGTCGAGCACCTCGATCATCTGATCGGGGTTCAGCGAGAACTTCGCCAGCAGATTGAGGGTGTACTGGGCGCCCAGATCCTCCCCGGCTGTACCGCCGCCTGATTGGCGATACAGGGCGTCCAGATCACGCAGCTGGAACTTGACGGCGTCGGCTCCGGCCTCCTTGGCCAGATCGACAAGATGCTTGGCCAGAGTGACATCGCCCTGGTGGTTGTTGCCGATCTCGGCGATGAGCAGGGCCGGATGATCCGCCCCGATCTCATGGCGCCCGATCGTCATGCCGGTGGCGCCCTGGCTGGCCACCGCGGCCAGGTGGCCGCGCTCGTCGACCAGCGGGACGATTTCGATGCCGGGCCTGAACAGGCTTGTCAGGGTGGAGGTGGCGGTGCCCAGCGTGGCCTTCACCGGGGTCGTGTTGGCGGCCTCGATGACCGCGGCCGTGGTGTCGATGTGTGGGGTGGAGGTGACCCAGCGGCGGAAGTCGCCGTCGGAGAAGGATCCGGCGAGCAGGCCGTGCTCATCGACGCAGAACACGATGCCCTGCTGATTGTTGTTGATCTTGGTGAGTGCAGCGAGCATCGAATCGCCGGAGAAAACGGTGAAGGCAGCAGTCTGGCGATTGATGATCATGCGGTGGGGTGCTCCTGGGAGATAATCTGATGAAGAATGGCGGCGGCCTGATCGAAATCCCGCGGCGCGTCGATATCGGTGCCTTCGACCGGGTCCATGACGAACAGTTCGATCCGCCCGCCGAGGCGATTGTGGGCCTGCTCATAGATTTCGGTGCGGGTCACATACAGCGACCCGGTCTCGCGGTAGCGCAGCTGGTCGGGGGTCATCTCCTGGCGGCGCGGGCGGTTCTGGAAGGGGTAGAGGGCGCGGACCTGCGGCTCCTTCTGCCAGATGAAGATCGGCTCGGGGACGACGCCAACCATGGAGTCGGCCCCCGATGTCGCGAACTCGGCGAGAGCGCGGGCCATGGTGCCGGGCAGCCGCACCGGTGAGGTGGCCTGCAGCAGCATCACCTGGTCGGGGCGGGCGCCCTCGTCGGCCAGCACGCCGATGGCGTGCTCGACCACCGGTTCGGTGGCAGTGGTGTCCTGGGCCAGCTCATCTGGGCGCTCAATGACCCGGGCCCCGGCGGCGCGGGACACCTCGGCGATCTCGGCGTCCTCGGTGGAGACGCAGACGTCCAGACCGGGCGTGGCCAGCGCCTGCTCGATGGTCCACACCAGCAGCGGCTTTCCGGCCAGCGGCTTGAGATTCTTGCGGTGGATGCCCTTGGAGCCTCCGCGAGCCGGGATGACGGCGAGAGTCCGCGTCATGCGGTCGCTCCGGAATCGGCATTGTGACCGGTCATGCCGTGTTCGGCGAGCTCGTCGAGAGCATCGTCCCAAGCGGAAGCCTTGGCCCCGGGCTGGTCCCAGCCGTCGACGATGAAGTCCGCCACGGCGTCTGCGGTTGACCAGCGTGGCATCGGTGCGCCCAGTCGGCGGGCCAGAGACATGTCGGCGCAGGCGTGATCGATATCGCCGGCGCGGGTGATATCGACATGGGTGATGCCCGGATCCTCATCGACAGGCGACCCGTCGATGCAGTACTGCGCCAGCTCCACCAGAGTGGTTCGCACCCCGGACCCGGCGTTGAGAACACGGGGGTGGCCGAGCTCGGACGGGTTCTGTGCCGCCCACCGGATCATGGCCGCCAGGTCGTCGACGTGGATGAAGTCGCGGGTCTGCGAACCGTCGCCGTAGACCGTGATTGGGCGGTGCTCCTTGAGCATGGCCAGCCATGCGGCCAGCACGCCGGTGTACGGGTTGTGCAGGGCCTGCCCGGGGCCGATGACATTCTGAGGACGGAAGATCGTCACCGGGATCTCCGCGGACGCCTCGGTGAGAATCTCCTCCGCCTGGGACTTGGTCTGCCCGTACACCGAGACCGGGGCGTGGTCGTCGGTCTCGCGGGAGTTCTCGGGGATCGCGGCAGGATCACTGGGCACGCCGAACTCCACCGATCCGTCCGGAAGACGCCAGCGCCCTCCGCCGTAGACGGCCCGGGAGCTGGTGGCGATGATCGGCACTCCCCAGTGACGCGCGGCCTGGACCGCCAGCCGGGTGCCCTCGACGTTGACCCGGGTGTACCGATCGGTCTCATACATGGACTGGGCGGTGCCGGTCTCGGCCGCCAGATGAATCACCAGATCGGGGCGCTCCAGGCCGTCCCATGTGGACGGTGTGCTCACATCTTCCTCAATGACTCGTCCGGGGAATCGGGCCCGGTCGGCGTCAACGTCCGCGTGCACTTGAGGGTGCAGAATGTCGATGGCCGTCATCGTCCAATCATCCGGTGCGCCGAGCGCCACATGTCGTCCGATGAAACCGGCTCCGCCGGTGATGAGAACCTTGGTGGTCGTCGTGATCACTTTGCCTTTGTCAATGCGAATATTTGTCAGTACGAATGGATGATGCGGTGGCGTCAGTACGCACCGGACGAGCTGAAGATCGCCTTGACCGTGCGCAGCAGGATCGTGATGTCCTGGATCATCGACCAGTTGTCGACGTAGTACAGGTCCAGGCGAACCGTATCGTCCCAGGACAGATCGGAGCGACCGGACACCTGCCACAGGCCGGTGACGCCCGGGCGAACGTCGAGGCGGCGAAGGACGTGGGTCTTGTACTCCGCCACCTCCTTCGCCAGAGCCGGGCGTGGGCCGACCAGGCTCATGTCGCCGCGCAGCACGTTGATGAACTGGGGCAACTCGTCGATCGAGTACTTGCGGGTGAAGCGGCCCACCCGGGTGACGCGCGGGTCGTCCTTCATCTTGAACAGGACGCCGTCGGACTCGTTGCGGTCCATCAGCATCTGCGCCTTGATCGCTTCGGCGTCGACCACCATGCTGCGCAGCTTGAAGCACTTGAAGCTCTTGCCCTTCATTCCCACTCGGTCCTGCCGGAACAGCACCGGGCCGCCGTCGTCCAGCTTGATGGCCACCGCGGCAGCCAGCACGAACGGTGAGGTGGCGATGATGAGCAGCAGCGAACCGACGATGTCGAAGGAGCGCTTCAGCCAAGTGGTGGCCCGCTTGGCTTGCGGCTTGTCGATGTAGACCAAGGGGATTCCGGCCACCGGGCGCACGGCCATCCGGGTGGTGGAGACATCGGTGAGGGTCGGCACGACGACGAGTTCGGCCTTCTCATCCTCGAGTTGGCGGGCCATCCGGTTGAAATCGCGGCCTCGGGAGTACGCCCCTTCAGCGAAGATGACGGTGTCGGCGCGGGCCGCATGCACCGCGTCGAGCACGCGCTCGGGGGTGCCGACCACCGGGACGTTCAGGTTCACCGCGCAGGCCCTCGCCTCGGTGGTGAGCAGGCCGACGATATCGAACCCCAACCAGGGCTCGCGGTCCAGAATCGTCACCAGATCGCTGATGTGCAGGCAGTCCCCGGCGATGAGCACCCTCTTGGAGTACCGGCCGTGCCGACGGGACCAGTGGAGGAAGCGGCGCATGGCGTACCGCTCGATGAGCACCAGGGGAACCCCGATGACGAACAGGATGAAGTAGTAGGCCCGGGACATCGGGTACTGCAGCAGATAGGCCGAGATGCCCAGCAGGCCGGCGGTGAGCAGAGATGCGTTGAGCACGCGACGGTACTCCGCGGTGCCCGACCCCAGCTGCTTGCGCTGGTAGCCCCCGAAGGCCGCAATGAGAATGAGCCATATCGGCACGATCATCAGCGTGACCGGTACCTGGGTCTCGGTGACGCGCGCGTCATCATGGAACAGGTCGAATGGCGCATTAGGGGTATGCAGTTTGGTGGAGTGGATTAGCGCGGGGTCTGTCGCCAGGGGCGGTCGGGGTGGGGTCGGTCGATCGAGGGCGGGTGTCCGGCTCCTCGTGTGATGGACTGCCGTCCGGTGGGGTGCGGGTCGGCGACAAGGTCATCGTGCCGGACCGGGGCGTGCGCGACGGCGAGTTCCAGAAGCCTGTAGAACAGCATGCCTCGGCTGCGTGAGCGCCGTCGGTTGAACCGGAACGCGAACTCGTTCAGGTAGGCGGCGAGGTGGCTGTCACCGACCGATCCCTGGTGCGTGCCGAGTATCCAGCGCTTGGCGAGCGAGGCGACGCGGTGAACGCCGGGGAGCAGCGCCCCGGGATCTTCACCGCGGGCTTTCGCCGCTGACTGGTTCCGTGGCTCGTGGACGTAGCCCTCGGTCGCGCCAGGATACGCGTTCCACCCGTCGGTGACGATCGTGGCCCCTGGTGCGATGTTCGCGGTGATGAACTCGCGCAGCGTGGCCGTTGACGCGTCGGGTATCGGTGCGAGTCGGCACCGGCCGAACCCGCGGACGGGGTCGGCTTCCACCGCGACAGCGGTGAGGACCTTCTTCCCTTTCGCCCGGCCGCCCGTGAGCCCGGCCTCGACGCCGCCGAAGTACGTCTCATCGACCTCGACCCTGCCCGAGAGGCGCTCCCGTCCTGGGCGCACGAGCACAGACCGGAGCCGGTGGAGCATCTCCCATGCCGTGTGGTACGAGCCGATCTCCAGCGTCCGCTGCAGGCTCTGCGCCGAGACCCCGTCCTTGCTCGTGGTGAACATCCAGCACGCCTCGAACCACACTGTCAACGGTGTGCGTGTCTTGTCGAAGATCGTGCCCGCCGTCACCGAGCAGCGCCGGGAACAGCCCGCGCACTCGAACCGGCCATCACTCAGACGCCACCCGCCCGGATGAGCGCACCTCGGGCACACGAACCCCGACGGCCACCGCAGCCACTCCAGGTAGTCCAGGCACGCCGAATCCCGCGAGAACCACGCCCGAAACTCACCCAGCGAACGTGGGTAATCGCCCCCAGCGCGCGGCTCCAGCATGACCCCATGCTACTCCGCCAAACTGCGCGTAAGCGCGGATGAGGAGCGCCGACATCGAGGCGATCGCGAGTGCCAGAAAGTCGGCGGCGAATAGCAGCGCGACGTTGAACCTGTTGCTCGACTTCGGAGCTGGTAGATGCTGAAGGGTTGAGGCCGTGGTTCCAACGGAGAAGACTTGGTCCGCAACTCCGACGTTGCGCATGACAGACAATGGCTCCGTCAGCGATTTCTGAGACACTACCGCCCTCTCCCACGAGCAACCTGGGTGTGGACCCTTCGTGCGCGCGCCAAGTCATGTGGACAGTGTCACCCTAGCCGAAACCTTGCCGAGACTCCCATTCGTCTCGCTTGAGAGGTCATGGCGATCATGTCCCGGCGACCCTCGGTGACCCGTCCACACGCTCAGCGATCAGCTGCTGCGAGAACTCCGGTCACTGGGGGTGGTTGGCGACGTAGTCGGCCATCCGGTCGTTCTTGAGGGCGTCGGAGAGCTCCTTCAGGCCCGCTTCGTCGACGATGTCGTAGGCCTGCCCGTCCTTCGACTTGCCGAACCCGGAGATGGGTGCCTGGACCGGAACGATGCTTGTGCCGTTCTTGAACTTCAGGCTGGTGGCGATCTTCCGGATCGTGCTCGGCGTCAGCCCGGAGTCGACCGTCGTGTTGTCGGCGTAGACCTTGAGGACGTCGTTGAACTTTTTGGGGTTGGTGATGACGTCGCCGCTCATCGACTTCTCGATAAGGGTGGTGATCACTGCGCGTTGCCGTGCAGCGCGGTCCAGGTCGCCATTGGCGAGGTCTTTGCGCTCACGCACGTACTTCAAGGCCTGTTCGCCGTTCAAGGTCTGCTTGCCCTGGGGGAAGTGCTCGCCGTCCATCGTCCCGGCCTGAGGGTTGTTGACGGTGACGCCGCCGAGTTCGTCGGTGAGCTTGATGAATCCCGGGAAGTCGATGATCACGGCATGGTCCATCTTCACTCCGGTGATGTTCTCCAGGGTCTTGATGGTCAGCGCCGGCCCGCCCCAGGAGTAGGCGGCGTTGATCTTCGCCTTCGAGTCATGGGAGACCACCTTGTTGGCCGGAATCGTCACCCACATGTCTCGCAGGAAAGTCACCAGATACAGGTGCTGCCGGTCCCCCGACAGTTGCGCCACCATGAGGGAGTCGGAGCGCGAGCCTGCCAGACCGGGTCGGCCGTCGGTGCCCATGAGGACGAAGTTGATCGGCTTGCCCGGCTCAATCGGGGCGACGCTCGCCCCGTCGGGCATCAGACCGGGATCGCGATGGACGTTCTGGAGCGCGCTACTGAGGCTCCGGAAGTAATAGAAGAGCACTCCCACCACCAGCAGCACCACGACGAGCAGAACCGCCAGGAAGATCTTCGGCCACTTGCGTTTCTTCCCGCGACGGGCTGCAGGGGAGGCCGCTGCGGCGGGCGCCGTCGGCTGGGGCTCCCCGCCGTCGCCGAACAGGTCCAGATGTTCGTCATCCTCAGCTGCGCGCTGCGGCCTTGCACCTGATTCGGGCGTGTAGTTCGGCATATTCGTGGGACTCCCTAGCGAGAAGGCACCCGGAAACCTCTGGGTGGCTCAATGTGAGGCATGCTAGTCGATGTCTCCTGTGGGGCGAGGCACCACCTGCGAGATTCGTCGCTCACAAGCCCAGACGCCGTGATTCAGTGCGTTGGTCGATGGCACTCAGCTGTCCACGACTTCCAGGACGCCGCGTTCGATCAGTTGGTCGACAACCGATCGGGTCGCAGCCTTCGTCGAGCCGCCCTCGGGCCGTCCGAATCGCCGCTCGAGTGCGGATGCCAGATCCTTGACCGAGATGGCCTCGGCGGTGAGTTCGACGATGGCGGTGCCGATGCTGGACAGCTGGATGAGCTCGTCGGGGTAGAGCAGCAACGAAGTGCCTTCACGGACGAGCATGTCGCGAGGCTGCTCAAGGCGCACTCTCATGCGGGCTCTCCGATCAGTCCGGCGATCGCGGGGAGGAGCGACTCGGCCTCCCGGTACTGGGCCTTGAGGATCGGCCCGGTGGCGTCGATGAGATCGGCCAGCTGATGGAGCCCGGCATCCATCTTGGACAACGCCGATGTCTGGGGTACGAGGGCCATCACAGCGTCGAAGAGATCCATCGGTTCGATTTCGGGCTGATCGGGATTCGAGTCTGAGCGATTCAGAAGAAGTATGCGTGCGACCGGGGCTGGCCCGGCCGGCGGAAGAAGGTCGAGCTCATGAGGCGGCGTCTCCGTCTTGTAAGGCTTCCCGGGCTCTCGGATGGACAACGGCTTGGGATAGGGAAGGGCTCGATGCTCGGCGTCGACCGCCACCGTCTCGTCGGTGAGATATCGGTACCGGGTCCCCAGAAACCGGGAAAGGGTGGTCTTGCCGGTGCCGCCGGCGGCGACGTAGATGACAGTGCGGTTGGTGGTGGGATGAGCCACCGCACCCGCGTGGAACATCAGCAGCCGGCCCGCTTGCGTGCCGATGAGGGCATGGGTGATCGCCTGAGTAGTGGCTGTCATGAGAGCGTCGACGTTCTCCGACGTCGCATCCAGGCCGGGCTCGGGGTGCTCCTCGGGGCCGCGGAGGCTCACGGCGACGGTCACGCAGCCTTCAGGAATGGCCGCATCCGGCGTCACGCAGCGATGCCACGCCTCGGTCAGGATTGAGGTGAACTCTGCCGATCGCGAGCCACCGACTCGCACTGCGACCTGAGTGCCAACGCCTGTCAACACGAGGGTCGACGCCGGTGCGGAGCTGGGCGCGGAGGATGTGGACAGCGACACACGGCGGATACTAGCAACAGCACACGCTTCCCAGCGCGGCTTGCGGGCGTCCGGGGCGCTGGATGCTGTGCGGATAGCATGATCGCCATGTCCGATGGAGAAGAACGCGCGGAACCATCGCTATGGCGCCGCTGGCTGGGTTCCTTCTGGGGGCAGTTGATTCTCGCCGTGGTCGTCATTGGGCTGATCCTGACTTTTATTGCAAAGCCCTATGCGGTGCCGTCGGCGTCGATGGAGGAGACGCTGCAACCCGGCGATCGGGTACTGGTGAACCGGCTGGCCTATCGCTTCAGCCAGCCGAGGGATGGCGACGTCGTCGTCTTCGATGCGGGACAGGCCTGGGACGGGTCTGTGGCAGCGCAGCAGCAGCGGTCGATCAAGTCGGTGATCAAGGAGGTGTGGGGGCTGGACCGGGTTCGGGCCCACTGGGCTCCCACACTCTGGTGAAGCGGATCATCGCGAGTGGGGGTCAGACGGCTTCGTGCTGTTCAGTCGGGGGTGCGGTGGTCGTGGACGGGACGCCGCTCAGCGAGCCCTATCTGGGATCGAACTTCCCGTACACGCCGGGCAAGCTCGACTGCTCGACGACGCCGCGGTCGTTGCGCTGCTTCGGCCCGGTGGCCGTGCCGAAAGATTCGTACCTGATGCTTGGGGACAATCGGACCGATTCCTCGGACTCCGCCTACCGGTGCCGGTCCTCGGAGGCGACGCCGTCCGAGGACTGCTGGCGATGGGCAACCAGGGATGGGATCGTCGGCAAGGCGTCAGCGGTGTTGTGGCCGGTGAGCCGGATGGGCGTGGTGCGGTAGTCGTGGGTGCCGCATGAAGAGTCGTAGAACACAGGTGGGGGCACAACCCGAAGGTCGTGCCCCCACCTGGCTATGAGCGGGCGTTTGCGGTCGCGCTACTGGGCGAGCGTCGCGGTCCCCGTGGTGACAGTTTCGAAAGTCGGACCAGAGATGACCGACTGGTAGCTGGTGGAGCCCGTAATCGTGGTGGCAATGATATTGATGTAAGTGCCACCCGCGGTCGGCGTAATGGTGTACGTACCAGCAGTAAGGGGATCGGGGGTCCCGCCGGAGAAGGTACCTCCGGATACCGTGAGCCCGCTGATGGAGCCAGACCCCGTAACGGTGAGCTCGATCGAGGCACCAGCGGGGAAAGCCGTCGGAACGAAGCTCTCGTCCACCAAGTTGATCTGCACGCCCCGCTTGGCACCGAAGTTCGGCGTGCTAGTGTTGCCACCGGCCGGCGGCGGAGGAGTGGTCGTCGCGGCGGCCAGCGGGACCACGGTAGCGGCGGCGACGACAGGAGCGGTCCAGGCAGCGGCCTTGAGGACGCTGCGGCGCTTCATGTCGTGGGTGAGTGCCTCTTTGGGATCAGTCATGAGTGACTCCTTCAGTCTGCAAAGGCGAGATGCTGAGCGTCCCCGCCGATGAAGACTCTCGTTCATGGCACCACTCGGTTCTGACCCAAGGGTGTCCATATGGCGGATTCGGTGGGATGCAAGTCGTGTTCGGTATTGTTTGTGGCATGTGGGCATATGCTCAGATTGAGCCTCGACCGGCGCAGTGTGATACTCACGGCGTGACCTCTTGGAATGCTGTCGGTTTGGGCGCGGTCGACCTGCGAGGCTTCAATGTCGGCGAGTCTGACGCCGAGACGGCGATCATTCCTGTGAAGCCGGCTCAGCCGGCGGTGATCAAGGGGCCGGTGGCCGAGCTGTGGCGTCGGTTGGTGGAGGGCACTGTTGACGACGAGGAGCTCACCGACGACGAGCAGACGTTGCTGTGGACGTTCGCCGACTACGGCATCGCCTCCGAGAACCGCGATCATCCGAACCGCCTGATGACGGTCCCCACTCCGTGGCTCATGTCGTTCTCCCATGAGCTGGTCTATGCGCTTGTCGCTCAGATAGCCTCTCAGGAGGGGCTCCGTGCCATCTTCATCAAGGGACCGGTTGAATATCGCCAAGGACTGCGCACCCGCCAGCACTCGGGGGATGTTGACGTATGGATTGAGCCTGGCGGCATTCCGGCATTGGCACGAGCGATGGCGCCTTGGGGCTGGAGGATCGCCCCTGATCCTTGGGAGGGCACTGCGGTCAACCACACGACAACGCTTCGGCCACCTCGTACATGGGGGTGCGAGATCGACGTGCACCGTTATTTTCCGGGGTGCGCCTTGACGGCGGCACGGGCCTTCGAGTCGTTGTCTAGACGCACCGAACCGACGAGCTTCGGGGGTGTGCAGGTGAGGGTCCCGAGTGTTGCGGCCCAGGCCGTCATCCTCGCTCTGCACCTGACAAGGCCCGAAGTGGGCTTCGTGACTTCTACGGCTCGGATTGCCGAGGCTGCC